>NZ_VBRY01000003.1 GCF_005818865.1 Mariprofundus erugo
GGGCAACGGTTCAGGTTGGCATAAGTGCAGAAACGGTGCATATCATGCTGACAACATATGGAGAGGTACTCGAAGCGGTCACAACGGCACCGACTCGAAATCGGTTGGGGGCGAAAGTCCCACGCGGGTTCGACAAATGTGCAGGAGCAACATTTGAACGCCGGAAGTATGACGGCGGCCCCGTAAGGGGTGAGGGGCAGGAGCCCCGAATCATCCCGCCCGCAGGGCAACGGTTCAGGTTGGCATAAGTGCAGAAACGGTGCATATCATGCTGACAACATATGGAGAGGTACTCGAAGCGGTCACAACGGCACCGACTCGAAATCGGTTGGGGGCGAAAGTCCCACGCGGGTTCGAATCCCGCCCTCTCCGCCACATATAAAAAGAAGGGGCTCCATTGCGGGGGCCCTTCTTTTTTAACCTGTGCAGGCCCCTGATCGGGCCATTGCCGGGGTTACATGAGTCGGGTCTTCGGTGGGGTCGCGCTTATCGCCGTTGAAAGCGTTGCTTCATTTTCGCGTCCCATGAGCCATCGCGCTCCTTGTACAGGATAAACTCCTGTTGAACCGAACGGGCATCCGGAGCTGCTGTTCCATGAACACGGACGACCCCTGAAAACTCGGCATACATGAGGTAGTGCCAGGCTCGTCTGTGGCGATCAAACTCCATTCGTTGAATGACCCTGACAACCCCCAGCTTCCAGCTGACCAAATCTTCTGATTCGATATGTGGACCAAACCAGTATGGAGGAATTCCATGCTCGTTCACTTCCTTACTTACAAGGCGTATGACCTCGTAATTTTCCGGCGGAATAACATCCTCTGCCCATATCGCCTGATTGAGCGCATCCCTGAAGCCAGGTACCAACTGGTTTGCTGCTCGAAATTCCTGCGCAGCGGTTTGGAAATCTGTCTGGTCGAGAAGGTTAACACCGCGCTGGTAGTGCTCTGCTGCCTCAACCTCATTCGCCAGTCGGGTATAGTGGTCTCGTAACTGGGCTGCATCCCGGAAGCCAAAAACAAACTGCTCGCTTTTGCCAAATGCGCCTGCAGCTTCCCTGTAGTTCTGCGCGTTCGCCAAACGCAAGCCTTGCTCGTAATAGCGTCTGGCATCCTCTTCATCGGCCAGTTTTCTGTAGCGCTCAGCCTGAGCCCGGGCATCGCGAAAATCAGGGACATATCGAACGGCCTCGGCAAACTCCTCAAACGCATGCCGATATTCGCTGTTCTGAGCCGCCGTTTCAGCCCGCCCATAGTGGTATGTTGCATCGGCCTTATCTGCGAGCTGCTTATATCGATAGGCCAGTGCACTTGCATCCCTGAATCCGGGAACATAATGATCTGTTTTTTCAAAGTGTTGCGAGGCAGAGCGAAAGTCCTGGTTGTCGGCCCGCATTCGGCCCTGGTCATAGTGAAAAGAAGCCGCCTGTTTTCGAGCGTTTTCGAGCGCGTTGTGGATATCGGGCGGGGCAATATCAAATATGGCGCGAGCCGGGGCATCAAGACGATCGGGTACTGATTTCTGGCTGGTAAGATAAGCCCTTAACCGGGTTTTGATTTGCAATATCTGCTGCTGCATGTTTTCAATGAGCTGATAGTTCTCTACCGACTGATCCCATTGCTCCGCATGGGCCTGCAATTCCGCCTGTGATTGAGCCGCATTAAAAGCCAGTGTCGAGACCTGAGGAAACAGCATCAGTGTTTTGGTGTTGCTGATGTCATGGGTCAGTGATGCAACAGCATGGTCATATGCGGCTTGCACATCACCATGCTTCAGGCTCTGCTCAAGGAGTTGAAATTGCTTGTCCGATGCCGAGCTGCATGAGGTAAGTGCCATGGTCAGCATGATCAGGACAGCGCCTATAGCGCGAAGATGTTTGTTGAACATGTCTCCTCCATTTTCAAAGGCTTAAAATCGCTGTGGCCCGGAGCAGGCAGCGTTCGCCCGGGCACCGAATCCGTTTCTCATGACGCCTGACTCAAAGGTTCCTGGTCAATGCAGCCAGCCGGAGAATATGGCTTTCCTGCCTGCCTGTGGCCCTTTAAGCGATAGATGCATCAGCATAGTAGATGCAGCATGGTTTCGCAGTAGACGTATCGGGCATTACGCCGTCAAGCGCCCGTCGGCTGCGCAATCTGCGCTTTTGTTTTGAACGATAAAAAGTAGTCGTTTAAGGAGATGCTGATTTATTGCCCTCCTGGCAAAAATCAGTTCGCAAAGACAAAAGCGTGGTTTTGTCTTTGCTTACAAATCAGACACTTACGTGTCTGATTTGATTCGCTGCATCCTGCAGCTCACCCGGCGGCGGCAAAGCCGTCCAATCCGGCTATCCTGCCGGATTGTGGCGTCCATCCATGGCTCGCTCGGAAGCGCCTAATTAATCAGCGCTTCCTTAAGGAAACGCTGAATAAATCAGTATCTCCCTGATGATGTGCGCTGATGGTACATGGTTGTAGATGATTCTCCTCTCTTGACCGGCCATAGCCGTACTGCTGTCATGGAGCAATGACGTTGCAAACTGAAATTTCACGTGTGCTGGTGATCGGCAGTCTATGGCCGGAGCCGGCCTCATCCGGTGCGGGGCTGCGTATGCTGGAGTTGTCACAACTCTTTGTTCGGCAGGGGTGGCAGGTGACGTATGCCTCAACGGCAGCCGTCAACGAGCACTCGGTGGATCTGAGTCTCCTGGGTATTAGCTGTGTGACGATTGCGGTAAATGACAGTGGATTTGACCACTTTGTGGCCGGGCTGCAGCCGGATGTGGTGCTGTTCGACCGCTTTAGCATGGAAGAGCAGTTCGGCTGGCGCGTGGAAAAAGCGTGCCCGGATGCGATGCGCATCATTGAAACGATTGATCTGCACCTGTTGCGTGAGGCGAGGCAGCAGCTGGCGAAGGGCAATCGCTCGGTGATCAGGCAGCCATCAAAGGCGGCGCTGTTCAATGATATTGCGCTGCGCGAAATTGCGGCGCTGCTCCGCTCTGACTTGTCTATTCTGGTTTCCGATTTCGAGATGCAACTGTTGCAGGAGCAGTTTTTACTTGCGCCCGCGCTGCTGCACTACTGTCCGTTTATGTTTGAGCCGGCTGATTTGCACAGGGCTTCACCCGCATTTGAGGCGCGTCGTCATTTCATCACGATTGGTAATTTTCGTCATCCGCCGAACTGGGATGCAGTGCTGTGGCTGAAAGAGGCGATCTGGCCTTTGATCCGGCGCGAGCTGCCGGATGCGGAGCTGCATGTCTATGGTGCCTATGCTCCGCCCAGGGCAACGGCACTGGATGATCTGAAGAGCGGCTTTCGGGTTCCGGGGCGGGCGGCGGATGTACATACCGTGATGCAATCGGCCCGTGTTTGTCTGGCACCGTTGCGCTTTGGTGCCGGCATCAAGACCAAGCTTGCCGATGCGATGATCCATGGCACGCCCAATGTCACGACCTCGATCGGGGCAGAGGGCATGCACGGTGGTCTGCCGTGGGGCGGTGCTCTGGCCGATGATGCGGTGGCTTTTGCCGCAGCCGCAGTGGCGCTATACCGGGATGAGCGTGCATGGCAGCACGCACAGGCGGATGGTCAGGCGATTGTGCAGGCGCTCTTTGATGGTGAGCGCAACGGACGGGCGCTGATTGCCCGCATCCGGGAGATCAGGGCACGTCTGCCTGAGCATCGGCTGGATAATTTTGTCGGAGCCATGTTGCGCCATCACCATCAGCGCAGTACCGAATTTATGTCGCGCTGGATCGAGGCGAAAAACCGCACCTGATCCTGCGGTGGGGGCTGTTTTCAGCTGATATCCTGATTGCTGATGTCATGGCTGCTGTCGATGATGGTTTCAAGACGCGTCAGAGCAAGCAGCAGACGCATGCGGCGTGACTCAGGCGATATCTTCGGCAGCTCCAGCTGTTGCTGGCGGAATGCCTCGATCGCCGGCCAGTAGGGGTGTTGATACCAGAGCAGGCTGGCGGTCTCTTCAAATGGCTGGCCGGGCTTGGCCAGCAGGCTGCGGATGGCACGATTTTGCAGGCGGGTCAGCCGGTGCAGCCACTCACGCCGCAGGTTATGGGCATCGTCTTCTGCCCACTCCGGCGAACGCAGCGGGCGCTCCATCTCGTCAATCGGGAGTAGCGCCAGGCAGGCGCGGCTGGCACTCAGGCAGCGCCCGAGCCCGAGGCCCATGGCGGAGGCCAGATGTACGGCGCTGGCGGCATGTGCCAGCTGTGGCAGTACGGCCAGCTGGTGCATTTCGGTCTCGGCCAGGCCGGATGCGCTGATTTCTGCATTGACGGCAACTTCTGTCTCCTGCTGCTGGCGGAAGCTGCGCAGCCCGTGCAGCTGGCTGTTGATCCAGGGCAGATCCAGCTGCTGAACGGAGGTCAGGCGCAGCAGCTGTTCGGCAAACAGCATCAGCGACTCCTGAATGGTATGTTGCAGGCGTACGGCCAGCGTCATGTCGCTCACGTCACGCCAGATGGCTTCGCGAAGCGGTGCGGCATCAAGCAGTTCCTCGGCAATCAGCAGTGCTTCCACAATGTGGCCGGTTGAGGCATCCACCAGCGTTTCCAGATGATGAACGCTGCACAGACCCAGATGGTTGACGACATGGTTGGTGACTTGCGTATTAATCAGTTCGCTGGCCAGAGGGTGGCGGAGATAGGCGCTGCCATATGTGTGTAGCAAGGCTTCCGGGAAATATTGCTGTAGTTCACGCAGGCGGAAGACGCTGACCTGATCAAAGCCGGTTGCGGAGAGACGGGCATGAATACGATTTTTCTCCTGTCCAAGCAGGATGGAGAGCTGTGGCCGCAGATGCAGCAGGCCATTGTCATCGATGCCGGGGGCAATCGCTTCATTCAGCCAGCCCTGATTGGTGAGGCCGTCGCGAAGTCGTTGCAGGCGGGGCGGATATCGCCCGGCATCGAATTCAGCCATGGTCAGGGCACGCGATTGCCACAGGTTGTCGGCCAGACACTGGGCGGTAACGGCATCGGTGAGCCTGGCAAGTATGCGATTCCGTTTTTTCACGCGCATTCGGATTTCCGGCACATTGAAGAGAATCTTCAGGTTGACCTCATGGTCGGACATGTCGACACCGGCCGAGTTATCCATGGCATCGGTGTTGATCATGCCGCCCATACCGGCATACTGGATGCGGGCCCGCTGGGTCAGCCCCAGATTGCCCCCCTCACAGATAATCTTGCAGCGCAATGCGCCGGCATTGATACGAACGGCATTGTTGGCCGGATCGCGTACATCGGCATGGCTTTCACTATCAGCCTTGATATAGGTGCCGATGCCGCCGTTATAGAGCAGGTCGACAGGGGCTGCGAGGATGGCGCGGATCAGCTCCTCACCGGCCATGGTGCCGGCGCTGATACCAAGCGCTTTTTGCACGCTTTCTGACAGCTCAATCTGTTTGCTGCTGCGCTCAAATACGCCGCCACCGGCACTGATCGTTGACGTACGATAGCTGTCCCAGCCGAGGGCTGCGGCAAACAGGCGCTGACGCTCGGCAAAGGCGCTGGCGCTATCCGGTTCCGGATCGAGAAAAATATGGCGATGGTTGAATGCGGCAATCAGGCGCAGTGACGGGTTCAACAGCATGCCATTACCGAAGACATCGCCGCCCATATCGCCGATACCGACACAGCTGATCGGGTCACGACAGGCATCAACCCCCAGTTTGGCAAAGTGATGGGTGGCGCAGACCCAGGCTCCACGGGCAGTGATGCCTACGACCTTATGGTCATAGCCATGGCGTCCGCCACTGGCAAAGGCATCATCCAGCCAGAAGCCTGCGGCCTGCGATTCATCATTGGCATCATTGGAGAATTGGGCTGTGCCCTTGTCTGCAGCCACGACCAGATAGGGGTCATTGGCATCGTTGTCGGGGATTTGAATACCGGCCGGTGGCTGCACGGCGCCTTCAACCAGGTTGTCGGTCAGGGCCAGCAGCGTTCTGATAAATGCATGATACTGTTGCAGTACAAACGGTGTGCCGCTGCCACCGCGAATGACAAATCCCCCCTTGGATCCGGTGGGAACAATCTGGCCGTTCTTGATGGTCTGGGTACTCATCAGCTCCAGCACTTCCGTACGGAAATCAGCCGGCCGATCCGAGTAACGGATGCCGCCACGGGCAATGGGGCCGGCACGAAGGTGGACACCTTCAACACAGACGCCGTGGACGAAAATTTCACGCCATGGTTTGGGGCGGGCGGCAAAGCTCAGGCGCCCCGTATCAATCTTGATACCGACCGGGGCGCCACGCGGACGAATAAAGGCATTGGTACGCAGTCCGGCTTCCGTCAGCTCGGCCAGTGCCCGGAACCAGCGGTCATCCGCCAGGCTTGCGACATGCTGCATCGCCTGTTGAAAGGCAGCGCGGCTTTCATCGAGGAAGCTTGCCGGCATATCGGTGAGATGGCGGGCGGCAAAGAGCTGTTGCAGGCAGGCACTGACCTGCGAGTGCCGCAGCATCATATCGGTCAGCGGCAGGATGGCCGCATCGGGCAGCAGCTGGACCAGATGGTTGCGCAGGGTGATCAGTATGGCGATCTGATCAATATCCAGTGCTGCGGCAATCATCAGGCCGTTGATGGCATCATGGTCGGCCTCACCGTTAAGAACGAGGGTCAGCCCGCGTTGCAGTCGCTGATGATCTTCCCGCTCAAGGTGGCGGGGGCTGCGGCAACTTAACGAGGAGATATAGATACAGGCGGAGGCTGCCGAACAGCTTTGTGCGTTGCCGAACGGAACCAGTGACTCCTGAATCGGATCCAGACCGAACAGGCGAATCATATCGACCAGCTGGCCCAGTGATGGCTGCTCCAGTGAATAGATATGCAGCTCGACAATATTGTCGTTGCGCAGTTTCTGGGTGATATGAACACAGGTGCGACCATGCTCCAGCAGTCGCTGTCGCATTTTTATATCCCGGGCAAACTGGGCCGGGGGAAACAGATCCTGATAGAGCGAGGGGACTGATTCGAGCTCCCGTAACGCATCCGGTATATTGAATTCGACGGCATGACGAAGGATCTCGGCCTTGGCCAGGTCTTTCCAGAAGACGATGCACTGGCGAATCAGCCCATTGAGCTTCGCACTGTCGATATCGGCGTGCTGGCGGGCGATGCCGATCAGAATCATGCGGTAGGGGCCGAGGCCGAATGATTCATAGCCATGGGTGGGGATGCCGGCCTCTGCCAGCGTATCGATGATGCGTTGCATGACCAGCGGGCCGAAACGTTTGGCCGCAATGGTGACCAGCAGGGTATCCAGATTGCCGCGACGGGATGGCAGGATGCAGGAGACCAGCTGTAACGGGTCGGCCAGATCGATCACCGCTTTCAGTGGCGCGAGCCAGTCGGGCGCCCTGGTCGCCAGCAGGATGCGCTTGGGCATGCGGTCGAACAGGGTGCGTATCTCACGGCGATAAAATGCCGAATGCTGCAGCAGCGGGTCTCCGGCCAGCGGGTGCCAGCGAGCGGCCAGCACCGGCAGATAACTGGCATTGGCAAAACGGGCGCTGCGAGAGAAATGACCGATCAGCAGCGCATGGTCGAGCTGGCCGCCGGGACCGGTCCAGCAGATGCGGACGACCTCAACACTGGCGGCGCTATAGAGGTAGTGCTGGGCGGCGGCAAGGTTGATCCACTCGACTCCCGGCTTGCCGGGGCCGGGGCAGGCCTGAATCTCTTCGAGCAAGCCATGTGCAACCCGTCCAAGTACCTTTTTATTGCGCAACAGGCCGAGTCGTCTTTCTGCATGGCTGACGCCGAAAAACAGATAGTGATCCTCGTTCATCCACTCCAGCAGCGCCGCCGCATCCGGTTTTTCGGCGACCAGACGCGAAATAAACTGGGCGACATCCTTACGCATCTCCATGAAATCCTGCACTGAAAGGTCGACGGCCATCAGAATGGCCTGCATGTCGAGTCTCAGTGGTTCCGCATTCGGGGTCAGGGTGGCAGAGATATGGATGGCGATGAACATGAAATTGTCTTCGTCATGAATATCCGGGTTGCGCAACTCCAGGTCACAGCCATCTGCGCCGCAGGGCATGCGGGCCACCATGGTTTGCTGACCGATCGGCTGGATGCCCTGTCGCAACAGATAGCCCTTGATGGCGTCGAGATAAAAGGCCTGGTCGGGGCAGCGGATCGTGAAAATATGGCGGTGCAGGTCACCGTGACTGAGGGTGCGGGTATGCATCTCCACCCGTTTGCTTTTACCCATCGGCAGCAGCGTGTAAAAGTCATGGACCAGCGCCGCCATAAGGCGGGGCTGAACCGGCGCCATGCGGTGCTGCATGCGTGCCTGATCAAGCAGGTCGATGAGTTGTCGACGAAGATGACGCATTGCTGGAGTGTAGCTGCACAGGTTGCGTGCTGTCGAATGATTATTTGTGTTCCGCCTGTTTGACGGAGCCGATTTTTTGGGCTTTGATCAGGCCATGGACGAGAGTATCAGAGGCCATCGCCACCGTTTGCGTCAGCGTTTCCTCACCCACGGTTTCGAGGGCTTTCACGACTACGAGGTGCTTGAGCTGTTGCTGACCTACGCCATGGCGCGTATTGATGTCAAACCGCTGGCCAAGCGCCTGCTCGCCCGCTTCGGGACGCTGGCGGGGGTGTTCGATGCATCACTGGTTGAGTTGCAGCAGGTGCAGGGGATCGGAGCGGGAGGCGCGCTGTTTTTATCGTTGATTCGGCAGGTGGAGGTGCGCTATCTGGCCTCCGATCTGCCCGGCAGAAACGTATTTGATCGACCTGAGCGGGTCATGGCGTATCTGCGCCTGCTGGTACAGGGGCGCAGCATGGAGTGTTTCGGTGCGATCTTTACCGATCAGCAGCATCGCTTGATTTCCGCCCGGATCCTTTTTGAAGGCACCGTCGATCGTACGGCGGTATATCCGCGTAACCTGTTGAAGCAGGCTCTGGAGCTGGATGCCCGCGGGCTGATTCTGTTTCATAATCATCCGGGAGGTACTGCGTGTGCCAGTGCCGAGGATATGGCTCTTACGCGTCGGCTGGCGGATGCATGCGTGCCGCTGGATATGACCGTCCTTGATCATTTTCTGATTGCCGACAATGAGGTGCTTTCCTTTCGCGAGCATGGCTGGTTTTAGGCTGCCTGCCGTCCTGTGATGCCGGTGCGGGCGCTCTGTCAGGCGTCGCTGCAGTCTGAACGGACCATTTGTAGCCGGCATCGATCATCCTGCAACAGGGGGGACAGGCAGTCGTTCAGTATGGATACAAGCGGCGGTGCCAGTGGTCCGCATGTGCGATAATACATCCACTTGCCATCACGACGGGTCGCTACAAGACCGGCATGGCGAAGCACGCCAAGCTGACGTGATACGGTGCTTTGCGGCAGTGCGAGGGCGTGAGTCAGATGGCATACACAGAGCTCATCATGGGCTGCGATCAGGGCGAACAGCCTCAGCCGTATCGGCTCACCCAGCGCCTTGAATGCTGCGGAGATACGATCGCTCTCATCCATTTGATGCCCTCCCGCAGACAACAGTCTTGATGTTGACGAACTCCATCATGCCGAAGGCACCAAGCTCGCGCCCGTAACCGCTCTCCTTGATGCCGCCGAAGGGGAGGCGGGGGTCGGAGCTGACGCTGTCGTTGATCGCGATGTTTCCAGCCTCAAGGCGGGCTGCGATGGTCATGGCCCGATTGCGATCTGCGCTGAATATGGCGGCACCGAGGCCAAGTGATGAGTGGTTGGCCAGCCGGATCGCCGCGACCTCATCAGCGGCACGGATCAGGCTGGCCACCGGACCGAAGAGTTCATCATCAAAGGCGGGCATGCCGGGCTCTACCCCCTCCAGCAGGGTGGGGGGATAATAGAATCCATCGCCCGGCGGGATGATGCCTCCGAGTATGCGGCTGGCCCCGGCGGTGATGCTCTGTCGTACCTGGCGATGCAACCGTTCTCTCAGATCGGCACGTGCAATCGGGCCGATGGCGGTTTCATCCTGGGCCGGATTACCGCTGACCAGAGCTTTGATCAGGGTGATGACCCGCTGCCTGAACTCATCATAGACGGCATCCACGACAATCCAGCGTTTGGCGGCAATGCAGGTTTGCCCGCTGTTGTTGAAACGGCTGGCAACGCATTTTTCGGCGGCCAGTGTCAGGTCGGCATCGGCCAGTACCAGGTAGGGGTCGCAGCCGCCAAGCTCGAGTACGCATTTCTTCAGATGACGGCCGGCCTGAGCCGCCACACTCCGGCCCGCCTCACGGCTGCCGGTCAGCGAGATGCCGGTGATACGTTTGTCGGCCATGATCTCTGCCGTCTGCGGCTCATCGGTGAAGAGGCAGTCGCAGGCGGTGATGCCGGTCTGATGCATCAGCTGCAGCAGTGCAATGGCGCAACCGCAGGTGCTGGTCGCCGGCTTAATGGCTACGGCATTGCCGCTGAGCAGAACCGGGATGGCAAAACGGATCACCTGCCAGAAGGGGAAGTTCCACGGCATGATGGCCAGGATCACCCCCTGGGGATCGAAGCGAATCAAGGCTTTGCGTCCATCCAGATCGACAGTCTGCGGTTGTAGCGATGTCACTCCGTGCATGGCGGTATGGCGACAAAGTAGCGCACATTTTTCGATTTCGGCACGGGCCTGTCGAATCGGTTTGCCCATTTCAGCGGTCATCAGCTGTGCCAGTGCTTCGCAGTCTCTCTCCAGTGCATCGGCCAGTTGCTGTATGCAGGCGGCCCGCTCATGGACGGTTTTTCCTGCCCACTCTGTCCATGAGGAGCTGAGGCGGACCAGTTTTGCGGCGATGGTGTCGCTGTCATCTTGCCGGTAATCGGCGATCCGTAACCCTGTCGCCGGGTTGATTGAGGTAAATGCGGGCTCGTGCATAGAAGTTTCTCCCTGGCTCATGGATGATGGTTTTCGCTCAGGCCATGGAGGCCCGCCAAAACCATGCACTGTAAGTGTTTGGTTGCTTCAGAAAAGGAAAAATGACTCAGGCACTTGCCTTTGCAGGCTGATATTTGCCCGAATGGCAATAAATCAGCAGCTCCTTAACTGGTTTGTGCGGCTAGCAGGGAGGCGACGGCAGCAGCATCCGGCAACGCGGTGCGGGCCCCCAGTCGTGTGCAGGTCAGGGCGCCGGCTGCAGAGGCGTAGCGCAGCAGTTCAGGCCATGGCATCTCCCGGGCAACGCCTAAGGCAAAGGCGCCATGAAAAGCATCTCCTGCACCGGTGGAGTCGATAGCGGTGATGTTGAACGCCGGCAGTGACCCGAATACGCCATCCCGCGACCATATCAGCCCCTCTTCACCAAGGGTGATGATCGCCGTGTTGCCTGTTCCGGCAAGGCAGTTCAGTGCCTGCATCATATCATCGGTCCGGGCATACTGGCTGGCGAATCTGGCCGATGCGACCAGATAGTCGACGCGGGGGGCAAGCAGTTGGGTGCCGCGATGCAGGGAGCCCGCATCGAGTACTGTTTTGCACTGTTGCAGGCGAGCCTGCTCGCACAGTTGCAAGGACAGATCCGGCTCATGGCCATCGAACAACAGCACTGCCGGCGACCGGTCAGGAACTGCGGTGTCGACCGCCAGTGTCGGCGTATCCCCCTTGAAATTCACCACCGAGCGCAACCCGTCCTGTTTGGCCAGTATTTGTGAGACAGGGGTCGGATGATCGCCACGGACAACGGCCGTTGTATCAACGCCTGCCTGCTGCAGCTCCTGCAGGTGTGCCTGGCCAAACAGGTCGTGGCCGAGATAGCCACAGAATGCGGCGTGCCCGCCCAGCCGGGCAATGCATACGGCAGCATTGGCGGCCGGTCCCCCACCGGAGAGTTGCATGGCATGGGCGGTGATTTTTTCATCGCTGGCCGGGTGATGCGTCACCGCCATGCTGATATCCCATGAGGCATGGCCGGTGCAAAGCACATCATTGATCATGAAGGGGACTCCCGCTAATGATGTCCGGCCTCTCTGTGGCGCCTCTGTTGTGGGCGAGCTGGCGAAAGAGCTCATCAAGCAGCTTGTGCGCCTGTCGGTAGACGGGGCATGCTTTTCTTTCACGCGGGCCGGCAATATTCAGTACATGTATCTTTTCTCTGTGGTACCAGTGCAACAGGTCGGGGTCGAGAGGCGTATGGCCTTCCTGCAGTGAGGTGACGAAGAACGGTTTGTTCAGCAGCTGGCAATAGCGGATGGTTAATGCGGTGCCGCCCGTCGGTTCACCGGCACAGATAATCAGGGTGGCATCGCTGTCGCGCACATTCCAGCGGGTTCGCGTCTGATAGCCATGGCCGCGTGTCTCTGTAAGCGGGTAGTGCGCCGGAATCGGGCCATCGAGCGCTCTGCGTCCGCGCGGGCGCCAGCCTCCAATGGCGATGCCATGCTCCATAGCCGCATCAAGTGCGGCACGATCGACGCCGGTCTGACCGCCGCTGACTATCTTGCGGATCATCCCCGCTGCCGTTCTGTCATCTGTGCAAGCCTGTTTATTCTACGTGCAGATTGCACATGGCAAGGGCACCGGTGTGCGTCGGGGGCAGGCCGAGCCAGGTGGCAATATGCCGCAGGCTGGCAGGTGTGATCGCGGTGGCTGGCAGACTCTCTGCTGTGATGAGGCTGGCCAGTGCCCGCATGCTTCCCGGCAGCAGTGCATCTGCTTCGCCGAGTATACCGGCAAGAATCATGTCGGCGATGCCCTGTTCAGGCTTGAGCCAGGTGCGGCCATAGTCATCGCCGATTGCAGCCAGATTAGCGGCAGCAGCAATGGCATCATCAAAACTGCCCAGATGATCCACCAGACCGATCTGTTTGGCATCGCGGCCGCTCCATACCCGTCCCTCGGCGATCGACTCAACCCGGTTTTCATCCAGCTTTCTGCTCGCCGCGACAATGCGGACAAAGCGCTGGTAGACATCCGAGATAGAGAGTTGCATGACGCTGGCCATCTCTGCCGGCATGGCGCGGTCGGCGCGTATACCACCGGCAATGGCGGTGGTGCCGAAGCCGTCATTGTGGATACCGAGTGATTCCAGCCCCTGCTGCATGTTCAGCATGACGCCGAAGGCGCCGATCGAGCCGGTGATGGTGGTTGGGGCAGCCCATATTTCATCGGCGGCCGTGGCGATCCAGTAGCCCCCGGAGGCAGCAGCACCGCCCATGGAGACGACGATCGGTTTGCCTGCTTTTTGCAGGCGAATCATTTCACTGCGGATCATTTCAGAGGCCTGAGCGCTGCCACCGGGGCTGTCGATGCGCAGTACCACAGCCTTGATGGCCGGATCTCTTGCTGCGCGCCGGAGCATGCTGGTCATCGAATCGCTGCCGATGCTTCCGGCCGGCTGGATGCCATCAAGGATCATGCCGCTGGCGGTAATAATGCCAATGCGGTTTTTGTGCTCTGATTTGTCATTGTCGACAGCTGCACGCAGGTAGTCACGGAAGGCGATAGTCGGATAGTTTCCTGCAACGATATCAAGAGCGCCGGCGATATAATCTTCGATGGCTCCTGCATCAGCCAGTTCGTCGACCAGCCCTTCTGCTTTGGCAAGCTCTGCCAGACTGCCGTGATGTGCCTCGAGGTACGAGGCAGGGGCATCAAGTACCGCCTGCAGTCGCTCCGGATGCAGTTTGCGCATAGCGGCGATATCCTGAAGGTAGCTGCTCCACAGTGTATCCAGCAGTGCCTTGTTGGCCTCCCGGTCATCCGCTGACATATCATTCCTCAGCAGGGGCTCAATGGCTGATTTATATTTGCCGGCCCGGAATACCTCGGCCTGAATATGTAATCGGTCGAGTGCATCGCGAATGTAGTTGCGATAGACGCTGAAGCCTTCGATGCCGACATAGCCCATCGGGTGCAGGAAGATCGTGTCAGCGGCTGCTGCCAGATAATATTGTGACTGGCTGTAGTTCGGGCCGGTGGCAATGACCATCTTGCCTGCCGCCCTGAATGCAGCGATGGCCTGCTGTACCTCCCGCAGAACGGGCAGTGAGCTGTGCTCCATATCGTCGAGCTTGAGGATCATGATGCGGATGCGGGAGTCGCTGGTGGCGCGTTTGATTGCAGCGGTCAGGTCGTGCAGTCGCGTCTGGCTGGTAGCCAATCCACCGGTCAGAGGCAGGCTGGCCGGGGTGGGGAGCTCCAGCTCCTCGACAATCGGGCCATGCGGATCGATGATCAATGCCGCCTGATTGGGGACCTTGGGTTGCAGGGTCAGCATGATGGCGACATAGGCCAGGATGATCAGCAGGAACAGCCCGTTGACCAGAATGCGGCGCAGTCCGTCGAGTCCGCGCAGCAGACTGCTGAAAAATTGTCTCATGATCCATTCACCTCAATATATGACCCGCATCTGCGGCGGTTTGCCGGCAGGGATGTCCCGATCCTTGATAGCGGCAGCGTAGCAGTGTCGTTTCGAAAAAACATCACGTAGGGTATCGGCCCGGCTGTCGAACGGTAGCCCTGGCGTTGCCGGATTGCTGTTTGAAACAGGCAAAAATGCTGATTGTGTGTGCGAGGAACCGTTGATGGATATCTTACAGGCGATGATTCTTGGCCTTATCGAGGGGGCTACAGAGTTTTTGCCGATCTCTTCCACCGGCCACATGATCGTTGCAAGCGACTGGCTTGGTCTGTCGCAAAGTGAGGATAACAAGGCCTTTGAGGTGATTATCCAGCTGGCAGCCATCCTTGCCGTGGTGGCCAACTACGGAGAGAAATTCTCGCTGCGTTATCTGGAGTTGTGGAAAAAGGTGGTGCTGGCTTTTATTCCGATTGGTGCCGTCGGCTTTCTGTTGCACAAACAGATCAAGGCCTTGTTCACGGTCGAAACGGTTGCTGTAATGTTTATCGTTGGCGGTATTGTATTCCTGGTTGTCGAGTATCTGCAGCGTGGTCGCGAGTATGCAGTGAAAAAGGTGGAGGATGTCAGTTACAGGCAGGCGCTCTGGATCGGACTGGCACAAATTTTTGCCCTGATTCCCGGTACCAGCCGGGCCGGCGCCTCAATTATCGGGGCTCTGCTGGTGGGGCTGGATCGCAAGTCCAGTGCCGAGTTCTCCTTCCTGCTGGCGCTGCCGGTGATGCTGGCTGCCAGCGGCTTTGATCTGTTGAAGCATTATCATGATTTTGCCGGTGCCCAGATGGCGCCGCTGCTGGCCGGTTTTGTTGTCGCTTTTGTTTCGGCCTGGCTGGTGATGCGCCTGTTTATCCATTTTCTTGAGCGCTTTACCTTTGTTGCTTTCGGTATCTACCGGATTCTTTTCGGCACGCTGTTGCTCTGGATGGTGCTCTGATGATGTGGCCGCAGATCGATCCGGTGGCGCTGCAGCTTGGGCCGCTGGCGATTCACTGGTACGGGCTGATGTATATCGCCGGATTTTCGGCGACCTGGTACCTGGTTCGGTTGCAGTTGCAGCAGGCAGGCCTTTGGCAGACAGCGGTTTCCAGTGAGGCTTATGAAGGGCTTTTTACCGCCCTGATTCTGGGCGTCGTGCTGGGCGGTCGCATCGGTTATGTGCTGTTTTATAACTTCGGCTACTATGTGCATCATCCGCTTGAAATCCTTTATGTCTGGCAGGGCGGGATGTCATTTCATGGTGGTCTGGTTGGCCCTGTGATTGCCGGCTGGTGGTATTGCCGGCGTCATGGATTGCCATTTTTTCAACTGGCCGATCGCTTTTTTACCGTGGCTCCACTGGGCTTGATGTTTGGCCGTATCGGCAACTTTATCAACGGCGAGCTGTGGGGACGGGTAACGGATGTGCCATGGGGCATGATCTTTCCCGGAGCCGGGCCTGAGCCCCGCCATCCCAGTCAGTTGTATGAGATGACGCTGGAAGGTGTGCTGCTGTTTGTGCTGCTCTGGAGTGTGCGTAAACGCGACTGGCCGGCCGGTGCACGCGTCGGCCTGTTTCTGGTCGGCTATGCTGCTGCCCGTATTTTCTGCGAACAGTTTCGGCAGCCGGATGCGCAGCTGGGATTTCTGTTCGGGCCGGTCACGATGGGGATGTTGCTCTCTTCGGTGATGCTCGCGGCCGGCCTGGTCTGGTTGTTTGTGTTGTTTCGTAGTCGGGAAAAAGTGATATAATTATCCGGCATTTGCGGGTGCTGATTGACCGTGCCTGCAGGTCTCCTAGAGTCAGCTACCCTTTTTAGGGACGTGGCCGGGGGATTGCTCGCGGTGATGTTCCGTACAAAGCGGTGAAGCAAGGGCGTTACCCCGTGCTCACAGAATCAGTGGCTGATGCCATCGGTTCAGTCGGGCTGCCCTCGGCCCGTATGGAAGTGCCGAATGAATCTGCTCTTCCCCAAATGTGATGAACGAAGGAGAACCGGTGATGAGCGGTGGTAAAAATGTCAGGGAGCTTAGCTTTGAGCAGGCATTGGCTGAGTTGACTTCACTGGTGGAGAGGCTTGAGTCGGGAGAGTTGTCTCTGGAGGAGAGTGTGGGGGCATTCGAGCAGGGGGTGAAGCTTTCCCGTCGCTGTGAGTCGCTGCTGGATGAGGCTGAGCAGCGACTGCAGGTATTGAATGCCGGAGAGGAGGAGGCCTGATGCAGGCGCCTGAATTTTTAGCCGCCCACGCCGCTGAAGCCGAGCGTGCGATCGCTCAAGTGCTTGATGATCGTGCCAGTGTGGTGCCCGAGCGTCTGCTTGAGGCGATGCGTTACAGCCTGATGGCAGGTGGCAAGCGGGTGCGCCCGGCTCTGGTGCGGGAGTGTTACCGCGCCTGTGGTGGTGTGGATGATGCACGCGTGTTGCCTGCGATGATGGCGATTGAGGCGATTCATACCTATTCGCTGATTCATGATGATCTTCCCTGTATGGATGATGATGATGTCCGGCGCGGCAGCCCGACCTGCCATCGTCGTTTTGATGAGGCGACGGCTGTACTGGCTGCTGATGCACTGCAGGCGCTCGCCTTTGAGTTGCTGGCGAGCGCCGATATCGAGGCGGAGTTGCGTTGCGAACTGATTCGCAGGCTGGCTCTGGCGGCCGGTTGCCAGGGCATGGTTGGCGGCCAGATGATGGATATGCAGGCTGAAGATGGCAGCGGTATCGATCTGATGCAGGTTGAGCGTATTCATCTGCATAAAACCGGTGCCCTGCTTTGCTGGTGTTGCGAGGCCGGGGCACTATTGGCCGGAGCCGGTAGCGATCAGCTTGATGCCTGCTCCCGCTATGGCAAGGCAGTGGGGCTGTTATTTCAGATCGCTGACGATATTCTGGATGCGACTGCAAGCAGCGAGACCCTTGGCAAGAGTGCGGGTAAGGATGCTGCTCAACATAAGGCGACCTATGTTTCTGTGCTGGGGCTGGTGCCGGCCCGGGAGTTGGCGGCTGAAATGCTGGAGCTGGCCATTGCCGCCGGCAGTACGCTTGGCGAAGGCGGTCAGCCGTTGAATACACTGGCGCAATACATCATGGGGCGTGACCGATGAGTTATGAGTTGCTGAAGTCTCTGTGCGGGCCGGATGATCTCAAACAGCTTGCGCCGGAGCGGCTGCCGGAGCTGGCTATGCAGATGCGCCAGTATCTGATCGAAACACTGGCTCCGATTGGTGGTCACCTCGGGGCAGGCCTTGGGGTGGTGGAGCTGTCCATTGCGCTGCACTATCTGCTGGATTCACCACGCGATAAAATTGTCTGGGATGTTGGCCATCAGGCCTATCCGCACAAAATACTGACCGGTCGTCTGTCCGCAATGCCGACGATCCGCCAGTATGGCGGGCTTTCCGGCTTCACCAATCGCAGTGAGTCCGAGCATGATCCGTTCGGTGCCGGTCATGCATCGACGTCGATTTCGGCCGCCTACGGTATGGCTGTGGGACGTGATCTCAATCATCAGGAACACCAGGTTGTGGCGGTGATCGGTGACGGTGCCCTGACCGGTGGTATGGCTTTTGAAGCCCTCAATCATGCCGGTGCCCGCAACAACAAAATGCTGGTCATTCTCAACGACAACGAGATGTCGATTGCCCCCAATGTGGGGGCGATGTCCTCTTACCTGGCCCGTATTATCTCCGGACGATCCTATACGCAGGCGAAGGATACGGCGCGCCGCATTCTGGAAAAATTGCCCGGAGCCCTCGATGCCGCCAAGCGGGTGGAAGAGCATGTGAAAGGCATGATTACGCCCGGTACCCTCTTTGAAGAGATGGGCTTCCGTTATATCGGACCGGTGGATGGTCATGATTTCGGTCACCTGCTGCCAACACTGCAGAATTGTATGCGTCTGAACGGTCCGACACTGTTGCATGTGATTACGCGCAAGGGGCTCGGTTTTTCTCCTGCCGAGGAGGATCCGGAAACATGGCATGGTCTGGGCCCCTACGACGTCAAGAGCGGTGCGCCGTTCAAAAGCAGTGGTAAGGCACCGGCCTATACCCGCGTGTTTGCCGATATGCTGGCTGATCTGGCCGATCAGGATGTGCGCGTCGTAGCCATCACAGCGGCCATGCCGGGAGGAACCGGCTTGTCCCGTTTTGCGGTCAGGCACCCGGAGCGCTGTTTTGATGTGGGTATTGCCGAGCAGCATGCCGCCACCTTTGCCGGTGGCCTTGCGGCGGCGGGAAAACGCCCGTTTGTCGCTATTTACTCAACCTTTATGCAGCGCGCCTATGACCAGATTATTCATGATATATGCATTCAGAACCTGCCGGTGACCTTCTGCATGGATCGCGCCGGCATTGTCGGTGCCGATGGAGCGACGCATACGGGCATGTTTGATATCGCCTTCATGCGCAATCTGCCGAATATGACGGTGATGGCTCCGAAAGATGAGGCTGAGTTGCGGCGCATGCTGGTGACCAGTCTGACGATCGATGGGCCGGTGGCGATCCGCTACCCGCGTGGCAATGGCTACGGTGTCGATACCACCGATGTTTCTCCGCTTGTTGTCGGTGAGGCCGAGCTGCTGGAAGGCGGTGATGATGGTCTCGTGATTGCGGTGGGGACGCGTGTGCGCGATGCCCTGCAAGCAGTTGAGACGCTGCGTCGTGATGATGGGGTGGCGATGACGCTGCTGAATCTGCGTTTTATCAAGCCGCTGGATGAGGCGGCCATTCGGGCGCACCTGAAGCCGGGTAAGCCACTGGTGGTGGTTGAAGAAGGGGTTGCTGCCGGCGGTGTCGGGCAGGAGATAGCCGTGCTGGCTCTGCAGGCGGGGTGGCACGGTCCGTTTGCGCATGTCGCCATGCCCGATGCATTTCCGGTTCATGGGACACAGGCAGAGTTGCTGCGTGATCTGGAGCTTGATGCGCAAGGGATACTCGGTCGTATCAGGCAGCTGGTAGCCTGATTGCCGCCTGTGGCCAAAGTAAAAAAAATCCGGCTGGATGAGCTGCTGTTTGAGCGCGGGCTGTGTGATGATATCGACAGCGCCCGTCGCCTTATTATGGCCGGACTTGTTTACGTGGATGGACAAAAGGCCGATAAGGCCGGGGTCTCATGGCGAGAGGATGTACGCATTGATGTGCGGGAAGTGCTGCGTTATGTGTCACGCGGCGGTCTGAAGCTGGAGAAGGGACTGGCGGTATTTCCGTTTTCCGCTGAGGGCATTGTGGGGCTGGATGTTGGTGCTTCCACCGGTGGCTTTACCGATGTATTGCTACAGAACGGTGCAAAGAAAGTGTATGCGGTGGATGTCGGTCACAGCCAGCTGCACTACCGCCTGCAGCATGATGAGCGGGTTATTAACCTTGAAAAGACCCATGTTCGCAAGCTCGAGGAGTCACCGCTTCCCGAGCCGGTGGATGCGATAGTCATCGATACGTCATTTATTTCACTGACTAAAGTGCTGCCACATGCCTGGCCATTCCTGAAGGCGGGCGGGTGGTGTGTGGCCCTGATCAAGCCTCAGTTCGAGGTGGAACCGCAGTATCTCGACAAGGGGGTCGTTCGTGATGAGGCCATGCGTCAGTGGGCGGTCGAAAAGGTCACAGATTTTGTGACGTCGGAGCTTGCCGGCGCCGAAGTCGTCGGCCTTGATGAGTCCCCGATCAAAGGGCCGAAAGGTAATGTAGAGTTTCTGCTTGGAATCATTCGACGCTGATTAAACGGCCAAAAATATAAGTGGCTGAGCGACGGAGCCGTCATGTTGACGCCCGGCTGCTCAGTGCCGGTGGTTGGACTCGATAAAGTCGAGGATTTTTTCGGCATTGGCAATCAGCATCTGGTAGGCATCTTCAAAGCCATCCGGGCCACCGTAGTAGGGATCGGGCACATCGAGGATCTGTGCCGTGTGTTCAAACTGGCGCATCAGCAGCAGACGATTGGCATCGACCCCCATATTAAGCAAATCACGATAATTGGCCCGGTCCATGGCAATGAACCAGTGCCATCCCTCTACCTTGCTTGCGGTAATTTGCTGGGCGCGATGCCGGCTCAGGTCGAGGCCGTACTCTTTGGCCTTGGCGGCCGAGCGGGGATCCGCCGAGCCTCCGATGTGCCAGTCGCCGGTGCCTGCTGATTCAATATGGTAATGGTGCAGGTTGCGTTTTTCGGCAACGCTTTTGACGACCACCTCCGCCAGTGGCGAGCGACAGATATTGCCAAGGCAGACAAAAAGAATTCGAACCGGTTCAGCGGGCATGAGCACTCCTTTCCGCCTGAGATAGCTGCAGGTAGGCGGGGGACGGGTAGATGGGCAGGTGCCGGTGATCACTGACGGATCGGCTGGCATGTAAAAGTTCGTCGGCCAGGGCTTCTGCCCTGCTGCGGGCGACCGGTTGATAGTGCCAGTCGTTGAGTGGCAATGGTGGTGTGGCCAGCGAGGTAAATGTGGCCGGAGCAAGCTGCTCAACGATATCCTGCCAGCACATGCAGCAATCAGCGGATACTGCTTCCCCGTGGTCGTAACAGCCAACAAAGGCCTCGCCGGCACGGGCATCCTCAAGAATCCATATCGGCCCCTGTGAGTCAGTCTGGCGGGCGGTGATGGCCAGTGATGACATGTGCAGTACCGGCAGTTTCAGCTCTGCATTCAGGCCTGCCAGTGTGGCTGCGGCAATGCGCAGGCCGGTAAATGAGCCCGGCCCCTGGCTGAAGGCCAGTATATCCAGATTCTGCCAGTCGAGCCCGGCCTGTTGTAACAGCTCTGCCAGCATCGGCATGATACCGGTTGAGCGGATGCGCTGATCAGCACCAAGGCTGGCCATATATGTCCGGCTGCCGCTTAGCAGGCAGCCGCATGTCTCGGCGGTGGCTGTATCGAGCGCCAGAATATTCAGTGGACGGGTTTTCACGTGATTCACAGGTAGTCGAGCAGGGCCTGACGAAAGGCGGCGCCATATTCCTTGTGTTGAAGGCCAAGGATGGCATTGGCTTTCAGGAACCCCTCCGGTGTGCCGGCATCAAAGCGTTGCCCGTTGAGCAGTACGCCGTACACAGGCTCCTGTCTGGATAGTGCTGCGATGGCATCGGTCAGCTGGATTTCGCCGCCACTGCCGGGTTGTACATGTTGCAGCAGGTTCATCAGTGCCGGTGTGAAGATATAGCGGCCGACAATAGCGAGTCGTGAGGGGGCGGCTTCAGCGGCAGGCTTCTCGACCATGTCGGTCAGCCTGAGGAGTCCCCCTTCCTCCTGCACATAGTCGACGATGCCGTAGCGGGATACCTGTTCGGCCGGGACCTCAATCAGCCCCAGCACCGAACATCCGGTCTGCTCATGGACCGCGCGCAGCTGTTGCATGGCAGGGATATCGTGCACAATCAGTTCATCGGCCAGTGAGACGCCAAAGGGCTCATCACCAACCCAGTGGCTGGCACAGAGTACGGCATGGCCCAGGCCGAGCGCCTGTTTCTGGCGCACGTAGGCGACCTCCGCCATGCGGGAGACGCGTGATACCTCTTTATAGAGCTTGCTCTTGCCTGCGCTTTTAAGGTTGGCCTCAAGCTCGGCCGAGATGTCGAAGTGGTCCTCGATCGCCCGCTTGCCGCGACCGGTGACGATAATGATTTGATCCATCCCCGCTGCCAGTGCCTCCTCAACGCCATACTGAATCAGCGGTTTATCGACAATGGTCAGCATCTCTTTCGGGCTGGCCTTGGTGGCCGGCAGAAAGCGCGTGCCCATACCGGCAGCGGGGAAGATGATCTTGTTAAGCGGGCGCATACATTTTACTCCGTGGACAGAAAAATGGACGCGCCCATTGTAGCAGAAATATTCGGTTTAGCTCAGCTGGCCGTATGAGTGCAGGCCGGAGAGGTACATGTTCACACCGAGGAAGCAGAATACGGTTACCAGGAAGCCGGCCACAGCCCACCAGGCGAGCGCCTTGCCATGCCAGCCATGAGATACACGTGCATGCAGATAGGCACCGTAAATCAGCCATACAATCAGTGCCCAGGTCTCTTTCGGATCCCATGACCAGTAGCCGCCCCATGCCTCTGCCGCCCAGGCTGCACCGAGGATGGTTGCCAGGGTAAAGGCCGGGAAGCCGATAGCGACTGCTTTATAGGCAAGCTGGTCGAGTTGATCCAGTGACGGGAAGATCGCCAGCATTTTGGATTTTCCGCCATTGGCCTCAAGGCGATAGCGAACCAGATAGGCCATGCCGGCACCGCATGCGACGGCGAATGAGCCGTAACCGACAAAGTTCATCGGTACATGGATTTTCATCCAGTATGACTGCAGGGCCGGAACCAGCGGTTTGATGTCCGCCTGACCCACTGAATCAAGCCAGATGCCGAAAAATACGCCGGCAGCAACCAGCGTCATGACAAAGGCACCCATGGCCTTGGCCTGATAGCGCTTCTCAAGGGCCAGATAGACGGCTGCAGTGATGCAGAACAGCAGGATAAACACCTCGTAAAGGTTGGATACCGGTGCATGGCCGATCTCCATATTAAAGAGGTAGGACTCGTGCCAGCGCAGCAGCAGTGCTGATCCGCCCAGATAGACACCGGTATATGCCGACCATGTTGCTACGCGACCGATAAAGGACTCCGGGGCGAAGAGATAGGCGATATAGGAGACGGCCGAGAAGATGAAAATCACATTCATGGCCATGATAATGCGGCCGGCAAACAGATTGGACTGATTATCATAAGAGATCTGATCTTTGGCCGGCTCAAAGAGCGCCCAGACAGCCGCGAGTATGACCATCAATACAAAGCCATCCAGCCACGGCGTGATGTTGCGGGCTGATTTTGCATTCAGCAGTTCGGGTTTCATCGTCGCGGCAACAACGGCAAGCCCTGCCGCAGCAAGAGCGCCACTTCCCCCCCAGACAAGTCCTTTCAGACTCAGAATCTGATAGAGAAATGCGTCCTCTTCATAGGCGGTTACGCCAAACATGGCCAGTGCGGCAATGCCGGCCATGGCTCCCAGATAAGCGGCAAAGCGCAGATAGGAGATGCGGCCCTGGTTCAGCATGGCCGGGAAGCCGGATTCAGCTGTGATTGCAGTCATTAGTTATAACCTCCGTGTCAGATCAGGATGAAAACGAGGCGAAATCATTATCCATCTTTGTGAACAGATCATGAAAATCCTTATTGAAAACAAGGTGATTGCGGTTTGCCATGCCTGCCAGACTGACCTGTATACCGGCATCATTCGGCTTGATAATCAGCCAGAGTTTCCGGTGCGGCATGTAGAACATGATGCACAGGCCGATGACCAGCAGGGCACTGCCGATCCACACGACATTCATGCCGGGGTCCTGGGCCAGCTGCAAGCCGGTATAGTAGTGCTGATTGAAGTCATCCAGCATAGGGAGAATCGGCCATGGCAGCTGTGGCAGCATGTTGACGGCCTGCAGGGTGCGCATGGCCATTTGCTGGAATCCTTTCGGACGATTGTCGCCAAATACCTCGGTCATAGCCGCTTTAAAGGCTTCAAGATTGGCTTCCTTTGTCTGTTTGCCGTTCTCTGTCAACGCAGCGAGGTGACGTAAAAAGGCATGGAACAGCTTCCATTCATCCTTGTTGGTCAGATCGAGGCCGAGGGCGACCGGTTTATAGTCAGCCTTGTCGCCACTGAGTGAGATCATCAGGAATGAGCCCTGATTGTTGCCATCCGCATCAATGAACGGGTTCATGAATGCCTTGATCTTGACGGCCTTCAGGCCCGGGCCGCGCATTTCGTACTCAACAGCAGGGCCGAGATCCTGGAACTTTTTCGGTTCTCCCGGGTTGGCCATGTTTTCAACATTGTATGGCTTGAAGTCGGTGATTTTCAGAGAGATGCCGGTATCGGTATCAATCCATGATTTGTATACCTGTGTTTTGGCTGTGGTGATTGCCTCGGATCCGTCCATGTGAAAGAGCTTGAATGTGATATCCGAGCCGCCGTCGCCGAAGCTTGCCTGATAAATACGTACGCCTTTGTAATAAAGGGGTTCGTTGACGATGATGTCGGAGGTCAGTACCTCCTTGCCACCGTCGATAATGGTCAGATTACTGCGGAACTCCTTGGGCGCTCCGGTGGGAAAGAAGTCGATCGAGAAGCTGTTGCAGCGAACCTCAAATGGCATGGTGAGGTGGCCGGTTTCTGTGCCCTGAAGAAAAGAGATCTCCTTTTCCGATTTGCCTTCGGGTACAGCCATGTTGCCACGGAATCCATATTGAGCGCCCATCCAGCCGCCAACAAGAATGACGAGGATGGCAGAGTGGACAAGGATATAGCCCCACTTGTTCCAGCGCCCCTTGTCGGCACGCAGATATTGTGTGTCGCCCTCCTCAACCAGGCGGAATTCCCAGCCTTGCAAACGCTGGCGCAGAGACTCCTGCAGGGCGTTGGTGTCGGTCTCCGATGAAAGCTGCCACTGCTTCAGGTAGTTAAAGCGTTTGAGCGCCTTGGCGCTGACGGTGGCCTTGCGAGAGCGCATTTCCTTCAACATTTTCGGTACGTTGCGCCACAGGCATGAGGTCAGTGAGAGCATCAGGAAGCCGAGAATGGTGAGGAACCACCAGGTGTGGTACATGTCGAAAAGGCCAAGTGAACGGAAGACCCAGTACCATAACGGACCGAATTGTTGCAGGTAATCGGTTTGATCCTGATTTTGCAGCAGTACGGTACCGATTACCGAGGCAACGGAGAGCACCACCAGCAGAATAATGGCCAGTGACATTGAGCCAAGGCGCTGCCACAGGTATTTGATGAATTCGGGAAATGATTGCATGGGCGGCATGTTAGCCATTCATGCCGCGTGCGTCATCGGCGAATAAAGGAGGGATTATTGCGCCGTATGCGGATGATCGTTGAACCGCGTCCTGCAGCAGTGTGTCCGCATACGCGGCCATGAATGTAGCGGTGTAGTCGCATCTGGTATTGGCGGCCGGGCTGCTGATGGGCGCCTCCACGGCGATTGAGGCTGCTGGAGGCCAGCAGAGAACCGCTTGCTGCGGCCAGTTGCCGGGTTTGCCTGGATGCATCGACGCGCACGGCCACGAAGCCATGCTGATAACAGCAGGCGGGCAGGCCGGGGCGTCCGGCAAACACCAGTGTGACCGGGCCGGGCCATGAGTTGCGCATGCGACGGCGCAATTCGGGTGAAAAATAGCGGGCAAGGCCGGCCGCTGTCCTGATGCTGTCAGCCAGCAGCAGGAAGGGGCCGGGCCGCTGTTTGAAGCGGATCAGTTGCCGGACAGCTTTGGGCTGATGCACGCAGGCGGCAATGCCGGGCAGCGTTGCGGTATGGTGAGCAATCAGTGCGCCCTGGCGCAACAGGCCGGCGCCACGCAGTGCCGCCAGCTTCATGCGGATTGCGGTGACGGCAGGATTACTCAGCGAGAATCGCCTCAGCCTGTGCCTTGCGGTCTGCCAGCAGCTTTTCTGTCAGTGTGTCATCATGCTGGGCCAGCATCTGTACGGCCAGAAGGCCGGCATTCTTGGCGCCGTTAATACCTACGGTTGCGACCGGCAGGCCGGGAGGCATCATGACGGTGGAAAGCAGGGCATCTTCGCCGTTCAGCGGGCCGGATGCGATGGGAACACCGATGACAGGGCGAACGGTTTTGGAGCAAACCACACCGGCCAGATGGGCAGCCATGCCTGCAGCACAGATGAATACCTGGCAACCGGCAGCTTCCGCGTCCCTGACCGCCTGTACCGTCGCTTCAGGTGTGCGGTGGGCAGAGCGTACCAGCGTCTTGTAAGCCACGCCGAACTCCTCGAGCACCGCCTCGGCCTTGGCCATGACCGGTTTGTCGGAGGCGCTACCCATCAATATCAGTACCTTGATTGCATCCATGTCTGTTAAACCTCTTTCTGTTTAAAAGGGGGAATGCGCGACGGCGCTGCTCCTTTCCCTTTGCCATGCTGTTGTTTATGTGCCGCAGGTGGCACGACGATGACCCGGGTCACCGCTTGGTTGCCGGAGGCGAGGGCATTTCAGCCGTCGCCTCCGGTTGTGCTCACTCTTCGCGGGCGACGGCGCGGTAGCCGATATCGCGACGATAAAAAGAGCCCGGCCACTCCAGTTTTTCAAGCGCGGCATAGACCTTCTGCTGTGCCTCCCTGACCGTTGGTGCGACCGTGGTAATGCCGAGTGCTCTGCCGCCACTGTTGACGATATGGCCATCTTTTTCTGCCGTGCCGGCGTGGAAGACGGTGGTGCCGGCAGCCTCTACGGCATCCAGTCCGCCGATGATCTGTCCCTTGTCAAAGCTTCCGGGATACCCTTCTGAAGCCACGACGACACAAAGTGCCGCCCCCTCCTGCCATTCAAGGGTGATCTGATCGAGCCGTTTTTCAGCCGCAGCCAGCAGAACTTCGCCGAGGTCCGATTTCAGTCGGCTCATCAGCGGCTGGCACTCCGGATCGCCGAAGCGAACGTTGAACTCGAGGGTTTTCGGCCCATCTTCAGTTAACATGACGCCGGCATAGAGGATGCCGATAAATTCAGCACCTTTCTTTTTGAGCGCGGCAACAATGGGGCGGGCAATCGTTTCCAGTACCTCATCGGCAACTGCCGGCGTGACGCACGGTGCCGGGGAGTAGGCTCCCATACCGCCAGTATTCGGACCAAGGTCGCCATCCAGCAGTGCCTTGTGATCCTGGGACGAAGCAAGCGGCAGAATGGTATCGCCGGAGACAAGAAACAGGCACGAGGCCTCTTCGCCGATCAGGCACTCTTCAATAATCACCTGTGAGCCGGCTTCGCCGAAGGCGTTGCCTGAGAGCATGTCACGCATCGCATCAATTGCTTCTTTTTCCGTTTGTGCCACGACCACGCCCTTGCCGGCGGCAAGGCCGGATGCCTTGATGACGATCGGAGCGCCCCAGCTGCGGATGGTTTCAAGTGCTTCGTCGGGATTGACATGGACCTCGAAGCGGGCCGTTGGAACGCCTGCCTCATGCATCAGCCGCTTGGAGAATGATTTGCTGCCTTCAAGTCTGGCCGCTGCCTTGCCCGGACCGAATACGGCGATGTTTTCGGCGCGCAGTTTGTCGGCAAGACCTGCAACCAGCGGAACTTCAGGGCCGATGACGACCAGGTCCACACTTTCATTGATGGCCAGTTTTACCAGCGCATCAATATCTTCTACTGCAATTGCAATACAACGTGCTTCGCGGGCGATACCGGGATTTCCGGGGGCACAAATCACCTCACCCACTGAAGGCGAGCGCTTCAGTTTCCAGCATAATGCATGTTCCCGGCCGCCACCGCCAACTACCAGAACTTTCATTTACACCTCATTTGCCTGCCCTGTAGCAATCACGGGCAGGTGGTTATTACTGAATCCTGTTCAGTGATTTAGCCGCAAAACCGATGCTCATGGAGACCATCAAGGCATCATGAAGATTCAGCGGGAAGGGGCAGGCTAGGAGTTTGGGCGACTTAGGCAAGCCGGGATGCGCCCGGGGTGTGTAATATCAGGCTGCGCGGCGGGCAATGACCTGCAGTATGCCGCGGATGATATCGGCCGGTTCAGGCGGACAACCGCGGATGCTGGCATGGACCGGAATGATGTCGTTCACGGCCCCGGCAATGGCGTAGTGATCAGGCTCAAATACACCGCAACCGCTGGCACAGTCTCCGACTGCGACAACAAATGCCGGCTGTGGCATGGCTGCAAAGGTCATCTTTACGGCCGTTGCCATATTGCGGGTGACAGGCCCTGTGACCAGCAGCATATCGGCATGCCTGGGGCTGGCGACAAAGTGGCAGCCAAAGCGTTCCAGGTCGTAATAACAGTTGCCGGTTGCGTGTATCTCGAGTTCGCAGCCGTTGCATGAGCCGGCATCGACTGCCCTGATGGCCAGTGAGCCGGCGAAGTGTTTGCGGATATGCGCGTGCAGCTGCTCACCGAGCAGCTCAATGGCATCACTGTCGGGCAGCGGTTCGCTTTTATCCCCGGTCATGATGATCTGTTTGAGTAGTTTCAGCATGGTCGTCTCACAGGTCGTTACCCGAATAGGAGCAGTTAAATGATTTGTTGTTCAGTGGAAAATCAGGCACAGGGACATCCCGAACCGCCAGCTCCAGTCCCAGCCAGTTGATCACAGAGGGATCACGTACAAAGAAACGATCAATCAGGCCATGATCGCCGAAGCGCAGCCAGCAGGCGATTTCACCACGCCATGACTCAACGGCCGAGAAGCCGGAGGTGCCTGCCTCGGGCGCCTGCCAGGCATTGCTGACAGCCCCTTCCGGCAATTGCTCCAGCAGCCGGATGATCATACGGGCCGAATCTGCAATCTCCTCGAATCGTGCCCATACCCGGGTGGCGACATCACCATGCCTGCCCTGCGGCACATGGACCTCGAGCTCGTTGTAGGGGGGGTATGCCTCCTCAATGCGCTCGTCGGCATAGTTGCCGGAGGCGCGACCGACGTAGCCGAGCAGGCCGATGTCACGGGCTTCGTTGACGCTGACGATACCCGAGCCGATAACGCGCTGTTGAATCGACGGATGATCGGCATAAATGGTCCGCAAATGTTCAACCTCGGCAGCCAGCATACGCGTTTGTTCCGACAGTAACCGGCAGCCGCGCTGGTCCAGGTCGATGCTGACACCGCCGGGAATCAGCGTGTCCATCAACAGGCGGTGACCAAACAGCTGTTTGTGCATGCGTGCCATATCTTCGCGCAGCCGCTGCATCTGGGCATGCATGAAGCTGAATGCGGCATCGTTGCAGATGGCACCGATATCGCCGATATGATTGGCCATGCGTTCGCGCTCACACAGGATGCCGCGCAGGTAGCTTGCCCGTCGGGGGGGCCGGATGCCGGCTGCATACTCACAGGCGTGGGCAAAGGCCCAGCTGTGGCCGACGCTGGCATCGCCGGAAATACGCGCGGCCAGACGGATTCCTGCTGCAGCAGTTTTGCCGCACATGGCTTTTTCGATGCCCTTGTGCACATAGCCGAGTCGCTCTTCCATATTCAGAATCATTTCGCCGACAGTGAGAAAGCGGAAATGGCCCGGCTCGATGATGCCGGCATGCACAGGCCCTACCGCGATCTGACAGACGGCTTCGCTGTTACTGCTGACATACGGGTAACTGCCCTCTGCCTGCGCCATACGGGTGGTGGCTGCGAATTCGCTGCGCAGCGGCAATGCGTCTTCCGGCCAGTGCTCATGCTTGATCCAGCGCCTGCCATCGGGGATATCGCTGACAGTGATGCCCAGCATATCCTGCATGTGCCGCTCCATCCTGCATGCGGCAATATAGTGGCGACTGATCGATGCGATTTCCCGCCGTTCCCTGCCGAGCTGGGTGCGGAGCAGTACATGGCGGTGTTCGGGGTGGGCAAGTCCCATGTAGGCGAACATGCTGTCAGGCTGGTCGTGGCAACCACCTTCGGTTGCCCATACCGCAACCAGCCGCATCTCCAGTCGCAGGGCGATCTCTGCGGCCTGTTGCCAGTCGAGCAGGCGGATCTCCAGACATGGCATATGGGCCGGGTGATGGTCCTCCATGTACTGGGTATAGATGCCATGATCACCGAGTTTTTCGGCGAACCATGTATTGGTCGGTCGCATCATCCGCCACCTCCGCCGGCTATGGCTGACATCGTGATCAGTGTGGCCGCCTGCTGATACCAGTCGGCCAGAAATAGCGGTATCGCGATGCCCGGCAGCAGTGCCAGCCCGAAGTGAATATAAACAGGAACCATATTGACGTGCACGCTGGTTGCCGTGGCAGGTGGTTCCCCATAGACCATCGGTTGTACGAAACGGAAGAGGCCTGCCATGGCGATCAGCAGGCCGAGCAATAAAGGCAGCGTGGTCCATGCACAGGATTCCAGTGCGGCGGTGAAGAGCAGGAACTCGCTGGTAAAAATGCCGAATGGGGGAAAGCCGGCAATGGCGGCAACGCCGATCAACAGGCCCCAGCCGATACCGGGCTGATGCTGGATGAGGCCGCGAATTTCGGCCATTTTCTGTGTGCCCATGGCCTGTGCCGCATGGCCTGCGGTAAAAAATATGCCCGATTTGACCAGTGAGTGCACCGTCATATGCAGCAGTGCGGCAAAGGTGGATAGCTGGGTGCCAATGCCGAAGGCGAAGGTCATCAGTCCCATGTGCTCGATCGATGAGAAGGAGAACATGCGCTTGATGTCCCGCTGGCGATGCAGGCTTAATGCGGCCACGAACAGCGATAGCAGACCGAAGCCCATCATGATGGCTCCGGCCATGTCTGTGCCGGTGGAGCCATCGACCAGCATCTTGCAGCGCACCAGTGCGTACAGGGCGAGGTTCAGCAATAGCCCTGAAAGGACGGCGGATACGGGGGTCGGCCCTTCGCCATGCGCATCGGGCAGCCATGCATGCATCGGCGCAAGCCCTACCTTGGTACCGTAACCGACCATCAGAAAGCAGAAGGCGATGCTCATCACGGCCGGGTCAAGTTCGCTGGCATGGGCATAGAGAGCGGTCCAGCTCAGTGCGATATTGCCATGGCCGAGGATGGCGGAGGAGGTGAAGAAAACGAGTACGGTACCGAACAGTGCCAGTGCAATGCCCATGCCGCAGAGAATAAAATATTTCCATGCGGCTGCTATGGAGGCCGGTGTGCGGTAGAGCGAGACCAGCAATACGGTCGCCAGAGTGGCAAGCTCCAGCGATACCCACAGCACGCCGATATTATTGGTGGTGAAGCCCAGCAGCATGCCGAACTGAAACAGCTGGAACATGCTGTGGTAAAGGCGCAGGCGGGGAAGATCCACGCGGCCGGTTTCCAGCTCATGACGCATATAGGGCATGGAAAAGATGGATGTGGTCATGCTGACGAAGGTGGTCAGCACGACAAGGAAGACATTATAGGCATCGAGGTGGAACCAGCCATTCATGGCATCGACGGCCCGGGTATCCAGCACTTCCAGCGCCAGCAGCAGGCTGACGGCGAATGTGACTATACCGGTGGCGATATTGAATACGGCGGCCCGTTGCGGGTCTTTGATGACAGCAAGCAAGACGCCGCCCAGCAGTGGTGCCAGCAGGGTCGCAACAAAGAGATTCATTCGTCATCATCCTTGTGGATCAGGTGGGCATTCATGGCCTCCACTTCCAGTGAGTCAAAGGTGGTTCTGATCTGGAAGAAGAACAGGCCGAAGATCAGGGCCGCAATCAGCACGTCGAATGCGATGCCGATTTCGACCACCAGCGGCATGCCGTTGGTGGAGCCGATGGCGGCAAAAAACAGTGAATTTTCAACAGCAAGAAAGCCGATCACCTGGGTAATGGCCTTGCGACGGGTGATCATCATCAGCATGCCAAGCAACACACAGGCGGTGGCAATGGCCATTGAATCACGGGTGATCAGCTGTGAAATTTTCTCGATGGGTTGAATCATGTGAAAGGAAAACAGGGTGACCCCGAGGGCGATGAGCATGGTCAGGCTGCTGTTCAGCAGTGGCTCCACTTCACGGTGGACCTGCAGTTGCCGGATCACCCGCCATAACAGCCATGGCAGCAGCAGCCCCTTCAGCAGCAGCGTCATGATGGCGGAGATATAGAGCTCGTCGCTGCCGGTGCCATAGGCAACGATGGCGGCGGTCACTGCCAGTAGCAGTCCCTGGCCGGCAAACCAGTGCAGCACAGAAATCATGCGATGCTGGGCCAGCAGGGCAAAGGAGGTCAGGAGCATCAGCGCAGCCAGGCCGTCAACCAGTTGCTGGACAAGGGTGCCATTCATACGCCGGCCTCCAGCATGTAGTAGGAGAGCAGCCCGAGAAAGGCGATGATAAAAGCACCGCTGAGATATTCCGGCACTTCAAACAGACGCAGTTTGGCCAGTGCGGTTTCCGCCAGTGCCAGTGCCAGCAGCAAGCCGGCCAGCTTAAGCAGCCACAGTCCGAGCGCGATGGCGAGGGCGGCCGGTGTGGCCTGCATGGCCATCCCCCACGGCATAAACAGGTCGATGATCAGTGTGGCGAACAACATCAGTTTGATCATGGATGCCCACTCCATCAGTGCCAGGTGGCGGCCGGAGTATTCAAGAATCATGGCCTCATGAATCATCGTCAGCTCCAGATGGGTGGTCGGGTTATCGACCGGGATCCGGCCGTTTTCAGCGACGGCCACCATCAGCATGGCCACCATGGCGAAGGCGAGCGATGGGTGCAGGGCAAATGAGGTGTGGATGGTATGGGTGATCATGGTGGTCAGGTTGGTGCTGTGAGCCGACAGCGACAGAACGAAAATACTCATCAGCATGGCCGGTTCAGCCAGGGCGGCAAAGGTCATCTCCCGGCTGGCTCCCATGCCGCCGAAAGCGGTGCCGATATCCATGCCGGCCAGTGCCAGGAAAAAACGGGCCAGTGCCAACAGGGCCACCAGCGCAATGACATCGGCGGTCAGCGACAGCGGGGTGTCGACCAGCATGGCGGGTACCACGCTTGCCGCGATAGCGGTCGCGGTGAATACCACATAGGGGGCGGTGCGAAACAGCCATGAGGCGTGGCTGGCAATCACGACCTCTTTGACAAAGAGCTTGCGCAGGTTGCGCCATGGCTGCAGCAGGCCGGCTCCGCGCCGGTTTTGCAGCCGTGCCTTGCAGGTGGAAACAAAGCCGGTGGCCAGTGGCGCCAGTAGTAGCAGCAGCAGTGCCTGAATGATCTGGATCAGGATGGAGCTCATCGCCTGACCTCCGTTCCCGTCTGGCCGGATGTCAGACCGGGCAGTGTGGCTGGGGGCTGGCTTTGTGATGTGGCAGCCGGTTGATTGCGCTGCTCCATGGCGGATTGCTGTACTGATAGCAGCGCCAGCAGAAACAGAATGGTGTAAAAGGTGTAGGCCAGATAGGAGCGGATATCCTGTTGATGGCGGCGGTCCAGTCGTTTTGCCTGCAGCAGCACGTAATTGGCAATCGGCTGGTAGAGTTTGTCTACAGCCAGATCATGTACGTGTACGAGATAGCTGACTCTTGTGGTCAACAGGGGGTGGGCTCGCCGTTCTGTATGGAGTTGCTCTTCCGGTTGGTAGATGGCCGAAAAGATGCGTCGCATCGGTTGCGAGAAGCTGCTGGCACTGTACTGCATGCGGTTATTTGTCTCCGGCGTGCCGCAGCTCCATGCTGTGCTGCGACGTACGGCATGCCCTTTGGGGTGAAGAAACAGAAATGCGGCACCGCCGATGATGAGCATGCCGGTCAGTGCAACCGGTGCGGAGTACGAGGCCTGGCTGGCATGTACAGGTGTCAGCCAGAGCCAGCCGTGTGTCTGGACCGATTCTGTCAGGGAAACATGCAGCAGCAGCTGTGGTATCCCGTCCAGTAGCTCGATGATCGAGACTGGCAGCAGCCCGAGCAACAGGCAGAGCAGTGCCGGGATGATCATGCCAGCCTTCATCCAGTGGTCGATTTCATGCGCATGGATAGCCATGTCACTGCGCGGAAGTCCGAGGAAAACCACACCGAATGCCTTGACGAAACAGGCGGCTGCCAGTGCTCCCGCCAGTGCCAGCATGGCGGCGGAAAACGGCACCATGGCGGTGAGCATGGCGCTGCCCAGTTGCGGGGCCAGCAGTGCGGTCTGGAAGGTCAGCCATTCGGAGACAAAGCCGTTAAAGGGGGGCAGGGCGGAGATAGAGACGCATGCCACCAGAAACAGGGCGGCCGTCCACGGCATGCGATGGATGAGTCCGCCCATCGCTTCCATATTGCGCGTGCCGGTGCTGTGCACAACGGCTCCTGCGCCCATAAACAGCAACCCCTTGAACAGGGTATGGTTGATGGTGTGGTAAAGGGCGGCGACAAGGCCGAGGGCTGCCATGGCGGGCTGGTCGTAACGGGCCAGTAACATTGCCAGCCCAAGTCCGATCAGAATGATGCCGATATTCTCGATCGATGAGTAGGCGAGCAGTCGCTTCAGGTCACTCTGCTGCAGGGCAAGCAGCACGCCGGTGATCGCTGACGATGAGCCTGCGGCCAGAATCAGCACGCCCCACCACCATTGAAAATCACCTGCGCCGATCAGGTCCCAGATGATGCGAATAAAGCCGAAAATTGCGATTTTGAGCATGATACCGCTCATCAGTGCCGAGATATTGCCCGGTGCAACCGGATGCGCATCGGGCAGCCAGCCGTGCAATGGTACGACGCCGGCTTTGGTGCCGAAACCGAATGCTGCCAGTAAAAATGCGCCGGTGGCCCAGACGGGGGAAAGCGGGGCATCGCGCATCGCCTGAAACTCAAGTGAGCCGCTTGCCGCATACAACACGGCAAAGCTGCCCAGAATCAATAGTCCGGCCAGATGGGCCATGAGCAGATAGATAAAGCCAGCCTTGCGATTTTCAGCCTGGTGGTGATCGAACGTCACCAGAAAATAGGAAGCAAGACTCATGACCTCCCAGAACAGCATAAAGGTATAGGCATCATCCGAGATGACAACGCCGATCATGCCGAGCACAAACAGTGGTAAAAAAACAACCATCGGGATCAGTTGTTTCACATGACGCAGATACCCCTGTGAATAGATGGCAGCCGGCAACAGCAGGGCGCCGATCAGTAGCAGGAAAAAGGCGGCGAGTGCATCGATGCGGACATGCATCGGCATCCATGGCAGTCCCAGCGGCAGGGTGGTCTGGCCATGGCTGCCAAGCAGGCCGCTGATGCCGGCTGCAACAGCGAGAGCGGCAGTGATAGCCAGGAGCAGGCACATGATGGCACGCAGGTGTTGCTGCCGGCGAACCACCAGTGGGCTGCATGTGGCCAGAATCGCGGTGACAGAGGCTGCCAGGGCGATGTCGATCGCCCCGATGTTGTTCATCGTGAGCGCACCATCAACAGCTCGCAGCTTTCATTAAACGGGTTGAACCAGTTGTGCGGTTTGCGTGCGTCGTAGTAGACCGACTGGGTTTCATGCACTTCGTACTCGCGACCATCATGTTCAAGTATGGCGCGTCCGCGTCTGGCCCAGACAAAAACCTGGGCGCTGCGAATGCCATAGAGTGCCTCATCGAGTTTTCCGGCCGGCTCAAGGTGCACCAGCATTGGTTCAAAACCGGCCGGTCGGTGCTGTGCAGTCAGTGGCACGAAGCGACTGCCCCCCTTCAGCGGTACCGCGATGCGCTCATCCAGTGAAAAAATTTCGACATCGGTGTCATCGACCCGGTCCAGAAAGAAGGCTGCAACCGTTTTGCCAAGACCGTCCGCCAGCTTTTCCAGCGTTGCGACCGACGGCGAGTTCTGCCCTGATTCCAGCTGTGAAAGGGCGGCCGCACTGATACCGGCTGCTTCTGCCAGTGCCCGTTGCGATAACCCCTGTTCTTCACGTAGCAGGCGTATTTTTGCGGCGATGCGATGGTTCATGTGCGCATGCTGATCGCAATAGTGAATGAGTGTAAAGTATTCTGTTTGCTATTGTGCGCCGGTGCGACAGTTATGGTCGTCAAATGCAACAGGGGCGCCGGCTGATGCCGACGCCCCTGAGGTCAGTCCATCTAACGACGGCAGCTGCCGTGATTAATGGCGGAAGTGACGGATGCCGGTGAAGATCATGGCGATATTCTGCTCATCAGCGGCTGCGATCACTTCATCATCACGGATAGAGCCACCCGGCTGAATCACGGCTGTGGCACCGGCCTGGGCCAGCGCGTCGACGCCATCGCGGAACGGGAAGAATGCGTCGGAAGCAACGGCTGATCCCTTGATGGCTTCGCCACCATGGAGAGCGGCGATGCGGGTGGAGTTAACCCGGTTCATCTGGCCTGCGCCGACACCGAGGGTGGTGCCGTTTTTGGCAAAGACGATGGCGTTGGATTTCACATGCTTGGCAACAGACCAGGCAAAGAGCATGTCGTTCCACTCGGCTTCGGTCGGGGCCCGTTTGGTGACGACGGTGCAGGCGTTGCGATCAAGGATATGGGCATCACGCTGTTGTACCAGCAGGCCGCCATTGACGCGTTTGAACTCAAAGCCGCCGGTGACAGGGGCTGCCGACGGGGCAATCATCAGACGCAGGTTTTTGCGCTCGGCAAGTACGGCACGGGCGGCATCGGTGAAGCCGGGTGCAATGATGACTTCCATAAAGGTTTCAGCGATCAGTCTGGCGGTGGCCTCTTCCAGCGGGCGGTTGAATGCAGCAATGCCACCGAAGGCGGAGACGGCATCAGCGGCACGTGCACGCTCATAAATTTCGGCCTGTGTGCCAGCACCCATGGCTACGCCGCATGGATTGGCATGCTTGACGATGACCACGGCTTCATCGGCCAGGTCGCGGACCAGTGCGAAGGCCGCATCGGCATCGGCGATGTTATTGTAGGAGATGGCTTTGCCCTGCAGGACCGGGCAGTCGGCCATGGAGACACCATCATCCTCCGGATCAGCATAGAAGGCACCGGCCTGATGCGGGTTTTCGCCGTAGCGCAGTTCATCCGCTGTTTTAATAAACTGGCGGGTGAAAATATCCGGAAAAGCACGCTTGCTGCCATCGGCATTGAGCGCGGAGAAGTGGTTGGCGATGGCACCATCGTAGGCTGCGGTGTGGGCGAATGCCTTGACGGCCAGGGCGCGACGGCGGGATTCATCAAGGGTATTGGCATCGATAGCGGCGAGGACATCATTGTAGTCGGTCGGATCGACGACGATGGTGACAAACTTATGGTTTTTGGCTGATGCACGCACCATGCACGGGCCACCGATGTCGATGTTTTCAATCGCATCGTCAATCGTGCAGCACTCTTTGGCGACGGCCTGACGGAACGGGTAGAGGTTCACGCAGACCAGATCAATCTGCTCAATGCCGTGCTCTGCCATGGAGGCGAGGTCACCGGCGTTATCGCGACGGGCAAGGATGCCGCCGTGTACTTTCGGGTTCAGGGTTTTCACCCGACCATCCATCATTTCAGGAAAACCGGTGTAGTCGGACACATCACGACATGCAATGCCTGCATCGCGCAACAGTTTTGCCGTACCGCCGGTGGAGAGTATGTCGATACCGCGCTCGACGAGGGCGCGGGCGAACGCCTCAACACCTGTTTTATCGGATACACTGATGAGTGCGCGTTTGATGGAAGACATGATGGATGCTCCGGATATGGTATTTTGGAAGGGCAGGGAGGCTACGCATTGGCAGGCCTGGCGCAACAGCGATGCCGAGATACCCCTGATTTACGCAGGAGATGCTTTTCTTTACCGATGATTTATCCTGCCGGCTATGAACAAGCCCCTGACCAGTCATGATTTTGCCGCATGGTTTGCCCGTGGTTGCAAACCGCGTGAGCAGTGGCGTATCGGTACCGAGCATGAGAAAATCGGTTTCTGTATGGATACGCTCCGTCCCATTCCCTATGAGGGTGAGCGAGGCATCCATGCCGTGTTGCAGCGACTGGCCGGCGGGGAGTGGCAGCCGGTTTGTGAAAACGGGCAGCCGATTGCGCTGCAAAACCGGATGGCGTCGGTGACGCTGGAGCCGGGCGGGCAGCTGGAACTCTCCGGGGCTCCGCTTGATTCGATTCACGCGACCTGTATGGAGACAACCGGCCACCTGAATGCTCTGCAGGAGATTTCGCGCGAACTGCGTATCGGGTTTCTCGGCATGGGCTTTCAGCCCAGGTGGCAGCAGCAGGAAATACCATGGATGCCGAAGGAGCGCTATGCGGTGATGCGCCGCTATATGCCGCGTGTTGGCAATGGCGGGCTGGATATGATGCTGCGTACGGCAACCGTTCAGGCCAATCTGGATTTTGCCAGTGAAGCGGATATGGCCAGAAAGATGCGAATTTCGATGTGTCTCCAGCCACTGGTGACGGCACTGTTTGCCGCCAGTCCGTTTGAAGATGGTCGTCCGTCGGGCTACCTGTCCAGACGTGCAGCCTGCTGGCTGGATACGGATGCCGCCCGTACCGGGATTCCGGCCTGTGTATTTGAGGATGATTTCGGTTTTCATGCCTATACAGAGTGGGCGCTGGATGCGCCGATGTATTTTGTCATTCGCGATGGCCACTATGTTGACTGTGCGGGCAGCAGTTTCCGTGATTTTATGCATGGTGCACTGCCGCAGCTCCCGGGTGAATACCCGACGATGGATGACTGGGAGCTGCATGTTTCCACCTTGTTCCCGGATGTCAGGTTGAAGCAGTACCTGGAGATGCGCGGCGCGGATGCCGGGCCATGGCCATGGATATGTGCGCTGCCGGCCTTGTGGAAGGGATTGCTTTATGAGCCGGTGGCCGAGCAGGCGGCCTGGGAGATGATTGCGGACTGGACGCATGCAGAGGTGACGGCGTTGCGCCAGGCGGTGCCTCGTACCGCCATGCATACCCCGTTCCGTGACGGGACGCTGCAGCAGCAGTGTGCCCGGATGGTTGAAATTGCCGGTGAGGGGCTTGCGCGGCTCGATATTCGTAATCAGGCCGGCGAGAGCGAGGCCCGTTTTCTCGCACCGCTGCGCCATGCCGTGGAATCAGGAGAAACACAGGCAGAGCGCTGGCTTGCCGCCTGGCGGGATGAGTGGCATGAGGATATTTCGCGGTTGTTCGTCGAGGCGATGCACCTTTGATGTGCAGCCTGCGGCTGTGTTGAGTCGTGGCTGTCTATAGTAACCCCTTGTGGCGGTAGCGGGCCAGCATGGTTTCATTACCGATCAGGCCGCCACTGTGCACATAAAGTACCGGGCCTGAGATCTGCTCCATCTGCAGCAGCAGGGTATGCCACATCGGTGCGCCATAGATCAGATCAAACTCGATACCGGCGGAGATCAGTTCATGGTACATCTCCAGCAGGGCGCTATACGGTTGGGCAAAATGATATTTTCGTTCGTGTGACAATATCCGCAGGTTTTCCGGAATGCTCCCCAGCATCTGCATCTGGGCGCGCAGGTAGGTCTCGCTTCCGGCCATCGCTGCGGTGATCACGGTCGCTTCGGGAAGGGCGGTGGCCAGATAGTATGCCGTCGTACCGGTTCCGGAGGGGGTGACGACATTGACTGATTCGAGTTTGTTCTGCTGCAGCCATGCCCTGATTTCGCCGGCCAGCAGGGTGATGCCGCTCCGGGCCAGTGGGTCGGCCCCGCCCTGGGGCAGGAACAGGGTGTCCGGCTCGGTTACGCCGGCCAGCTGGCGAATGGCGTCGTCATACTGCGCATGGGCGACCTCGTGCAGGCGCATGCCGAATGAGAGGGCCATGTGAAGATTTCCATCGGGGGCTGATTTGAGGGTTGCCGGTAATGGCTTCGATGTATAATCAAATACCCAGCCTTTCCGGTGACATAGCGCGGCAATCGAGAGCATGGCGTTGGATTGGCTGCCACCATGAGAGACGATGCGCCGGTAGTGCCCGGCCGGCATCGTGATCAGGCTGTAAAGTTTGCGATATTTGTTGCCGGAGAGCAGCGGATCGATGCGGTCATCCCGTTTGATGTAAAAAACATGGCCACGGAGTTTGATCTGTTCCGTGGGGGATGCGGTGATGGTTTCGGCAGGCATCGGGCTACTGTAATCCGCTTGTCGGCGACAGACGAGTGTTCAGCGTGTGAGCGGTGGTTTGCCGGCGGCTCTTGCAGCCTGAGCAGGGGCTGCCATACTGCCTCAATGCGTTACCTGATGATGTTCCTGATGTTTTTTGTCGCTGCTGTGGCAGCGCAGGCGGAGGAGGCTCAGCCTGCCGGTGCAAGGATGACGCTGTCGGCGACGGCTACAGCTGAATATCCGAATGATGAAGTGGTGGTCTCGTTCCGGGTTGAAAAAGATGGGCGCGATGCCGGACGGGTTCTGGCGGATGTGAACCGCATCAGTGCAGCGATCGAGCAGCGCCTGCGGCATCAGTCGGGACTCAAATACCGCACGACCGGCCGCAATATGCAGCCACTGTGGCAGTACCCCAAGGATGGCAAGCGTATTCGCAGTGGCTGGCAGGTGAGTCAGGGTGGTCAGATTGTGTCGACCCGTCTTGAGGCGGTATCCTCCTGGCTGGAGGCCATTGAGTCTGAAGGTGCGATGCTTTCATCTTTGCAGTTTGATATCAGTGCAGATGCGTCGAAGCATATCCAGCAACAGTTACAGCTTGATGCCATCGCTTCGTTTCGTGCACAGGCGGCAGGGATGGCCCGGGGGATGGGCGCTAAAAGTTTTCGTGTGATTCGTATTAACAGCAGCAGCCAGATGCCGCCGATGCCGGCGCCACGGTCTGCAATGGTATTGATGAGCCGGGCTGCAGCCGATATGGCACCGCCATCACTGAGTGCAGGCGAGAGCAGGGTCACTGTTGCTGTCGAAGGCGAGATAGAGATCCCCTTTCATGAGTTTCCGGTGAATTAATCGCGAGGTTTGGGGGAGGGGTGTCCGTGAATCTCTGACAGCAGTTGCCGGGTGTGCTATGCTGATATCAACCTTGCAGGGGGAGGCTGCCGTGACGCGATCAAAAATCCTTATTGTGGAAGATCAGCAATCGATACGTGAGACGTATGCCGAGTTGCTGGAGCAGGAGGGGTTTGTCGTTTGTCAGGCCGAAGGCTATGACGATGCAGTGCTGCAGGTGGATGGCAGCATTGATCTGGCCCTGCTTGATATTCAGCTGGTTGGTCGTTCCGGCCTTGAGATTCTGGTCTATATTCGCGAGCGATATCCGGATTGCCCGGTGATTATGATGTCCGGTTATGCCGACAAGGAGAATACCCTCAAGGCTTTGCGGCAGGGGGCAGTCGAATACCTTGAAAAGCCGGTCGATCCCGATGAGCTGGTTTACAGTGTGGGTCACTGGCTCGACTTCCGTGCCATGAAGCAGGAGAACCTGCGTCTGCAGGACTTTCAGGCGATTCATCAGCGCCTGCAGGAAAATGAGGCGCAAATTCGTCAGGCCAATGAGCGGCTGAACTTTTTACTGACCTCAACGGCTGCCGTCATTTATGCAGCGACGGTTGATGATGATTATGGTACCACATTTATCAGTGAAAATATCCGGCGTATGTGCGGCTATGAGGCCGACCGCTTTATGGCGGATCCCGGTTTCCGTATGGCGTGTGTGCATCCCGACGATGTTGCGCGGGTGCGGGAGGCCTGCAAAAGGGCACTGGTCCGTAGTGGCGGGCGTTTCGAATATCGCTTCAGGCACCGTGATGGCCATTATCTCTGGGTGGGGGATGAGGTGCGTGTCGAGGCGGATATTCACGGCCAGCCCGAGTTGATGGGTTTCATGGTCGACATTAGCGAGCGCAAGCAGGGTGAGGAAAAGATCAGGCAGATGGCCTATACCGACCTGTTGACCGGCCTGCCCAATCGCAGTCTCTATTATGATCGTCTGCAGCAGGCGATTGCCCAGTGCCGGCGCAGCCGGACCATGATGGCCGTACTGTTCATGGATCTCGATTATTTTAAGCCGGTCAATGATGAGCTGGGCCATGAGTGGGGGGATGAGGCGCTGATTGAGGTCGGGCGTCGCCTGCAGCACTGCATCCGCGAAACGGATACGGTGGCCCGAATCGGTGGCGATGAGTTCAGTATTATCCTTGGCGAGATCGGCAGTGAGCAGGCGGCAGCGCACGTGGCAGACAAGATTATTGCCGCCATTCAGGAGCCGATGATCCTTAAGGAGAGTCGCTATGTGCTGGGAATCAGTATCGGCATATGTATCCAGCAGGGCGATTATAGTGATGTCGAATCCTTTATGCGGCTGGCGGATGATGCGATGTATCGTGCCAAGGAGGGCGGGCGTAATCGCTATTGCATCTGCCATTACCCTGATGCGGTGCAAGCCACTCTGTTGCATGAAGATATTACGCTGGAAAAGGCACTGCGGCAGGCATTGCTGAATGATCAGTTGTTGCTCTACTACCAGCCCAAGGTGGACCTGAAAAGCGGGGTCATGATCGGGACGCATGCCTTGTTGCGCTGGGACAGAGGCGATGGTGAGCTGCTGTTGCCGGCACAGTTCCTGCCGCAGGCAGGTAAGGCCGGTTTGATTGTGCCGATTGGCCAGTGGGTATTGCGTACGGCCTGTCGCCAGAGCCGGGCCTGGCAACAGGCCGGTCTGCCGATTGTGCCTGTTTCGGTCAATGTGACTGCCGAACAGCTCCGGCAGGCCGATTTTTATGCGCAGGTGAAAGCTGTGCTGGCAGAGAGCGGGTTGTCTGCCGATATGCTGGAGCTGGAGATCAGTGAAAAGGATCTGATGCAGCAGGAGGCCGGTGGCTTGCACGCGTTGCAGGAGTTAAGTGTTCTCGGTGTGAAGATTACCATGGATCATTTCGGTTCGGGGCTGTTCTCGCTGCAGTCTCTGAAGGCGTTGCCTCTGCATGAGTTGAAGATCGACCGGCAGCTGGTCAGTCAGATTGGTGAAGGCGGAGAGCAGATTGCCCGCGCCATTATCGCGATGGGCCATATTCTCAATCATCAGGTGGTTGCCGAAGGGGTGGAAACGGATGATCAGCTCTGTTTTTTACGGGACCATGATTCGGACGGTATGCTTGGCTATCTGTCCAGTCCGCCATTGCCCGGGGAAGCGATCGCAGAATATTTGCAGCACAATATGCCGATGCTAAATGCCGGCAAAGAGGGGTGAAGCAGCCAGCGGCTGGCCGCTGGCTGCTTTTTGCCCGGATGGCAGTAAATCAGAATCTTTTTAAGAGCGGCTGGTGACTTCGAGCAGGTGATAGCCGAACTGGGTCTTGACCGGCCCCTGAACCGTGCCTACTTCGGCAGAAAATACGACCTTGTCGAATTCAGGTACCATCATGCCTGGGCCGAACTCGCCCAGATCGCCGCCATTGCGGCCGGACGGGCAGCTTGAATTCTTGCGGGCGATGTCGGCAAAATCTTCACCGGCTTCGATGGCCGCCTTCAGCTCAAGGCATTTCTCCTCACTGTTTACCAGAATGTGGCGGGCTGTTGCGATAGTCATATGGACACCTCATGAATATGAATGATTCGCCCACGCTAGCAGCTCAAAAGCCGCGTTCAAACCGCAGCAGCTTTTTTTTCCACTCCAGGTCTGAGGAGAAGCCGCCAAGGCCATCGGCTGCAATGATGCGGTGGCAGGGAACCAGCAGCGGCAGAGGGTTGGCGCCGAGGGCCTGTCCTATGGCGCGGGGGGAGGTCTGCAGCGTGCGGGCAATCTCCCCGTAGGTGCGCACCTCACCGGCGGGAATCATCCATAACCCATCCCGCATTATTTGCTGGAACGGGGTGGCCGCCTCGGCCAGGGGTGGGAGTATGGCGGGGCTGCGGTTGAAGTAGCTGGCAAGCCAGCGGGAGATCGGGTCATCATGGGTTTCGCTGGCTGTGTCCTGAGCGTGCAGCCATAGTCCCTGGCAGATGACATCATTCCAGTCGTATGAAACGGTGCCCAGAGGGGACTCATAGAGATAGATCATGGCGCGCATTATAGCTGTGATTTTTACGAATTTCCTGCGCCGGACATCATGGCTATTGGCGCAGTGTCGGTGATGAAGTTTGGCCATGGTGAAGGGCGTGCGAAGCTGGGGCTGCAGCCGGTCATGCGTGGCGTATTGTTCGGCACCAATAAACGTGAGGCCGGTATCGTCGACATTTGAGTGATGAACCTCTGATTCATTCCGTGCCATTCGTGCAGGCCATGGATGGCAATAAACCAGCATCGTTCTAGTCTGCGCGAAATGGATTGGGCACTGTTTTTTTCGGCACTGATTTCCTCGACGTTGCTTCCCGGCGGTTCCGAGGCGCTGTTGCTGTATCGGCTGAATGAGGGCGGTGATGCGGTGGCGCTGGTTCTGGTGGCTACGGCCGGTAATGTGGCAGGCAGCCTGATGACCTACGGCATGGGGCGCCTTGGTAATGAGGCGCTGCACAAAAAGTGGCTGCGTATGTCCGGGGAGCAGGTGGCGTGGGCAGAACGCTGGTTTGCCTTATACGGAAAGCCGGCGCTGCTTTTTGCCTGGCTGCCGATTGTCGGTGACCCGCTATGTCTGGTGGCAGGGCTGTTGCGCTGCGCTGTGCCGATCTTTTTGCTGCTGGTAACCATTGGCAAGTTTGCCCGTTACGCATTGCTGGCGCTGCCATTTATTTAGCCAAGCTACAGCAGGCTATGATTTCGCTCTTTGAGTTGTGGTATGACTTAGTAACGCTTGTAACTTCGGACGGGTATAAGCACTATACCATTTCCAATGGGTGGGAGTATTTGTGTTAAATGGTGATATAGGCATCTCTCAGCTTGAGTCACATCTCTGGCAGGCTGCGAATATTCTGCGAGGCCCGGTCGATGCGTCAGACTTCAAGAGCTACATCTTTCCATTGCTGTTCTTCAAACGCATTTCAGATGTGTATGACGAAGAGTATGCCGTAGCACTGGATGAATCCGATGGCGACATCGAATACGCACAGTTCCCTGAGAATCATCGTTTCCAGATTCCGGATGAGTCTCACTGGAACGATGTTCGTGCCCTCAGCAGCAATATCGGCTTCGCCTTGCAGAAGGCCATGCGGAGTATCGAGCAGGCCAACCCGGACACGCTTCACGGCATTTTCGGTGATGCGCAGTGGACGAATAAAGAGCGTCTTTCGGACAGCCTTCTCAAGGATCTGATCGAACACTTTTCCAAACTGAGTTTGGGTAATGCGCAATGCAAAGCCGATATCCTGGGCCAGTCTTACGAATACCTGATCAAGAAGTTCGCCGACCTGACCAACAAAAAGGCCGGCGAGTTCTATACCCCACGCTCTGTGGTATCCTTGTTGGTGCGGATTCTTGCCCCTCAGGCCGGCGAGAGCATTTACGATCCGGCATGCGGCACCGGCGGCATGCTCCTCGAAGCCCTGCACCATGTGAAAGAGCACGGCGGCGACGAGAACCTGATGCTCGGCAAAGTTTACGGTCAGGAGAAGAACCTCACGACCTCATCCATTGCCCGCATGAACCTCTTCCTGCATGGAGCCGAAGATTTCCACATTGAACGTGGCGACACCCTGCGTCAGCCGGCCTTCTACTCGGGCGATAGTCTGGCGACATTCGACTGTGTGATTGCCAATCCTCCATTCTCCCTCGAAAAGTGGGGAGAGGATGTCTGGATCAATGATCCTTACGGACGAAACTTTGCCGGCCTCCCGCCAGGCAAGTCGGGCGACTTCGCCTGGGTACAGCACATGCTGAAATCGATGGCGATAAAATCGGGGCGGATGGGTGTTGTACTGCCTCATGGTGTGCTGTTCCGCATGTCCAAAGAGGGTGAGATTCGCCGCAAACTCCTTGAGATGGATGTGCTTGAAGCGGTTATCGGCCTTGGCCCCAACCTTTTCTACGGCACAGGCCTGGCAGCATGTGTTCTGGTATTCAGAGAGTCAAAGCCACGAGAGCATCGCCACAAGGTGCTCTTCATCGATGCGTCGAAAGAGTTCAAAACCGGTCGCGCCCAGAATGAACTGCTGCCTGAGCATGTGGAGAATATTCATCGTTGGTATGCCGAGTATCAGGATGTCGAAGGCATCTGCCGTGTTGTCACGATCGATGAGATTCGGGAGAACGATTTTAACCTGAATATTCCACGCTATGTGGAGCCGGTCATCGAGGAAGAGAGTCTTTCTGTTGAAGAGGCGGTTGCGAATCTCAAGCAATCCCTCGAAGCAGCTTATGAGGCAGAAGATCGCTTGAAGGCCTTGCTGGAAAGGGAGGGATTGCTCTCTTGAGGATTCGTGTCTTTATCAGCTCGGTTCAGAAAGAACTCACCGATGAGCGGATGTCGTTGCAGATTCTGCTATCAACCGATCCATTTCTTTCCGAACATTGTGTGCCGGTCCTGTTTGAGGAGCAGCCTGCAGGCCTGCAGCCGGACAATCGTGCCTACCTTGAGCTGCTTAGAACATGTCAGGTCTATTTGGGCATCATCTGGAAGGAGTACGGTCATCAAGTCGATGGCTTGTCGGCCACTCATCACGAATATCGCCTGGCCAAAGAGCTAGCTCTGCCAACGTTGGTGACCATCAAAGGGAACAACGATTTAGCGCGCGCCGATGAAACCGAGTCGTTCATTCAGGAGATCAAGGATGATGGTCACACCTATGATCGCTTTAATGACACCGAAGCCTTGCAGGAAAAGGTGCGTGCCCGCCTGATCAGGCATATCAAGGATACCTACGATCTTGAGCCGACCTCCGATCAGGAGCAGTCCGCCCATCAAACCATTCAGGTGGCATCATCGTTTGAGCGGCAGCGCCTTGAGTTCGTTCCATGGGATGAACTCGATATGACTATCGCCAACAGGATCGTTGCCAAGTCTGAAGAGCAATCGGTCGATACTCTTTCTCCCGAATCAGTACGACGGGCACTTTGGCAGCGTGGCTACCTGTGGCGAAACGATGCCGACCAATATTTTGCGACGGCTGCTGGTATCTTGCTCATGTCGCACGATCCATCCGTCTGCTTTGCTCATTGTCGTATTCAGATTGCTGCGCATGCCGGCATTGCGCGCAGCGCTAGCCCGCTGGACCATGCCACTATCAGAAAGCCTTTGCCGGATGCTATTGATGCTGCGGTAACGTTTATCCGAAAGAACACCCGACACCCGCTACGCGTGGTCGGCTTGCAACGCGTTGAGGTCGATGAATATCCCGAGTCCGCGCTGCGCGAGGCTCTGGTGAATGCGCTGGCGCACAGGGATTACGAAGACTCCGGACGCAAGGTGACCGTGGACGTGTTCCAGGATCGCGTTGAAATCGTCAGTCCGGGTGGGCTGGCCGGTAATTTGACGCTGGCCAAGCTGCGCGCCGGTACTGCGCGCTCACGATCGCGCAATCCGAATACAGCGCAAGGTCTGGTGTTTCTCGATCGCATGGAGGAACGAGGTACAGGCATTCAGCGTATGCGTGATGCCATGCTCGACCATGGTCTGGAGAGACCGGTGATTACCATCGTGGATGATGAGGTCGTCGTTATGCTGCCCGGCCCCGGAGATGATCTGGATCGCATTCGTGTCACTGCTCAGGCGACATCCGGCTTGAAACCATCGATTGAGGCGAAGTTGAATGATCGCCAGAAATCCATTCTGGAAGAGATCGTTGCAAATGGCTCTGTCTCGACCGGCTGGTGCAAGAAGCAGTTTGGTGTGGTTCAGGATACTGCAGTGCGGGACCTCAAAGAACTCGTTGAGCTTGAGCTGATCGAACCGCGCGGAGCAGGTCGAGGAAGGCATTATGTGCTCAAGGCCTAATTGTCCGATAATCGTCCGATCTTCAGGCCGGAATCGTCCGATTTGCGTAATGACACATGGACTGGAATCGTCCGGTAATCGTCCGATATTTTTTCCGGAATCGTCAGATGTTCTATCGCATCAATATGGATGGAGAGTAGTCAAACAGTCATGAGTAAAAGAATCTCCCAATCCGCACTCGAATCCTACCTCTGGGGTGCTGCTACTCTGCTGCGCGGCTATATCGATGCCGGCGACTATAAGCAGTTCATCTTCCCGCTGCTGTTCTTCAAGCGCTTGTGTGACGTCTACGATGAAGAGCTGGCCGAGGCACTGGAAGAGTCCGGTGGCGATCAGGAATACGCGGCCATGCCCGAGCAGCATCGCTTCCAGATTCCGGCCAACGCCCATTGGAAAGTCATTCGGACTGAGGTGCAGAATGTCGGCAAGGCGATCCAGGATGCGCTGCGGGAGATCGAGAAGGCTAATCCGGATACGTTATTTGCTGTGTTCGGCGATGCACAGTGGACGAACAAGGATCGTTTGCCTGATCGCATGCTGCGTGAGCTGATTGAACACTTCAGTTCGCAAACACTCTCCATTACCAACTGCCCGGAAGATGAGCTTGGCGTCGGCTATGAGTTCCTGATTAAGAAATTTGCAGACGATTCAGGTCATACTGCAGCCGAGTTCTATACCAACCGCACGGTTGTGCACCTGATGACCGAGATGTTAGAGCCTCAGCCCGGCGAATCGATCTACGATCCAACCTGCGGTTCGGCCGGCATGCTGCTTTCTGCGGTCACTCACCTGAAACGTCAGGGAAAGGAGTGGCGCAACGTTCGCCTGTACGGTCAGGAAAGGAACCTGCTCACCTCAGCTATCGGCAAGATGAACATCTTCCTGCATGGCATTGAGGATTTCAAAATTGTTCGTGGTGATACACTGGCCAATCCAGTGTTTGTCGAAGGTGACAAGTTGAAGCAGTTCGATGTGGTCCTGGCCAATCCACCTTATTCGATCAAACAGTGGGATCGAGATGCCTGGTCCGCTGACCCTTGGGGCCGGAATATCTACGGCACACCGCCACAGGGGCGCGCCGATTACGCCTTCTGGCAGCACATCATCAAGAGCATGAAGCCGGGCTCCGGCCGTTGCGCGATTCTTTTTCCGCATGGGGTTCTCTTCCGCAATGAAGAACAGGCGATGCGTGAAAAGCTCGTCGCTCACGATGTGGTTGAGTGCGTGCTCGGCCTTGGGCCGAATCTCTTCTACAACTCGCCTATGGAAGCATGCGTTATTATCTGTCGGATGAATAAGCCGAAGGAGCGCCGAAACAAGGTGTTGTTCATCAATGCGGTAAACGAAGTGACCCGCGAGCGAGCGCAGAGCTTTCTCACCGACGACCATATCCAGCGCATAGTTGCTGCCTATGAGAGTTACGGTGATGAGGATGGCTTTACCCGAGTTGTCAGCAATGACGAAATTCGGGAGAAAAACAGCAACCTCAGCATTCCCCTCTATGTCCGAGCGAACAACGGGAACAGCAATGGCAACGGAGAGGCCGATGCGATTGATCTCCAGCAGGCCATTGCGAACTGGCAGGATAGTTCGATTGCTTTGCGGGAATCTATGGCTGACCTTTTCGAGAGACTGCAAGAATGTTGAGCTTCACAAGCTACTCAGCTTTTCCTGACGGGGCTTTTTGGGCAACCAACGTGAAGAGAGCAGGTAATTAGTATGATAAGTCTACCGAAATCTCCCGATGGTGAGCAGTACGAGGATGCTGTCGCATCATTTATTAGAGCATTTGGTTATTTTGTTGAATCGCGTTTAATTCTTCATCATGAAGGCAGAGAGATATTAGAGTTGGATGTCGTTAGTACTCCGGCTTCAGAAGATTTTACGGCTAAAACCTTAGTGGATGCAAAATCCGGTGGAACGGGGTTCGCAGACCTTTTTAAAATTTTTGGTTGGAGAACGTTCCTCGATATTCCTAAAGGAGCAATAATCAGACACCAAGAGACTCCTGAGAGGGATCGGACTGCATTTGTCCGCTATGAGCCGGATACACAGGTGTCCGTGTTGCAGTTCTCTTTGACTGATTCGGATAATGTTGAGGCCTATTTTCCACCTCCTTTTGGTGTCAATGACAATTTACGTAAACAACTTTTTATTTCGGGATGGTACGCAGCGACGGCTGAACGTATTTGCAGCAAGGAGTATTCGAAGTTCAAAAGAGACAACCCTGAATCCGAACTTCCAATGAAGATTAGAAAGTATGACCGTGCATGTCGCGTTACATTTTTTGAGAAAGACCCCTTGATTCGGGTGCAGAAACTGTATGCCGCATTTCAGAAATACCCCGGATTGTCAGGGGAATGTATTCATTGGATTGCGGAGAAAGAGGGGATTTCGTACAAAGATGCTCAAAGTAAGCTCTTCGATACCGAGGGATACCCTTGGGCACAGCAAGTTATGCTTACTGAGCATAGGGCAAGGATATTAATCATCAAAAATGCCGTTGAATCATTAGATCGATACGAAACGTCAGATATAATGGATCGATTAAGATTATTGGTAACACCAACAAACTTCCAGCGATCTTTTGAAAAGATAAAGAAAAACCATCACCGGTATAAGATTCCGTATTTGTTACATTTAATGATTGAGGTGTTTGGCGGTTATTATATTGATCATGATGGATTTTCTGCTGATCTGGAGATGATTAGTGAAGCCTCAGGAATTCCAATGGAAGACGTAATAGATTGTCTTTCTGTGCTGGATGACTTCTTCCCTACTCAAAATGGATGGGTTGTTTCTATCAAAGGCGAATTGAACAACATTAAATTTCTACCTGCCGTATGGAGGGGAATAGGCTGTTTTACCAGGCAAGGATATTTGTTCGAGGATAAATATGAGGAAATTGCTCCGTCCATGAGTTGGTTGCTATCTAAATATCACAATGTCGCGTACAAACTGCTCAAGCCATCTTTGGGGGTAGTTGAATGACCAGCTTTTCAAAACATAGATGGAAGATGGTGAAGTTCGGTGATGTGGTAAAAAACGCCAACCTTGTGGAGCGAGATCCCGTTGCTAGCGGCATTGAACGAGTCGTTGGGTTGGAGCACATCGACCCCGAGAATCTGCATATTCAGCGATGGAATTCAGCGGAGGAAAGCACATCTTTCACCCGTAAGTTTGTTCCTGGCCAGACGCTTTTCGGTAAGCGCCGAGCCTATCAACGCAAAGTTGCCTATGCTGAGTTTGAAGGGATCTGCTCAGGAGATATTCTGACGTTTGAACCGAAAGACAAGATGATTCTGTTACCCGAACTCCTGCCCTTCATATGCCAGAGCGATGCTTTTTTCGATCATGCGCTTGGCACCTCGGCTGGGTCTCTGTCGCCGAGAACCAGTTGGACTGCATTGAAGGACTTTGAATTTCCGCTGCCATCGATTGATGAACAGAAACGTATTGCCGAAATTCTGTGGACGGCGGATGAATCAGTTCAAAATCAATGTAAAACACTGGTTGAAGCTCAAAAGGCTGAGCTATCACTTGCACACAACTTAATACCAGTCTCCCAACTGAATATATTTACTGGAAAACTCAAGCAACCTCTACCGCCGGATTTTAAGGTGGTCCAGGGCAACCACTTATTTACTGCACAAAGTGGAAATGGTGAGCCAACGTCAGCGAAAGACTCTCTTGGCGATACTCTCTTCTTTAAAGTTGCAGATTTTAATAGGAACAATGAGGAGACATCACTTTCAGACGCCGAAGTCACCTTTTTTGAGGATGAAAATCATAGCATTCGAATCTTTCCTCCCGGGACAGTCATATTTCCTAAAAGAGGAGCAACTATTTTCCTCAATAAGGTTGGTCAACTGAGAAAGTCAGCGGCTCTTGATCCTAATTTGATGGCATTAGTACCAAAGGAAAGCACGTGCCTTTCTGGTTATCTTTACTGGGTCATCAAATTAATCCGACTTCACCGAGTCTCGGAAACAACAAGTCTGCCACAACTTAACCACAAACATTTAATGCCACTTTGGCTTCCTTCTCCTTCGCTTGAGAAGCAGAGGCGAATTGTAGGTTTGCTTGATGCCATCAGAGAGCAAAGAAACAATGTGCAGGAGCATATGGTGAAGTGCACCGAGGTAAAGAAGCAGCTCATTGAGAAGTACATTGGGGACTTTCATGTATAAAGAATGCCCCGTTGAACAGAAGGTTCGACTGGCTTAACTGTGAATGTCCTGATCGATACCAACATCCTTATCCCTTTGGAGGATACAGCCAGAACGCTCGATCCTTCATTGGCTGAGATGAGGCGGATGTCGGAGCAGAATGGTCATATCTTGTATGTTCATCCAAGTCAGGCGGAGGACATTCGAAGGGATAAGGACGAGCAAAGGCGAGACATCGTTTTATCTCGCCTTCGGCAATATCAAACCATCCCTTCACCACCCGAATTATCAAGCGAGAAACTGCTGGAATATGGGTGGCGGCAAAACAGTGATAATGATCGAATAGATAATCTTCTGCTTCACGCATTGTGTCGTGGTTCTGTTCACTTTTTGGTCACCAACGACAAGGACCTGCATAAAAAAGCCCGCCAGGCGAATGTTCAGGAACACGTCCATCGACTCGACCAGTTTCTTGCGTTCCTCAAATCACAAACTGATGAAGAGCAGCCTCCACCATACGGGATTCAAGAAAAGCTGCTCCACGAATTTGACGTTAACCAACCTTTCTTCGACTCGTTGAGGGATGGATATCCTGGATTCAATAAATGGTATTTGGATAAGGCTGCTGAGCACCGAACTGCATGGTGTGTACATAACAAGGGAGAAGTTCATGCCATCTGCATATACAAGCAAGAGGAATACCCGACTATTGTTGACGGCGGCTCTCCTCTGAATGGGATTGCTCTTAAGCTCTGCACGTTCAAGGTCGGCGAAAGTGTGCGCGGCCGTAAGCTTGGTGAACGGCTGCTGTTTTCTGCCTTCAAGTATGCCGTCGAACACGATATCCCTTACGTCTACCTGCACACCTACGGCAAGGAGCATGAACTGCTGGTTTCTTTGTGTCAGGACTATGGCTTCGAATTCGCTGGAAAGTATCAAGACAGGGATGATGTCTATATCAAAACGATGTTAGCACCGCATACGGTGCCACCTGATATGGAGCCGCTGACGTATGCGATGCAGTTCTACCCTCACTACTTGGATGCAGATGATGTAGGCAAGTTCATCATTCCTATCAGGCCTGAATATCACAATGACCTTTTCGCTGATACAAGCGATACCGCGAGAGGTTTATTCGCGAATGATCCAAGCCAGTATAGTCCGCAAGCGAATACGATTAAGAAAGCCTATATCTGCCATGCAAACACAACGCAGATTCAGCCTGGAGATCTACTGTTGTTTTACCGAACTCATGACCGGATGAGCGTCGAATGCATTGGCGTTGTCGAGCAAGCCTATCGTGGCCGTGAGATTGGCACAGTGCTTCCCATGGTATCCAAGCGCACTGTCTATTCGAGAGCCGAGATTGAAAGATGGTTGCAACGACAGACACTGGTCATCCTCTTTCGCTTCATTCGGAACTTCCCACCGATTAGCCAAGCAGAACTCTCACAAGCTGGTATACGGGGACCTATTCAAAGCATTAGGAAAATAACACATGATCAATATCTACAGTGCTTCGGCAGGGGACTGAATTAATGAGCCGATACGCATTGATTTCCATTCATCCGGAGCATGTATCCAACATACTTGCCGGTAATAAGGTGTTCGAATTTCGCAAGGTGATTCCGAGCAAGGATGTCTCTCACTTGGTTCTGTATTGCACCGCGCCGGTGAAAAAGATCGTTGCCGTTGCAGAAGTCGTCGATTGCTTGGTCGGCGCACCGTCACGCATCTGGACTCAGACTTCTTACGGGTCAGGAATTTCGCGCCAATTCTTTCGTGACTATTTTTCAGGTCAGCGCAGCGCCAGTGCATTTGTACTTGGTAATGTCTATGAGATGACCACTCCGATGGAGCTAAGTGAGTTGACTGGCCAAAAAGTGCCGCCACAGTCATTTTATTATCTGGATGATGCCGATATGGAATTGATCTCTAAGAGACAATCACCGATTCCTGCAGTCTCTTCATCGATGCTCTTTGTTGGAGGCATTCACGGCGTTGGGAAAAGCACCATATGCCAGAAGGCATTTGGCCCCCTTGGCTATCAATGCGAAACTGCAAGCTCCTTGATCGCAGCCCATGGACGGAGAATTGAAAAAGAGAAACGTGTGAATGATGTCTCCGATAATCAAACGGTATTGCTCCAACAACTGCAATCCGCCAAGGAACAGTATTGTCGATTGCTTCTTGATGGCCACTTCACTTTGATCAATAGCCAAGGCCAAATTGAGCCAATCGAAACGGCAGTGTTTGAGGCCATGAACCCTGGCCGACTGATTCTTATCAAAGGCGACACGGAAGAGATATCCAGACGCTTAGCTGCCAGAGACAATAAAAAGTGGGATGCCTCCTTCCTGACAAAGTTCCAAAATGCAGAGGAAGGGCATGCACGATATGTGGCCGAGAAGATTCAAGTGCCTCTGCTGATTTTTGAAAACACCATTGGTTGTGCAAGACTCGCTAGGAAGGTTCATGGGAGACGAGGCTGATGGCTTATTTCAACGAGGAAAAAACTATTGAGAAGATGGTGCTCGATATGCTTGGCGAAAGCTCTTTGGCACCGCTGTGGAAGAGTGATATAAACCCTAAGCTGGAGCTGCAAAGGGCTGGAGGTTTGGATGGGTTCGCCTGACAACTTGGATACAATATTGGAAGCACCGTTTCATGAGGCGCTCGAAGCCTTAGATGCGTTAATGGCACAGAATGGAAAAGTATTCTTACTCGGAGCTGGTTGCAGTAAATGTGCAGGACTTCCATTGATGGAGGAGCTTACAGCTAAGGTATTGGGGCGTGATGGCCTCGATGTTGATACTTCGGATATCCTCAAGGGAATTCAGAAAAGTTTCGCTGGTGCAAGCGGGCCCAATATAGAGGACTACCTGAGTGAAATCGTCGACTTGCTGGCTATTGCAGAAAGAAGAGCCGAACGAGGCGCGACGGATAAGCAAGTTTCCATCAACGGCAAGAAGTATTCGGGACAGCAATTAAGAGAGTCTGCTGAAAAAATCAAGCGCACTATTTCTGATATCATCGAGTGCGACGGCGATAAGATTGATGTGGCTGTTCATCGGGAATTTGTAAAAGCCGTTCATCGCCCAATGCGTCCAGGTAAATTAGACGCCCTTGCTTGCGTGGATTACCTTAGCCTCAACTACGACACGCTTCTTGAAGATGCACTTGCATTGGAAAGGGTTTCATTCTCAGATGGTCTAGAAGGAGGAGTCACTGGATGGTGGAACCCAGTGGTTTTTGATCGTGATGGGCTCTCATCACGGGTTTTTAAATTGCACGGCTCTATAAACTGGTGCGAGTTCAAAAACGACCCGCTTCCTCGCCGAGTCGCCGGCAATGTCAACGTACTAGATGAGGGCGACAAGAGAATTCTCATTTGGCCTGCGTCAACCAAGTACCGCGAAACACAGAGGGATCCCTACGCTCAATTGGCTGAATATGGGAGAAAAGCATTACGAGCTGTTCCGGGTTCACAGAAAATTCTCATTACGTGTGGATATCGCTTTGGCGATTCTCACATCAACCTTGAGATTGATCGTGCCTTACGTGAATCGGCTGGCCGCCTGACCGTTGTGGCGTTTACCTCTGATAATGATCCACAGGGCCAACTGAAAAAATGGCATGGCGACCCCTCTATTACCGAACAGGTACTTATTTTCGCAAATCGCGGGTTCTTTCACGGAAGCAATAAAACGTTATCCAATGACGATCTACTTTGGTGGAAATTTGAAAATCTTACTCGCCTGCTGGGGGGTGAAAGATGAGCATGTCGACTCGCAATCCCAATGAGCCAATTGAGAACCTAGCAATAGGTCGGATAATCGAGGTTGATGGCTCTCGCCTTGTCGCCGAGCTGAATCCAACCCTTTCTGAACTTTCTCGGGTGTATGCAGGAGAGACCTATCCCATCGGGCAATTTGGCTCCATTATAAGAATTCACTTCGGACGACGACTTGTCTACGCATTGGTTGGCCGACTTAGGATGAAGTCCGAATTTCAGGCAGAACGGGGATTGATACCAGCGTCATCCTCTGATGAAAGAATTGTCGAAGCTGACCTATTCGGCGAAGGCGAATGGGTTCATGGGGCATCCGGCGAATGGGAACTTCGCTTTGAACGCGGGGTTTCAACTTATCCACTTCCGCAGCAAACCGTTTACCTGACCCCGAAAGCTGAGTTGCGGTTTATTTATGGCAAAGCAAAAGGTGCCGTCGTTCAGCTTGGGCAGCATGTCGGCTCCGGAGGGACGCCCTGCCTTGCGGATTTGAATGAACTGCTCGGTAAACACACAGCCGTTCTTGGCTCAACAGGTGCAGGTAAGTCGGGTACGGTTGCCGCCATCATCCACAGTATCCTTGAGAGAGGCGACAAAAACTCATACGAGAAATGGAAACCTAGAATAATAATTCTCGATCCTCATGGCGAATACGGAACTGCTTTTGCGGATCACACAAAACTTTCCTCTGATGACGGAACATTAACCCTTCCATATTGGCTCTTGAACTTTCAAGAGACGGTTGCCTTGTTGATTGGAAAGACTGAATTTGTTGCTACCTCTCAAGCCAATATCGTCAAGAGCGCCCTTATGGCTGCCCGTGAAGAGGGAGCGCAACAACTTGGTCTCGATGCCAATAGCATTACTGTTGACTCGCCTGTTCCATATAAACTGTCGACACTCAAAGCAAAAATCGACGCGGACAAACCCCCACAGGCCAGCAAGCAGGACTCTCATAACTCGATTCTTCAAAAGCTCGAAGTTTTGATGACCGATGCCAGACTCCGATTCATGATGGCGGAATGGAATGATGGCGGTAACGATCCATTCCCTGAAGTCATCAAGCAACTCACGGGGGACGGTCCTCAGCCACGCATTGTAGATCTGTCTGGCGTCCCCAACGAAGTCGCAGGTGTATCGAGTGCGGTTATTGCTCGCACCCTGTTCAATTTAAAGATATGGCAGACCCAGTTAGAGAGAGAATCTGATCCGATCCTTTTGGTTTGCGAGGAAGCTCATCGCTACGTTCCGAATCGGGGCGAAGCGCAGTATGAGGCCGCTCAAGAAGCAATTAGGCGCATCGCTAAGGAAGGACGAAAATATGGCGTGGGACTCTTGTTGGTATCGCAGCGCCCGAGCGAAGTTGAGGCAACTGTTCTTTCGCAATGTAATAGCTGGATTGTTCTGAGAATTACCAATGACGCTGACAGGGAGCATGTGCGATCCATACTGCCAGATTCGATGTCCGGTCTGACGAAGATGCTATCTGGCCTACGTAGGCAGGAGGCGATCTTTGTTGGACAAGCGGCAATGCTTCCTTCGCGCATTCTCATCAGGGATTTGAAACCTGAACAGCTACCGAAATCAAATGACATCGATTTCGACAAGGGCTGGCAAAACGATGCAAGTCCCGACACTCAGACCCAAGATGTGGTTAATCGCTGGAGGTATCAGCGTCGCGGTCCGGTTGAATAACTATGTTTAACGAGGAAAACACAGTTGAACAGATGGTTCTCGATACGCTGGGTGGAAGGATGTTCGGCAGCACGGTGGCCGAAGGGTATAAGCCTTATGCCGATGAGACCAAGGGCTGGCGCTTTGTGCCGGCAGAAGAGCTTCCTCGCCAGCATTCCGATGTGCTCGTTGAAACCCAGGTGCGCGATGCCCTGATTCGGTTGAACCCTGAAATACAGGCCCAGCCTGATCGGGCGGATGAAGTGCTGTACCGCCTTCGTACCATTCCTTTGGCCGTGCAGAGCGAAGGCCTGGTGCGTGCCAATGAGTTGTTTGCGGAATGGATGCGTGGCGAGAAGTCCATGCCATTTGGTGAGAATGGCGAGCATACCCAGGTCCGGCTGATCGATTTCGACGATCTCAACAACAACGATTATGTCGTTACCAATCAGTGGGTCTATCCGGTCAAGGAAGGTGGCCGCCGTTTCGATATCGTGTTGCTTGTGAACGGTATTCCGGTGGTAATCGGTGAGGCCAAGACTCCTGTACGGCCGGCGGTCACCTGGGTTGATGGGGCCAGCGACATCCACAATGGCTATGAGCAGAGCGTGCCGCAGATGTTTGTGCCGAATGTCTTCTCATTCGCGACCGAAGGGAAATGTTATCGCTACGGCTCTATTCGTATGCCTATCGATATCTGGGGCCCATGGCATGAGCGGGATAATAAGTCCGAAGGCACGATGCTCGATGTGAAGCGCTCTGTGCAGAGTATGCTCAAGCCCGAGGTGATTCTCGATATCCTGCAGAACTTCACCCTGTTCGCGACGGACAAAAAGCATCGCCGCATTAAGATCATTTGCCGCTATCAGCAGTATGAGGCAGCGAACCTGATGATTGAGCGCGTCCTGCTTGGCCGCACCAAGAAGGGCCTGATTTGGCATTTCCAGGGCTCTGGTAAGTCGCTGTTGATGGTGTTCGCTTCGCAGAAGCTGCGCATGCATCCAAAGCTCAAAAACCCGACTGTGATGATTGTGGTGGATCGTATCGACCTGGATACCCAGGTCACCGCGACCTTCAATGCTGCCGATGTGCCGAACATGATCGGCATCAATAACCGGCAGGAGCTGCAGGGCATGCTCGCGGCCGATTCCCGCAAGATCATCATTACCACCATCCATAAGTTTGCCGAGGCGGATAGCTGCCTGAATGAGCGATCCAATATCATTGTGATGGTGGATGAAGCGCATCGTACTCAGGAAGGCGATCTTGGCCGCAAGATGCGTGAAGCGCTGCCAAATGCGTTTCTGTTTGGTCTGACCGGTACGCCGATCAACAAGCGCGACCGCAATACCTTCTGGGCCTTCGGTGCCGAGGAAGATGAACAGGGCTATATGAGCCGCTACTCCTTCCAGGACTCGATTCGGGACAAGGCAACACTGCCTCTCCATTTTGAGGCGGTGGATGTGAAGCTGCATCTCAACAAGGATGCAATCGATGAGGCCTATGCCCAGATCACCGATCAGCTCAATGAAGAGGATCAGGATGAACTGGCCAAGCGTGCGGCCAAGATGGCGGTGCTGATCAAGGCTCCGGCCAGAGTCGACGCAATATGCCGGCATATTGCTGATCACTATGACCAGAAGGTCGCACCAAACGGATTCAAGGCCCAGATCGTTACCTTCGATCGCCAGTGCTGCGTGCTCTACAAACGTGCTCTTGATGAGATTGTAGGCCCAGAGGCCAGTGCCATCGTCATGCACACTTCTGGTGGCAAAGGCGACGAGTTCGCCGAGTGGAAAATCTCCAAAGAGGATGAAGAGAAGCTGCTGGATCGATTCCGGGCCCCCAACGATCCGCTGAAGTTCATCATCGTGACATCCAAACTGCTCACCGGATTTGATGCGCCGATTCTGCAGGCCATGTATCTCGATAAGCCGATGCGCGACCATAACCTGTTGCAGGCGATCACGAGAACGAACCGAGTCTATCCGGGTAAAACACACGGCTTGATTGTCGATTACCTGGGCATCTTCGATGATGTGGCCAATGCACTCGACTTCGATGAGAAGGCAGTGCAACAGGTCATCACCAACTTGGATGACCTCAAAAAAGAGCTGCCGGTACTGATGACCAAGTGCCTGGCCTTCTTCCCAAATGTGGACCGCACCGTCGGCGGCTATGAAGGATTGATTGCGGCACAGGACTGTCTGCCGGACAACGATACCCGAGATCGTCTGGCAGCAGAGTTCTCAGCCCTTACAAGGCTCTGGGAAGCTCTGTCGCCTGATCCGTGTCTGAAGTCCTACGAAAAGGACTATCGCTGGCTGTCGCAGGTTTATGAATCGGTGAAACCGCCGAGTGGCAACGGCAAGCTCCTGTGGCATGCACTTGGTGCCAAGACCATTGAGCTGGTGCATGAGAATGTGCATGTAGAGCCAGTGAGGGATGATCTGGAAACCCTGGTGCTGGATGCCGAGATTCTGGAAGAGCTGCTGCAATCCAACCCTGACAAGAAATCCAAAGAGGTTGAGATCAAGATCATTGCCCGTTTGCGCAAACATCAGGGCAATCCTCAGTTCGTTGCACTTGGCGAGCGTCTGGAGAAGCTCAAAGAGCGTCATGAGCAAGGGTTGCTGCATAGTATCGATTTTCTCAAAGAGCTTCTGACTTTGGCTAAAGAGGTGGTGGAGGCAGAGCAGCAGACCGATCCTGTCGATGAGCAGGCGAATGCCAAGGCTGCGTTGACCGAACTATTCAGCGAGGTCAAAGGCAAGGAGACACCGGTTGTTGTCGAACGGATCGTCAATGACATTGATGAGATCGTTCGCCTGGTCCGCTTCCCCGGCTGGCAAAGTACCAAGGCCGGCGAGCGCGAAGTGCAGAAGGCTTTGCGCAAGGTCATCTACGTGAAGTACCAGATCAAAGACCAGGACCTCTTTGACCGGGCATACAACTACATCAAGCAGTATTACTAGTCCGCATGACTCATGGGCGCATGAGTCGGAGTTCTGAGTGCGTCAGGCGCTATTGGCATTTTGCGAGTATGTGCATAGCCATTGCCCCGAGCCAGGAGCGTCAGGTGTCTCAATGAGATCAGGAAATCAGTTGCAGCCAGAGTGGCAGCGTGACCAGGGAGAGCAGCGTGGTCAATGTGACGGCTTCTGCATAGAGGGCGACATCGAGCTTGAAGCGGTCGCAGATGACGAGGCCAAGGACCATGGTTGGCATGGCCGCCTCAATAACGACCGGGGCCATGAATTTTTCCGGCATACCGACACCGATGGCGCTGCTCCATGCAATCAGCGGCATGATCAGCAACTGGATGATGACCACGGGCAGCAGGACGGGAATGCGCGGTAGCCAGCCGGATTGCCAGCGCAGTGCCATGCCAACGGATAGCAGCATCAGCGGAACGACGGCGGCCCCCAGTGTGGTCAGTGCTTTATCCAGCCATGCAGGCATGGGGATGGAAAATGCGCTTAGCAGCAGGCCTGCTATAGCGGCCCAGATCGCCGGTACCTGAAACAGACTGAGCAGCGGATGCATACCCTCGCCCTGCTTGCCGTAGTGGCGAGCCAGTACAATACCGACAGTGAACAGAATCGGGGTGCTGGCGAGCAGATCGAAGTGGATGGCAACCACCTGGGCCCATGTGCCGAAGGTCTGGCTCAGTACAGGCAATCCCAGATATGAAAAGTTGCCGAATGCACATGCCAGCAACAGTGCCCCGATGGCTTTCTGTTCATTGCCCGGCATAAAGGTGCGTATCAGCTTGCCGTTGCCATAGAGAAGAAATGCCACCAGCAGGGACAGCAGCACCGAGAGGGCCGCGACAACCGGTGTGCGCAGCGTGTTCAGGTCGATGGGGAACTGCCACAGCACATGGATGACCAGTGCAGGCAGGAATACATGGTAGACGCCCTGGGCCAGCTGTGAGCGCATGACGTCTGCAGACTTCATGCCGAGCGTCAGACGCCAGACGATGCCGGCGAGGATAATGGCGGCCATGCCGAGGAGTACGTTCAACATTGCGGCCATGCTACAGCGGCAGGATCGTCATCTCTATGGTGTGCGACCCTTGCAAAATCAGGGGTGATAGCAGCTTTTAGGAGCGAACCCGATAGTTGCGCTGCAGCTCGCGTTTGACATCGCGTTCTTTGGTGGCAGCACGTTTATCGTGCATCTTCTTACCGCGGGCAAGGCCGATTTCCAGCTTGGCATAGCCGCGCGCATTGAAGTAGAGCTTCAGTGGTACAAGGGTGAGCCCCTTCTCCTTGAGTTTGCCGACAAGGCGTGCAGCCTCTTTTTTGTTAAGCAGCAGCTCTCTTGTGCGGGTCGGATCCGGATTATTCATGCTGGCCGGCTTGTAAGGGCTGACATGGCAGCCAAGCAGAAGAATCCGGTCGTTGCGGATGATGCAGTGGGCTTCTGCAAGGTTGGCCTGACCCAGACGAATCGATTTCACCTCCGGGCCGCACAGGATCATGCCTGCCTCAAGGGTTTCGAGAATATGATATTCGTACCGTGCCCGGCGATTCACAATAGCCATGCGGCGGATGATAGTCCGAATTGGACGCCTGACCAGCGAATTTGATGATCAGGCGCTGTTTGCTGTCAGTAGCCGCCCCACTGTTTGCGGCGTACTCTCATGCGGGGGAGAATCAGGCCGAGTATGATGCCGAGCAGGATGGCTCCGCCGCCGAGCAGGAACCAGCGCTGCTGGGCGCCGTTGCGGATATCCCGGGTTTGCTGCTGCAGGGTTTCCAGCTCCTGTCGGGTTGATTCGGCACTGCTTTTAAGGGCTCTGTTCTCCTCGGCCATCTGTACGGCATTGGCTGCCGTGCTGCGGATATGTTCCAGCTCCTTTTCCAGCTTGCTATTGGTTGCCTTGAGCTCTTCCAGCTCGCTTTCAACCGATTTTTTCTGTGCCTTGAGTTCATTGAGTTTGGCCAGCTCAAGCTCGGCATGAATCAAGCGGTCGCGAGCGGCCGGTGTTTTCATCAGATAGCGGCTGAGCATCCACCCCTCTTTGCCCGATTGGGTACGCACCAGCGTGTAGCCGGTATCGGATTGCTCAAGCGCTTCTACTGCCATGCCGCTAGGCAGCATGGCGATGATTTTGTGTGATGTGCTTTGGCCTGCGCGCATGGGCAGGGTGGCCTGGTCGACCACATAGCGGGTCTCTGCCTGGGCATACGGGATGCAGGCAAGCAGGGTGATGATGGCAAGTATAAATCTCATGATGATCTCCAGGTCCGTCGATGGCCGCTTGGGCGGCGGGCTCGGCTTTGTACGGCAGTGCTGCCGGCAGGTGTGTATTGCCAGGGCAGTACAACATATGACGCGGATGCAATATATTGACGGCGCGCAAGTATTCAGGCAGAGCTGCCATATGGCAAAGCATATTCACCGCGATATGGTCGCCGGATGCTGTGACATTTGTCATAATACTCAGGAAAAACAATGGTTAAGTTTAAAGAAATCGCTTGCTGAACCATCTGTGCTTATCTAAAATTCAGCAATCGGGGAACCTCAGGGAGTTTTTATTCATGTTCAGATTGAGATTTGTGCTGCTGGCAACACTGCTGACGCTGTCATCCTGCAGCACCATAGACGCTATTTTTGGACCGCCTCAGCCAGAGGCTCCTGTGGTTTCTGCCGCTGACTCCCAGCTGGCAAGTGAGAATCAGCAGTTGCAGTCGGAGGTCGCTACATTGCGCGACTCCCTGCAGCAGATGAAGCAGGAGATTGAGGACAAGAAGGCGGAGCAGCTGGCCAGTCAGGCTGCTGCCGAGCAGGCCGCAGCAGCGGAAGCTGTTGTGCCTGAGGATCGTCTTTGGGTGACCGTTTCATTCCGCTCCGGTCATATGGAGTTGACCCCGCAGTCGCGCAAGGCTCTGAAGGAGCTGGCCGGAAAGTTTCTGGCCAAGCCGAGAGCGCAGACTATTGCCGTACGCGGTTATACTGATGATGAGCCGATTGGCGGTTACCCGGGCCATCGGCATAAATCCCGTCACCCTTACAAGACCAATGAAGCTCTGAGTCAGGCCAGGGCGGAGAATGTCGCCAGGGCGCTGGTGGATGCCGGTATTCCGGCTGAGTCGGTGCATGCCGAGGGGCTGGGGGCAACCAACTTTGTTGCCGATAACACGACGGATGAGGGGCGGCAGAAAAATCGCCGGGCCGAGATTCATCTGGTGAAAGGCTGAAATAAAAACTGTTCGAGAATAGCCCGGTTATGCCGGGCTATTTTTTTATGACGCGCAGATTTTGAGGAGATGTTGATGTCAGAAGGAAAGTTTGCCGGATCATCACAGCTGGTTGCCATGGTGCTTGCATCCGCGGCGCTGGTGATTTCCGTTGCTTCCGCGGTGGTGAATTACAGGCAAAATCACCTGGCCAATCTGGAGAGCAGCTTGCGTGATACCAAGGATCAGCTTCAGCTTGCTCATAATGAGATGAGTGATATGAAGCTGAAAACGATTCAGCAACTGGTGGATGCCCAGGTGGCGATCTCCGGGCGGGACAAGCTCACGGAAGAAAACAGCCAGTTAAAGGAAGAGCTGGACAGTGCACATGCGCGCATTGAGATGCTTGAGGCTCAGGTCAGATCACTGGATGACCGGTTGAGTCGTAGTGGCGCGGCTGCCGCGAATAAGCTGCCGGTAGTGGGCAAGAAGGAGGCTGCGCTACCAGCTGCTGCGCCTGCTGTCGACAAGCCTGCGGCTGTTGCCGGTCGTGCAGTCGACATTGATATCTACACCTCCAGGGTTTCATCCGCTGTGCAGAAGAAGGTGGCTGACGGGCTGAAGGCGAAAGGGTATGCGAGCAAGTTCCCGGCGCTGCCAGCCGGCATGGGGCTTACCAGTGCCACCACGGTCTTTTATTATGACCAGGGCTATAAGGATGAAGCCGAGTCGCTGGTTGCCGTGCTGGGGGATATCGTCGGCGGGCGGGTGATTTTAAGAAAAGGAACGAGCTCGTACCCTAAAAACAAGCTCATTGTTCACCTGATCGGAGGGTGAGCGAAGGTGTCGGGGCGATAAAAGTATTGGCGGTCGATAATAAATATTTGCATGTCGACTCCTCTGTCGCTATCGTTCGCCGCCCTATAAACAGGAAAGTGAAATAAGAGGAAGAACGTTCATGTCTTTGGCGCTGGAAGAGAAAAACACAATCATTGAAAAATTTCGCCGCAGTGAGGGCGACACCGGTTCTCCGGAGGTTCAGGTGGCCCTGTTGACTGAGCGTATCAATCAGCTTGGCGAGCACTTCAAGGGTCATCATAAAGACCATCATTCACGTCGCGGTCTGCTGAAGATGGTTGGCCAGCGTCGTAACCTGCTTAAGTATTTGAAGAACAAAGATTTTAATCGTTACCGTACGCTGATCGAAAGTCTGGGACTGCGTCGCTAAACAGTTTTCGGCGGCCCTGAAAAGGGCCGCCTTTTTTCTTTTTTGTCGCTTTGCAACCACGCCAGGGACATGTGCGAAAAAAGGAATCTATTATGTTTGAGATTAAAAAGACGCAGGCTGAAGTTAGCGGCCGTACCATTTCATTTGAAACGGGTCGGGTAGCACGTCAGGCCGGCGGTTCTGTGATGGCCCAGTTTGGCGATGTTGTGGTCCATGTTGCAGCAACGGCTGCAAAGCAGCCACTTCAGGGTGTGGATTTCATGCCGCTGACCGTTCATTATCAGGAAAAAACCTATGCGGCTGGCCGTTTTCTCGGCGGCTTTTTCAAGCGTGAAGGTCGCCCTTCAGAGAAGGAGACACTGACCTCCCGTCTGATCGATCGTCCGATTCGCCCGCTTTTCCCGAAAGGCTATTTCAACGAGACGCAGATTATCGCGACCGTGATCTCGGCTGATGAAGATAACAACCCCGATATCGTTGCCATTAATGGCGTTTCTGCCGCGCTGGCCATTTCCGATGTACCTTTTGCCGAGCCGATTGCGGCATCGCGCGTTGGTTTGATCAATGGCGAATTCGTGCTGAACCCGACCTATGCGCAGATGGAAGCGTCCGAGCTGGATCTGGTGGTTGCCGGTACCCGTGATGCAGTCCTGATGATTGAATCCGAAGCCAAAGAGCTCTCTGAAGAGCAGATGATTGATGCCATTATCTTCGGTCAGGAAGGCTATCAGCCGGTTCTTGATGCAATCGAAGAGCTGGCGAAGATTGCCGGCAAAGAGAAACTTGTGGTTGAGCTGGCCGGTAACGGCGATGATGTGAAGAGTGCGGTGAAGGCCGCGTTCGAAGCAGAGGTTCGTGAAGCCTATGCGATTGTCGACAAGTCTGCCCGTGCAGCAAAAATCGAGGCATTCCGTGCAGCGGCACAGGTTCAGTTTGCCGGTACTGCTGATGCACCGGGTCAGTTCTCTTCCAACGATGTTTCATCGGCACTGAAGAGTCTTGAGAAGAGTGTCGTTCGCCGTTCAATCATTGCCGGTAACCCGCGTATTGACGGACGCAGCACCAGCCAGGTGCGTGCGATTGACTGCCAGGTGGGTGTGTTGCCACGTACCCATGGTTCCGCTCTGTTTACCCGTGGTGAGACCCAGGCTCTGGTGACCATTACGCTCGGTACCGAATCTGACATGCAGATGACCGAGTCACTGGAAGGCGTTGCCAAGCAGCGCTTTATGCTTCACTACAACTTCCCGCCGTACTCAGTAGGTGAGGCGCGTCGTTATGGCCCTCCGGGCCGTCGTGAAATCGGTCACGGTCGTCTTGCCCGTCGTGGTGTGGAGCCGGTGCTGCCGACCATGGATGCGTTCGGTTATGCCATTCGTTCCGTTTCCGAAATCACCGAGTCCAATGGTTCTTCATCCATGGCCTCTGTGTGTGGTACCTCTCTGGCGCTGATGGATGCCGGTGTGCCGGTGAAGTCGGCTGTGGCCGGTGTGGCCATGGGCCTGATTCTGGAATCAGACGGTTATGCTGTGCTGACCGACATTCTGGGTGATGAAGATCATCTGGGCGATATGGACTTCAAGGTGGCTGGTACCCGTGAGGGCGTCACCACGCTGCAGCTTGATATCAAGATCGGTGGCCTGACCCGTGAAATCATGAAGGAAGCACTGGCGCAGGCTCATGCCGGCCGTATGCATATTCTTGATGAAATGGCCAAGTGCATTGACACGGCTCGTCCTGCCATTGCCGATCATGCACCTCGTATGATCACCATGAAGATCAAGACCGACAAGATCCGTGAAGTGATCGGTTCCGGTGGTAAGGTGATTCGTGGTATTGTGGAGGAGACCGGTGCCAAGGTTGATATCGAGGATGACGGTACGATCAAGATCTTCGCAGTGACCGGTGAAGCCGGTGAGGCAGCGAAGAAGATGATCGAAGATATCGTGGCCGAGGTTGAGGTTGGTGCGATCTACACCGGTAAAGTGGTCAAGCTGATGGACTTCGGTGCCTTTGTTCGCATCGTTGGTGGTACCGACGGGCTTGTGCATATCTCCCAGATTGCCAGCCACAGGGTTGAGAAAGTCTCTGATGAGCTGAAAGAAGGGCAGGATGTACGCGTTAAGGTGCTGGAAGTGGATCGCAACGGAAAAATCCGTCTCTCCATGAAGGACCTTGAAGAGGCAAAGAGCTGATCAGTCACCATGACTGAGTTGAGAGAGGCGGGCATTTGCCCGCCTCTTTTGCATTGTGGCGGGTGGCAATCGCAATGATGGTGATCTTTCAGGTTGATGGTGAGCCGGGTTTTATGGCTTATGGCGGGTGCGGGGGAATAGGCCGCAAAGCGGAATTGTTTTTTCTCTGCCTGACTCGGTGTACGCTGCGGTAAATGATGCAAGTTTATGATGAAGATGAAAAAAATGGTGGTTAATCGACATGCCGATGTCTAATGCATTTTATCAGGAAACCCGTTTGCCGGGCGGGCCGCTTGTGCTCAGTCACAGTATGCCTGAGGCACAGAGTGTGGCCCTTGGTATCTTTGTCGATATCGGCAGCCGGGATGAGGTGGAAGGGCAGGCCGGGATGACGCATGCACTTGAGCATATGCTGTTCAAGGGGACGCAGTGCATGGATGTGGATCAGCTGGCAGAAAAGCTGGATGAGCTGGGGGGCAACGCCAACGCATTCACCTCGCGTGAGCGGACCTGCTTTCACCTGCATGTGTTACATGAGCACTGGCAGGAAGCGCTGGCGGTGTTGACCGATATGGTGCGCATCCCGGCATTGCCTGAGGATGAGTGGGAGCGCGAGCGCGAAGTGATCTATGCTGAAATGGCAATGGTCGATGATACCCCGGAAGAGTGGATTATGGATCAGCATGTGGAGGCGCTGTTTCCTGAGCATGCGCTGGGGCGCCCTGTGCTTGGCACGCATGAGTCGCTGGCCGGTATTACGGCGGCCTCACTGCGGGATTATCTGAAAAAGCACTATAGTGACGGTAATCTTCTTATTGCTGCAGCAGGTCGTATTCGTCACGATGAACTGGTGGCGGCGCTTGCCGACTACTCCTGGCCAGTGACGGGCGGGGCAAAAGAGAGATCACAGCCCGGTGCGCCGGTGCAAGGGTTGCAGGCTCTGGAGCGGGATGGTGAGCAGGCACAGATGGTGCTCTCGTTTCCGGGGATTACGGTGACATCGGATGAGCGGCCGCTGGCCTGGCTGGCCAATCAGGTGCTGGGTGGCGGCATGAGTTCCCGTCTGTTTCGTGAGGTGCGGGAAAAGCGGGGGCTGGCATACGGTGTCGGCTCTCATCTGAGTATGCTGACCGATACCGGTGTATGGAGCGTGACATGCGGTTCGGAGCCCGAGCGGGCGGCCGAATGCGCCGTTGTGTTGCAACAGGTGCTGGATGATTTTGCTGACACCCTGAAAGAGGATGAGGTGGAGCGGGCCAAGCGGCAGCTTGAGGTGCAGTTCCGTATGGGGCTGGACTCTGTCGAGGGGCAGATGCTTTATCTGGGCGGGCGACTGGATGAGGAGAGCCTGTATTCACCGCAGCAGTGGCTGGAGCAGATACGTGCGGTGGATGTGGAAATGGTTCGACAGTGGGCCCGTGCACGTCTGGCAGAAGGCGCTCTGTGGAGTATTGCGGCACCCAAAGAGGTGCTGGCATCGGTGTGTGAAAAGATTGGAGGTAACAGGCATTAGTCATGTGGGATGCAATCAGGGAAGATATACGAACAGCTTTTGATCGGGATCCGGCAGCTCGCTCCAACTGGGAGGTATTGACCTGCTATCCGGGCTTGCATGCGATCTGGATGTACCGGGTGGCTCATGTGTGCTGGAAGCGCCAGTGGCTATGGGTGGGGCGCTTTATTTCGCATCTGGCGCGCTGGCTGACCGGTATTGAAATCCATCCCGGTGCGACCATCGGTCGCCGTTTTTTTATTGATCACGGTATGGGGATTGTGATCGGTGAAACGACCGAGATCGGTGATGATGTCACCCTCTACCATGGTGTCACGCTGGGTGGTACGACGTGGGAAAAGGTCAAACGTCATCCGACGCTCGAGAATGGCGTGATTGTCGGTGCAGGAGCCAAGGTGCTCGGTGCGATTACCATTGGTGAACAGTCGCGCATCGGGGCGAACTCGGTCGTGTTTCGTGAGGTGCCTCCGCACTCGACGGTGGTTGGTATTCCGGGGACGGTGGTTGGTTCCACCGAGTCGTTGATTCAGGATGGTAAAATCAACCTTGATCACCATCTGCTTGCCAACCCGGTGGCAGAAGCGCTGGGGCATGTGTTGAAGATGATCGATGATGTCAATGCTCGGGTTGATACCTTTCATCCGCGACCAACCGGTGAAAAGGCAAAAGAGGTCAGGTTGCTTGATGATGATCTGCAGTGTGAGCAGGAGAAGCTTGAGCGCTTCCTGGGTGGCGGCATTTAAGGCTGCGGCGGAGGCATGCGTGTCTGGAGCGGGCATGAACGGTCAGTCTGGCCGATGAACTGTTTCCTTCATGGTTACGGTGAACAGGTGGTAGTCGCGACTCAGGTCTGAATCCCATGCTGATATTTTATACTTGACTGAAACGGTCGGGATTATAATATCCGACCCTCATATGGGGTTATTGTCCCCCGTGGAGGTTTTTCATGCGACTGACAAGCAAAGGCCGTTATGCCGTTTCGGCCATGGTTGATCTGAATAAACAGCAGACCAGTGGGCCGGTGACGCTGGCCGCAATTTCCGAACGGCAGTTTATCTCCCTTTCATATCTGGAACAGCTGTTCCGTCGCTTGCGCGAGAACGGGCTGGTGCGTTCTGTTCGCGGGCCGGGTGGTGGCTATCTGCTGGGTAAGGATGCAGTTGATATTTCGATTGCTGATATTATCCGGGCCGTGAATGAGCCGGTGCGTACCACCATGTGCGAGAATGGTGTGCGCGGCTGCCATCGTGGTAATCGCTGTGATACCCATCAGCTGTGGGAGTCACTGGGGCAGCATATCTATCGCTTCCTCGATGCCGTGAGTCTGGCCCAGGTGTGCAACAAGGATGTGTTCCTGGATCGTATAGACCTTGGTGCCGTGGATGCCTATATGCCGGCAAAAATGCCGGAGTCGGCGATTAAAATTGAAACGATATCTTGATCATAATGCCACCTGTCCGCCGGTTCGGGCTGCTGTAGAGGCGATGGTGCGGGCCTCGGCCGAGGCCTATGGTAATCCGTCCAGCCTGCACTGGGCCGGCCGTGCGGCCCGTCGCGTGGTGGATGATGCCCGTGATGCGCTGGCGCGATATGTGGATTGTGAGTCAGGCAGTGTGGTGTTTACCTCCGGTGGTACCGAAAGTAACAATATTGCCATCCATAGCGTGCTTGCGGCCTGTCGACCGGGACGCATTGTCACCACGGCGATTGAGCATCCGGCTATTTTAAAGCCGCTGCAGCAGTTTGTGGATGCAGCCGGTTCCGGCTGGGAGCTGATTGTCGTGCGGCCGCAGGCCAATGGCAGGGTTTCTGATGCGGCTTTGCTGCAGGTAATGACCGAAGATACCCGTCTGGTATGTATGATGATGGCCAACAATGAGACAGGTGCTGTTCAGCCTGTGGCGACAGTGGCTGCACATTGTCGTCGTATCGGGGTGCCGGTGCTGGTGGACGCTGTGCAGGCACTTGGTAAACAGTCGATCAGTTTTCGTCAGCTTGATGTCGATTTTATGAGTCTGTCCGGCCATAAAATCGGAGGCCCGAAAGGGGTTGGTGCATTGATTGTGCGACGGGGTGTTCGGGTTTCCGAATTGTCGCCTGGTGGCGGACAGGAGCGGGCCCGGCGCTCAGGTACCGAAAATGTTCCCGGTATTGCCGGTTTCGCGGCGGCTCTCGGCGTGGTGGACTTTGCCGCCATTGCCCAGGTTCGTGATGATTTTGAGGCCTATTTGCGTAGTCGTATTGCCGATGCTGAAGTGATCTCTGCAGATGTCGAGCGGACTCCGAACACCAGTCTGGTCATTCTGCCCGGTATGGATGGCGAAACCATGCTGATGCAGCTGGATCTGGCCGGTTTTGCCGTCGCTTCCGGTTCGGCCTGCTCTTCAGGCAAGCGCGAACCATCGCATGTGTTGCTGGCGATGGGCGTTGCCGAGACGAGGGCGCGCAGTTCCATCAGGGTCAGCTTCGGCCCGGCCAATACGGCCGAAGATGGACGTGCGCTGGTGGAAGCGCTGGTCGTGGCGCGTAACAGATTGAAAGGGATGGCCGGTCTGGCTGTCTGATGGAGGAGCATATGGATATCGAGTTAACGGAAGCGGCCCGGAAACGGGTCGGTGAGCTGGTGGCACAGGCTGGCCATAGCGCGCTGCGTCTTGCTGTGCGAACAGCCGGTTGTTCGGGGCTTGAGTATGTGATGGACCTGGTGAATAGCGCTGAAGAGGGTGATCTTGTCCGCCACTATGATGGATTTGATCTGTACGTCGATGCCGATTCCTATGCCAGGGCGCTGACCGGATTGCGTCTCGATTTTCAACAGGACCTGCTGAGCTCGGGGTTTGTTTACAGCAACCCGAATCAGAAGGGGGCCTGTGGCTGCGGCCAGTCTTTTTCAGTCTGAACTGCGCGAGCAGAGGCAAGCGACGCGCTGAGTGCTCAGCGCGTCGCTTTTTTTATGGTTGATTGAAACAGCGCTTTTCTACCATGAAATAACCATGTGTGGATGGCGTCTCCTGATAGGACATGCTGATGCTGTCCGTGGCGCTGAATGACTGGCTGGTGCCGAAGACGGCCGGCTCCTGATGCGTCAGCTCGGCATCGGCCGGGTACTCAACGATGATCTGTTGCTCCGAATTCCAGTGAATGATGGCATCATAGCCGTGCCGGAAGGCAAAGCTGACCATGTCCGTGTCCAGCTCACTGCCTGCTTTGCGGATGTTGACCCGCATCTCCTGATCGCCGGGGGCATCACCGCTGGTGATCCGGTATAGCGTGGCGATTTTAGCCCCGGACGGGGACGGGCACTCAAACATGATATCGGTTTTGCTGCTGCCGCAGCCGGCAAGAAGCAGTACAAGCAGGGGAATTGCGGCTCTTCTCATCGCGTTTGCAACCGGATGAATTCGCTTTCTACCCGCTCCAGGCAGTCTTCAATGGCTACACCGGCAAAGTAGTTGCCGACCAGCGCCAGCGGCTCCGGTGCCAGCATTTCATCAAGGTGAGCAATCAGCTGGTGATGGCCTCTGTCAGGTGCCGGCAGCCGGTTGGTTTTGTGGAAAATGTAGAGCAGTGAAGAGGGCTGAATGTTGAGCAGCGAGCAGATACGCGCAGTTTTCTCTTCATCGTTAAGCAGGCCCGGTTTGAAATGGAAGGTCAGACCGCGCAAGCGGGGGTGATCCACAATATCGCGTGCCACAGCCGAGTAGAAATCACCATCGGCGGCAATGATGCCGGCCAGTGGTTCGCAGGAAAGAAGGCCCTTCTCAATGACTACGGCAACACTTTCAACCTCTACTTCAGCTACCCAGTTCAGTTGTTCGGCAATGGCGGGAGCCGTGTTCTTCAGCAGTCTGGCGGCGGCAAGAACCGGTGTGGCGCAGACAAGCTGCGTGGTGTTCAGCGAAGCTTCTTCCGTATCGATGAGAAAGCCGGAATCAGTGCGCTCAATCGATTGAATCTGCTGCCCTTTTTTTATCGACAGAGACTCTTCGAGGGCGGTAATGATGGCGCCAAGTCCCTGTGGGAAGGTGTAGCTTCGCATGACCGATTTGTTGCGCGGCCGCTTGCGGAACAGCATATCGGCCGGGACATCATCCGCCTGCTGACAGATGACGGCGTTAAAGGCATGGCGGAATGTTTCGCGATAATTTTTCGGGCCGGTGATGGCACCATAATACTCAGCCACAGACTTTCCCTGTTTGTCGATGGAAAACAGGCGCCATGCATGACTGATTAGCTCGAATAGATGCAGGCGGGATGGAATGGTGACCAGATGGTTGCCGTCCAGCATGCGATAGGGAAGTTTGGTGCGGGCAACCAGTTGCTCCATCATTCCCAGTTTATTCAGCAGTTCAATGAGGCGTCCATACGAGTTGAAGCAGGTGTGTGTGCCCATTTCCAGCCAGAATGGCTGTGTGTCAGCAGGTACAACCTCGGTGTGGAAGCAGCCACCGGCTCGCCCCTCTTTTTCCAGGACCAGCACACGCATGCCGGCTTCTTGCGCTTTATATGCCATCGCCAGACCGGAGATGCCGGCCCCGATGACAATCATGTCATATTGATCATTCATGCGGACATACTATGCCAACCAGTGGTCTGAGGACAAACGGTCGCGGTTGCATTATGTTGTCGCAATGAGAGTGATCGATCGTATTGAGCCATTTCGTGTGATGCAGCTGCTGGAGCGCGCCAAAGAACTTGAGGCGCAGGGCAGGCGTATCATTCATATGGAAATCGGTGAGCCCGATTTTTCCACGCCGCCCGCAGTCATTGCTGCCGCCAGGCGCGCTCTGGATAGTGGTGATAACTTTTATACTGCCTCGACAGGTAACCCTGAGCTGCAGCAGGCCTTGAGCCGCTGGTATATGGATGAGTACGGGGTGGCTGTAGCTCCGGAGCGGATTCTGATCACCCCCGGTACATCCGGTGCTTTCAGTCTGATTTACGCGGCCCTGGTCGAGGCGGGCGAGTCGGTGCTGCTGTCCGATCCGGGTTATCCATGTCAGCGTAATTTTATCCGGCTGGCGGGTGGTGAGCCGATCAGTGTGCCGGTCGGGCCGGAGAGTCGCTATCATCTCTCGGCAGCACTGGTTGAGAAGTTCTGGCAAGCGGGGACGCGAGCGGCGGTGGTCATTAATCCCTCCAACCCGACGGGCACGCTGATCGGGGATGATGCGTTGCAACAGGTGGCGCAGACCTGCAGGCGCCTGGGGGGCTACCTGATTTCAGACGAGATTTATCACGGGTTGAGTTATGGCGTCAGGGCTCGGACGGCACTTGAGTTTGATGATGATGCGATTGTTGTGAATGGCTTTTCCAAGCGCTGGGCCATGACCGGCTGGCGAATCGGCTGGGTGGTCGTGCCTGAGCGGCTGATTGACCCTTGCCGGCGGGTGATGCAGAACATTTTTATTGCGGCCCCGACGCTGTCCCAATATGCCGCGATTGCGGCACTGGCGAGTGCGGATGACTGGGAACGCATGCGTCTGGCGTACGATGAGCGCCGCCGTTATCTGCTCGGTGAGTTGCCCGGTCTTGGCTTTGATATTGTGGTGGAGCCGCAGGGGGCATTTTATATTTATGCCAACGTGGCGCGAATCACCGATGATGCCAAAGCCTTCTGCTGGCAAATGCTTGAGCAGGCCGGCGTGGCCATGACACCGGGAGAGGATTTCGGCAGTTACAAGGCGGCACAGCATGTGCGCTTTTCCTATGCAACGGGGCTTGATGATCTTCGCGAAGGGGTGGCGAGGTTGAGGCGGGCCCTGGCCTGACTGGTTGCGGGCGATTCTGTGGCAAAATTTGCAACGCTTTTGCTGTCGTGTCACTTGAGTTTTTCAGGGGGTAGGCGCTGAATTGGCGAATATGGCCATCAGTGGCCGGATCTATAGTCGGGGGACAAATGATGAAGCATCAACTGACAGATATTCCAGGGATTGGCGAGAGTACCGCTGCAATACTTGCCGGACACGGTATCGACTCGGTCAAGGCACTGAGCAAGGCTGGTGTAAGTGGTCTGATGCAGGTTCCCGGATTCGGTGGCAAGCGGGCTGAGACTGTCATGAATGCGCTTGCCGCATTGCAGGGCGAGGATGTCGCCACCCGGATTGCTGCACAGGGGGCTGATGTGACCGAACAGGGCTCTGGCAAGTTGGCGGGCAAGGCTGATAAAGAGCAGAAGAAGGCAGCCAAAGCGGCTGAGAAAGCTGCGCTCAAGGCCGACAAAGAGCAGAAGAAAGCGGTCAGGGCCGCTGAAAAGGCTGCGCAGAAGGCCGATAAGGCTGAGAAGAAGGCGGCCAAAGCAGCTGAAAAAGAGGCGAAAAAGGCTGAAAAGCAGCAGGCAAAAGCAGATAAGGCGGCCGGCAAGGCCGCCCGTAAGGCATTGAAAGAGAAGAAAAAAGAAGCAAAAGAAGCTGAAAAGGCGGCCCGGGTCGCGGCAAAGATGGCCGCTAAGGGGCTGAAAAAGAACGTGCGGGCGGACCTCGCCTGACAACCGCTTGTCAGGGAAAAGCGAGGCTTCCCTTTATTGGCCAAATGCCTGCATGCTCGATTGGGCGGCCATCCCCGGCCGCATGAAGCAGTGAATCAATCAGCGTTTCCATGGCTGCCCTGTTGTTGCAGCGGTAGCGGAAAATAGGAGGGCGGTGTCGAAACAACCTGTTTTGATCCGCTCTCCGGGTGCTTATAAACGTCTTTTTATCGGCTTGGTCGCGGTAGCAGTGCATGCTAGTCTCCCCGGCCTTACTTAGAGGCGGTCCTGTCTGCAATGTTGACGGCAGACAAAACTCACGCGGGAGTACACAGATCATGTTGAAAGTCCTGACCAGGTTATTCGGTAGTCGCAATGAGCGGCTGCTCAAACAGTATTGGCCTATCGTCAAGCAGGTCAATGCGTTTGAGTCTGACATGAAGGCGCTCAGCGATGAGGCACTGGCTGGAAAAACAGCCGAGTTCCGTCAGCGCATTGCCGATGGCGCCACGCTCGATGATCTGTTGCCTGAAGCCTTTGCCGTGGTTCGTGAGGCTTCGGATCGCGTGCTCGGAATGCGTCATTTCGATGTGCAGATGATCGGTGCGGTGATTTTGCATCAGGGCAAGATTGCTGAAATGAAAACCGGTGAAGGCAAAACCCTGACCGCAACACTGGCTGTCTATCTCAATGCGCTGTCCGGCAAAGGTGTCCACGTTGTAACGGTGAATGATTATCTGGCTCGTCGCGACGCGGCACTGATGGGCCGCCTGTACGGCTTTTTGGGGCTGTCCACCGGTGTGATCGTGAACGGCATCAGCCGGGAAGAGCGCCGCGCCGCCTATGCTGCGGATATCTCCTATGGCACCAACAATGAGTTCGGCTTTGACTATCTGCGTGATAATATGGCATTTTCACGGGAAGAGGTTTCCCAGCGCGGCCATAACTTCGCCATCGTCGATGAGGTGGATTCGATCCTGATCGATGAGGCGCGCACACCTCTGATCATCTCGGGTCCTGCTGAACAGGCGACCCAGCTGTACACGCAGGTGGATGCACTGATCAAGCAGCTTGATCCGGCAGATTATGAAAAGGATGAAAAAGACAAGGCTGTCTCTCTGACCGAAGAGGGCATGGAGCATATCGAGGAGCTGCTTCGTCAGGCTGGCCTGATGGAACATGGCAACCTCTATGATCCGGAGAATGTCAATCAGATGCATGCGGTGACCCAGTGTCTGCGTGCCAATACCCTGTTTACCCGTGAAGTGGATTACATCGTACGCAATGATGAGGTCATCATCATTGACGAGTTTACCGGTCGTATGATGCCCGGTCGCCGTTATTCGGATGGCCAGCATCAGGCGCTTGAGGCCAAGGAAGCGGTCACCGTGCAGCCTGAGAATCAGACCCTTGCCTCTGTCACCTTCCAGAATTACTTCCGTATGTATGACAAGCTCGCGGGTATGACGGGTACGGCGGATACAGAAGCCGAAGAGTTCCACAAGATCTACAAGCTGGAAGTGGTGATTGTACCGACCAACCGCGACATGGTGCGTAAGGATCTCTCCGATGTGATTTTCCGCGACACCGAGGATAAATACGCATCCATCATTGATGATATTGCTGTGACGCACAAGAGCGGCGCACCGATTCTCGTCGGTACCACATCGATCGAGAAATCGGAACATTTGTCGATGCTGCTGAAGAAGCGGGGCATCAGTCATGAGGTGCTCAATGCCAAGCATCATGAGCGTGAGGCGGAGATTGTTGCCCAGGCCGGCCGCAAGGGAGCGGTGACGATCGCAACCAATATGGCAGGTCGTGGTACCGATATTATGCTCGGTGGTAATCCGGATATGCTGATTGCCGCACTGCCGGCCAAACTCGGTGCGGAAGAGCGTGAGCGCAAGGCCGAAGAGATTCGCAGCGCATGCAAGGCCGAGCATATCGAGGTGGTGCAGGCCGGCGGTCTGCACATTGTCGGTACCGAGCGTCATGAGTCCCGCCGTATCGACAATCAGCTGCGTGGACGTGCCGGTCGTCAGGGCGATCCGGGTGTGACCCGTTTTTACCTCTCGCTTGAAGATGATCTGATGCGCATCTTCGGTGGCGAAAAGATGCAGGCGATGCTGACCCGTATGGGCTTTGAGAAGGGCGAGGCCATTGAACATCCTTGGGTGACCAAGGCGATTGAGAACTCGCAGAAGAAGGTGGAAGGACGCAACTTCGATATCCGCAAACAGCTGCTCGAATATGACGATGTGATGAATCAGCAGCGTGATGTCATTTATTCACAGCGTCGCGAGCTGCTGCAGGCGGATGATGTCCATGATGTGATTATCGATATGCAGGTGGACTATGCCGGCCGTATCGGTGCTCGTTATCTGGTTGGTCATCCGGAAGAGTGGCAGCTCGATGAGCTTGCGGCTGAGCTGCAGGAGAAGCTGACGCTTGCCATCGACTTCCACAGCCTGCGCGACAGCGATGATGTCGAGACTGCCGATGATATGATCGACAAGCTGGCGGAGCTGATGCAGGCGCACATGGCCTCCAAGGAAGTGCTGACCGGTCAGGAGCAGATGCATGCTTTTGAGAAATATCTGGTGCTGCATGTGCTTGATCACCACTGGAAGGAGCACCTGCTGGCGATGGATCACCTGCGTCAGAGTGTCGGCTTGCGTGGCTATGCCCAGAAGCAGCCGATTCAGGAGTATAAGCGTGAGTCTTTTGAGCTGTTTGAAAGCATGCTGGATCGGGTGCGTGAGGCAACCATGCTGGCTCTGCACCGTGTGCAGGTTGAGCAACCACCGGTGATTGAGGAAGCACCGGCTGTTGATGGTCCGTCTGTGACCTATAGTCACCAGGACCATGCCGCGGATGCGGATGATCAGCCCAAGGTTGGCCGCAATGATCCGTGCCCGTGTGGTTCCGGTAAAAAGTACAAACAGTGTCACGGCCGGCGCTGAATACGCTGATTCACTGACATTTTCTGTTCATTCAAGCCGGGGTATGATGCCCCGGCTTTTTTGACTCTTGCGGACCATCCGGGTCAGCAGCAGTCTTGAACCGTATCCATTACCTCAATGACAAGGATCTCCCATATGGCTATCAATCCTCCTGTTTTGAATGCACCGCTTGCCGTGCCCGGCTTCAGGGTGGGCACCGCTTCATGCGGTGTGAAATCACCGGCTCTGAAAGGAAAACGCCAGGACCTGGCTCTGATCGTCGGCGATGTGCCGTGTCATGCTGCCGGCGTATTTACCAAAAACAGATTCCGTGCCGCCTGTGTGCGTCACGGTGAAGCAACCCTGTCGACACAGGCCGAGAATGTACGTGCCATTGTTGCCAACAGTGGCAATGCCAATGCCGGACTGGGTGAGATGGAGACGGTGTGGGCGCGTAACCTGATCGAGGCCGGTGCTGAAGCGGCAGGGGTTGCGGCTGATCAGGTCCTGTCTGCCTCAACCGGTGTGATTGGCACCCCGTTTCCAATCGACCGTATCCGTGCCTCCGTGCATGAGGCGACCGATTCGCTGTCGGCTGATCACTGGGAACAGGCCGCGCACGCCATCCGTACAACCGATACCTTTGCCAAATGGTCATCGGCAGTGGTTTCTATCGACGGGCAGAGCTATACCCTGACCGGCATTGCCAAAGGCAGTGGCATGATTCATCCCAATATGGCGACGATGCTGGCGTTTGTGGCGACCGATGCACCGATTTCGGCCGATGTACTGGCTCCGATGCTTCGGCGAGTTGCCGACCGCTCGTTTAACTGTATCAGCGTGGATGGTGATACTTCGACCAATGATACGATGTATCTTCTCTCCTCCGGCATTGGGTTGGGCCATGCGCCGCTTTCCGAAACGGCTGTGTTTGAACAGGCGCTGACCGAACTGTGCATTGAGCTGGCGCAGTTGATTGTGCGCGATGGCGAGGGTGTGACCAAGTTTGTGACGATCGAGGTAAGCGGTGCGGCAACGGAGGCCGAAGCGCGTACGGTCGGGCGTGCCGTGGCTGTGTCGCCACTGGTCAAAACGGCGTTTGCCGGCAGTGATGCCAACTGGGGTCGTATTCTTTCGGCCGTGGGTAATTCGGGCGTAGCCATCGATACCAACCGTATCACATTGCGGGCTGATGATGTGCTGATGTTTGAAAACGGCAATATTCATCCTGAATACAGCGATGAGCAGGGCATGGCGGTGTTCCGTCAGCCGGAGTTCTCGATTTCACTGGACCTGGGCATGGGTAGTGAGTCGGCTGTGGTCTGGACCGGTGATCTGACCCACGATTACATCACGATCAACGCCGAGTATCGTACCTGAAACAGCAGTCGATCGCCCTGGTCGCGGCATTCAACGGTTGCGGTCAATTGCTGCTGTTGAAGCGCGATCAGGGCCGGCATTGCGGTGGCCTGTGGTCTTTTCCCGGGGGGAAAATCGAGGCGGGGGAGAGTGCCGGGGCTGCTGCTGTGCGTGAGTTGTATGAAGAGACGGCGCTTGTGGCAACTGACTGGCGCCTGCTCGGCTCCCATACCTTCACCTATCCGGATCGTCATCTTGTGTTTACGCTGTTCAGCTGCCGGTGCACTGATCCGGATGCGGCCATCTGTGAGTCGGAGCATCGCTGGGTAGAGTCTGCGGCGCTCGCTGATTTTCCGATGCCTGAAGCAAACAGCGTGCTGGTAGCGATGCTTGCGGTCGCCGGGTGATAGTCGCGAAGTAGATGCTTACATCAGCACCGAGATAAAATCATTGTGATCAATGGTGCCATCGGCAGCCAGTTGCAGGGCATACTCCGACTTTGGCCGCATGCCTGCAGCAACGGCGATCTTCTTTAACTGGTGGCTTCCTTTGCCGTCGTGGATGGCATGGCGCATCGCATCATTGACGACAAGAAATTCGTAAAGCATGACACGGCCGATAAAGCCGGTCTGGCTGCAGTGTTCACAGCCAATGGCCTTATAGAGCATATTCGGGCGGGGCAACCCCTGATCCTGAATGATGGCGAATACCTCATCATCATCCGGTACCGGTTGGCGGCATTGCGGGCAGAGCGTTTTCAGCAGGTTCTGACTGATGACGCCGCGCAGAGCAGGGGCGATCAGGTAATTGGGTATGCCGAGGTCGTTGAGTCGGATAATGGCATCGACTGCAGAGTTTGTATGTAGTGTCGAGTAGATCAGGTGACCGGTCAGTGCGGCCTCGATACCGATCTTGGCGGTTTCCTCATCGCGCATTTCGCCGATCATGATGATATCCGGATCATGACGCAGGGCATTGCGCAGAATGCGGGAGAAGCTCATGCCGATTTTATGATTCACCTGGATCTGGTTGGCTCCGGCAATTTCGGATTCGATCGGATCTTCAATGGTCAGAATATGAGCCGGCAGGTGGGAGATCGATTTGAGAATGGAAAAAAGTGTGGTGGATTTGCCGGAGCCGGTCGGGCCGGTGACCAGAATCAGCCCGAAGAGCTTGTGGGCCATGGCGGTCAGGTGATGCAGGTCATCCTCCCGCAACCCGAGCGATTCAAGATTGACCGCCACCTCTTTGTTGAGCACCCGCAATACAATGGATTCACCAAAGGCATTCGGAATCGATGAGACGCGGAACTCATAGGTGTGATTCTCCTCGCGTAACATCATGCGGCCATCCTGAGGCAGGCGTTGCTCGGCAATATCCATGCCGCTGAGTATTTTGATGCGTGCCGTGACCTGTTTGTGAATGCCCTTTTCCAGTGCGACCTGGCTGAGTAACTGGCCGTTAAGCCGGTAGGAGACGCTGACTTTTTTGGCCAGAGGAAGGATGTGAATGTCTGATGCATGCCGTTTCAGGCCATTGCGTATCAGTCTGCTGACCAGTCGGACAACCGGTGTATTTTCAACCGAGAGCATATTTTCAATCTTTGTGACCGGCTCCTCATCTGTCAGTTCCCGGTGGACAAAGTCATAAGCGACCGCTTCCGAGGCTTCACAATCACTGAGAAACATCTCGATATGGGTTAATAGCTGGGAGTCCTTGACCAATATTTCACGGACCTTTTTGCCGGTTCTGAAACAGATGGCATTGTATTCATCCAGTCCGAGAGGGCTGGAGATGGCAAGTTTGAGCGTGTTGCGGTCGATCTCAATCGGCAGCACCTTGTGCTGTTGTATATATTCGCGTCCGAGCAACATGCAGGCCTCATGGCTGGTGTCGCAATGATCGAGGTCGATCTGTGGCAGGCGGAATTTTTTTGCCAGTATCGATAGCAACTCATCCTCGGTAATGATCTCTTCATCCAGCAGTATCTCGCCGAGCCGCCGGGCTCTCCGTTTCTGTTCATCCAGCGCGTGGTGCAGCTCCTCTGCAGTAATTAGCCCTGCTTCAATCAGGGCATGGCCCAGTGGCAGGTCTCGCGAGCGAGGTGGCAGATCCACAGATGTCCCTTTGTAGATGCTGGATGATTGGATGCTTTCCTGGTCAAGCAGCAGTTCGCCCATACTCGGGTGATGAGTGGCCATGATGGTGGACAGCTCTTCATCGGTCAGGGCCCCCTGTTCGAGCAGCAGTTCTGCCAACGCCGGAATGCTGGCTGTTTGAACCGCCAGTGCCCGGCTAAGATCCTCACTCTCCAGCATCTCCTGATCGAGCAGCAACTCACCCAGACGTTGCGGTTTCTCCTGCAGGCGGATGCCGTGATGGTAGAAGAAAATCCGTTCGTAAGGATGCTCGTCGCTTTTCAGGTAGCAGTAGAAGCCGGGGGTGTTGGACATGGTCGGGGCGGCATAGACCTCGAAGAGTTCAATGTTGACGGTCACAATATTCAGCTCATCCATCTCTTCGGTTTTGACTGTGCGGCAGCGCCGGTTCTCTTCCGTCCGGTGGAGGGCAATGTAGGCAATCTCGAGTGTATCAAGCTTGTGTGACAGATCGATACAGCTGTCGTCAATAAAGTGCAGTGTACGCATGATCGGAGAGAAGCCCAGCAGAGTGCCCTCGAGCATCTCCCCATCGATCATATTAATAGTGGCTTTCTGGTAGCGGTGGTTAAAATGATCCGTTGAGTGCATATGAATATCCCTCCTTCCGGCACCATTACTGATATCTGAGTGCGTCGATCGGTTTCAGTCGGGCCGCTTTTCTGGCCGGATAAAAGCCGAAAAAAATGCCGACGGCCGAGGCCACCATAAATGCCATGATGACCGAGCTGCCGGTGATGACGACGGCGGTATCGGCCATCTGATTGATGATGATGGCGCCGGCGATACCGAGTACGACGCCGACCGTACAGCCGGCAATCGAGATGATGATCGCCTCAAGCAGAAATTGCAGCAGGATATCCTTCTGGCGGGCACCAATGGCGATGCGGATGCCGATTTCGCGTGTTCGCTCGGTGACCGACACCAGCATAATATTCATGATGCCGATACCGCCGACGAGCAGTGAAATCGAGGCGATGGCACCCAGCATGGCCGACATGGCGCGGGTGGCATCGGCAGCCGTGTTGGCCAGTGCGGTCAGGTTGCGGATGCTGAAATCATCATCGCCTCCCGGCGGTATATGATGGCGCTGACGCAGTAGCTCATTCATGGAGCGTTCAGCAGCATCCATGACATCGGCTGATCGGGCCTGTGCCATGATAAAGCGTACGGCTCCCTGAAACTGATTGCCGAACAGTTTGCGTTGAGCCGTGGTGATCGGCACCAGAATGGTGTCATCCTGATCCCGTCCATCCAGGCTTTGTCCTTTGGCTGCCAGTACGCCGACGACAAGATAGGGACTCTGTTTGATACGAATGGTTTTATTGACCGGGTTTTCATCGCCGAAAAGGTTGTCGACGACGGTCTGTCCGAGCAGGGCGACGCGGGTGGCAGCACGGACATCCGAGTCGGTGAATGGCGTGCCGGCAGAGAGGTGCCAGTCGCGTACTTCAAGGTAGGCGGAGGTGGTGCCGTAGATGCGTGTGCTCCAGTTGCTGGCGCCATATACAACCTGGGCACTATCTGGGGAGGCGGGAGCCACCGCAGCGATATCGGGGAGCTCGGCAAGTGCATCGGCATCAGCCACGGTAAGAGAGGGCGAGGCACCGGAGCCCATGCGCATGCCGCCGCTGGTGGTCGAGCCCGAGAGAATAATGAACAGATTGCTGCCCATGGAAGCGATCGATTGATCCACTACATACTGGGCGCCCTGGCCGATGGCCAGCATCAATACGACGGCTCCGACGCCGATCATCATGCCGAGCATGGTCAGGAAGGTGCGCAGTTTGTTGGCGCCCATTGCCAGCCAGGCTTCCACCAGCATCTGGATATTCATGTGTGTGCAGCCATGACGGCGCCGTCATAGGTGATCAGTCCATCGACAAACTTCACCAGCCGGTGGGCATAGAGGGCAATATCCGGCTCATGGGTGACGAGAACAATGGTGATCCCGTCCTCCTGGTTCAGCTGTTTGAACAGCGACATGATCTCGTCGCCTGTTTTTGTATCCAGATTGCCGGTTGGTTCATCAGCCAGAATCAGTTTCGGATGATTGATCAGGGCGCGGGCAATGGCGACCCGTTGCTGCTGGCCGCCGGATATCTCATTCGGGTGGGCGCTGGCGTGCTGCCCCAGCCCGACCCGGTCGAGCATGGCATGGGCCCGCATCAGTCGGGCATGTTTTTTCTCGTTGCAGTAGAGCAGTGGCAGGGCGACGTTGCTGGCAAGGTCGGCTCGCGGCAAAAGATTGAAGCCCTGAAAGACAAAGCCGATGACCTGATTGCGCAGCCGGGCCAGTGCATCACCATTCAGGCTGCGGACATCACTGCCATTGAGCAGGTAGCGGCCAGTTGTCGGCTCATCAAGACAGCCGAGTATATTCATAAAGGTCGATTTGCCCGAGCCGGACGGGCCCATGATGGCAACAAACTCACCGGCATTGATACTCAGGTCGATCCCTTTGAGTACCGGTACACTGCCGGCGGCGGTTTCATAGTTTTTATGCAGTCGCTCGATATGGATGACAGGGGCGGTCACAGCATTCTCATTCTGAATGTGCCGGCGGATGAGTTGCCTCCCCGGTCTGACTTCTCTCCGGTCACGACCTCGTCACCGGCTTTCAGATCCCCCTCCAGCAGTTCGGTAAACTTGTTGTCGGTAATGCCTGTTTTAACTGCAATAGCTGTCAGCTGGTGGTGGCGGATCAGGTAGACTTCACTTGCTGCAGCCCTGTGGCTGCCACCTTTACGCTCTTCTGTCTGATGCGGCTTAAAGCGCAGGGCGGCATTGGGAAGCAGCAGCACGCCTTTGCGCTCACGGGTGATCACATTGACGTAGGCGGTCATGCCAGGTTTGAGCAGCTGGCTACTGTTGTCGACTGCCACGACGACATCATAAGTGACTACATTTTGCAGCGTGGTGGCGTTTAAGCGGAGCTGTTTCACCGTGCCGACAAATTGCATGTCAGGGAATGCATCGACCGAGAAGTGCACTGCCTGCCCGACTTTGATGGCGCCAATATCGGCCTCGGCAAAGCTTGAGTTGATCTGCATGCGGCTCAAATCTTCGGCTATCTTGAATAGCGTCGGGGTCTGAAAGCTGGCCGCCACGGTTTGCCCGACATCGACCTGCCGGTCGACCACCACGCCGGATACCGGTGAGCGGATGACCGAATAGCTCAGGTTGACCAGGTCCTTGTCGAGCTGGGCCTGAGCCAGATCCACCTGCGCCCGGGCCGATTTTTTTGCCTGAATGGTCAGGTCCAGATCCTGGCGGGCGATGAAGTGTTGTTGAAACAGCTGGCGCGAGCGTCTCTCATTGGCTGTGGCCAGCTCAAGTGATGCCATGGCGTTGGCGAGTGTGGCCCTGCTTTGTCGGACCTGGGCCTGAAACAAGGGGGGATCAAGTTCGGCAAGAATCTGCCCGGCTTTTACATGGTCGTTGTAATCGACGTAGAGTTTTTTCACCGTGCCGGAAACCTGGGTGCCGACACTGACCAGTACGACCGGATTCAGGGTGCCATTGGCCGATACGATCTGGGTGAGGTCACCGGTTTCAATCTTTTGGGTTCGATAGGCCGCTTCAGGGGCTGTGACCTGATTGTTTTGCCACAGAAAATAGCCGCCGACAGCGAGGGAGGCGAGCAGGGTCAGGATCAGGAGGATGCGGGTCATAGCGGCGGCCTTATGGTTTTTTCCGGATGATTTCCGGCTGCTGGCCGATCGCCTGAGCCAGTGTGGCGCGGGCGATCTGCCAGTTGTAGAGAGCCTGCACCCGTTGCTGGCGGGCGGAGGCCAGCGCCGACTGGGCGGTAAGCAGGTCGACCATGTTACCGACACCGGCTTTGTAGCGGCCATTGGCGAGCCGCTCCGATTCCTCGGCGCTGGCCAGCAGTTCAGCGCTGGCGCGTACGGTGGCGGTATTGGTCTTCAGGTTTTGGCAGGCGCGCCATACATCCAGTGAAATCTGCCGGTGAATACGATCCCGCTGTGCTGTGCGCGCTTCCAGCTGTGCTTCTGCAGCCAGGATGCGGTAGGTGGTGTTGTAGCCGGTAAACAGCGGCAGCGAGACAGAGAGGCCGACAGCACCACTGTGATAGGGGTTGGTATTGCTGGTACGACTGATGTTCTGATTGGCAAACAGCGAAATGGTGGGCATGTCGGCAGCTTCGCTGCCATGCAGGGAGGCCCGGGCCGCCTTGAGCTGGGACTCTGCCGCGATCAGGTCGGGTCTCTGTTTGCGGGCAATATCGATTAATTTGTCGATATCGGCTTCAAAGTGTTCGTCCGGTGTACTGACCGGGGCCGAGATGTGGAGTGGCTGATTGGCCTCCAGTCCCATGGCATTGGCCAGTACGCCACGGGCGATTTGTTCATTGCCTTCAGCGGTAAGCAGGTTCAGCGCTGCCTGCGCAAAGGCGGTTTGTGCCTGCAGTTTGTCTGCGGAGGTCGCCGCACCGATTCGGTAGCGGGTGGTCGCGGCATTCAGGCTCTCCTGGCTCGATGTACGGGCTTTATCTGCAGCCTCTGTTGCCGCCCGGGCGGCAAACAGCTGATAGTAGGCTTGCAATGCGGCCAGAAAAACGCTCTGCAGGGTCGCATTTTGCGTCGCATTCAGCGCCTTCAGGGTCTCCTCGGCGCTTTCCAGTGCGGCATCTCTGCTGCCGAAATCGTAAAGCAGGTAATTCAGGGTGACTCCGGCACTGCTTTGGCTGTTGATGGTTTGCTGACCTGCACTGGCTGCGCGGTTACGGCTGGCAGAGGCGCTGCCGCTCAGTGTTGGCAGATACGCACTTTCGGCGATGCCGATCTGGGCCGCCTGAGCTTTCGCATTGGCCCACGTTTCGCGGGTTTGCGGATTGTTGCAGAGGGCGTATTCAACGACCTCGGTGAGGGTGAGGGCATGATCGCTGATGTCGCTCTGATTGCATGGAGAGATGTCGCCGGCCCGGCTCCCCGAGACCTTTTGTTCAGTGGCGAAGGGGTCGCCTGTGGCTGTCAGGGGAGAGGCGAAGGCGAGCAGGCCGCAGATGGCCATGCTGATGCCCGGCCGGAAGACCGCAGGGGTCGGTCGAGATCTGCTCATGCGCCTCATCCTCCTTGATCAAGTGGTTTCGGGTGAAACCTGCAGGATGTGTGTTGCATATGTGATGGTGCGACAAGCGTGACGGGAAATCAACCGTAATTGCAGGGGGCGTCGCGATTGATATGGGAGCCTCTTGCGAGGCATGGCGGGCCGTCACCATCAGCAGGATGGTGACGGCTCAGGTTCAGGCCATCAGGAATTCCAGCAATCCTTTTTGGGCATGCAGGCGGTTTTCTGCCTCAACCCAGACCACTGACTGGGGGCCATCGATGACATCGGCGGTAACCTCTTCGCCACGATGGGCCGGCAGACAGTGCATGAACAGTGCATCCGGATGGGCATAGGACATGATTCTGGCATCGACGCGGTAATCGGCGAATGCCCTGGCGCGTTCCGCCTGCTCATGTTCCTGGCCCATGGAGGCCCATACATCGGTGGTGACCAGGTCGGCGCCGGCAACGGCCTCCAGCGGGTCGTGGGTCAGGCTGACATCGGCACCGAGTGCACGGGCTGCTGCAACCGCTTTTTCATCCGGTGCGTAACCGGCAGGGCAGGCGATGCGGAGCCGGTAGCCGAAGGTGACGGCGCCGTTGATCCAGGAGTGAGCCATATTGTTACCATCGCCGATCCAGACCACGGTTCTTCCCTTGATGCAGCCTCGCTGCTCCTCATAGGTGAAGACATCGGTCAATACCTGGCAGGGGTGGGTCAGGTCGGTCAGGGCATTGATAACCGGAACGGTCGAGTATTCGGCAAAGCGCTGCACGGTTTCATGGGCATAGGTGCGGATGATGACGCCATCGACCATGCCGGAGAGAACGCGGGCAGAATCCTCAATCGGTTCACCACGGCCAAGCTGGGTGGTGCCTGAATGCAAAAAGAGCGCATGGCCACCAAGCTGGTACATGCCAACCTCAAACGAGACACGGGTGCGGGTGCTCGCTTTATCAAAAATCATGCCCAGCGTCTTGCCTTCCAGCGGGCGGGTTGGTTTGCCCTCTTTCAGCTTGCGCTTTATTTTTTCTGCCCGTTGCAGGATATGCCGGGCTTCATCCGGGGAGATGTCGAGCAGGGTCAGGAAATGTCTCATGCCAGCGACTCCATGGCCGAGGCCAGCAGGGCGAGTGCCTCATTGACCTCATCCTCGCGAATATTCAGCGGTGGCAGAAAACGGAGAACATTGGGGCCGGCGAGAAGAATCATCAGTCCCTCATTGCGGGCGGCTGCCACATAGGGGGCTGCCTCGGTGGCGAGTTCCATGCCGACGAGCAGTCCCTGGCCGCGAACGGCGCGAATGACCGGGAAACGCCGCCGCAATTCATTGAGTCCCTGTTGCAGCTGTGCACCACGGGCATTGACGTTCTCGAGCAGTGACTCGCTCTCGATGGTGGCCAGCACGGTCAGTGCCGCAGTACAGGAGAGCGGGTTGCCGCCGAATGTCGAGCCATGACTGCCCGGGCCGAATGATGCCGCGACCTTTTCGCCGGCCAGCAGAGCGCCAATCGGCACGCCGCCTCCGAGCCCTTTGGCCAGCGTGAGAATATCCGGCGTAATACCTGCCTGTTCAAATGCGAACATGGTGCCGCAGCGACCGATACCGGTCTGGACCTCATCCAGCATCAGCAGAATGCCATGCTCATCGCAAAGCCGGCGAACAGCCTGCAGGTAGGCTGCTTCGGCAATGTTGACGCCGCCTTCGCCCTGTAACGGCTCGAGCAGGACCGCTGCGGTATGATCGGTGATGGCCGCTTTCAGTGCCTCAATATCATTGAGCGGCACATGGATGAAGCCCGGTGGCAGCGGGTCAAAGCCGATCTTTACCTTATCCTGGCCAGTGGCGGTCAGGGTTGAAAGCAGGCGGCCATGAAATGACTGGGTTGCCGAGATCACCGTGCGCCGTGATGAGCCCTGATCATGAAAATACTTGCGGGCCAGCTTGATCGCCCCTTCATTGGCTTCCGCGCCTGAGTTGCAGAAAAACGCGGCAGCAAGCCCGGAAAGGCGGACCAGCGCTTCAGCAAGCTGCTGCTGTTTGGGAATATGGAACAGGTTCGAGCAGTGCAGCATGGTGCCGGCCTGTTCGGCAATGGCGGCGGTCATCGCCGGATGGGCATGCCCAAGCGTGTTTACGGCAATGCCGGAAATAAAATCGAGATAGGAGTTGCCGGCATCATCCCAGACAATGGCCCCCTGACCTTTTGTCAGGGTGATCGGGAAGCGGGCATAGGTATTCATAAGTGCGTGCATGAGGGCATACTAGGAATTTGTAACGGTTAGGCAAATCCGTACTCTGCCGGCGTTTGTCATCATCCCCGCAGCCTTCTAGTGTAGCGGAATGGGCGTACATCAATCAGCTTGCCGAACCCGTATCAAGATATGCGGAATTACCCGTTTGAACGATGCTCTGGATGCAGTGCGGCTGGGCGCCGATGCCCTCGGCTTTGTCTTTTACAAACGCTCTCCGCGTTATATCGATCCGCTTGCGGCAGCTGCCATCATCAGGCAGTTGCCTCCGTTTGTTGCCACCGTCGGGCTGTTTGTGAATGCATCGCAGCAGGAGATTGAGTCGGTGCTTGGCTGTTGTCCGCTCAGCGATATTCAGCTGCATGGCGATGAGTCGCCTGAATTTTGTGCGGCATTTCCACGTCGGGTCATGAAGGCCGTTGCCATTGCCTCCCCTGAGGATCTTGCCCGTGTTGCCACCTACCCCTGCCCGGTATTGCTCGATGCCAGGGCGCCGGCCGGTGTGTATGGCGGTACCGGCAAGCGTTTTGACTGGTCGCTGCTCGATGGGTTCAGCCATGATTATCCGCTCGTTCTGGCCGGGGGGCTGAGTGTTGAAAATGTTCGCGATGCAATGGCTGTTCGCCAATGGTTTGCGCTGGATGTATCCTCCGGCGTTGAAGTTTCGCCCGGCATCAAGGATTTTGACAGGATGCGCAGATTTATCGCAGCCGTGAACGGCTGCCAGGTCGGCCAGTCAGTGGCTGATCATCATTCCATAGGCAAGGAGCCGTTGTGAGTCGTTTACCGCAGGCCAGTCCGGACCACCCTGTTTACAGCTTTGATATTACGCATGCACCGGATGCCGGTGGTCACTTCGGTCGCTTCGGCGGGCGTTTTGCCGCCGAGACGCTGATGCAGCCATTGAAAGAGATCGAGCAGGCATTTTACGCCGCCTGGGCCGATCCCGAATTTCATCGCGAGCGCCTGGACCTGCTGAAAAATTACGTCGGCCGTGCAACACCGTTGTATCATGCCGAGCGCCTGACCAGACTGGTCGGGGGGGCGCAGATCTATCTTAAGCGGGAAGATCTGAATCATACCGGTGCGCATAAAATCAATAATACGATCGGTCAGGGGCTGCTGGCCCGGCGTATGGGCAAGAAGCGGGTGATTGCCGAGACCGGTGCCGGCCAGCACGGTGTGGCGACGGCGACGGTTGCGGCGCTGTTTGGCATGCAGTGCGATATCTATATGGGGCGTGAGGATATGGCGCGCCAGATGCCGAACGTGTTGCGTATGCGTCTGCTGGGTGCGAATGTGATCCCTGTCGATTCAGGTACGGCAACGCTGAAGGATGCGGTCAATGAGGCACTGCGCAACTGGGTGGCTACCTGTGAGGATACCTTCTATATCTTCGGTACCGCCGCCGGTCCGCATCCATATCCGCTGATCGTTCGCCAGTTTCATACAGTGATCGGCCAGGAGGCGCGAGCACAGATTCTGGAGCAGGCAGGACGCTTGCCTGATGTGGCCGTTGCCTGTGTCGGCGGTGGTTCCAATGCGATGGGTTTGTTGCATCCGTTTCGCGGTGATGCGGATGTGCGGCTGGTGGCTGTCGAAGCGGCCGGTTACGGCCTGCAGAGCGGTAAACACGCGGCATCCCTGGCTGCAGGCAAGGCGGGTATTCTGCATGGCAACCTGACCTATCTGCTTGAGGATGATGAGGGGCAGGTGCAGGGCACGCACAGTATCTCTGCCGGTCTGGATTACCCCGGAGTGGGACCTGAACTGGCCCTGATGCTGGAAGAGGGACGCTTGCAGCTGGACTCGGCTACCGATGATGAGGCGCTGCTGGCGCTGCAGCAGCTGACCCGTTGTGAAGGTATTATTCCGGCGCTGGAGTCGAGCCATGCGCTCTCTGCCGGCTGTCGTATTGCCGCTGGTATGCGTCCGGATCAGTTGGTGATCATTAATCTGTCGGGGCGTGGTGACAAGGATATGAATAATGTGTTCCGGCATCTGGGCTGGCTGGAGGGTGAACAATGAGCGCGCGTCTCGGAGAGGTATTTGAGCGCTGTCGGGCTGAAGGCAGGGCGGCACTGGTCGGCTATCTGACTGCCGGTGACCCGAATCCGGAGCAGAGTCGTGCCCTGCTGCTGGCGCTGGCATCCCGTTGCGATGTTCTTGAGATCGGTATGCCTTTTTCTGATCCGATGGCGGATGGTCCGGTCATTGAGGCTGCCAGCGTACGTGCTCTTGCTGCCGGCACCCATATCGCGGATGTATTCGAACACTGCCGTGCCGTGCGTCAGGCCAATCCCGATCTCGGTATCGTGTTGATGGGCTATGCCAACATCCCCTATGCCATGGGCTTTGATCTGTTCGCCAGCCGTGCTGCCGAAGCCGGAGTGGATGGCGTGCTGATCGTGGATATTCCGCCGGAAGAGGGGGGGATTTGTGATGCCTCGTTCAGGCAGCATGGTCTGGACCGTATTCTGCTGTTGTCGCCGACATCGACGGATGAGCGCATTCGTCTGGCCTGCGATGCCGGCAGCGGTTTTATCTACTATGTCTCCCTGACCGGTATTACCGGTGCCGACATGGGCGATATCACCGGCATTCGCAACAAGGTGGCTCATATTCAGTCGATGGCTGGCGGTATGCCTGTTTGCGTCGGTTTCGGCATCAAGACGCCGGAGCAGGCTTCTCAGGTGGCCTCCTTTGCCGACGGTGTGGTTGTGGGAAGCCATTTTGTCAGTCAGGTGGCAGCCAACAGTGATGCCGCAGCAGCACTGGCCGCGCTGTCAGCCTCGGCCGATGCCATGCGGGCTGCGACGGCCCGGGAGACCGCCGTTTGAAAGTTCGCGTGCTCGGCTGTTATGGCGGGCAGCTGCTGGGCTTCCGCCTGAGCTCGTTTCTGGTCAATGATACGATTTTGCTGGATGCCGGCTCCCCGACGGAGGCACTCTCGCTTGAAGAGCAGCATGGTATTCGTCATATCTGTTTGTCGCATACCCACCTTGACCATATCAAGGACATTGCCTTTCTGGCCGACAATCGCTCGATCAAGCGGATGGGCGGAGTCGTCGAGAATCGCACGATTCAGATTCACTCGCTGCCGGAAAACAACCGTGTGCTGAAACAATACTTTTTCAATGAGCGCATCTGGCCTGATTTCACCCAGATTCCGACAACAGAGGATCCGATTCTGACGTTGATGGATATTCAGGCGGAGCAGCCGTTTGTCGTTGATGGTGTGACGGTCACGGCGATCATGGTGAATCACCCGGTTCCCTGTACGGCATTTCTGCTCGATGACGGCGACAGCCAGGTGATTTATTCGGCGGATACCGGCAATACCGACCGGCTCTGGCAGATTGCCAGTGCCCAGCCGAACCTGAAGGGCGTGATTCTGGATTGCTCATTTCCCAACAGTTATCAGCGTCTGGCCGATATCAGCGGCCACCTGACCCCGCAGGGGATGATGCGGGACCTGCAAAAATTTACGCAACTTGGTAGTGTGCCGATCTATCTCTACCATATGAAGCCTGAAACATTGAAGATCATGACTGCCGAGATTGAGGCGCTGGAAGTCCCCTTGCTGCGCATGTTGACGCAAGTCGATGAACTGTTGTTGTAATAAATCGCCGGAGGCCCTGCCATGAGCTGGTTTACGCGCCTGATTGAAGCGCCGAAAAATATATTGAAGCCAAGTGATTCCGGTTCGCCGGAAGGGCTGTGGGTGAAGTGCCCCAGCTGTTCCGAGGCGCTGTATAACAAAGAGCTGACCCGTAACAGCATGGTATGCAGCAAGTGTGATTATCACCTGCGCATGAGTGCCACCCAGCGTGCGGCGCTGCTGTTTGATGAGGAGAGCTTTGAGGAGCAGGACCGTGCCCTGCGCTCCGAGGATCCGCTCTCCTTCAAGGATAAGAAGCGCTACAAGGATCGTACCCGTGATGCTGCCAAAAAGTCCGGCCCTGAAGATGCGGTTCGTAATTACATCGGCGACATCAAAGGCCGTACGATCTCTGCCTCGATCTTCGAGTTCTCCTATATGGGCGGCAGTATGGGATCGGTGGCCGGCGAGAAGATTGTGCGCGGTATGGAGCATGCGCTCGAGCGCAATTGCCCGTATCTGCTGGTGACTGCTTCCGGTGGCGCGCGTATGCAGGAGGGGGTGCTATCGCTGATGCAGATGGCCAAGACCTCTTCGACTGTGAACCGGCTCAACGCGGCCAAGCTGCCGTTTGCCTGCCTGCTGACCGACCCGACGATGGGTGGCGTATCGGCGTCCGTTGCCTGGCTGGGTGATGTGATTATTGCCGAGCCGGATGCACTGATCGGTTTTGCCGGTCCGCGAGTGATTCAGGAAACCGTAGGGCAGAAGTTGCCTGAGGGATTCCAGCGTTCCGAGTTTCTGCTCAAACATGGTCTGATTGATGATGTGGTGGATCGACGTGAGCTGCGTGACTATCTGTCCACGCTGTTTGTTCACCTGAGTGACAGACCGTATCGTCAGCCACAGGGCTGATTGCTGCCATAGCCAAGCCGCTGGACATTGATGCGTGGCTGAATCAGCTGGGGCAACCCTCGGCTGACCGTGACTATTTGCCCGGCCATGAACGCATGCATGCCCTGTTGGCTGCTACCAGCCGGCATCGCCCGCGTCTGCGCATACGGGTAGCCGGTACCAATGGCAAAGGCTCCACCTCAAATATGCTGGCCGCTGCACTGCAGGCGGCCGGCCTTACGGTTGGCTTGTATACCTCACCGCATCTGCTTCGCTTTAATGAACGCATTCGCATCAATGGTGTGCCGCTGACCGATGCGGCACTGCTTGGCGGGCTTGAGCGGATCATGCCGGTGGCCCTTGCGGCCGGCGGCTCCTATTTTGAAGTTGCAACGGCGCTGGCGCTGGATGCCTTTGCCCGTGCCGCTGTCGATGTGGAGATTCTTGAGGCCGGTGTCGGGGCAAGGCTTGATGCCACCACTGCAGTGCCGGCGGATATGGCGTTGCTGACGCCGATCGGCCTCGATCATCAGGCCTGGCTTGGTGATACCCTGCGTGCGATTGCCAGTGAAAAAGCGTATGCAATGGATGGCTGCCGCTGGAGTATCTCGGCGCCGCAGGCCGATGCGGTTGCAGCTGTTTTTCAGGCCTTTCATCCGTCATTTCAGTCATGTGATGTGCTCCACTGGCCCGAGCTGGCCATGTCCGGGGCTCATCAGCAGGTCAATGCATCGCTGGCCTATGCTGCAGTGCAGCAGCTGCAGCCTCTCTTTCCTGAGCTCGATCTGGCGTGTGCCCGCCAGTCGATAGCCGGTTGTCGGGTCGCAGGGCGCTTGCAGTCGTTGCAGGTCGGTGCCGCTCAGGTCTGGCTGGATGCGGCGCACAATCGTCATGCCATCGAGGCGCTGTTGCCATCACTGCCGGCACTGGCAGATCCATTCGATGCGATTCTTGTCTTTACGCGCGAAGATCGCTCGCTTGAGGATGAACTCGCTTTGCTTTCACCGCTGGCCAAAAAGGTTGTCTACCGCCGTGGTGATGCCGGTGGCGATACGCATGCGGCGGTGACGGCACTGCAACAGGAGCTGGCCGCGCATCCGGGCGGTTCATTTCTGGTGCTCGGTTCATTCATTACCGTGGCCGCCGTGCTCAGGGCTTATGCCGTGCAGGTATTTGCGCTAGGGGGGGCACGTGAAGAGAGTTACTTATGAATCGCGCCTGCGAAATAGGCGTATAGTAGCTAAACGTGCTCGCAAAAAAGCCAAAGTAAATCACCGTAGTGGTTATGTTGCACGCGTAAAAAGGTATATTCTTGAAGCTCCAAAAATATTTTGTGCCTATAATGATAAGGCTCGATGTGAGTTGCTGGATTTTCTTGCTAAGCTTAGAAATCAAGTGAGGGCTGGTGGTAGAACACTAATTGACTTTAGTAACACAACCAAAATGAATGCAGGTGGAGTAATTCTTTTTAAAGCTGAAGTAGATAGGCTTATTCGGCACTTTGGCATCAAATCATCGATTCGATGCAAAGCTCCAAAGTCTGCTAAGGTGAAGCAGGTCCTGCAGAAAGTTGGCGTTTTTGATGCGCTTAAATTTCCATCCAATATTGTTCCTAAGCATAGTGATGTTGTGCATTGGAACTGTGCACATGGAACTATGGCAGATGGTGAAAAGTATGAGGATGTTTTGGGTGGCTATGATGGTACGATTGCCCAAGCGGTGCATAGTGAGCTATACAAGGGTATTACCGAGGCGATGGCTAATAGTGTTCATCATGCATATATAGGCATGCGAAAAGACGGGTTGCAGCTAAAGGAAGAGGCTAACGATTGGTGGATGTTTTCCCAAGAGCGGGAAGGAAAATTGAATGTGGTGTTTTATGATGTTGGTATTGGCATCCCTGAAAGTCTTCCGCGTACAAGGCCTAGTCTGTGGGAGGTGATGCAACGCTTTCGATTTACTAAGAAGGACAGTGAAATAATTAAATTTGCAGCTGGCGCTGGCAAGTCTAGAACTGAAAAAAAATATCGTGGTAAAGGGCTTCCTCAGATTGTGTCAACGATTCATAAAATCAAAGGAAGCAACCTTATCGTAATGAGTAACCGTGGTGCATTGGTGCTCAATAATGGAGAGAAAAAAAGTATCGACTATAAGAAGTCAATTTACGGAACTTTGATTATGTGGGAGGTTCCATTAAGTCCCAATGAGGTTAAATAGCATGACGGTTAAGATAAGTATCGCTAGCGATTTCTCTCGGCATCCTGCAGGGCGTGTAATTGCAGATGGGCCATTTAGCGGTGAATCATTTCGCAAAAAGTTTTTAGAGCCACCCATTAAGAATGATAAGCATATTACAATCGATTTGGATGGAACGCGTGGGTATGGCTCATCATTTCTGGAGGAGGCCTTTGGGGGGTTGATTCGAGAGGGTTTTTTACCCGAAAGGGTAAAAGAGTTGATTACTTTTAAGGCTAGTGATCAAAGTTTAATACAAGAAATATTGGAATATATAGACGATGCCGGAAAGTAATTGCACCTCGTTGAATTGGGGGCAAATAGTAACTTGGGTGCTGGTTATTATTGGATGGGGGATTATCAATCGTCAGCATAATATCCGCGAGGATAGGAAGGAAACACGAGCATCTATTGATAGAGTTAAGAGTTATAGCTATGAATTAGAGACAGCATCGATAAAAGCTCATATGTCCAATGAGATTACTTCAGATGATGCAACTTGTATCAATTGGAAGATAAAAAAACTTATAGATGAAATAGAATATGCGGCTCTTCTTTCAAATGAAGAGCGAAATGCCCATGCTAAAATGCTACGTAGATCGATTACCTTAAGCAATCTTGATCCATCAAGTCACTGTGCAGTTTCAGAGCAGGATAAAATTATACGTGATACGCGAACAGCAATAGATGATCTTGTATCAGCGATAGAAAAGACTTTTAGAGGGCGATACCCTTTGGCTAAATAGAATCAAGTTCCCTTAATAAGGGTGTGGCGATATCTAGCTACATCTGGCAGTGAGCGCGAGGTAAGAACAAGTGGATTCATGTCCCTGGCGTTCGTCGAACGATGTGAAGGTAGATGATGGTGCTTAAAATGGCGGCGAAAAAGCACCAGACAGAAATATAGGCTGCCGTATAAAACAGGTAGGCGATGGCGAACAGAAGCAGCGCCATGGCTCCGAACAGGCGGATCAGTGGCTGGCTCGACAGCAGCGGGGCCAGGCAGGTGGCGGCCATATAAAGGATCATCATCGGCCAGGCGTAACTGTGGCCGGATACATAAACGACATGCGCCTCTGCCTCAGCGGTTAATGGTTGCGTGGTGATCTGGATCAGCAGGTGAATGCCGACCGACAGGCCGATCAGTTGCAGCAGCCACAAGGTTCTCTTACGCCACGCGATGATTTCAAGCATGCCAATCGCGAACGGGATATAGACGGGCCAGAGCACGTGCGAAAACATGGTGAACAGGTGGGCCATGATCGATTTGAGCTGCTCATCGTGGTGCAGGGCTGCCAGCCAAAGTCCCCCTTCGATCATTTGTTGGACCCCGAACAGCAGTGGTACGGCGGCCAGCGCGAGGGTGCGCCTGTCGGTTGTTTTGTGCACGGTGATTGCTCCCAGCGTGAGCAGGGTGCTACCGGCGAGGAAACTGGCTGTCGCTGAAAAACACATATCACCTGCTACCGCCCTGATAACGAAGAATCAATGGCTTTTATCGGTAGTCCGGCAACAATAATCAAATTGAATTTGCGACTGTTGGCCCATAGGCTGACTGCCGGAGAAACGGAGGTAGCCACATGTCCAGTATACTTTTATCCATTTCAGGTCACGACCGGCCGGGTATTGTCCGGGATGTGTCCGAAGCACTGCTGCACCTTGAGGCGAATATCGAGGACTCATCGATGACCGCGCTCAGGGGGCGTTTTACCATGATGATGATTGTCAGTCTGCCGGATGATCGCAGCCTGGGTGAGCTGAAGGCGACGCTGGCGGAGCTGGAGCAGCGCACCCATCTGACGGTGCAGTCACAGGTGATCAGTGATGAGGAGGCGGCCACGCAGGCGCTGCAGCCTGATCATGTGATTACGGTTCACGGCGCTGATCGGGTCGGTATTGTGCATGCTGTCACGGCCGCGCTTGCCGATGTCGGTGCGTCGATTGTCGATGTATCGACCGAACAGCGGGAGAGCGAGAGCGGGGATGTCTATATGATGGTGCTTGAGATTGCGGCAAACGGTGCAGATGCGATGGATGATGCGCTGCAGGCGGTGGCAGGGCGCATCGGCGTCAGCGTCGAAGTGCATGTGCTGGATGATGCCATTCTCTGATCTGCTCAGGCGCCTCTTTTTGTCATGAGTGATGTCACGATACTTGTCCATCCCCACCCGTTGTTGCGGGCGGTTTGCCCGGATGTGAGCGAATTTACGCCGCAGCTTGAGCAGCGTTTTGCGCAGCTGGATGCAATGATGCGGGCCGGGCCGGGGGGCGTGGGTATTGCCGCGCCACAGATCGGCTGGCAGCAGCGCATGATGGTGGTTGATTGCCGTCTGAGTCAGCGCCCGTGTCGTAACCACGGGCTGTTATGGATGTGCAACCCTGTGATTGAATCTGCAACAGGCAGCTCGCTGGGGCGAGAGGGTTGTCTGTCGGTACCCGACTGGGTGGGGATGGTTGAACGGGCCAAATCGATTCGGGTGACTTATGATGATATGCACGGCCAGCGACAGCAGCTGGAGAGCAGCGGCTTTGAAGCGCGGGTGATCCAGCATGAGCTTGATCACCTCAATGGTATTCTCTTTGTCGATCGGGTGGTCTCCGCCAGGGACCTGGTCAGAAGGCTGGCGCACCAGCCCTGACCGGTTTTACTCCCAGTTGTAGCTCTGCTCCTCATCGCCATGATCGCAAGGGGGGAGTCCCATCATGAATTCGATATCGGCGACGGGGATATGCCCCTGTTGTTTACTGATCCACTGTAAAATCTCAACATGATCTGTGACGGCTTCTTCAAGAAATGACATGGCTTGCCTCCGTTGTGTTGTGGTGCAAGGCTGTTTTTCAAATGCGACATGGGTGTGGCATAAGGGTGACAGGATGGTGACATGGCACCTTTGTTGAGTTCATAGCGGCGGTGAAAGAGATCGTTTGAGTCACAGGAGACGTTGATTATGCCTGAATTGCCGGAGGTTGAGGTGGTCTGTCGCGGGCTGGCGCCGGTGGTGGGGCGCAGCATTGTCGGGGTGAGCTGTCACCGGGCAGGGTTGCGCTATCCATTGCCTGATCTGGCGGGGCTGGCCGGCTGTCGGGTGACGGCAATCAGGCGAAGGGCAAAATATTTGTTATTCGAGCTGGATGACGGGCGGGTATTGATCTGGCATCTCGGCATGACCGGTCAGTTTCACCTGCTGGCGACACAGGCCCCTGCCGCATTGCACGAACATGTGCAGCTGAATCTGGATGATGGTCGCAGCCTTCGTTATCGCGATGCCCGGCGCTTTGGCTATGCCGGCCTGATGGCGGCGGCCGATGTGATGGATCATCCATGGTTTGCACGGCTGGGGCCTGAACCGCTTGGTGATGATTTTGATGCGGCGTATCTGTTGGCCTTTTGCCGTGGCCGCAAGGCACCGGTCAAGTCGGTGATCATGGATGCCGGTTGCGTGGTGGGGGTTGGTAATATCTATGCCGCCGAATCGTTGTTCAGGGCGGGTATTCATCCGGCCCGTGCTGCAGGGCGCATATCACAGCAGCGGCTGGCGGCACTGGTACTTGCCATTCGTCAGGTGCTGGCCGAGGCGATCAACGCCGGTGGCAGTACGATCAGCGATTTTGTTAAAGCCGATGGCAAGCCGGGCTACTTCGCCCACAGTTTTCAGGTCTATGGGCGGGAGGGTGAGCCCTGTCTGCGCTGCGGTACTGTGATCCGGCGCATGGTACAGTCGGGGCGAAGCAGCTTTTATTGCCCGGACTGCCAGCATTAAGTGGATGTGATTGATTGCGGCCTCGGGCAAAATTACTTTGTGAGGGTAGCGGCATGGTGATGCTCACCCGGCGTCGGTAAAGCCGTCCGCTCCCGTGGTCCGGCCGGATTGCGGTATCCATTTATGGGCTGCCCGGAAGTGCAGGACTCATCACGGCTTGCCGTGCCGGCTGCATCTGCCGCAGGCGGGCGGTCACATCTAATCCCGTGAAAAAGATCCACTGCAAGGGTAATATGCGCCGACTTTTTACGGGCAGATAGCGATTGCCTCGGAGGTATGATGAAACAGGCACTGGAACTGGCATTGCAGGGCGCACTACAAGAGTTGTTGAAGGACCACCCGGATGCTGTTGCTCCCGAGGTGCAGCTGACGCGTCCGAAAATCAAGGAGCATGGTGATTATGCCGCCAATGTGGCGATGCCACTGGCCCGTGTGCTGAAGAAAAGTCCGCAACAGGTTGCCGCAGCCCTGCTTGAGGTCGTGAAGTGGCCGGATTCGGTCGTCGGTGCTGACATTGCCGGCCCCGGTTTCATCAATATCCGCCTGCGCCAGGCCAGTGAAGCTGAGGTGCTGAAAACGATTATCTCCGCAGCTGAGAATTACGGGCGTGCTGCCGGTGTGGACGATACGGGCCGGATTAATCTGGAGTTTGTCTCTGCCAATCCGACCGGACCGATGCATGTCGGGCATGGACGGGGAGCAGTCGTCGGCGACTCGCTGGCCAATCTGCTCAAGGCTGTCGGTAAAAATGTGCAGCGTGAATATTATATCAATGATGCCGGTGCCCAGGTCGGTGTGCTGGCAAACAGCGTCTGGTTGCGCATGCAGGAGTTGCAGGGGGAAGAGATTGATTTCCCTGATGGTGCCTATCCGGGTGAATATATTGTCCAGATTGCTGCGGACCTTTTGCAGCAACACGATTATCAGGCCTTGTCTGCCATGGATGCCGCTGATCGCGCCGCACTGATCGGGCGAGCCGCCATTGATGCGAATATGGCGATGATTCGCGATGATCTGCAGGCGATCGGTATCAGCTTCGACCTCTATTTTTCCGAGCAGAGTCTGCACGCAAGCGGCAGAGTCAACGAGCTGATCGATAAATTGCGCAGCGATGGTGTTGTTTACACCGGCACGCTGCCACCGCCAAAGGGCAAGGAGATCGAGGATTATACGCCGGTTGAGCAGCAGCTGTTCCGGACAACGGATTTCGGCGATGATGTTGATCGCCCTCTGGCCAAGCAGGATGGCACGGCAACCTATTTTGCCGCCGATATCGCCTACCATTACGACAAGCATCTGCGTGGTTTTGACCGGATGATCGATGTCTGGGGTGCTGACCACGGTGGTTATGTGTCGCGCGTACAGGCGGCGATGAAGGCTTTAACCGGCCGTGATGCGCAGCCGGATGTGCTTCTGGTGCAGATGGTGAATCTGACCCGTGATGGCAAGCCGGTGAAGATGTCCAAGCGGGCCGGCACGTTTGTCACCCTGCGCGAAGTGGTGGATGAAGTGGGGCGTGATGCTGTTCGTTTCAACTTCATGACCCGCCGCGTTGAAAGTCAGCTGGATTTTGATCTTGAGGGTGCCAAACAGAAGAACGACGAAAATCCGGTCTATTATGTGCAGTATGCCCATGCCCGTATTGCCGCGATTCTGCGCAAGGCGGAGGAGGAGGGGCACACCCTCGGTGATCCGGATGATGTGGATGTCTCGGTGCTGACCTCACATGAGGAGCAGCGTCTGGTGGCGCATCTGCTCTCCTATCCGGAAGCCTTGCAGAAGGCGGCTGAGCGGCTTGAGGCCTATCGTGTGGCGACGTTTGCCATGCGTCTGGCTGCCGATTTCCACAGTTTTTATCATAAAAACAGGGTTGTGACCGATGATGTGGTCCTTACCCGTGCCCGTATGCTGTTGATTCGGGCGGTTGGTCAGGTGATTAGCAATGCGCTGACCATTCTCGGTGTGTCGGCGCCGGAACGGATGTAATGGCCAAGCAGGATTTTGCCCGGCTGGAGGCTCCCAGTCGCAAGGACAAGAAGCAGGATGGCATCTCGGTTGTATCGGTCGTTGCCATTGTGCTGATTGCCGGCCTCTGCTTTGTGGCCGGCTACTGGATTGGCGGGCAACAGGGGGGCGGTGCAGGTGAGCATGGTGTGCCACAGGCCAAGCTTGATGCACTGCAGGCAAAACTGGATGAGAAAGCAGCTGAAAATCATGTGTTGCAGGCCAATATCGAGGGGTTGCAGGAGCAGGTCGAGCTGTGGAAGGCGAAGGCTCAGCAGAGTGCCCATGCCCGTGTGGGGAATCTGCAGTTTTACAGTGAGTTGCCGAAACAGTCGGTGAAGCCGTCACCTGTGCTGGAGCCTGCACCGGAGCCGGAAGCAGATGCGCATGTGGATACCCGGCCTGTGGCTGCGGCCAGGGTTGAGGTAAAACCGGTGGCCGTGGATGCCCATCCTGCGGCGGCAACCAGAAGTGAGGTGAAGCAGGCGTTGCCTGCCGAGACGGCAGCCGTTGTGGCGCCTGCCGTTGATGATGCGCTCTATCGTATTCAGATCGCCTCGTTTCGCAGCCGGGAAGATGCCAACAGTATGCAGCAGAAGCTGACTCAGGCCGGTTTCAGGGCGCTGGTGGAGACGGTTGAACTGGGCGACAAGGGGACGTGGTACCGTATTTTTGCCGGTCCTTATGGCGGCAGGATTGAGGCGGACAAGCAACTGGCCGATATCGAACAGAAGGTGCACGTGAAGGGGTTGTTGATTCGTGGTGGATGAGAACAGAAGTGACCTGCGCCATGCATGGCTGCATCGGGTGCTGACAGAGGCGTTTGATGTGCGGCCATTGGCCGGAGATGCATCATTCCGCCGTTATTTCAGGGTCAGACAGGGTGAGTGCAGCTATGTGTTGATGGACGCACCTCCACCGCACGAGGATGTGCGGCCGTTTTTGCATGTGCGTGAATGGCTGGAACAGGCTGGTTTGCGGGTATCACAGTTGTATGCAGCCGATATTGAGCAGGGCCTTCTCCTGCTTGAGGATTTCGGTGACCTGACATGGGCTGTGCACCTGGGCTCAGGCGGTGATGCAGCCCCCATGCTTGCCGATGCCCTGCGGCAGCTGCATCGGTTGCAGGCATCTGCTCCAACCGTAACGCTGGCGCCGTTTGATCTGGCGCGTATGCGTCGTGAGTGTGACCTTTATCTGGACTGGTACCTTCCCTGTGTGGCCGGTTTCACTCCGGATGAAGGCCAGAGAGAGGCATTTCATGCCGGCTTGCATCAGGCGCTGTTGCAGATTGAAGCGCTGCCGCGCGTACCTGTACACCTGGATTATCATAGCCGTAACCTGATGTTGCCGGCGGGAGGTCTGCCGCTTGGTCAGATTGACTATCAGGATGCTGTTGCGGGCCCCGTCACCTATGACCTGGCATCGCTGCTGTATGACTGTTATCAGGATTACCCCGAAGAGATGCGCCGGCAGTGGAGCCGCGAATTTTTCACTGCATTGCCCGATGATCTGGCTGCAGCCTTTAGCGATTTCAAGCAGTGGCACCGTCTGCTGCGTCTGACCGCTCTGCAGCGTCATATCAAGGCGATCGGTATTTTTGCCAGGCTGGCTCATCGTGATGGCAAGCGGCAGTTTCTTGATGAAATCCCGCTGACACGCCGCCATCTGTTCGACGAGCTGGCATTCCTCGGCTGGGCTGAGGCCGATTGCCCGTTGCTTTTTTGTCGACCGGCGGCTGTGTCCGTATAAAAACTGCGCTTGTCGGGATGGTCTTATCGCGTAGCGTGACGATTTTTTAAGGAGGTCGCCATGCAAATTGCCGACAACAAGGTTGTATCCATTCATTACACCCTGACCAACGATGACGGAGAGGTTATCGATTCATCCCGTGATGCGGAGCCGCTGGTCTATCTGCATGGTGCGGAAAATATTATCCCCGGTCTTGAGCAGGCTCTTGCCGGCAAGGTTGCCGGCGATGATCTGAAGGTGAGTATTGCGCCATCAGATGCCTATGGCGATTTTGATGAAAATATGGTCCAGGTGGTACCGCGCGAGATGTTTCAGGGCGTCGATACGCTGGAGCCCGGCATGGAATTTCAGGCGCAGACCTCGCAGGGCGTGCAGGTGATCCGAATCGCTGCTGTTGATGGTGATGATATTACCATCGACGGAAATCATCCGCTGGCAGGTGAAACGCTGCACTTTGATGTCAGTGTGGCTGCTGTGCGTGAGGCCAGCGAGGAAGAGCTGGCGCATGGTCATGTGCATGGCCATGGTGGTTGCCACTGATAACAACGGTTGAAGGAGAGAGGGGTTGCGCTGGCAGCCCCTTTTTTTTGTGCCCATCGGCGGTTGTTGTGGTTGATGAATGTCGGGGTGGCAATCTATCAGCAGTGACAGGGAGTCGGATCATTAAATCCGTCGATGAAAATGCGCGAAACAAGTCCTGACCCCTATTGTGTGACCCCTATTGTGGTGACAGGGCGTCGGATCATTAAATCCGTCGATGAAAATGCGCGAAACGAGTCCTGACCCCTATTGTGCTGCATCTAAATCGCCTTCGTAAAACAGATAGTTCCTAGAACTTCCGGAGCGCATCAGTTATCTCCCATCAAGCCAGCCCAAAATACCGCTCAAAGAACTCGGTCAGTTTGCCAAGTACAGTCTGCTTCTTCTCGGAGTGATTGTTGTTCCGAGAGAAGCGAGAGACTGGTGGCATGATGTTAGTGATAGCAATGCCTCCAGATGAAATACCCCCATCGCGGAAAGCATCCTCTACAAACTTCTTTGTCTCATCCGGCTTCAGATTTTCTTCAGTGATAATCTGATCGAGTTCCTCACGCTTTCTCTTCTCGATGAAGGCCAACCACTCTTCATCCACCTTGGCTGAGGCTGAGAGCGATTTCACAAACTGAGTGATGAGGTCTTTCTTGTTGCGCAGCGATGGGCTGGAGTTAATCGCCCGGTCAATCGTTGCCTGTATCTCTTTATCTTCGCCTGCGCCCTTCGATTTCAGATACTTCTCAACCAGCATCAGGATGTAATCCACATTGATTTCGATCTGCTTGATGAGTTCAATCTCAAACACGATGTCGTCATTGATGGCTTCTTTCTCACCGTCATCTTTGGTGCGGAAATCAGCGTAGATATTCAGGTAGAGGCTCTGATAGTCCTGAAAATCACGGTCGCTAAGGATTTCATTGCCGGTGAAATCATCGAATGAGGTCAGGATGTTCTTCAGACGCAGGATGGCACCGAAGAGTTTGATAAATGCCTTCTGAGCCTCTTCTCCGATGATAGGGAGGCTAAGGGGATAATCAGTGGTGAGTTGCTCAACCCGCTTCTCATATTCTTTGTAATACTCGGCATACGGCTTTAACAGCACGATGCCCTTGGCATCCTTGTTGCCGAACAGCGACAGCGCATCGTTGGTTTCTTTCTCCAGGTCGCGGAAGGCTACGATGTTTCCGTAGGTCTTCACCGAGTTAAGGATACGGTTGGTTCGTGAATACGCCTGAATAAGGCCGTGCGCCTTCAGGTTCTTATCCACCCAGAGCGTATTGAGCGTGGTCGCATCAAAGCCAGTCAGGAACATATTCACCACGATGACCATATCCAACTCGCGGTTCTTTAACCGCAATGTCAGGTCTTTGTAGTAGTTCTGGAACTTGTCGGCAGATGTATCGAAACTGGTGCCGAACATCGTGTTGTAGTCTCTGATTGTGGCATCCAAAAAATCACGCGAACTCTGGTCCAGCCCAGCGGTTTCAAACTCTTCTTCTCCAAGTATGCCGCTTTCGTCATCCTCATTGGCTGCGAAACTGTATATCAGGCCAATCTTGAGGCACTTATCCGAAGGCAAATCCTTCTGCTGCTTGGCAAACTCAAGGTAGTAGCGTTTAGCCGCATCAATCGAAGCCGTCGCAAACAGTGAATTGAAGCCCACCATCCGCTTATCACCCAGCGTATAACTGGAACTACGTTTGGTTTTCTGGTCAAAGTGTTCACGGATATAGGCAACGACCTGCTCGGTACGTTCCGGCGACAGCAAGGCCCGTTCAGTGTCGATGGCCGATACTTTCTTATCCTTGATGTGCTCTGAGAGTTTCAGGGTGTTGATATAGTCGATACGGAACGGCAGCACATTCTTATCGTTAATCGCATCGACAATCGTATAGGAGTGGAGTTTGTCTCCGAATGCCTGTGCTGTGGTTCGTGCCGAGCCTTTGAGACTGCTGGAGGCATTGGCCGCAAAGATGGGCGTGCCGGTAAAACCGAACAGGTGATAGCGCTTAAATGAGCGGGTGATTTCCTGATGCATATCACCGAATTGGCTGCGGTGGCACTCATCAAAGATGACGACAACCGGCTTTTCATAGATGGGGTGCGCTTTGTGTTTGGCTACAAAACGGCTCAACTTCTGAATGGTGGTAATGATGATGGTCGCAGCCGGGTCTTCCAGTTGCTTCTTGAGCACCGTGGTTGAGGTATTGGAGTTGGCCGCACCTTTCTCAAAGCGTTCGTATTCACGCATCGTCTGGTAATCAAGGTCTTTGCGGTCCACAACGAACAGCACTTTATCAATGTTCGGCAGGTTCCTTGCCAGTTGCGCTGCCTTAAAACTGGTCAGTGTCTTACCTGAGCCTGTGGTGTGCCAGATGTAGCCGCCTGCTTCTATGTGGCCCTGCTTCTTCTGATTGGATGAAGTGAGGATGCGCAGCAGGATGTTTTCAGCCGCCACAATCTGATATGGACGCATCACCAGTAGTTTGCGGTCCACATCAAACACACAGTATTTGGTGAGAACATTCAGCAATGAATGCTTGGCGAAGAAGGTCTTGGTAAAGCCGGTCAGTTCAGTGATTGGCCGGTTCTTCGCATCCGCCCACCAACTTGTGAATGCGAAACTGTTGGATGTCTTGCTCTTGTTGCGCTTGCTGGTCTGCTCTTTCAGATGGCCATCGCGCACGGTGTTGCTGTAATACTTGGTCAGCGTGCCATTGCTGATGACGAAGAGTTGGACGTATTCAAACAACCCTGAGCCAGCCCAGAAACTATCGCGCTGATAGCGATTGATCTGATTGAACGCTTCGCGGATATCCACGCCGCGCCGCTTGAGTTCGATATGAACCATCGGCAAGCCGTTCACCAGAATGCTTACGTCATAGCGGTTGGCTCGTTTCCCCTCCACCTCATATTGGTTAATCACCTGTAGCCGGTTGTTGTGGATGTTGGCCTTATCAATCAGGTAGATGTTTTTAACACTGCCATCATCGCGCTTGAGCACCTGGATGTGGTCTTCCTGAATACGGGTGGTTTTCTCGATGATGCCGTCATTGGCTCCGGAGACCTTTTCACGAAAAAAACCATCCCACTCGCTATCGGAGAACTCGGTTTTGTTCAGCGCCTCTAACTGACGGCGAAGGTTGGCGACCAGTTCCGCCTCAGAGGTGATTGGCAGGTATTCATAAGCCTGAGACTGGAGTTGTTTGATAAGGGCCTTTTCCAGAGCGTCTTCACTCTGATATGACGCTTCCCGCACCTCATCGGCAACGAACTCTGAAACCACCGTGCTCTCATCCGAAACGGCAATCGGCGCATAGCGGTATGTGGTTTGTTCTTCAGTCATCCGGTAAACCCGCTGACCTGAGCATCGAAATCAGCCAAACGCCCCCGAACCGCGCTGGCGCCATAATGAAAAGCGAGTACGGCGGCGGGCCACTGCCTTACCTCGGCGCCATCAACATCCTTCTTTCCGAACCGGCTGCGCGTGGATGCCCACGCCAACGGCAGTCGGTTTTTGCTTATGAATCGCATCAAACCTTTGAGAGACTCCGGCTTGTCGACATACCGGTCGCTCCATTTAATTTCCAGCGCACCCGTCGGTTTGAGGAACTGAGAAGACTCCACCAGATCAACTTCAGAATCCTGGCTTCCCCAGCGGGCATAATTCAGGCGTGCCCCTTCGTGGAAACGCTGAGCAAACAAAGCGGTCTCCACCAGATGCCCGAACTCCGCCTCATCCGGTTTCCTCGCACCAAACAACCCCGTATACATAGCAGAATTGGTAAGATAAACCTTGAAGTTCCGTTCTCGCTGATAACGACGACCATCCTGATCCACTCGAAACACCCTCTGAATAAGGAAAGCAGCCTCCAGATATTCGATGTACTTCTGGATTGTCTGCTTGCCCACGCCACTTCGCTGCGACAACTGCTCAAATGAAACTTCCTCAGCCGTGTTGAAGGCCAACAGCGTAAACAGCGAGTTGAGTTCCTGAATGTCCTTGATGCCATACAACTGAGGCAAATCACGCAACAGAACCTTGTCCACGATATCTGATTTAACGAATCGTTCCGGGTTGCTCCGAACCACAGCCGACAAGGCCAACTCCGGATAACCGCCATAGTTCACATAATCAACAAACTGCTCATTCAGTAGGGTGATATCATCGAGCACATACCGATTGTGGTACTCCTCCCGAATGGCGGCAGGCTCTTCGCGTAAGTCCAGGTACTCAGAGAACGTCAGCGGAGGGAGAAGAAAATCCGTAAAACGACCTGCCCCCGACTCTGTGCTTTGGCGTTTGAGCGCGGCAGCGGCAGAGCCGGACACCAGAATGCGTAAATCAGGGCGATGATCGACCAACGGCTTAAGGTGCTTTTCCCAATCTTTGTGAGACTGTATTTCATCGAAAAACAGGTAGCGCGCTCCCTCGCCATCCGGGGCTACGGTTTCAATCTGCTGAATTAGAGAATCAAGCGATTGCCCGTGTAGCAGCGGGTGATCCATTTCCACATAAACGATTCGCTGTGCGTTGACCCCGCTTTTCAACAAATCGGCAATCAGGTGGCGTATCAGAATCGTTTTACCAACCCGGCGCGGCCCAAGCAACACCACAGCACGACGCAAACTTGGTTCCAGCAGCAACTGACGCACGGGGTCCAAATAGGCACGAGGACGCAATTTAAGCGTCTCATTATCCATACAGGCGCTCTCCCACCACGGATTCAGCCGCTTAAGATGGCTTATAACTTGTTGATCAGAAACGTCTTTCACAAAAAAACCCCGTTAAGCATACCTTTCTGTGCTTAACAATAACAAGTCCAGACACACCATCAAGAACGACTTTCATACGGACAGGTTTACTTCTAAACGAACCTGTCGGAAATCCCGACAAGTTGCCTCCTGGCTCAATTCACCTTCGGCATAGATGTTGGCGATATGCTCCACCACATTGGTGCGCGAAGTCTGAAACAGGTCAGCCAGTTGTTGCTGACTTAGCCAGACCGTGTCGCCATCCAGGCGCACATCAATCGCTGGCGCATCACCCCGCTGAAACAGAATGATCTCGCCGCCGGGTTGTTCACTCATACCCGTGCCTCCTCCTGCCTGCCGCCTGCCTGTCGGCAGACAGGGCAGGCAGGTCAAAGGTCAGCAAACGGTCGCGATAGTGCTCATATTGCTGGCGGCGGGCTTTGATTTCAGCGGGAAGGCCGGATGAGAGGTCATTCACAAGAGCATCAAGTTTATCAAGTACATCCACAATGCGAGACTGCTCATCAAGAGAAGGGATTGGGATTTGAAAACTTGTTAGTTCTTCCTTTGTGATGGTTTTAATTGTACTGCCCCGAGCAGTCTCTTTCTCAATGCCAAACTTTTTTTGGACTTGATAGGCAAAATATTTTTTGTTCAGTTCAATTTTGTACTTGTCAAAGATCGCGAGAGTTCTATCTACATAACTGTCATATTGAGTAATCGCAACTCGGCCAATGCTGCCTTGTAGAGTAACGATAACTGTTCCAGATGGTACAAATACACTTTTTAACTGCGCCAACTTTGATATTTTTCGCTTTGTATCTTCAACAAGACGCATATCTTCGCCTACATCTACGACCTGAACGAATGGCATCGCCTGCTCACCATCATACCACTCAACATTTCCATATGGTTGCGGAAAGGAACCTCTCCGAAAACCGGCTACCTCCCCCAAAGTCATCCACCGGACATCTTCCCTGCCTGACCGGCAGGCAGGCCTGTCTTCACCCTGCCTGCCTGCAGGCAGGTCGAATGAGAGCAATTCATCGCGGTAGTATTGATACTGCTTTTGGCGAGCCTCCAGTTCAGCCTCCAGTTCAGCCTCCAGTTCAGTGAACGTGTCCAGCACCTTCACAATCTCCCGCTGAACTTCGAGGGGGGGGATGGGGACAACGACTTTTGACATCGCATTGCTCATTAATTTCGGGTTTCCCATACCTGAACTAACGTATCTCTTAGCAACTGTTCCCAATATGTAATAAACAAACTTGGCTGAGGTCAATTGATTGTCCTTAACCTTAAGCAAACCACATACGTTAGTGATGCTGTATTTCTCATTGATATGGTAAAAAACAGACCCCGCATTAGCACCGTCGGTAGTCCAAGTTATCGACTCAAAATCATAGTCAAAAGAATTGATCAGACCAAACACACCACCGTTAGCAGTTTGCGAAGAATAGACTGGGTAATTGCCAGCATTATCACGCAAATATTCCTTCGACATAACTCGACCACGATTTATATGGCAAATATCACCGACAGTTCTTAATTCCACTCCCTGAGGACATAACTGCCTAAGGAGCTGATCAATTCCGGACATGACTCGTCTCCTTTATTTTTCGCTTTAACCACTCACGACCAGAGCCGGATTTGAGATACTTTTCCCGTTGAACTGCGTCCTGCTCATTCTCACAGGTTTCGTAGTACAAGACACAAAGGGGTTGATGCTTTCTGGTATGTGCAGCACCGTCTCCGGAAAGATGCCTTAAATACCGTGCTTTCAGATTGGTGGTAAAACCTTTGTACAAGGTTCCGTCATTACAGAGCAGAACATAGGCATACCAGCTATCGTTTTCACACGGCAGTTCAGCGGGGTCACTCCACCCCACCTGCCTGCCGGCAGGCAGGTCCGGGCACAACTCAGCAATCAAATCATCAATGCGGCTCATACGTTGCGTGCCTCCTGCCTGCCGGCAGGCAGGTCAAGGTCGGCAACGATGGCATCAATCTGTGTCCGCAGTTCCGCCTGCCGCGCCACAATGCCAGCAATGTCAGCATTGAGCTCCACGATGTTAATCACTTCGCGGGTATCTTCCTGCTCCACATACGATGAAACGGCGATGTTGTAGGCGTTGTCAGCAATGTCGCTGTTATCAACCAGTTTGGCGAAGTGCTCGGCATCCTCACGGGCAATGATGGCATCAAGGATTTTCTTCTGATGCTCTGTAGTCAGTTTGTTCTTGTTGCCGCTGCGCGTGAACTCAGCCGAGGCATCAATGAACAGGGTCTTGTTATCCTGTTTGGACTTCTTGAGCACGATGATACAGGTGCCAATGGTGGTGCCGAAAAAGAGGTCCGATGGCAGTTGGATAACGGCATCAACGTAGTTGTTATCAATGAGGTACTTGCGGATTTTACCTTCTGCGCCCCCACGATAGAGCACACCGGGGAACTCAACGATTGCCGCAGTACCATCCACCGCCAGCCAATGAAGCATATGAAGGGTAAAGGCCAGGTCCGCCTTGCTCTTGGGAGCAAGCACACCGGCTGGCGCAAAGCGCGGGTCGTTAATCAGTAGCGGGTTGGCATCACCATCCCATTTAATCGAGTACGGCGGATTGGAAACGATGGCTTCAAACGGCTCATCATCCCAGTGCGCCGGGTCGGTCAGCGTATCGCCGTGCGCAATATCAAACTTCTCGTAGTTGATATCGTGAAGGAACATATTGATACGGCAGAGGTTGAAGGTGGTGAGGTTAATCTCCTGCCCGAAGAAGCCCTGACGCACGCGGTCCGGGCCGAGCACCTTGGCGAACTTGAGCAGCAGCGAGCCGGAGCCGCAGGCCGGGTCATACACCTTGTTGACCTCGGTTTTACCAATCACCGTGATACGGGCAAGCAATTCAGAGACTTCCTGCGGCGTATAGAACTCGCCACCGGACTTGCCAGCGCTGGAGGCATACATTGCCATCAGGTACTCGTAGGCATCACCAAAGGCATCAATGGTGTTGTCCGCAAAAGAGCCAAAGTTCAGTTCACCGATACTGTTCAGCAGTTTGACCAGTTGCTCATTTCGCTTGGCGACACTTTGCCCCAGTTTGTTGCTGTTCACATCCAGGTCGTCAAACAAGCCCTTGATATCATCTTCACTATCGGAGCCAACGGCTGAGCCTTCGATATCCTTGAATACCCGGCTCAGGGTTTCATTGAGGTTGGCATCGTGCCGTGCTTTTTGGCGCACATTGGCAAACAGATCGGATGGCAGGATGTAAAAGCCTTTTTCGCGCACCGTTTCCTTGCGTCCGAACTCAGCATCTTCATCGCTCAACTTGGCGTAATCAAAGTCAGGGTCGCCCGCTTTGCGCTCCTGCTCATTCAGATAGGTCGTGAGGTTTTCCGAGATGAAGCGGTAGAACAGCATCCCGAGCACATAACTTTTAAAATCCCAACCATCCACGCTGCCGCGCAAATCATTGGCGATACGCCAAATCGTTTTATGTAGTTCGGCGCGTTCGGCTTCTTTCTTGTTGCTCATTAACCCCTCCAGACAGACAACTTAAGCATAGATACAATGCTGTGGTTGTCCAATTCTGTCGCTGATTGAGACACCTCCTGTCGCACAAAAGAAGAAAGGCGACCCATTGGCTTCCTCGGATTAGCAGATTTATTTTCGAAACAAACAATGGGGTCAGTTCTGAAACAATGGGGTCAGTTCTGTAGTTGCTAGTTATGGATTGAGCCAACTATGCGTACGTGTTGCACCCTCTACGAATTGAATATTCCTTGGCAACTACAAAAAGCGGTCCAAACAATGGCAGGCATTTAACTGGCTGGGGGCTTACTTAAATGGCTGCTTTCCGGCTAATCCGCGATGAACTTTTTTGTGCCCGCCGGCGGTTGTTGTGGCTGATGAATGTCGGGATAGCAATCAACCAGTGTTTCCCTAGAGTTGTGGACCGATTCAGGAGGATAATGATGCACGATACCGGTTCCGAACTTGATCTTGTGATACTCGATGGACTTTTGGGCATGATTCGCATGCCGGAAAAGCGCTGGAATCTGCTGACTTCATTTGAGACCGGAGCACAGGAACATTTGCAGCGGCTGGAGCTTATGGCCGGAGAGGGTGACCAGACTGCATTTCTGAGTCGGGTGCATACCATCAAAGGTGGTTCCGGTGCACTGGGGATGAAGCAGATCGTTGCCTTGTGTCTGGAAATAGAGGCTGCAGGCGCATCCCTCGATGCTGCGGCTATGTCTGCTTATGTTGTCAGGCTAAGGTCTGCATTTAATGCCGGAGCTGCAGCATTGAGTGCACATCTGGAACAGTTGCACCCGCGAACCTGATTGTGATGGCGCTTGAAAGTGTGACTGTTTTACATACTATCTCAAGCTTACTCTCTGATTGAGGAGCCCTGCTTTGAAAAAGACCCCACAAGTACTTGTTGTTGATGATGATATGATGATCCAGATTATTCTGGGCCAATTGATTCGTGGTTTTGGTATGGAAGCACTTGAAGCAAAGAGTGCCGAGGACGTTGAAAGCCTGCTTTCCTTGCACAGTCCTGAGCTCATTCTTCTGGATATTAATATTCCGGGCTCGGATACCAGAGAGTTGCTCCGCTCCTTCAGGGCTGACCCCAAACTTGAAAATACAAAGATTATCATGATTTCAGGTAGTGATAATCTTGCCGAAATTGCGGCCTATGTGAACGCAGGTGCGGATGACTATATCCTCAAGCCATTTCACGCGACCTTGCTCAAGACCCGTATCATTCATGCGCTTGACGGTCTGGAGCGCGATCAGCGCCAGAAAGGCTCTTATGTTCACGTCAAAGAGGCCAAGCAGCTGTTGCAGAAGGTGATCGAGGATCATGCCGGCATGGATGCGCCCCTTGCGGATGGTTTGAACGCGGTGCTGGATGAGATGAAAGAGTCCTGCCGACTGCTGAAGAAGGCGGGTAAGAGCAATGTCCGCCTTGGTTAACTTCTAACCATTTAAAAGATTTGAAAAAAAGCCCCGCCGTCAGGCGGGGCTTTTTTGTGCTCTCAGGGCTGTTGTCTCTCCGCCATCCTTCAGTTTCGCTGGTAGACAGCGCCGCGTAAATGGCCGGCCAGATCCCGTACCTCCTCATCCAGGGTTAGAACGGGTGGCAGGGAGGGCAGTCCACACGGGCCGGTTTCAACCATGATATAGCCTGTTTCAGTCAGCCATGCCGGCGCTTCATTGACAATGGTGGTCAGAAAAGTGAGTCCGTCATGCTCATCGGTCAGGGCGTGACGTGGTTCTGCATCCAGCTCCGGTTCAAGCCCGTCCATTTCGGCCGCTGTAACATAGGGCGGGTTGGAGAGGATGGCATCAAACGGACCATCCTCGCCCCGATGCAGGGCCATCAACATATCCGCGCAACGAAAACTCATGCGGGCAGCTGTTCCCAGTCTTTCAGCATTGTCGCGGGCGACGTTCAGCGCGCTGGCTGAAATGTCCGTGGCAACCACGCTGGCATGCGGGTATTCAGCCGCCAGTGTAATGGCAATGCAGCCGGAACCGGTGCCGATATCGCAAAAGCGGTAGTGGCCATGGCGATCGGGAAAGCGGCTGAGTACGGCTTCAATCATATGTTCTGTTTCAGGGCGGGGAATCAGAACATCGGGGGTAACCCGGAACGGGCGCGACCAGAACTCTCTCTCTCCAGTGATATAGGCAAGGGGTTCGCGCCTGGCGCGGCGACTGATTAATTGCTCAAATGTATCCTGAATATCACTGGCCAGGGGCTCATAGGCGCGCGTGAATAACTCGGTGCGGCTGGCATGCCAGACATGCATCAGCAGTAGTTCGGCATCCAGGCGGGGCGTATCACAGCCGGCATTTGCCAGGCGTGTCGCAGCCAGGTGCAGTATGTCGCGTACAGTCACGCTGGCCGGGATTAGTCTCGCCGGCTGGCGAGAAGTTCGGCCTGATGGTGGGTCAGCAGTGAGTCGACGAGCTCTCCCATATCGCCACCAAGAATTTGCTCAAGACGGTAGAGGGTCAGGTTGATGCGGTGATCGGTGATGCGTCCCTGCGGGAAATTGTAGGTGCGGATGCGTTCGGAGCGGTCTCCCGATCCGACCATGCCCTTGCGTGCTTCGGCACGCTCGGCATTGGCTTCCGACTGCTCTTTGTCGAACAGTCGTGCCTGCAGCACTTTCATGGCCTGAGCCTTGTTCTTATGCTGGCTGGACTGGTCCTGACAGGTGACCACCATGCCGGTCGGAATATGGGTGATGCGAACGGCTGACTCGGTTTTGTTGACATGCTGGCCGCCGGCGCCGGAGGCGCGGTATACGTCGATGCGCAGGTCTTCACTGCGAATGTTGACCTCAACCTCCTCGGCAACCGGCAGAATCGCGACGGTACAGGCCGAGGTGTGGATGCGACCGCCGGATTCGGTTTCCGGTACGCGTTGCACACGGTGGGTGCCGGACTCGAACTTGAAGCGCGAAAAGACGCCATTGCCGGTAATCTGGGCGATGATTTCCTTATAGCCGCCGATGCCGGTGTCGTTGGCGGAAAGAATCTCTACCTTGTAGCCCAGTGTTTCACTGTAACGGCAGTACATGCGGAACAGATCGGCCGCAAACAGGGCCGCCTCATCACCGCCGGTGCCTGCGCGGATTTCGAGAATAATGTCGCGGGTATCATTCGGATCTTTCGGCAGCAGCAGCAGGGCAATGCGCTCATCACTGTCCGTGATGGCCTGTTTGAGCTCATTGACCTCGGCCTCCGCCATGGCCCGGAGTTCGGCATCGCATTCGGGGTCGGCAATCAGCTCCCTGTTGTCGGCCAGTTGCTGTTGCAGGTCGAGATAGTGACGGGCCTCTGTGGCAACAGGCTCAATTTCAGCAAACTCACGTGAGAGAGCTGTGTAGCGTTTGTTGTCGGAGGTGATGTCAGGATCAGCGAGCATGACGGCAATCTCTTCCCGTCGATGCAGGATATTATCCAGGCGAGCGTTCATTTTTTCCTTTTGCTGCCGGAACGGCATGCAGGTGCCGGGTGGCGGGGCTGTCGAGTCCGAACAGGCGGGTGGCCGCCCCCATCAAAAGGTCGCCCTCAATATCATCCGGCAATGTCTTTAACGTTTGCAGGGTCGGGTGCAGATAGCGTTTCATCAGCGCCTTGCTGAATCGCTCTACGGCCTCCAGCTGCGCCGGCTCGAAGTCCTTCATGTAGCGCAGTGCTTTCTCCAGTTCTTCGACGCGCCGCTGCTCCTGTTGTTGCTGAATGGAGCGGATCAATGGGATGGTTTCCAGGGACTTCAGCCAGCCGAAGAAGGCCGCTTCCTCTTCAGCGAGGATTTTACGCGCCTGCTCGGCTTCCTGCTGACGATGTTCCACATTGCCCTGTACGACCTGCTGCAGGTCATCGATGTCATAAAGGTAGACGCCATCGATCTCGGCGATGCGCGGATCAATATCGCGCGGTACGGCAATATCAACCAGGAACATCGGACGGTTGCGGCGCTTTTTCATGGCGCTGCCGACAATATCCGGCAGCAGTACAAATGTGGTGGCACCGGTGCTCGATAGTACGATGTCGGCGGCATCAAGGTATTCAGGCAGCTGCTCCATGGTCAGGGCATGGCCGTTGAATTCCACGGCAAGCTTCTCTGCTCTGGCCAGGGTGCGGTTGGCCACCAGAATATCCGAGCATCCGTTGGCGCGCAGATGGCGGGCGGCAAGCTCTGCCATTTCACCGGCGCCGATCAACAGTACGGTTTTGCCGCCAAGGTCGCCGAAGATGTGGCGGGCAAGCTCGACTGCACAGGAGGAGATATTCACTGCCTGTTTGCCGATTTCCGTTTCGCTGCGGGCGCGTTTTGCGGCAGCAAAGGTGGACTGATACAGGCGGTGCAGTACATGACCTGCTGTACCGGCGGCGAGTGCGTGTTCGTAAGAGGTTTTAACCTGACCGAGAATCTGTGGCTCGCCCAGTACCAGTGAATCGAGGCCGGATGCCACTGCAAACAGATGGCGGACAGCAGCTTCGGCTGTATGGGAGTAGAGGTGCTCGCTGACCAGAGTCATATCCATGCCGGCCTTGTGTGCGAACCACTCATGCACCGTGGCAATGGCGGCATCAGGGTCATGAGTAACCACGGTCATTTCAACCCGGTTGCAGGTAGAGAGCAGGGATGCCTCACGGATTGCCGGTTCCTCTACGCATTGCTGAAGGATGTCAGCAATTTCGCTTTCAGGTACAGCCAGACGTTCCCGCAGTTCAACGGGGGCTGTTTTATGGTTTAATCCGATGTGGCAAATGCGCATGCGCGGTAGCTTAGCGCGTCATGACAGCAGGGTACAGAGGGCCATCCTCGATCATGTCAAGGTTGATGCGCCGGTGATGATCGCTGCCGGCATAAAGGTGCGCATCGATGCGGCCCTTATGATCATCATCCAATATCAGCAGCAGTGCCGGTTCCTCTGCAAATGCTGAACGGTACAACGCTTTCAATGCTTCGATCGGGGCGCGATCCGCTTTCTGATGGTGGTATATTCCCATCGGCCTCACGCCTTTCATGTCCAGTTGGCGGTTCATGTCAGACGTGAATGAGTGTGTGGAAGGCGCGCTGTGACTCAGGTTTTTCGTGACATCAATAGTTGTATCCATGATATTGTCGCTGCCTGCAAGTACTCCCAGGCAGTCCGATGGTTCGCCGCAGATGGCCGAACGAAGTAGTGACTGCATGCAGTGGCGGCGAATGGAGACGCCGTTGGTTTGATCGGAATGGATTGGCATGGTGCAAGGCTAGGGGCCTGAATCAGTCCGTCAATCGGGCAGGTGTTTGATATGTGATATCCGCCACTGACGGTGCCTATCAAGCTTTGTAAGCGTGCCGATCAAGCCGGTGTGGAGGTGGAGATATTGAACGTGAGTAAGCAGATGATGGTGTCCGCATCCACATCCGGTCGTTTGATCGCGTTTGTGGTTGGACGCAGTGTGGTAACCGGTTTTGTGGTGGCTTTGTCCGTACTGGCCGGTTTCGGTATTTGGGGTGCCTATGGCACCTGGCAGAGTGCGCAGCTGGCTCTGGAGCTGGAAAAGCGCAGTAACCTGATGAGTGCCGAGCGTGCTCAGCAGGAGCTGGATGTTGCTTCACTCAGGGCGCAGCTGAAGGCTGAGCAGGAAAAATCGATGGTGTATGCCCGCACGCTGGGACAGCTGCAGGCAAGAATGACCCGTCTTGATGCACTGGGCTCCCGTCTGGTTGATGTGGCCGCTCTCGACAAGTCCGAATTTGATTTTGGCTTTGAGCCTGCAGTTGGCGGCCTCCGGGATGTGAAGCCGGGTATGCCGGTGGATGATGCCATTGCCCAGCAGGGTATGGCCCAGGTGGATGATCACCTGCATCAGGTGGATGTGCAGCTGACGGCACTGGACTATATGCTGGAGAGCAAGCGCAGCCAGCTGCATGCCCGCCCGCATGCGTGGCCTACAACCGGCGGCTGGATCAGCTCCCGTTTCGGTCCTCGTATCGATCCGTTTACCGGTGCTCAGGCGATGCATTATGGTGTTGATATTGCCAACCGCCCCGGAGCTCCGGTGCTGGCCAGCAGTCGTGGTGTGGTCAGCTTTGCCGGTAAAATGGAAGATTTCGGATATGTGGTCGATCTTGAGCATGGCTATGGTTACAAGACCCGTTATGCCCACATGAGCAGTGTCAGTGTTAAAATTGGCGATGTGGTGGAAGAGAAGCAGAAGCTGGGACTGGTGGGTTCAACCGGCCACTCCACAGGTCCGCATATTCATTATGAGGTGCGCCGTGACGGCAAACTGGTTGATCCCCGCACCTTCCTGCGCAGGGGATAATCAGCCGATCTGCTGAGCTTGCCTCGTACAACAATCTGATTTGCAGGCTATGTAATAGATCTTTTGCGGACTGATGTTTGCCATGCGCGGCAATCAATCAGTATCTCATGTTTTATTCCGATATTGAATGAGCTGCGCGTTTGTCGGCAGCTGTGGGCCTTGTTTGCTCACGGCGACGCATGTTGCTGAGCCGGCATTTGATATGCGAATCCTGATGTGTTTTGTGGCGAGGGGAGTATGGCGGCCAGAGGCGTAAAGCCTTCCGGCCGCCATCGCTCTGTTTATTTGTCGGCGGCTCTTGCTGCAGCAATGGCTGCCATATTGACGATGTCATCCACGCTTGCCCCGGTCTGCAGCACATGGGCCTGCTGAGGCAGTCCGAGCAGAATCGGTCCGATAGCCGTGCCGCCCCCCAGTTCACGCAGCAGTTTGTAAGCGATGTTGCCTGCCTGCATGGTCGGGAAAACGAGTACGTTGGCCGGTTCTTTCAGTTTGCTGAACGGGTATTGTTTCAGAATCACATCATTGACGGCGGTATCTGCCTGCATTTCACCATCGACAACCAGATCCGGGCGGCGCTCGTGCAGCAGGCGGGTTGCCTCGGCAACCTTGCGGGTTTCCGGGTGATCGACGCTGCCGAAGTTGGAGAAAGAGAGCATGCCAACGCGGGCCGGACAGCCCAGTGAGGTGGCGGTGTCAGCGGCCAGTTCCGCCAGCTGCGCCAGTTGCCCTGCATTCATTTCCACATTTACCGTGCAGTCAGTGAGGAAGTAGACGCCCTTCTCCATGACCATGATATACATGCCGAAGACCTGGTGATGGCGACCGGTGTTGTCGTGGCCGAGCACTTTCAGCAGCGGACGCAGTACATTCGGGTAGTGCGCAGTGCGGCCGGAAAGCATGGTGTCGGCAAAACCCTGTCTGACCAGCATGGCGCCCAGCAGATTCATGTCATTGCGCAGGGTTGTGGCGGCATCACTGCGCAGAACGCCATGGCGCTTACGGTCAAAATAGTAGGCGTCGGAGAGGCTGGCAAAGCGGGAGTTGTCGACCGTCGGATCGACAATTTCAATATTACCTGTTTCCAGCTTGCCATGTTCGCAGATCTGCTCGATCACGCTCTTGCGACCGATCAGCATCGGCTCGGCAATGCCGGCTTCCTTCATTTCAATCGCGGCACGGATGATGGTCTCGTCTTCGCCTTCGGGCAGCACGAGACGGGTTGGACGACTTTTCGCCTTGTCAGAGATGATGCGCATGAACAGGCGGGAGCTGTCAATGCGGCCGACCAGTTCCTGGGCATAGGCTTTTGCATCTATCAGTGGCTTGCGGGCGACACCTGTTTCCGTTGCTGCTTTGGCAACAGCCAGTGGCACTACCTCGATCAGGCGCGGGTCGAACGGCTTTGGCAGGATGTAGGTCGGGCCGAAACGCAGCTCGGTTGCGCCGTAGGCCTTCAATACCGACTGAGGCACATCCTCGCGGGCCAGTCTGGCGAGGGCATGAACAGCCGCAACCTTCATCTCTTCATTGAACGAGGTGGCCCGTACATCGAGTGCACCACGGAACAGGAAGGGGAAGCCCAGTACATTGTTGACCTGGTTCGGGTGATCAGAACGTCCTGTTGCCATGATCAGATCATTGCGGGTGGACATGGCAAGATCGTAGCCGATTTCGGGGGTCGGGTTGGCCATGGCAAACACGATCGGACGAGGGGCCATCGACTTGAGCATCTCTGCGGTGACGCAATTGCCTTCTGAAAGGCCGACAAATACGTCCGCTCCTTTCATCGCCTCTGCCAGTGTGCGCTCAGGCCTTGATGTGGCGAAATAGGCCTTGTGCGGAGGCATCTCCTCATCGCGGTCCTTGCTGATCACGCCCTTGCGGTCGAGGAAAAGGATGTTGTCATGTTTGACGCCCAGCTGCTCGATCAGCTTCATGCAGGCAAAACCGGCGGCGCCGGCGCCGAGGCAGACAATGGTGACATCCTCAATCTGTTTTTTCTGCAGGATCAGGGCATTAAGGAACGCTGCGGCCATAATGACGGCGGTGCCATGCTGATCATCATGCAGCACGGGGATGTTCATGCGCTTCTTCAGCTCTTCCTCGATGACAAAGCACTCCGGGGCCTTGATGTCTTCAAGGTTGATGCCACCGAATGTCGGCTCCATGCGGGCGACGGTGTCGACAAATGCCATCGGATCATTTTCGTTCAGTTCGATATCAAATACATCGATATCGGCAAAGCGCTTGAACAGTACGCCCTTGCCCTCCATCACCGGCTTGCCGGCCAGGGCACCGATATTGCCGAGGCCGAGTACGGCCGTGCCATTGGTGATCACACCAACGAGGTTGGCGCGAGAGGTGAATTCATCAGCCAGGTCGGGATTTTCGGCAATTGCCAGACATGGCTCGGCAACGCCGGGGGTGTAGGCCAGCGCCAGGTCGCGCTGGGTCAGGCATGGTTTACTGGGGTGGACGGATATTTTCCCCGGTTTTGGTGAGCGATGGTATTCGAACGCATCTCTGCGTAGATCCTCTTTTGACATTGTGCACCCCGTTGAGTTTGATTCATGATCAGCAACAGCCGAAACTGGCGGCAAATCATAGCGTCTGACGTGCGTGCGGTCATGGGGGGGATGAAATGAAAATGGGCTTTGCCGGTGCAGGTGCGGTTGGTTGCCACTATGGCAGCAAGCTGGCGCAGGCGGGAGCGAGTGTGGTGCTGCTGGCCAGAGGCGCGCACTTGCTGGCTATGCAGCGTGACGGACTGCTGCATGAGTCGGAGGGGCACACGCTGCGTGTGCAAATGTGTGCGAGTGATGATGTCGACGTGCTGGCCGCTTGCGATGTGGTGTTTTTTACCTGCAAGATGACAGGGCTGCCGTCGCTGATCGAGCAACTGCGTGGCCGGCTTGCAGCCGGGACGCTGCTGGTGACACTGCAAAACGGAGTGCAGGCGCCGGCGATGCTTGCGGATGCTTTTTACGGGTATCCGGTGGTCGCAGGAACGGCCTTTATCGGTGCCCGGCTGGAGGCGCCGGGGCATGTGATTCATTCGGCTGCCGGCGGCGTGCGACTGGGAGCATGGTCAGCAGAGGTTGATGCGGGCCGCTTGCAGCAGCTGGTGGCGACATTACAGCAGGCGGGGATACCCGCCCGGATAGAGGAAGATCCTGTTGTGATGCTGTGGCGAAAGCTGTTGTGGAACTGCGGTTTCAATGCCATGACGGCCATCACCCGTCGCTATGCCGGTGAGATCGTGGCGGATCCGGCGCTGCGGGAAATGGCCGAGCTGGCGATGCAGGAGACTGTTGCGGTGGCTTGTGCCAGCGGGGTGGCTCTGACAGAGACGGATATTGCCGGGCATGTTGCCATCACTGCTGCGATGGGGCCGGTGAAAACCAGTATGTGGCAGGATATCGAGGCGGGCCGTCCGGTGGAGGTTGATTATATCAACGGATATGTGGCCGGGGAGGCCGAGCGCCTCGGGCTGGCGGCACCGGTGAATCGTCTGCTTGCGGTACTGGTAAGGGCCATGGCTGAGCGGGGATACTAATGCAGGCCGGGTGGCTTTGCCCTGTCGGGCGGGCGGCTTGTTTGCAGGTATGCTCACGTCGCTGTCCGGATGATCATCGGTGCAGCCTTTCCGGATCAGGCGGAGCTGTTTGCGGTGGTTTACTGCTTCAGCGGTGACAGCCGGGCGGTGATCCATTGGCCGATGTGCCGGATCTCCTCCATGCACACCGAGTGCTCCATCGGGTAGCTGTGCCAGTCCAGCCGGTAGCCGGCAGCGCGGATCTTTCTTGCCGTTGTATCGCCAAGTGCGAACGGGACGACCGGATCATCCACGCCATGGCCGATGAACAGCGGGGTGGTGCGGGACTCTGCGGTGAACTGATGACTCTTTTCAGGTAGCAGCAGATAGCCGGAAAGGGCGATGATGCCGGCCAGTGGTGCTGTCTGACGCAATCCTGCATGCAGTGCCATGGCTGCGCCCTGCGAAAAGCCGGCGAGTATGATGCGCGAGTTTGGGATGCCACGCATATTCTCCTGTTCGATCAGCATGGCGATGCTGTCGGCGGAGGCCGTGATGCCGGCTTCGTCATGGGCGATGCCCAGGTCGTTTTTCCGGATATCATACCAGGCAGGCATGATGTAACCGCCATTGATCGAGACCGGCATGGCGGGGGCGTGAGGAAAAATGAAGCGTATGGCTGTTGTCTGCGGGAGTCCCAGCTGCGGGACAATCGGCTCAAAATCATGGCCGTCGGCACCAAGGCCGTGCAGCCATATCACGGTTGCCGTCGGAGATGGGGCTGTTTCAATGCAGATGTGGGGCAATACTTTGCGGCTCATGGCCGTATCATGCATAGCTGCTGTCGATTCGACAATCGGACGGTGTGGCGTGCGCATTGGGGGAGCTGGCGGCGCGCAGCTCTGCGGCCACCGGTTTTGATTTCTGCAGTGACTCTGCTATTTTGTGTCAGGGCTATCCTGTCCATTGCTGATAAAGGCGTTATGATGGCGGGCCTGCTGAACGCCGGGGTTTTCAGTGGCCCCTTAATCCCGGGGATTCCGGTTGGGCGCGTCCGGACGGGATGTTCAGGTGAATATTTATGGGTATGAATCCCGGAGTGGTTATGAACAGGAAGCTGCATATTCTCGGTGTTTGCGGTACGGCCATGGCCGCCATTGCGACGCTGGCCCGTGAAAAGGGGTGGGTGGTTTCCGGTGCTGATGAGGGGGTGTACCCGCCCATGTCCGACTATCTGGCCGCCCAGGGGGTTGCGATTGCTCCGTTTGATGCTGCGAATCTGCAGCCGGCCCCGGACCTCGTTGTGGTCGGCAACGCGCTGTCGCGCGGCAATGTCGAGGTCGAGAAGCTGCTGGATGAAGGGCTGGATTACACATCCGGTGCCCAGTTTGTCGGTGATCATATTCTGCCGGGTCGTCATGCCGTGGTGGTTGCCGGTACACATGGCAAGACCACGACCTCCAGTCTGCTGGCATGGGTGCTGGACCGCGCCGGCCTTGCTCCCGGCTTTATGATTGGCGGTATGCCGGAGGATTTTGGCAGTGGTGCCCGGCTGGGCAGCGGCAGTCATTTTATTCTTGAGGGCGATGAGTATGACACCGCCTTTTTTGACAAGCGCAGCAAGTTTCTCCATTACCATGCCCGTACGCTGATTCTGAATAACCTCGAATATGATCATGCCGATATTTTTCCCGACCTGGCCGCAATCAAGACCCAGTTTCACCATCTGGTTCGTACGGTGCCGGCCTCCGGTTGTATCATGGTCAATGGCGATGATGACAACCTTGCGCAGGTGCTGGAAAGAGGCTGCTGGAGTCATGTCGAGCGTTTTGCCCGATATGGAGGCGGGCGCGATGCTGCCTGGCAGTGGCAGCCGTTGAGTGACGATGGCTCTGCCTTCCGCCTCTATCATCTGGGTGAGGTCGTCATGGAGGTGTCGTGGCGGATGATCGGTGTGCACCAGATCGCCAATGCCTGTGCCGTTGCTGCTGTAGCCAGTCGTTTCGGAGTGCCGGTGGATCAGATTGCCGGGGCCTTTGCCTCCTTTGGTGGCATTCGCCGGCGCATGTCACTGGTGGGGGAGGCGCGGGGTATTCGGGTTTTTGATGATTTTGCCCATCACCCGACGGCCATACGCGGGATTGTCGCGGCAGCGCATGCAGCAATGAAAAGTGGCGGGCGCTTATGGGTCGTGGTTGAGCCGCGCTCCAATACCATGCGCACCCGTATTCACCAGCAAACCCTCTCCTCCTGCTTTGCGGCAGCAGACAGGGTGCTGTTTGTGCCGGCCTCGGCCCGTAACCTCAGGCCTGAAGAGGTGCTGGATGCAGGCCTGGTATGCCGGGAGATTGGGGAGCATGCAGCACTCCTGCCGGATGCGGCCGCCATCATTGCCTGTGTGCAAGAGCAGGCCCGCAGTGGCGATGATGTGTTGATTCTTTCCAATGGCGGCTTTGACGGTATTCACCGGCGCTTGCTGGCGGCTCTGGCCGACTGACCCTCATCACTATGATGGTGGTGTGTGATCAGGGTCATCACGTTGCCGTGGTGGATGCTGTGCCGTGGCGCAATAGGGACAATAGCTGAATTCCTGGGCGATCATGCGGGCGCATGCGGGGCAGCTGCGCTGATAGGCGAGTGAATGGCTGATTTTGACGGAGATGACGCCGGTCAGCATGGCAAAGGTTGAAATGCCGATCATGATCAGGACCGAGGCCAGGATCCGGCCTGCAGCACTGTGCGGTACGATATCGCCGTAGCCGACGGTGGTCATGGTCACCAGCGACCACCAGCAACCTTCAAATGCATTGGTGATATTCTCGGGCTCGAGCAGGTAAATCAGGTTGCCGGCGACCAGAACAATGATTGAGATTGCTGATATGACGACGGCCATGATTTCAAATACATCCCTGAGTGAAGCGATGAACAGCTGCAGGGCACGCAGGTAGCGTATCAGCTTGAGCAGGCGGAATACCCTGAGCAGGCGGATGGCGGTATTGGCATCGCCCAGTATCAGCAGCGGTAGCAGGGTGGCGAGGTCCACCAGCCCGTAAAAGCTCAGCGCATATGCCAGTGGTCGCCGGGCGGTCAGCAGCCGGGCGATGTATTCGATGATAAACAGTGTGATGATGCCGATTTCGACCGTGTAGAACAGGGCTTTCCAGCGTGCTTCAAGGTGGCCGACTGTGGCGAACATGCCGATGATGACGCTGGCAATAATGATGATCATCAGGGTGGCATTGGTGCGCCGCCCTGCCTTTGATGAGAGATCGAACAGCCAGCGATTGAGTCTGGCTCGCAGCGGGTTGGCGATGGGTGTGTGTTTCCAGTGTCGGGCATGACGGGACATGACGCAGCTCCTTCCTGTTGCAGATGATAGGGGCGAAGCACGTCGTCATCCAGCCGGGGTTTTGTATTTGGCTGCTTTATTGTTAGCATCAGCCGGCTTTTGATTTTATCCGCACGCGGATTCAGGGAGAGGGATATGCCAACTACATTGAACAGCATCGCCAAACAGGGAGCAAATGGCGTTGCCATGATGCCGATTATCCAGGGTGTGGGGCGTGCGGCGATTGAAATCGCAGCCGTACTGCGCGGGGCTGTATTCCGCGGTGTGCTTGGCGGTGCGGGCAGTGAGAATGTGCAGGGTGAGCAGCAGCAGAAGCTGGACGTGCTCTCCGATGAGATTTTTCTGGAAGAGATGCGTTCAACCGGTTTTGTTTGCGCGGTCGGTTCCGAGGAGCAGGAAGAGCTGCTGGTGATTGATGAGTATGCTCATGCCGATTATGTAGTGCTGGTGGATCCGCTGGATGGTTCTTCCAATCTGGATGTGGATGGCCCTGTCGGTACCATCTTCTCCGTTGTCAGGCGCAAGACCGCCAACAGCGACTATCCGCATGTTTCCGATACGCTGCAGTCCGGCCGCAACGTGATTGCTGCAGGTTATGTGCTTTACGGTCCGGCTACGATGCTGGTTTGCTCTGTCGGTGATGGTGTGCACGGTTATACATTCAACCCGTCGGCTGCCCGTTTCGAGCTCAGCCACGCCAATATTCGCATTCCGGCCAAGGGTGGTTACTACTCGGTCAATGAGGCGAACAAGAGCAGCTGGCTTGATGGCATGGGCGACAACCTCGATCGCATGAAGGACGAGACCGGTCTCGGCATGCGTTACGTTGGCGCTATGGTTGCCGATATGCACCGTACGTTGCTCAAGGGTGGCGTATTCCTTTATCCTGCTGATAACAAAAACACCACCGGTAAGCTTCGCCTGTTGTATGAGGCGATTCCGATGGGCTTTGTGATGGAGCAGGCTGGTGGCAAGTCGATGAGCAATGGCATCCATGTGCTTGATATCGAGCCGGAAGCGCTGCATCAGCGTGTACCGGTTTATCTGGGTGCTGCGGCCAACGTCGATTCACTGCTCGGTTGAGCATTGCCTGACCACAAGCTGTTTGTTGAAACATATTTGAGGGAAATCGGCGTGCAAACGCCGGTTTCCCTTCTTTCTTTTACACCCTCATTGATACCGGAGCCCGGCAAAGCTGTCTCAGCTCAGCCAGCTCTGCCTTCACCTTCCCCCCGTTCCGAAGTCGTGGCATCACGCCCCTCTGTAGCCGCGCCCGTATGCGCTGCCTCCCCGCCATCGGTCAGCGGCGGTGTTGCCGAGGCCGTCGCCCCCGTCGTCTTCAAGACACTCGATGAAATCGCTGTTTCTGCATCCGGCTGTCGCCTTTGTGCGCTGGCTGAAACGCGGACGCAGGTTGTGTTCGGCGTGGGTAATCCGGCGGCCGATATCCTGTTTATCGGTGAAGCGCCGGGGCGTGATGAGGATTTGCAGGGCGAGCCGTTTGTCGGGCGGGCCGGCCAGTTGCTTGATCGTATGCTGGTGTCGATGGGGCTGGATCGTGATGCGGTCTATATCATGAATGTGGTCAAATGCAGGCCCCCGAATAACCGGGATCCGAGGCCGGATGAGGTGCAGGCCTGTCAGCTCTGGTTTGAACAGCAGCTGGATGCTCTGCAGCCGAAGCTGATTTGCCTGCTCGGGCGGGTGGCCGCACAAACCGTATTGCAGACCGATGCGCCGCTGGGATCACTGCGTGGTCGCTGGCATGCTTTTCAGGGCATACCGACGCTGGTGACCTATCATCCTGCCTACCTTTTGCGTTCACCTCAGCAGAAGCAGAAGAGCTGGAGCGATCTTTGTGTGCTGAGTCATCGCTACAGCGAGCTGGTGCAACGCTGACCAAAAGCGCTGCCATTTTTTATGACAGCTTGTGCATGGAGGGATGTTTCAGCTGAGGATCAGGCCGGCAATGGTGCCGGTCAGACAGGTGGCCAGAGTGCCTGCCACGATCGACTTCATGCCCAGCTCAACAATTTCACCGCGCCGCTCGGGAACCATGGCCGCCATGCCACCGAGCATGATGCCGAGGCTGCCCAGATTGGCAAAGCCGCACATGGCATAGGTCATGATCAGTTTCGAGTGCTGACTCAGGGTGCCCTCAGGCAGAGCCGCCATTTGCAGGTAGGCGATAAACTCATTCAATACTGTTTTGGTGCCCATCAGGGCGCCGGCGGTGCTGGCTTCGCTCCATGGAATGCCCATCAGCCATACCATGGGGGCCATCAGCCAGCCAAGCATGCGCTCAAGGCTCAGCGGCGCGCTGTTAAACGAGGGTAGCAGTGCCAGGATCTGGTTGACCAGATTGACCAGTGCAACCAGGACCACCAGCATGACAATAATATTGGCCAGAAGTTTCAGGCCATCGGTGGCGCCGCGGGTGACAGCGTCCATGCTGCTGGTCGCCGGGTTGGGGTTATGCAGGCTGGCCGGGGCTGTGTGTGTGCTGCCTGGAATCATGATCAGTGCAATCATCAGGGCTGCCGGTGCTGAAATCAGCGAGGCGGTGAAAATATGACCCATCGCATCAGGGATTGTATGGCCGAGAATGGCGGCATAGAGCGCCATCATGGTGCCGGCGATCGTAGCCATGCCCGAGGTCATCAGAGCGAACAGTTCGCTGCGACTCATCTCTTTAAGATAGGGGCGCACCAGCAGAGGTGCCTCGATCATGCCGACAAAAATATTGGCCGTGGCACTCAGGCCGAGCGCACCGCCAATGCCCATGGTCCGGCTGAGCAACCATGCAAATGCTTTGACCAGTAAAGGCAGAATGCGCCAGTAAAAGAGTAGCGCCGAGAGCGCGCTCATCACCAGAATCAGTGGCAGGGCACGAAAGGCCAGAATAAAGCTGTTGCCATTGTTGCTGTCGGTAAATGGTGTGGCTCCGCCGCCGAGATAACCGAAAACAAAGGCTGTGCCTGCCTGGGTGGCATTTTGCAGGGCCATGATGATGCCGTTAAGGCTTAAAAAGAGCTGTTGAAACAAAGGCAGTTTCAGCAATAGCAGGGCCAGAAACAGTTGCAGGCCAAGTCCTGCGACAGCGATGCGCCAGTTGACGGCTCTCCTGTTTTCACTGAGTTGCCAGGCTAGTGCTGTGATAAGGATCAGTCCCAGCAGCCCCTGCGCGGTCGATTCCATGGCGATCTCCTTCACTGCCGGGCATGGCGCTCATCGAATGACGAAAAGCATGCGTTGCACAGGTTTCGATAGCCTGCTTCTGAGGGTCCGTGCGTGCAGAAGCAGCAGCTACAGGCGCCATGTTAGGGGGATGCTGATTTATTGCCATCCCGGTAAAGAGGGTATCTCCCGGGTGACTTCAGCCGGATTTTTCTATCGGCATATCAGTGCGCGGGCCTGGTAAAAGGCCGCGAGCGCGATGACGATAAAGATCATATTGTATTCCATGGTTGCTTCCTCCCGATCACAGGAGCCATGCTGGTCGTCAACGGGGCTGTTGAATGTATGCTGTATCACAGGTTTGGCCTTCGTTTGTACATCAGCCATTCACATGCTCGATATGGCGGAGCCTCCCTGTACCGTATGCAGTTGTCTGAATCACTACCGGGAGGTGGTGATGCAGATGATCACCGGCAGCGCCTGCTCAGGATTTGCCCGGGCGATGGCTGCTCTGGCCGATAAACTGGCCGGGGCGCTGACGGGTGACGACCTTGCAGTCGACCTGATGGTCGCGGAGCCGGTCATGTTTGATGTTTTCATGGCTGTCGTTTTTGTAATAAAAGCAGCGTTCGAAGCCATGGTTGTCATAGAGCATTTTCCAGAATGCCTCGGGGTAGGCGATGCCTGATTTTTTCAGGCGTTTGGGACTGTCGCTGTAGATGACGCCATTGACAACGGTGACATGGCCGAGCTTGCGGGCGACCTGGCGTTCATATGTCTCTGCCTTGACCCATGTTTTCCGGTTAATGGCTGAGTATTGCGGGATAATATTGGCCATCGAGTAGACCGAGTGCAGTGCCTGCGGGGAGTAGTCGAAGGAGGCGTCCGGTGCCAGGTGGCCCCGATCGGCATGAAATTCATTTTTGGTGTAATCCGAAGATGTGGTGCGGTAACGGTCGGGGATGGATGTGTCAGGGTAGAATCGAGGTCTTTTTTTGATGTCACCCTTATCGACCTTGTTGCCATCCAGTGTGTAGCCGACATAGCGGGCGCCTTTGGCATGGTAATCATAGCAGATCTGGTAAAACTTTTTGTCGAGCACCTGATCACAATTCTGCCTGTTGATAAAGTCACTGATTTCGGTTGCTGTGGCTGTCGTGCTGAGAGTCAGGAGCATGAGGGTTGCTGTGATCCAGTGGCTGACAGTGGTGGTGCGGAAAAATGAGTGGCTGTTTTTACGGAGCATGATGAACACCTCTTTTTGACGGGGCATGAGCGGGGATTGTGGCGACCTGGCATCAGATGACTTATCGCACCGGATGGTGCTGGCATAAGCTTGTCGTGAAAAAAGCGTGTCTGTGTGGAGCCGATGTCCGGAATCGAACCGGAGACCTTCTCATTACGAGTGAGATGCTCTACCAACTGAGCTACATCGGCCTCTGCTTCAACAGAAGGCCCGCATCTTAGCAATAAATCGTCTGATGGGAACTGCTAAGTTTTCCGGTTGCCGGGATGGTTGGCGATGGCGCTGATTTTGCTTGGCAGCTCAGGCAGCGGCATAAATCCGCGATAGACAGGGTGAGACGGGCGAGGTGGTGTGTGAGTACATTTGATATCAATTTGCATGAGCTGGTTTACTCGTTATCCGATGCCCTCGATCTTGTCGGTGTTGTGCAGGTGCATCATGGCAAACGGGTTGCCTTTATGGCGGCAGAGTGTGGCAAACAGCTCGGGTTTTCTGCCGATGAGCTGGATGGTCTGTTTCAGGCGGCAATTTTGCATGATTGCGGTGTATCCAATACGGCGGTGCATGCGCGTCTGGCTCAATTTGAATGGGAGCAGTCACAGGGGCACTGTGATATCGGAGCCGCCCTGTTGCGACAGACGCCGCCACTCGCTCATCTTGCCGATGTGATTCAGTATCATCACACGCACTGGCATCAGTTGCGTGAGATTGAACTTCCGGCGCAAACCAGGCGGATGGCCAACCTTATCTTTCTGGTCGATCGGGTGGATGTGTTATCGCTGAAGGCTCAGGTCAATGATGCCAATATCCTGCTTGGTGTGGATGCGATTCTGGAGAAAATCATCAGCAAGCGGGGTGACTGGTTTGATCCCGAACTGGTTGATGCATTGATCTATATTGCTGACTCCGAGGCCTTCTGGCTCTCTCTGGAACGCGAGCATGTGGATGGCTATGTGTCTGAATGGATGCAGCATGAGGTGGCGCGCCCGATCAGTTTCGAGCATGTGAAAAGTCTGGTGAGAATTTTCTCTCATATTGTCGATGCCAAGAGTCCTTTTACCCGTGATCACTCCGAAGGTGTGGCGAGACTGGCCCGGTATCTGGGGGGGAAGCTGGGGCTGCCCGAACACTCCTGCGATATGCTGGAGCTGGCCGGTCTGCTGCATGATATCGGCAAGTTACGGGTGCCTGATGAGATTCTGGAAAAGCCCGGCCGATTGAATACGGTGGAGTTCAAGACGATTCAGCGCCACAGCTTTGATACGTTCAGTATTCTGAAGAAGGTCAAGGGCTTTGATGCCATTGCCCGGTGGGCCGGGCAGCATCATGAGCGGGTGGATGGCGGCGGCTACCCCTATCATACCAAAAAGAGTCTGTTGTCACTGGAGGCGCGCATCATAGCTGTGGCCGATGTGTTTCAGGCGCTGGCCCAGAATCGCCCCTACAGGCAGGCCCTGAGTGCAGCACAGGTGCTGGCTCTTCTGCAGGAGAATGTGGATGCGGGCAAGCTCGACCGGCATGTGGTGGAGCTGGTCGAGGCGGAGCTGGATACATGTTGGCGGGAAGCCACCTGTATGGAGCGCGCGCTGTAGCAGCGGGATGGCCGTTACTGCGCGATGGCTATTCCGGGCGAATGGCCTGAATGGCTGCCAGTAGTGCCGGTGCGGCAGTTTCCGTGCGCAGAATGCGGGGGCCAAAGGCAATGCAGGCAAATCCCAGCTGTTCCAGCGTTGCGATATCCTGATCGCTCCAGCCACCCTCCGGGCCGATCGCCAGGGTGATGTCGGTGGCTGCCTGCAGGATGTCGCGTGTTTGTGGCCAGGTTTGATCTGTGTGGGGATGGAGGGTGAGTCCGCTGCCATGGCAGGGCACATCGGCAAGGTGATGGTGCCAGCTGACTGACGGCACGATCGTGCGTCCGCTTTGCTCTGAAGCTTCGGTGATGATTTTCTGCCAGCGATCGAGACGGGCATCCAGTCTGGAGCCTTCAAGTTTCAGTGAGGAGCGCTCGGAGCGTGTGATGTGGAAGCTGGCTGCGCCAAGTTCAGTGGCCTTTTGCAGTACGGTTTCAATCTTCTCGCTGCGGCAGGCTGACTGGACGATATGGACCCTGCATGCCATCTCCCGGCTGACATCGTGGTGGGCTGATACCAGACATGATGCATGCTGTTTGGAGAGGTTCTCAATGGTGGCATCAAACTCTCCGCCCTGACCGTTGAACAGCGTCAGCGGGTCGCCTGCATTGTGGCGCATGACGTGTCGAAGGTAGTGGGCCTGATCGGCAGGCAGCTCGACAGAGGTACCGATTTTCAGTGGCTGATTGATAAAAACGCGGCATGACATGGTGGCGGATTTGGCCTGATTGGATGCAAGTATGCAAGGCCTTGACCGTGGCAGCTGTTAGATCATGATGCGCGCATGTTTTTTGGCGCTATAGAGTTGCAACCCTGGCAGTCGGTCCGTACATGGAATCCGGCGGCTGCCGGCTTGAGTCGCGATATCGCGGCGGTATTGACGACCTCCGATTCTCTGACCCGCTTTCTTGAGCGTCACTTCGCCATTCGTCTTGATGTGCAGCTGCACGATCAGTTTGTCGATCTGGCCTCGGCTGAGGAGGCCAGGCTTCTGGTTTGCAAGCCGGGGGCATCCGTATTGCGGCGCCAGGTGTCGTTGTTGCACCGTGGCTCGGTGATGTTTGATGCTGAATCGGTGTTGCCACTGGAGAGTCTGCCGGCTGATCTGATGCGTGAGCTGCAGGAGGGCGTGCGTCCTTTGGGTAATCTGTTGCTTGATCGCGGTTTGTCGCTGGCGCGCTCGGATCTCGGCGTTGTGCAGCTGGATATGGAGGGGATTTATCGGGGGCGCTGGGCCAGACGTTCTGTGCTGCGCTCTCCATCCGGAACGCGTGCGCTGGTGGTTGAGGTGTTTCATCCGGTGATCTGGCAGCGTGTTGAGGGTGCCTCCCGCCGTTACCCGCAGTGAAGTTTACTCCGGCAGGAGGGGCGGCTGACTGGTACAGGCTTCTTCGTATTGACCGCCCGGTGGGCTACTGGCTGTTGCTGTGGCCGACCCTGTGGGGATTGCTGGCCGCGTCCGGCGGGCATCCGTCACTGAAAAATACCATCATCTTTGTTGCCGGTGTGCTGTTGATGCGTTCTGCCGGCTGTGTGATCAACGATTTTGCCGACCGGGATCTTGATCCGCATGTGGAGCGGACAAAGTTGCGCCCGATTGCAGCCGGGGCCATTGCTCCGGGGGCTGCACTGAGCGGTTTTGTGGTGATGATGTTGCTGGCATTGTTGCTGGTGGCCCAGACCTCCCTGTTTGTGATGGGACTTGCCGTGATCGGTGCTGTGCTGGCCTCCTGTTACCCGTTTCTCAAGCGCTATACGCACTTTCCGCAGGCCTGGCTGGGGATGGCCTTCGGCTGGGGGGTGGTGATGGCGTGGGCGGCGGAAACCGGCTCTGTGCTGGATTCACCTGTGCCATGGTTGTTGTTCGCGGCCAATATTTTCTGGTCGCTTTCATATGATACGGCCTATGCACTGGGCGATCGCAGTGATGATCTGAAGGTGGGGGTGAAGTCCACCGCGATCTGGTTTGGTGATCGTGCGGTGGCTGCCATCGTTGTGCTTGCGCTGCTTATGGTGGGCTTGCTTGGTGTGGCGACCTTTATGCTGGGTGGTTTCTGGGTCGGGCTTGGCTGGTGGCTGGCACTGATGCTGCAGCTGTTATTGTGCGGGCGATTGCTGCGTTGTGGCGAGCGCTGGGGATTTACCTTTTTTCTGCAGTCTCATTATGTCGGTGTGCTGTTTGTTGCGGGGTTGCTGCTGCAGGGCTTGCTGTCACCACAGTAAGGTATAGCATTCGATCTTTCACGGGGGCGACTTGGTTTCGACGGAGATGCTGAACCCTGTGGGGCATGTCGGGATGGTACTCTCGTTAAAAAGACCATTTGCAATAATTGCAAACGACGACGTAGAACTAGCTTACGCTGCGTAAGTTACCCCGTTCCTGAGGTGTCCATCCATTGGGAGTACGGGGCCATTTAGATGGAATCGCCACTCGGGGCTGGAGACTCGTGGTCCCCTGGGTTAAAAGTTACGAATCGACCTTGTGGGCACTTTGTCCGTTTGGTTTTCACAGGGTGCTATTCGAACGGACTAAACATGTAGAACCATAGGCTGATGGTTTTCGGACGCGGGTTCGAATCCCGCCGCCTCCACCAAATAAAAAAAGGCCGCCCGCCCTAGGTGGCCTTTTTTTATGCTTCATCGCGCATGAGCGGGAAATATGGCTGGTGTAAGTGTTTGATTTGTAAGCAAAGACACAATGACTCGGGCATCATGCCCTCGCCCTGCGGGCGGTCGTTGGCCGTCCAGTTGGCTTTCTGCCTCTTTGTCGCAGTTTGTCTTTGCGAACTGATTGTTGCCAGGGCGGCAATCAATCAGCATCTCCGTAGTGAATCACTCTGTTCGGCAAATCCATAAGGGGGGGGGGCAAGCGGCATCAACCCATCTTTATCGGCACTGGTTGCCGGGCTTCCGCGATGCGCCTTTTTAATTTGTGCGTGCGTTTTTCTGTTGTGGTGCTGATGCTTTCCGGTCTTGTTTTGTGCTGTTTTGATCGATGGGGGCAGAGGGGGTGGAGGCTGACAATCAGCATGATGAAAAAAGCTTTTTCCGCAGTAATTAAAGGGTTAATTGTGCGGGTAATCTTGACCAGATTGTGCGCCGGTGGTAGCAAGCACACTCAGTTTTCAGAGGGCTGTCTCGAGGGACCGGTAGATTCAGGAGGGGGGTTGCAATGGGCGCGGAATATCTCGCCAATGAATATGCACCAATTTTCATCTTTATAATTATTGCTTTTGTAATGGGCGTAGCCCCGCTTGCACTGACCTATATTATCGCTGAGCAGAAGCCTGATTCGGAAAAGCGGTCTGCCTACGAATGTGGTTTTGAGGCCTTCGAAGATGCACGTATGCAGTTCGACGTGCGCTTTTACCTCGTGGCGATTCTGTTTGTTGTATTCGATCTTGAAAGTGCGTTTTTGTTTCCGTGGGCAGTGGTGCTGGATAAAATAGGTCTGTTCGGCTTTGTCGAAATGATGCTGTTTCTGGTGATTCTGCTGGTTGGTTATATCTACGCGTGGAAGAAGGGAGCCTTGCAATGGGAATAGAAGGCATTCTTGAAAAAGGTTTTATTACCACAACTGCTGACAAGTTGATTAACGGCGCGCGCGCCGGTTCTCTCTGGCCGATGACCTTCGGTCTGGCCTGCTGTGCGGTTGAAATGATGCATGCGGGTGCGTCCCGCTATGATCTCGATCGCTTCGGTATCGTGTTTCGTCCGAGTCCGCGTCAGTCCGATGTGATGGTGGTTGCAGGTACGCTGTGTAACAAGATGGCACCGGCACTGCGCAAGGTGTATGACCAGATGTCCGAACCACGCTGGGTGATCTCGATGGGCAGCTGTGCCAATGGTGGCGGCTACTATCACTACTCTTATTCGGTGACGCGCGGCTGTGATCGCATCGTTCCTGTTGATATTTATGTGCCTGGATGTCCTCCGACTGCAGAAGCATTGCTTTACGGATTTATCCAGCTGCAGGAAAAGATCAAGCGCACCAATACGATTGCCCGGTAGGCACAGAGCATGACGAAGAAGAACAGTATGGAAGAAAAGTTACAGGACGATATCGGTGCGGATGCGCCGTATGATCCGGCGCCGGAAGTGGCCGGGCTGCGCAAGCGTTTTGGCGCACAGGTATTGTCGGTTGAGGCCGGTATCGATTGCCAGAGTGTGACGCTGGCGCGTGAGTGCATTGTCGAGGCATGTCACTATCTGAAGTCCGAGCATGGTTTTGAGCAGCTGATGGATCTCTGCGGTGTCGATCGCAGTACCTACCCGGGCTGGCCTGCCGGCGCGCCCCGCTTTCAGGTGGTTTATCACCTGCTTTCCCTTTCCCGCAATCACAGGATCCGGTTGAAGGTGGGGCTGAATGAGCGTGAGCTTGTTGATTCGGTGACCGAGGTGTGGCCGACTGCCAACTGGTTTGAGCGCGAGGCGTTCGATCTTTTCGGTATTATCTTCAATCATCATCCGGACCTGCGCCGTCTGCTGACCGACTACGGTTTTGAGGGACACCCGCTGCGCAAGGACTTCCCTGTGACCGGTCGTGTGGAGATGTTCTTTGATGAGTCACAGTGGCGCTGCGTCTATCGTCCGAATGAGGTCAAGCTCAGGCAGTTGATCCAGAAATCATGGCCGGGGGTTGATCGTGGCTGAGATCAAGAATTACACCCTTAACTTTGGTCCGCAGCATCCGGCAGCGCATGGTGTGCTGCGTCTGGTGCTTGAGCTGGATGGTGAGGTGGTGGAACGCGCCGATCCGCATATCGGCCTGCTGCATCGTGGAACCGAAAAGCTGTTCGAAGAAAAGACCTATCTGCAGAACCTTCCCTATTTTGACCGTTTTGATTACGTCTCCATGATGGCCAATGAGCATGCCTATGCTCTGGCTGTGGAGAAGCTGCTCGGTATTGAGGCGCCTGAGCGTGCCCAGTATATCCGCGTGATGTATGCCGAGCTGACCCGTATCCTCAATCACTGCATGTGGCTGGGAGCGGTGGCGCTGGATATTGGCGCCATGACCGTATTCCTGTTCTGCTTCCGTGAACGTGAGGATATTTTCGACTATTACGAGGCGGTTTCCGGTGCGCGTATGCATGCATCGTATTTCCGTCCGGGTGGTGTGGCCAAGGATCTTCCTGAGGGCCTGCTTGAGCGTATCAAGGGCTTTACCGAGCGTTTTCCCGGCTATGTGGATGAGTATGAAACACTGCTGACGGAAAATCGTATCTGGAAACAGCGTAACGTCGATATTGCCATTGTGGATCAGGAAGCTGCGCTGGCGTGGGGCTTTACCGGTCCGATGATTCGAGGCTCCGGCATCGCCTGGGATCTGCGCAAGACCCAGCCGTATGATGTTTATGACAAGATGGACTTTGATATTCCGGTCGGTGTGACCGGTGACTGCTATGACCGCTACCTGGTGCGTGTTGAGGAGATGCGTCAGTCCAACCGCATTATTGAGCAGTGTGTGGACTGGCTGAGCAAAAATCCGGGGCCGGTCAAGGTGGATGACTACAAGCTGACAAGCCCTCCCCGTGCCGAGATGAAGGCCGATATGGAAGCACTGATCCATCACTTCAAATACTTCTCCGAGGGTTACCATGTACCTGAGGGTGAGGTTTATGCGGCAGTTGAACATCCGAAGGGTGAATTCGGCGTTTATCTGATTGCTGATGGCTCCAACAAGCCATACCGCATGAAGGTGAGAGCGGCCGGCTTTGCTCATATTGAAGCCCTTGATTACATGTGTCGCGGTCACATGATCGCTGACGTGGTGGCGATTCTTGGAACCCAGGATATTGTGTTCGGTGAGGTTGATCGATGAGTGCACAGTTGAATGCGACTCCCCATCGTTTCAGTGAGGCTCGTCTGGCGGAAATCGCCGAGCTGGTGAAACGCTATCCCAGTGCCCAGTCGGCATTGATGCCGGTGCTCTATATGGCACAGGAAGATTTCGGTTATCTCTCCATGGATGTGCAGCAGCATGTTGCCGATGTGCTGAACCTGCGTTTGATGCAGGTGCGTGAAGTGGTGACGTTTTACACCATGTTCCGCGAACAGCCGTGTGGCAGCTATCTGCTTGAGGTATGCACCAGCTCCGGTTGCATGCTCAATGGTGCCTATGAGCTGGTGACGCACATGGCCGATACCCTTGGTATCAAAATTGGTGAAACCACACCCGATGGTCTGTTTACGCTGACCGAGGTGGAGTGTGCCGGTGCCTGTGGCGGTGCGCCTGTTGTGCAGGTGAATAACGTATATCACGAAAAAGCTACACCTGAATCAATGGATGCGCTGATCACGCAGGTGCGGGCAAGCGGGGGTGGCAAGTGATTCCTTCTGATCCCAAACAGGTGAAGCAGATATGCTTTGACCGGATCAATATTCCGGATGTGCACACCCTGGCGGTGGCACGCAAGCATGGCGCCTATGAGTTCCTGCCGACTGTACTGGCTGAATTTACGGCGGCGAAGATTATTGATGAGGTTAAAGTCTCCGGCCTGCGCGGTCGTGGCGGTGCAGGCTTCCCGACCGGTCTGAAGTGGTCTTTTGTGCCGCGCAATACCGGTAAGCCGACCTATCTTCTCTGCAATGCGGACGAGGGTGAGCCGGGTACATTCAAGGATCGCGATATTATGCGCTTTGATCCGCATCTGCTCATTGAAGGCATGATCATGGCCGGCTTTGCGCTTGGTGTGCGTGACGCCTACATCTATATCCGCGGTGAGTTTGTGCATGAAGCCAATGTGCTGAATGCGGCCATTAAAGAGGCTTATGCAGCCAATCTGCTGGGTGAGAATATTCTCGGCAGCGGCTATAGCATGGAGCTGACCGTACATCGTGGTGCCGGTGCCTATGTCTGTGGTGAGGAGACGGCGCTGATCGAGTCTCTGGAAGGCAAGCCGGGGCGCCCGCGTTTCAAGCCGCCATTCCCTGCCGTTGAAGGTTTTTACCGTTGCCCGACCGTGGTCAATAACGTTGAAACGCTGGCCACCGTACCTGCTATTCTCAAGCACGGTGGTGCATGGCATGCGGCGATCGGTGTGCCGAATAATACCGGTTGCAAAATCTTTTCGGTTTCCGGCCATGTGAACAAGCCCGGAAACTATGAGGTGCCGATGGGTACCTCGCTGAAGACCCTGATTGAGGATTATTGTGGCGGCCTGCAGCACGGTAGCGTGCCCAAGGTGGTGATCCCGGGTGGTTCTTCCACACCGTGGCTGACAGCCGAGCACTACAATACCCCGTTGACCTATGACGGTATGATCAAGGCCGGTTCGATGCTGGGCTCCGGTGCTGTCATTGTGCTGGATGAGACGGCTGATGTGGTCTCCTTTACCCGTCGCCTGGCTCACTTTTATGCCCATGAGTCATGCGGTCAGTGCACGCCGTGCCGTGAGGGAACCGGCTGGCTTGAGCGTATCATGGACCGTATTGAAGCAGGGCAGGGCTGTGAAGGTGACTTGCGTGTATTGAAAGATGCCTCGACCCATATGGCAGGCCGGACGATTTGCGCGCTGGCAGATGGTGCAGCGGCTCCGATCCTGTCCATGCTCAAGCACTTTCCCGAGGAAGTTCGAGCCTATCTGGCGGAGAATGCAGCATGAGCGCATCTATATTCCGTAAGATGATCTGCGTAGTGGCAGGGCAGCAGTGTGATACCGATGGGGGTGTGGCGTGACCAGTTTGTTAATCAATGATCAGGAAGTTGAGGTCACGCCTGGCACCAGTATTCTGGAGGCCTGTCGCCAGCATGGTGTCGATGTACCATATTTCTGTTATCACCCGGAATTGTCTGTAGCGGCCAACTGCCGTATGTGTCTGGTTGAAGTTGAGGGCTGGGGTAAACCGGCGGCCTCATGTTGTACGCCTGTCTCCGAAGGGATGAAGGTGAAAACCCAGACCGAATCACTGAAAAAAGATCGTAAGATGGTGATGGAATATCTGCTTATTCACCATCCGCTGGATTGCCCGGTTTGTGATCAGGGTGGTGGCTGCAAGCTGCAGGATTATGCCCTGACCCACGGCGCCTCCAAAGGCCGCTATGCCGAGCACAAGCGTGCTGTGGTGAACTATGAGCTGGGCCCGTTTGTGAATACCTGCATGACCCGTTGCATCCACTGCACCCGCTGCGTGCGTTTTGCCGATGAGGTGGCCGGTACCGGTGATATCGGTGTGCTCAATCGTTCCGATCATATGACCATTGCCGGAATTGTGGAGGAGGCTCTGGAGTCGGAGCTCTCCGGTAATCTGCCGGATATCTGCCCGGTAGGGGCATTGCTCGACAAGCCATCTCTGGATGTTTCCCGTCCATGGGAGATGACCCATCACAAGGGTACCTGTACCCAGTGTCCGAATGGTTGCGATATCAACATTGAGTCGCGTGGCGATGAAGTGATGCGTATTCGCCCGGTGGAGAACAGTCCCGAGCCATGGCTCTGTGACCGCGGTCGTTATGTCTATGATGCATTCCGTTCGGATGCCCGCATTCTTGAGCCGCGTGTGCGTCGCGATGGTGCGCTTGCAGCCACCGGCTGGGACGAAGCATTTGAGCAGGCTGTCGCTCTGCTGAAAGGCAAGCGTGTCGGTATCGTCTTCTCGCCGGACTGGAGTGTTGAGGCACATGCCTCTATTCGCCTGATGCGCGATGCGCTTTTCCCGGATGCAAAGGTGGCCTATGACCTGCACCGCAGGGATTTGCGCCCGTTTGCCTTTGAAGAAGGTTTCTCCATGACGACGGCCCAGATTGAAGCGGCTGATCAGGTGGTTGTGCTCGGTTCGGATCTGCGCCAGCGCCTGCCATTGCTGATGCAGCGTCTGCGCAAGCGTGGTCGTGCCGGTAAACCTGTGGCGCGTATCGGCGCGATGAACTATCGCACCAATATGACGATCAGCAGCGATGCGATCATCCGTCCGCGTGACTGGCCGGCAGTGATTGCCCGTGCCATGGAGCAGGTACGTGTACTGGGCAAAACGGCAGCCGGTTTTGATGCCTGGCTTGCAGCAGTGCCCGAGCGCCATGAGGCAGGAAAGATTCTTGCTGATGCACTGATGGCTGACAGCTGTGCCCTGCTGGTCGGTGAAGAGATTCGTTCGCACGATGATGCGGCAGCCCTTATCTATGGTATCGATCTGCTGATGCGTGCCTGTGGTCATGCCGAGAAGGACAGTGACGGGCGTAACCTGATTCCTGAGGGTATGAATACCCAGTCGCTGGCAGCAAGTTTCGGTGATGTTCGTATCAGTGCCGGTGAGCTGTTTGCCCAGGCGGGTGCCGGTGCGCTCGACGCGCTGGTGGTGATTGGCAGTGATCCTATGGGTGATGGTCTGTTCCCGTCGGCTGCGGCTGCCGTGCTGGGTAAGGTGCCTCTGGTTCAGATCGGTTCCATCAGTGGTCGTACCGGTGAATTCGCCGATGTGCAGTTGCCAGCCTCCGCCTACCCTGAAAATGAGGGTACCTTCGTCAACATGGAAGGGCGTATTCGTGTGGCAACCAATCCGATCCGTTCGCTGGGTCAGGAGCGTCCGCTGTGGAAGGTGATGATGCGTCTGATCCAGGTGATGGGCGGCGAAGTGCCGGTTGTCAGTATGGATGAGCTGCGTGCCGTCGTTGCCGGCCGTATGCCTGAGCTTGCCGGTATCTGGGCGAGCGGTGAGACGGACAGCGTGATGGTCCGACCTGCTCGCAATCGTGATGCAGCCTGTGTGCCTCGCAAACAGGATCAGGCCTTTGCACTGGATGTGGTCAGTCGTTACTCGATGTACCGTGAAGGCATGTGGGCCAGGGCTTCAGGTTTGTTGAGCGAAGCTGCCGATCTGCATGCACTGGATGATGTGCTCGTTCACCCTGATACCCTGGCATCCGCCGGGCTTGCAGCAGGTGAGCTGACCGTACGTTCATTCCTGGGCGAGAAGGTCTTTCATGTGGGTGTTCGCGAGGATGTCAGTCCGGGTGTCTTGTTTATTGCCAGACGCGGAGTGGCAGGGGAGCTGTCAGATGTAAGTGCTGCCAGCCTGTCGGGAGGAAAATGATGAGTGGTTGGGATATGGCCGCCCAGGCGGGAATCTGGGCGCTGGAGATTCTGGCGATTGCTGTGCCTGTTGCACTGAGCGTTGCCTATATCACCTATTTCGAACGTCGAGTGATCGGCTGGGTACAGGTTCGTAAGGGATGTAACCGTGTTGGCTGGGCGGGTCTGCTGCAGCCGCTGGCCGATGGTCTGAAGCTTGTGCTGAAGGAAACCATCATTCCGACCACCTCGAACAAGTATCTGTTTATCGCGGCGCCTATTATCTCTCTGGTGCCGGCTCTGGTGGCCTTTGCTGTGGTGCCATTTGGCGAGACGACGCTGTTCGGCCTGTGGGATGTGATGCATGTGATGAGCATCTCCAATCTGAATGTCGGTCTGCTCTACATTATGGCGATCTCCAGTCTCTCCATCTACGGTATCCTGATGGCCGGCTGGTCATCGAACTCCAAGTATCCGTTTATCGGTGCGATGCGTGCGACCTGTCAGATGATCTCCTATGAGATCTCCATGGGCTTTGGTCTGGTGACCGTGATGATGCTGGCCGGTTCACTGAACCTTTCCGATATCGTGCATGCCCAGCAGGGTGGCCTGTTGCACTGGTATATGATTCCGCTCTTCCCGATGCTGATTGTCTATTTCATCTCGGGCTGTGCTGAAACCGCCCGTACCCCGTTCGATCTGGTTGAAACTGAAGAGCTGGTTTCCGGTTACTATACCGAATACTCCGGTATGTGGTTCGCCACGTTCTCGCTGGCTGAATATGCCGCGATGATTCTGATCAGTCTGATGACCTCGATCCTGTTCCTGGGCGGCTGGTATGCACCGATTCCTGCGCTGGATTTCATTCCGGGTACTGTCTGGCTGCTCGGCAAGACGGCATTCCTGATCTTCGTCTTTATCTGGTTCCGCGCGACATTCCCGCGCTATCGTTATGACCAGATGATGCGTCTGGGCTGGAAGGTGTTCCTGCCCTGGACACTGGCGTGGATCGCTGTGGTCGGTATTTTTATCTATACCCCTGGTCTTGATTCAATTATCAACTTCTGGATGCCGTGGAGGTAATGGCATGACAGTCTTGAATGGCTTTACAGCTGCACTGCGTTGCACTGATGAAATGGGAGGGGCGGCATGATCAAGCGTGCATTAAAGACATGGCTGCTGTGGGAGCTGGTTCTCGGACTGGCACTGACCGGCCGCTATATGTTCCAGAAGAAAATCACTGTAGAGTATCCGGAAGAAAAGACTCCGCTCTCCCCCCGTTTTCGCGGCCTGCATGCCCTGAGACGTTATGAGTCGGGCGAAGAGCGTTGTATTGCCTGCAAGTTGTGCGAGGTTGTATGCCCTGCAGCGGCAATTCTGATCGAATCCGCAGCCCGTGAGGACGGTAGCCGCCGCACCACGCGCTATGATATCGATTTTACCAAGTGCATTTACTGCGGTCTCTGCCAGGAAGCATGTCCGGTTGACGCGATTGTCGAGACACAGGAGTTCGAGTACTCCACAGAGTCTCGTGCAGCACTGTATTACACCAAGGATATGTTGCTGGCCGTTGGTGACCGTAATGAGAAGCAGATCGCGGCCAATCTGGCTGCAGACGCGCGCTACTGCTAGGCTGGGTCCGGGAGGGGAAATGCTCGAAACTGTATTTTTTGATCTGTTTGCTGGCCTGTCGGTGATTGCCGGCATGGGCGTTGTGCTGGCGCGCAATACCATGCATTCAGTCATGTTTCTTATTTTCTGCTTTTTCAATGCGGCAGGACTTTTCTTCATGCTCGATGCCGAGTTCCTGGGTGTGATCATGATCCTGATTTACGTCGGTGCGGTCATGGTGCTGTTTACCTTCGTGGTCATGATGCTGGAAATCAATACGGCCCGTCTGCGTGAAGGGTTCCTGCAGTACCTGCCGGTCGGTGGTCTGATTGCCATTGTGCTGATGATTGAGTTTATCGGTGCAGCCAGCTCGGGTGTATTTACTTCGGGGGCCATGGCGACCGCGGAGCATCTGCCACAGCAGGTGAACAATACCGTCGAGATCGGCCAGATTCTTTATACCAAATATCTGCTGGGCTTTGAAATTGCCGCAATTGTGCTGCTGGTTGCACTCGTGGGTGCTGTCGTGCTGACGCTGCGTACCCGTAAGGATGCCAAGTATCAGAAGATTGCTGCGCAGGTGAATGTTCGCAAGGAAGATCGTATGCGTAAGGTAAGGATGTAACATGATCGGGTTATCGGACTATCTGATAGTGGCCGCGGCACTGTTTTCACTCGGTGTGATCGGTCTTTTTCTTAATCGAAAGAATGTGATTAATATCCTCATGTGCATCGAACTGATGCTCTTGGCTGTCAATATCAATATGGTGGCGTTCTCTCACTACCTGAATGATCTGGCGGGTCAGATCTTTGTCTTCTTCGTTTTGACGGTGGCTGCTTCCGAGGTGGCAGTGGGACTGGCAATTCTGGTGGCGTTCTACAGAACCCGCCGTTCTGTCGGCACTGAAGACATTAACTCGCTGCAAGGTTAAGGGGAGGGGGAGTCGTGCAAGAGACCGCATCGTTGCTGAATACAACCGAATTGCTGGCGATCCCGGCGCTGCCTTTACTGGCAGCACTTATCGTTGGCATGTTTGGCTGGGCGCTTAAGGAAAAGTTGTCCCATACCATCACCACTGGCTGTGTCACACTGTCAGCCATCCTGTCCATTCACGTATTTACCCAGGTGCTTGCCGGTGCAAGCTTCTACGGCAACTTCTGGAGCTGGATGGTTTCCGGGAATTTTGTCGTGCCTGTCGGTATGATGATCGATCAGCTGACAGCGATCATGATGGTCACCGTGACCGTGGTTTCTGCCTGTGTGCATCTCTACACCATTGGTTATATGCACGGTGATCCGGGCTACAGCCGCTTTTTCTCATACATCTCCGGCTTTACCTTTTCGATGCTGGTGCTGGTGATGGGCAACAACTTCTTCACCCTGTTCTTCGGCTGGGAGGCTGTGGGTCTTGTCTCCTACCTGCTGATCGGATTCTGGTTCAAGCGTGAAAGTGCCAATTTCGCCGCTCTCAAGGCTTTTATTGTCAACCGTGTAGGCGATTTCGGTTTTGCCGTCGGTATTCTGGCGATCTGGTATTATTTCGGCAGTGTCGATTACCGGACCGTTTTCGAGATGGTGCCTGCGTTTGTTGAAAAGGGGCTGACACTCGGTTTCATGGACTGGCATGTCGGTGCACTGACCTTTATCTGTCTGGCACTGTTTGTCGGTGCGATGGGCAAGTCCGGCCAGGTGCCGCTGCATGTCTGGCTGCCGGACTCCATGGAGGGTCCAACCCCTATTTCCGCACTGATCCATGCCGCAACGATGGTGACGGCAGGCGTGTTCATGGTTGCTCGCTGCTCGCCGATGTTTGAATACTCGGAGACGGCGCTGGCGGCAGTGACGCTGGTGGGTGCGATCACTGCCTGGATGTGTGCGACCATTGGTCTGGTGCAGACCGACATCAAGCGCGTGATTGCCTACTCCACCTGTTCGCAGCTCGGTTATATGTTCGTGGCCTGTGGTGTCTCGGCCTACTCGGTGGGCATCTTCCATCTGATGACGCACGCCTTCTTCAAGGCGCTGCTGTTCCTTGCTGCAGGCTCCGTGATTCATGCGGTGATGGCTGAGCAGGATATCCGCAAGATGGGCCAGCTGAGAAAGTATATGCCGATCACCTACATCACCATGCTGATTGCCGCGCTGGCACTGGCCGGTGTGCCTCCTTTCGCCGGCTTCTGGTCGAAAGATCTGATTATTGAGGCGACGATGATTCGTGAGATGGGCTGGGTGGGTGGCTTCGCCTCATTTGCAGTGCTGACGGCGGTCTTTATGACGGCGTTCTACACCTTCCGCATGTTCTTCCTTACCTTCCACAACTCCGACCGTGTACCGGCCAAGACCAAATCGCATCTGCATGAGTCACCAAAGGTGATCACCATTCCGCTGATGATTCTGGCCTTCGGTGCCCTGGCTGCGGGTGCATGGGGTGTGCTGGTGCTCGATATTGCCAACCCTGAAGTGGCAAGCGGTTACTTTGGTACGTCACTGTTCGTGCTGGATGCACATAATCCTCTGATGATGATTGCAGAAGAGGGGCATCACGGCTGGTATCAGTTCCTGTTCAGTGCGCCGTTCTGGCTGGCCATTGGCGGCATTGCCCTGGCCTATGTCATGTACTACCGCGAGACATCTCTTCCCGGGCAGTTGTCCGCGGCCTTCAAGCCGGTTTATACCTTCCTGCTTAACAAGTGGTACTGGGATGAGCTGTATGAGCGTCTGTTCATGCGGCCTGCCCAGTGCGCTGGTACGTTGCTGTGGCAGAAGGCTGACCTCGCCATCATTGATCGCGGTGTCATTCATGGCGGTATCGTTGATTCCATTAAATCGGGTGCTGCGCGGATGCGCGAAATGCAGACAGGTTTTGTCTATCACTATGCCTTTGCCATGGTGGCGGGCGTGTTTGGTCTGCTGACCTACCTGTTGTTGAGCGCGTAAGGGGAGATAGGGGAATGGATTTGAACAACGTTCTGGATTTTCCGATTCTGTCGCTGAGCATTTTTCTGCCGACAATCGGTGCGCTGATTATCTGGCTGTTTGTGCGCGGCGACAATGCTGTCCGCTGGGCCACGCTTGCTGTATCGGTGCTGACCTTTATTGTGACCCTGCCGCTGGCTCTGTCATTCGACACGTCGACAGCACATATGCAGTTTGAAGAGTTTCACCCCTGGATCTCCGCATTCAATGTGAACTACCAGCTGGGGGTCGATGGCATCTCGATGCCATTTATTATTCTGACGAGTCTGCTGACTGTGATCTGTATTGTTTCTGCATGGCAGTGCATTCAGACGCGCGTAAAAGAGTACATGCTGTCATTCCTGATTCTGGAGACCACCCTGATCGGTGTTTTCTCGGCTCTGGATGCCATCCTGTTCTACTTCTTCTGGGAAGCGATGCTGATTCCAATGTACCTGATTATTGGTATCTGGGGCGGCAAGAATCGCGTCTATGCGACCATCAAGTTCTTCCTGTATACGCTGGCTGGTTCTGTGTTGATGCTGGTGGCAGTGCTGGCGATGTACTTCAAGGCCGGCCATACCTTCAGTCTGCTGGCATTCATGGATTACCCGTTTGATTTCACCTGGCAGTTCTGGATCTGGATTGCCTTCTTTATCGCTTTTGCGGTGAAGGTTCCGATGTGGCCGGTGCACACCTGGTTGCCAGATGCACATACCGAAGCCCCGACGGCAGGCTCGGTGATTCTTGCCGGTATTCTGTTGAAGATGGGTGCTTACGGTTTCCTGCGTTTCTCGCTGCCCATGCTGCCGGACGCATCCCAGTATTTCGTTCCGTTTGTCGTGATGCTGAGTCTGATTGCCATTGTATACATCTCGCTGGTAGCCATGATGCAGACAGACCTCAAGCGCCTGATTGCCTACTCATCCATTGCGCATATGGGCTTTGTGACGCTGGGTGCGTTCATGTTTACCCAGGTTGCCATGGAGGGTGCGCTTTTTGGTATGATCAGCCATGGCTTCGTGGCCGCGGCGCTGTTCCTCTGCGTGGGTGTGATGTATGACCGTCTTCATACCCGCGAAATTTCTGCCTACGGCGGTGTGGCCAATGTGATGCCTGTATTTGCGGCGGTGGTTGTGCTCTTTGCCATGGCCAATGTGGCACTGCCCGGTGCCTCATCGTTCGTTGCCGAGATTATGGTGCTGATTGGTACCTTCGATACCTCTGCAGTGGCTCAGGCGCATCTGCCAGTCTCAATGAAGTGGGTTGCCATCGTAGCCACCATCAGTGTCGTGCTCTCAGCCTGCTATACGTTGTGGATGGTCAAGCGCGTCATCTTCGGTGATGTGGACAAGGCATCGGTGGCATCGATGAAAGATATGAACAAGCGTGAATTCGGATATTTTATTCCACTGATTCTGCTTGTGATCTGGCTTGGTCTGTATCCGGCACCGGTTCTTGATGTGATGCATGCATCAGTGACCAATCTGGTCACCCAGGCAGTAACGAGTAAACTGGATGCAGCGGCAGCGCTGGCGCAGGCAGCGCCAATGGCTGAAGCTGTACACCATTAATCGGTTGAAGGAGCGGAATAACTAAAATGGCAAATGTAACCTTTCCATTTCCTTTTCCCGAGCATCTGTCATCACTGATGCCCGAGATGTTCGTGGCGGTGATTGCAATGGCACTGCTGCTGCTGGATCTCTTCATCCCGCGTGAGAAGAAGTGCATCACCGCCTATATTGCAATTGCGACTGCCTCAGTTGCGGCGCTGCTTTGTGTATCGGTGAATCCGGCAGAGCCGCTGGTTGGCTTCTATGGATTTTTTGTGCTCGATCAGTTTGCGGTCTTTGCCAAGGTGTTGATTTGCCTTGCTACCGCACTTGCGATGGTGCTTTCGGTTCAGTACATGAAAGATCTTGAAAATGTTGGTGAATATTATGTGCTGATGTTGTTTGCCATGCTTGGCATGATGCTGATGTCGTCGGCCAACAACTTCATTGTGATGTACCTTGGTCTTGAGCTTATGGCACTGTGTATCTATGTGCTGGTCGGCTATCAGCGCGATATCCTTCGCTCCAATGAGGCAGCGCTGAAGTACTTTATTCTTGGTGCGCTGTCGTCGTGCATGCTGCTGTATGGTGTGACGTTCCTGTATGGTGTCACCGGCAGTTTTGATTTTGTGACGATCGGCAAGGGGCTGGCTGATGCGGGATCGTCATCGCATACAGCTGTCATGCTGGGTCTGGTATTTATTATTGCCGGCCTGGCCTTCAAGGTTTCGATGGCACCATTTCATATGTGGACACCTGACGCCTATGAGGGCGCACCAACCCCTGTAACAGCATTCATGTCGGTTGCGCCTAAGGTGGCCGGTTTCGTGATTTTTATTCGAATTCTGGATCAGGCGATGCCTGCACTGCAGCACGAATACACGATGATCCTGTCTGCGATTGCTGTGCTGACGATGGCGGTCGGTAACCTCGCTGCGATCGCGCAACGTAACATCAAGCGTATGCTTGCATACTCGACCGTCGGCCATGTCGGCTTTGTCATGCTTGGCCTGATTGCGGCAAACGACGATGGCTATGCGGGTATTCTGGTTTACATGAGCATCTATCTGTTCATGACGATGGGGGCTTTTGCCATTATCATTATCATGCAACGCGAGGGTATTCAGGGCGAGTTGCTGGATGATTTTTCCGGCCTGTCAAAAGCCCGTCCCGGCTATGCACTTGCCATGGGTTTGATGCTCTTTTCGCTTGCCGGTATTCCGTTTCTTGGTGGTTTCTGGGCAAAGTACGCAGTATTTATTGCTGCAGTTGAGGCTGGCCATGTTTACCTTGTCCTCTACGCATTGCTGTTCTCGGCGGTTGGTGCCTTTTATTACATCCGCCTGGTAAAATATATCTATTTTGATGATGCCCGTGTGCAGTTCAACTTCAGTGAAAGTCGGTTGATGCAGTTGACGGTTGTGCTAATGGCGATTGCCGTTGTTGCACTGGGTGTATATCCGGATCCATTGATGGATCTATGCAAGAGTGCAGTTGCTGCAATGATTTAATCATGTTTGATTGTAGCGCTTGAATGGGGAGTGGGTTGCTGCTATCATGCGGCCGGCTCGTGGGGGAGTGGTTTCTCGCTTGGTCTGGAGTGACAGGTACATGCATGGGGCATCATTGTGATGAATGACTACATGGCATTGTGCCGTTACCAGCTCTCTGCAGGTATGATTCTGATGGTGGTTTTTGCAGTTGCAGGCAATTACCTGGCCGGGTTTTCGTGTCTGTTTGGATCGATGTTAATGGCTTCCGGTTCGTGGGAGCTTGCCAGGAGGCTGGCATCATCCGCTGCCAGTGTTAGTGCAGATGATCTTCAGGGATCATTGTACCGGGGTGCAGTTGTCCGGTTTGTTCTGATACTGGTCGGGCTTGCTGTCGGTTTTCTGCTTGGTCTCGATTTGCCGGCAGTGGCGGGTGGCATGTTTGCTGCACAGGTACTATTTTATTTTGCCTCGTTGAAGATGTATCGGGACGACGCAAGGGATTAAGGAGAACAGCTTGGCTGAACAATCGCACAGCGGCGGAATCGCAGAGCATCTGCAATACTGGTCGTATTCATTCGATGATAGCAACCCGTTTATGCAGATCCACCTGGACACAATGTTGTTAACCCTTTTTATTGCTACCGGCATGATTGTTTTTGCTCTCTGGCTGCGTGGCAAGCTTGTTGCCGGTACTCCGACCGGAGTGCAGAACTTTATGGAGTCGGTTATCGACTTTATTAACCAGACGGTTAAGGATAACTTTCCTGTTTACAACCCGCTGGTCGCGCCTCTGGCAATGACGATTTTTGTTTTTATTCTGCTGTGTAACTCGCTGGATATTCTCCCTGCCTATCTGATGCATCATGTTGCAGGTGCTTTTGGCCTGCATACCTTCCGCCAAGTGCCAACCAACGATCTGAACCTCCCTGCTGCGATGGCTGTGTCGGTGTTCCTGCTGGTGCTCTATTATGAGTTCAAGCTGAAGCCGGGTCATTTTGTCAAGGAGCTTCTGCTGCAGCCGTTTGCTTCGCTGCTGCTGGATTCGAAGAATCCTGTGGTCAAGCTCATTGGTGTGCTTCTTATTCCTCTGAATCTGACGCTGAAGCTGATCGAGGAGCTTGCCAAGCCTCTGTCGCTCTCGTTCCGACTTTTCGGCAATATGTTTGCCGGTGAAGTTATCTTTCTTCTGATTGCCTCCTTGCTGCTGTCTGACAGCTTCAGTGATATCGCCAGTGCAGGTGGTATCGTCAGCGAAGGTATGGGGCTGCTCGTAGGTCTTGGCTGGTCGCTGTTCCATATGTTCATCGGTCTGCTTCAGGCGTTTATTTTCATGATTCTTTCGGTTGTGTATCTGTCTATCGCACATCAGCCGGCAGAGCATTAAAAACTTTATAACATAGCATAGGAGTATAACAAATGGATCCACATACAATCATCACCGCGGCTTCGGCCATCTCTGTAGGTGTCATTCTGGCTGCTGCCGGTCTGGGCTCTGCAATCGGTTGGGGCCTTATCTGCTCCAAGACCCTGGAAGGTATCGCTCGTCAGCCTGAAATGCGTCCGCAGCTTATGTTCAACATGTTCATCTTTGCCGGTCTGATGGAATCTTTCCCGTTCATTATCATGGCATTCGCACTGTGGTTCCTGTTCGCCAATCCGTTCCTTGCTTAAGGAATTAGTTGCGTCGAATAAAATTAGTGGGGAATTCTCATGAGTATTGATCTTACATTTATCGCCCAGATTATCGTCTTCATTCTGATGGTTCGTGTTCTTTGGAAGCTGCTTTATGCTCCATTGAATGATGCCATGGAAGCTCGCACCAAGAAGATCGAGACCGGGCTGGCCGCTGCCGAAGCAGGGGTTGAGGCAAAGGCAAGGGCTGAGGCTGAAATCGCTGCCAAGCTGGCTGAGGCGAAAGCCAAGGCACAGGAAATCATTGCGGCTGCGGAAAAGCGTTCTGCTGAGATCAAAGAGGATGCCCTTAACAAGTCTCGTAATGAAGCAGAGCAGATTCTTGATAATGCTCGTGAAGAGGTTCATGCGGAGCTTGAGCGTGCTCGTCAGTCTCTGCGGGCTGAGGTTGCCAGCATCGCGATGCTTGCTGCTGAGCGTATTGTTGAAGCTGAGCTTGATGCCAAGCGTCATGCCAAGATTATCGATGCAATCGTTCAGGAAGGGCTGGGCGCGGCATGAGCACACAGCCAATTTCCCGTCGCTATGCCTGTGCGCTGTTTGATCTGATCCAGGAAGGAACAGATCTGGCGAGCGGGCTGGCAAATGCCGCTCAGGCAGCGTCTGTGGAAGAAGTGCGCAAGGTGCTTATTTCACCAAGTGTCTCTGCTGAATCGAAGGCTGTGATTATCGATAAGGTCTGTGGTGGCTTGTCACCGGAGATCAAGCGTCTGGTCGGACTGCTTTGCCAGCGTGGAAAGGCGCAGCTTCTGCCTGAAATCAATGCAATGGTTGAGCAGATGGTTCGTGAGAGCGAGTCCGAGATCGTTGCTACCGTTACATCTGCATGCAAGCTTGATGCAGATTCAGAAAAGAAAATTGCGGCAGCTCTCACCAGGAGTTCAGGGCGCAATGTCAAGGTTGAAGTGGATGTTGATGCCTCCCTGCTCGGGGGCGTTATTATCCGGATCGGCGATCGTCAGATCGATCATTCGGTTAAAACCCGCCTGGACAATATGCGCAGGGCTATCGTCGGCTGAGCCGTTGACAGTACATAAGTACACAGAATACAGAGGTTGAATATGAAACTGGACACAACAGAAATCAGTTCGATTATCAAGGAACAGATTAAGGGCTTTGAGAACGCTGCAGCTGACGCAAACGTCGGTACGATCGTAACGGTCGGTGACGGTGTTGCACTGATTCACGGTCTGTCCGGCGCGATGGCCGGCGAGCTCCTCGATTTTCCAGGCGGCACACGTGGTATCGTGCTGAACCTTGAAGAAGACAGCGTGGGTGCGGTCATCTTCGGCGAATACAGGCAGCTGAGCGAAGGCGACCAGGTGAAGTGCACCGGCCGCATCTTCGAAGTTCCTGTTGGTCCTGAGCTTAAGGGTCGTGTGGTCAATCCACTCGGCGAGCCGATCGATGGCAAGGGCCCGATCAACACCACCGAGACCGACATGGTTGAAAAGGTTGCTCCGGGCGTGATCTGGCGTAAGAGCGTCGATCAGCCACTGGCTACCGGCATCAAGGCTATTGACGCAATGATTCCTGTTGGTCGCGGACAGCGTGAGCTGATCATTGGTGACCGTCAGACCGGTAAAACAGCGATTGCCCTGGATACCATCATCAACCAGAAAGATACCGGCGTTACCTGTATCTATGTTGCTGTGGGCCAGAAGGCATCCAGCGTTGCCAACGTTGTTCGTACACTGAAAGAGCATGGCGCACTGGATCATACCATTATCGTGAGCGCCAGCGCTTCCGAGTCTGCTGCTCTTCAGTATCTTGCTCCTTACTCAGGCTGCACCATGGGCGAATATTTCCGCGACCGCGGTGAAGATGCGCTGATCGTGTATGATGACCTGACCAAGCAGGCCTGGGCATACCGTCAGGTATCTCTGATTCTTCGTCGTCCTCCAGGTCGTGAAGCATATCCTGGTGACGTATTCTACCTGCACTCCCGCCTGCTTGAGCGTGCTTCGCGCGTCAATGAGGAGTTCGTCAAGGAGTTCACCGGTGGCAAGGTGGAAGGCAAGACTGGTTCCCTGACTGCACTGCCAATCATTGAGACTCAGGAAGGCGACGTTTCTGCATTCGTTCCGACCAACGTCATCTCCATTACCGATGGCCAGATCTTCCTTGAGACCGGTCTGTTCAACTCCGGCCAGCGTCCGGCTGTTAACGTAGGTCTGTCTGTATCCCGTGTGGGCGGCGCTGCCCAGACCAAGGCTGTAAAGAAAGTGGGTGGCGGTCTTCGTCTGGATCTCGCCCAGTATCGCGAACTGGCAGCATTCGCCCAGTTTGCCTCCGATCTGGATCCGGCCACCCGTAAGCAGATCGAGCGCGGCAAGCGTGGTATGGAAGCGCTGAAGCAGGCTGAGAATGCACCGCTGAGCATTGCCGAGATTACGGCTGTATTGCATGCTCTGAATGATGGCGATCTCGATGATGTTGCTGCCAATCGTGTTGTCGCATTTGAGAAGTCTTACCTTGCTTATCTGAACTCAAGCCACAGCTCGCTGATGGCAGAGCTGAATGAGAAGAAAGCACTGAGTGATCAGATTGTCGAGGGTCTGAAGAAAGCCATGGCTGACTTCAAGGCCACCGGCACCTACTAAGGAGTCTGATGTGGCTTCAGCCAAGGAAATACGCGGGCAGATCAAGGCTATCCAGAATACTGCCAAGATTACCAAGGCAATGGAGATGGTTGCCGCAAGTAAGATGCGCAAGGCACAGGATCGCGTGACTGCTGGTCGCGCCTATGCTGAAGGCATCAAGCGCGTTGTAGCGAACCTGATGCAGGCTCACCCCGAGTATCAGCACCCGTTCGTTGTGAAACGTGATGTGGTCAAGCGGATCGGTGTGATTCTGGTGACAACAGATAAAGGCCTGTGCGGCGGCTTGAACTCCAATGCACAGCGTCTCGCTCTGAACACTGTAAAGAAAGCCGGTGTCGAGGTTGAGGCATACACCATCGGACGTCGTGGCGGTCAGTTCATGCGCAAGGTCGTCAATGACCTGCAGGCCAGTCAGCAGGACGTTCCTGATGCAGCCGAGATCGCTGATATTCTTGGTGTTGTTTCCGTTGCTATGGATCGTTATGCCAACGGTCATGTTGATGAAGTTCGCCTGATCTTCAGCGAATTCGTCAATACCATGAGCCAGGTTCCAACGAACATTCAGCTGTTGCCGTGTGCTGATTCCATTGAAGTCAGTCATCCGGGTTACTGGGACTACCTTTATGAGCCGGACAGCAGGGACGTGCTTGACGGACTGCTGCGCCGCTACGTTGAGTCGCTCGTATTTCATGCGGTTCTTGAAAACAAGGCATGCGAGCATTCGGCACGTATGGTTGCGATGAAGAGCGCTACTGACAATGCCAAGGGTATTGTCAAGGATTTGAAGATTACATACAACAAGGCCCGTCAGGCCGGCATCACGCAGGAAATCGCAGAGATTTGCTCCGGTGCCGCTGCGTCAGCCTGATAGTTTGATTTAGAATAGAGAGGTCGTAACGATGAGTGGAATCATAGTACAGGTGATTGGCCCGGTTGTGGATGTGCGTTTCGAGTCCGGCAAGCTGCCGAAAATCTATAACGCATTGACCATTGCTGAAGCAAATCTGACGATGGAAACCCAGCAGCATATTGGCAATAACACGGTTCGTGCTGTCGCCATGGGTTCAACCGATGGTCTGAAGCGCGGCATGGCAGTTGAAGATACTGGTGATGCAATCAAGGTTCCGGTTGGTCAGGCTACACTTGGCCGTATTATGAACGTACTTGGTGAAGGCATCGATTTCGGTGGTTCAGTTGTTCCTTCCGAAGAGCGCTGGTCCATTCACCGTGATGCACCTCGCTTTGAAGAGCTGGCTCCTGCTTCTGAAATTCTTGAGACCGGCATCAAGGTGATTGATCTGATGGCTCCTATCGCCAAGGGCGGTAAGGTTGGTCTGTTCGGCGGCGCCGGTGTGGGCAAGACCGTGAACATGATGGAGCTGATCAACAACATCGCCAAGGCTCACGGTGGTTTCTCCGTGTTTGCCGGTGTGGGCGAGCGTACCCGTGAAGGTAATGACTTCTACTATGAAATGAAGGAGTCCAACGTTCTCGACAAGGTTGCGCTGGTATATGGCCAGATGAACGAGCCACCAGGAAACCGTCTGCGTGTAGCTCTGACCGGTCTGACCATGGCAGAGTATTTCCGTGACGAGGGTCGTGATGTTCTGATCTTCATCGATAACATCTACCGTTACTCTCTTGCCGGTGTTGAGGTTTCCGCACTGCTTGGCCGTATGCCATCAGCAGTGGGTTATCAGCCAACGCTGGCAGAAGAAATGGGCAAGCTGCAGGAGCGTATTGCTTCTACCAAGACCGGTTCCATCACCTCCGTTCAGGCTGTATACGTACCTGCGGACGATCTTACCGATCCGGCGCCGGCAACCACCTTCGCGCATCTTGACTCAACCATCGTATTGAGCCGCCAGATTGCAGAGCTGGGTATTTACCCTGCTGTGGATCCGCTGGACTCAACCTCTCGTCAGCTGGACCCGAAGGTTGTCGGCATTGAGCACTACGATGTTGCGATTGGCGTACAGAAGACTCTTCAGCGCTATAAGGAACTGCAGGACATCATTGCAATTCTGGGTATGGACGAGTTGTCAGATGATGACAAGCTGCTGGTCTCCCGTGCACGTAAGATCCAGCGTTTCCTCTCCCAGCCTTTCCATGTGGCTGAGGTATTCACCGGTGCACCTGGTGTATATGCCAAGCGTGATGAAACCATCAAGGGCTTCAAGGGCATTCTGGCAGGCGAGTATGATCACCTTCCGGAGCAGGCGTTCTACATGGTTGGCGGCATTGCTGAAGCAGTTGCCAAGGCCGAGAAGATGCAGGCACGTTCGTAATGTCTGCCTCGATGAACGTTCTGGTTGCTACCGCGGAGCGTGAAGTTTATCGCGGCAAGTGCACCTTTCTGGTTGCACCTGGCGTGGCAGGCGAACTTGGCATTATGCCAAAGCACTCTCCGCTGATTGCACAGCTCTGTGCTGGCGAGCTGCGCATTACCAAGGGTGTAGATGAGGTGGATGAGGTGTTTGTTTCAGGCGGCTTCGTTGAGGTTCAGCCTGATATGATCACCGTGTTGGCTGATTCTGCCGAACGTGCCTCTGATGTGGATGAGGCTCAGGCGGTTGAAGCGCAGCGCAAGGCTCGTGAACTGGTTGAAAGCAAGGATGGTGAAACCGATCTTGCCCGGGCTGAAGCCGAGCTTGCTATCACCGTTGCCCGTCTTGACTGGCTCAAAAAGAAAAAGAAACACTGATTCTGTTTCAGGATCAAAAATCAAAAAAAGGGCCGCACTTGTGCGGCCCTTTTTTATTTTAGCCCGAGCGGGATGAGCTGGCGCTTGAAGCGCTTCCGTTGTGTGGTCAGAATCGAATCCGGCGGGCTGCATTCAGCGGAATTTCATCTATAATCCTGCCCATTGTTTTTGGCCGGAGGAACTTTCATGAACAAACTGCATTACCCTGATCTGCAGGTCTGCGTGCTGGCTGCGGGTAAGGGCAAGCGTATGCATTCAAATTTGCCCAAGGTACTTCACCGTGTGCTTGGTCGCGCCATGATCGACTATGTATTGCACAGTGCCGAGGCCCTGTGTCCGAAGGCGATTGCCGTTGTGACCGGTCACGCCTCCGAGAAGGTACGCGAACATGTCGGCCAGCCGATTAACCTTGAGTGGGTGATTCAGGACAAGCAGCTGGGTACCGGCCATGCAGTCAGCCAGTGCGAAGAAGTGATTCGTGATGTGCGTGATGTGCTGATTGTCTGCGGTGATACACCACTGCTCAGCTGGCAGACGCTGGCTAATCTTGTCGATGAGCACAGACGTCTGGATGCGGATGTGACGGTGCTGACCGCGCAGCCAGCCAACCCGTTCGGTTACGGTCGCATTGTGCGTGATGCGGACGGGCGAGTGCGTACGATCGTGGAAGAGAAGGATGCCAGCGATGATGAGCGCGCGATTGGCGAGGTAAGCAGCGGCATCTACTGCGTACGTCATGCGGTGCTGTTTGACCTCTTGCGCTCGATCGGTAACAGCAACGCACAGGGCGAGTACTATCTGCCTGATATCGTGCCACTGGCACTGGCGGCAGGTCAGCGTGTGGATGCGGTTCTGATGTCTGATCCGGATGAAATGATGGGCGTCAATGACCGGGTCAACCTGGCCATGGTCGAGGATTTGATGCAACGCCGGATTATTCGTGACTGGCAGTTGCGCGGGGTTACGATCGAGAAGCCGGATACGGTGCGCATTGAAGCAGGTGTCAGTATCGGTATTGATACAGTGATTCAGGCCGGTTGCTATCTGATTGGCCGCACCCATATTGGCGATGAGTGCCGGGTGGGCCCCAACTCCGTGCTTGTCGACGCATGGCTGGATGACCGGGTGAATGTATTCGCCTTCAGTCATATTCATGGTGCAAGCGTTGGTTCCGATGCCTCGATCGGTCCATATGCCCGTCTGCGTCCTGAGGCGAGGCTGGATGAGCAGGTTCATATCGGTAACTTTGTTGAGGTGAAAAAGGCTGTGGTGGGGCGTGGCAGCAAAATCAATCACCTCAGTTATATCGGTGATGCCTCGGTGGGTGTTGATTGCAATATCGGGGCAGGCACCATCACCTGCAATTATGACGGTGCCAACAAGTTTAAAACCGAGATCGGTGATCGTGTCTTCGTCGGCTCCGATACCCAGTTGATCGCCCCGGTTCGCGTCGCCGATGATGCAACCATCGGTGCAGGCAGTACCATCACCCGTGATGTCGAGCCCGGTGGGCTGACGCTGAGTGAGCGTACGCAGCAGCGATATGTTGCCAACTGGAAGCGCCCGGAAAAGGAATCACGCTAATGTGTGGTATTATCGGGGCCCTCTCATCCCGTGCCAGGGTACAGGGCCATTTGCTCGATGCATTGCAGAAAATGGAGTACCGTGGTTATGACAGTGCCGGCATCTGTGTGGCGGATCAGGGTGTGCTGCACTGTGCAAAAGCGGCCGGAAAGCTGGCAAAATTGCGTGAAAAACTGGCGGGCTCCGCCTGTGATGGTTCGATCGGCATCGGCCATACCCGCTGGGCAACCCACGGGGCGCCCAATGAGGTGAATGCACATCCGCATATCTCCGCACACTGTGCGATTGTGCATAACGGTATTATTGAAAACCATGCCCAGTTGCGGCGTCAGTTGACGTCGGCAGGGCTGAGCTTTGCATCGGATACTGATACCGAAGTCATACCTGCCATGCTCTCGACCCTGCTGGATAAGTGCAGTTATACAGGTCAGGCCTGGCATCAGATGTTGCAGTCGCTGGATGGGGCCTATGCACTGGCCGGATTGATCGACATCACGCCGGATACCCTCTGGTTTGCCCGTAAGGGGAGCCCGCTGCTGCTGGCGCGCCGGGGGAATGATTACTTCGTTGCATCCGATGCGCTTGCCGTTGCTGATCTGGCGGATGAGGTGATGTACCTGCGCGAGGGAGAGTGGGGTTGTGCGAGTCATGATGGCTGCCAGGTCTTTGATGCCGAAGGGCGCATGGTTGCCTGTCAGTGGCAGGAGATGCCGGTTGCTGCCGGCAGCACAGACAAAGGTGTCTACCGCCATTATATGGAAAAAGAGATTCACGAGCAGCCAGCGGTGCTGGAACGGATTCTCAACGCCTATATTGATGACGCCGCGATTCACTTTCCGGATGCGCCGTGGTTATCCACCGATCCGCTGCCTGAACGGATTGTCATGGTCGCTTGTGGTACCTCCTACCATGCGGCGCTTACTGCCCGCTACTGGCTGGAGCGCTATCTGAAGGTATCGGTTGAGGTCGATGTGGCTTCCGAATACCGTTATCGTAATCCGGTCATTGGTGAGCGGACGATGCTGATTACGCTCTCCCAGTCCGGTGAAACTGCCGATACACTTGAAGCAATGCGGTTGTTCAAGTCGACGACGCCGAATAATCGGGCGTTGTCGATTTGTAATGTGGCGAGTGCTTCACTGCCGCGTGAATCGGATGGTCTGATCGAGTTGCTGGCCGGTCCGGAAATCGGTGTGGCCTCCACCAAGGCCTATCTGGCGCAATTGTCGGTGCTCGCTCTGGTGGCGCTGCATATGGCCCGCCGGGCAGGGGCGATGCCGCAAGCGGAGCTTGAAGAGCATATCGCCAATCTGTGGCATACGGTGGATGGTCTGGCCGAGATGCTGACGCGGACTGCCGCGGTCAGCTCGGTGGTACCGCTGTTTGCCCGCGCGCACGGAGCCCTGTTTCTCGGGCGCGGCCCCTGCTATCCACTGGCGCTGGAAGGCGCCCTGAAGCTGAAGGAGATCTCCTATCTGCATGCTGAAGGGTATGCGGCCGGAGAGATGAAGCATGGTCCGATTGCCCTGATCGACAGTAATCTGCCGGTGATCGTGATTGCGCCACAGCAATATCAGCTGGATAAAGTGCTCTCCAACCTCAGAGAGGTGCAGGCTCGCGGTGCCAGGGTGATTCTGTTGACCGATCTGCCGGAGCAGGAGTGGCCTGAGGATGTGGACCGGATTATGGCTGTGCCGGAAGGGGATTATTTTACCACACCGCTGCTGGTCTGTGTGCCACTGCAGTTGCTGGCCTATGAAGTGGCGCTGGCAAAAGGAACCGATGTCGATCAGCCACGCAATCTGGCCAAGTCGGTGACGGTGGAGTAACGCCGCAGCTGTCAGGCTGCATTCTCCCGTTTCATGGTGAATGGCAGCGGATTTTTGCAATGTAAAGCCAGACAGGTCTTGCCCTGTCTGGCTTTTTTCTTGCTTGGCGGATGAGGAACTGGTGGTTCTGTTGTGTTACCATGCGAGCACAATATTTGAGTGTGAACGGGGTTTCGAGGGTTTGGAATATGATTCTGGTGATTAATACGGGCAGTTCATCGATCAAAATGGCGCTGCTTGAGATGCCCTCCGAAAGAGTCATCGCTGAAGGTGCGGCGGTTCGTCTGGGTGAAGAGGAGGCCTCGCTCAACTGGAATGTGGGCGGTGATATTCAGCATGTGGCCCTGCCTGCAGCCGGGCCCGATGTGGCGATGCAGCAGATGCTTGCGATTCTCTTTCGCCGTATGGATAAAGAGCGGATTACCGCGGTTGGGCACCGTGTGGTGCATGGTGGCGAGCGGTTTATTGCGCCGACGTTGCTCGATGACGCCGTCATTGCCGCTATTGAAGAGCTGTCCCATCTGGCCCCGCTGCATAATCCTCCCAACCTGCTCGGTATTCGTGCAGCCATGCGTCACCTTCCTGCGGTTGCGCATATTGCTGTGTTCGACACAGCCTTTCACCATGCCATGCCGTTGCATGCCAGCCTCTATGCCGTGCCTTATCGCTGGTACAGTGAGTATGGTGTGCGGCGCTACGGGTTTCATGGCACCAGCCACCATTATGTGGCGCAACAGGCGGCAGACAGACTGGGGCGCAGTTTTTCTGACTGTCATCTGCTGACGGCGCACCTGGGCAATGGCTGTAGTGCTGCCGCCATTGCCGGCGGTATCAGTGTCGACACAACCATGGGAATGACGCCGCTGGAAGGGCTGGTGATGGGGACAAGAAGTGGTGATGTGGACCCCGGTCTGCATGATTATATGGCCAGGCAGACCGGCGCTTCCCTGTCAGAGATTACAGCTGCATTGAATCGTCAGTCCGGCCTGCTTGGCCTATCCGGTCGCAGCAATGATATGCGTGCCCTGTTGGCGGCAGCGGATGAGGGCGATGTACGTGCCGGGCTGGCTGTGGACATATTCTGTTTTCGCCTGGCCAAGGCACTGGCCGGGCTGGCCGTTTCACTGGGGCAAATTGATGCTCTCATATTTACCGGTGGCATTGGTGAGCATGCGGATGTGGTGCGGGCCAAAACGGTGCAGCACCTTTCTCTGTTGGGGCTGGTGCTGGATGCGCATCGCAATAGTGAGCATGGCCGCCTCTCCGGTGGCCTGATCAGTGCTGTCGGGGCACAGGTGCCTGTGCTGGTGATCGCCACCAGTGAGGAGACCATGATCGCCCGTTATGTGGTCGATATGTTGCAGCGGCTCGACAGGACGGCTGAATAGAGGGTATTGCCGGCCAGTAACGCGGCGCCTGATGTATAGCCAGCCGCTGCAGTCGTTAATGACTGGCGCAGTGGCAGCGGGTTATCAGTAATAGGAGTTAATAGATCAGATGAGTCATGCATTTCTGCTTGTTTCTACAGGTGCCGGGGCGGGGCTGACAACGGTCAGTCTGGGGCTTGTGCGGGCGCTTGATCGTATGGGCATTCATACCGGTTTTTGCAAGCCGATCGCCCAGTTGCACGATGGCGACCACGGGCCTGAGCGTTCCACCCAGTTAATCGAGCATGTGACCAGCATTACGCCGCCGCAGCCGATCAGTTTGCGCCATGCGACCGCTCTGCTCGGCTCTGACCAGGAGGGGTTGCTGATGGAAGAGGTCATTGCCCTCTATCGTCAGAGTGCCGCACATGCCGATGTTGTCGTGGTTGAAGGGCTGGTGGCAGATGGCCATGCCGGTTATGCGACCCGGCTGAATGCCGGAGTTGCCCGAGCACTGGATGCCGAAGTGATTCTGGTTGGCAAGCCGGAGCCCGATCTTGATGAGTATATCGATATTGCTGCTACAGCGTTTGCCGGTGATAACGGCTCGGCCCTGATTGGTATTATCCTTAATAAACTGGGGGCCGCCGGTGGCGGCCACGCGGCACTGCAGGCGGATGAGCTGCAGACCTACGGTGGCAGCTGCGTCTGGCCGGTGCTGCCGGATACGCTGTCGGAGACCATGGCGACCCGTCCTTTTCATTATATCGGCGGCATTCCATGGCAGGCACGTTTGATTGCTCCCCGCATGAGCGATGTGGCCGATTATCTGGGGGCCAAAAGCATCGGTGCCGCCGACCTGCAGGCCAGGCGTGTGCAGCGCATCGAGGTATGCGCCCGTACCGTGGCCAATACCATCGGTGTCTATCAACCCAATACCCTGCTGATTTTTCCGGGGGATCGTGAGGATGTGTTTATCGCAGCCTGTATGGCCGCGCTGAACGGGGTGCCTCTTGCCGGGATTTTATTGACCGGCGGATTGCAGCCGCATGCATGTGTGATGGAACTGTGTGCGCAGGCGCTGCATACCGGACTGCCACTGCTTCTGGTGGAGAGCAGCTCATACCAGACCGCGGCACTGTTGGCGCAGATGCCGGCAGAAGTTGCGGTGGATGATTACGCGCTGATTGATCAGGCGATGGATCATGTGGCCAACCATCTTGACAGTCCGTGGCTGAAGGCTCGCTGTGCACTGGATCGGCGGGCACGCATCTCTCCGGCGGCATTCCGTTATCAGCTGATTCAGCAGGCCAGTCAGGCGAAGCGGCGAATTGTCCTGCCTGAAGGGGACGAACCACGCACGATTATGGCCGCCTATCAGTGTGGTCAGCGTGGCGTTGCCCAATGTATTTTATTGGGGAATCCGGAAAAGATTCAGCAGGTTGCGGCATCGCAGGGGATTGTACTGGGTGATACGGTGACGATTGTGGATCCGGCGCGCGTTCGCCTGCGCTATGTTGAACCGATGGTGGCTCTGCGTCGCCATAAGGGGATGACCAGCCAGATGGCCGAAGACCAGTTGCAGGCACGCATTGTACTCGGGACGATGATGCTGGCGGAAGGCGATGTGGATGGTCTCGTTGCCGGCGCCCTGCACTCAACCGCCAATACGGTGCGCCCTGCCTTCCAGCTTATCGGAACCAGCGCATCGGCCGAGCTTGTCTCATCGGTATTTTTCATGTGTTTGCCGGATCAGGTCGTGGTGTATGGTGACTGTGCCATTAATCCTGATCCGGATGCCGCCCAGCTTGCTGATATTGCCATTCAGAGTGCCGACTCAGCCAGGCGCTTTGGCCTTGAACCGAGGGTGGCCATGATCAGTTACAGTACCGGTGAGTCAGGTGCCGGTACGGATGTCGACAAGGTGAGGGCGGCCACTCGTATGGTCAGGGAGCGGAGGCCTGATCTGCTGGTGGATGGCCCGCTGCAATATGATGCAGCGGCAAGTGCCGAGGTCGGCATGAGCAAGGCGCCGTCCAGTCAGGTAGCCGGTCGGGCCAATGTGTTTGTATTCCCGGATCTGAATACGGGCAATACCACCTACAAGGCGGTGCAGCGCAGCGCTCATGTGGTCAGCATCGGGCCGATGCTGCAGGGATTGCGCAAGCCCGTGAATGACCTCTCGCGCGGTGCTTCGGTTGAGGATATTGTCTATACCATCGCCCTGACAGCCATTCAGGCGGGATGAGATGATTGAGCTGCATTGTTTCGGGAGGGGCGGGGGCGAGATGACAATCTTTGACACCTTGGCTTCCCCTTCCTAAGCTCACGGGAGCATGAAAATCGACGCAATGACCACCCTCTACGGGATTATCGGCTGGCCCGTTTCCCACTCCCTTTCGCCGCTATTTCAGAACGGCTTTATCGAGCATAGCGGTAAAAATGCGGCTTATGTCTCGTTCCCTGTGGCTCCTGATCAGCTGGAGCCGGCACTCGATGGCCTGTGGGCGCTCGGTGTGGCGGGCTTCAATGTGACCGTGCCGCACAAGGAGCAGGCTTTTGTACGCACGCAAGCCGATGCCGATGCGCGCCTGATCGGAGCTGTGAATACTGTGCGTCGCAGTGATGCCGGCTGGCAGGCAACGAATACCGACTGGCAGGGCTTCCGCTCTGTGGTCGAGGGGTTGCAACTGCCGTTGCAGGGCGCTGATGTGCTGCTGTTTGGCGCCGGTGGTACTTCACGCGCAGTGCTGCATGCGCTGGCCTCACTGCAGGTGGGGCGTCTGTTTATCTGTAATCGCAATCCGGATCGTCTGACGGCTCTGATTGATCATGCCCGGCAGGCCTATCCGGCATTGTCATGCCTGCCGCTGGCGTGGGATCAGCAGGCTGTCGATCGCGTTTGTGCGACGGCCCCGCTGCTGGTCAATACCACCAGTGTCGGTTTGAAGGATGGTCAGCAGTTTCCGTTTGTGCTGTCCGGGGCGGGAGCCGCGATGGATGCTGTCTATCGTCCGGATGGTGACACCGCCTTCACGCTTGCTGCGCGGGAGGCCGGGCGTATGGCGGTGGACGGTTTACCGATGCTGATCAGCCAGGGGGCGGCCGCCTTTGCCTGGTGGCATGACTGTGCCATGCCTGACTGCCTGGCTTCACTGCGTCATATCGAGGAGCAGCTGGGGCGGACGCCCTGCCATTTGCCGGGCTGGGGTCGGGAATGAGCCGCTCACGTCTGGGCGATATCCTGCTGATGCAGGGACGGATCAGTCGTGAACAACTGGACAGATTGCTGCATGAGGCTCGAATCCATGGGGATACACTGACGGCTCAGCTGGTCAAGCAGGGGGTGTTCGGGGAAAGTGATCTGGTGACCTTTATTGCCAGGTCGTACGGTTGCCCGATCGTCGATTTTGCGACGACTCCGGTTGATATGGATGCCGCTCGCCTGTCGCTGGATCTGCTGCGCAGTCATATGATTGCGCCGATCGGGCGCAAGGGCAAGACGTTGCGGCTTGCCGTTGCCGACCCGTATGATATCGGAGGGCTGGATGAGGTGGCCTTCATTACCGGCTGTCAGCTTGATGTCGCAGTGACGGCCGAGAGTCAGCTGATTGGCGCCATTGAGCTGCTCAGTCAGGCCGACTCCCATCTTCAGGAGGTGATGGCGGATCTTGGTGCCCAGGATGTCGAGGTGGTCGACACCAGTACCGAAGATGTGGATGAGCTGTCACTCTCTGCTAAGACCGAGGCGGCACCGGTTGTCCGCCTGGTTAACCTGATCCTTCTGGAGGCGATCAAGCGCGGGGCCTCTGATATTCACCTTGAACCCTATGAGAAGGTTATGCGCGTGCGTTATCGCGTCGATGGTGTATTGCATGAGGTGATGCGCCCCAGCATGGGCATGAAGGATGCGATCGTTTCCCGGCTTAAAATTCTTGCCCGGCTTGATATATCCGAGCGCCGCCTGCCGCAGGACGGGCGTATCAAGTTGCGCCTCTCACGCACAAAAACGGTTGATTTCCGCGTGTCCGTATTGCCGACACTGTTTGGCGAGAAAGTGGTGATGCGTCTGCTGGATCCATCGAGCCTGCAGCTGGATATGACGCTGCTCGGCTATGACAGCCAATCGCTGGCATGGTTGAAGCATGCCATCAGCCGCCCTTATGGCATGGTGCTGGTGACCGGGCCTACCGGTTCGGGAAAAACGGTGAGTCTCTATTCGGCGGTCAGTGAGCTGAATCAGCCCGGGGTCAATATTTCGACGGCGGAAGACCCCGTCGAGTTCAACTTTATGGGCATTAATCAGGTCAACGTGCATCCGGAGATCGGCCTCGACTTTCCATCCGTACTGCGCTCGTTTCTGCGTCAGGATCCGGATGTGATTCTGGTGGGTGAGATCCGCGATCATGAAACGGCGGCCATTGCCATCAAGGCGGCATTAACCGGCCATCTGGTACTGGCAACACTGCATACCAATGATGCGCCGTCGACGATGATCCGGCTGGTCAATATGGGGATTGAGCCGTTTCTTGTCGGCTCGGCCATCAATCTGGTGACGGCCCAGCGTCTGGCCCGCTGCATTTGCAGCCAGTGCAAGGCACCGGATGATGTGCCGCATGAGGCTCTGCTCGATGCCGGGGTGCCGGAGAGCGAGCTTTCCCTGTATCAGCCGATGCATGGCATGGGTTGTGCTGTCTGTAATGGGACCGGTTATAAAGGGCGGACGGGCATCTATCAGGTGATGCCTGTTTTTGATGAGATTCGGGATGCGGTGTATGCTGGCGGAAATACAGATGTGATCAGTGCCGTTGCCACCCGGATGGGGGTAAAATCGCTGCGCATGGCGGCACTGGAGAAGGTGAAAATGGGCGAGATATCCTTGGCGGAATGTCTGCGCGTGACGGTGACAGACTGATGCCGCTGTTTACCTGGCAGGCGAAAAACAAACAGGGCATGGCTCAGAGCGGTGAGCTGGATGTGGCCAATAAAGAGGTGGCTGCAGCAATTTTGCGCCGGCGTGGCCTGCAGTCGATTCAGGTGAAAAAAAAGCCGATCGAGATCAACCTTTTCCCCGAGAAAGTGGAGGAGAAGGATATCTCGATCTTTTTTCGCCAGCTCTCCACGATGATCAATGCCGGGCTTCCTCTGGTGCAATGCTTCGAGCTGGCTGAGCGGGGCACGGAAAAAAAGGCGATGGTCAAATTGCTCAATGATGTGCGAACAAACCTTGAAGGGGGTAATCCGCTCGGCGAGACGATGCGCAAATTCCCCGAGCAGTTTGATCGTCTGACCTGTGCGCTGGTGGAGGCCGGAGAGCAGGGTGGTATTCTTGATACCATTTTATTGCGTCTGTGCCAGTACAAGGAAAAGGCACTGGCTCTGAAGGCGAAGATCAAGTCGGCGATGGTCTATCCGATCGCCATTCTGTGCGTCTCTTTTATTGTGACGTCGATCCTGATGATCTTTGTGATTCCTGTTTTTGGCGAGATGTTTGCCGACGTGGGGGCCGAGTTACCGGCTCCGACGCGCATCACCATGGCCATTTCAGACCTTTTTGTGACCTACTGGTATCTGGTGGTTGGCGTCCCTGTTGCGATCGTCATGGGGATTCGCGCGCTTTATAAAACACCGAAAGGGCATTATCAGCTGGATAAGTTGCTGCTGGCGTTGCCGGTGCTGGGGGATGTACTGCGCAAGGCCTCTGTGGCCCGTTTTTGCCGTACCTTTTCGACCCTGACGGCGGCCGGTGTGCCGATTCTTGAGTCACTCGATACGGTGGCTGAAACATCCGGCAATGTGATTATCGAAGAGGTCATTCTTTCCTCCAAGGAGTCCATCTCCCAGGGACAGACGCTGACGGCACCACTGGAGGCGAGTAAAATTTTCCCGGTGATGGTGACCCAGATGATATCCATCGGTGAGCAGACCGGCAGCCTTGAAGAGATGCTGGCCAAAATTGCCGATTTTTATGAAGAAGAGGTGGATACTGCTGTCGAGAATATGCAGCAGCTGATGGAGCCGGTGATCATGGTCTTTCTCGGTGGTGTTATCGGAGGGCTGGTGATTTCCATGTATCTGCCGATCTTCCAGATGGCATCACTGGTGTAATTGCATGGGGGCAGGAGGGGGCGGTCCATCCGCCTGGCGATGAAACCGATTTTTTACCGCGCGCTGGCCGGGGGGGCTATCGCACTGGTGCTGATGGCGTGGATTTACCCGACAGCGCCGTTTCAGTCATTGATCGTCATCATCGCAGTGTTGTTTCTGCTGTCGCTGCTGTTGCAGGCATGGCTCGCTGTCAGTCGTTTTGATGAGCGTCGCCAATGGGCGTTCCGGTTTACGATCGATATTGTTCTTGCTTCGTTGCTGTTGCTGGCCACCGGTGGCATTGACAGCCCGTTTTCATTTCTGCTTGGCCTGATCATTATCTCTTCAGGCGCCTTTGCCTGGTTTATGTTGCCCCTGGTGATGACGGTGCTGGCCTGTATCTGCTATTTGATGGCGGTGTATGGTGAGTTGTGGCTGATTGGCATGCCGATGCCGGACACCGCCGAGGCACTGCATATTTTGCTGCAGGTCTCCGCCCTGATGCTGGTTGGAGGGATTATGGCGGCGATTGCCCGTCGCCATGCCGGTTTGCGTGCCAGCAGTGATCGGGCGCTCAGTCAGCACAGACGCCTGAAAGACCTTCATGACAAGTTGATGGCGGCGATGTGTGAGGGTGTGATTGTGCTGGATGAACACCTTGAGGTCAGCGATATGAATGCCGCCGCCGGGATGTTGCTGGGTGAGCAGCCGATTTCGGTGCTGACCTCGCTGCCGGCGATTGCCAGTTGTCTGCATCACGGGGGGCGGCCGGGGTGCCAGTGCGAATACCGGCAAGGGGAGCAGGTGTTGCTGGTTGCGGTGACCCGCCTGAGCAACGACGCGGATGCCGTCTGGCTGCTGACACTGGTGGATATCAGTGAACTCCGGCATATGGAGTGGCAGATGCATCAGCAGGAGAAAATGGCGGCACTGGGGCAGATGGCTGCGATGCTGGCCCATGAGATACGAAACCCCGTGCAGACCATGGCACAGGGGCTGGAGATTTTGCCGGCCGGTGAGGTCAAGGGGGTGAATATCCGCAATATTTTGCACGATGAAATGTTGCGTTTGAATCGTCTGGTGACCACCATGCTGAATTACTCACAGCCATTGCAGCCGGAGCCGGCCCTGATTTATATGCCGGCCGTGATCAGGGCGGCGCTGATGCAGTTGAAATTTAGCGAACAGTGCGCCGTGGATATCCGTTGCGAGCTGGATCAGCTACAGATTGACGGCGATCACTTTCGTCTGGTGCTGGATAATTTGCTGAGCAATGCGGTGTTGAACAGTCCGCCGGACGGGCGCGTCAGGGTGGGGTTGACGGGGGGAGAGCTGGAGTGGCAGCTGCGTGTATGCAATCGCGGGACAATCGCCGAAAATGTTCGCGAACGTCTGTTTGAACCCTTTGTCAGCGGTCGTTCCTGTGGTGTGGGACTCGGTCTTGCCACGGTTCGCCAGGTTTGCGCGGTGAATCACTGGCGTGTGGGTCTGCAGCAGGAGGGTGAGCTGATCTGTTTTTGTGTAAGTGGTGGCGGCGTTGTGGCAGATCCGCATGATGAGGCGTGGGCGGGGATGGCTCATGGCTGATCTGTTGCTGGTGGAAGATGAAGCCAATGCGCGCCGGATTTTGTCACTGGGGCTGGAGTTGCAGGGGCATCGCGTCACGGCATGTGGTTCTGTCGCAGAGGCCGAGGCCAGCATGCGGGCGACGCCATTTGATGTGGTGCTGACCGATCTGCGCATGGACGGACATGATGCAGGCCTTGAGGTGATTGCCATCTGTCGCCAGTTGCAGCCTGCCGCCCGGGTGCTGTTGCTGACGGCCTATGCCAGTGCTGAAACGGCTGTCGCAGCGATGAAGCAGGGCGCTTATGACTACCTGACCAAACCGGTATCCGGGGAGGAGCTTGCTGCCGCTGTGGAGCGGGCGTTGTTCGATGTGGCCGGAAGTCATGCCAGCACCTCCTCTGCAGGTGGTGAAGAGGAGGATGGCAGCGAAAATACGCTGATCGGTCATTCGGATGCCATGCGGCGCGTGCGCGATCGCTTGCAACGGGCAGCAAAATCGACATTTACCGTACTGATCAGTGGCGAGTCAGGTACCGGCAAGGAGCTGGCTGCGCGTTATGTGCATGCCGCTTCAGCGCGCAGCAAGGGGGTGTTTGTACCTGTCCATTGCGGTGCCATTCCTGAAGGGCTGTTTGAGTCGGAGCTGTTTGGTCATCGACGGGGCGCCTTTACCGGCGCGGAGTTTGATCGTGTCGGCCTGATCGAAGCCGCAGCCGGTGGTACACTGTTTCTTGATGAAATTGGCGAGATGCCGTTGCCGGCGCAGGTGAAGTTGCTGAGGGCATTGCAGGAGCGGCGGATTCGGCGAGTGGGCGATGATTGCGAGCGGGATGTCGATATCCGTGTGATTGCAGCAACCAATCGCGATCTTGAGGCCGAAGTCCGACGTGGCACTTTTCGCGAAGACCTCTTTTTTCGACTGAATGTTGTACCGGTCCATATGCCGGCCCTGCGTCAGCGACGGGAGGATATTCCAGAGCTGGCCCGTGCGATTGTGCGGCGCTGGAGTGAAGGGCGGGTACGATTAAGTGAGCCGTGTCTGACGCGCCTGATGACGTTGCCCTTTATGGGCAATGTGCGCGAGCTTGAGAACCTGCTGCAGCGCATGCTGGCGCTCTCCGATAGTCAGGAGCTGGATATTGCGCTGCTGGACGAGATGTATTCCGGGTTGCACAGCGCCCCCCAGGTGTCGCTGCAGTCGTTGCATGATGATGGTGTAAGTCTTGATGCATGGCTGGAGGCGAGCGAGCGGCAGATGATCGACCAGGCGCTGATGAAAACAGGTGGGAATATTACCCGTGCGGCGGAGGAGTTGGGGGTCAGCTTTCGCTCGCTGCGATACAGGCTGAAAAAGAGTGGCCTCGATGGTGATCAGGAGTGAGTGTGTTTGTGCTTATTTGCGGGCTGTTGGGCCTGCTGCTGGGAAGTTTTGCCAATGTCTGTGTGCATCGGATTCCTCGTCGGGAGTCGGTGGCCTTTCCTGGCAGTCATTGCCCGCAATGCAGTCATCCGATTGCCCCCTATGATAATATCCCGGTGCTTTCATGGTTGATTCTGCGTGGTCGTTGCCGGAACTGTCATGCGGCGATTGCATGGCGTTATCCATTGCTGGAGTTACTGATGGGGATCAGCTGGGCGGGGCTGGCCTGGCATTTTGGTCCCACGCTTCAGCTCGGGATGGCACTGACGCTGTTTTTCCTGTTGTGGGTGCTCAGCTTTATCGACTTTGAAACAGGCTTGCTGCCTGATGTCCTGACCCTGCCGGGTATTATCGTGGGGCTGGCTTTTTCCTGGTGGCTGGGGGACTGGCGTGATGCCGTGATGGGTGCTGCTGCCGGTTATGGTGTCCTCTGGCTGGTGAACCGGCTGTTTTTGCTCTATAGCGGCAGGGAAGGCATGGGATATGGTGATTTTAAGCTGCTGGCCATGCTGGGCGCTTTTCTGGGTTGGCAGGCACTTTCATTTGTGATTCTGTTCTCCTCCGTGATCGGGGCGGCGATCGGCTCGGTTTTCTTATGGCTGGCACGGCGGGGAATGCGCACAGAGATTCCGTTTGGCCCCTATCTGGCTGCTGGCGGTATGGTCTGGCTTTTGTGGGGTGATGCGATCCTGACCTGGTATATGGGCATGATGGGGATCCGGCTATAAATCCCCCCTTGCGGATCGGTCTTACCGGCGGCATTGGCAGTGGTAAATCCACTGCGGCAGCGATGTTTGAGGCGCTTGGGGTGGCGGTGCTTGATCTTGACCGCGTGGGCCATCGGGTGGTGCAGGCCGGATCCGAAGGATTGCAGCAGCTGGTCGCATGTTTTGGCGGGCAGATTCTGCAGCCTGACGGTGAGCTTGATCGACGGGCGCTGGCCACCCTCTGTTTCGCCGATGCCGGCCATACGGCACAGCTGAACAGGATTGTGCATCCGCTGATCTGGCAGCAGGAAGAACAGTGGATGGCCTTGCAACATGGGCCTTATGTGATTGTTGAAGCCTCGGTGCTGCTTGAATCGGGTGGCGCCGATCGTATGGACCGGGTGGCGGTGGTGCTGGCGGATGAGTCATTGCGTCTGCAGCGGGTACTGGCACGCGGCCGGCAGGATGAGACCGCTTTCCGTGCTATCATAGCCCGCCAGTGCGATGATTTGATGCGAAAACAGCAGGCTGATTACATTCTGGATAATAACTGCACTCTTGCCTCTCTGCAGCAGCAGGTGGAGCAACTGCATGCGGAATTATCCTGCCTGGCCGCAGATTGCTCAAAAAATTGAGTCGTCGCTGCTGTGGTCTGTAGGCAGCAGCAGGTCAGCCATGAGGTTGGCCGTGGCAAATGCGTTGAAATCTGTCGGCCTGGCGTAAGCGGTTTTTTATCGTGCGGATCGTTTTCAGATGATTATCATGCAAGTGCTTTTGAACAGGGTTGACATGGTTTGCAGACCTATTTAGCAATGCAGTTGTTGCCGATGCCTCTTCCGGCGTTCCGGCTCTTCACCTGTATCATTCAGTTGCCGATCCTTTTTTTAATACCATGATCAGACAGCGTTTTATCTGACAGGATTTTTGGAGTATTCAATGTCCCAGGAAATCGAATCACCAGTGGTGGTGACAGAAGCGAGCTCTTCCGCAGAAGCTGGTTCGGAAGCGCCTGCCCCCCGCAGACGCGGCCGCCCTCGCAAGAAGGTTGAAGAGAAGTCTGTCGCAGATGAAAGCGCCGCTCCGGTGCAGGTGGCTGATGGTGGTGCCGGTAAGGCTGAGGTCGCGAAAGTGGCAGCAGCGGTTGGCGCGGGACAAAACGAGGGTGAGGCGGCTGTCGCTGTTGTGGTGCGTCCCAAAAAGCGCGATCACGCAGCACGCAAGGCCAGGAAGGAAGAGGGCGGGGATGCACAGCCTAAATCGCAGCCTGAGTCGGGTGAGAAGCCATCCCGTCCGCCAAAACCCGAATATCAGATGGATGAGTCTGGCGAGGCCAGGCCGGATGGCAATGTTGCCGAGTCTGCAGCACGGGATGAACATGGCGGTGCCGGTGACGCCCAGGATGGCGGACGTCGTAACCGCTGGCGTAACAAGGGTGAGCGTGACCAGCAGCGGCCGGATAAGCAACAGCGTCGCAATAAACAGCGCGATGATGGTGAGGAGAAGATCTCCGATGAACTTGAAGGGGTGACGCTGAACCTGAAAGAGGTTTCGGCTAAATCACCCACCGAGCTTCTGGAACTGGCTAACTCCTTTGATATTGAAAATGCTGCGGCTATGCGCAAACAGGAGCAGGTCTCTGCGATTCTGCGTGCCCATGGTCTGCGCGGTGGTACGATCTACAGTGAAGGTGTGCTGGAGATTCTGCCGGATGGTTTCGGCTTCCTGCGCTCGCCGGATGCCAACTATCTGTCGGGCCCGGATGACGTCTATGTCTCCACCCATCAGATTCGTCGTTTCTACCTGCGTAAGGGTGATACGGTTGCCGGCGAAATTCGTCACCCTCGTCGTGGCGAGAAATACTTTGCCCTGAAAACGGTCGATACCGCCAATGGTGAGCCGCCCGAGGTGGCGCGTAACAAGGTGTTGTTTGATAACCTGACGCCGCTTTATCCGAACGAGCGTTTGCGCATGGAGGTGGAACACTCCGGGCGCAAGGATATGACCGGTCGTATCATCGATATCGTTTCCCCGATCGGTAAGGGACAGCGTGCTTTGCTGGTGGCTCCTCCCCGTACCGGTAAAACGGTGATGATGCAGGCGATTGCCCACTCGATCGAGGCGAATCACCCTGAAGTTGTGCTGATGGTGCTGCTGATTGATGAGCGTCCGGAAGAGGTGACCGATATGAAGCGCTCGGTGAAGGGTGAAGTCGTCTCCTCCACCTTTGATGAACCGGCCCAGCGTCATGTTCAGGTTTCCGAAATGGTGATTGAGAAGGCGAAACGTCTGGTTGAGCATGGCCGTGATGTGGTGATTCTGCTCGACTCCATTACCCGACTTGCCCGCGCTTACAACACGGTGGTTCCTTCTTCAGGCAAAATTTTGACCGGTGGTGTGGACGCCAATGCGTTGCATCGTCCGAAGCGCTTTTTCGGCGCGGCCCGTAACATTGAAGGTGGCGGCAGCCTGACCATTATCGCCACGGCGCTGGTTGAAACCGGTTCCAAGATGGATGAGGTGATTTTTGAAGAGTTCAAGGGCACCGGTAATATGGAGATCAAGCTGGATCGCAAGCTGACCGACAAGCGTGTTTTCCCTGCAATCGATATCGCTCCGTCCGGTACCCGCAAGGAAGAGCTGCTGACCCCGCGTGATGACCTTCAGAAGGTATGGATTCTGCGCAAGATTCTCTCTCCGATGGGCACGGTGGATGCAATGGAGTTCCTGATCGACAAGCTGGGCACCACCAAGAATAACGCCGAGTTTTTTGACAGGATGAATCAGTAACTCTTTTTTCCTGACGCACGTTGGTTGAGTCCATCAGCACCTCCCCGTTGATTCAGGGGGGCATCAGGACTGTATCAGCATTTCCGATATTTTTTTGGCCAGCACATCGATGCGAAATGGCTTGGACAGTGCATTGCCGACGTTGACCCTCCCTATGACGGGCAGGGTGTTTCTGATGTCATAGCCAGTGGCAAAAAGGATCGGTACGTTCGGTTTCAGCTGCTGAATCCTGTGTGCGGTTTCAGGTCCGCTGATGCCCGGCATGACGACATCGAGAATAATCAGTGCAACCTCCCCGGCACGACTGCGAAAGAGGGTGAGCGCCTGCTCACTGTCGGTGGCCGTGATGATGCGGTAGCCCAGACGTTTAAGTACGTTGCCGGTGGCATGGCAGACACTCTCTTCATCATCCACCAGCAGAATCAGTTCCCCGTTGCCTCTCGGCGTTGAGTGAGGCCGGAATTGAGTCTGCGGAATCTCCAGCGGGTGGTGATCAATCAGTGGCAGGTAGACATGAAACCTGCTGCCATGGCCTGAAATACTCTCCACTTCGACGGTTCCGCCATGCCCCTGGACGATGCTGTACAGGGTGGAGAGGCCGAGCCCGGTACCTTTGCCGACCTCTTTGGTGGTAAAAAACGGGTCGAAGATGCGTTCGATATGGCTTGCCTCGATGCCACAGCCATTATCCTCCACAGACAGTTTGGCAAAGGCTTCGGCCCGCAGCTCCTGATGGGTCTGCATAAAGTGCCGGTCAGGAATAAACGGTTGCAGGCGTATCGTGATTTCGGGGTTGCTGCATCCCTGCAGTGCATCACGGGCATTGCCCAGCAGATTCATGGTAATTTGCTGCATTTGCGTGGTGTCCCCGAGAATCAATAGCGGCGTATCACAATATTCGCGTTGCAGGGTGATATTTTCGGGGATTGCCAGCAGGCGACTGGCAACCACCTGGCGCAGGAATGCGTTCAGCTCCAGCGGTTGCTTGTTCACATGCCCCTTGCGTGCGAAGGTCAGCAGTTGCGCCACCAGATCTGCCGCCCGCAGCCCCAGTTGCTCGGCCATCTCCAGATCTGTGGCCACCTCAGGTAGTTCGGTCACCTCTGTACGAGCCAGATAGATGCAGCCCAGGATGCCCGAAAGCAGATTATTGAAGTCGTGGGCAATGCCTCCGACCAGGGTGCCCAGTGCTTCTATTTTTTGCATCTGCCGCAGTTCAGCTTCGAGTTTCTTTTGTTCACTGACATCATCGAGAATAGCCAGAACCCATTGCTGCTCATCGCTGCCGGAGATCAGGTTGGAGGAGATCCTTAATGTGCGCAGCTGCCCCGATTTGGTGGTGATTTCGATTTCCGCACCGCGCAATGACCCTCCGGCAAGGATATTAAGCATTCTTTGATGGGCGCGCTCCTGCTGCTCCGGGTCGATATAGACACTTTGATACCAGCCATGGGTATTGATCTCCTCCAAGGTATAACCGGTGATCTCTTCGGCACGCCGGTTCCATATGGAGAATTCGGTGTAGGGAAAGGTTTCTGTTTTGCGCCAGAGGCAAATGCCCTCGCCGGCCGAGGCGATCAGGGTATGCTGGAATTCGATATGATTGCGCAGCGCCTGCTCGTTACGCTTGCGGCCACTGATATCGTGAAAGATGCCCTGCACATATTTTTTGCCGCCAATGGTGACCAGCGAACCACTGATGCTGACCGGAATGTCGTGGCCGTTACGGTGGCGGATGATGATGTCATCCTGAATCAGCCTGTCCTGATGCATGAACTCGAGGTATTTCTGCCGGTAGTGCTCGGCCAGTTCCGGCGGGTGCAGCTGTGACTGATGCATGCCGACCAGCTCGGGCAGGGGAATGCCGGTCAGCTTTTCCGCCTGCTTGTTGGCGGCAATAAACAGGCCCGTTTCTGCTTCCGCAATGATAATGGCGTCGATATGGGCATCAAACAAGGCCTCGACAAGTTCAGCGCCGACGATGTTATGTTCACTCGACTGATGCAGGCTCATCGTCAATCGACTCCTGATCCGGGCATGATTTCACCATCCAAGCATGCCATGATCGACAGGGCGTTGGCAACCGTCGCTCAGCCGGGCCGATGACCACTGAGCCTGTCGGGCAAGGTATGGATGGATGGCAGGTGGTAATCCCAGTAACCCCCGGTATCCTGTGTGATCCAGACGGTTTTGCAGCCGAGTTCGCGGGCGATTTTGAGGTTATCTTCCATATCATCGACCACCAGCGTTCGCTCCGGCCGGCAGCCTTCAGCCCGGATCAGCATGGCCAGCGTCTCCCGGTCGGGTTTAGGGATATAGTGGTTAAAACGGATGTCGTAAATCGCGGCAAAGTGGTGGGCAACGCCCAGGATGTCGAGTATGCGCTCGGCATGCTCAAGGATGCCGTTGGTGTGGATCACCTTGCGGCCGGGGAGCCTTGCCAGCGCAGCATCGAGCGCCGGATCGGGTTTCAGAATTTCATGCGCGTCAATGTCATGCACATCATGCAGAAAAGCCTCCGCCTCCATGCCATGGTGCAGCATCATGCCGCGCAGGGTGGTGCCGTACTCTTTCCAGTATTTCACCCGTAAGCGATCCGCCTCTTCGGGCTCCACCTCAAGCTCTTTGGCGACAAATGCCGTCATGCGCTTGTCCATGCGGGCAAAGACACCGTTATCAGCGGCATAGAGTGTATTGTCGAGGTCAATGACGGCGAGTTCAAATGGCATGCATCGATCCTATCAGAAAGATTCGTCTGAATATGCTTTTGATGCATGGGCTGAGTGGATGAAGTCCACATAATCACCCGATCCGATCCTGAGCAAACCGGCAACATCACGGTTGAACAGATAGACCCAGGCGGTCACCGGCGGGGCATCATGCAATATAACCGGAATCGCTTTTCTGATGTACTCACGGGGTTCCGCATGCGCGGGCGTGCACCCCTCATAGTCGTCGAGCAAGGCAAGCAGCTGAGGATCAGCCAGGCGATAGAGCTCACCATAAACGCGTTCATCACGATGTACCGACTCAATGGCGCCGGGGTAGTCGCCGAGATCATACAGGCGCCCTGTCATCGTACCTTCACCAACATAGTGGCAGTGCCGGGCCAGAAGATCATGCATCGGCGTCGCCAGCGCTTTGCGCAGTGTGCCGTAAACAAATATGTATTCGATGGCCATGGAACTCTCCTTTGCAGCGCCGCGTCCGGTGAGCCGGGCAGCATTGGTGGCCGTGGTGATGTTGTCAAATGATGAACCCCTTGCCTGTGTGGGGTGGCGGCGGGTCTGCTTCTTCTGCACCCTTGCGGTTATGCAAACGCTCCGATTTGATAATCGATTTACCCGCCTGTTGCCGGCGGATGCCGAAACGGAGAATGATCGCAGGCAGGTGTATCGTGCCTGTTATTCACGCGTGCAGCCGACAGCGGTTTCTGCGCCGGAACTGATTGCCTGGGCACCTGCTGTCGCCGCTCGCCTGGGCTTATCCGATGCGGATTGTATGTCGGATCTGTTTGTGCAGGTGTTTTCAGGTAATCGTCTGTTGCCGGGCATGGAGCCCCATGCCACCTGTTATGGCGGCCACCAGTTTGGCAGCTGGGCCGGCCAGCTGGGCGACGGGCGGGCGATTAATCTCGGTGAGCTGGTTAACGATGCCGGCGAGCACTGGATGTTGCAGTTGAAAGGGGCGGGCCCTACACCTTACTCACGCAATGCTGATGGTCTGGCGGTATTGCGCTCATCGATACGCGAGTTTCTCTGCAGCGAGGCGATGCATCATCTGGGCATACCGACGACCCGGGCTCTGAGCATGGTTGCGACCGGCGAACAGGTGATGCGGGATATGTTTTACGATGGTCGACCGGCGCTTGAACCGGGGGCTGTGGTATGCCGTGTGGCGCCTTCATTCTTACGCTTTGGCAGTCTGCAGATATTTGCTGCCCGCAAGGATCCGGAAACACTGAAGCAGCTGCTTGATTTTACCATCCGTCACGACTTTCCCCATCTGGGTGAGCCGGGCAAGGCATGCTATCTGCAGTGGTTTGCCGAGGTGTGTCAGCGTACGGCGGATCTGATCGTGGCATGGATGCGGGTCGGTTTTGTGCACGGGGTGATGAATACCGATAACATGTCGGTGCTGGGACTTACGATCGATTATGGCCCGTATGGCTGGCTGGAGGGGTTTGATCCGGACTGGACGCCCAATACCACAGATCGCCAGATGCACCGCTACTGTTTCGGCAAACAGGCGGCGATGGCCGGCTGGAACCTTGCCCGCCTGGGAGAGGCGATTCTGCCGCTGATCGGTGATGTCGGGCTGTTGCAGGCGCAGCTGGATCAGTACACCGCGTACTATCGCTCGCAATGGCAGGCGATGATGGCCGGCAAACTTGGTCTGATCGCATTTCGCGCGCCGGAGGATGATGCGCTGGTGGATGAATTACAGCGCATATTGCAGCTGACCGAGACCGATATGACGATCTTCTATCGCAAGCTGGCGGATCTGGATGACCATATAAATCCTGATGACTGCAGCGATACCATGCTGATGCAGCCGTTGCTGGATGCCTGGTATGCGCCGCAGCAGATCACGGCTGATATCAAAGGGCAGATTGGCAGCTGGCTGCGCCGTTATATCAGGCGACTGCAGCAGGACGGACGTAGTCATGAGCTCCGGCGTGCCGCCATGAACCGCTCGAATCCCAAATATGTGCTGCGAAACTATCTGGCCCAGGTGGCGATTGACCGGGCGGAGGCCGGCGATTACAGCGAGATTCACCGCCTGCAGGCTTTGCTGTTGCGGCCGTATGATGAGCAGCCTGAATGTGAAGCCTATGCCGCCAGACGACCGGAGTGGGCGAGAGAGCGGGCGGGCTGTTCGATGTTGTCCTGCAGCTCGTAAGCGAATAGCAATCCCCTTATGCCAGCCACCAGTACCGCACCGACTCCCTCCTATGTGACGCTGCCAAAGCAGGAGCGTCCCTATCCATCGTTGCTTGATTATCTCGACCGGCATTTCCCCTTTGTCGCGCGTGATGTCTGGCAGCATCGTCTGCAGAGCGGCAAAATCACCGATGAGACCGGAGCGGTGGTCGGGCTGGATACACCGTACCGCATCAATGCCCGCTTGCGATATTTCCGCGAAATCAGCCATGAGTATCCGATTCCGTTTCAGGAGAAGATCCTGTTTCAGAACGATGTCATTCTTGTCGCCGACAAACCCCATTTTTTGCCGGTGACGCCGTCGGGAAACTATGTCAACGAATGCCTTTTGCACCGGCTGAAACGGCGGACCGGGCTTGAGCATCTGGTGCCGGTGCACCGCCTGGATCGGGAGACGGCAGGCCTGGTGCTGTTTACCGTTGATGAAGCGCAGCGTCGGCCGTGGTTTGATCTCTTCCGTTACGGCGGGATTGAGAAAACGTATGAAGCGATTGCCGCGCGACCAGCCGTGGCCGGGCCGCGTGAGTGGCTGATCGAGAGCCGGATCGAGCGCGGCGAGCCCTGGCTGCGGTTCAGAAATGTGGAGGGTGAGATCAATGCACGCTCGCGGATTCGTCTGATTGAAGAGAGGGGGGAGCTGGCCAGATACGAGCTTGAGCCGATTACCGGCAAAACCCATCAGTTGCGCTTGCATATGGGGCTTCTCGGTGCGCATATGGTCGGAGATCGTTTCTACCCTGATTTTCAGCCGCCTGAGGATCCTCCGAACTATGAGAATCCGCTGCAGCTGTTGGCAAAACACCTGGCCTTTACTGATCCTGTGACCGGCGAGCCGATGTCATTTACCAGCGAGTTGCAGCTCAACTGGTAAACCACCCGACAGGGGCGTGTGTGTTTTGCGGCCGCGTTTAGTCGCGGTTTTGGGCTGCCGGCAGCGTGCGCTGCAGCAGCAGATAGCCGGTGATGCCGGAGAGAAGCGAGCCGAGAATAATGCCGAGGCGCTCATCAAAGATCTGACTGACTCCGGTCTCCTCAAAGGCGAGCGACCCGATAAACAGACTCATCGTGAAACCGATGCCGCACAGGACGGCTGTGGCATACAATGAAGGCCATGACATGCCTTTGGGAAGGGCGGTAATACCGCTTTTGATGGCCAGCCAGCAGAAGGTGAAAACACCGATCTGTTTGCCGAGAAACAGCCCCAGGGCAATGCCGAGCGGTACGCTGTGCAGCAGTTGCTCACTCCCTATGCCTGCAAAACTGATACCGGCATTGGCGAAAGCAAACAGGGGCAGAATGAAGAATGCGACAGCGGCATGCAGGTCGTGCTCCATATCTTTCAGCGGGGAATAGTCAGGGTTTTCTTTTGATCGCATGGGAATAAACATGGCCAGTACCACGCCGGCGAGGGTGGCATGTACACCTGATTTCAGCATGGCGACCCACATGATCATACCGACCATGATATATAACGCTTTGGATGTGACATTGAGCCGGTTCAGCACGGCAAGAACGGGAATGCAACAGGCAAACACTGTCAGGGCGATCATGGAAATATGGGCCGTATAGAAAATGGCGATGATGATGATGGCACCGATATCATCGAAAATAGCCAGTGAGGTCAGAAAAATCTTGATGGCTGTGGGGACCCGTGAGCCGAGCAGTGCGAGTACTCCCAGCGCAAAGGCAATATCTGTTGCCGCAGGTATTGCCCACCCCTGCAGGGCGACACTGTCATCGCGGTTGAACAGGATGTAGATCAGCGCCGGAATGGCCATGCCGCCAAGAGCTCCGGCGGCTGGTAGCAGAATGTTACGCCTGTCTGACAGCTCCCCTTCGATGAGCTCCCGTTTCAGCTCCAGTCCGACAAGGAAAAAGAAGATGGCCATCAGACCATCATTGATCCATAGCAGCAGTGGCTTGGCAATTTCCAGTGCGCCGAAGCGGATGCCCACGGGCAGATCCAGCAGCAGGGTGTACCAGCTTTGCAGGGGGGAGTTGGCAATCAGCAGTGCACATATGGCTGCAAACATCAGAATCATGCCGCCGGCCGCTTCAAGTTTCAGGAAACCGGCAAAAAAAGAGGGGAGGGTGGTGGGCTCGGATGGTCTGCTCATAGTAAAAACTATGGCGCGACCGGATGATAAAGTCACGGGTTAAGGAGATGCTGATTTATTGCCATCCTGGCAAAAATCAGTTCGCAAAGACAAAAGCGTGGTTTTGTCTTTGCTTACAAATCAGGCGCTTACGCGTCTGATTTGGCGAGCCGTCCATGGCTCGCTCGGAAACGCCGAATTAATCAGCGCTTCCTTAAGGGGGGGGCTGGCCGGTGGTTTGCGGATGCGTTGGCGGTGAGTATATCGCGGGGAGCTATGTTGAGGACTTTCGCCATCAGCCATAGCATGGCAAGAGGCAGCAGCAAGACCTGAATGACAAACATGGCAAGCCATGCCGTCATCAGCTGCAGCAGGGCGGTGATGATCCCTTCCGCCTGGGCTACAAGGTCGGCAAACAGTTGTCGGATTCTGTCGATGCTGTCGGCGGCACTGCTTGTCATGGATGAGAAAAATCCCTGCTGCTGTTGCGGGGGAAGTTGGCTGATCTCGTGGTAGCTTGCAGAAACGATGCCCAGTTTTCCAACGGCATCATCCATGATCGGTTGTAGCCAGCCTGTGTAGATGGCAGCGCTGATCAGCGCGGTGACGGGCAGCATAAAACGCAGTAGCAGCAACACCAGACAGATTTTTATCGCCGTCGCCATCAGTGAAGGGGGCGCCTTGATCCAGAGCAGGGGGATCATGATCAGCAGTACGGCGGCAATACCTTTGAGGGCGATGGCAGAGGCAATGGCGAAACCGATTTTTTGAATGCCGAGCGAGGCGATGGCTGCTACGAGCAATGAGGAGAGTCGCTCGGTCATGTCATCAATCGGATCAAGCAGCTGACCGGCGGCAATGCTGACCCCGACGCCCGCCGGGGCGAGCTCGAGCCGGGATTCCTTGGCGACCGAGACGACCGCATTGAGCCCCCGGGTTGTGGCATAGGCAATGGTGGCACTCTGCATGGCGGTGCTGAAATAGCTGTTGGCCATACGATCTGCGACAGGGATGCTGACCATCGAGGTGGCGAAGAACAGCCCGCTGAGCAGGGCCAACATCAGGCTGCGTATCAGTTTTGTCTGCAGCATCGGGGCTCTCCGCCTGGCAGTTTTTCTTCAGTGTTGGGGATGGGATCTGTCGGCTGCTGTTGCATCATAGATGTTGATAACGTTTTTTTGTCTGTGCCTGTTCAACCTCTGTCAGCGTTAGCAGATAGAGCGGTGAGTGAGGATCGATGGCGATGGCCTGTCTGATCATGGCGAGTGCATCGCTGTGACGGCCCTGATCAAGGTAGGTCTGGGCCAGGTTGTTGAATGCGCATGCCGCATCCGGGTGTGTTTTTGTCAGCTGCAGATAGGTGTTGGCAGCCTGTTCAAGCTCGCCCAGGGCATACAGGCAGTTGGCGCTGCCCATGCCGGCTCCCAGGCTCTCCGGCCACCGGCTGATTGCGGCCTGATACGAGCGCAGTGCGGCACGCAGGAATCCGTGCGCTTCAATGCCACTGACTGCGGTGAGATATGACTTTTCATCGGCCGTGGCAGGGAGATCACCGGCAGCGAGGACGACCATGGCCCAGCTTCCACCACGCTGCCAGGTTCGTTCGAAGGTCGACATCGGCATGCTGTAGTTTGCGATCTCCCCGGAGTGCAGAATGATGGTGTCCTGATCCGGTCGCAGGCCGGTGATCAGAGCGTAATGCCAGCGTGGTGCGATGGTCAGGCCGAGGTTCTGCAGGACGATGACCGGATGGCCTGCGGCTACCTCCTGCAATAAATCGTCAAGCTCAGGTTTGAGCTGATAAGCGAGCAGGCCAAAGCGGCGCGGTGTGGCAAGCATCTCCACCTGCAAACTCCCCTTCAGGCCGGGAGTAAACAGTGCAGATTCCAGCTGGTCTGGCGCGATTTCGACGCCGGCATGAACCATGGCCATCGCCATGGTAGCCGGGCCGCACTGATAGTTCTGCTGGCTGTAAAATGGTACATCGATGGTCGTGGATGAGATGGTGCTTGCCGACGCCGTTCGCGGGCTGTCGGCGATCTGTTTTGCACCGCACCCGCTGATCAGGAGGCCGAGCATACATACCGTTGTCAGCAGTCGAGCAGGATTGTTCGCCCATTCACGATGCTGGCCGCTTGTAACCTGCACCTTCCTGGCCAACACCAGCATCTGTCTAGTGGCGCACATGACTATGTACAAAAGGAAATACGTCGGTGAAGCCGAGGATGTCTGTGACCAGCAGGACGACAAAGATGAATACCGCTGCACCAATCACCGCACCGACGAAGCCACCGGCTGGCAGCGTATCAATTTTGCCAGCAAGCATGGCAACCTCGCGATCATCGAGTCGGGCGACGCGCGCTTTTGCGGCCTCCGCCTCAATGCCCTGCTGTTGAAGCTCCTGTTGTACCTCTGCCCGGTTCAGGAAGTCGATGACCTTTGCCCTGTTTGATGCAGCCTGACTGCTCTCAATGACACTTGCCGTCGGTACCATGGCGGCATATGCAGCCGGGATGCCGGTATTGACGCTGATGATGCTCAGCGCGAGCAGTGATATCAGTATCTTGTGAAAAAATTTTGTCATCACGTTCTCCTTGTCGCCACTGTTGATGTCGTTGTGCGATGCAGTGGATGCAGGACGGGATGCTGATGGTCATGGGTTGATCCGGCTGTGATGCAGGTAACATGGCGAGGAGTCCGTTCGGCCGCCGCTTGTCTCCTTGCCGGTTATGGATGGCGCTGCCGTTGCCAGGTGCGTTTGCGGTGCGTCACAGCAGTGCTTTTTTGTGTGCGGATCCCTGCAGATCACCCGCCGGGGGCGGGGAATGCGATTACAGCCAGAGCTCGTGGCTGCCGGTGGTTTCCTCTGGCGGCAGAGGGCCCTTGACCCCGTTGTGACGGGCCTGATTCCGGCGGCTCAGTTTGTAGGCGGAAATTTGATGAATATGTTTGCGTAACTCTGTTTCAAATTCATCGAGGACTCCCCCTCCCTGCTTGACCAGCTGGGCCTCATGGGCGAGCAGGGCGGAGAGTTCGGTAATGCTTTTCGCGACTGCCCCGGAGTTGTGGCCATGGTCGTGGGCTGCATACTGAATCTGGGCCACTGTTTCCGATACCAGCGCAAAGGCTTCAATGATATGATCCATGCTGGCACGGCATTGAGCCGCGACGACGCCGGCCTGATCGGCAAGGCCGACATGGCTGTTGATGGCATCGGCAACGGTTTTGGTTTCGCGTTGCAGGTGCAGGATTTTGCTGTTGATTTCCGTGGCGGCCTGAGAGGTCTGGGCCGACAGCTCCTTGACCTCCTGAGCGACAATGACGAAGCCAAGCCCTGCCTCGCCGGCACGGACTGCCTCAATGGTGGCATTCATTGCCAGCATTTGGGTTTTACGGGCAATGCGTTGAATGGAGTTAACGATTTTATCGATCTCGATTGAGAAGCCGGTCAGCCCTTCGGCTTCTGCCAGCGTTGCCAGTGCAGAGTGTTGCAATTCCTGCAGCAGCCGGACGGCGTCATTGACGCTGCTGACACCTTCGTTCTGGGCGATGTCGGATGTTTGCACGGCCAGCTCTGCGGCCCTGTCCGAGTTGGAAACGATTTGAGCGTTACCGTTAAGCATGGCATCGGTGGCCTCTTCGATGGCAACGGCACGCTTGTTGGCCTGTTGGATATCAACCGAGATGACAGAAAGGGCTTCGGTGACCTCATGTGTTGCTGCACCTGCGTGCTCTGCCCCTTCGAGGGCCTCATGCAGAATGTCCTCGATCAGTTCTCCCAGCAGATTAATGGACTCTGCCAGTTCACCTTTGGTTTGTACGCGGGCGGAGAAATCGCCACTGAGGAATTTTCTTATCACTCCGAGTACGGCCTGACTGTCTTCTGCAGTTTTTTCCATGCAAGCCCCCCCTGAGTGATCGATTGATTACCTTATAGCATTAAAAATGCCAGTTGGCATGTTGATTGTCATGCTTTCAACAATGTGTTGGCGGCTATCTGGTCTCAGACATTCGCCTCCTCCTGGTACATATCGGCATCATGCTGCTTTTGTTGAATGATGGCAATGAAGGTCGGGGCCGGCTGGTGGCGCAGGCGGCGGGGGCATTTTAGCCGGTGTCGGGGATGCTGATTTGATTGCACTGGCGTATTTCTCGCATAATCTTGTGGCATGTCTGCACATAATCTTCCTGAAGCTGTATTGCTGGATCGCGATGGCGTGATCAATTTTGATTCGCCTGATTATATTCTTTCTGCCGGGCAGTGGCAGCCGATTCCCGGTTCACTGGCAGCGATCTCCCGCCTGCATGCGGCAGGTATCAGGGTGGCCATTGTCAGCAATCAATCGGGGCTTGGCAGAGGGATGATGGATCAGGCTGCATTCAATGCCATTCATGCAAAGATGATGCTGGCGATCGAGCAGGCCGGCGGTTTTATTGCTCATGTTGCCTACTGTGTACACGGGCCTGATGACGATTGTATGTGTCGCAAGCCGCGTCCGGGTATGGTGCTGGACACACTTGCGGCATTGGGGCTCTCATCCCGGCCCGGGCATGCTCTTTTTATCGGTGACTCGATCCGTGATGTTGAAGCCGCCGATGCTGCCGGTGTGCCGGCCATGCTGGTGCGCAGTGGTTATGGCAACGCCGAAACCATTCTTGCCAAAGCACGCCTGCTGCAGCCGTTGATTGAAGATTACGCCAATCTGGCAGAGGCCGTGGATATGATGCTGGCAGGGAGAGCGTGATGCTGGTGATTCGTTCAGCCCTGTTCAATCTCTGTTTTATGACGCTGACGCCGCTGTTTTCACTGTTGGTCATTCTGTTTCGCCCGTTCGGTTTTTCGGCCGCATGGTTCTGGGCCCGAATGTGGTCGCAGTCGATATTCGCACTGCTCAGGCTTCTGTGCGGCATTCGCATCGAGATTGAAGGGCGGGAGCATTTTCCTGATCACCCCTGTGTGGTGGTGGCCAAGCATCAGTCGGCGGCGGAAACGGTGGCCATGCCGCTGCTCGTTCCTCCCTATACCTGGGTACTCAAGAGAGAGCTGTTCAATATTCCGTTTTTTGGCTGGGCGCTGGCTCTGATGGGAACGATCGGCATTCGCCGTGGCTCTCCGCGCGAGGCTATCAAACAGGTGATGCAGGATGGCGGCAAACGACTCGAGAGCGGTTTCTGGGTGGTGATTTTTCCTGAAGGTACCCGCTCCTCGGTTGGTACGACCGGTCAATATCAGCCTGGCGGGGTGATTCTGGCCCAGAAGGCCGGGGTGGGTATTTTGCCGATGGCGCATAATGCCGGTGCATTGTGGCCCAAGCGCGGCTTTATCAAAAAGCCGGGTACCATCACCTTTCGTTTTCTGCCCTATATTCCGGCTGACGAGGTGGTGGCGGCCCGGCGCAATGACCTGATGCAGCAGCTACAGACAGATATTGAGGCACACACACGCGAGCTTGGCGGCTAGGGAAGAAGCGCTGATGTGTCGGCGCTTCCGAGCGAGCCATGGACGTCAATAAATCAGCATCTCCCCGGGGAAGCGCTGATGAAGCTGGCTAGAAAACCTCAGCTCTTTACCGGCTTATCCTGCGCCTGGCTCTCTTCAATCCCTGTTTCGGAGCCTGTTTCAACCGCGGCATCATTGTTGGCGATGCTGTCATCAGCGGAGAGAGGCTCTGTTGCCGGTTCAGCCTCGATGCCGGTTTCCGAACCGCTGTCGATGCAATCATCAGCAGCCTCTGAGGTGGCTGTCACATCGTCAGGCATCTCCTCTTCAGTCGCTTCTTCCTTGCGGGCGCAGGTGCCGGGCTTCAGTTCTGCATCATCCGGCCAGTCGGCAAAGGGAAACGGGCGGGTTTCGCTGTTGAATGTAAGGTAGCGCAGAATCTGGTAGACAAATGTGGCCAGCTGTCCGCCGAAGGAGATCAGGCGCGGGTTGGTGCTGCCGGTGATCAGCAGCCAGAGGAACTGGGCGACAACAACGATCAGCAGTACAAAACGTGATACCGTATAGATGATGCCGAACAGAGCCATAAACAGCAGGCGCATCCAGACGCCGGTATTGGTCACATGTTCTTTAAGTTCTTCATTCATGATTTACTCTCCATCTCGTTAACGTCAGTCGCGGCATGCGCTGACATGCCGTGATGATTGCATGGATGATAGCAAGAAAAAAGGCGACCGGATGAACAGTCGCCTTTTTATCTTACCGGATCATCGTATGATCAGTCTTTGCCGTTGAAACGTGCGATCGACTCGGTGATCTCTTTCTTGGCCATTTCGGCATCGCCCCAGCCGGTGACCTTCACCCATTTGTTCTTCTCAAGATCTTTGTAGTGCTCGAAAAAGTGCTGGATCTGGTCGATCAGGAATTTCGGAAGATCTTCAGGACCTTTGACATTGCAGTAGACTGGTTTGAGCTTGGAAACAGGAACGGCCAGAACTTTTGCATCCATACCTGCTTCATCTTCCATCTGCAGTACGCCGATCGGACGGCACTTGATGACGCAGCCCGGGATCAGGGCGAACTGGGAAACGACCAGTACATCGACCGGGTCACCGTCGTCGGAAAGTGTGTTCGGTACAAAGCCGTAGTTGCACGGATAGTGCATGGCGGTGTGCATGAAGCGGTCAACAAAAATCGCCCCGGATTCCTTGTCCAGCTCGTATTTGATCGGGTCGCCGTGCTGCGGTACCTCGATCACAACATTGATATCCTCAGGCGCGTTATCGCCTGCCGGAATTTTACTAATATCCATTGATTCCCCCTGTTTAAGTTTGCGATCGACATTGTAGGCACGATCATTGCATGTACAAGCAACAAAAAAAATCGCCGCTGGTTGCCGGGTGATGCCCTGCAAACGGATGCAGGATTGCTTCTGTGGCAGCACAGGTTCAGGCTGCTGGAAGTAAAAGGGAGCTGCAATGGAATCGTTAATCTCAAACAGTTACGTCTTCTGGGGCTTGCTGGCGCTGCTGTTATTGCTGGCGGAAGCGGCGACGTTTACATCGGTCGCCTTTGTTTTCTCCATTGCTGCGGCGATTGTCTTTCTCTCTCTCTTTGTCGCGGATGCGCCGCAGTCGCTGGCCGGTCAGCTGTTGTTATTTGCCGTGGCCGGTGTGGTCCTGTTGTATCCGATTCGGCGTTTTCAGAAAAGAACGGCAACCGCCCCGACGACCGGTGATGTGGCGGCCTCCATTGAAGGGGCTCCCGGCGGTGTCATCAGACATGCCGATGAGGGAGGCTGCAGCGGGCGGGTGCTGCTCGATCATGCCTTTCTCGGCGGGCGTGAGTGGATGTTTGAATCAGAAACGGTTGTGCAGCCGGGGCAGCGTGTTCGTATTGCCGATGTGCATGGAAATATTTTGAAAGTAGATCTTCACAGAGGAGAATCATAATGGATGAAACCCTTTCTGCCGGCACACTCCTGATGCTGTTTATCGGAGCCATTCTTGCCATGGCTGTGGGCATGGGGGTGCGCATTGTCCCCCAGGGCAGCAACTATGTGGTGCAGCGGCTGGGCAAATACCTGAAGACGCTGCCGCCGGGGCTGAATTTTATTATTCCGTTTGTGGATGATGTGGCGGCAAGGGTGACGACTAAGGAGATTGTGCTGGATATTCCGGGGCAGGAGGTGATTACCCGTGATAATGCCGTGATTATTGCCAATGCCGTGGCCTTTATTCAGGTCACCAAGCCGGACCAGGCCATCTATGGTGTTGAAAACTATGAGCAGGCCATTGTGAATATCATTCAGACCACCCTGCGCAGCATTATTGGTGGCACAGCCCTTGATGATGCGCTCTCTTCACGGGAGGAGATTCGCGTCAAGCTCAAGGACGGTATCGCGGATAATATCACTGATTGGGGTATTACCCTGAAAAACGTCGAGATTCAGGATATCAAGCCGTCGGTGACGATGCAGCAGGCGATGGAGGCTCAGGCGGCAGCAGAGCGGTTGCGTCGTGCGACAGTCACCAAGGCGGAGGGTGAAAAAGCGGCCGCTATTCTTGAGGCGCAGGGGCGCATGGAGGCATCCAAGCTTGATGCCGAGGCTCAGGTGATACTTTCCAATGCCTCAAAAGTGGCGATCGAAAATGTGAGTGGTGCGATTCAGGGGCAGGAGCTGCCGGCCATGTATCTGCTGGGGCAGAAATATATCGAGGCGATCGGTGATGTGGCGGCATCGGATAATGCCAAAACCATGATTATACCGGCCGATCTTCCAGCGGCCATTCGCGGCATGCTGGGGAAATAGGTCCGGGCGGATGTCGTCCGTACAGGCGCGGCCATTCACGGCCGGCACGGAAGCGCCGGCTTAATCAGCGTTTCCATGGTTTTTCGCATTGGTTAAGGGCAGAAGAATATCTACGCGGGTTCCATGGCCCGGTGTGCTGTTGATGCTGATTTTTCCGGCCAGTGAGTGAACAACGCCGTGAACCAGTGATAAGCCGAGCCCGACGCCCTCTCCCTGTGGTTTGGTGGTGAAAAAGGGATCGAAAACAGAGGCGAGGTTCTCCGGCGAAATACCACAACCATTATCCTCGATGGTCAGGCTGGCGTATTGCAGGGTATCTGCCGTGGTCGCAGCAAGCGACAGGCGGATATTACCTGCAGTCTTGTCGGCTATGGCATCGATGGCATTGCTCAGCAGGTGCTGCAGCATGGCCTCAAGCTTGTTGTAATCGGCCTCCAGATACAGTGGCGCGGGAGTCACGTCGAGGCTAAGCGTGATGTTGTCAGGGCGGGGGATGGCGGTGGCCTGCCGATTGATCAGCTCATTAAGGATGAGGCCGCTTTTTTCGAAAATATCGACCTGGGCAAAGGTCATCAGATGTTTGACGAGCCCTGCTGCACGCTGGCATGAGTGGTCAATGGTATGAAGTCTTGCCTGCAGCTCCGGCCGGTCGGCCAGTTTACTGCGTATCAGGTAGGTCGCGCCGATGATGCCGGTGAGGATGTTGTTGAATTCGTGTCCGATGCCGCCGGCGATGGTAACCATGGCGGCGGTTTTTTCCTGCTCGGCTTTTGCTTCGAGCGAACGTATTTCAGCCAGACGGTGCAGCCTTGATTCTCTGATCAGCCGTTGCAAGCCGAGAATAATGATGGCGATGGCAATGCCGAAGGCGATGGCACCGCTCATCATCATGTGGTGCTCGCCGGCAACCCTGGCATCAATGTATGCGTCGCTATAGTAGGCGACAAGCTTCCACTCTCTTCTGGTCGGTCCGTTTACCCGCAGGCCGAAGTTGCTGAACAGATCCGCCGGGCTGATGGTGTCACTGATGTAGGTGCCGCCATGGTCGTGGCTGACGGATCTCTTTGTCCGGCTGATCGCCTGCCATGCCTGCGGCGCCTGGTTGGCCAGTGTGCGGTTTTCCCGTCCCGGAAACATAAAGGCCCACAAGTCCTGCTTCTCCGGTCCGGCCAGCCAGAATCCCTCTTCATTGAGCAGAGATACGTGTTGGGCTGAGCTGGCTGCCATTTCCATTTGCAGGTGAGTCAGAATGGCTGTGCCCAGCGCATTGATCACCAGCAGGCCGATTTTTTCGCCGCCCGGGGTGTAGACCGGTTGTAGCAGGCGAATCGTCGGCTTTTCCGGCTCTTCGATGTGACCATTCTCCATGTTCAGGTCGAATGGTGAAACATAGACCTCACCCCGCTTGAGTTTGAGCCCTTCGCGGAAGTAATAGCGATCCGACTTGTTCTGCAGCTCTGAGGCCAGTGCCGGGTGGCCGTTGTTGTAGTTGGCGCGCATCACCTCCTGGCCATCCATATTTAGCAGGCGTATCTGATCAAAGAGTGTCGATGTGCGAAGGAAAGAGAGAAAGTCCTCTGAAAGTGTGCCGGTTGACTGTATGTCCTGAATAGGGTTGTGCAGATTGATCTGATCGACAAGAAAGGCCAGTGCATTGGACATGTGGCCCAGCTCCAGTCCCAGGTCGCTCTTTAACATGGTGAGCTGGTTGCTGATATCGTGGTTGGTCTGCTCCTTGATGGAGGTGATGGTGCGTGCGCTGACCCAGTAACCGGCGGCGGCGGATATGCAGAGGCAGAGCAGGGTGATCAGGGCTGTGCGCAATGTCGCGATCATGATGTGTTATCCTCCATGGATGCGGCCTGACAGGAGGCTGCTGCGCTTCATGCGCTCTGGTTTTCAGGGCAGCTCTGCTGCTCGCGGGATCAGGGTGATTTTTTCATGCAGCAGTATTTGGTTTTTTTGCCACTGCCGCAGGGGCAGCGGCTGTTTCGTGCAGCTTCACTGACATCACAGACACCGTCAAGGTAGCGCCAGTGTCCATCGACTTGCGCGAAGCGGCTGGTTTCATGCAGCGTCATCACGCGCGCACCCTCCATGAAGCCGGCAATGAACTCGACCGTGTCGGTACCGCTTTTGAGAATGGTGAGGCCAAGCCAGTCGGTATTTGTTGGCGACACTCGCGACGGGCGGGTGTCCGGATGCCAGCTTTCACGCAGGTAGGCCCATGCCCCGGTGACATATGCACTGTAGCGTGAGCGCATCAGTGCTTCAGCGGAAGGGGCGGTGGCACCATGGATGACCGGTTCGCAGCAGCTGGCAAATGGCCGGTCGCTGCCACAGGGGCAGGTGTCCGTATTGTCAGGCATCCGGGTCAATAATATGATCCATGATGTCATCCTCGCTGAGGTTGTCGCCGCAGACGGTTTTCTTGCGGACTGAAATGCCGGCCTTGTGTACGGAGTCCTTGTCGCCGGTGATCAGCGGGTGCCAGTCGAACAGGGGTTTGCCCTCGTGCAGCAGGCGGTAGGCACATGTGTCCGGCAGCCATGAGTACTGTTTGTCGGTCAGTGTGCGGGTGTCCATGCAATCGGGAATCAGTGTTGTGCGGTTCTGATAGTCGGTGCAGCGGCAGGTGTTATCATTGAACAGGCGGCAGCGGATATCAGTGTAGAGTATTTCACCGCTGTCCTCATCTTCAAACTTCCATACACAGCAGCGGCCACAGCCATCGCACAGGCTGTCCCACTCTTCGTTGGTCATCTCTTTCAGTGATTTTTCTTCCCAGAACATGGCATCTCCTGTTTTCGCTGCCCATGCTACCCACAATTTCCCACCTGAAACCAGTTTTGTCGTTTTATCGGCCGGATGAGCCACGGCTGTGGCCTCTTTCTGTTTCGATGTGGCACGTGTTTTTCCTTTTAAAATAAACGTCTTTCTGATTCGGTGAAAGTTAATTCCCGTTCCGTAAAAAAATCCTTTGTCTGCAGGGAGTTCGATGCGGTTGTCAGGAGGGCGTCCCGTGGCTGTGGCGAAATGGTCCGAGCCTCAAAAAATACGAGGTGACAGGGGTTGACAAGGGTTGTCAGGTGGACACTATTGGCATTTGGTGGGGATTTGTGGGTAAGTTGCCCACGTGATGATGCGGAGAGGGTCGGAAACAGATGTTTCAAGGCGAATTCAGCAATAACATGGATGACAAGGGACGCGTCAGCATCCCTGCTGCGTTCCGTGATGCCCTGAATTCCTGTCATGCCGACAACACACTGATCGTGGCCCGTTCGCATAACTCCCCCAATCTGGTGGCTTATCCGATGCGTGAGTGGAAGCGTCTGCTGGCGCGGGTCAATGCCATGCAGCCCAGCAAGCAGGTGGCTGCTTTCAGGCGTGCCGTGATTGGTGCTGCCCAGGAGTGCATCCCGGACCGTCAGGGCAGGGTGCTGCTCTCTCCTGTTTTGCGTGAGCACGCATCACTCTCTCGTGCGGTTCATTTCGCCGGAACCGGCGAGCTTTTTGAAATCTGGGATAGTGAGGCCTGGTCCAGGCAGCTGGATGCTGATCTGGCTCTGCTCCAGGATTTCGAGCTCGGTCTTTAATGCCGGTGGCGCAGGATGAAATATACTCCGAGCATATCCCGGTACTCCGCGATGCTTTTGTCGGTGCCCTGTTCGACGACCCGGACGGATACTATGTCGATTGCACCTTCGGACGAGGCGGGCATAGCCGGCAGCTGCTTGAGCGACTCTCGGCAGACGGCCGGTTGCTTGCGCTCGACCGGGATCCTGATGCTGTTGCTGCAGGAGAAGCGCTGGCGCAGTGCGACCCGCGTTTTGCCATTGCGCATGCCGATTTCGCCAGGCTTGGTGAGGTTCTCGCCGAAAAAGGATGGGACAAGGTGAGCGCCATCGGTTTCGATCTGGGCGTTTCGTCGCCGCAGGTGGATCAGGCAGAGCGTGGCTTCTCTTTCCGTCAGGCCGGGCCGCTGGATATGCGGATGGATGTCTCATCCGGGCAGCCGCTTTCCCGTATGCTGGAACATGTATCCGAGCGCGAGCTGACGGATGTGCTGCGCCGCTTCGGTGATGAGCGTTATGCCCAGCGCATTGCCCGGGCCATCCTGACGGCACTGCGCGAGCAGAAACTGAACTCAACGGCCGATCTCGAAAATGTCTGCTTTCATGCGGTTCCCAAACAGGCCCGTTATGGATCCACCCACCCGGCAACCCGTACCTTTCAGGCACTGCGTATCTGGGTCAATGGTGAAATGGATCAGATTGATGCGGGTATCACGGCTGCAATCGAGCACTTGCGACCCGGTGGACGTCTGGCCGTCATCTCATTTCACTCCGGTGAAGATCGGCGTGTTCGTGACCTGATTGAGGCGCATGTGCACCCATGCGTATGCCCTCCCCAGATGCCGCTCTGTGTGTGCGGTAAAAAGCCGACCATGCGCTGGTTGCACAAGAAGCCGCTGCGTCCGGATGAGCAGGAGGTTGCCGTGAATCCGCGCAGCCGCTCCTCCATGTTGCGGGTGGCACAGCGATTGAGTGAAGAAGAATCCGTTCGTCTGGCTGGTTATGTCGGAGGGCTGCAGTAATGGAAGCCCTGAATTTGCGTCCGTGGATGGTGCTGCCGCTGCTGGTGATTGCAACGCTTGCCGGTGAGCAGGTCTGGCTTTCCCATTTGCGCTATGAAATGTCGCTGGATTCACAGCGCCTGATGGCTGAAAAAGAGGCGATCAAGCTTGAGTCGAGCAAGCTGCGTCTTGAGATCGCCAGCCTTACCCGGCCGGATCGTCTGCGTGAATATGCCCGCAGCAAGCTTGGTATGGCACCGCCCAGACCGATGCAGGTATTGCGGCCATGATCAATAAAGAACAGATATTCATTCGTCGTCGCATTGAGTTCGTGGCAGGCCTGATGGCCCTCGGGCTGCTTTTGCTGGTGGTGCGGGCGGTTGATCTGCAGTGGTTGCAGTCCGATCGTCTGAGTACGATGGCTGAAAAACAGCGTTATCGTGAATATGTGACACTGGCTCCGCGCGGGCCGATCCTTGATCGCAAGGGGCGCGTGCTGGCCGAAAGTGTCGAGATCCCGTCGATCGCTGCGATTGCAGACGAAGTGCCCGAGGCTCGTATCAACGAGCTGGCAAAGGCGCTGGGCTATTCGCCACGCCGGCTGCAGAAAAAGCTGCATGGTCGTAAAGGCTTTGTCTGGCTTGCCCGTCAGGTCGACCCGGTACAGGCCGAAAAGATTATGGCGCTGGATATTGCCGGTGTCCGTATGGAGAAAGAGTGGCGTCGTTATCAGCCGCTTGGTCCGGTGACCGGCCATCTGCTTGGCTTTGTCGGCATCGATGGCAAGGGGCTTGAGGGGATTGAGCGGCGCTGGAACAGCCAGTTGAGTGGCGAGCCCGGCGTACGTCAGGTGCGTCGCGATGCTCGCGGTCACTCTCTGCCGGACGGGGTCTGGTTGCGTGAACCGACACCGGGCAAGGGTTTTACCCTGACGCTGGATGCGACGATTCAGAGTATTGCCTATGCGGCGCTGGCTGAAGGTGTGCATGAACAGCAGGCCAAGGGTGGCTCGGTTGTGGTGATGCGTCCGGCTGACGGGGCGATTCTGGCGATGGTGAACTGGCCGGGCTACAACCCCAACGACTTCCGTCATTATAATCCGAGTGAGTGGCGTAACCGTGCCATTACCGATGTGTTTGAGCCCGGCTCGACGATGAAGCCGTTTACCATTGCGGCCGCGCTGGAGTCGGGCCGCTGGCAGCCGGATTCACAGGTGTTCTGTGAGAATGGGGCTTTCAGAGTGGCCGATTATACCATCCACGATGATCATAAGGCCGGCTGGCTTGATATCTCGGGTATTCTTGCGCACTCCAGCAATATCGGTTCTGCCAAACTGGCGATGGATGTTGGCTCGACCCCGATGTTTGACATGCTTTCCAACGTCGGCTTCGGCAACCGGAGTGGCATCGGTTTAAGCGGGGAGTCGCCGGGCATTGTGCTACCCCCCGAACGATGGGGGCCTGTTGAGACAGCCAATATCGCGTTTGGACAGGGAATCGCCGTGACGCCGTTGCAACTTGCAGCGGCATTTTCCGTTTTTGCCAACAAGGGTGAATTTGTCGCTCCGCGCCTGTTCTCCGATCAGGTTGAGCAACGTCGGCGTGTGATGCCGGAGAAAATCGCATCAGAAGTGCTGACGATGCTCGAGTATGCCACCAGTGAAGACGGTACCGGTAAATACGCGGTGCCCGAGGGTTATCGCATTGGCGGCAAAACAGGCACGGCACAAAAGCCGAATGCCAGGGGCGGTTACAGCAAGGGGCGCTATATGGCGGTGTTTGCAGGCATTGCGCCGGTCAATGATCCACAGCTGGTCATTGTGGTCGTGGTGGATGAGCCGGAAAAGAGTATCTACGGCGGTCAGGTTGCAGCCCCGATTTTTCGTCACATCGCAGAGAGTACACTGCCTTATCTCGGCGTTTCCGCCCGGGTGGATGAGCAGGCTGGCTGGCGCAATATGGCGATAGCCGCCGAGGCGCCGGCGCTGAACGGGGAGTCGCTGGTCGGGCTGTCGATGCGTGAGGTAAGGCGCTATGCAGCCAGCCGCGGGCTGCGATTGAGTGTGCATGGGTCCGGCTGGGTGCGCCGTTATAAACCGTCGATGCCACTTGCTCTGCATGAAGGTGATGTACTGGAGGTATGGCTCAATGACTAATGCTCAGACACGTGCTGCTGAACTGGAAGAGGGATTTTCGCTGCGGGCGCTTGCCGACGGGCTCGGTGAGCTCACTGCTGCGGCCGATGATGATGTGCTGATTATGGGAATTTGCGATGACTCCAGGTACGCAAGGCCCGGTTATGCCATGCTTTGCCTGCCACGCAGTCGGGCGCATGCGGCGGAGTATGCGGAAGCCGCGTGCCGTCAGGGGGCGACCGCGATTATTGCAGTGGGTGTGAATGTGACATCGGAGCTGCCGGTGTTGAAGCTGAAGACGATGCAGCAGGCCGGCCAGTTGTTACGGCGGCTGTTTCGCACCGAGCATGCACGTACCCATTTTTATGGCATTACCGGAACCGATGGCAAAACCAGTGTCGCCTGGATGCTGCGCGAGGCACTGACTCGCTATCAGTCGCAGCCGGTGTGGAGTTGCGGAACCCTTGGCTGGCTTCGTGCCCCGGATGATATTCTCGATATCGGTAATACCACGCCGTCGATGCTGACGATGCATGCCATGCTTTCATCGGCAAGGCTTGAAGGTGTGCACGGCGTTGCCTGCGAGATTTCATCGCACGGCATTGCCCAGGAGCGGATTGCCGGCATCGATTTCCACACTGCGATCTGGACGAATATGGGCCATGACCACCTGCAGGATCATGGTGGCTATCAGGGATACCTGCAGACCAAGGCAGCCTTTGTGCAGGCAACGGCTGCGCACGGCGGCAATGTGGTCGCCAATGCGGATCAGCCGGATATTCGTGAGCATGCACCTGATAACACATGCTGGTATGGCCATGGTCTCTACCGCAAGGACGTGGATCTGGCGTGGGAACAGGAACTGCCGGGTGTGTTGCGGCTGAAGAGCGGCGATGAGGAAGTGGTCATTGAAGATATTCCGCTGGGTGATTTCCATGCGGAAAATGTTGCCTGTGTTGCACTGACGCTGATGGTTTCCATGGCTGTACCTGTGACCGAGCTGCCGGCACTGCTTGAGCATATCAGCGCCCCTCCCGGGCGTATGCAGGAAGTGACCGCCGGTTACGGTCAGGTTTACATCGATTATGCCCATACGCCGGAGGCCCTGGAGCGCTGTCTGCATGCGGCACGCAAACTGACTCGCAAACGACTGCTGGTCGTATTTGGTTGCGGTGGTGAACGGGATCGTGAAAAGCGGCCGCAGATGGGAGCAATCGCCTCGGAGCTGGCCGATCTGGTATGGATTACCTCGGATAACCCGCGTGGTGAGATGCCGGCGGTGATTGCCTCCGAGATTGAGCAGGGTATGCGTCAGCCTTATGTCGCAGAAATACACCTGCAGCTGGACCGGGACAAGGCGATCGGTGAAGCCGTTGCAGCACTGGCCGATGGTGATCTGCTGATTGTGGCCGGCAAAGGGCATGAAGCATATATGGATGTGTGCGGGCAGCGCCTGCCATGGAGTGATGAGGCAGTGGCGAGTCGTCACCTGCATTGCAAACATGGACTGGAGATCGTGGCATAATGTATTTAACCGGGGCAGATCTTCAGCGTGCCACCGCCGGCCAATGGCTGGGTGGGATGCCTGATGCGGTAACGCAGGTGGTGACCGATACGCGCGGCTTTACAGCTGGCAGCGCTTTTCTTGCCCTGCGTGGACCGCACTATGACGGGCATCTGTTTGCCGGCCAGATCGCTGAGCGGGCATCGCTGCTGATTGGTGATCATGAGGGGATCAAACGCTGGAGTGAGCTGAGCTGCCCTCAGTTGCAGGTGAACAATACGCTGCAGGCGCTGGGCGATATTGCCCATGCATGGCGTATGCAGCTTGCCAATACCACGGTTGTGGCCATCTCCGGTTCATACGGAAAAACAAGTTTGCGTTCATTGTTGCAGCATGGCTTGTCAGCACTCGGTATGCATGTGGCGGCGACCACAGGCAATCTGAATAACCTCGTCGGTGTGCCGAAAACATTGATGGCAGTGCCGAAAGAGGCCGGGATCGCCCTGATCGAGTGCGGTATCAGTGAGTGCGGTGAAATGGTGCGTCTGTCTGCCATGGTTCAGCCGGATGTGGCAGTGCTTACCGGCATCACGGCGGCACATGGTGAGGGGCTTGGCGGTATGGCCGGTGTGGTGCGGGAAAAGTCGGCTCTGTTTGACCACCTCAATGAGGGGGGCTGGTGCATGCTGGGTGAGGGCGTCGGCTCTTGTCTTGATCAGTATGGCGTGGCCAGGCCGGCAGGGGCCATTGATATTGAACAACAACCACTGCAGTGGCAGCTGGAAGGAAAAAAACTGCGCCTCGATCATGGTACGGAGCATGCCACCATTGAATTACAGCTGCCGGCACGCCACTGGGCTGCCAATATGACACTGGCTGCATCACTGATACTGCGTTTGATGGCCAACCGGGGTGTGGCTGTTTCACTGGCGGAGGTGGCCGGTGCACTGGCTTCCTGGCAGCCGGAGCCCGGCAGGATGCAGATCTGTACCGGTATTGAAGGTTGTACCGTGCTGGATGATTGCTACAACGCCAACCCTGTCTCCATGCAGGCCGCGATCAATACGCTGGCCGTGATGCAGGGTAATCGTGTGGCCGTGCTGGGTGACATGGCTGAGCTGGGGGCTGCCAGTGATGCGGCCCATGCCGGCCTTGATGTCAGTGAAATTGATCAGCTGTATCTGGTAGGGGCGAAAATGGAGGCGCTGGCTATCAGGTCACCGAAGGCCCGCTGGTATCCGGACAGTCGCGCCGCAGCTGCATCGCTGAGCCGTGAAAACTTCGGGCCAACGGATACCGTGCTGGTCAAGGGCTCGCGCAGTATGACGCTGGAGGCCGTGGTGAATGTACTCTGTTCGGGTGGTCAGCAGGAGGTGCGTCATGCTCTATAACCTGCTCTACCCGCTGGCTGACCAGTATTCATTCTTCAATCTTTTCCAGTATATCACCTTTCGAACGGTGTATGCCCTGATTACGTCACTGGCGATCTGCTGGTTGCTTGGCCCGCGCTTTATTCTCTGGATGAAGTCAGTGCAGGGGAAAGGGCAGCCGATTCGTGATGATGGTCCACAGACCCATCTTGTCAAACAGGGAACCCCGACCATGGGGGGATTGTTGATTCTGCTGTCGCTGACGGTTGCAACGTTGCTGTGGGCGGATCTGACCAGTGGCTTTATCTGGCTGGCGCTGCTGGTCACACTGGGCTATGGATTGATCGGCTGGCTTGATGATTACCTGAAAATTATGCGGCGTAATCCCAAGGGGCTGGCCGGTCGCTGGAAGCTGTTGTTGCAAACGCTGTTTGGCGGTATGGCTGCAGCCGGGCTGATGATGATGACCGATCCGGTTGTGGATATTCCGTTTTTCAAGACACAGTGGCATATGGGCTGGGTCTACCCGCTGTTTGTGCTGTTTGTGCTGGTGGGCACCTCCAATGCGGTGAATCTGACCGATGGTCTCGACGGTTTGGCGGTTGCACCGACCTTTATGGTCGCGGCGGCCCTTGCAGTGGTTGTCTATCTGGCAGGCCATGCCAAGTTTTCGGCTTACCTGATGATTCCGTTTGTTCCTGGAGCGGGTGAGCTGACTATTTTTTGCGGTGCTCTGGTTGGCGGCTGCCTCGGCTTTCTCTGGTTCAACAGCTATCCTGCTCAGGTATTTATGGGTGATGTCGGAGCCCTGGCACTGGGCGGAGCACTCGGCTTTGTCGCCTGTGCCGTGCATCAGCAGCTGTTGCTGGCGATTGCCGGCGGCCTGTTTGTGCTCGAGGCGGTTTCGGTGATGGTGCAGGTTGCCAGCTTCAAACTGACCGGCAAGCGGGTATTCCGCATGGCTCCGATTCACCACCATTATGAGCTGAAGGGCTGGGCCGAGCCCAAGGTCATCGTCCGTTTCTGGATTATCTCCATTATTCTTGCGCTGGTGGCGCTCTCCACCCTGAAGATCCGGTAATGGATATGTTGCAGTCATCCGCGATGCGGACCGCGATCATCGGAATGGGCCGAACCGGTCTCTCCGTTGCCCGCTTCCTGTTGAGCAGAGGCGTTGCCTGTGAATGCTTCGATGAAGCGCCGCTGGTGCTGCCGGCCGATCTGCCACTGCCTTTCCATGCAGGCCCGTTGAACGGTGATATTCTGGCCGGATTTGAGCGTATTATTGTCAGCCCCGGTATTCACTGGCAGCACCCGGCACTTTGTCAGGCGCGTGCGGCAGGTGCATTGATTTATGGTGATCTGCAGCTGTTCAATGAGTTCTATCGCGGCGATATCGTTGCCGTGACCGGCACCAATGGCAAAACCACCACGGTGACCCTGATCAATACGATGCTGGATATTCTTCCCGGTGGCATTGAGGCGGGGGGGAATATCGGGCGGCCGATGCTTGAGCTGATCGATACCGATGAGCCACCGTGCCGTGTGGTGCTGGAATTATCCAGTTTCCAGCTGGAGCGGGCTGAGCCTGTGCATCCACGCTGGGCGGCGCTGCTGAATATTCAGCCGGACCATGCCGACATGCATGCAGATATGGAGGCATACCGCGCGGCGAAGTTGAGATTGTTTGCCCGTCAGGGTGAGGGCGACAAGGCCATGTTGCCTGCCGGAGCCGAGTGGGATGAACTGGCTGCGGAACTGGGCGGGCGTGGTGTCTATATACGCCGCTTCGGAGTGGGCTCAAGCGGTGCGCTCGACTGCGGTGTGGAGATGACCGGTGATTCACACTGGCAGCTGTTCTGGCATCACTACGACAAGGCATACACGATCGACAGCAGTGAGCTGCAGACGATGGGCATGCATCAGCACCTGAATCTGGCTGTGGCCGGTCAGGCCGCTGCGGATTTCGGCCTCTCTCCCGCCGTGATTCGTCAATCGCTGAGTACATTTCGCGGGCTGCCGCATCGCTTGCAGTTTCTCGGTACCGTGCAGGGGCATGGCTGGTATAACGATTCCAAGGCGACCAACCCCGATTCCGCCCGGGCTGCCCTGCTCTCATTTCCGAAGGTGATCTGGATTTGCGGCGGCTTGCGCAAGGGGCTGGATGTCAGCCAGTTGAAAGATGTGGTGGCAGGCCATGTCGCACTGATGCTGGTCACCGGTACAGATACCCGTGCATTTATTGAACTGGGCGCCATGGCCGGTGTCGAGGTGCATGCAGTCAATAGCATCGGGCAGGCAGTGAAGCATGCGGCAGCGGTTGCCTCCGGCCTGCCTGTGCTGCTATCGCCGGCGGCAGCCAGTCAGGATCAGTTCCGTGATTATGCCGAGCGCGGGCGCTGCTTTGCCGAAGCAGTTGCCGCTCTTGAGGTGAGATCATGAGTGTGAAAAGCACCAATCGCCTGGCGCCGCCTGATCCGGTGATGGTCGGTTGCATTCTGCTGTTGCTGTCATTCAGCATCCTGATGGTGTACAGCACCAGCATCAGTGTGGCTGAGGTTCGTTACCATGATCCGTTCCGAATTGTCGGGCACTGGCTGCTCTATATTCCTGCCGGCCTTGTGGTGATGTGGATACTTTCATGCGTGGATGCCAACTGGTGGCGCGCGATCGCACTGCCTGTGCTTGGCGTGGGGATTTTGATGATGGTGGCCGTGCTGGTGCCGGGGCTGGGGCGTGAAATCAATGGTGCCCAGCGCTGGTTCTCGCTGTTTGGCCTGACGCTGCAGCCGGTTGAGCTGCTCAAGCCAGCCGTCATTGTCTATATGGCTTACTATATGGGCTCATTCCCGGAGCGGCTGAGCCAGTTTACCACTGGTCTGGCGCCCATGCTGGTGGTGCTGACCATTTCATTGCTACTGCTGATGGTGCAGCCGGACTTCGGCAGCTCTGTACTGCTCTCTGCCACCTGCTTCTGCATGTGGTTTGTCGGTGGCGTGCCAATCAAACATCTGGCGCTGATGCTTTCGAGCTTTATCCCTCTGGCCGGGCTGGCAATGATTGCCGAGCCCTATCGTGTACAGCGTCTGACCAGTTTTATGGAGCCATGGCAGGATCCGTATGGCAGCGGTTATCAGCTGATTCAGTCCATGATTGCATTTGGCAGCGGCGGCATCTTTGGTGCAGGTCTCGGGCAGGGCGTACAGAAGCTGTTTTATCTGCCGGAAGTGTTTACCGACTTCATTTCAGCCAGTATCGGTGAAGAGCTTGGTTTGATCGGCATCCTTGTACTGTTGTCGATCTTTGCCGTACTGCTCACTCGTGGTATTCAGCTGGCTCTGATGCAGCAGGAGATGTTCTACCGTCTGGTGATTCTTGGCTGCATGCTCTGCCTTGCTGTTGCGCTGATGATTAATCTCGGTGCTGCAATGGGGCTGTTACCCACCAAAGGCATGCCCATGCCGTTTGTCTCTTATGGTGGCAGTGCATTGATCGGTGAATGCATGCTGATGGGGCTGGTGTTGTCGATTCAGCGTCATAACAAGGGCAATATGCGCATCGAGAAAAAGAGCGGGCGCCGGGATGCCGTCGGTACCACCGCCGATGACCGGGCGCACCATCAGACGCCGCCACGGGCACAGACCGAGCCCGACGGGCTGGAGCACCTGTTTTGAAACGTATGCCAAGACTCTGCATAGCCGGTGGCGGTACCGGTGGCCACGTCATGCCTGCATTGGCACTGGCGGATGCCGCCCGTGAGCGCTGGCCGGAGCTGGAGGTCAGCTTTATTGGCGCGGAGCGGGGGCTTGAAGCAAGGCTGTTACCTGAGCGGGGCGAGTCGGTGCTGTTGCTGAAGATGCATGGCATCAAGGGCGCCGGCTGGTTGCAGCGCTTGCGGGTGCTGTTGTGGGAGTTGCCCCGATCGGTGATGACGATTCGCCGTTCATGGCAGGAGAGTCGCCCGGATCTGCTCGTAGGCGTAGGAGGCTATGCCAGTATTTCAGGGGTGGCTGCCGCACTGCTGGCACGTATTCCGGTGGTATTGTATGAGCAGAACGCCATGCCAGGTCTGGTGAACCGGACGCTGGGGCGTTTTTGCAAGCGTGTGATGTTGGGCTTTGCTGCCGCCGGCAGCCATATCGGCAGTGGCGTTCATACCGTTGTGACCGGAAATATTGTCCGTCAGGCCATTATGCGGACGCAGTGGCAGGCGCATCAGCCGCCTCGGCTGTTGGTCCTGGGGGGCTCGCAGGGGGCCCGCGTGCTCAATCAGACGGTGCCGGAGGCCTGTATGATGCTGGCAAGAGAGGGGCGTGTGTTCACCGTCACCCACATTGCCGGTAAAGATGAGGCTGCCATTACTGCAGCCAAAGCCTGTTATGATGAGGCGGGTATCACAGCAGACGTACTTCCTTTTTGTGATGATATGCCCTCTTTTTATCGGGGGGGAGATTTGATGGTGGCCCGTTCCGGTGCGATGACGGTCAGCGAGGCTGCGGTCAGCGGCATGCCCTGTCTGTTTGTGCCATTGCCACATGCTGCTGATGATCATCAGCGCCACAACGCACTGGCACTGGCCGGGAGTGGCGGGGCGATGGTGCTGGAGCAGACTCAGTTGACCGGTGAGGCGCTGGCGGCAGCCATTGAGGCGTGTCTGTTTGATCCTGCTCGCCTTGCTGCTATGAGCCGCTCAACACTGGCTGCTGCACCGGTGGATGCGCGCGACCGGCAACTGGATGTGCTGGCCGAGTTCCTGCCGCTGAATGACTCCGGGGAGGTATGTGCATGAAGGCGCGTGTTGATCGTATTCACCTGGTGGGTATTGGCGGTATCGGTATGAGCGGTATTGCCGAGGTGCTGCATAACCAGGGCTTTACTGTGGCCGGCAGTGACATGGCCGAGAGTCAGAATGTGATGCGCCTGCGCAGCCTGGGTATCCAGGTGGCCATTGGTCATGCGGCTGAAAACATTGCCGATGCCCAGGTTGTGGTCGTATCGTCGGCGATTAATCCTGCCAACCCTGAAGTGGCAGCGGCGCAGCAGCGTGGTATTCCGGTGATTCCGCGGGCAGAAATGCTGGCTGAGCTGATGCGTATCAAGCAGGGCGTGGCCGTGGCCGGTAGTCACGGTAAAACAACCATGACCTCACTGATTGCGCATGGCATGGAAGCGGCCGGACTTGATCCCACCTATATTATCGGTGGTCGTCTGATTGCAACCGGCAGCAATGCCCGTCTGGGGGCAAGCCCGTGGCTGGTGGCGGAAGCGGATGAGAGCGATGGCTCATTTCTTCGTCTCTCTCCGATGATCGCCGTGGTCAGCAATATCGATCCTGAGCATCTCGATCATTACGGCGATTTTGACACGCTGCAGGAAGCCTTCAGAAGCTTTGTCAATCTGGTGCCATTTTACGGCCGGGTGGTGTTGCATCATGAGCATCCGCACGTGGCGGCATTGCGGGTTGGTCTGCATCGCCCGCTCACCACCTATGGCAGCTCACCGCAGGCGGATCTGCATCTGATTGACTCCGTCGCTGACGGGGTCGGCCAGCTGTTTCATGCCGCCAGTCGCAGCAGCGGTGATCTCGGTGCGTTCCGCCTGCCGATGCCCGGGCGTCATAATGCTGAAAATGCACTGGCGGCCATTGCCGTGTTACTTGATCTGGGTATTGATATCGAGACCATTCGCAGTTCTCTGGCCTCCTTTGAAGGAATTCAGCGCCGCTTTCAGCGTACAGCTGTCGGGGAAGGTGTGCTGGTAGATGACTATGCCCATCATCCCCGTGAAGTGATGGCCACACTGGCTGCAGCACGGGAGTGCTGGCCGGATCGTTATATCAGTGTGATTTTCCAGCCGCATCGCTATACCCGTACCCGGGATCTGATGGACGAATTTATGGGCGCATTTGATGTCGCCAACGAAGTTGCACTGCTGCCTGTATATGCAGCCAGTGAATCGCCCATCGATGGCGTAAGCAGTCAGCGTCTGGGCGAGGGGATGAGTGAGCGCGGGCATCGCCGGGTCGTGTTGCTGGATGATCTGGCGGCTGCACGTGCGGCAGCCTGTGAGCAGCTGGCGGCAGGCCATATTGTCATTTTGATGGGAGCCGGTTCAGTCGGAGTGCTGGCGAGTCAGTTACGTGAGGAGTTGGCATGAGTGATGGCATGAATCTCTCCGACTGGTCGCGTCAGCTCGCCGAGCTGGGCATGCTGCGTGAATATGAGCCGATGGCGCGCCATACCACGCTCTGTGTCGGTGGTCCTGCCCGCTGGTACTTCCGCCCTGCGGATCGCGAGGCTCTGGCTCGTGCTGTTCGCCTTTGCCCTGCGGATATGTCGATTCTGCCGCTGGGACGTGGCAGCAACATGCTGGTGCCGGATGGCGGCCTGGATACGCTGGTGATTGATGTCAGTGAGCTTAACACGCTGATTTTTGATGGTTGCCATGTGCATGCAGGTGCCGGAGTGCGCATGAGTCGCTTTGCCCGCCAGTGTGCCGAGCATGGTCTGAGCGGTTGTGAGTTTCTGGCGACCGTACCCGGAGCCATGGGGGGCGGCGTGGCGATGAATGCCGGGGCGTTTGCGCAGCAGCTTTCCGATACGCTGGTGACGGCAGAGGTGCTGTTGCGCAATGGTGAGTTTCTGACGCTGGATGCCGAACAGCTGTGCATGAGCTATCGCCACAGCGAACTGCCCGGGCAGTGTGTGGTGGTGGAGGCTGAGTTCCGCCTGACACCGGATCATCCGGATCAGATCCGTGAACGTATGCGTACGATGCGCAGTCGTCGCGGTGGTACGCAGCCGTTGTCGCTGCCCAATTGCGGCTCGGTCTTCAAAAATCCGCCGGGCGATCATGCCGCTCGCCTGATTGAGGCGGCAGGGCTTAAGGGATTTGCGATCGGTGGTGCGCGTATTTCAGAGCAGCATGCCAATTTTATTGTCAATGCCAGTGAGGCCAGCAGTGCCGATATCGTGGCATTGATCGAACGGGCAAAACGGGAAGTGAAGCTTCAATTTGATATCGACCTGGAGCCTGAAGTGCGCATGGTCGGGGAGTGGTTATGAGTGCGGTCGATGTGAAACGTTTCGGGCGCACCGGCGTATTGATGGGTGGTACCTCTGCCGAGCGCGATGTATCGCTGCGTTCGGGCGCTGCTGTGCTGCGGGCTCTGACTGCCGCAGGTGTCGATGCTGTCGGCATCGACCTGCAGGATGACTGGGCGGCGCAGTTGCGTGCGGCCTCAATCGATACGGCATTCATCGCCTTGCATGGTACGCTGGGAGAAGACGGGTGTGTGCAGGGCCTGCTTGAAATTATGGGGATCCCCTATACCGGTTCGCGTGTGATGGCTTCGGCACTGTGCATGAACAAGCGTCTGTGCAAGCAGGTGCTGGATCAGGCCGGACTGACAACCCCGGTGGAGATCCGGATCGCTGAAGGCGGGCCGGAAAGATATCCGGTATTTATCAAGCCGGTGGCGGAAGGCTCCAGTATTGGTCTGCACTATGTGGAGTCGGTTGAGGCCTGGCAGCAACTTGATCTTGATGCGGACATGCAATGGATTGCCGAAATGCCGGTTAAAGGCGTTGAAATTGCTGTGTCAGTGCTGGCTGGTGAGGCGCTGATGCCGGTTGAGGTGGCCCCGAAATCGGGGGTTTATGATTATACCTCCAAATATACGGCAGGTGCCACGGCCTACTTCTGCCCGGCCCGATTGCCGGCAGAGACATTGCGTTACTGCATGGAGCAGGCAGAAAAAGCAGTGGCTGCGGCCGGCTGCAGTGGGGCGCCGCGTGTGGATATGATCGTCGGCAGTGGTGGTGAGGCAGCCATTCTCGAGATTAATACCATCCCGGGCATGACTGAAACCAGCCTTCTGCCGAAGGCTGCTGCTGCAGCCGGTATTGATTTTCAGCAGCTCTGCCTGCGTATCCTTGCAACAGCAGGGCTGGATTACGGACAGGAGGGCAAGCGTTGACCCGCAATAATCAGCATCGCGTAGATCCTGCTGTGAAGCGGGCGGCACGTTTGCAGCTGCTGGCCAGAGTGGCGCGCATGGTGGCTGTCGTGGTTGTCACCGCCGGAGCGGCTCAGGGCGTCGTGTGGCTGAACGGGACGCTGAGCGTGAGTGAGTGGAATGTCACGGCACCGGAGTCAATCCGGCATGAGATTGAGAGCCGTCTGCAGGCGATGGATCAGCGTGACTTTCTCTCGACCCGCCCGGAGCTGCTGCGCCAGCGCTGGCTTGAGCAGATTCCGGATATGGAAGAGGTCCAGATCAGTCGTGTGCTGCCGCACCGTCTGCAGGTGACGGCGATTGCCAGAACACCGGAGGCACTGTGGCAGGATGAGCAGGATCGGGTTCACCTGCTGGATAGCCACGGCTATGCCTACCGTTTACTGGCACGGGGGGAGTCGCCGGATCTGCCGCTGTTGCGTGTGCGCGAGGAGCAGCTGCCTGCCGCGCACCGGTTGCTGGCTGTTTTGTCCCGTGATTCGGCCGAGAGGCTTGCTGCGTTGAGCGAGATCCATGCCGGCGGCAACCACTGGAAGCTCTATTTTGCGCGGGGCGCCGCATGGCTGCTGCCGCAGAAACAGGAAGAAAAATATATCACGGCCGTTGCGGCCCAGCTGGCTCAGCCACGCTGGCGTACGGGACAATGGTCCGTGGATGCGAGAATTCAGTCCCGCTGGTTTATCAGGCCGGCCGGACATGAAGGGGTAATCTGATGGCGAAACATGATCAGTTGCTGGTCGGGCTGGATATAGGCACAAGCAAAATTGCCTGTATCGTTGCCGAAGCGTCGCCTGACGGCAAGGTGGATGTCATCGGTATCGGTACACATCCGTCGAGAGGTCTGCGCAAGGGCGTCGTGGTGAATATTGAGTCGACTGTCGAGTCGATACGGCTGGCTGTTGAAGAGGCTGAGCTGATGGCTGGCGTGAATATCCAGTCGGTCTTTACCGGCATTGCCGGCTCACATATCCGTGGTTATAACAGTCACGGCGTTGTTGCCACCAAAGACCATGAGGTCACTCAGGAAGATGTGGATCGCGTGATTGATGCGGCGCGGGCGATGAATATTCCTGCCGATCAGAAGGTGCTGCACATCCTGCCGCAGGAGTACATCATCGATAGCCAGGATGGTATCCGTGAGCCGATCGGTATGAGCGGTGTCCGTCTGGAGGCCAAGGTGCACGTGGTGACCGGTGCCGTTTCATCGGCCCAGAATATCGTCAAGTGCTGTAACCGCTGTGATCTGGATGTCTCTGATATGGTGCTGGAGCAGGTTGCCTCGGCTGAGGCGGTCCTGATGCAGGATGAGAAGGATATTGGCTCGGTGCTGGTTGATATTGGCGGAGGCACGACCGACATCGCCGTTTTTCTGAATGGATCCATCCGTCATACGCATGTGATTCCAATCGGTGGTGATCACCTGACCAACGATCTTGTGATAGGATTGCGCACCTCTGCTCGCGAGGCGGACCAGCTCAAGCGTCAGTATGGCGCCTGTATGACTTCGCTGGTTTCACCTGAGGAGCAGATCGAGATTCCCAGTGTCGGCGGCAGAGCACCGCGGCCGATGCCGCGTCAGGTGATGGCTCAGATTCTGGAGCCGCGTGTGGAAGAGTTGTTTGAAATGATCCGTGATGAGTTGCAGCGCTCCGGATATCAGGAGCTGGTGGCTGCAGGCATGATTTTAACCGGCGGTTCCTCCCTGCTTGAAGGCATGGTGGAGCTGGCGGAAGAGATCTTTGATATGCCTGTACGTCTGGGACGTCCGCAGGGCGTTGGCGGGCTGGATGTGATTGCCAGCCCCATGTATGCGACAGGGGTGGGGCTGATTTTGTATGGCCATCGCTATCGCCAGACACCGGTCAAACGGATGAAGGTGGCCGACAGGAATTTGTTTGCACGCGTATGGACGCGCATGCGCGGCTGGTTTGGAGATACAACCTAGCCATGACGATACAGGAAACAGTTATGAACAACAGAGATATAGATATTGATAAACATACAGAATCGGGGCTAGTGGAGGAAAAGGTTATGACTGCATTATATACACTTGAAGATACAGCAGCGCTTTCAGCAAGAATCAAGGTCATCGGTGTCGGTGGCGGCGGTGGTAATGCGCTGAACAACATGATTGATCAGAAGCTGCGTGGCGTTGAATTTATTGTTGCCAACACCGATGCACAGGCTATCGATCGCAATCATGCCGAAATCAAGCTTCAGCTTGGTGCCGATATCACCCGTGGTCTGGGTGCAGGTGCCAATCCCGGTATCGGGCGTGAGGCGGCAGAGGCCGAGCGGGATCGCATCCGTGAGTTTATGCAGGACACCGAGATGGTCTTTATTACTGCCGGTATGGGTGGTGGTACAGGTACCGGTGCGGCACCTGTGATTGCCGAAGTCGCGCGTGAAATGGGCGTGCTGACGGTCGCCGTTGTGACCAAGCCGTTCAGCTTTGAAGGCAAGCGCCGTATGCGTCAGGCTGAGGCCGGCATTGCCGAGCTGCGCAAATATGTGGATACGCTGATCACCATTCCGAATCAGAAACTGATCGGTGCGGTTGGCAAGAATACCAGTATGCTGGAGGCGTTCCGCAAGGCGGACGACGTGCTGCTGCAGGCTGTTCGCGGTATTGCCGAGCTGATTACCCACACCGGCTATATGAACGTCGACTTTGCCGATGTGAAGGCAGTGATGAGTGAGACGCGCGGCGTGGCGATGATGGGATCCGGTGTCGCTTCCGGTGAGAGCCGTGCGATCGAGGCTGCAGAGCGCGCTATTTCTTCGCCGCTGCTGGAGGATATCGATATCCACGGTGCACAGGGCATTCTGGTGAACGTAACCGGTAACGAGGATATGACCCTGGCCGAGTACGATGAGGCGGTTTCGATTATCTATAATATGGCCGATGAGGATGCCAATATCATTTGCGGTATGGTCTATGATCAGGATGCCGGAGATGAAATCCGCGTGACGGTTGTGGCGACAGGTCTTTCCGGTGAGTCATCGTTGCGTCTTGCTGCTGAAGCACGTGAAAAAGAGGTGGTAAAACCTGCGGCCGCCCGTGTTCCGAGTGTGCCAATGGGGACGATTCCAATGCAGAAGACCGCCAACCAGCAGCCGGCCAAGCCACAGCCAATGCCGTTTGAACAGCCTGGTTTTAATGATGATGAATTTGCCGTGCCGACCTTCCTGCGCCGGCAGGCAGACTGATTGCGGTGATGGCGGAGCATGCGGTTTATACAGGTGATGAACGCTCTGTATAACCCGCATGCAGGCCTCACAACGGGGTGAAATGTTGTGCTGCGGCTATTTTATGGCAGTCTGCGCATGGATTTTAACCTGTGAATGATGCCAAGGCAGGTTACAAGTGATACAGCTCATAGTCGTGGAACGTAAGTTTTCCGATCATTGGCACCCGCGTTGTAGCTTTGCCCGTAACGGAAGGAGGCATACATGATTGCACAGAGAACACTGGATCATTCGATTCGATGTAGCGGTATCGGGCTGCATTCCGGTCGCAAGATTCAACTGGTGTTACACCCTGCTGCTGAAAACAGCGGTATTACGTTTGTGCGCTCCGATCTTGGTGTCGAGATTCCGGCGCGTGCTGATCAGGTGACGGATACACGCCTGTGCACCACGATTGGTCAGGGCAATGCCTGTATTTCTACGGTGGAGCATCTTCTCTCCGCCTTTGCCGGTCTTGGTGTGGACAATGCCCGTATTGAGGTCAGTGGTCCTGAAGTGCCGATTATGGATGGCTCCTCGGCGCCGTTTGTGTTTCTGATCCAGTGCGCCGGCATCCGCGAACAGTCGCGCGCCAAAAAAGTGATGCGTATTCTCAAGCGCGTCGAGGTGGAAGAGGGTAACAAGCGTTGCGCCCTTTATCCTGCGGCCGGATTCAGTATTTCCTATCTGCTGGATTATGATCACCCGCTGCTTCGTCGTCGTCGCGTTAAAATCGACTTTTCACGTCAGGCTTATACCCGTGAAATCAGTCGTGCCCGTACCTTCGGTTTCCTGCATGAGGTTGAGGCGCTGCAGAAGGCGGGACTCGCTCTCGGCGGCTCTCTGGAAAATGCCGTTGTGCTTGATACGCACCGGGTGGTGAATGAAGGTGGCTTGCGTTACGAGGATGAGTGCGTGCGCCACAAGATTCTCGATACCCTGGGCGATCTTTCCCTATCCGGTTACCCGATTGTCGGTGCCTTTGAGGGGGAATTGACCGGCCATGATATGAACCACAAGCTGGTGATGACGTTACTGGCCGACCCTTCAAGCTACCGGATCGAAGAGCTGGAGGCGGAAAAACAGTCTGCGGCGGTGATGCTCGGTCGTCCGCAACAAGCGTAACAGCACCTTCACGATGATTTTCAGGCCGGCTTTGTCCGGCCTGTTTTCTTTTATCACACAGAATCTGATGGACGGTTGAGCTTCTGCGCGATCAGCTGACTGATGGCTTCAATGGTAAATGGTTTGCTGATGATCGTTTCATCGCCCATGCCGGCTAGAATGCTTTTATCATAACCGGTGGCAAAGATGATCCGCGCATGCGGATTGATGGTGCGGATGGCGATGGCCGCTTCGTGGCCGCCCATGACGGGCATGACCAGATCGAAAATACATAGTGCGATGGTTGATGCATGGGCTGAATAGAGTTCGACTGCCTCCCGACCGTGCGCGGCAATCATCACCCGGTAGCCCATCTCCTCCAGCACCTCCTTGCCCGTTTCACGAATATGCTGCTCATCATCCGCCAGCAGAATCCATGCGCCCTCGCCATCGCATGGCGGTGCGCTTTGCCACTCACCTGGCTCTGTGGTGCCGGTTGCCTCGCTTAACGGGAGATAGATGTGGAATGTGGTACCTTTGTCGGCTGCACTTTCCACTTCGATAAAACCGCCGTGGGTCTGGATGGCACCGAACACCATGGCCAGTCCGAGGCCGGTTCCCTTGCCCTGCTCCTTGGTGGTAAAAAATGGCTCATACAGATGCTTCATCTGCTCAGCCGGAATGCCACAGCCATTATCGCTGACGCTCAGCAGCGCATAACGGCCGGGGGGAATATGTGGCCGGCTGCGGAGAAACGGTTCATCCGTGGAGAATGGGGCAAGACGTATCTCTATGTGCGGCTGGGCAATGCCGTCAAGGGCATCGCGGGCGTTATTGACCAGGTTCAGCATCACCTGATGCAGCTGCCCCTTGTCTCCGAGAATGGTCATCTCTTCACTGCAGATCTCTTCTGTCATGACGATGTTTTCAGGCACCGCCGTGTGTATGAAGCTGGAAAGCTCACGGATAAACGGGACCAGCGCCACCGGTTTCATGCTGACCACACCTTTGCGGGCAAACGTCAGCAGCTGCTGAATCATCTCAGCAGCACGGAAGGAGAGCAGCTCAACATTTGCCAGCTTTTCCATGGCTGCGGATTCAGCCGGGATCTTTCGTTTGGCCAGGTAGAGGTTGCCGGTCATGCCTGCGAGCATATTATTGAAATCATGGGCGATGCCGCCGACCAGTGTGCCGATCGCCTCCATCTTCTGCGACTGGCGCAACTGCTCCTCCAGCATGTTCTGTCTGCTCATATCCTGTTGTACGGCGACAAAGTGGGTGATGCGGTCATGGTGATGGATGGCTGCAATACTCATCAGTACAGGGTAGAGGGAGCCATCCTTTTTGCGGTTGGTCAGGGTGCCATGCCAGGTCTGGCCGGTGAGAATGGTCTGCCACAGCTCCTGATAAAAGGTTTCGGATTGCTGTCGGCTGTTCAGCAACCGGGGGGATTTTCCGATGACTTCGGTGGCGGTGAAGCCGGTGTTACGGGTAAATGCACTGTTTACATATTCAATGATGCCATTGTGATCGGTAATGATGATCGCTTCACCCAGCTGCTCCATGGCCAGGGTCATCTTTTCCAGGGCAGACTGACGCTGTTCGATGGCATGAATCATACGGTTGAACGAGCGACCGAGCGTATCGATTTCACGGTAGCGGGAGGGGGCCATGGTACCGGTATAGTCACCATCGGCGGCCTCTTTCATGACCTGTGTCAATTGGCTGACCGGTGCCAGCAGGCGCCGGATCCAGAGCAGGCCGACGATGGCAAACAGCATATGCAGAAAGATGACGATAGTGACCAGTATGTGCTGGGCCCGGGTGATCTCGGCATCGATGCTGGCTGCCGGTATTTCCGAGATGATGCCCCATTCGAGTGTATGTACGAGGGTGCCGATACCGAAGACGGCTTGTCCGTTGATGCCTGGAAAAATGGTGTGGCGGTGCCACTCCTCTCTGGCCAGCAGTGCACGTACGATCGGTTTTTCTGATAGCAGCGCTCCCTGTTGCAGGGCATGGTCAGCCAGTCTGGTGAGGAGGGAGCCTCGTCCGTCGGTCAGGTAGGTTCTGGAGTGATGGGCGGGAAGCCTTGATTGAATGCTCTGCCAGAACTCATCCATATGAATGGCACCGATCATCACGCCCAAGCTCTTGTCACCGGCTATGAGCGGAATCGCGATGAGAAAGCCAAGCTGGTTGTCCGCCAGCCTCCGCGGCGAGCCGATAAAGATACGTCCGTGCATCGGAACAGCGAAGGCCGGGGTTGAGCGACTCATCCGGTCAGCTGAAAAAGCGGCCATGTTGGCGGTTGCGATGACCTGAGCAGAGGGACCAAGGATGACGATGGATGAGATTTCCGCATCGCGCCGGTTGAGTGTGGCGATCAGCTCACGAACCGCGTCGGTGCTACCCTGATGGCCCAATATATAGGCGACGGTGTCGGATTTGCTCTGTAACACAGCCGTGAGGCGGTCCATTTCAAGATAGAGCGTGGTGGCCAGCTCTTTATGATAGAGCTCTTCACTGAGCATGGCCCGATCAAGCAGCAGGCTGTGGGCCTGGCTGGAGAGCCAGGGGGCAAGTACAGCTGCAGGCAACAGCGATGCCAGAATAATCAGGCTGTACCAGAGGCGGCTCAGCGGAATACTAGTGAACAGGGACACGCAATCTCTGTGCTTGACGACTCAACGCGCAGTCTCTGCGGTTGCTTTCAGAATGAAGCGCTGGTCGGTGTAATCGGCAAGGTTTTCAGGCAGCTCTTTCCATAGCCCCATGTCAACCATGACCTCTGCCAGTGCCCTGATCCGATCGTCACTCGGGATCATATCGGAGTAGTCAATCCAGTCAGCCGGCTGTGTTAGCACCTGCTCAAATACAGCGGCACTGGAGCCGGTATAATCCTCGCCCATGACAGCAGCCTGATGCGGATTTTTTTCAATGAACAGACCGCCTTTTTTGAGGGCAGTGATAAGCTGTTGCAGCTGATCCGGGTGTTCGCTGATAAAGCGGTCCGAGGCTAGAAAAACATGGTCCGGGTGGTTGTGCCAGATCGTTGGCGAGATCGCCGCCATCCAGCCGATACCAAGGGTGACAGATTTGTTCCCCTCCGGTTCGCCAACGACAAAGCCGTCGATCTCTCCCCGTTTGAGTGAGGTAATCATATCCCGCGGCGGCATGCCGACGACGGTGACATCGCTGTAGGGCACATGGTGTTGTTTCAATGCCAGGTAGAGCAGCAGATGGTGCTGCGAGAAGATATGGGGTACGGCAATAATCGCTTTTTTTCCTTTCAGGGCATCGATGCTTTTATACTGCTTCGACAGCACAAAACCATTGCCATTACGGTCTGCCAGCATCACGATCTTTGCCGGCAGCCCCTCTCTGATCATCTGCATTGCCAGCGGAGACAAAATAAATGTACCGGCCAGCTCACCGCTTTTCATCTGCCGGATCACATCATTCCAGTCATGGTTCTGGACTGTTTTAAGGTGAAAGGTGGTCAGCTCCTGTTGCATCCTGTTTTCAACGATGGCGAGTGAGAGGTGGCCGCCACAGATCAGCCGGCCGATTTTTACTTCACTACCGTTCTGGCTGTCATGCTGCGGCGGCTGACTGCTGGGCTCGTTACTACAGCCAGCCGGTAGCAGTGTGGCAAGCAGCAGGAGCAGAACTGTTTTTATCATCTGACTCGGTTGCACGGGGTTAAACCTCCTTCCGGCGAGAGGGCACGGTAGCGGTACGGAATCGTATTTGTAAACGATTCATACATTCAAAATTGTGATGGATGGTGTGTTTTTGATCGGGTCCTGATGAAACCACCTGACCAGCAGAATTCGATCACCCGGCTGCACCAGCCCGTATGTCCGTGCCCAGAAGCGGGCCAGTGAAACCTTGTTACTTAACTCTTCGGGCTTGATCAGCACCGGCTGAACCCCCCATAGCAGGCACATCTGGCGGAATGTGGCCGGTATGGCTGTAATGGCGATGACGGGGGCGGCAGGGCGGGCGCTGCTGACCGCCGTGGCCGATGTGCCGCTTTCCGAGATAACAATGATGCATTTGACCTGCAGATCTCTTGACAGCTGGGCCGTCGACACCGCCAGCGCATCGGTGACCGGCATACCCTGCCTGGATGTTTTTTCCATATCGAAGGATCCGAATGTCCCGCCATACCAGAGGCTGCTTTCGGTATAGCGGGCCACCCGGTCCATCATTTCGACAGCCTCAACCGGGTGGAGGCCGGCTGCAGTTTCCGCCGATAACATGATGGCATCAGCACCGGAGGTGACGGCATGGGAGACATCGCTGACTTCTGCCCGGGTCGGTCTGATCTGATCAATCATCGATTCCAGCATCTGGGTCGCAATGATCACCGGTTTGTTGGCCTCTCTGGCCCGCGTGATCAGTGCCTGCTGTATCATGGGGACTTTTTCCGGGGGCAGTTCGACACCAAGATCGCCGCGAGCCACCATGATTGCATCTGCCGCAGCAAGAATATCCTCAATATGCTGCAGCGCTTCGGCGCGCTCGATTTTTGCCACCAGCCCGGTGGATGTGCCGGCTTTGTTGATCAAGGCCCTGAGCGCCTTGACGTCAAAGGCTGTGCGCACGAATGAGAGGGCGAGAAAATCGACGCCGCAGCCAAGGGCAAACTCGGCATCCAGCCGGTCCTTGTCGGTCAGTGATGCCGCCGTCACATGCGTATCGGGCAGGTTCATCCCCTTGTGATCACTCAGTTGCCCCCCCTGCAGGACGACGCAGTGCACTTCTGTACCTTCAATGGCCTCGACCTTCAGCTCCATCAATCCGTCGGCAAGCAGGATGTGCTGTCCGACCGCGATATCCGCGGCAAGCTTTGGATACTGCGAAGGAATCAATCCGCTTTTACCGATGACATCACGGGTGGTGATGATCACTTTTTCATCGTTGTTCAGGGTGATGCTGCCGCCGGCAAATGTGCCAACCCTGATCTTCGGGCCGCACAGGTCAGCAAGAATGGCCACCGGCTTTTCCACCTCCGCAGAGAGGCGGCGAATGAGCCTGATCATGTCGCCATGCTCGTGATGATTGCCGTGCGACATATTCACTCTGAACAGATTCACACCGGCCATGAGCAGGCGACAGATGGTCATGGCATTGGCGGAGGCCGGCCCAAGGGTCGCGATGATTTTGGTGCGGCGATCAGCCAGCCACTGAATATCGGTATGGATTGTCATGATTGCGTTGCCTCTCCCAGCGATGTTTCGCCCGGCCGGGCAGAACAAGAGTGGATTCAGCATATCCGGTGCCAGTTTTGACTCCGGGTGGCCCCTGATTTGCTACTTATGCGGTATGCCGGCCACCTTCAGGCTCGCAGGCTGGAGGTGATGTTCCGGTGAAGTACTATCGTACGTCTGTTCGCATACATGTGATACTTGTGGTTGCACTGATGGTGACTGCCATCCTGGCCAGTGGCTACTGGGTGACCCGCCAGCATATCAACCGGCAGATGCAGGAGCTCTCCTACCGCCAGCTCAGCATGATGGGGGATAGTTTCAGGACGGCGATCTTCGGCATGATGAGTGCAGGCGCGAGTGATGAAATGCTGGATGAAAGCTACAAGCGCATTGTCGATCGCGAGCCCCGGATTATGGATCTGCGTGTGTTGCATGGTGCACCGCTGGATCGCCAGTTCGGTATTCACCGGCATGAGTTGCCAAAGACGCTGCTCGAGAAAGAGGGGCTGCGCAGTGCCCAGCCTCTGATTGATCAGCGACAGGAAAATGGCCGTGATATCATTGAGTTTGTCTACCCGCTGTTTGCCGAGCAGCAATGCCTGAAATGCCATCAGGCGAGTCTGGATGAATCGCTGGGAGCGCTCTCTCTGCGGATCGATCAGAGTGAGTTTCAGCAGAGTATTCGCAAGGAGCGTGCTGAGCTGTGGCTGCTGAATATCGGTGAGCTTGTGTTGCTGTTGCTGTTGCTGCTGTGGGTGCTTAACCGGCTGGTGTTCACCCCTCTTTTTCGTTTGGGCGATGCGGCCGATCATATGGCTCAGGGTGATTTAAGCAGCGATATCGGCGGTGAAGGTGAGAGCGAGCTGGGGCGCGTGATCAGGGCATTCAACCGTATGGCGGCAAAGATCCGTGAGCTTCTGGGGGATCAGGAAAAGGTGATCCGGGAACAGACGCTTGAGCTGAGTCATCTGATGGAGACCAGTCAGCATATCGGGTCGGGTGAGCCACAGGAGGAGGTACTGGCCAAATTCTCGCGTACGCTGGTGGAGGTGCTCAGCGTGACCAGTTGCAGGGTGTTGATGCTGAATGAGCAGGATGAGATGGAGGTGGCGCTTGAGTATCCGATCCGGCCGTTGTCAGAGCAGTTGCCGGTTAAAGGGACAAGGGATAATTGTCCGGATATCTGGAGTGCAATTCAGCTCAATGACTATATCCTGTTGAATCATGAGGCGGAGATCAGTGAGGCAGAGCGTAAGCTGTTGCGGCTGGACCAGGCAGAGGCCGCGATCTGCATGCCGTTCGGGCATAAGGGGAAGGTGTTTGGCGTGGTCGTGCTCAGTGAGTTCCGCGCGCGTGAGCGCGAGCCGATTGATGCCCGCAAGATTCAGGTCTGTCGTGCACTGATCGGTCAGATGGGCGCAGCCATCGAGATGAGTCGCTTGTATGAGCAGCTGGTTGAGCAGTTGATGGAGACCGTGCTGGCGATGGCTGAGTCGGTTGAAAAGAAATCACCGTGGACGGCCGGTCACTCCCGCCGGGTAACCGGCTATGCGATGGCGCTGGCTGAGCAGATCGGCTGGCACGGTGAGCAGCTTGAAGAGTTGCGTATTGCCGGGCTGTTGCATGATCTGGGCAAGATCGGTGTGCCGGGGGCGATTCTGAACAAGCAGGGACGCCTGAGCGAAGAGGAGTACGCCATCATTCAGCGTCACCCGGAGGATGGCGCCCAGATCCTGGGTAAAATTAAGATGCTGCACCCTTATATCCCGATGATTCGACATCACCACGAATGGTTCAACGGGGCCGGCTATCCGGATGGCATTGGCGGGGAGGAGATTCCGATCGGAGCGAGAATCATGGCGGTTGCCGATGCGTTCGATGCGATGACTGCGGATCGCCCTTATCGTCGTGGTTTGCCGGCAGAGCAGGCGATTGAGCGGCTGGAGCAGGGGGCGGGCACACAGTTTGATCCTGAGCTGGTTGCGGCATTTAAACGTGCGCGTATCACGGTGTGCTGAGCGCGACAGGGCGGTGCTGAAAATGAAAAAGCCCCGGCCTTGAGGGTCGGGGCTTTTTGCGGTGTGACAGGTGTCAGCGGTTGTGTGGAATCAGGCAATCTCTGCATTGTGATAGACATTCTGCACGTCATCACAGTCATTGAGCATGTCGACAAGCTTTTCAAACACGGCCGCATCCTCACCACTGATGGTGCAGCTGTTCTGCGGTACAAAGGCGATCTCTTCGGTCTCAAAATCAATATCAGGGAATGCTTCGGCAAGCGCGTTGCGGGTGTTGAAAAACTCGCTGCTGGGGGCAAATACAGTGATTTGGCCATCTTCGCTTTCAACATCGGTGACGTCGATATCGGCCATCATCAGGGCCTCAAGCACAGCATCTTCATCGCTACCCTTGAAGGAGAAAATCGCCAGGTGATCAAACATATGGGCAACAGCGCCCGGACCACCCAGTTTGGCGTCATTCTTGGTGAAGCAGAGGCGGACATCATTGAATGTGCGGGTATTATTGTCGGTCAGGCAGTCAATAATCAGCATGGTTCCGGCCGGTCCGAAGCCCTCGAAACGCGAGCTGGAGTAGTCTTCGCCGCCGGCGCCATTGGCCTTGTCCAGAGCCTTGTCGATGATATGGCTGGGTACCTGGTCTTTTTTTGCCTTCTCCAGCAGTCGGCGCAGGCTCAGGTTGGTCGATGGGTCACTGCCGCCACTTTTGGCGCTGACATAGATTTCACGGCCATATTTTGAATATACCTTGGTTTTTGCCGCAGCCGTTTTGGCCATCGATGCTTTACGAACTTCAAACGCTCTTCCCATATCTGCTCACTCTCATTCTGATACTGATAAACTTTTATCACGCCCGCTGTGAACGGGCGATATGTCGGCGCAATGGTAGTCGGGAATTGATCAGGATGGTACCCGCAGAATTCTCAGCTTCGGCCCCAGTCATCCTCGATGCGGATAATATCCTCTTCCAGACAGATGCCCATCTGCGTTTCAATGACGACGAGAAACTCCTCGCCGGTATTCTCCAGCCGGTGCAGATCACCCACGCCGATGAAGACCCGATCACCGGCGGTGATCACTCTGGTCTCATCGTTGATGGTGACCTTGCCTGTCCCTCGCACGATGACCCAGTGCTCACTGCGCTTTTTATGTCGCTGCAGTGAAAAACGTTTGCCGACATGAATGATCAGCCGTTTGACCCGATAGCCGGGTTCGTTCAGGTACTCTTCCCATCGCCCCCATGGACGGTTATCTGCTTCCAGCATGATAGCCCCCTTATGCCCGCATGGGAGGGTACCACAAATCGGGTCAAAGGTCAGGTGTTGCTGATTCCTGCCAGGCGGTTGCATGCGGTTGCCGGCAGCGCTGTTGAACGAAGTCGATCGCCGCATCAAGGTGGCCGCCCGCCTGCCGGCTCAGTGATTCGCCCAGTTCAAACTGATAGCCGCGTATGCGTAGCAGAAATGCCGGCGGCGGCTCCTGGTGATACACCTGTTGGAAGGCGTGCAGCAGTGCATGCGGGGTCATGGCATGGGATGTATAGCTGTCATCCTTTTCACCCCGGATGGCGGAAAAATGGAACGGTGGCTGGCAGGAGGCATCGGCATCGACAAAGAGCAGCAGCTGACGCCCCTGCAGATCGGTGACATGCTCCACCTGCAGTTGCATGTCATTCTGGCACTCCACCTCTGCCAGTGCCTCCGACTCGATGGCTGCAACCAGCTCCGGCCCCAGCGCGTCATCGCCGCGACCGGGGTTACCGTAACCGAAGATCAGGATGGCTGCTGTGGTCAACGTGTGCGGGTGATGGTGCCGCTGGCTGCTTTGGCCACGCGATCAACCATCTCTCCCTTTGCCCCGATCAACTCAATCTCCAGTGGCATCTTGCCGAGTGCATGGGTGGCGCATGAAAGGCACGGGTCATAGGCACGAATCGCTACCTCAAGGTGGTTGAGCAACCCTTCGGTAATTTCGTGGCCATCCAGGTATTCGTTGGCGACCGAGCGCACCGATTCATTCATTGCCTGGTTATTGCTGGTGGTTGAAACAATGAGGTTGGCCTTTTTGATGGTGCCGTCCTCATTGATCTTATAGTGGTGAAACAGGGTGCCGCGAGGTGCTTCAATGACGCCGATGCCCTCTTCGCGCTTCTCGCCGGTGGTGATCAGCTCCGTCCCCATGATGTCCCGATCCAGCAGCAGATCCCGGATCGATTCGGCACAGTGCAGTACCTCGATCATGCGTGCCCAGTGATAGGCGAGTGTGTCATGGACAAAGCCGCCATCGGCAAAGGCGCGGAAGCGCTGGCGTGCCGCCTCGGCCAGAGGGGTTGTGATGAAGTTACAGTTGTTGATGCGGGCAAGCGGGCCGACGCGATACCAGCCGTCATCACGCCCAAGTTCGGTCAGATAAGGGAACTTCATATAGCTCCACGAACGCACCTCTTCGCGGATGGCATTGAAATAACCGCGATAGTCAAACTGGTCAAAGATGGCGCTGCCATCGGCCCGGTTGGCACGAAGGCCGCCATGATAGAGCTCAAGCTCGCCACGAGGACCGACCATGCTCAGGTAATTGCTGTTCAGACGGCCGAAGCCGTGATTTTCCGGGTGTTCGGTATGGATCTTCTCATTCAGGGCGACGGCATCCTGGGCCCAGCCGAGCACATCGTTGAGATCAACCAGCAGGCGATCACGCTCCTCGAGCGTCAGCGATTTGTTCATGCCTCCTGCGACTGTCGCTGCACCATGAATACGTTTGCCGGCAATCACCTCAATGACCTGCTGGCCGTATTTGCGCAGCCTGACCCCTTTCAGGGCCAGATCCGGGTAATCCTCAATGACGCCTACAATATTGCGGTGCTGAAGATTCGAGCCGAAGCCGAAGAGAAGGTCGGGAGAGGAGAGGTGAAAAAAGTGCAGGGCATGGGACTGCAGCGTCTGGCCGAAGTGAAGCAGCTGCCGCAGCTTGGTCGCGGTCGGGGTGAGGGTATCGACGCCGACCAGCTGATCGACGGCTTTTGCCGCCGCCAGATGATGAGATACAGGGCAGATGCCGCACAGTCGCTGCACAAAGTAGGGCACCTCCCAGTAGGGGCGCCCCTGAATGAATTTCTCAAAGCCGCGAAACTCGACAATATGGAAACGCGCTTCGCGTACATGGTTTGCCTCATCCAGAAGCAGGGTGATTTTTCCATGTCCCTCAACGCGGCTGACCGGGTCGACAGCAATACGTCTCAGCTTTTCATTGTTGCTCATGTAAACTCCTTAAAGGCAGGGCGGGTTCACCGCGGCAGGCCGGGTCAATCAGCACCTGGGTCGATGCTGATTGATTGCAGCCTGGCAAATATCAGTCTGCAAAGGCCGGAACGTCTCTTGTTCGTTGCTTTGGCAGGCCATTGATGGCCGGCGCGGAAGCGCTGATCAGGCCTTCTCTAGTCATAGTGCAGCATGTTTTTCGGCAGGGCCGGCTCACGCCCCTCAAGAAGGTCGGTGAGAATCTTCACAAAGGCATCGGCCGGAGGCGGACAACCGGGCAGGTAGTAGTCGACCTTCACCACCTCATGCAGCGGATGGACCTTCGATAGCAGCAGCGGAATCTCGACATCATTCGGGATGTGCGGGTTATCCACGCCGATTTCATCGAGAAAGGCCTCTTCAAGACACTCCTGCAGGCTGAAGTGGTTGCGCATGGCCGGCACGCCGCCATTGATGGCGCAGGCGCCGACGGCAATCAGGATTTTGCAGTTTTCGCGAAACTCCCTGAGCACATGCACGTTATCCGCATTGCACAGGGCTCCTTCGACAAGACCGATATCGCACGGCTCGCAGTGCTTGATATCATTGATCGGGGAGCGGCTGAATTCCACATGCTCGAGCAGCCCGACAATACGCTCATCCATGTCGAGGAATGACATATGACAGCCGAAACAGCCGGCCAGTGAAGTGGTGGCTACGCGTACCTTACTCATCGTGATGCCTCGTTTTGGTCAGTTTAACTTCGCCCAGGTCGGTTTCGGCAACACTGTGCAGGTCGAAGGTGCGCCGTCCGATCGGCACTTCATAGCCATGATCCTTGATCAGAATGGCTCCGACCGGACAGATATGGGCGGCCAGATCATCGGTGGTAATATCGGAGTCGGCCAGCTTGCCAGTGGCCGAGTTGACAATCAGGTGACGCCCGGTGCCGCGGCCGCCAATGGCAAAAACATCTTTGCCGTCAACCTCGCGGCTGGCACGAACACACAGCTCGCACATGATGCAGCGATCCCGGTCCAGTACCAGCGAGGGGTGCGATGCATCCACCTCGCGGCGAGGATAGAACTGCGGATAGTGGCCATCGAGCATACCAAGATGATAGCCAACCGCCTGCAGGGTGCAGTCGCCGGTTTTTTCGCAGGATGGGCAAAGGTGGTTACCCTCGATGAACAGCATCTGGGTAATTGATTTGCGTACTTCATTCAGTGCCGGCGTGTTATTTTCGATCTTTTGCCCTTCGGCTGCCGCCATCGTGCAGGCGGAAACGGCACGTCCATTGACATCGACCGTGCAGAGCTTGCAGCTGCCGTGCGGGGAGATGCCCGGTTTGTGGCACAGGTGTGGAATGTAGACACCGGCGGCAAGGGCCGCATCCATAATGGTCTGTCCCGGCTCAAACGGTACATCGGTGCCGTCAATATTAATGCTGCTCATAGGTGTGCCTCCGCGTCGTCGCGACGGGTCAGTTTGCGTGCTTCGGCCAGCGATGCATCAAGGTTGAACTCAGGCTCCATCTCCTGATGTAATAACCGGGCTTCGAAGAGTTGCGGAAAGTGTTTCAGGCCATCCCGAATCGGATTGGCGGCGGTGATGCCCAGGCCGCAGTGCGAGCGTCGGGATACCAGTGCTGCGGTGCGGGCCAGCTCATCGACGTCATGGGCCGTTCCATGACCACTGCAGATTTTCTGCATGCCATTGTTCAGCAGCGTGGTCCCCACCCGGCAAGGGGTGCAGAAGCCGCAGCTCTCATGAGCAAAAAAGCGGGTGAACTTGCCGATGATGTCGAGCAGGTCGCGCGTATGGTTGAAGATCATGAATGAGCCGCCGGTGGCGATATCCTCGAATGCGATGCAGTGGCTGAATTTGTCGGGGCCGACCAGAGAGCCGGAGGGGCCACCGACCTGGACCGCCTGTACATCGGTGGCGCCGCAATCGTGCAGGATATCCTCAATGGTCACGCCGAAGGCGACTTCGTAAATGCCGGGGCGGGCACAGTCACCGGATACCGATAGCAGTTTGCTGCCTCTGGATTGCCATGTGCCACGTGTTTCAAACCACTCATGGCCGCGCAGAATGATATTGGCTGCCGCCGCCAGTGTTTCGACATTATTGACCACTGTCGGTTGATTGCGGAAGCCGCAGGTGACCGGGAAGGGCGGGCGGATGCGCGGAATTCCAGGTTTTTGCTCCATCGACTCGATCAGGGCGGATTCCTCGCCACAGATGTAGGCACCGGCTCCGACCACGATGGCAATATCAAAATCGATACCTTCACCGAGAATGTTGGCCCCCAGCAAGCCTGCATCACGTCTGCGTTGCAGCGTGGTATTGAGGGCATCCAGCAGATAACGGTATTCACCGCGCAGGTAGAGGTAACCTTGTGTGGCGCCAATGATATGGCCGCAAATGGTCATGCCCTCGAAGACCTCATCGGCATGACTGTTGAGCAGGATTCGGTCCTTGAATGTGCCCGGCTCACCCTCGTCGGCATTACAGACCACATAGCGGGTGGTGCTTTCGGCATCGCGGCAGAATTGCCACTTCATGCCGGTGGAAAAGCCGGCGCCGCCGCGCCCTTTCAGGCCGGAAGCCGTAATGGCTTCGAGCAGCTGGTCACGATTGCGGCCGCGCATGGACTTCAGGGCGGAGCCCGGTTCAAATGATTCACTCAGCAGCAATCCCTCCTTGCGGATATGATTGCCGACCCGGAACCAGTTTTCAGGCCAGCTGGCAACAGGCGTATCCGATTCAATAAGTGCTGCCATCTGCTCAATCAGTTCGGCCGTGATCGATGTCAGCGGGATACCGTTGACGAGCGCGGAGGGGCCATGATCACACATGCCGATACAGGAGGCCTGACCAATGGAGATGCGGCCATCTGCACGGGTCTGTTCCGGTTCAACCTGCAGCCGGTCGCAGAGCTGTTGCATCAGGGCGAGATCGCCGCAGCTGGTACAGTTACTGAACAGGATATCAGTCTGGCCGCGTGGCTGGCGGTGAAAAAACGCGTAAAAATCGATGACGGCCTCCACCTGCGTGATCGGAAGTTGCAGCTCCTCAGCCAGTTCGGCAATCGATGGTTGCGGGATGTGGCGAAAGCGGGTTTGCAGATCATGAAGACGGTGAAGCAGGTGGTCGTTGAGCTGTGGTTGCGTCAGAAAGCCGGGCTGGCTCTCCTGCCCGTGATGTACGTGCATGGGAAACTCCTTTTGCGTGCTCGCATTGTATCGGGATATGGCCATTTAAAAAAGGGGTTAAGGTGTTGTTGCCGTGCCTGGCGTGCGCCTAAAACGGACCGTTTGAGGCGATCTCAAACATGATGTTGGCACCGAGAAGTAGCGTGATGCTGCCGATAGCCAGTTGAAGGTATTGATGTAACGGGCCAAAACGACGGGCCGAGTGGCGAAGCGGAAACATGATCGCTACCGACAGTGCCGCCATACCGGCGATAGAACCCAGGCCAAAGAGAGCGATATAGATCATGCCCGTGGCAAGGGAGTGCACCGATTGCAGGGTGAGGGCGATCAGCGCGGCGGACCCGGCCATACCATGCATCATGCCGATCAGCAGGGCGCGCAGAGGAAACGGGGCGGGGTGCGTATGCGCGTGGCTGTCGCCTGCAAGTTTACTCCCTTCCTCATGGTGCATGTGGGCATGCCAGTGGCGTGAACCATCGGCATGACGGTGGAGATGAAAGTGGATACCTGTTTTGATCAGCCGGCGGAGCACATCGATGCCAAGCAGAACCAGCATGGCACCGACCGCGAACTCCAGCATCATCGCCAGCCGTTCCGGGATGATTTGATCAAGCAGTATGACGGAGCTGCCGAAGATCAACAGGGTTGTCGTGTGCCCCAGTCCCCATATGGAGCCCAGCCGGATTGACTCGCGCACCGAGGGGGAGCGGCTGACCAGTGTGGCGACTGCGGCGATGTGGTCGGACTCCATCGCATGGCGGATACCAAGGAAAAATCCGAGCAGAAGAATTTCAATCATGTTGTGTGCCCTTTGTCCATTGTGTGGCAGCAGCGATGGCGGCCTGTCCCAGTGCCAGCCCGCCATCATTCAGCGGTGTTTGCCCGGCGATCAGCAGTTGCGGTGTTTTGTCGGCTAAATCAGCAGTCACAGCTTCCAATAGCAGACGATTCTGAAAAGCGCCACCGCATAGTACCACAATGGCAGTGGCATGGCTGTGACATAGCTGCTGTGCCAGTGCAGTGATGGCATGGCTGAGGGTGCGATGAAAGCGCGCCGCAATCTCTGCCGTCGGCAGCTGCTGCTGCAGATCGTCCAGCAATGCCTGCCACATCGGTTGCCAGTGAATGATCTGCAGCGTATCGGCGCGCCTCTCCAGGCGGTATGGATAGGCTGGTGTGTGCCTGCTCCAGGCTGAGCGGGCAAGATTTTCCAGCTCGATGGCCGCCTGTCCTTCATAGCTGACCTGATGACGGCAGATAGCGAGCGCTGCTGCAACGGCATCAAACAGTCTCCCGCAGGAGGAGCTGGCCGGGGTATTGATTCCCTGTTCAATCATGCGATGCAGGACGGGCAGCGGCCTGGTATGCAGAAAGCGGATGATGTCGGTATCGGCAAAACGGCGGCTGATATCATCCCAACCGGCCGCATGCAGGTGGGCAAAGCAGTTGCGCCATGGCTCTCTGATGGCCTGCGTGCCTCCCGGCATGGGCACTGGCTGGAAGCAGGCGAGCCGTTTGTAGTGGCAATAGTCGGCCAGCAGAAATTCGCCCCCCCACAGTGTGCCATCACTGCCGAAGCCAAGTCCGTCAAGCGCAATTCCCAGCACCGGCTTGCCATCGAGTGGCAGCTGGTTTTCGGCCATGACGGCAGCGATATGAGCATGGTGATGCTGGATCGGTAGCAGGGGAATGCGCTCCTGTCCGGCCATATCGGTGCCGATGCGGCCGGACAGGTAGTCGGGATGCTGATCAATGGCGATGCATGCCGGGTTGAAGGCAAACAGCTGCCGGTAGAGCTCAAGCGCATGGTGATAGTCGTGACGGGTTGCCGCATGCTCCAGATCACCGGTGTGCTGGGAGAGGATGGCCTCTCGCCCGGAAAGCTGGCAGAAGGTGTTTTTCATCTCGCTGCCCATGGCCAGTATATGACCACAACGTGCAAAGCTGTGATGCAACAGAAGAGGCGACGGGGCATAGCCGCGTGCGCGGCGAAGCAGTCGGGGGGCCTCCGCCATGAAGGTGACCACCGAATCATCCAGCCGGTTAACGATGTCCCGGTTATGCAGCAGGAAATGATCAGCGATGCCGGCAAGGCGGTCGCGGGCATCGCTGTTATCGATACATTGCGGTTCATCCGAGCGGTTACCGGATGTCAGTACAATCGGGTGTTGCAGCCGTGCCATCAGCAGGCTGTGCAACGGGCTGTTGGGCAGCATAAAGCCAAGACGCGACTGGCCGGGGGCAATGGCCGTGGCCAGTGGTCTGGGAGTGTCCTTGCTTTGTTGCGGATGAGGTGCAAGCAGCACAATGGGGGCCGCCGCTGAGCTCAGCAGCTCTGCCTCAGCGGGTGTCACGCTGGCATGGCAGGCGATGGCGGCGATATCCCGCCCCATCAGTGCGAAGGGTTTGTCATAGCGCTGCTTGCGACGGCGCAAACGGGTAACGGCGGCATGATTCGTGGCATCGACAGCCAGCTGAATGCCGCCGGTTCCCTTGATGGCAATGATCAGCCCCTGGCTGAGCAGTGCGGCCGTACGGTCAAGGATTGCAGTCGCTGTTGCGGTATCGCTGCGCCGGCCGCTTGCATCCTCCAGCCAGATAGATGGCCCGCATGCCGGACAGGTGTGGGCCTGGGCATGAAAGCGCCGGTTGGCCGGATCATCATATTCACGCTGGCATGATGCACACATCGGGAAGGGCGCCATGCTGGTGTTGGCTCGATCGTAGGGGGTGGCCCGTACAATGGAAAGGCGGGGGCCGCAGTGTGTGCAGCTGGTGAACGGGTAGTCAAAAAAACGGCTGGATGGCGTGTGAATTTCCGCCATGCAGGCAGGGCAGAGGGCCGCATCGGGGGTGACGGGGGTGGCGTGTATGCTTGTGCTGCAATCGCTTGCTGCAATCACGAATTGATCGGGCCGCGCAGCCATGTCGCCGGCCATCTGCTCGAGCGCATCGATCCGGGCCAGTGGCGGCGGTTGCGCCGTGATCAGCAGCCGGAAGCGCTCAAGGGTTTCGCTCTCCCCCCATGCGTCAATGCGTACACCTTCGCCGTCATTGCGGACGGAACCGGTGATGCCGAGCTCCGTCGCCAGGTGCCAGATGAAAGGGCGAAAGCCGACCCCCTGCACCAGTCCGCGAATACGAATGGTTATGGCTGTCATGTGCTTTTCCGGATCAGCAGATGCGAGGCAGCTGTTCTCCGGCCAGCCAGTCGACCACGCGCATGCCACCGAAGCCTGTTTGCATGACGACCAGGTTTCTCTCATCGCTGGTGACATGCCCGATGATGGCGGCCTGCCTGGCCAGCGGGTGATGGTGCATGCGTGCCAGCAGCCTCCCGGCTGATTGCTGTGGTACGATGCAGACCAGCTTCCCTTCATTGGCCATATAGAGCGGATCAAGACCAAGCAGCTCGCAGGCCCCCCTGACCTCCGCCCTGAGCGGAATGGCCGCCTCTTCAATATGCATGCCGACACCCGACTGACGGGCCAGCTCATTGAGGGTGGTGGCAAGGCCGCCCCGGGTCGGATCGCGCAGGCAACGGATATCCGGCGCAACCTCAATCATGGCGGCCACCAGGGTGTGCAGAGCGGCAGAGTCGGAAGTGATGGTGGTGCCGAACTCAAGCCCTTCACGGCTGGACAGAATGGCGGTGCCATGATCGCCGATATAGCCGGATAGAATAATCGCATCACCCGGTCGGGCCAGATGACCGGAGATATGAATGCCGTCAGGGATCACGCCGATGCCGGTGGTGGTGATAAAGACGCCGTCGCCTTTGCCGCGCTCCACCACTTTGGTATCACCGGTGACAACCGGTATGCCCGTTTCGCGACTGGCTCTGGCCATGCTGATGACAATGCGTTCGAGCTCGGCCAGCGGAAATCCCTCCTCGAGAATAAAGGCGGCGGAGAGGTAGAGCGGTTGTGCGCCGGCCATGGCGACATCATTGATGGTGCCGTGCACGGAGAGTGAGCCGATATCGCCACCCGGAAAAAAGAGGGGGGACACAACATGGGCATCGGTGGTGATGACCATGCGGCCGGATGTGACCGCAAATGCAGCCTGATCATTGCCCTGTTGCAGCAGCGGGTTATCGAAGTGACGGACAAACAGTGACTCGATCAGCGTGGCGGATGTTCTGCCGCCGCTGCCGTGGGCCATTTCAATGACCCCGTGTTTGAAGTCGGGATTGTTCATGAGGTGACCTCTGCACGGAAGCGTCCGTAGCTGTAATAGGCGGCACAAGCCCCTTCGGAGGAGACCATGCAGGCCCCTTTGGGCTCTTCCGGAGTGCAGACCGTACCGAAGAGCTTGCACTCATCCGGGTTGCTCACCCCGCGCAGGACGGCAGGGCAGATGCAGCCCTTGATATCGGTTGTGGTGACAGGGGCCATATGAAAACGTTTTTCCGCATCGAATGCGGCGTAGGTGTGGCGAATGGCGAGGGCACTGTCGGGCAGCTCGCCAAGACCGCGCCACTCAAACCGTGGCCGCAGTTCGAAGATCTCATCCATCAGTGCCTTTGCCTTGCGGTTGCCGGATGCGCTGACTGCGCGGGTATACTGGTTCTCCACGCGATGGATGCCTTCATTGATCTGGCGAATCAGCAGCAGGGTGGACTGGATAACATCCACCGGCTCAAAGCCGGCAATCACCAGTGGCATGCGGTATTGCGCGCAGCAGTCGGCATAGGCCTGGCTGCCGATGATGGTGCTGACATGTGAGGGGCCGAGAATGCCGTCAATGCTTGCCTCGCCGCTGGCAAGGATGTGGGCCATGGCCGGGGGTGTCAGTACATGGTTGCAGAATACCGTAAAGTTGGTCAGCGCCATGGCTGCGGCAATCCTGATCACCGCAGCAGTTGGTGGCGTGGTGGTTTCAAAACCGATGGCAAAAAAGACCACCTGCCGTTCCGGGTTGGCCTGGGCAATAGCCAGTGCATCGGTAGCCGAATAGATCATGCGTATATCGGCACCACGGGCTCTGGCCTTGTGCAGGCTGTCCTTTTTTCCGGCCGGTACGCGCATCAGATCGGCATAGGTACAGAGGATGATATCGCTGCTTTCAGCCAGTCTGATCGCCGCTTCAATGCGACCTGCCGGCAATACGCATACAGGACAACCGGGGCCGTGTACGAAGCGGACATTTTCAGGCATCAGATCCACGATGCCGAAACGGAAAATGGCATGGGTATGACCGCCGCAGAACTCCATCAGGCGGTAATTGCGATCGGGGCTGACCTCTTTATGAATCAGGCCGGCAAGCAGGCGGGCGGTGTCACCATCGCGGAATTCATCGATATATTTCATGCGTTACCGTCCATGGCCCGCAGCTCGGCAAACAGCGCCAGCGTTTTGGCCGCCTCGACCGGATCGATGCGCTCAAGAGCAAAGCCGACATGGATCAGCACATAATCACCGATGGCAACCTGCTCCAGCAGTTGCGTCGAGACCTCCTTGCGGATGCCATCAAGGCTGACGACGGCCATCGCGGTTGCCTCATCCAGCGCCTCAACCCTGGCCGGTACTGCCAGACACATCAGGACTCTCCACTGTGGGTGCGGGACTCTTCCGTGGCCGGTGCGGCGATGCCGATCCGGGCAATGGCATGATGGGCCCGCAGCCAGTTCAGCCATGGCTCCATGCCCTCGCCCGTGGTGGCTGAGAGCTGCAGGATACGGATACCGGGGTTGATGCGCCGGGCATGATTGCAGCATGCATCCACATCGAAATCGACATAGGGAAGCAGGTCGGTTTTGTGGATGATCATCAGGCTGGCGGCATGGAACATATCCGGATATTTGAGCGGTTTATCCGCTCCTTCCGTCACCGATAAAATGACCACCTTGGCCGCCTCACCCAGGTCAAATGCCGCCGGGCAGACCAGGTTGCCGACATTTTCAATGAACAGCAGGCTGGCCGGTTCCGGATTCAGATCACCGATGGCGTGGCCGACCATATGGCCATCGAGGTGGCAGCCCTTGCCGGTATTGATCTGGATAGCGGTAACACCGGTGGCGCGAATGCGCTCGGCGTCGTTGGCGGTCTGCTGATCGCCCTCGATGACGGCGACGGGGATGGTGCCGGCCAGAGCCTCAATGGTTTTTGTCAGCAGAGTGGTTTTTCCGGCTCCGGGGCTTGAGACAAGATTCAGGGCCAGAATGCCTCGCTCGTTCAGCCAGCGGCGGTTGGCATCGGCATAGCGATTGTTCTTGCTCAGAATATCCTGCTCGATGCTGATCAGTCGCGATTGTGAGAAGCCGGCGACATGAACGCCGGCTGCGCCCTGGCTGTAGTCATGGCGGTGGTCGCTGGCATGCTCCTCGTGTGTGTGTGCATGCTCGTGGCTGTGAGCGCCATGATGGTGGCTGTGAGCGCCATGATGGTGGCTGTGCCCCTGATGGTCATGATCGTGGTGATGACTGGCATCTTCACCACATCCGCATACTGTACACATTTATACCACCTCCACATGTTTGATTCGCATTTCATCCCCTTGCCGTATCTCAATCGGGGCCGTGCCGCACAAGGGGCAGGGGTCGTAGCGCTGGCCGATAGCGACCTCAGCGGCGCACCGGTGGCACCAGCCGATGCCCGGGAGCGGCTCAATATTCAGGGTGGCACCGGCGGCAACGCTGTTTTTCGATACCGCCCCGAAGGCAAATCGCATGGCTTCCGGCTCCACACATGAGAGTTGGCCAATTTGCAGCTGTACGGTTTTTACCTGGCTGAAATGATCGATTGCCGCCCGTTCCTGCAGCAGCTCGACGATACCTTCGCACAGCGACAGCTCATGCATTCAGCTCGTCCTTTGTCGGGATACACATTTCGCCATGCTAGGAGCCTGTCGGACTTAACTCAACTCTACTGCGCGGCAGGGATTGCGGCCCAAAATGCCCCGGTCTTTCGTCACATAGTTACCACTATGCTCCTCAATCCCGGAACATTTTTGACTCGCCCTCCCACCTGCTCGCTACGAATCGCTTAAGTCAGACAGGCTCCTAGTTGAAGCGGAATAGTCTGCAATGGGGGCACGGCCTGGCAGATTGCTGTTTATGGACTGCCGGCTAGTCTGGCCGGATGCAAAATGACAGACAGAGTATGCTGATCCTCGGGTGCGGATATGTTGGTGAACGGGTGGCTGTGGCCTGCCTGCAGCAGGGGATGCGGGTGGTTGCGACCACGCGCAGTGCAGAGCGGGTTGCGGCACTTGAGCCGCTGGGTATTGAGGCTGTGGTGGTCGAATCGCCCCTGCAGTTGCCGCGATCGCTGCTGGCGATGGTGGACTGTCTGCTCGATTCGATTCCGCTTGTGCGTGATGGCTCGGAGATGTATGCCCCGCAGACGCAGTGGCTGCCGCAGATTGCCTCGCATCTGACCTCTGTTCGCTGGGCCGGCTATCTGTCGACCACAGGTGTTTATGGTGACGCTTGCGGTGGCTGGGTGGATGAGTCAACGGTTTGCCGGCCGGCCAGTGCGCGTGGTCGCGAGCGCTTAACGGCCGAAAAGGCGTGGTTTGATTCAGGCTTGCCGGCTGAAGTATTCAGAATTGCCGGGATCTACGGGCCGGGGCGCAACCTGCTGGGTCGATTGCGGGCGGGGGGATACAAGGCGGTGCAGTGGCAGCCACCGCATTTCTCAAGTCGCATTCATGTGGATGACATCGTGGCCGCATTGCTGGCGGCTATGCACAGCCCGCGCAGCGGGCGCATCGTCAACCTGGCCGACGATATGCCGCTGCCACACGCCGACTACGTGTGTGAGCTGGCGGCCATGGTCGGAGCTCCGGCGCCGGAGATATTAACCGCAGCCGAGGGAGAGGCGCAGCTTTCTCCCGCTCTGCTTGATTTTTTTCGCGATAATAAACGGGTATCGAACAGGCTGTTGCACCGGGAGCTGCTGGCCACCCTGAATTATCCCGACTTTCGTGCCGCAGTGCCCGCATTGCTGGCAGGGGAGAGGAGTTAAACGAAATGGCATCGGCCGAAACGCCCCTGCACTATATGATGGATACAGAAACCTTCCGCATGCTGGCCGAGCAGGCATTTAATGAGCTGCCGGAGCCATTCAGGCTGGTGATGGAGAATGTCGTGATTGTCGTCGATGATTATGCCGATGCAGAGGTGCTGGCATCGATGGGGCTGACATCACCGCTCGATCTGCTCGGTCTTTATGAGGGGCATCCGCTGGAGGAGCGTACAGACGGCGGTGCAGGCATGTTACCTGATATGATTCACCTTTATCGGGTACCGATTCTTGCATCGTGCCATGAAACAGGGGAGGAGCCGGCTGATTGTATTGCCGCTGTTGTCATGCATGAGGTGGGCCATTATTTCGGCTTCTCGGACGAGGAGATGGAAGAGATTGATATAGCCGGAGAGGACGATTAGCCCAGCGATCGTGTCGTCCGGTTTCCTGGGCAGTCACGCCATCCCTTGCCTGCGCTCATGGCCGGCAAGGGATGACGCTGAATGGAGACTCGCCCCTTTCTTTGACCCCTCCTGATTCAGCTGTGTTCATCAATCAGTTCACGAATGATCAGGGCCAGATGATCAAAGTTGAACGGTTTGGTGATCTGCTGGCAGTGCTGCAGGTCGACATGTGTCTCCAGTACATGGGTTTTGTCGTAGCCCGTTGAAAGCAGTACTGGCAGCAGTGCATCCTGCTGGCGAATGGCCTGCAGCAGTGCGATGCCCCCCATGCGTGGCATGACGATATCCGTGATCACCAGCCGGATAAGGTTGCGATTGGCCTGCAGGTAATCCATGGCGTACTCACCATCGACAGCCTGAATCACCTGATAGCCCATGCTTTCAAGCACTTCGGCCGTGGTTTTGCGCACGCTTTCATCGTCGTCGACAAGCAGAATGCACTCGCCTCTGCCACCGGATATCATCTCCGGAGGTGCATCCGGTTCCTCTTCGCTGGTGGTGACCAGTGGCAGGTAGATATCAAAGCGGGTGCCCAGGCCGGGCTGACTGTCCACTGTGATGGCGCCACCATGGGTTCTTATGGCACCGTAGACCATGGCCAGACCAAGGCCGGTGCCTTTGCCTATCTCTTTGGTGCTGAAGAATGGCTCGAAGATATTGCTGAGCAGGTGCTCGGGAATACCGGAACCGTTATCCCGTACCGTGATACGGGCAAACTGTTGCTGCTGCAGTTCCGGATGCATGTTTCTGAATGATTCATCGGCTTCAAACGGGGCCAGTACACACTCGATGCAGGGCAGCTGAGCCTTTGCGACAGCATCGACGGCGTTATTGAGCAGGTTCATGATCACCTGCTGCAACTGGGTCGGATCACCGTGGATGTACAGCTGTTCGCTGCAGATCTCTGTCTCCTGTGAGATATTCTCGGGAATGGCTGTGCGGGCCAGCTTGAATGCCTCTCTGAAAAACGGGTTCAGCTGCAGTGTTCGCATCTGTACGCTGTCCTTGCGTGCGAAGGTCAGCAGCTGCTGAACCATGTCAGCGGCCCTGTTACCCAGCTGCTCAATGTTGGCAAGCTTGTCATCGGCAACCGGGTGACTGCGCATCTGGTTGCGGGCCAGATAGAGGTTACCCTGAATGGCAGCCAGCATATTGTTGAAGTCGTGGGCAATGCCTCCGACCAGCGTGCCGATGGCTTCCATTTTTTGTGACTGCCGTAGTTGTTCCTCCAGCTGTTTTTGCACCGAGACATCACGATCAAAGGCCGCATTGAAGGCCTCGTCGCCGAACTGCATATAGTTGGCAATGATTTCAACCGGGAACGTTTCTCCGTTTTTGCGCTGATGCTCGCGCTCGAGAAAGATTCTCTTTTTCTGCGTCAGCTCCTGCCAGTGCGCGCGCCAGATCTCATCGGTTGCACCCGGATCGATATCGGAGAGTTTGAGTCCGCCCCGGACCTGCTCTTCCGTGAGTCCGAATGTTTCACGGGCGGTTTTGTTCAGGTAATGGATGTTTGCCTGCTCATCGAGGAAGGTGATGTTGAACGGTGCATTCTCCATGACAAATTTGGCCTGGCGCAGCTCCTTTTCTGCCCGTTTGCTTTCGGTGATATCCTGAATCACGGCCAGCACCAGAGGGGCATCATCGCTTGTTTGTACCCGTGATGATGAGATATGAATGGTGCGTGCTTCGCCGGCCCGGGTAGTAATTTCGAAGTCGGTGCCGCGATTGATATTACCTGCCAGCACATTCGACATGGTGCCCCGGGCTTTCTCGCGCTCGCGATCATCGCGATAGATGGTGTTCAGCCAGCCCGCTTGATTGATCTCCTCAATCGTATAGCCGGTGATCTCCTGCATGCGCCTGTTCCAGGCTATAAATTCGGCAAATTTGCCATTGTGCTCCGGTTGCCAGAGGACAATGCCTTCGGAAGCATGCTCAAACAGATGACTGCGGAAATCGAGCTCCTGACGCAGCGCCAGTTCCGCTTTTTTACGCAGGGTGATGTCCTGGAAGGTACCGATCATGCGAACGGGGGTGCCATCGTCGCTGAATATGACCTGCCCCTGGGCGTTGGCATAGCCGCGTGTTTCATCCTTGCGCACGAATGTACAATCGATATCGTATTTGGTGCCGGCCTGAAGAGCCGATGCGACGGCTTCACTCAGCCGGTTGCGGTCTTCGCTGATGATATGTTCGAGGAACAGCTCGTAGCTCGGCACGACCTCATCCATGGCATAGCCGAATATATTGAATGTTTCTTCGGTCCAGATCAGGGCGCCGGTCTGCGGAGCCCAGTCCCAGATGCCAACGAGGCCGATGGTCTGGGCCATTTTCAGTCGCTCCTCGCTTTGCATCAGTATGGTTTCGGCCTGTTTGCGCTTTGAAATATCGGTCTGTACGCCGATCAGGCGGATGGCGTTGCCCCGTTCATCCCGCTCGATGACGCGGATGACAGTGTTGACCCATTTCCACTCACCTGATTTTGTTTTGCGGCGGTACTCGTGCTGTTCGTGTCCGGTTGAACGAATGCACCGGTCGAGAATGGCCAGTGTTTCCAGTTTGTCATCCGGATGCAGGGAGGTGGCCAGGACTTCCAGACCCGCTACGTATTCCGCAGGGTCATAGCCGAGCATCTTCGGGATTTCCGGGCTGACCGTGGTTTTGCCCGTCGGGATATGCAGGTCAATCCAGCCCTGCTCGGCGGTTTCCATGGCGATACGCAGGCGGGCCTCACTGGCGCGTAACCGCTCTTCGGCCTGGTGGCGGTCACTGACATCGCGGAAGCTCCAGACGCGTCCGACGATCTCTCCCTCCAGTCGCTGCTCCATCGAATAGCGTTCAAAGACACGACCATCTTTAAATTCAAGCATATCAAAGCTGATCGCTTCAGGGTGGGCGTAAAGCTGCATGACCTTGTCGATAAAGGCTTGCGGATGGGCCAGCTGATTGAGCACGTAGTTGAGTGCCTGTTGATCATCTCCCGATGCAATCATTGCTTCGGGGATATGCCACATGTGTACAAATTTCTGATTGAATGCGCTCCACTTGCCGTCGCGATCCACCACCAGAATGCCATCCGCAGTGGCCTCAAGCGTGGCCTCATGCAGCGACAGCATTTGATGCAGTTGCAACTCATTTTGTTTGCGTTCGGTGATATCGACTGCTGTTCCCTGCAGCTTCAGTGGATGGCCATGCTCATCCTGCACCAGCTCACCACGGGCTTGCATCCACCGGGTGCCGCCTGCTTTCGGGGTCATCTCCAGTTCAAGGGTATAGTTCCCCCCCTGCTCGATGGTTCGGGCAATGGTTGCGCTCAATAGCTCCCGGCTTTCGGGGGTAAACAGAGCCATGGACTCGTCAAGGTGCGGTGGTGGTTGTGATGCATCAAAGCCGTACATCCGATAGAGCTCTTCCGACCAGTAAACTTCATGACTTGTCAGGTCGATATGCCAGCTGCCCAGGTGGCTGATGCGCTGGGCTTCTTTGAGGGCTGCCTCGCTTTCTGCCAGAGTCGCTTCGGTCCGCTTGTGATCGCTGATGTCGACATGCGTACCGACCAGGCGCACGGGCTTGCCGTCTGCGTTACATACCTTTCTGGCTCGGGCAAGGATGTAAACGATATGACCATCTCGGTGGTGCATGCGTACTTCGACTTCGAAACTGTCGGCTCTGCCCTCCAGGTAGTCTGCCGCACAGGTGAGCACGCGCTCCCTGTCTTCATCATGGACGAGCTGTGCCCAGGTGTCGAGTCGCGGCGGGAACACATCGGGGGCATAGCCGAGCATCGAGAACCAGCGCGGTGAGTAGTAAACCTCATCGGTTTCCAGATTCCAGTCCCACAGACCGTCATTGGCACCCTCCATGGCGAGCTGAAAACGCTCCTCGCTGAGACGCAGCTTCTCCTCCGCCTCATGGCGCAAGCGTTCAAGGTCAATGCGGTTTAATGTGCTGCCAAGCTGGTTGGCGACTGAGCTCAGGTATTTGAGTTGTGGCGGGGATGGGTGAAGTTCACCTTCGTCGCCAAACGTTGCCACGCCCAGAAGGGCTTTGCAGCGCTCCGCCTGGCGAATCGGCACGTGCACAATGGAGCGTGCATTCATTTTTGCGACCAGTTCCTTGTCGGTTCTGGGGTCGGTTTGGCAGTTGCTGACGATGACCGGTCCATCCGCAGCGATGGACTCGGCAAAAAGCCGGTTGTCGCCAATGCGAATCTGCCGGATTGGCTCCATGCTTTTGACGGCTTTGGATGGGTGGGCCGACAGCATGGTGGCATTTTTTCCATCGTCATCAATGATGAACAGGGTTGTCGTTTTATAGCCGATGATGGCTTCGACCTCAGTGGCGACTGCATCGATGGCCTGCTGATCATCGCGGGCAAACTCCAGCGATCTGGATAACCTGAGTAACGATTCGGTATGGCTGTTGGATTCGAGCAGAGCCATTTCCGTTTGTTTGCGTTCGCTGATATCGCGCCAGATGCAGTAGAGCTGCTGTTTGCCGTCGATCTCGATACGGGCCAGCGTCACTTCAACCGGAAAGAGCTCGCCATGCTTGCGCTTGTGTATCCATTCGAACCGGTGTACGCCGGTGGTGTGGGCGGCAGCCATCATGGCATTGGCTTTTTCGAACGATTCGCGTCCGTCAGGTTGCATGCGGGGCGACAACCTGGACGGATGGGTCGAGGTCAGCTCCTCAATGGAGTCATAGCCAAGAATATCGGCAGCCGCCTGATTACAGATGATGAAGAGGTTGTCTTCATTGATGATCCAGCACGGGTCCGGTGATTTTTCGAACAGATCCCTGAATCGCTGCTCGCTCTCCTGCAGGGCCGTCTCGCTCTTTATGCGCTCCGAGATGTCGGTCGATATACCGCACAGGGCCGAGATGGTGCCATCGTCGCGGTAGAGCGGCAGTTTGGTGGACAGATAGGTTTTGGTCTCTCCCGTCGAAGGCACCGTGTTGGCCTCCTCCGAGCGCACCGTTTCACCATTGATGAGTACCCTGCGGTCGTTGCGGCGAATATTCTCCGTCGTTTTTTCATCGAAAAACTTCTCATCGCCGAAGCCGACAATATCCGTGATGTCGGCGCCCCACAGCTCACGCACAAGGCGGTTGGCAAACAGGTAGCGCCCCTCTGTATCCTTGAGGTAAATATAGGCATCGACGTTGTCGAGGATGGCATTGAGCTTCTGTTCGCTATTGCGCAAGGCCTCTTCGTCGCGCTTGCGCTCGGTAATGTCCCGCTTGATGCCGACATAGCACTCGACATCTCCCTTGCTGTTGCGGATCGGGAAGGCGGACAGATCGATGATGCGCCGGGTGCCATCACAGGCCCTGGAGGCGACCTCTCCATTATATCGTCCCGTTGCAAGCAGTATGTTGGCGACTGTTTCGAATACCTCCTCGCCGAGATGAATCGCGGGGGTCTTCCCCTCCAGCTCATCATCGCTGAAGCCGAGCATTTCGCGGTGGGCATGATTCTGTTCGAGATAGGTGCCATCCGGTCGGATAATGGCGATGGCATCGTTGGAGAGTGCAAATATCTCCTGATAGAGGCGGATGCGCTCCTCATCCTGTTTGCGTTTGGAGGTATCCTCCTGCACCAGTATCAGCTCATGTACCTTGCCCTGATCATCCCGGAGCGGATAGATGAAGGTGCGTACCCACAGTTTGCCTGATGCCCCGCTCACTTCCGGCGTCGCACTGCGGTCGTACTCCATTTCCGGTACAGAGATGGCGTGTCCTGCCAGTGCTGATTCGAGCAACGGCATGAGACCGCTGGCAGACAGCTGTTGATCCTTGAGCAGATTGTACCCGGCAAGGGCGGCGAAGGGGACGCCCCATAAGTTCTCCCAGGCTTTATTGACCATGGTGATGCTGCCATCGAGTGCAACCATCTGTGTGGCCAGCGGGGACTGCTCGATCATGCTTCTGAAGCGGTTTTCGGAGTCACTGAGCTGATGCTCAAACTGTTTTCTGGCGCTGATATCGCGGCAGAAGGCGAAGAAGGTGCCGCCCATGATGGGGGAGTAGTTGACGTTGATCTCGACATCGAACGCGCTGCCATCCTTATGGCGATGGCGGGTTTCGAAGATGGCGCTGCCACGTGCGATGACATCAGCGATTTTCTCGAACGCTGTCGCCTCATCCATCATCGCCTCGATATCCGGAATGCGCATCGTGAGCAGCTCTTCGCGGCTGTATCCGCTCATCTGGCAGTAGATGTCGTTGACCTCCATCAGGCGCGCATCGGTGGTGCTTACGCGCCAGAAACCGTCGGTCGTCGTTTCGACAATCGTTCGGTATTGCGTCTCCCTGTTTTTGTGCTCGGTGATGTCCTCGTAGATGCCGAGTATGCCGATGACGTGGTTCTCCCCATCGCGTAGCGGCACCTTGGAGGTGCGCAGCCAGATGGTTTGCCCATCCGGTGTGGTTTGCGGCTCCTCATAAGCCAGCTTGGCTGCACCGGTCTCCATCACCAGACGGTCATCGGCCCGATAGAGTTCGGCCTGATCCTTCCAGCCCATGTCAAAATCGGTCTTGCCGATCAGCTCATCAGGCGAGGAGAGGCCGGCATCCCGGGCAAACAGGTGATTGCAGCCGAGGTAGCGCAGCTCATAGTCTTTCCAGAAGACGCGAACAGGTGCGCTTTCAATGATGTTGGTCAGCAGTTCATGATGCTGTAGCAGCGCCTGTTCGGATTTGCGGCGCTGAGCGATTTCATTTTGCAGCGTTTGCAGGGCTACAGACATGTCGGCACGGGTTGCCACGTCGGAGGCCAGCAACAGATCAAGCTCCTGCTCGAGTGAGCGGGTGGAAGGGGCAACGGTGAACTCATCGTATGCGTCGCCACGGGCGATGAAGCTGGTTTGCTCGGCCCAGCAGTTTTCGCCATACAACTTCGAACAGTAACCTGCCATCTTGCCGGCCAGCATGGCGCTGCCCCAGCAGACCCCGAGCGCTTTCTGGGAGAGCCCTTCCCAGCTGTTGCGCACGCGAATGCAGCACTGCTTTGCCGTGGCATCGCGCTTGATGATCGACCACTCGCCCCAGCCAGCCACGGCTGCGACTACGGCAACGGCCTGAAACCCCTCCTCAAATGTCGGGAACCGGGCAATCACCTGCCAGTCGTCTTCAATGCTCTTGCGCCCTTCGCTTTGCAGGGCCAGTGCAAAGCGTTCTGTGCCGACCATGGTCTGTACACCGGACATCAGGCCGGCGAGCGTGGAGTCAATCCACATCATGGCAACCGGCAGTTTGGCAAAGGTGCAGATGCCGTGAGTCATGTCCCATTCGATGTCGATGTCTGCAACCCTGATGCCATAATATGATGTGCCGGAGTCGTGTGAGTTCATCTCAGTGGTCTCTCTTTTTGCTGGTTGGCTGCCTGATGCATGTTGCTGTCTGTGCAGTAGCGGGGAGTGGTAGCACCATTGTACGCTGCTGCCATTTTTCCGACCAGCCCTCTTCCCCGGCGTGTTGTTGTGAAACGGATGTCACCATGGCGAACATGAACCAAGTTTTATGCCAAAACCGTGGTGTGCCGGGCGGCGGCGGAAGTTCCTGCGGGTATCAGTCGTGCCTGATGTCGCAGCTTTGCCGGTCCGGATGATCGTTGTCGCTACCGCTGGCTGCTGTACCGGTTCAGATCATGTGTTATTGTCGGGACCTCAATCATCCGCTCATGAGGCGGGAATGATACCTCTACAGGTGCGCTATTTTGGTGTCGCTGGTAATATTTGCGGCCAGTCACACAACACAGGGAGTACGCGGTGGGAATGCTTGAAGGGAAAAAAGGCCTGATTCTTGGCGTGGCCAATAACAAATCGATTGCCTGGGGGGTCGCGCAGGCCGCCCGTCGCGAAGGTGCCCGGCTGGCGTTTAATTACCTTGGTGAACAGATGGAAAAGCGCGTTCGTCCTCTGGCCGAGAGTCTTGATGCGGAAATCATTGCGCCGATGAATGTGTCGGATGAGGCGAGTATTGATGCTTTTTTTGAACAGGTGAAAGAGCAGTGGGGCGAGTTTGACTTTCTGGTCCACTCGATTGCCTATGCCAACAAGGATGCATTGCAGAATCGTTTCTCAACGACGACGCGTGAGGATTTTCACCTGGCCCTCGATGTTTCAGCCTACTCCTTTATTGCCTGTGCCCGGCGTGCGGCGCCGCTGATGAAAGCGGGCGGCAGTATGGTGACGATGAGCTACCTCGGGGCGGAGCGTGCTGTGCCCGGCTACAATGTGATGGGGGTTGCCAAGGCTGCCCTTGAGGCTTCCACCCGTTATCTGGCCCAGGATCTCGGCCCGGATGGTATTCGTGTGAACTCCCTCTCTGCAGGCCCGATTCGGACACTGGCAGCTTCGGCGGTTGGCGATTTCCGCAAGCTGATGGAAAAGAGTGCCCGTGGCGCCATGCTCAAGCGCAATGTGACGCAGGATGAAGTGGGCAATACCTGTGTTTATCTGCTTTCCGATCTCTCATCCGGTGTAACCGGTGAGTTGCATTATGTGGATGCGGGCTTTCATATCGGTGCCGGCGACACCGGTTTGCCGGAGTAAGCGATGGCAGGCTCTTCAAGCGGACAGATATTTCGTGTTACAACAGCCGGTGAGTCGCACGGTGCGGCACTGGTTGCGATTGTGGATGGTTGCCCGGCCGGGCTGAAGCTGAGCGAGGCGGATATTCAGCCTGATCTGGATCGTCGTAAACCCGGCCAGTCGAAATATACGACGCAGCGGCGCGAAGACGATCAGGTGGAGATTCTCTCCGGTGTCTTCGAAGGGGTAACGACAGGTTGCCCGATTGGTCTGCTCATTCGTAATACCGATCAGCGCAGCAAGGACTACTCCGATATCAAGGACAAGTTCCGTCCCGGTCATGCCGATTTTACCTATTTCGAAAAATATGGGTTGCGCGATTACCGTGGTGGCGGCCGTGCCTCCGCACGTGAAACCGCCATGCGTGTGGCCGCTGGCGCCATCGCACGCAAGCTGCTGGCTGAATCCGGTATATCCATCCTTGGCTGGGTGGATCAGATCGGGCCTGTGAAGGCTGATCCGGCCTGCTTTTCTGCGGCTGAAATCACTAATAACCCGTTCTTTTGCCCGGATGCGGATGCCGCTGCGCGGATGGCCCTGTTTATGGATGCCCTGCGTAAGGATGGTGACTCCATTGGCGCTGCCGTGACGGTGGAAGCCCATGGCATGATTCCGGGGCTGGGTGAGCCAGTATTCGATCGTCTGGATGCGGATATTGCCAAGGCGCTGATGAATATCCCGGCGGTCAAGGCTGTTGAAATTGGAGATGGTTTTGCCTGTGTGGAGGCGCGTGGTTCACAGTTCGGTGATGCGATGCGCAGCAGCGGTTTTACCAGCAATCATGCCGGCGGCATCCTCGGCGGTATCTCCAACGGTGATACCGTGCGGGCGCGCATGGCGCTTAAACCCACCTCATCGATTCTGACGTCACGTCCGACCGTCGATATCCATGGCAATGAAACGGAGATCATCACCAAGGGACGTCACGATCCTTGCGTGGGTATTCGTGCGGTGCCGATTGCAGAGGCCCAGCTGGCGCTGGTGCTGGCCGATCATCTGTTGCGGCATCGGGCAAGCCGTCTCTGATACATCCGTGTGAGGCCTCTGGGCAAAGAGGCCTCATCGTTATTTGCGCTTGTCGTCGAGCTCCAGCCAGGCATCCTGAATGCCGGATAACTCTTTCAGCCGCTGCAGTTCCTGCGCCGCTTCGCCGGCACTAACCCTGTTTTTGTTGCGCAACCGGTACCATGTGATATCCCCGATTTTGACCGTGAATATCTCACTCTCTATGCCCAGTCGGGCGAGTTGCCCCTGTCTGGCTGCGGCCTCCGCCTCGTTTTGATAGGAGGAGAGATTGATGATGTAGCTGTGGCCATTTTCGGGGTTTGCCGCGCCATCCGCGTTGGTCAGTGAGGCGACGGGGACTTCTGCTACATGTGGTTCTGCGGCCGGTGTCGTTGCAGTGCTCGCCTCGGCTGTTTTTGCCATGCTGATTCTGGTTTTCGGCTGACTCGTTTCGGGCGCGGGTGAATCCTCGCTGTCGAAGTCGACCTCACTCCAGCCGTCATCGCTCTTGCTTGCCGGGGGGACGGGCGGGTGGCCGTCATAAATCAGGTATTCACGGTGCTGGCGCCATGCTTCACGGGTAAAGACATAGGGGTCGAGTGCCAGCTCATCGCGCATGTTCGACGCCTCCAGCAGGCGGGAACGTTTATCGATATATTTTGCCACGGTCACCGGAATGGTGACGTACGGTGCCAGGAAAAAACCGGCCCAGAACAGCGGGTCAGTGGCGGTCTCGGTAATCATGTCAGGCGTGTCGCGCAGGGAGTTGGGGCCGAGCAGCGGATAAACGATATAGGCGCCCTGACCAACGCCCCATGTTGCCAGTGTTTGGCCGAAATCCTCTTCATGGCGTTCAAAGCCCATCGGCGTGGCAACATCGACAAAGCCGGCAACGCCCAGGGTTGAGTTAATGAGCAGGCGGAAGAGATCGGAAAAACCCTGGCCACCTTTCCCCTGCAGGAAATCATTCAGGACGGTGTTGGGGTAGGTCGTATTATCAAAAAAGTTGGAGACCGCCGTACGCATCGGTTTGGGGACAATGGCATTATAGCCCCGGGCTGCCGGCTTCAGCGATATGCGGTCGATACCATCGTTGATTTTGTCGGTGACGCGATTGGTGGATTCAATCGGGTCATAGTGATTCTGCGGAGTTGCACAGCCTGCCGTGAGCAGGGCTAACAGGATAACAAAAGGCAGGGAACGCTTCATGGCGGCGAATTATGCCCTTCGCATGATGAATTGCACGAGCAGAAAAACAGGGGGTATTTTCATGGGGCGGGGTTCGGGTAGCGTTTCTGGACCAGCTCAATGTCGGCGATACAGGCATCGCTGAGCCGGACATCGTGACTGGAGATATTCTCTTTTAGCTGTGCCATGGTGGTGGCGCCGATGATGACGCTGCTGACAAACGGTTGCCGGAGTATAAATGCCAGCGCCATGACGCTCGGGCTGAGTCCATGTTTTGCAGCAATATCGACATAACAGGCGGTGGCCAGCTCAGCCTCATGGCCTGAATAGCGTCCATAACGTTCAAACAGAGTCAGTCGGGCTCCTTCCGGTCGTTGTCCATGCAGATATTTGCCTGAGAGCACGCCGAATGCGAGCGGTGAATAGGCCAGTAATCCTGTCTGCTCCCGGCATGCAATTTCTGCCAGACCAATCTCAAATGAGCGGTTGAGCAGGCTGTAGGGATTCTGGATGGAGGTGATGCGAGGCAGCTTGCGCGTTTCGGCCAGATGCAGGTGTTGCATCACTCCCCATGGCGTTTCATTGGAGATGCCGATATGGCGTACCTTGCCCTGTTCAACCAGCCGTTGCATGGCCTCCAGCGTTTCCTCGATCGGGGTGAATGATTCATTCCCCATATGGGTGTAGCCAGGCTTGCCGAAGAAATTGGTGTTACGGTCCGGCCAGTGGGTTTGGTAGAGATCGATATGGTCGCTATTCAGCCGCTTCAGGGAGGCTTCACATGCCGTGATGATATGCTCTTTGTTCAGGCGGGCCTTGCCATCACGGATGTGCGGACACCAGCCGGTCGGCCCGCATACCTTCGAGGCCAGGATCACATCATTGCGGCGACCTGTTTTTTTAAACCAGGCACCGATGATCTCCTCGGTGTGACCATAGGTTTCAGCTCTGGGCGGGATGGCATAAAGCTCGGCGGTATCAAAGAAGTTGATGCCTTGATCCAGGGCATAATCCATCTGGGCAAAGGCCTCTTGCTGGCTGTTCTGCTCGCCCCAGGTCATGGTGCCAAGGGCGATTGCCGGCACATCAAGATCGCTGCTGCCAAGTTTGCGGTAAATCATGTGCCGCTTTCTCCTGCATTGTAGATGGGGCCATGGCTGTTTGCATATTGTTGCAGGACGGCCGCCGCCTGTGGCCGGCAGATATCCGTTTCAACGCTGATGCCCCGTTTCTCCAGCTCCGTGATCCACTGCGGATGACGGGGCCCCTCATCAAAGCCGATGGCCAGCGCATCGGTATCACGGGCGCCACAAGCCAGGTGGCGGATACCCGACCAGGGAATGGCACCGAAGCACATGGCACATGGCTGACAACTGGTGACCAGTTCACAGCGGGGCACACCGGGAGCCGCAAGTGAGAAGCTGCCGAGTTGTTGCTGGGCAGCCGTGATGGCCATAATTTCAGCATGGGCGATCGATGCCTGGCAGGGAACGACGCGATTGATGCCGGCAGCAATGATGGTGTGGCGGTCGATATCGAAAATCAGGGCGCCGAACGGACCACCGGTGGACGATTCAATGTTCAGCCGGGCAAGCTCGATGGCCAGTTGCATGCGCTGGTCACGATCGGCGTAGCAGCCGTTATGTGCGGAGAGCCAGCCGGGCAGCCATTCGGGCCAGTAGAGGCGGATGTCGGTGCTGGTGCTCATGGTCATGCTGCCGGGTCGGGAATCACGAGCGGCTGCTCATATTTCAGGTCGATGGCCCGGAATGAGGCCAGTGAATCATTTTGTATCTGACGCCAGAAGGCGGCATCAATCTTGAGCCAGCGATCGATCAGGGCTGGCTCGATCTCTTCCTCTGCCAGTGCGCTGCGCAGCAGCTCCTGTCGCAGCTTCAGTAGTTCAGGGGTGATGTACATGCGCCGGTGAGCCAGTTCGAGCTCCATACCGGGGTAGATGATGTCACCGCCCATTTTCCAGCCCATGAACTGCGTCTGACGCAGCTCAATGGCCTGCTGGCTATGGCCCTGAAAGAACTGGCCGAGCCATGGATGGGCATACACCTTATCATAGAAACGGGTGTGAACCCGCTCCAGTGTCGGGCGTCCTCCGACCAGCTCAAACAGCGACTGCTTGCTGCTCATCAGCCTAGAAGCAGGCCGGGCAGGCGCCGCCTCCGCAGGTAGGTGCCGGCGAACAGGGGGCAGAACCACAGGCTGTATCCGGAGCGCCGGTACCGATGGCATGGGCCGAAATCAGTTTTTGCAGGTCTTCACTGCCACAGTCGCGGCAGGTGACAGGCTGGCTGCTGTTCCTGACCAGCTTTTCAAATACAACCTCGCAGCTGCGGCAGCGGAATTCATAAATGGGCATGAGATCTCCTCCAAGGGTGTATTGCATGACTTTATAGGGGGCGATATGAGAAAGCAAACGCTCACGCTATGTGTCATGAGGGAATCGCTGGATTAATCAGCGATATCCCGGGTAGGGGAAATATTTTGCAAGTCATCCAAATGGATGACATAAGTGGTTATTTATGTGATTGGATATCACTCTTTGTCACGCATGCGGATGCAAAAGTCTGCCCAACGTACGGTGGCGAGCACTATGGGGCAATCCACATGGTACAATCGGTCATTCACCGTGCCATGATGCCAGACAGGCATCGCGAGCAGCGATCTCCGGTAGCCGTCAATGCGGGTTTAGGTTGCCTGTACGTCAGTTACTCTCTATACCTTCTGCATGCCTCATTCTGCTGAATCGTTCGACTCTGTTTTTGGTGACCGGCGCCGGTTAATGGCGCTGGTCCACCTGGCCAGTGCCGCTGCCCTGATATTATTTGTATTTGTACACCTGATGCGCGGGTGTTGTATGGCTTTAACGGTTGTGGAGGCCTCTCTTGCACTGCTGACGCTGGTGACATGGCGTTACATCCGTGCCGATGGCTCGCTGGTCCGGGTAGAGCAAGTGCTGATGGTGGCTGCCTTTGTGCTGTTTTCCTCACTGGTATTGTTGAAAAGTATTGATGATACCGGCATTTACTGGGTCGGTGGATATCCGTTTGTCGCCTACTTTGTGCAACCCGCCCGGACGGCCCGATACTGGGTGTTGATGCTGGTCGTCGAGCTGCTGGTGGTGGTAGGCATTGAGGGGTCGGGGTGGCAACTGACAGCCTACTCCGAGTCGCAACTCTTGTGCCTGGTCGCGCTGGTTGGCTTTTACTGGATGCTTGCTCATATCTATAAATCACAGCTGGAGCTGCATCAGCGCCAGCTGGGTGATTCATATCAGGCGTTGTCGAACGAGCAGGAGCGTTTGAAGATTATTCTGGATCATTCGCCCATTGGCATATGGATGGTGGATGGTGATCGCCATATCCGGATTCTCAACCAGACGTGGGTGAAGTGGTGCGGTCTGAGCGAGTCAGAGGTGTGTCAGGCTGCCGATTATACCGATCTGTTGCCGGAGTCTGTGGCGGTCAGGGCACGTGAGCTCGATGATGCCTGCCTGGCTCAGCATGCGGTGCATTATTCACGTGAGCCGTTTCGCTGTGCCGACGGTGTGATGCGGACGCTCGATATGATTCGCGTCGGGCTGCACGATGGTGCAGGCCGTGTGGTTGGTTTGATCGGCTTTGCTATCGATATCACCGATCAGTTGCATGCGCAGGAGGAGCAACAGCTGCTTGAACGCCAGCTCCAGCATGCACAGCGGCTTGAAGCGCTCGGTGTGATGGCCGGAGGCATCGCCCATGATTTCAACAATCTTTTAACGGCGATTCAGGGCGGGATTGAGCTTGCCCGGCTCGAGCAGGGGATCCCCCCGGCACTGCTGGAGTCGATTGAAACGATGGATACAGCAGCGCAGGCGGCGGCCGGTCTTTGTCGGCAGATGCTGACCTATTCCGGCAAAGGGCATATCGCGCCGGAGTGTCTGTATCTGCGCCAGGTGATCGAGGAGCTGCGTACGCTTTTTGAGGTCTCTGTTGGCAAGGATGTCAGACTGAGCTTCTACTTTGAGCCGGAAACAAGCCCTGTGTATGTGGATAAAAGTCAAATCAGTCAGATGCTGCTGAATTTGCTGATTAATGCCTCGGAATCGATGCCGGAAGGGAGGGGCGGCGAGGTGACCATATCGGTTGTACACCGGCAGCTGCTTGAGCCTCTCTCCTGCCATTTTACCGGAGCGATACCGCAACCGGGCCTCTATACCTGCCTGAGTGTTGAGGATAATGGCATCGGCATGGATGAGGAGACGATTCAGCGCATGTTCGATCCATTTTTCTCTACCAAGTTCACCGGCCGGGGGCTGGGGCTAAGTGCGATTGCAGGAATCCTGAAATCGCATGGGGCGGCACTTCAAGTGGAGAGTAAGCCCGGCAAAGGGACTCGCATGCAGGTCTGGCTTCCATCGTGTGAAGGGGTGACGGTCACCGCAAAGCGGCCGGAGGTTGAGGTGTCGCGGCAGTATAGTGGCAGGGTGCTGCTGGTGGATGATGATCCCGGCGTGATCCATGTTGCCGGACGTATGCTCGGAAAGCTCGGCCTGCAATGTGTGAGCGCCGGCAATGGGCGTGACGCGGTGGAAATATTCGAGCGAGACCCGTCGTTTGACTGGGTGTTACTCGATGTCACCATGCCTGAGATGGACGGGGCTGCCTGCCTGCAGGCGTTGCGCCATATTCGTCCGGATGTATATGTGGCCATGTCGTCCGGTTACGATGCCGATAGCGTGCTGTATGACAGCAGCGTGCAACCGGATGATTTTCTGACCAAGCCCTATACGATGCAGCGATTGCGCGAAGTGGTGAAACAGGCTGCGGATGCAGCACGCCCGGACGGAGCCTGATCACTGCAGGCAAAGGCGTAAAATCGCCCTTGTTGCCTGTTTGAATGAAGGCGCCTGCATGGTGCAGCTCAGCACTGCACCTGTGATCGTGAAGTTATTCCGACTTGAAGCCGATCGCCGCATGTGAGGCATCGCAAAAGGGTTTGTTTTTTGATGCGCCGCACCGGCAGAGTACGGTACGCTCTGTGCAGATCACGGCTTCTCCTGCGGCATTGCGTATTTCGCATGGCCCTTCGATCAAAAGAGGGCCGTTGCCAAATGGTTGTATGTTAAGCGGCAGACCTGTTGGCAATGTCGATGCAGCGAGGGCCGGGCGCTCACAGCAATGCCGGAAGCCTGCCTCTTCATGGGCACCATCGCACCATGGCTTGTTTTTGGATGCACCACATCGGCACAGGGTAGCACGATAGCCACCGGTTGATTCCCAGTTCACGGTAAAATCACCGTGGACAGTCAGTGGGCCATTATCTTCCAGAGTAATGGTGTTTATGGATGGTTTTGCCTCTTCTGGCCCGCCATCCTTGCGCTGGTAGGTCAGCGCGCCGGACGGACAGGATTCACAGGTGGCCGCAAGTTGATCTGCTGTGGCATTGGCCGGGAGAATCCATGGCTCGCTGCCGTCATCGCGAAAGACCTCCGGCAGTCCTTTGATGCAGTTGCCGGCATGAATACAGCGCTTTGTATCGAATAAGATGGTGATATCCGGACCTTCATAACGCTGCAACTCTGACATGAAACTCTCCTTTGATGGTGCAGGCGCCAGCTTAGCATAGATATAACAGCAACGGAAATTTTGTGATCCACATCACTTAATTGGCCAATATTAAAGGATTTTATGTGTTATATTAGGAAAATCTAACATAACGCTAATCACGCTCTAATGGCACCTGTGCAGATTGCCGCCATTCAGTTGAAACAAGGAGGCCATGATGGCAATCAAAGCATTGATCAATAAATACCTTGAAGCTACAGAGGCAAAGTTCGGCGCAGAAGCGCGTAGCAAGACTGTTGTGAAATATCGTGGTGGCATGAACTTTTTCATCAAGCGTCACATCGACAAGCATGCTCATGTTGTGGATATGGGTAACCTGCAGCTGATGACCAGGCATCTTCAGGCCAGCATCTGATTCATTGATGGCATACGGAGGCTGTGTTGCAACGGCCTCCGCAAAGCCGCAATCAGTGGATGAGGAGCGCTTCGTCGATGCGAATGGCCACGGTTGAATCGCTGACCTGTTGCGGCAGATCGACTCTTACCCTTGAGTAGCCTGACATCTGGTAGAGACTGATGATGTCATTTCTTATTTTCTCCATATCCGCACGGGTTCGTTCGCCGTCGTAATACTCCCTTAAGCCAATCAGGATGAAGTCGGTGGGCAGAAGTTTGTTGCCGCTGACCTCAATGCGGTTGATGGTAAACGGCTCGCTGGCCGCATCGGCCTGAGTTGCGACTGCGCTGCTGATTTTCTTTGGCAACGCTGCGAGCAGATGGCTCGGTGCGGGTCTTGATTTGAACTTTTTGCTTTCACAGGCCAGCAGGCGTCCTGAAATTCCGGCCGCTTTTTTCAGGTCGGCCAGTTTCTTCTGTCGTTCATTATTATCGCCGGGGATCTGGCGTGCAGACAGAACATAATAGATATTCCGGCCGTTCATATTCGATAGCACAATGAATGCCTTCTGATCACGGCCAATATGGTTCAGCTGTTCAATCGCATTTTCAAACAACGAGAAGGCGCCAAGCGTGGCGAGCAGTCGCTCATTCGGCATGTTGTTGAGCCCCTGTTGCCATGCGAGCAGTGCGCCTTCGTAATCCTGCTGCTCACTGAACTGCCAGCCATCACTGATCCAGTCAGCGACAGAGCGGGGAGGGATTTCAGCTTTTATGACGGGATCAGGCGCCTGTTGCCTTGTGCTGGCCAGGGTAGCGGGGCGCTGTTGCATATTCGCAGCTTCCGCTTTTGCGCGCTCAATAATGGTTGCAGCGGCAGCCTCGGCATTTTTTCTGCTGCTTTCAGCAAGCTGCTCTGCCTTTTGTGTGGCAGTTAATTTGATCGCGTTCGCCTCTTTTTCAGCCTGTGCTTTTAGTGTGGCTGTTGAAGACTTTGCTTCATCCTGCATTTTCAGTTCAATGGACAATGCGTTTTCTGCAGCAATGATCTTTTCCCGTATGGTTGCCGCCTCCTCTTTTGCCCTTGCCAGCATCACCGAGGCATCGGCCGTTGCCTGTTGCCTGATGTGATCGGCTTCGCTCTGTGCCTGTGCTCTGAGTGCAGTGGCCGCTATTTGAGCCTCATCACTGGCCTTCTTGCTGGTTGCCAGTTGTAGTGCAGCCTCAGCTTCGGCCTTTTGTCTGATCGCATCCGCTTCCTGCTGCGCTTGCGCCTTCAGGACCGTTGCTTCGGACTTCGCCTGTGCAGAGGCTTTTGCTGTGGCATCATTGGCTTTGTTGAGCTCCGACAGTTTGAGTGCGGCATCCGCTTCGGCCTTTTGCCTGATCGCATCGGCCTGATTTTGAGCCAGCGCTTTGACGGCTGCTACTTCTGCGGTTGCCTTGTTTTTCAGCGCAGCTGTTTCCAAGGCCAACTGCTTTTCGGTTTTGGCGCGCAGTGCATCAGCAAATGTCTGCGCCGCCTGTTTGATCGCCTCGGCCTCTTTCTGCGCCTGCGCCTTAAGTGCGGCAGCCTCGGCCTTTGCCTGATCGGCTGTTTTTATGGCGGCATCATTGGCTTTGCTGATTCCGGCCAGCTTTAGTGTGGCTTCAGCTTCGGCCTTTTGCGTGATGGCATCGGCCTCTTTTTGCGCCTGCGCTTTAAGAGCATCTGCTTCGGCCTTTGCCTGCTCGATACCCCTGGTCGCTGTATCATTGGCTTTGTTGATCCCGGCCAGTTTTAGTGCCGCTTCAGTTTCAGCTTTTTGCCGGATGGCATCGGCCTCTTTCTGCGCCTGCACCTTAAGGGCAGCGGCTGCCTGTCGGGCCTCATCATTGGCGTTTTTGCTGGCCGCCAGTGTCATGGCTGCATCCGTCGCGGCCTTTTGTGTGATGGCCTCGGCCTCTTTCTGCGCCTGCGCTTTAAGAGCATCTGCTTCGGCCTTTGCCTGCTCGATACCCCTGGCCGCTGTATCATTGGCTTTGTTGATTCCGGCCAGTTTTAGTGCCGCTTCAGTTTCAGCTTTTTGCCGGATGGCATCGGCCTCTTTCTGCGCCTGTGCCTTAATCGTGGCGGCGTCCCTCTGAGCTTCATCACTGGCCTTTTTGCTGGCCGCCAGTGTCATGGCTGCATCCGTCGCGGCCTTTTGTGTGATGGCCTCGGCCTCTTTCTGTGCCTGCGCTTTAAGTGCATCGGCTGCCTGTCGGGCCTCATCACTGGCTTTCCTGCTTGCCGCCAGTGTCAGGGCGGCATCCGTCTCGGCTTTTTGCTTGATCGCATCGGCCTCTTTTTGGGCTGTGGCTTTGATGCTTTCTGCTTCTGAAATAGCCTTGTTCTTCAGCTCAGTTGCTGTGGCGGCACGCTGCTGTTCTGATGCGTGACGCAGTGTATCCGCCTCGGCCCGGGCCGATTGTTTGATGGCCTCGGCTTCTTTCTGTGCCTGAGCCTTGAGTGTGGTGGCTGCCAGTTGGGCCTCATCGTTCGCTTTCCTGCTTGCGGCCAGTGTCAGGGCGGCATCCGTCGCGGCTTTTTGTGTGATGGCCTCGGCCTCTTTCTGCGCCTGCGCCTTAAGAGCATCGGCTGTCTGTCGGGCCTCATCACTGGCTTTTTTGCTGGCCGCCAGTGTTATGGCTGCATCCGCCGCGGCCTTCTGTGTGATGGCATCGGCCTCTTGTTGCGCCTGCGCTTTAAGAGCATCTGCTTCGGCCTTTGCCTGCTCGATACCCCTGGCCGCTGTATCATTGGCTTTGTTGATTCCGGCCAGTTTTAGTGCCGCTTCAGTTTCAGCTTTTTGCCGTATGGCATCGGCCTCTTTCTGTGCCTGTGCCTTAAGCGTGGCGGCGTCCCTCTGAGCTTCATCACTGGCCTTTTTGCTGGCTGCCAGTGCGAGGGCTGCGGCCGCCTCAGCCTTTCGTGTGATGGTATCGGCCTCTTTCCTCGCCTGAATCTTCAGGGTTTCTATTTCGGCTGTGACCTTATGTTTCAGGGCGACGGCTTCGGAGGTAAACTGTTGCTCTGTTTTGTTACGCAGTGCATCTGCTTCTGCCTGTGCAGCCTGTTTGATGGTATCCGCCTCTTTCACGGCCTGTGCTTTAAGTTCAGCCGCGTTGTTTTGTGCCATGGTGTTGATGGCTGCGGCTTCATTTCTGGCTGCATCGGTGATGTGACTGCTCTCTGTCCGTTTCATGGACGCCTCAGCATCGGCCTTTTGAATGATTGCATCGGCCTTTTTTTGCGCCTGATCCTTGAGGCTGGCTGCGGCCTGTTGAGCCTCATCGCTGGCTTTTTGGCTGGCTGCCAGTGTCAGGGCGGCATCCGTCTCGGCTTTTTGCCTGATTGCGTCAGCCTCTTTCAGCGCCTGCGCCTTAAGTGCATCCGTTTCGGCCTTCGCCTGCTCGATACTCTTTGCCGCTGTATCACGGGCCTTGTTGATTTCGGCCAGTTTTAATGTCGCCTCGGCTTCAGTCTTTTGCCGGATGACTTCGGCTTCCCTTTGTGCCTGAGCCCTGAGAGCAGCTGCTTCCTTCTCAGCCTCATCGCCGGCCTGTTTGCTGGCCGCCAGTGTGAGTGCGGCATCCGCTGCAGCCTTTTGTCTGATTGCGTCAGCCTCTGCTTTTGCCTGCTCAGCTGATTTTATAGCGGCATCATTGCTTTTGTTTATCCCTGCCAGTTTGAGTGTTGCCTCAGCTTCAGCCTTTTGCCGGATGACTTCGGCTTCCCTTTGTGCCTGAGCCCTGAGAGCAGCTGTCGTCTTCTCAGCCTCATCGCCGGCCTGTTTGCTGGCCGCCAGTGTCAGTGCGGCGTCAGCTGCAGCTTTTTGTCTGATGGCATCAGCCTCTTTTTGGGCTGTGGCTTTGATCATTGCGGCTTCTGAAACGGCTTTGTTTTTCAGGGCAACGGTATCGGCATTCAACTGCTTTCCGGTTGTGTTGCGCAACGTATCCGCCTCTGCCCGGGCCGATTGTATGATGGCATCGGCTTCTTTCTGCGCCTGTGCCTTGAGTGTGGCTGCTGCCTGTTGGTCTTCATTGTTGGCTTTTTGGCTTGCTGCCAGCGTCCGGGCGGCATCCGCCGCAGCCTTTTGTGTGATGGCATCAGCCTCTTTTTGGGCTGTGGCTTTGATCATTGCGGCTTCTGAAACGGCTTTGTTTTTCAGGGCAACGGTATCGGCATTCAACTGCTTTCCGGTTGTGTTGCGCAACGCATCCGCCTCTGCCCGGGCCGATTGTATGATGGCATCGGCTTCTTTCTGCGCCTGTGCCTTGAGTGTGGCTGCTGCCTGTTGGCCCTCATTGTTGGCTTTTTTGCTTGCCGCCAGCGTCAGGGCGGCATCGGCTGCGGCCTTTTGTCGGATGGCGTCTGCCTCTTTCTGCGCCTGCGCCTTAAGTGTGGCCGCCTCGGCATTTGCCTGCTCGATACGCTTCTCTGCTGCGATATCACTGGCCTTGTTGAGTTCAGCGCGTTTGAGTGCGGCCTCCGCTTCAGCCTTTTGCCGGATGGCATCGGCCTCTTTTTGGGCTGTGGCTTTGATCATTGCGGCTTCTGAAACGGCTTTGTTTTTCAGGGCAACGGTATCGGCACTCAACTGCTTTCCGGTTGTGTTGCGCAACGCATCTGCCTCTGCCCTGGCCGATTGTTTGATGGTATCGGCTTCTTTCTGAGCTTGCGCCTTGAGCGTGGCTGCGGCCTGTATGGCCTCATCGCTGACCTTTTTACTGGCAGCGAGACTGAGGGCCGCCTCCGCTTCGGCCTTTTTTCTGATGGCATCAGCCTCTTTCCGGGCCTGCGCTTTAAGCGCCGCGATCTCACCGGTTGCCAGAGTGGCTGCTTTTGCGGCGGACTCATTGGCCTTGTTAACCTCGGTCAGTTTTAGTGCCGCCTCAGCTTCAGCCTTTTGTTTGATTGCATCAGCTTCTTGCTGCGCCCGGGCCTTTATCGCTGCGGCTTCGGCCTTTGTCTGCCCGGCACTTTTTGTGGCCGCCTCACTGCTCTTGTTGGCGTCATTCCGTTTTTGAAGGGCTTCTGCTTCAGCTTTTTGTTTGATCGCATCGGCCTCTTTCTGTGCCTGAGCGGTGATGGCCTCTGCTTCTGAAATGGCCTTGTTCTTCATGGCCATGGCTTCAGCATTTAATTGTTGTCCGGTTTTACTGCGCAGCGCATCAGCCTCTACCCTGGCGGATTGTTTGATCGCCTCGGCCTCTTTCTGTGCCTGAGCCTTGAGTGTTGTGGCTTCATGGCTGGCTCTGCGGCTTTCCTCAAGCCTGAGAGCGGCCTCAGCCTCGGCCTTCTTTCGGATTAACTCCGCCTCTTTTTGAGCCACGGCCTTCAGGGCGGCTGCTTCTGCGTCAGCCTTTTTTCTCAGGCTGTCCACTTCGGTATTAAATTGTTGCTCCGATTGTTTTCGCAGGGTCTGAGCCTCTGCCAGAGCGGAGCGTTTCATGGCCTCTGCCTCTTTCTGAGCTGCTGCCCTGATGGCTGCGGCTTCCGAGGTGGCCTGCATGTTTAGTGTGGAGAAATCGTCGGGCTGGGGTTGAATGGCTGGTTGTTTTACGGAGGTGGAATCAGCTTCTGTTTCGATCGGGATATGCCGGTGCCCGATGGGTGTTTTAAATTTACTGGCACTATTTGCCAGCAATCTGCCGCGTATGGCTGTCTTTTGTTTCAGCGCTGCCATCTGGGTTTGGCGGAGGTCGATATCTTCATTGACATACTGAGCGGTCAACACGACAAAGGCGTGATCATTCTGTGGATCATGCAGGATAAACAGTTGCTCTTCCTTGCCACCGAGCTGCAACATTTCAAGTGCATTGGAAAACTCGGAGAATAGTCCGAGTGAGCCGAGCAGGCGGTGATCGGGCAGTTTATTGACGCCACGTTGCCATGCCTGGATCGCTTCTTCATAGCGGTGCTGCTCTATCAGCGCCCAGCCGTTATTCAGCCAGGCGGGGGAGTCGGCATCGCCTGCCCTGGAAGATACCGGTAGCAGTAACATCATGCCGATCAGGGTGAATGAAAGTCTGTTTAGTCGCATGTCTCTGTCATGTCGGTAACGTCCGGGAAATAATTTGCTGATTATTATCGCATAAAGAGTGCCAAGGCAATGAAGCGGCCATGCGTCGCCAGGGCAAGCGAATGAAAAGAGTCCGTGATTTAATCGTTTTGACCGCAAAGCACAGAGTTCCGCAGTGTAAAAGCCATGTCTGCAGCATGGCGTGATTGCCTTCGCCCGGCGTCTGGCCTCTGTGCCAACGGATGCTTTTTCACCATGCAGATCGCAGGCTGATGTTTTGATTGCATCGGATGTGACGATGGTCACTTCGGCCCTGTGACGGTGGCGCCATTATTCGCGCATCAGGGCAGGGCAACCCTTGTCATGCTGCTGTCACGCTGCTTTTGCAGCCTGCGCGGCAAAATTCAGGCTACATGGAGACCTATATATGGCGATTCATCAGACAATCAGTAACTATCTGGATGCAGTTGAAAAGAGCGCCGGCATTGAAGCCCGCAGCGCAACCGAGCTTGAGTATCGTGGCGGCAGAAGCTTTTTTCTCAAGCGTTCGGATGATCGTCACGGCCAGATTGTGGATATGGGCAATCTGACTCTGATGACCCGGCAGCTGCAGGCTGCGGCCTGACCGGTCGTAGCTGACTTACTGGCATCCTGCCAGTGAGTCAGTGCTTCCAAAGCGTCAGTCGTCCTTCGTTCCGGTTGCCGGCGAGGATGGCTCGAACTCAGTGCTCAGGTGCGAGCCATCGCAATAAGGCTTGGCCCCTGATGCACCGCAGCGGCAAAAGGCCGCGTTGTTTAATTTGCAGCCGCTGCTCTGATCTGCACCGATCAGGGTGAATGGCCCGTCGATCAGCAGAGGTCCGTTGGGGATACTGTGAATTTGCAGCGGCCCGCGCGCTTCAGCCTGAGTCGTCTCAGTGGAGGGCTGGCTGACAACGCCGGCATCGGTAAAGTGACTCTGACGGTGGCTGTTGTCGCACCATGGCATCAGGCGGGATTGGCCACAGCGGCAGAAGGCCGCCCGCCGCGCCTGCTCATGCTGGCCATTCACCACCATGTCGGCATGAACATAGAGCGGGCCATTGGCAATCACCTGAACCGTATGGCCCGTTTGCTCCGGTTGCATGATTTCACCCGTCTGTTTGTGGATACAGCGCAGGGCTCCGGTAGGGCAGGCGGCACAGGTAAGTGCAACCATGCTCGCTGCTGCGCCGTCCGGGTGAACCCAGCGTCCGCTACGGCGGGTATCGAATACCTCCGGCAGCCCATGCGTACAGTCACCGGTATGGATACAGCGGCCGGGTTCAAATTCGACAATAACCTCGTTTCCTTCGTAACGGTGAATGCGTCCCATGATGGTCAGTCCACAAACGGGCCATGTTGCATAATCGGTTGATGGTGCGGGCTGCCGAAACACCACATCAGGCGGCAGTCCGTTGTGGCAGCCATGGTTGCAAGCCGCATATCCTCGATGAATGCGGCATCACCACTATGCAGGGCAACGTCATCGTTGAGCAAAGCCTCGCCCTCAACCATATAGATAAAACCACGGAAGGATTCCGCAATCGTACGCTCAAACCGCTGCCCTGCACCGATGCGAATTTCAAGGTAGTCGACGCCGGTATGCAGGGAGATCGCTCCTCCTTCACCTGCAATGGTGCGAATGGTGACGCCTGCATCATGCGTTTCGGGAATCTCCTCCGCTTCAACCTGCTGATAGGCTGGCGGAATCCCTTTTAACTGGCGGGGGAGGTTGATCCAGAGCTGAATACCGTGCGCCCGCCCTTCAGGGAATTCGGAGTGCACAATGCCGGAGCCTGCCGTGAAGCACTGGGCTCCGCCGGCATGGATGGTGCCGCTGTTGCCCAGATTGTCGGCATGGCGCATGCCGCCCGCAAACAGGTAGGTGATCGCTTCAAAACCGCGATGCGGGTGGGCGGGAAAGCCACCGCCGGTAATATCAAAATCATCCCACAGGACGAACGGATCAAAGTTTCTCATCCCGGCCAGTGGCATCACTCTTTTCACGGTGACGCCATCACCTTCGGGAACACGTACTGCCTGTTTTACAGTGATCATATCAGCTCCTCAGGTTAACTCTTGCTCTCATGGATCGGCATGTGGCTACATAATCATGTGGGTAATGACCCAGGCGATTGCACCGAAGACCAGTGATGCGGCGGTTAGCCAGGCAAACCACTCCACGCCCCAGGCGAAAATGGCCCAGGCTGTCAGCATACTGAGAACGAATACCGTTTTATTGATCATGGAACCACTGTACCAGCGGATGTCGAGAACCATGGAGAAGTATTGCGGTGCCATGGCGCCGGCAACGGTGACGAAAACAATCACCGAGAAGATGAATGCCTCCATGCGCTCCATCCAGTTTTTATTGTTTTTGCGATCGGCATAGCGATTGACCACGATGGCAAAGATGACAAATAACACCAGCCATATGATTGAAACCAACTCTGAACCTTTCAAATCATTCCCCCTCAACCATGGATTCTCATCCGCCTGACAGCAGCATACTCTGCAAACAGGCCAGAGCACACAAATACTGCCGCCCTGCATCGGCGGATGCCAACCTCGAAAGCGAAAACAGGCGTATGTGTCCCTTATTTGATCGCTGCAATCAGCTTCTCATCGCCCAGTATGCCTAAACCGATGCCCAGCGCGACAGCCTGATGCCAGCTGGCAACCGGAAGGCTCTCCTGGGCCATCGATATCAGAACTGCAAAACCGATCACCAGCAGCGTTAACAGCATCGGTAGTCGCTCAATCAGTAACAGGCCGGCAAAGCGGCGGAGTCGGGGGAAGAACCCGCGAACCTCTGTCATGGCAGCGCCAATCTCCTGCCTGTCACGGGTCGTCACTTTGACGGTATAGCCGAGAAAAACACCGAACAGGCCGGCGAGAAGGTAATAGCCGATGGTGGTGGTATAGCGCAGCCGGATCTCCTGACTGGCGTGTCCGTCTGTGCTGCTGCCATCGTCATGTTCGATGCGATAGGCATAGTTGAAGGCAAATGTTTTCTTATCCCGTGTTGAATAATATGAACGTTTATCACCGGTTTCCGGCATGCCGTTGCTGTCGGGCGGATAGACGGTAAACGGGATGATCATGCTGTTTTTATCCAGTACGGCAACATGTGCGATATCCCGGATGCCGGTGCACTCTGCGACCGGATGTGTTGCCGTTGTATCGGCGCTCAGGCGCTCCGGTTTTGCATGTTCGGTTGCGGTGACTCCGGGAATAAGTACGACCTCCATGCAAAATCCTTGCGGATAGATCGGGGCAATGCTCATTGCACTCAGCTTTGCATCGGTGGTTACTTTGACAAGCAGTTGAAAGGTGTGCGATTTCTCAATCTCTTTATCCGGCGCGATAATTTCGAACGAGGGGGCGGCAATCACCGAAGCCGTAGCGGAGAGCAGCATCAGGGCCAGTATGATCACTGTACGTAACGGGGTCGACATGGGGCCTCCCTGAAAGGCGGCTCAGGCCTTTTGGCCTGCGGTTATTTGCCGCAAGCGGGCAGAAACAACAGCGGGCGAGCGTTCTGATTATAGGCGCGATGACACCTCAAATCAAAAACGCCCGCCCACGGTTGTCAGCAAGGGGCTGAACAGGCGATTTCCCTGCTTATGAGACCACTGTTTCAGGCAAATCCTCGTCCGGATTTTTCTTGCGATCCTCGGCATGGTCAGCCGCAATCAGCATATAGACGGCCGGTACGACAAACAGGGTGAAGAGGGTGCCGATGGCAATACCGCTTGAGATGACCAGACCGAGATTGAAGCGTGCCGCAGCGCCGGCACCGGAGGCGATGAGCAGAGGCAGCACACCGAGCACCATGGCTGCTGTGGTCATCAGGATCGGGCGCAGTCGGATACCGGCCGCAATCTCAATGGCTTCCCGCTTGGATTTACCCATGCGCTGCTGATTGTTGGCAAACTCGACGATAAGAATGCCGTGTTTACTGATCAGTCCCATCAGCGTCACCAGTCCCACCTGGGTGTAGATATTCATGGTTGCGCCACCGATCCCGAGGCTGATGAAAATCAGGGCGCCGGCAATCGACATCGGTACCGATACCAGAATGATCAGCGGGTCACGGAAGCTTTCAAACTGGGCCGCAAGAGCGAGGAAGATGATAACCAGCGCAAAGGCGAAGGTGAGCATGAAGCCGTTGGACTCCTTCATGAACTGACGAGACTGGCCGGCATAATCGATCGAGTAGCCCTGGGGCAGGGTGCTGTCCGCCAGCCCTTTAAGAAAGGCAAGGGCGTCGCCCATGGTGACGCCGGGCAGCATGACCCCCTGCACCGTGGTGGCGTTCAGCTGTTGAAAATGGTTCAGCGTTTCCGGCACGGTCGCCGTCGATATGTGGGCGATGGTGGATAGCGGTACTGCGGTGCCATTGGCTGTACGCAGATAATAGTTAAGCAGCTGATCGGTATTCAGTCGCTCGCCCTGTTCAACCTGCGGAATGACCTTGTAGGAGCGGCCGGCAAGGCTGAAATAGTTCACGTAGCCACCGCCGAGCATGGAGGAGAGAGCATCACCGACATCCTTCATCGAGATGCCCAGCTGGGCGGCCTTGTCACGGTCGATTTCAACGGTGGCCTGGGTCTGGTCGATTTTCAGGTTGTCATCCAGAAATGCGAACATGCCACTCTTGAGGGCATCCTGCATGAATCCTTGCGATACCTCATGCAGGCGATCGAAAGAGTCGGTGGTGCCGATGACAAACTGGATGGGCAGTCCGAAGCTGCCGGGCAGCGATGGGCGCTGGAAGGCGACCGTACGCAGGCCTGCAATCTGGCCAAGCTCCTGTTGTACCACCGGCTGCAGGTCGGAAGGCGTTTTTTCACGCTCATCCCATGGCTTGAATACCATGCCCGAGATAATGCGGCCGGGCATATCAAGCTGAAAGACATGATCTGTTTCCGGATGGGCGGCGAAAATCTTGTAAATCTCGTTTGAATAGAGATTGCGCTGCTGGAGGGTGGAGTTGGGAGCCGCGTTGGAGGAGGAGATGATGACGCCCTGATCCTCTTGCGGAGCGAGCTCCTGCTTGGATGTGTTGTAAAGAAAATAGATGCTGATCAGCACCAGCGCCGCGAACACGGTGGTCACCGGCAGGTAGCTCAGGGTGCCGTGCAGCAGGCGGGTATAGATCCGGCGCAGAATCTCCAGGCGGTTGTCGATATTGTCGACAAGGCGTGCCTCAAGACCACTGCGGTCGCCTGTATGTGCCTTGAACAGCTTGGCGCACATGACCGGGGAGAGGGTCAGGGCGATAATGGCCGACATGGTGACGGCACCGACCAGAGTGAAGGCAAATTCGGCAAACAGCGCACCGGTCAGGCCCCCCTGGAAGCCGATGGGTACATAGACCGAAATCAGAACGATGGTCATGGCGATAATCGGCCCGGCCAGCTCGCGGGCGGCAAGAATGGCTGCGGCTGTCGGTTTCAGTCCCTCTTCAAGATGGCGGTTCACATTTTCCACGACGATGATGGCGTCATCGACTACCAGTCCAATGGCCAGAACCAGCGCCAGCAATGTCAGCAGGTTGACCGAAAATCCGAACATCAGCATCATCAGAAAAGTGCCGATCAGCGACAGCGGAATGGCGATCACCGGTATCAGCACCGAGCGGGGAGAGCCGAGGAAGATGAAAACCACGAACGTAATGACCAGCAGTGCTTCAAAGAGTGTATGTGTCACTTCGCTGATAGCACTGTTGACGAACTTGGTGGAGTCGTAAACGATTTTACCCTGAATCCCGTCAGGCAGCTGGGCCTGAATGCCGGGGAATACATCGCGCACACCCTGAATGACGTTGAGCAGGTTGGCCGTAGGTGCCACCTGAATGCCGATATAAACCGCCTTGTTGCCATCAAAGGCAACCTGCGAATCGTAGTTTTCCGAGCCCAGGGTGACATTGGCGACATCTTCAAGGCGGACAATGGCACCGTTGCTCTGTTTGACGATCAGTTTGCGGAACTCTTCGACCGAGTGCAGGCTGGTTGAAGCGGTCAGGTTGATCTGAACCATCTGGCCTTTGGTGTTACCAAGGCCGGAGAGATAATCATTATTGCTCAGGGCTGTGCGGATATCAGCGGCGGTCAGGCCGTAGGAGGCCAGTTTTTCCGGGTCCAGCCAGGCGCGCAGGGCGAACTGCTTGGCCCCCAGCAATTCGGCAGTCTGTACACCGTCGACCGATTGCAAGCGTGGCTGAACGACGCGAACCAGATAGTCGGTAATGCTGTTCGGGGAGACGACAGAGCTGGAAAAGCCGATATACATCGCATCAATGGTCTGGCCGATTTTCACCGTGATGACCGGGCGTTGCGACTCCGGTGGCAGCTGATTCAGCACAGAACTGATCTTGGCGCTGATTTCTGTCATGGCCTTGTTGGAGTCGTAGTTCAGCTTCAGGTTGGCATCAATGGAGCTGTTGCTGGTCGTGCTCGTCGATGTCATATAATCAATGCCGGTTGCCTGGGCGATGGCATTTTCAAGCGGTGTGGTAATAAAGCCTGCGACCAGGGCCGGATCGGCACCGTAATAGGTGGTGCTGACGGTGATCGTGGCATTTTCAGTGCGTGGAAACTCCAGTACAGGCAATGTGGTCAGTGAACGCAGGCCCAGCAGCAACAGCATCATGCTGATGACGGTGGCCATCACCGGCCGGCGTATGAAAAAATCGGTAAATTTCATGGCTATTTTTCACTGACCTTCGGATCCGGTGAGTTGGCCGGTTGAATGCTGTTGTTGATGGCAACAGGCGAACCGTTGCGCAGCTTGATCTGTCCGGCGGTGACCACCTGATCACCCTCTTTCACCCCGTTGAGGATGGCGACCTGATCGCCGCGCGTATTGCCGGTGGTGACGAATATCTGCTTGGCAATCAGCATCGGTTTACCCTGTTTGTCGCTGGCCCCCTGCTCGACCACAAAGACAAGATTGCCATACGGGTTATAGGCGATACTGCTTTGCGGCAGGGTGATCAGCTGCTGAGGTGCTGCTGTATTGATATTCACACTGGCGTACATACCGGGCAGCAGTCGTTTTTCCCGGTTATCAAGGCGGGCGCGGACGGTGACGTTACGGGTAAGAGGGTCGATCTGGGGCTCAATGACCTCGATCGTGCCGGGAAAGGTCTGTTCCGGCCATGCATCGGTGGTCGCCAGTACCTTCTGGCCCACCTCAATGGAGGCGAGCGCCTGCTGTGGCAGGCGGAAATCGAGATAGATCGGGTCCAGAGACTGCAGGGTGACGATGACGGTACCTGCGCTCAGATATTGGCCGAGATCAACCTTGCGGATACCAAGCTTGCCGTCAAAGGGGGCCCGGATCATTTTACGGTCGACCTGAGCCTGCTGTTCGGCCACATTGGCAAGTGCCTGTTTCAGGTTTGCCTCATCCGTATCCAGCTGCTGCTGGCTGATGGCGTGGACCTTCAGCTGTGCCTGATCGCGCTGGAAGGTGGTTTTGGCCAGTGCCGCTGCCGCCGCCAGTGAGTGCAGGCGGGCAAGATCACTGCCGGCATCGAGTTCAAGCAACAGATCGCCGGCTTTCACCTCTTCGCCCTGATTGAAATGGATGGCCGAGACGATACCGGCAATCTCCGGGCTGAGGTCGGCGCCGCGCATGGCGGTGACAGTCCCAACAGCCTTGAGCGATGGTTGCCATGGCTGATAGCCGGCGGTGATGGTCGATACCGTCTGCAGCGGGATGCCGCGAGATGCCATCATCTTGCCCATCATCATGCCGCTGTAAGCCTTGTATCCGAATATGCCACCGAAAATAATGCCTGTCGCAACAAGCATAATGATCATTCGTTTTATCATTGCGTATATCTCCGTTTACCTTTGCGGACTGATTGTTGCCGGAATGGCAAACCATCAGCATCTGCCTTATGAGCCGCTCTGCTCCGTACTGACCGTTTCATCCGGACGATTCCACCAGCCGCCGCCAAGTGCCTGAAACAGTGCCGCAGTGTCGGCGTAGCGGCTTGCACTGGCCTGAACGAGTGCAATGCGTGCCTGTTCATAGGCCCGCTGCGCATCCAGTAGTACCAGATTGTCGATAGCGCCGGCATTGAGCTGTTCCCGGGCGAGACTCAGCTGGCGGGCGGCGGCCTCTGCAGCATTGTTCTGGGCCTGCAGTGCATCGGCATCGGCCTGCAGTGAGCGCAGTACATCGGCCACATTGCGAAAGGCGGTTAATACCGTGCTTTGATACTGGGCGGTGGCCTTTTGATAGCCGGCGACGGCAGCCCGGCGGTTATGAATGGCACTGCCGCCATGAATAACCGGCTGCAACAGATTACCACCCAGACTCCACACGCCCGAGGCCGGGGTGAACAGGCTGCCGGCAGTGGTGGCGACGGTACCATAACTGCTGCTGATGCTCAGTTTGGGAAAGAAATTGGCGGTGGCAACGCCGACTGCGGCACTCGCCTTGTGCAGCTGGGCCTCGGCAGCACGGATGTCGGGCCTTTGTCTGACCAGCGTGGATGGGAGGCTGACCGGCAGCTGTTCAGGTAATTTCAGCTCTGCAAGATCGAATGTTTCGCCGCTGTCCTGATCAGGGAAGCGACCGGCCAGGGCCGAGAGCTGATTGCGTATCAGGGCCAGCTGTTTGTTCAGTGGCGGCAGAGTGGCACGTGTCTGGGCCAGGTGCGTTTTATGGGCGAGCAGATCGGTCATCGATGAGGCGCCGAGATCAAAGCGGTGCTGCAGCAGCGCCAGCTGTTGTTCCTCTGCCTCGATGATCTCCTGCGTGGCGGCAATGCGACCGCGCAGTGATGCCTCTTCAATGGCGGCAGTCACCACATTGGCAGCGACCGTCAAACGGGCTGCTTCCAGCTGGAAACGGGCTGTTTCCGCCTCGGCATCCATGGCCTCGACGCTTCTGCGATCGCCACCGAACAGATCGAATACATAGGCAACGTCGACTGAAGCGTTAAACAGACTGAAGCTGCTTGAGCCTGCGGCCGGATTGCCGAACTGGGCACCGTTGATCTTTTTGCGGCTGATTGCGCCATTGGTATCGACAGACGGGAAATAGACACCCTGTGCTGTCAGGCTGTTTTCGCGGGCCTGCAGCAATGCTGCCCGGGCCGCTTCAAGGTCCGGGTTTTTTTTCAGCGCTTCATCGACCAGCTGATCGAGAGCGGGTGCGTGAAACAGCGTCCACCACATGGCCGGAGTATCAGAGCCTGTTTCAAACGATTGCGCAGCCCCTGCGGCCATGGCGGTTGATGCCGTTTGTTTGGCAAGCGGCTCGGCTGTATAGCCTGATACGGCCGGTGGTTCGGGGCGCTGGAAATCGGGTCCGACGCTGCAGCCGGCAAGCATCAGCCCGAGCAGCAGCGTCAGTCTGTTACCATATTTGTTATCATATTTTCCGGATGTCAGACGGTGGTGTGGAGCGGGTTGGATCATCATGAGGTGTAACTGTGCATGCAAAGGGTTCCCAATGTCCACTCTCGCAGCATTGCCACAACAGGATCAGGGTTACTGGCGATGACCGGCAGCAGTGGCCAGTAGTGCTCAAGCGTCGGGTGGGCATGCCTTCCACCGGGCAGTAGCCAGGGATTGGCCAGCGTTTCCGGATCGCGTGTGGCGATGGCTTTATCCAGTGCCTGCATAAAGGTGGCGGCCCATTCTGCTGCATCACCCTGAGCAGCATGAAAATCAATGTCGTGCAAATTATGGGTCAGGTTTCCCGAGCCGATGATCAGCACCCCGTCATCCCGCAATTGCGATAATGACGCACCCAGCCGGAGGTAGTCCTCTCCCTGCCAGCCCCGGACAAGCGAGAGCTGAAACAGCGGAATGGTCATCTCCGGCCAGATACGACGCAAGGGGGCCCAGACACCGTGATCAAACGGATGCTCGTTCTTTTCGGTCACCGTGATCCCTGCCTTTGCCAGCCGGTCGCGAAGCCAGGGCGCCTGCTGCGTGCCTCCGGCAACGGACCAGCGAATGGCATAAAGCACATCGGGGAATCCGTAAAAGTCGTGCTCGATCATCGGTGTTTCCGTATCGCCAGCCAGTGTCAGTTGTGACTCTGTCCAGTGCGCCGAGATGCACAGGATGGCTTTGGGCGGGGAATGCAGCCGTTCCGGCAGAGCTTGCCAGAAACGGCTGAAGGTGTTGTCACCCAGCGTGTGAAACGGAGCTCCGTGGGCGAGAAACCATGCCGGCTGCCTCATGCCGGCTGGCTTTCCAGGGCCGGATAATCGGTGTAACCATGCGCATCACCGCCGTAGAGTGTGGTTTGGTCGACGGGGTTGAGCGGCGCATCCTGACGGAATCGTTCAGGCAGATCCGGGTTGGCCAGAAACGGGATGCCATAGGCGATCAGGTCGGCCTGGCCTGTGGCAATGGCATGGTCACCACGTTGTTTGTCGTAACCGCCGTTGGCGATATAGCAGCCGGCAAAGTGACGGCGGATCTCCTGCATATCGACACGCTGATCACTGTCGCCGGTCATGGTGACTTCGACCATGTGCAGATAGGCTGGTTGCAGGGCCGAGAGGGCGCTGGCGACATGATTGAACAGGGCTTGCGGATCGGAGTCCTGCATATCATTGAAGCCATTGACCGGCGAGATGCGAATGCCGACCTTGCCGGCACCGATTTCATCGCATACCGCTTTTGTCACCTCCAGCAGCAGACGGGCCCGGTTTTCGATAGAGCCGCCGTAGATATCCTGCCGTTTGTTGCTGCCATCGCGCAGAAACTGATCGAGCAGATAGCCATTGGCGGCATGGATCTCCACGCCATCAAAGCCGGCATCCACAGCCATGGCTGCAGCATGACGGTACTGCTCGATAATGCCGGGAATCTCCTGTTCTGTGAGTGCCCGTGGTGTGACAAAGTCTTTCAGCCCCTCTGCAGTGAATGCCTGACCGGCAGGCTTGATTGCACTGGGGGCAACGGGAAGCTCACCGCCATGAAAGACGGGGTGGGAGATGCGCCCGCAGTGCCATAGCTGCACAAAAATATGACTGCCTTTGGCATGCACCGCATCGGTGATGGTGCGCCAGCCGGCGACCTGTGAATCAAGGTAAATGCCCGGGGTGGCAGGGTAGCCAACGGCCTGTTCGGAGATCTGGGCACCTTCGGTGATGATCAGGCCGGCACCGGCACGCTGTGTGTAGTACTCGCTCATCAGCGCGGTAGGGATGGTGGCCGGTGCGCGATTGCGCGTCATCGGCGCCATCACCATGCGATTACCCAGAGTATGTTCTCCCAGTGGGAAGTTGGAAAACAGATTTGTCATATTTTTTACATCCTTGTGGTTGATGGTAAGTGGCTTTGTTTATGAGCGTCTTTTCAGCATGCAGAACAGCGCTTTGGGAGCCTCGCTGCAGAGCGTCGGGCCAAAGTGACTGTTGCTGATGTCGATGATGTCAAAACCGGCAGCAAAGAAGCCCCGGATGTCGGCCTCGTCATAACGGCCGGGAGGGCCGATTTCGCTGAGTTCTGATTTATGAAAACATTTGAGCAGCAGGATGGCGCCCGGTTTCATCAGGCGCCGGATGGTCTCAAGGTAGGTCTGCCTGTTTTCCTGGTCGGCAAAACAGTGGAATACGCCGCGATCGACCACCAGGTCAAATGGCCCGCTCAGTGTGCTCTCAAGCAGGTTATCAACGTGAAACTCGATGCATACCCCTTCTGCTTCGGCCAGGCTTCTGGCGGCCTCGATGGCACTCCATGATACATCGCTGGCGGTGACCTGAAAGCCACGCTGTGCCAGTGCGACCGCTTGCGTGCCCGGGCCGCAGCCAAGATCAAGAGCGGCACCATCCGTCAGCGCGAGTGCGTCGATGCCCCGGGCGATATCGTCATCAAGGCCGGTATGAAACCAGGGCAGCTGTTCGACAGCTGTTTCCTGATAGCGGGCCTCCCAGCCTGCAGCCTGAGGCGGAGCATAGGGGGTGCCCCATACGCCGTGATGGACGAGCTCGGAGAGTGGCTTGCGAGCTCTGGCGGCATGTTCGATCGACTGCAGCTCCGCTTCCAGCGTTGTACTGTCGCCGGCATGGCCAAGAGCGGTGACGCTCATGATATGCAGGGGTTCGGGAATCTGCAGCGCTGTTCTAAGGCTGGCCGCATCAAAGCCTCCCATCTGATGGCAGCAGAGACCGAGCGACTCCGCCTGCAGGCAGAGACTGATGGCGGCCTGTCCCGCATCATATTCGGCCCAGCGATTTTCAAGTCCGTTGTGGGCGAAGAGAGGGTCACACACGGTGACGATCAGAACCGGCGCGTGCTGTGCCCAATGGCGGTTTTTAGGCGCAAGCGTTGCCAGCAACTGCTGCCACGATGGCTCATCGCGAAAGCGGTCGGCCACAATAAAGCGCCATGGCTGAGCTCCGAAGCATGATGGGGCCCAGCGCGCGGCCTCAAGGCAGGCAGCGACCTGTTCGGGGGTTACAGCTTTTTCAGCGGCAAAGGAGCGGCTGCTCCAGCGCCTGGCCAGCAGTCGTTCGATCGGTGCCTGTACGTTCATCCGTTGTTGGGCCATCTGAACTCCTTTGTAGATGATGCATCAAATTGGGTGGTTGTGAGCCGGTGCTGCTAAGGAGATGCGGATTTATTGCCCTCCATGGCTCGCTCGGAAGCGCCGACACATCAGCGCTTCCCTGACGTCGCCCCCGGATGCGAGGGCGACGTTAGCATGGTATCTGTTTACTGGCGGACGCCTTCGATGGAGAGGAAGAGTTCCACATTTTCAGCAACCGGACCGAGCATGGCTGCCTTCTTCATGTTGTAATCGGAGAGGTGCAGTGTGGTATGTCCCTCGAAACCGCGACGGTAGCCACCCCATGGATCATTGCCGGTGCCGATCTGCTCCACATTGATATCGATCTTCTTGCTGATGCCGTGAAGATTCAGGGTGCCGTGAATGATGCCGCTCTCCTTGCCGGTTGGCTCATAGGAGCTGCTTTCGAATGTGGCTACAGGAAAATGCTCGACGTCGAAAAAGTCGGCGCTTCTCAGGTGTTTATTGCGCTCGGCATGGTTGGTGTCGAGGCTGGCTGTTTCAATGCTGACATCGACGCGGTTGTTTTCAGGGTGCTGTTCGTCATAGGTGAATTTGCCATCGAAGGTGCGGAATGAGCCCAGCAGCCAGCTGTAGCCCAGATGTTTGATTTTAAACTCGATGAAAGCGTGTTGTCCCTTGATATCAAAGTTATAATGTTCTGCGGCCTGGGCCGGCAGCGCGGCGGCTACGGTGATCAGTGCGGTTGCAAGCAGGTGTTTCAATTTCATGGTTTTTCTCCTTTTGTGTTGTGATACATGGCGGGATCGATGGTGTAAACCATTGATTTTGTGGGTGAAGGCAATGTCGGTGCTTGCCTTTGTATGGTGTTCGCTGGCAGGGGGCATTGAGTCATCAGCGTCCGAACATACGCAGTAGCGTGTTGTCCCTGTCGATAAAGTGGTGCTTGAGTGCAGCGCCGGCATGCAGCACGGTCAGGCCGATGATGGCCCATGCACCAAGGCGGTGGATGGTGCCGATCAGATCCGCCTGCTGCCTGTCGAATGTCAGTGTGGCAGGAATTGTGAACCAGCCGAACAGATCAATGCCGGTACCCTCCGCTGTCGGGATCAGGTAACCCGAGCACATGACGATGAACATCAGCACATAGTGCAGCCGGTGTACGGCCAGTGCGACCAGCTGCTCCCACCACTGTCCGGCCAGTGCGGGGCGTGTATTGATCAGCCGCCAGCCGAAGCGGACGATGAGCATCAGCATCAGCAGCATGCCGATGCTTTTGTGCAGCTCCGGTGCATCATGATACCAGCGGTCATAGTAGGTCAGGCTGGTCATCCATACCCCCAGTGCGAACATGGCAATGATCGCAATCGCCATCAGCCAGTGCAGTGCGATACTCGGCCAGCCGTATGATGTTGCTGTATTGCGGAACATGTGAATGCGCACTCCTTGGGGTGATGCCGATTGATTACCCTGCGGGCAAACATCAGCTCGCTCGGGTAAAAGCGATTTTTTCTTCACTTGCAAATCAGCAGGCTGTGCGCCCGGTTTGACGCGCTGCCCGACCCATGGGGCAATGATGGTGACATAGACGATTGATAAAAAGCATAAAAAATCGATAGACTTGATTGATTAAATGAATCATTCATCATGCGTCGATGACGCTTGATCAGTTAAGGGCCTTATGTGCCGTGGTAGAGCAGGGGGGCTTTCATGCCGCCTCCCAAGCGCTGTTTCGCAGCCAGTCGGCGATCAGTATTGCGATCAGGAATCTTGAGCAGGAGCTCGGCCTTTCATTATTTGATCGCAACGGTTACCGGCCGGTGCTGACCCCTGAGGGGCAGGTCCTTTATGGCAAGGCGAGGAGTATTCTCGCCCGCAGTGAAGAGATGGCCAGCATTGCCAGTCACTTTGCCCGCGGTGAAGAGACGGAGATTTCACTGGCCATGAGTGCGATTGCGCCGGTTGAGCAGGTGCTCGAAGTGATCCGGGCTGTTTCGCTCCGGGCTCCGGCGACAAGGATGAGTCTGCAGGTGGAAAATATGGGGGGGACCCTTGAGCGCCTGCAGGAGAAGGCGGTCAACTTTGCGATTGCCGAGCAGTTTGTGCCCGTCGATGGCGTTGAGCAGGTGCGCCTGACGTCGACCGAAATGGTGGCTGTGATTTCACCATCATTTTCGCTGGCTCACCGCTATCCGCGCATGACGCTGGCGGATCTTGAGTCCTGCGTGCAGGTGGTGGTGCGTGATACCAGTCGCCGTTTGCCAAAACAGACGGCCGGTGTGCTTGCCGGTGCGCCACAGTGGCTGGTCAACGATTTTGATATGAAAAAACGGATGATTATGTCGGGTGCCGGATGGGGGCGAATGCCGCGTCACCGTGTCAACGAGGAGCTTGCCGATGGCCGGTTGCTGGCTCTCGCCGGTAAGGGGCTGGATGCCATGAAAATCGATATGTATCTGTTTCGCCGCCTCGATGAGCCGATGGGGCCGGTGGGGGAGTCGTTGTGGCAGCTGCTGCAACAGTGCAAATATTGACGGGGTAGAAAAACAAAAGAGCCCCGGGGAGGGACCGGAGCTCTTTGCTTCTGCTTCAAAACTGGGTCCGGAGGGGATCAGGGAGGGAGGAGGTCCGCCCCGGACATGGCGAACGTTACGGGGCTGGCTGTGAGGCTTCCGTGAATCACTCATGAAAATGTATTCATGCGCAGAAGAAGCGCTTCCTCGGATAACTGCGGGGAACGGTTTGGTGTCGATTGCAAACAGATGATTGACCCACCGGCAGGAGATTACAGAATAGCTGATTCATCCGGGATCAGGGGAGGGCAGCTTTGATGGCTGTTCAGGCCGCAGTCGCCATGTTTCTTCTGAGTGAATGGGATGCCAGGGAGTCTTGATGTTTAATCGTTTGAGCGAGAAGCTGGGAGATATTGCGCACAAGCTGCGTGGTTCCGCCCGCATTTCCGAATCTGATCTTGATGCCACCTTGCGTGAGATGCGTATGGCGTTGCTGGAGGCCGATGTGGCCCTGCCGGTGGTGCGTCACCTGATGGAAGAGGTGCGTGAGCAGGCGCTGGGAGCCGAGGTGGCCCGCAGTCTGCAGCCGGGTCAGGTCATTATTAAAATTCTGCATGATGTGCTTGCCGATCTTCTCGGTGGTCAGCGGCGTGACCTTGATCTGAGCAAGATCCCGTCAGTGATTCTTCTTTGCGGTTTGCAGGGTGCCGGTAAAACGACAACGGCAGGTAAACTTGCCAGGCTGCTTGTGGCACAGGGGAAAAAGGTAGCCCTGACCAGTGTGGACGCAACCCGTCCTGCGGCACGTGAACAGCTGCAGGTGCTGGCCGGTCAGGTGGATGTGCCATACATCGCCGGTGTCGGTCAGACGGCTGCGGCCATGGCCCGTTCGGCGATCAATGAAGCCGGTCGCAGCGGTTGTCATGTATTGATTCTGGATACAGCCGGCCGTCAGGTGGTGGACGATGCCCTGATGGCGGAGATCCGCGAAGTGGCCGAGGCGGTCAAGGCCAGCGAGCGCCTGCTGGTGCTCGATTCGATGACCGGTCAGACGGCGCTGCCGATTGCCGAACAGTTCCATGCGGCTGTGACCATGACCGGCTGCATTCTTACCAAGACCGATGCGGATGTGCGCGGTGGTGCGGCGCTCTCTGTGGCGCGCAGTACCGGTGTACCGGTGCGCTATGTCGGTACCGGCGAAAAAATTGAAGCCTTTGAGGTGTTTGATCCAAGGCGTATGGCCGGCCGTATTCTCGGTCAGGGCGACGTGGTGGGGCTGGTTGAGAAGATCCAGTCAACGGTGGATCATGCCCAGGCCCAGAAGGCTGCGGACAAACTCAAAAAGGGACAGTTTGATCTGGGCGATTTCGCCGAGCAGCTTGGCCAGATGCAGAATATGGGCGGCATGGCCGGTATGCTGAAGATGTTGCCGGGTGTGAAGCTGCCGCAGGAAGCGCTGGCTCAGATGGATGACAAACCGATCAAGCGTATGCAGGCGATGGTCTATTCGATGACATTGAAAGAGCGTCGCTATCCGAAAATCATCAATGGCAGTCGCAAGAAGCGTATTGCGGCCGGTTCCGGTACCACGGTGCAGGAGCTGAACCAGATGCTCAAGCAGTTTGCCCAGATGCAGAAGATGATGAAGAAGATGAAAGGCTCCAAGGGGCGCCGGATGATGGCGCAGCTGGCCGGCCGCTTCGGTGGTATGGGCGGCGGTATGCCACCGGGCATGCCACCGAAGAAGTAGGTCCGCCGGGGGCTACAGGGCGACGAGCAGGGCGCCGGCAGCGATCAGTGCAATACCGATCCAGTTGCCGGTGCTCAGCTGCTCACTGAGAAAGAGGACGCCGAAGATGGCGACCAGCACCACGCTCAGTTTGTCGATCGGTGCGACCTGCGAGGCATTGCCCAGTTTCAGGGCGCGGAAATAGCACAGCCATGAGGCACCGGTGGCAAGACCTGACAGGGTAAGAAAGAGCAGGGTTTTAGCTGAGAGCTCCTGCAGCGGCTGGAACTGATGCGTCGTCCAGACAATCAGTGCAAGTACCAGCAGCACAATTACCGTGCGCAGCAGTGTGGCAAAGTCGGCATTGATATCGCTGACACCCACCTTGGCAAAGATCGCTGTCAGTGCGGCAAACAGGGCCGACAGAAGCGCCCAGAATTGCCATGAATCAAGAAAGTTCGGATACATTGTTTACTCCCGCACGCTGATAAGCTGAGAGCGGATGTCGCTGCGATCTGGTGGTGTCAGGCAAGGAGCATCCGCGCTGGCTGTCTGCCGCCGCTTATGCGTCGCTGTCGCCGATTTCCAGTACCAGTTTCCCCGTCATGGAGCCGGCCTCGATCAGCTGGTGGGCTTTGGCCGCCTGCTCCAGCGGCAGCGTCTCTGAAACAAAAACGGAAAGTTTACGCTCATCAAAGAGCTGGGCGCACTGTTCAAGAATATCGCCCTGATAAGCCAGTGCCTCATCCATCTGCATGACGGCTGGGGTTAGCATCAGCTCCTGCGATACGCGGATATTGCGCATGCGAATGGTTTTCCAGTCGGTATCTTCCGGCACCTGCAGGATCGTCACGATATCGCCATATACGCGTGTGGCGGTGACCAGCTGGTTGAAACTCTGGCCGCCGACGGTGTCAAATGCGACATCCACACCGGTGCCATCCGTCCAGGCGAGCAAGGCTTCTGTCACCTGCTGCTCACGATAGTTGATGATCAGGTCGGCACCGAGCTGGCGTACGAATTCTGCCTTTTCATCCGAGCTGACGCTGGTGGCCACACTGCAGCCGGCCAGCTTTGCCAGCTGGATCGCCACATGGCCGACGCCACCGGCACCGGCGCCAATGTAGATCTTCTGGCCAGCTTGCAGGCGGGCGCGATCAAACAGCGATTCCCATGCGGTAATCAGTACCAGCGGTGCGCCTGCGGCGTCGGTGAAGTCGAGGCAGTCCGGCTTTTGGGCGGCACAGATTTCCGGTATGGCGATGTATTCAGCGTAGTTGCCGGCAGACTGGCCGCCGCGCTGCTGACCCAGCCCGCCATAGCAGTAGTAAACGGCATCGCCCGGTTCAAAGCGGCTGACATTTTCACCGGTTGCCTCAACGATGCCGGCACCGTCACAGCCGAGAATGGCCGGGGCGCTGCCAAAATAGAGGCCGCGGCTGCGCAGCTTGGTGTCCACCGGATTGACGCCGGCAGCCATGATGCGGATGAGCAGGTCATCCGGCCCACAGGTGGGGAGGGTGGTTTCACCGGGGGTCAGCACATCTGCTTCGCCGGTGGTATTCATCATCACTGCACGCATCGTTCACTCCTGATTGAAAGGTGCCATTTCAGCACAGTTCCCCCCATCTGAAAAGTCGTTACAGTTTTACCACCCCGGCGTATCATGCCGGTGGCCGCAGCCATGCGGATGAACCATCCGGAAGGGAAGCAACGACATGAGTACCGATGTGCGAAAAATCCAGATCTATGATACCACCCTGCGCGACGGGGCGCAGTCGGCCGGTATTCATTTCTCGGCCGAGGACAAAAAGCGTATTGCGCGCCGGCTGGCTTCATTCGGTATGGACTGGATTGAAGGCGGGTGGCCGGGGGCCAGTCCTACGGATGATCATTTCTTCGAATTGATGCGTGGCCGGGAGTGGACGCGCAGTAAACTGGTGGCATTCGGTTCCACCGCCCGTCCGGGCCATGCCGCCAGTGAGGATGCCGGGCTTGCCCGCCTGATTGCCAGTGGTGCGGATGCCGCCTGTATCTTTGGCAAAAGCTGGGATCTGCATGTCACCAGAGGGCTGGGCATTGAACTTGAGGACAACCTGGAGCTGGTCAGGGAATCAGTGCGCTGGCTGAAGCAGCATATGGCTGTGGTGATGTTTGATGCCGAACACTTTTTTGACGGCTTCCGGGCCAATGAGGTGTATGCCATGCAGGTGCTTGATGCTGCGGCAGAAGCCGGAGCCGATGCATTAATCCTCTGTGATACCAATGGTGGTTCGCTGCCCGAGCAGGTGGCGAGCTGTGTGCGGCAGGTGGTGGTCCGCTATCCGCAGCTCTCGATTGGTATCCATGCCCATAATGACTCGGAGATGGCTGTGGCCAACACCATTGCGGCTGTCAGCGCCGGTGCCAGCCATGTGCAGGGGACGGTGAACGGTATCGGTGAGCGTTGCGGTAATGCCAACCTGATTTCGGTGATTCCGGCTCTGATCCTGAAGATGGGACTTGCCTGCGGTATTGATGCGGATGGTTTAAAGCGGCTCCGCCGCCTCTCTGTTTTTGTTAATGAGATGGCCAACCAGCTGCCATGGCAGCATCAGCCCTATGTCGGCCAGAATGCCTTTGCCCACAAGGGCGGGATTCATGTCTCGGCAATCCGCAAGGAGAGTCGTCTGTATGAACATATTGACCCTGCCAGTGTCGGTAATGTGCAGCGGGTGCTTGTCTCCAATCAGGCTGGTCGCAGTAATATTCTGGCCAAGCTGAAGCAGCTGGAGCTGGATGCGGATATCGTGGTCGATAATGAGGCCATGGCGCGTGTGGTGCAGTCGATCAAGGAGATGGAGGCGATCGGTTATGCCTTTGAGGGGGCGGATGCCTCTTTTCAGCTGCTGCTGCGGCGGGCAACCGGCCACTTCAAACGCCATTTTGAACTGGTGCGTTTCAGGGTCTATGATGAGAAACGCGGCCACAACGATGCGCCTGAATCGGAGGCGACGGTTCAGGTTCGGGTGGATGGAAGGCTTCAGCATACGGCGGCACTGGGAATCGGACCGGTCAATGCGATGGATCGGGCACTGCGAGCGGCACTGGTGGGAGCCTATCCGGGACTTGAGCAGATGCGCCTGACCGACTTCAAGGTGCGGGTGCTTTCAACCCGCGATGCCACCGAGGCGGCTGTGCGGGTGTTGATCGAATCATCCGACGGCGTGCGCAAGTGGAATACGGTTGGCGTTTCGACCGATGTGCTGGAGGCGACCTATCGCGCATTGAATGATGCCATCGAGTACAAGCTGGTACTGGAGGATCAGGTGGCCAGGGAGCATGAGGCACAGCGGCTGCCCGAGGTGCATGTCTGAGCGATCGGACGGGGGCTGATTTTTGCCGGGATGGCAATAAATCAGCATCTTCTTAAGGAGGCGATGATGTGTCGGTGCTTCCGAGCGAGCCATGGACGGCTCGCCAAATCAGACGCGTAAGTGTTTGATTTGTAAGTAAAGACAAAACCACGTTTTTGTCTTTGCGAACTGATTTTTGCCGGGATGGCAATAAATCAGCATCTTCTTAAGGAGGTACAGATGGAGCCATCACTGGTGAATAGTCACTGTGTGCCATGCCATAGTGATATGCCGGCCATGACGATGGCGGAGGCTACGGCTCTGCTGGCGGATGTGCCCGGCTGGGAGTTGCTTGATTTCGGTCGCAAGCTCAGGCGAACCTTTACCTTCCACAATTTTATGCTGGCCCAGTCGTTCGCTGTAGAGACCGGTAATCTGTGTGAGAGCGAAAATCATCATCCCGATATCAGTTATGGCTGGGGCTATTGCACCGTGGTGTTTTATACCCACAAGATCGGCGGACTGCATCGCAACGACTTTGTTATGGCTGCCAGGGTCAATGCATTGAGGATGCCCTGACCGGAAAGCTGGCATGGCAGGCAAGGATACTCTGATGTATTCAGGGTATCCTTTGAACCGTTGATGGTTGCGCTCGATGTGCCGGGGAGGTTACAGGCCCAGCCCGAAGAAGCCGCCCTCTTTGGCCGGTTCTGTTGTGGTCGGGTTTGTGGACTGCGTCTCTTCTGTTGGCGCCGTACCGGTACGGAATGCCTCCAGCGAGATATCCTTGCTGTCAGGGCCCGGCAGTAAACCGCTGTCGGTATCGATGGTGACCCACTCAATACCCTGTGGTGGCGTAAAGCTCTTTTTCTCCCTCTCCTGATGGAATGCCTGCATGGCGGCAAGCCAGGTGGGGAGGGCGGCATGGGCACCGGTTTCCGAACGGCCCATCGGTGTGGGGCTGTCGCGGCCTGTCCAGACACCGGTCAGAACCTGCGGTGTATAGCCCATAAACCAGGCATCGACCTGCTTGTTGGTGGTGCCGGTTTTGCCGGCGGCCGGTCGCTTCAGGGCCAGCGCACGACGGCCCGTACCGTGCTCAATGACCCCCTCCATCATATGGGTGATTAAGAAGGCGTTGACCGGATCGACTGTCTGTTCGGCCGGTCGCATGGATTCATTGACCGCCATGACAGGGTCGGCATGGCATATCTGGCAGCGATGGCCGGCCACTGCCCTGAACAGGGTTTTGCCGGTGCGATCCTGTACCTGCTGCACGGCAACCGGCTTCCAGCGCTGGCCGCCACTGGCCAGTACCGCATAAGACTCGGTCAGCTCTTCAGGCGTAACCTCGGTGGCTCCCAGGGCCAGGGCCAGCTGTGCGGGGAAGTTGCGCTGAAACGGGTAGGCCTGCAGATCGTTGAGGAAACGTTGTACGCCGATGTTCTGCAGTACCTTGATGGAGGCGAGGTTCCGTGAGTGCTCCAGTGCATTGCGCAGGGTGACGGGGCCGGCGAACTTGTCCTTGTAGTTTTCAGGACGCCAGTAGTCATCGTTGCTCTGCCCCTCGAATACCAGCGGGGTATCCATGACGATGGAGGCAGGGGTATAGCCGCTGGCCAGCGCCGAGGTGTAGAGGAACGGTTTAAAGGCACTGCCCGGCTGGCGCTGTGCCTGCCGGACGCGATCAAAACCGCCAATCTGGTAGTCAAAGCCGCCGACACGGGCCAGTACGGTGCCGCGCTCCAGGTCAATGGCGTAGAGGGCCGATTCGATGGATGGATCCTGAGTCAGGCGGACGCCACTCTTGCCATCGCCCTGCAGTCGAATTTCGTCGCCGGCAATCCACTGGCGGGGACGTTGCTGCAGTGTCGCCAGTGTGGCCTCACTGGCCCCTTCCTCTTTATAGTCTGCGATGGTTTTCCAGTTCCATTTCGGTTTGCTCAGTCGCCATTTTCTGAAACCGTCGTTGACGTGCAGATCACCGTTCTTATCCACACTTTCAACGAGTGCGGGAAACAGATTGTCTTCGCCCAGTGACGGGGCGGTGTTGCCGGCAGCACTGCGCCACTCTTTCAGCAGGGCGTCCCATTCGGATTTGGCATGGGAGACGGGATAGCGGTAAAACTGGCGGCGCTCGACATCCAGAACCCCGCTGCGCAGGGCGCTGACGGCGGCACGCTCCGCCTCGATATCATAGGGGACGATGATGGTCAGTCCCTGCCGGCGCAGGGTCTCTTCTCCGAAACGCTGGACCAGCTCGTGATAGACCTGATCGGCATAGGCATTGGCAAGCTTCGTCTCTTCCAGCGGGGAGATACGCATCGGCTCGGCGATGGCCTGAGCGACGGCCTGCTTATCCACCATGCCGAGATCGCGCATCATCTGCAGAATGGTATTGCGGCGCTGCAGGGCCTTTTCAGGGTTGATATGCGGCGCATATTTGCCGGGCGCCTTCGGCAGGCCGGCAAGTACCGCACACTCGGCCAGCGTCAGCTCCCTGAGCGGTTTGTGAAAGTAGCGCCAGGCGGCAGAGGCCACGCCATATGAGCCGCGGCCAAGGTAAATCTGGTTCAGGTAAAGGTAGAGGATGTCCTCTTTTGAAAAGGCCTGCTCAATGCGATAGGAGAGGATCGCTTCACGAATTTTACGTGTGTAGGAGCGCTCACTGCTTAGCAGAAAGTTTTTTGCCACCTGCTGGGTGATGGTCGAGCCACCCTGGATGGTGTGACCGGCACTGAGGTTGGCCATGGCGGCCGACAGGATACGGGCCGGATTGATGCCCGGATGCTCATAGAACTGCTGATCCTCTGCCGCCAGGAAGGCGCTGATCAGCTGTTTGGGTATTTCATCAAACGGGGTGATAATACGGTGTTCGTCGGCATATTCGGCCAGCAGCTCACCTTTGGTGTTATAGACACGGGTGACAAGGGGAGGCTGATATTCGGAGAGGGCCGAAAGTGCCGGCAGGTTGCTGGAGAAAACCATATAGCCTATCGTCAGCCCCATGGCTGCCAGCAGGCTCAAGGAGATGGCGATTTTCGCGATAAGGAAAAAGATGCGCATGTATCCGAATCCAACCGTAAATGACGTGGACAGGCAAGCTGCAGCATCCGCCTTTGCGGTTGCGCCGGCGTCTGCGCGCGGTTTTACGCTGCTGGAGGTCATGATTGTCATCATGATTATCGGTGTGATGGCGGCGGTTGCGGTGCCTGCTTACTCCACCTGGCGGGCGAATCAGGCGGTCAGCAGTGCGCAGCAGACGCTGCTTGCCCAGCTCAAGCAGGCACGGGTGCTGGCGGTTTCCGAAAACAGAAGCGTCAGCGTGACGTTTACCTCTACATCCTATACCTTTGATGCGAATATGAGCGGAACATGTGATGTGTGCAGGAATGAGCAGGTGAATCTGGGCCGTTTCGCCGGCAACCTGACGCTTTCGCCGACGACGACCCGCACATTCTCCAGTCGTGGCACCGCCAATTCAGGCACCATTACGTTGACTGCCGGCAGCAGCAGTCGTGATATCACCATCAATGTCATTGGCCGGGCCTATTAGTATGCGCGCGAAGCAGCAGGGCTTTACCCTGATTGAGATACTGATCGCACTGGTGGTGGTATCGGTCGGCGTGCTGGCGCTGAGCAAGTTTACCGTCTCCATTATGGGCAGTGGTCAGGTTTCCGGTGAGCGATTGACGGCCGTCCATCTTGCCGAACAGGTGCTGGAGCAGTGGCAGCATGATGCCAATGATTTTGCACCGCTGATCTCATCTGCTTGCGGTCTTACTGCTGCCGCATCCCAGCCTGCCTATCCGCGTACTTCCGTTTGTACCCCGACAACCGGTGTGGCGGTCAGTTATACCGTGGTGGTGAATCAGTCGGTCGCCACCGGTCCGTTGCCGGCCAGTCTGTCAACGATGGGGACATTTACCTCGCACGGTTTTCTCAGTACGCCGAGAACCCGACTGGTGACGGTCAGCTGGAGCCATAAAGGGATTACCCGCATGATCTATCTGACCCACCTGTCGCAGGCGCAATGATGATGGCGCTGAATCACGGTCGCCTGCGGGGGGGCGAAGAAGGCTTTACGCTGATTGAGCTGATGATCAGCATGGCGATGGGGCTGGTGATTATTGCCGGCCTTGCATCGGTCTTTATCACCAATAGCAAGGTGACCTCGTCGGTAAGCTCGCGTACCGAGCGTATGGGAGATCTCTATCTCGCCTCCCAGCTGATGCAGTCGGGTTTGCGCGAGTCATTGAATGTGCCCAGTGCGACGAATCCCATACTGACGGATCTGGCCAGTCGCGGGGTGACGCCTCCGACGGGCTATCCGGCCAGCAATGCCACCTTCACTTCGCTGCCCTACTGGGATGCAACCAGTAAAACCCTGACCTATCAGAATATGGAGGGGCATGTCGGTATTTTTCAGTATCAGCGTCCGAGTACCAACTGTCCGGCGAACGGGGCCGGATGTATCTTCTGGCTGCGACCGCTGGCTGCCGCCGACTCCGGTTCGGCAACATTTCAGGAGATGATGCGTGATCTGTCGACGACAAACGGGCTGATCGTTTCCGCATCGGCGACGGCCGGTGTGAGTGTGACGCTGCAGGCCAGTTACATGAACGAACAGCATCAGAGCAGTGTGCTGTCACTGGGGTTCAAGATATGGCCGAGAAACTAGGACGCAGATACCGGCCCGGAGTCGGCGGGGCTGAGCGTGGCTTTGTGCTGGTGACGGCACTGGTGATGCTGGGATTGCTGACGCTGATGTCGCTGGCGATGTTTTACTCATCGCGCATTGCTTCCCAGACCAGCAGCACGGCCCAGAGCTCCACCGAAGCCTATTACTATGCCGAAACGGCTGTTCATTATATCGCCTGGGCGCTGGCCAATGATGCCGAATTTGATAACCACAGCTATACGGGCAGCTACGTGGCCGCCCCCTTCGGTGAGCCGCTGACGCCGGCCAATGCCGCTATGGTCGGTGATTTTATGGAGTGGAGCGCCTATTTGTGGAATCCCGGACCGACCGCGATCAGCGATACCTCGACTGCAGGTACTGCAGGGCAGGTGATGTACTTTGATAATTCACCGATGGGCAGTCGCACGATCTGCATGCAAAGTGCGGCAAGCTTTGCCAACTGCATTGATGTGACAGTGGATCCTGCCAATCGCGCCGCACCGACGATGAACCGGATCAGTGCATCACTGCCGCGCTATATCCGCTTGGATATCGCAGCCGATGGCTCGATTACGCCCTCGATTCCGGCGCTTCCGCATCATGCCATCCCGGTGGTCGGGCAGGATATTCCGCTCAATGGTGCCATTCTCTGGCTCACGGCCGGAGATCCGAACAATCCCAATCACGATATTGAAATTTTCCCGCTTGATCCGCTCAACGCCTATGGCGGTCTGGCTGCCACGGCCTGTGTCGGCGGTGCATTACCGGGTTGCCCGTGTGATTCAGGCCTGGCCTCTTTTGCCACCGCTCAGGCCTGCGATGCCAATACCGGAGCATGGCTGCCAACCTACCGGATTGTTGCCTATGCCATCGGTTATGTGAATGGCAAACCCAGCCACCTGTTGCGCTCGGTTGTTCAGTAACGCCGGTTGTGCGTCTGACGCACAGCCCGGGTGTGACAGCTGCTGATCCGTTTGTTTCTGTGCTATGTTCGCCTGCAGGTTGTGATTGCTATTAAAGCTTGCGTGAGCACTGCCGATAGATGTTGCTGACAGGTGTATCTCCATGCGTTCACCGTTCCCGGTCGGGAGAAACATGTGACGCACGATACATACCTGCAGCGGTTACACGGATAAACTGGCTCCGGCCGGAATCAATTGAAGGAGATGCATATGAAAACAAATACACTGTTTACAGGTGTGCTGGCGGTGATGTTCGCTGTTTCATTTGCTGCATCCTCTGCCCTGGCAGAAGGTGATAGCAACTATAGCAGTTACAATACCAGCAGCAAAGACAGCAGCAGTTCCACGACCAGCAGTTCGGAGACAAAAGACAGCAGCAGCTCCGGCAATGATAAGGCAACCATCTGCCATAACGGCCACAGCATCACCATCTCCACCTCTGCCGTCAGTGCCCATATGGCTCACGGCGACCAGATGGGGACATGTGTACCGATGAGCTGTCAGTGTGCGGCAGCGGCAACAGCGGCTGACAATGCCGGCAAGGCGGACAGTGCCTATAGTGCCGCCCAGCACTCCAAGAGCACGGCGGATGATAACTACGCCAAAGCAGACAAGGCCTACAACGATGCGCTGCAAACCAAGGACAGCAAGGATGACCAGGAAGCCAAAAATGCCCGCGATGCGGCTTATGCCGAGGCCAGCAAGGCTGATTCCGAGTTCAACAGTGCCCGCGATAACAAGACCACAGCCGACAAGTATCAGGCGGATGTGACAACCGCAGTCAGCGGTGCCCCCTGCACCTGTTCGGATGGCAGCAGCGGCTTCTGGGGTGATGCCTCAACTGGCACACCGGTGACACCTGGCGGCATGGGTGCCACTGCACCGGAAGCGCTTCGTGAAATCTATGGTAACTGAAACAGCAGCATAAACATGCGGTTGGCTGCAAAGCAGAAAATAGCGCCCTTTTACGGGGCGCTATTTTTTTGTCGCACGTACAGTCAGCCGCTATGGTCCGCCAACACGGGCGCGCAGGTGCCCGGTATTTGTGACAGCGGCAGGAGGTCATGATGCAGGAGGATAGTGTGACCCGGCGCCTGTTTGTCGGGTTGATGATGTTGTCCGGACTTGCCGGAATCTCCTATGAGATTCTCTATGGCCGGATTCTCGGCAATATCATCGGAGATCAGTTCATTGTCTCGGCCGCTGTACTGATGACATTTCTGCTCGGTATCGGTCTGGGGGCGATGTATGCGCACAGACTGTGGCGCTGGTTGTGGGCGATCGAGGCGGGGATCGGTATCTATGGCCTGCTGATGGTGGCGGTGCAGCCATGGCTGGAACCGCTGGTATATTCGGCCTCCGCGCTGTTTGGCGGCAGTCTGGCCGGCAGTGTGCTGGTTTGTGTGCTGTTACTGATTGCACCGGCGCTTCTGATCGGCTGCAGCGTGCCGCTCTTTGCCGGTTATTTTGCCCGCATGCAGCATGGGGGGAGCGGTGCCTTTGCCCATGTCTATATGGTTTACAACCTCGGTGCGGCACTCACGGCACTGCTGATTGAGTTTTATCTGATCCGCTCGCTCGGGGTGCGGGGGACGGTGACGCTGTTTGCGCTGGTCAATCTGCTGATTGCTGCCGGTCTCAGATGTTCAGCGGTCGGGCCGCGGCAGCCACATGGTCGCCGCTGGCAGACGCTGGTTTTCCGCCTTCCTGACCGCATGGTGGCTGCACTGGTGCTGGCCAGCGTTGCCTCGGCGATTTTTCAGTTATTCATGGTGAAATATGCCGAGCTGGTTTTCGGACCATTCCGCGAATCCTTCGCCCTGGTTCTGTCACTGGTGCTGCTCGGAATTACGCTCGGGTCACGCCTGGTCCGCCGTTTTTCTCCCGGATTTACCACGGTCATGTGGTGGAATCTTGCCGGCCTGTTGTGGCTGATGCTGGCCGCAGGTGGCGCCATTTATGTGTATGCCGCGCTCTATCCGCTGGCCGGGGACTCATTCTGGCAGGTGGTGCTGCTGAAGTGGCTGGTGCTGGCGCTGTTGATGCTGGTTCCCGCAACCTCATTCGGTGCCACGATTCCGGCACTGCTCACCAGTCGGGGGGAGATCAGCCAGGAATCAGGTACGCTGCTGTTTATCTCCTCGATCGCCAATGTCTGCGGCTTTCTGCTGATGGTCTTTCTGCTGCATCGCTATCTCGATTATGGCGTTCAACTGTTGGTGGTAGCGACCATCTCGCTGCTGGCCCTGCTTGTCTTTGAAGTCGCCCGTTTGCGTCGGCTGCTGGCGGCCGGGCTGCTGCTGGCGGCCATGGGCGGGGCATTTGCCGGAGAGTGGGATGAGGATCTTCTCTATCTCAGTTATACCAAATTTAAAAGTGTGACCGGCCTGATGGAGGAGCGCAAACGGACGCAAAGTTTTGAGCGCTATAAGGGTTATCAGGATGTGTTTTCGATCAACCGGGTGGAGGGCGAGCCCTATTTCTTTATCAACGGCTATATCAGTATCCCTTTGAATAACCCGTCGGAAAAGATCGTCGGGGCCCTCTCCACACTGTATGCGCCGCGCCTGGATGATGCACTGGTACTCGGCCTTGGCAGCGGGGCGACGGCATCATCGGCCGGCCTCTTTTTTGATCACACCGATGTGGTGGAGATCAATCCGGTGGTGCGTGAAAACCTGTTTCGTATGGCCGAATGGAACTTCGATATTGAGCATAATCCGCGTATCACGATCCATGTCGATGATGCCATCCATTTTGTTAAAGCCGGTGGCAAGAACTATTCGCTGATTCTCAACACGGTGACAACGCCACTCTATTTCAGCTCATCCAAGCTCTATACAAAGGACTTTTTCGATGATGTGAAGCGCCGGCTGACACCCGATGGTGTTTATGTCACCTGGATGGATTCGCGCATTGGTGATGTCGGGGCGGGAATGATTCTGCGTACCTTGCAGGCAAGCTTTCGCCACTGCGCAGCGCTCTATGTGAAGGGAGCCTATTTTCTGCTTGTTGCCTCGGATCAGCCGCTGGTGATGACACAACAGCAGGCGGTGACAACGCAGTCTGAATTGCGCGATAACCTGATGCAGCGATACGGCATCATGAGTGAGTGGTTGCCCTATCACCTGATGACGACCGATCTGTTTGCCCTGCCGATCGATCCTGAGCTGCCGCTGAATACCGCCGATGACCCGGTGCTGGAGTTTGAGATTGCCAGCCTGCAGAAGGGGGGGATTCCTGAATTCAGAAAGAAGCTGGAGGCGCATTTTGATATTGCTGAAATCAGGCAGGCGATGACCTCGGTGCCGGCAGCGTTTCCGGCTGATTTTCTCGCCCATGCCCGTGCGCGGCTGGGGCGCTCATCGATTGAGGAGCGCTGGCAGACGCTGCTGGCGGCTGAGGATTCGCAGGCCAGGAGGGATCTGGCCGAGCTTGAGCTGCGCCGGGTGCGGATGGAGGTGGTGAAAGGGGCGCGCGAGATACATGCCTATGCCTATCAGCTGATGAAGCTCAAACGGTATCGTGAGGCGATCACGTATCTGCAGCGGGTCCAGGCCATGGCGCCTGCATATGACAATGCCTCCTATAATCTCGGAGTCTGTTTCGAGCTGCTGGGGGATGAGGAACAGGCACTGGAAAACTTCCGCCACGAGCTGGTGGTGGATCCGGCCGATCAGGATGCAAGCTATCGCATCGCCAGATTGTTGCTGCGGATGCAGCGCTATGAGCAGGCGCTGGCAGCACTGGATGACTATCTGCAGCGGCCGGGACCGTTGCAGGCCAGGGCCTATTTTTACCGGGCCGCAGCCCATAAGGCGCTCGGCCATGCCGATCAGGCCCGGGTCGACTTGCTGCAGGCCATGCAACTGGGGCCGATTGATCGCGCCCTGGCGGAGCAGCTGCATCTGCTCTGAACGGCGCCGCTGCATATGGCCCGCCATGTGACCTCATGCAGCGGCGGCAGATGGCGATAGATGCATCATGAGTTTTGATATGCCGGCGAGCCGGATCAGGGAGTGTGCAATGACATACGGACGACGAGTGATGCTGATGTGGGGGCTGGCATGTGCCCTGTCTGTGGCGGCGCCTGCGGTGGCGGCAGAGGGTGGTGCCGGTGAGTACAGGGGAGAACATGGCGGCAACGATGATCACCATGGTCAGGTGACGCTGTGTCATATTCCCCCGGGGCAGGATTCACCCGGGCTGACGCTGACGGTCGGGGCAGAGGCGGTTGCCGCCCATTTGGCGCATGGCGACAGCATGGGGGCATGTCCCTCCTGCATCTGTCCGGCCGGTATTGCGGCCTGTACCTGTGCCGATGGTACCCCGGGTGGGCCGGGGCCGGATGCGGGAGCAACCCGGCCGCATAACCTGCGCGAGATCTACGGGCAGTGACCGGCTGAGATCACGCCGCGTCGTTGCCCGGGTGGCCATGGTGCTGTTTTAATGCGCGGCTGATGCATCCGGCGATTCCGGGCAGGCCATGGACGGGCGCCACAATCGGCTTCCTGCCTCTTTGGCTCGCGTTTGTCTTTGCAAACTGATTTTTGCCAGGGTGGCAATTAATCAGCATCTTCTTAACAGGCGGCAGCGGATGCCGGCGCCGAGATGGATGATGCGATCAGTCCCTGAGTGTGTCGATCATGCTGCTGACCTGCTCGAAGGCTTGTTGCAGGCGATCAGGGTTTTGACTGGAGAGGCAGATCTTGCCACAGGGATCGGGACCGCAACGGCCCGGATAGGAGCCGATCTCGACATCGTCAAACTGTTGCTGGATCGATTCAAGTGGCGCGGCAAAGAGGCTTTCCGGCAGCTTTACCTCGATTTCACGACGGTGGAATGGCCGGTCACCAAAGTCGTGAATGATGGCATCCAGCTGTGATGCGAAAATATCCGGAACACCGGCCAGCACATAAACATTGCCGATATGGGCACCGGGGGCGATCGTTTTTTCGCAGCGAATCAGGCGGGAGCCTTGCGGCACACGTGTCATGCGCCGGCGGCCGTCATTCATGCCATCGGCGCCATAGCGGGCGGTCATCGCTTCAACGATAAAACGGTGCTCGATCAGCGGCACGGCGAAGGCATCGGCCACGGCCTCCATGGTGATATCATCATGGGTGGGGCCGATACCGCCGGAGGTGATGACGGCATCAAAGCTGTTTCTCAGTCTGTTGAGTGTGGAGACAATGGCATCATGCTGGTCGGGGACAACGGCGATTTCGCAGAGCCGGCAGCCACAGGCGAACATGTTCTGTGCGGCAAGCCAGGCGTTTGCTTCACGGGTGCGCCCGGATAACACCTCATTACCGATCACCAGAATGGCGGCGGTTTGATGGTGGCGGGCCGGATGATGTGGGGCCGGATGGGTCATGGCTGCAGGGTGGTCGAAATGCGTCAGCAGTCAAGCATCGGTTGCCTGCTGCTGACGCATCCGGATGTTACAGGCGGCGCAGCGCCTCGATGCGCGCTTCAGTCGAAGGGTGAGAGGCAAACAGATGCATCAGGCCACTGGCTTTGCCGTGGATTTTCATGGTCGCCAGCGCGTCCTTCGGAGCAAGCATGGATGCCTCCTCTTCCTCAACCGGCTGTGCCTGATGCGCCAGTACCTCGATCTTCTGCAGGGCACGGATCATGTTGTTGGCACCATAGGCACGGGCTGCATAGGCATCCGCCTTGAATTCACGATGGCGTGAGTGCCACATGACCACGATCGATGCCAGGATTGAAAAGAGAATCTGCAGCACCATATCGACAACAAAGTAGAGCATGGTATTCATCTCGCCATCGCGGGAGCCGGCACTGGCAACCAGACGGGCGATCATGCCGGCCAGGAAGTAGACAAACGTGTTCATCAGTCCCTGCAGCAGCGTGGTGGCGACCATATCACCATTGTCGACATGCCCCATTTCATGCGCCAGTACCGATTTCAGTTCATCATCCGTCATGGCCATGGCAAGGCCGGATGAGACTGCGACCATCGCATTGTTGCGTGTCGGGCCGGTGGCAAATGCATTGGGTGCATCATCCCAGTAAACCCACACTTCCGGCATCTTGATGCCGGCTTTCTCGGACAGCTCTTTGACGGTGTTGTATACCAGCTTCTCTTTCGGAGTGGATGGCTCGGTGACCTGCTGCATGCGGTACATGCGCTTGGCCATCGGTTTTGACATCCACAGGGAGATAAATGCGCCGCCGAAGCCGAAGACCATGGCCCAGGCGAATTGCGAGGTGGCAACACTGCCGCGAAGATCGATGCCGAATGCGGGCAATACGAACGAAATCAAAATATTACCGGTAATCGCCAGTGTCGCGAATACCAGCAGGTTGGTAATAATCAGCATGAGAATGCCTTTAAAGCTTCGCATGAATCCTCCGAATGGTTATGATTGTGCTAATGTGGAGGCCATATGCTGACGATTCAAGCCTTGAAATCAAATGATGATAGCCTTAAGTACCGTTCATGAATTCAGATACCGTACATGACCCCGATATTGTAGAAGAGGGCGGTCCGTCCGCTCCGCCGAAAGAGGCCACACTGGTGCGCTCGGATGAGCGCCTGCCGGAGCGCCTGACACTGCTGCCTCTCTCCAACCGGCCGCTATTCCCGGGCCTTGTGGTGCCGCTGATTTATGAAGGCGGCGAGATGGGCAAGGTGGTGCGCGAACTGGCCGCCAGCCATGAGCAGTATGTCGGTCTGGTGCTGGTGCGCGATGAAGATGAGCCCTATGCGCCGAAGAATCTGCACGAGGTCGGTGTCGTTGCCCGCATTGCCAAGGCGGTGGAAATCGACGGGCACGGCCTGCACCTGGTGGTCGAGTGTGTGCGCCGCTTTAAAATCGAAAGCTTTGTTACTCAGGAGAATCCGATCCGGGTACTGGCCAGCTACAGGGCCGAGACTGCATATGAGGACAGCGTTGAGCTGCGCGCCTATACCGTGGCGATCGTCAATACGATCAAGGAGCTGCTCAAGCACAATCCGATGTATGAGGAGGAGCTCAGGCTGTTCGCCTCCCGTTTCGATGTGAATGAGCCGAACCGGCTGGCTGATTTTGCCGCCAGCCTGACGACGGCCAGTCGTGAGGATCTGCAGGATATTCTCGAGACCTTCCCGATTTTTGACCGCCTGAAAAAGGTGGTGTCACTGCTTAATCGTGAGCTCAATGTCAGCAAGGTGCAGACAAAGATCCGCGAGAATATCGATGAGCGTATCTCCGAGCAGCAGCGCCGCTTTTTTCTGCAGGAGCAGTTACAGGAGATTCAGCGCGAGCTCGGTATCCACGAAGATCCGGCCGAGAAAGAGGTGGAGGATTTCCGTAAACGTGCGAAAAAGCTGAAGTTCAGTGAAGAGGCGGCCAAAACATTTGACGAGGAGATCAACAAGCTGGCAATGCTTGAGCCATCCTCACCCGAGTACAATGTCACCCGCAGTTATATCGACTGGATGACTTCACTGCCGTGGGGCAAGTTCTGTCGCGATCGCTATAATCTGAAAACGGCGGCGCGCGCACTGAACAGGCATCATGCCGGTCTTGAGGATGTAAAGGACCGCATCCTTGAATTTATTGCCGTAGGCGCCCGCAAGAAGGCGGTGGGGGGCTCGATTATCCTCTTCGTCGGTCCGCCCGGTGTGGGTAAGACCTCGCTCGGCAAGGCGATTGCCGAAGCGGTCGGGCGTCCGTTTTTCCGTTTCTCGGTGGGTGGCATGCGCGATGAGGCCGAGATCAAGGGGCACCGGCGTACCTATATCGGTGCCATGCCGGGCAAAATTGTGCAGGCACTCAAACGGGTGGCGGTGGCCAATCCGGTGATCATGATTGATGAGGTGGACAAGATCGGTTCCGATTTCCGTGGTGACCCTGCCTCCGCCCTGCTGGAGGTGCTGGATCCCGAACAGAACGCCGATTTTATGGATCACTATCTCGATGTTCGTTTCGATCTCTCACAGGTGCTGTTTCTGTTGACGGCCAATCAGCTGGATACCGTGCCGAGGCCATTGCTGGATCGTGCGGAAATCATCCGTTTGCCGGGTTATATTGCCAGTGAGAAGGTGGATATCGCCCGTAAACACCTGTGGCCGATTCAGCTGAAGGAGCATGGCCTGGCAGCCGATGATGTGGTGGTGACCAGTGCCCTGTTCCGCCATCTGGTCGAGGATTATGCCCGAGAACCCGGTGTGCGCAGGCTTGAGGGGCTGATGAAGAAGATCCTGCGCAAGGTGGCGAGAAATGTGGCGGAAGAGAAGGTGAGCTTGCCGGTTCGCCTCTCGGTTGCCGATATCAAGGATTACATTGGTAAGCCGCGTTTTCGCGAGCAGCCGGTCAAGGAGGGGGTGGGTCTTGCCACCGGCCTTGCCTGGACGGCGATGGGGGGCACGACCCTGACGCTGGAAGGGGCGATTGTGCATCAGGATCGCCGTGGTATGAAAATTACCGGCCAGCTCGGCAAGGTGATGCAGGAGTCCTCGGAGATCGCCTACTCCTATGTGACCGCCAATCTGGACCGTTTCGGTGTGAAGGCTGACTTTTTCGACAAGGCCTTTGTGCACCTGCATGTGCCGGAAGGGGCTGTGCCCAAGGACGGGCCGAGTGCCGGTATTGCCATGGCAACAGTACTGTTGTCACTGGCGCTGGATAAGGCGCCGGCCCGTATGGCCATGACCGGGGAGCTGACGCTGACCGGTGAAGTGCTGCCAATCGGTGGCGAGCGCGAGAAGCTGCTGGCTGCCAAACGGCTTGGTATCAACGAGGTGATTCTGCCGGCCGGCAATCAGGTGGATGTGGATGAGTTGCCGCAGTCGGTCAGGGAGGGGATTACCATCCATTATGTGCAGCATTTCCGGGAGGTGGCCCGCCTGATGTTCGAGGTGCGGATGAAATCGCCAAAACGGCGCAAGGGAGAGGCTGAGGCATAACTCTTGCTTTGCAGGTAAAGGCAAAACACGTTGTCGCTATTGCGGACTGACGTTTGCCAGGACGGCAATGCACGTGCTGAATCCATCAGTACGTCCCCGGAGGCTGGTGTGATCAAATATCTTTTCCCGTTTGTATTGATGGCTCAGCTGCTGGCCGGCTGTGCCAGCGATCCGGGTAACCGTTTTCTGCATGATGAGGATCGGGCGAGTATTGATCAGAAGGTGATTGATCACACCACTACCCGCGCTGATGTGGCGGCGATGTTCGGTGAGCCGTTGAAGGCCGTGTCAGCTGAGGACGGGCGCCTGGTCTGGACCTATCAGCTGACCCATACATCCGCCGACGGGACCAGCCATCTGCCGGTGGTGGGGCTGTTTGCCGGCAGCTCCAGCGGCAGCACCAAAACACTGGTCATCACCTTTGACCGTCACAATGTGGTCGATGCCCATCGCCTGGATGAGGTGCCGGTCAGGGTACGCAATGGTGTGCTTAATCAGCTTTTTTAAAGCCGGTGACCAGCAGCAGTACGACCGCCACCGAGATGCATGAGTCGGCAATGTTGAAGGCGGGCCAGTGGTATTCATTGCCACCAATGCGGATGTACCAGTCGATAAAATCAACCACGTAGCCGAGTTGGATGCGATCCCAGATGTTGCCGATGGCACCGGCAAGAATCATCACCAGCAGCCATGAGGTGATGCCATCCTGGAGGCGCTCTTTCCACCACCATGCCACCACAGCAATGGCGATGGTGATGGTGACAGCCAGCAGCAGCCAGATGCGCACTGCATCGGGAAGATCGGCGAACATCGAAAAGGCAACGCCCGGATTATAGGCCCGGATAATATTGAAAAAGCCGTCGATGACGATGAATGGATGAAAATCCGTCTGTTGAATCCACCATTTTGACAGCTGGTCTGCTGCGACCAGCAGCACCAGTGTTGCGGCCTGCAGTGTACTCCGGTTCATCGCATTCACCTCGTATGCATCGTTATCGCGTCGCGAAGCATGCGCATAACAGGGGGGGGATACCAGCCTCGACCGAGTTGCGGCAGGACCATCGCATGAAACATGCCTTTGTTTCATGGATCTTTGTAAAGCCGCAATGATGACTTCGCAAGAAGTTATCAGCGCGCCCATGCGCACGGATGCGCCGAATGAATGAGCGCTTGCTTTGCCTAACGCTGTGCTTTGCGGTGAAGGTTTTCTTTTAATGCGATTGCTCCGGGTGTTGTGGTCGATATTACGGGCGGATGCTGTGGAAGCTTGTGATATCGATCACATGATTTCCCTGCGGAGAGAGGTTATCATTCGCCCCGTCCTAAAGTCTGGCAATGATTTGCCGATAGAGAGGAAGAATTCCGGTGCCCGTATGCCGAAATTCCACAGTGCTGCCCCCGGTGAGTCATGTTTCCCTCCCCCCCCTTCCCTGAAACATGACTTCCGGGGGCAGTTTCTTGCAAAAGCAGTTGCCATGGGCGCATGATGCGTCAATGAAGCAGGACAAGATGGCTCTGTTCCGCCCGGTCTTAACCGTGGTCGCCTTTGTATGGATACTGGGGGCGATGCTTGCTCTGCCGCCATTGCTGCTCGCCGTTAACGAGGGGGCACACACCACCCGCAGTTTTGTGTATGCCGCCGCCGCTTTTTTTATCATCGGTATATGGCTCCGTTCCCGCGCACGCCAACAGCGTTTTGAGGTTTCCAGCCAGCAACTTTATCTGATTACCGTCGCCAGCTGGAGTGTGCTGGCTGTGATTGGTGCCATCCCGCTCTATGCGGCCATGCCGCAACTCTCGTTTTGTGATGCTTTTTTTGAGTCGATGTCCGGTATTACCACCACCGGCTCGACCGTCCTGACCGGCCTTGATGCCATGCCGCACAGCCTGTTGCTCTGGCGCGGCTTGCTGCAGTGGGTGGGCGGCATCGGTATCATCGTGATCAGTATTGCCATTCTTCCCTATCTGCGTGTGGGCGGTATGCGCATGTTCTCCACCGAGTCGTCCGACTGGTCGGATAAAACGCTGCACCACGCTCAGGAGTTCATTCAGAATATCGGACTGCTGTATCTGGGGCTGACGATGCTGGCCATGGGCTGCTACTGGCTTGCCGGTATGGGCTGGTTTGATGCGATCGTGCATGCCATGACCACCCTCTCCACCGGCGGTTACTCCACCCATGACGCATCGATGGGCTATTTCAACGACCGGCCACTGATTCTCTGGTTTGCCAGTCTGTTCATGCTGTTGGGCTCGCTGCCGTTTTCACTGTTTGTTGCCTTTATGCATGGCAAAAAGAATGCCCTGCTGGGCGACAGTCAGGTACGCGGATTTCTCGCCTTCGTGATGATTCTGATTCTGCTCTTCAGTATCGAGCGCACCATCAACAGCGATCTCGATTTCTTTCGGGTGCTGACCCATGTCGCATTCAATGTGATTTCGGTGATTTCAACGACCGGCTATGCCTCCGATGACTATACGCAGTGGGGCCCGTATGCGGTGATCATCTTTTTCTACATCATGTTTGTCGGCGGCTGTTCGGGATCGACGGCTGGCTCGATGAAATTCTTCAGGTTTCAGGTGGCCTTCATTCTGCTGCGCAATCAGCTGCATTTGATGCGCCATCCGTATGCCGTGATTCCGTCCAAATATAACGGTCATGTGCTCTCCGATGATATTGTCCGCTCCATCGTGGCCTTTTCATTTTACTTTGCCTTCATCATTGCCGCGATTGCCCTGTTTCTGTCGCTGACCGGCCTTGATTTTATTACCAGCCTCAGTGCTGCCGCGACCGCAGTCACCAACGTCGGTCCGGGGCTGGGTGATGTGATTGGACCGGCGGGAAACTTCTCAACCCTGCCGGATGCCGCCAAGTGGATATTGTGTGGCGGCATGCTGATCGGCCGGCTGGAAATCATGACGGTGATTGTCATCTTCACCCGTACCTTTTGGCGTACCTGAGCGGAAGCCGCGCAGCAGCAGCCAGTCCGGTCAAGTAAAGGCAACGTGACTCCGTTATCATGCCCTGGTCATGTGGAAGCCACAGGCCGGGCGCAGGAACCCCTCAATGCAGTACTATGGTTTTACTCTGCGTAACTCTGCGTCCTTTGCGGTGAAAGGATTTTAAATAACGGTCTCTTTGAATGAGATCTCCCGGGCAGGTCTCTCTTATGTATTGACCGTTGCCATGCTACATTGCGGCCATGACGAACAAGGCAGGGCACGAGGCCCATACCCCGATGATGCAGCAGTATCTGTCGATCAAATCCGAATATGCGGATTGTCTGCTGTTTTACCGTATGGGCGATTTCTACGAAATGTTTTTTGATGATGCGGTGCAGGCATCAAAGATTCTTGATATTACACTGACCAAACGGGGCAAGGCCAACGGTGACGATATTCCGATGGCGGGCGTGCCCTGGCATCAGGCGGAGGGCTATCTGGCCCGGCTGGTTGCCGCCGGCAAGCGGGTGGCGGTCTGTGAGCAGATGGAGCCGCCGGATGGCAGCAAGGGGCCGGTTCGCCGTGAAGTGGTGCGAGTGGTTACCTCCGGTACGCTCACCGAGGCGGAGCTGCTTGATCATGCCCGTTCAGCACCGCTGACGGCGTGCGTGCAGCGCGGCGAGCAGTGGGGTATTGCGGCACTGGATCTATCCTGTGGTCACTGGCGACTGCTGGAGGGCGTCGGGGCGGCGGCCTTTGAGGAGCAGATGGCGATTCTGGCACCGGCCGAGTTGCTGTTGCCGGCTGCCGATGAGGCGGTGGTGGATGTGCCGGTGGCACGTCCCGGTGACTGGAGCTTTTCGGCTGCCGTGGCCCGTGAGCAGCTGGAGCAGCATTTTGGTATTAGTGACTGGCAGTCGCTGAATCTCGAGACGCACCCGCTGGCGGCTGCGGCGACCGGTGCGGTACTGGTTTATCTGGTTCAGACACAGAAGTGCACCCTCTCGCATCTGCAGCTGCCGGTATTTATCGAGCGGGGGGAGGGGATGCGTATCGATATGCGCTCCCGTCGCAATCTTGAGCTCTATTGTGCCCTCAATGGTGACCCGAAAGCGGGCATGATCGCCGTGCTGGATGAGAGCTGTACGCCGATGGGGGCACGCCTTTTGCGGCAATGGATTGATGCGCCGCTGACCGATCTGGAGCAGTTGCGCCACCGTCAGGATGCGGTCCAGAGTCTGGTCGATGATCGCGATATGCTCGCCGCACTGCGCAGCCGGCTGAGTGATGTGCGTGATATCGAGCGAATGCTGACCCGCATTGTGCTCGGCCGCGCCTATCCGCGTGACTTTCGCGGTCTGGCCGACTCGCTGCAGGCACTGCCCGAGCTCTATACCCTGCTGGGGGACCGCTCCGGTCTTTATGCCGGTATCATCAAGTCACTGCAGGGGCTTGAGTCACTGGCTGCCGGGCTGGATCAGGCGCTGGTGGCAACGGTGCCGGCGCAGTTTCGCGATGGCGGAGTCATTCGTGAGGGCTTTGATGCCGAGCTGGACCGCCTGCGCGGACTGGCCCGCGATGCCGGTGACTGGCTGTGCCGTTACGAGGCACGCGAGCGCGAGCGCACGGGGCTGGCCAATCTGCGCGTCAAATACAACAAGGTATTCGGCTATTTTATCGAGATTTCGCGCGCCCAGGCCAGAGAGGCACCGGCCGATTACGTGCGCAAGCAGACGCTGGTCAATGCCGAGCGCTTTATCACCGATGAATTGCATGCATTCGAGTCGGAAATTCTCGGGGCGCAGGATGCGGCCATGCAGCGCGAGGAGGCGCTGATCGAGTCACTGCGTCAGCAGCTATGTCAGCAGGCGGCGGCCATTCAGCAGGCGGCGCGGGCGGTGGCTTCACTCGATGTGCTGGCCTGCTTTGCCTTTCTGGCCATTCGCTACCGCTATGTGCGACCGCAGGTGCACAGTGGTCGCGCCCTGCAGATTGTCGGCGGGCGTCACCCGGTGGTGGAGCGGCATTTGAAGAGCAAGGAGCCGTTTGTCGCCAATGATACCCATATGGATATGAAGTCGCGCCGTTTTATGCTGCTGACCGGTCCGAATATGGGCGGTAAATCGACCTATATGCGTCAGGTGGCGTGGATTGTCTGGCTGGCCCATACCGGCTGCTTTGTGGCGGCCGATGAGGCCAGGATCCCGCTGACCAAACGGTTGTTCACCCGTGTCGGGGCGGGCGATGAGCTGGCCAGCGGCCGCTCCACGTTTATGGTGGAAATGATGGAGACGGCCACCATCCTCAATCAGATGGAGCCGCGTTCGCTGGTGATTGTCGATGAGATCGGGCGGGGAACGAGTACCTGGGATGGTCTGGCCATTGCCTGGTCGGTGGCCGAGCGGCTGATCACGGCGCCGGATGTGCTGACCCTGTTTGCCACCCATTACCATGAACTGACCGAGCTTCCCGATACCTGGGCTGCGGCATTTAATGCTTCTGTCACCGTTCGCGAGTGGAATGGTTCGGTGATTTTTATGCATCAGGTGGTGGAAGATGCCGCCGATCAGTCTTACGGTATCGCCGTGGCCCAGCTGGCCGGTCTGCCGCGTGAGGTGGTCAAGCGGGCGCGTGAGCATCTGTTCCGGCTTGAGCATGGTTCCGAGCTGGCGGCGGAGTCGGGCAAGAATCAGCTTGGCCTGTTTGCCGTGGCGGAAAAACGGCAGCAGGAGGCGGAGCTTGACGGCTTGCGGCAGTTGCGGGAAAAAATCCGGCAGATCGATGTGAACGATATGCGTCCGCTGGATGCGCTGATGTATCTGGATAATCTGGTCAGAGAGGTGAAACAGTGAAAAAGTACAGTATCGGATTGATGTTTCTGGGCCTGCTGCTGCACGGCTGTACATGGGTGGAGCCGACGACCGAAGGGGTGAATGTGCGGGTGGTCTACCTGGCTCAGGTGGAGGGCTGCAAAAAGCTGGGTTCGGTGAAGGTCGGGGTGCTCGACAAGGTGCTGTTTGTCTCCCGTTCGGAAGAGCAGGTGGCAGCCGAGCTTGAGGTTTCCGGTCAGAATGCAGCGGCCGAGATCGGTGGCGACACCATTGTGGCGACCAGTCGGGTGATCGACGGCGAACAGGCATTCGATGTCTACCGCTGCCGTCAGTAACGACGTGATCAGTCCGCGCCGGCAGCTGGCGGCACTGTATCAGCAGGTGGAAGCTGCGTTCGATGCTGGCGCCAGTGGTGGTGAACTGAGCCGGTTGATGTGTCAGGGGGTGGATGCACTGTTGATCCGTCTCTGGCAGCAGCAGGCACCGGCAGCGGCGGCCTGTATGGATCTGGTTGCGGTCGGTGGTTACGGGCGGGGGGAGTTGTCTCCTCACTCCGATTGGGATCTGTGGTTTATTGTGCCGGAGGAGCTGCCGGCACAGGCCGAGGAGGAGCTGCAGTCTTTTCTGCTGTCGCTCTGGGATATGGGCGCGAAAATCGGTCATGCGGTGCGTACGGTGCGCCATACGCTGGAGCATGTGCAGGAGGACTGGGCGAGTGCGACGGCGGCGCTTGAATCGCGTCTGCTGGCCGGTTCCGGCGAGCTGAACCGGCAGTTGCAGGCGAAGCTCGATATCTTTTTCAAAAAACAGCGTAAACCGTTTGTCGAGGCGAAGCTGGCCGAGCTGGAAGAGCGTCATATGCGTACCGGTGGTACCGCCTTCTGGATGGAGCCGGATATCAAGGAGGGCAAGGGGGGGCTGCGCGACGTGCAGGCGGCCTTCTGGATCAGCAAGGTCTGGTATGGTTGCGACGATATTGCCGATCTGGTTGCAGCGGGCGCTGTGGCCGAGCGGGAGATTGAGCAGCTGCTGGCGGCCCAGGATTTTCTCTGGCGCTGCCGTACGGCACTGCATCTGGATACCCGCCGGGCCAATGAACGTATCGGTTTTGAACAGCAGGTGATGCTGGCCGAACAGATGGGCTATCAGCCGGTCAATGAGCGACCGGCCGTTGATGCCTTTATGAAGGATTATTTCCGTCATGTCGGGCGCGTGGCGCGGGTAACCGGCCTGCTGATGATGCATTTCCAGGAGCAGCTGCATCCGCGCCGCTTCTCCTTCACGCGCAATATCGGTGATGGTTTCACCCAGGAGGGGACACTGGTTGGCATTCGTGATGCCGGCGTCTTTCGTGAGGACCCGCTGCGGCTGCTGCGGGTGTTCCATGTCGCCCAGCAGGGGCAGCGCCGCCTCTCCAGCCAGACGTTGCGGCAGATCCGGGCCGATGTGCTGCTGATCGATGATGCTTTCCGCGATGATCCGGAGGCACAGCGCACCTTTCTTAAAATCCTGCGTGGCCGGCGCAATGTGCACTGGGCATTGAAGGAGATGAATGATACCGGTGTACTCGGCCGCTTTATTCCCTGCTTCCGCGATGTGGTCGGGTTGGGGCAGTTCAATCGCTATCACGCCTATACGGTGGATGAGCATACGATCCGGGCAGTGGGTGAGGCGCGTAACTTCTGGCACCGGGATCGTCAGATCCGTCTGCCGCTGGCGCATGATGTCTGTCATGCCATCCATCGGCCGGAGCTGCTCTATATTGCCCTGATTTTCCATGATATTGCCAAGGGATTGCCCGGTGATCATTCGGAGGTGGGAGCGCTGATGGCGCGCAGCTTCTGTGAGCGGATGCATATGGACAGCGATGCGACCGAGCTGGTCGAATGGCTGGTCCGCGAGCACCTGCTGATGGCGGTCAAGAGCCAGCGTTTTGATCTCTCTGATCCGGAGGTGATTCGCGCCTTTGCCGAGCGGGTCGGTAATATCAACCGGCTGCGTTATCTGTTTCTGCTGACCATTGCCGATATTGCCGCAGTGGGGCCGAATGTCTGGAATGACTGGAAGGGCTCATTGCTGCAGGAGCTCTACTGGCTGACCAGCGAATATTATCGCAGCGATGAATCGATCAGTGAGTCTTCCGAGCGTCTGTATCAGACCCGTGTCAATGCGGTACTCGATCGTTGCAGTGTCGCCCGTGAGCTGCAGGAGGAGGCGCTGGCGAGGCTGCCGCGCGCCTGCATCATGCATTTCCCGCCCCGGTTGCTGCAAAACATCGTCGAGCTGCTGGTGGCCACCGGGGGTGACGGGGTGAAATACTGGATCGACAGTGATCGTGGCCAGAGCCTGTTCTTTGTCGTTGCGCGTGAGCGGAACGGCCTGTTTGCAGCCTTAAGCGCCACCCTGACATCCGGGCATGGCAGCATTATGGCCGCCTATGCCGACAAGCTCAGTGACGGCCGCGTGCTCGATGTATTTCATATGCAGAGTGTCGATGGCTCGCCGTTTGATATTCCCAGTGATCTGGAGCGGCTGAAGAACCGCATTGATAAAATGCTGGCTGCCGATGCGCTGCCACGGGTGGCGATTGATACCTCGTTCAAGATCAATGTGCTGATGCGGCGGGTGGAGGTGCGGGTGCGTGAGCTGCCCGATGCATCCTACCGGGTGACGGCGATCGAGGTGTCGGCTGCCGATCAGCCGAGGCTGCTGGCCCGTCTGGCCGATGCCATCTCATCGCAGGGTTATCAGTTGCACAGCGCCTCGATCTCAACCTTCGGTGAGCGGGCTGTCGACGTCTTCTTTATTACCGACAAGGCGATGCAGCAGCTGACAGAGGCACAGGTGGCGGAGTTGAGTCGTCAGTTGAGCGATATCGCCACATTACCGGAGGAGCCGGCTCTGCCCGGCTAAAGAGGCGCTGATCCAGCCCGTGCTTCCGGGCGGGTGATGGCTTGCGGGTCATGGATTTGCCATGCGGCTGGATAGTCCGGCCGGTCGTCCATCCGCAGTTTTTGTGGAAAGGATTGGTGACCGGCAGCACGGAGGGCGGGGTATGGCCGTGCTGCCGGCTACCATTACAGCTGTATGATACAGGTAATCCCGGTGGGGCCCTTTGTTACCTGATGCTACCTGCAGCTGTAGCTTGTTCCGCGTTGCGAATGCGCACGCAGAGATAGTAGTCCGACAGCGGTGCTTCACTGCTCTGTTGCAGGCCTGCCGGACAGATATCACAGCGCCAGCCGTCCTTTTCCATGGCACGGAGCAGTGATGTTGTCTGAATGAGTGACTCGCTTCTGTAGACTGCGATCAGTTTGTCCCACTCTCCGCGGCAGCATGTGCCGTTGATGGCTTCCATGCAGCGTTGCGGGTCGGTTGAGATACAGGCTGCAGAATCTGCAGCTGTTTTCAGGTGGTCCTCAACGATCCAGTTGATTTCATTGGTATCGATTTTGCCTATTTGATGCGCGTACTCAAGTTTCATTCCAGTCTCCCGGGTCGCCTGCATTCCTTGCATGCTGCTGCGATACTGGCACCACCATCCTCCCTATGATCGGCCAAAATTGATCGCCGGCATTGCGGCCCTATGACAATATTTGTGTATGAATGCATTATAAGTTTGGGGGTTTGTCTGCGATATCAGAATAAGTCTGATTTTTTTCGGAAAACGGAGCGTTGGCCGGATTTGGCGGCGCTGATGGTAATATATATGTCGAAGGGCATGTGGGACGAAAAAAAATGCATGTCAACGTCTGCCGGAGTCGGCAAGAGGGGGCGGAGGAGAGGTAAGGCCACCTCATTCAGCACTCCATACAGGTCACGGACCGGACGGTTTTGCCGTCGGCAGGTGAGCTCGGTCAATGACGCGTGTAAGGACTTGATGGGTCGGTAAAGGCAAAGTGCCTCGGGCATCATGCCCTCGCCCTGCGGGGGCGGTGGAAGCCACACGCCGGCCGCAGGCAACCACGCCATGCTTGTAAACCGGGCTTTTACTTTGCGTCACTCTGTGCCCTTTGCGGTGAAAGGATTTTCTTTGCATCTGGCCGCAGGGTGATTTCTGCCGGAGTGGCAACTCCATCATCTCTTTATGTGGGGGCGGTGGAAGCCACACGCCGGCCGAAGGCAACCACGCCCTGCTTGTAAACCGGGCTTTTACTTTGCGTCACTCTGTGCCCTTTGCGGCGAAAAGATTTTCTTTGCATCTGGCCGTAGGCTGATTTCTGCCGGAGTGGTGGGGGGCGGTGGAAGCCACACGCCGGCCGAAGGCAACCACGCCATGCTTGTAAACCGGTTTTTTACTTTGCGTAACTCTGTGTCCTTTGCGGTGAAAGGATTTTCTTTGCATCTGGCCGCAGGGTGATTTCTGCCGGAGTGGTGGGGGCGGTGGAAGCCACACGCCGGCTGAAGGCAACCACGCCATGCTTGTAAACCGGTTTTTTACTTTGCGTCACTCTGTGTCCTTTGCGGTGAAAGAACTTTCTTTGCATGCGATTGCTCCGGGCGGAGAGGTAAGTGGTGCGCATGGGGGCCGGAAGACCGGGAGGGCTGAAAAGCGGTTTTGTCATCCATTTGGATGACATGACGTGGCGAAGATTCGGGCTAGTATACGCGGTTCCGTATCGCGATGACGGGCACCATGAATCGATTACGGAATGGGGAAGGGTCATACGACCCTGAATGGGAAGGGGATAGCATCGGTTGTGTCAGATGACCCTCGGGCATCACCGATGATCTACATCGAACAGGGCTGCAATATGCCCTGTTCGATGTATCTCCGTGCCTCTCCCCTGAAATCGATTGTTGGCGCATGCATTGACGATGCGCACACGGTTTTCACAGGAGGTGAGGACAAATGCACATTGATGTGAACCTGACATTATCCATACTCTGCTGGGCTGGCATGCTGCTGTTGTTACTGGCGCTGATCCGGCTGGCCTGGGTCAAAGGGGCGATCGGCCGCTTGCTGGTCAGTCTCACCGCCCGCCTTTTTCTGAACGATTACGCCTATCAGCTGATCAGCAACGTCACCGTGCCGGATGCCGATGGCACCATCCGGATCGACTATATTGTGGTCTCCCGTTTTGGTATTTTCGTCATTGAGGTGATGCCGGCGGCCGGTGTGATAGCGGGTGACGAGCAGCAGACGCTGTGGAAGCAGCAGCTTGGTGAGCATGAACGCTGGTTTGCCAACCCGCTGCACGAAAGTGACAGCCGTATCGCCACCCTGGCGGCATCACTGCAGCTGCCGCAGGCGCTCTTTTTTCCGGTGGTTGTCTTTGTCGGTGATTGCAGCTTCAGCGGTAGCATGCCGGAGCAGGTCAGCCGGGATGGCAACTATGTCTACTACATCCGCTCAAAATCCGAGCTGCTGCTGAGCCCGGCCGATGTGCAGGATGTGACCCGTCAGCTCTCATCCCGACCGGCGCCGGCACACGCCTTCAGTCAGCTGCATGAGATGCATTCATAAGATGCGCTACCGCCTGTGTTTGTTGGCGGGCGACAGGACGGGTGACTGCCCGCGCGGGTGTCGCATGCGGCATGGCACGGTGGTTGCAGCACTGTGAATCGGTGGGCATGTCATCCATTTGGACGACATGCAATCATGGCGATTCGGTGTAGCCTGCCCCGTTGCCATGGAGCAAACGGGCGCAGGAGCGAATTACCCGAGCCGGGGATCGAATGATCGATTTCGGTACACTCTTCTCTCAACTCTTCTCCTCCTTCTGGTGGGCGATACCGCTGTTTTTACTGGCGGCGTTGTTCAAATCGCCGTGGTTCAAGGGGGTGATGGGGGAGGCGATGGTCAATCTCGCCGCCCGACTGTGGCTGGATAAAAACAGCTATCACCTGATCAAAAATGTCACCATCCCGACCGAGGATGGCACCACCCAGATCGATCACATCATCGTTTCCCGCTTCGGCGTCTTTGTCGTTGAAACCAAAAACATGAAGGGCTGGATTTTCGGCGGCGAACATCAGAAGCAGTGGACGCAGCAGATATTCAAGAGCAAACACAAGTTCCAGAACCCGCTGCACCAGAACTACAAGCACACCAAAACGCTGGAGACAGCCCTCGGCCTTGCGCATGAGAAGATGTTTTCCGTCGTTGTCTTTGTCGGCGACAGCACGTTCAAAACCGGGATGCCGGAGAGTGTCACCTGTGGCGGCGGCTATATCCGCTATATCAAATCGAAGACGGAGATCCTGCTCAGCGAAGCGGAGGTGCAGCAGGTGATTGCGCAGATTGCCGATGGGCGGCTGAAGCCCTCGCTGAAAACCAGCTTTGAGCATGCCAGGCACGTCCGTGACATTGTGGCGGCCAAAACGGAAGAGAAGACGGCGGCACCCGCTGCAGCCGAGCCGCTGCCGGCAGCGGCTGACGCGCCTTCGGCGACAAAGAGCTGCCCGAAATGCGGCAGCCCCATGGTGCTGCGCACCAGTCAGAAAGGCCCGGAGTCCGGCAGCCAGTTCTGGGGCTGCTCAACCTTTCCCAAATGCAGGGCTGTTGCCGCAGTGAAGCTAAAGGGGGAGTGATGCCTTTGACGCAATCTGCCAGACATCGAAACAGGGAAGCGCTTCTTTTAAGGCCTGCTTTGATTGCAATGCCGAGAATCCGAATCTATCGTGCGGGTCATCAACACCCGCCTCGCCTCTCACTGAAGCGCATTTTTGGCGGTTTTTTTTATGCCTGAAAAACAGCCATACAACAACCGGCCCTTGGCAGTGGTTGAGTTTCTGATGCTGAAGATTAATCCGCACTCAAACTGGAATGCACGACTGCTTGCGCTGCTGGCAAAGCATGCCGATGTACCACAAGCCCGGGTGGGCTTTCCGCCCGCTTGGCAGGATGATCCTTTCTGGAAGGCTCCGGTTGCAGGAGGTCAAACGTGATCATTGATCAAATCGCATTCTCGGCAATTGAATTGAGCAACAACTTATGCCTGCCCTGGATAAACTCGGAAAAGGGAAGCGTCCCCTTTTCCATTCCCCGATATAAGAGGATGGTAGACATAATACTCAAGTGGCTTTGTGGTTCGCAGCCCTGATGGAGGAATAGATGATAGAGGAACTGGAGGTGATTCCCGATCCAACTTCACTAATAGAGTCAATGAGGGCTATTGGCTATTCTGTTGAAACGGCGCTTGCTGATTTGGTTGATAATAGTATTTCAGCTGGATCATCAGAAATTCGAATTGAATATGATGCTTCCAGCGAAGCTTTTGTTGCTGTATTGGATAACGGAAGGGGAATGGCTGCAGCCGAGCTAACTGATGCTATGAGGCATGGAAGTCGTAATCCTAATTTCCCGCGAGAACATCATGATTTGGGGCGATTTGGTTTGGGACTTAAAACAGCGTCATTGTCTCAGTGTCGCAGGTTAACTGTGGTCAGCAAACAACGCAGTGAAGTGCATGCGCGTAGCTGGGATCTTGATTATGTGCAACAAGAAAACCGATGGGTCGTTATTGTACCAAAAGACGAAGCCTGCCATAGGCTACCTTTGTACAATGACTTGTTGTCATTGAGTTCAGGTACTCTCGTTGTATGGCAAGCCCTCGATAAAATGATGTCAGGGTCGAGCAAACCCCAAGAGGAAATGAGGGTTCGGATGTCAGGCTTATATCACCATCTGGGGTTTGTTTTTCACCGCTTTTCCAGAAAGGAAGAGTCCTTTCAGCCGATTAACATTGTAGTTAATGGGTTGAAGGTTGTGGCTATGGATCCCTTCCTATCCAGGAACCATTTTCGCCAACCATTGGAAGGCCAGGAAATCCGAGTCAGAGACGCAGTTATTAATGTAAAACCCTATGTCTTACCTCCAATAAGCCACCTCACACCGGATGAGGTCGAAATCGCTGGCGGAAAGGACGGTCTTCGTGGAAGCCAAGGGTTCTATATCTACAGGAATCGTCGATTGGTAATGTGGGGAACATGGTTTCGACTTGTTCCTAAGAGTGAGTTCTTCAAACTGACACGAGTTCAAGTCGACATCCCTAATTCACTGGACGATTTGTGGTCGCTCGATATCAAGAAGTCAGCGGCCTTTCCCCCTGATATTATTAGGAATCGACTCAAGGATTTGATACCGCATTTTGTTGACTCCAGTCGAAAGACAATCACCTATCCAGGACGCAAACAAAGAAATACATCATTTCTTCCTTTGTGGAACCGAATTGAACCTACGCATGAAACGTTTCGGTACGATATTAACGTTGAACACCCTGCAATTTCATCGGTTTCAGAAAAGTTGGATAAAGACGGACAAAAAAAACTCCAAGCTCTTCTTGATTTGATCGGCACATCGATTCCATTTGAATCGATCTATGCAGATATGAGTACAGATCACAGAGGAAGTGGTGAAGAAAAAGAGATCAAAGAGCTGGTCGACATAGCAACCTGCATTCTCGAATTGACCGGATTAGAACTTGAGGCCGTTTTAAAGATTGACCCATTAGCAAGATTTCCACAATACCATGACAAGTTAGTTGAGGAGCTATCTATATGAGCAAGATCCACGTCAACCCAATTGGAATTGCCATGAATATCATCAACGGTCGCCCTCTTACGGATGAACTTCTGGAAGAGACTCTGGGGATTCTGCTCCAAATGGAGGGGGTTTTTGATAAAGAAATGATCGATGAAGTCCGCATATATCTTGAAACACACATTGGTGTGACACATTCGATTGGCGAGTCTTTGACTAAGGGTGAAGACCATGTTCCGTGGGTTTCGGATATCAAGGGCACAACCTCGTGGCACTACTGGGATAGTTATAAACAATTGCTTGAATCCTTTGGCCGGAATGGTGATTTCATACGTGTGCTGGATGACGATACGGACAAGATTCTGACCGAGTGCGGGAATCCTATGGCTGAGGGGGCATGGCGACTGCGCGGTCTAGTTATGGGGGATGTCCAATCAGGAAAGACTGCGAATTACACAGGGTTGATTGCCAAGGCGGCGGATGCCGGATACAAGGTCATAATTCTGCTGACAGGAATGATAGAGGATCTTCGCAAGCAAACCCAGGCGCGCCTAGATGAGGGTTTTGTTGGAAGGAACAGTAATGACGTTCTTTCTAGGAATATGAGTACAACTGCAATCGGAGCGGGAAAGTTCAGGAAGAAGACGGCGAGTGTTCTTACCTCTGTTGATGCGGATTTTCTGACTTCAAACCTGAGAGCTCTCGGTGGAGTACCGCTTGAGAATGTTATCGCTGCCGAGCCAATCCTCTTTGTGCTGAAGAAAAACAAATCAACTTTGGAAAACCTCTCCCAGTGGCTAGGCCGGGAAGAACTCAAGCATGGTCAAAACAATCTGCCTTGGCCAATGCTATTGCTGGACGATGAAGCAGATAATGCATCGGTAAACACTAAGAAAGAGGGGCAGGACCCGGCCACGATCAATAAGCTGATTAAAGACATACTGTCCAAATTCTCAAGGGCGAGTTACGTTGCATACACAGCAACGCCATTTGCCAACGTCTTCATTAATCCAGAAGACTCCAGCGACCTCTTTCCTTCGGATTTTATTTACAGCTTGAACACACCCTCCAATTACATCGGGGCCGGCAGCATCTTTCTTGATGATGGTGAGCACAGTGACCAACTGAAAGTGATTGATGATGCTGAGGAATATTTTCCTTATGGGCATAAAATGCATCTTCCCGTTGAGGCGATTCCAGAGAGCCTGAAAGATGCCATTCGCGTGTTTTTCCTGTCTTGCGCAATGCGGGATTTGCTAAAAGAAAAACTCAAACATAGATCCATGCTCGTTAATGTGAGTCTTTTCAATGACGTGCAGAGCAAATTGGCGTCTAAGGTTCAAGGTTTCTGCTGGGAACTGAAGGAGGAAATAAAGCAATACTTGCTCAGTGCATCATGGGAGTCTCATCAAGAGCTTAGGAAGCTGAGAGATCTCTGGTTTGAGGAATATGATGGGCTCCGGTTCGGATGGGATGACATAAGGCGGGTGTTGCACGAAGCTGTTGCCTCGATTGATGTTATAGTTGTCAACCAGAAGGCGACTGATGACCAGAAACTGAATTACGCCCATTATGACAACACCCAGAAGGGACGGCGAGTGATTGCCATTGGTGGGTTGACTCTTTCAAGAGGGCTGACGCTGGAAGGTCTTTGTGTCAGCTATTTTTACCGCAATTCCAAGGCCTATGATACGTTGCTGCAGATGGGGCGCTGGTTTGGGTACCGACCCGGATATGCGGACTTGTTCAGGATCTGGATGGATTCCGAAGCTCAGGGTTGGTATGCCCACATAGCGGGAGCTGTGAACAAGCTCAGAAGTGATTTCAGAAGGATGAGCGCAAATCGTCTCCCTCCAGCCTCTTTCGGGATGAGGGTTCAGTCTCATACAGATGCCCTGATCGTGACTGCCTTGAATAAGATGCGTAATTCAACACAGGTGGAATATTCTGTCTCCTTCAGCTCCTTGGGGACGGAAACAGCGTACATTCCCAACTCCAAGGTTCTCCACGATCAGAATATGGAATGCATATCTAAATTGCTGGCCCTGGAGTCACCTCCAGAAAAAAGTGACAAAAAGACCTCATATCTTTGGAGAGGCATTAGCAACAAACGAGTCGCCGAGTTCATTTCTGATCTGAATATTAGCAACATGAACATTGAGTTTCTCGAGGATTCGGATGGAGCTGGTCGGCCGCTGATCGATTTCATTAGAGACAACGATTACGCCCAGCTCAAAAAGTGGGATGTCTGCATCCCACAGGGAACTGGAACCAATGTGGTTCAGTTGGCTATTGAGGAGGTCGATGGCGTCAGGTGTAGGAAGCGCCAGTTTGAACAGGGGAGAAAAGGCTCAGGCTTTCTGGCTTTCAACAAGCATCGTGTTGGAGATGCAAGTGATGAGATGGTTGGTATGAATCAGACCGAGGTTGGTCTCGCCAAGGCAAATTGGGAAGAGGAGAGGAATAAAGACCCCAAAAAAGGAAAATCCATACCCGGTTACATATACAGGGCCTTCAGGTCGACCCCTCTGATGACTATTCATCTTGTTGAATGCTCTTCTGCCAGTGAGACTGAAAAGGAGCCTAAACGGAAGATGATGGCCCCAGAGAGGGTAGAGGCTCCTGTCATGGTTGCTATCAGTCTCAGCTTCCCGGACTTTGATCCTGAGTTTAAGGGGAAGAGGGTTGCGTATCGCCTCAACAAGGTGGCAGTAGAGCAAATTTTCGGAAGGCTCGATGATGAAGACCAAGATTGAGCTTCTATGGGATGAACTGCGCAATAAACGTGATACATCTCTCATAACGAACAGTGAGTTTCTACTGCTTCGAGTTAACACCAAAGGTTCACATATTATCAACGCTGGAATAGCTGACTCTGGCAAATTGATGTTGGCACTTGAGGTGGATATACGGCCTCCAGACATTGGGCTTGAAACAAGGTCGCTAGTGTACTTTCGACATCAGCGGGCAAATGGTAAATGGCTCATGGTTCTCCGGTTGGATGGAGATGAACTTGAACAGGTATTCGGTAGACTTTGTCAAGATCTGATTGATGAAGCTGAGCAGGTAATAACTCAAACAAAGCTAATTTCTCTTTTTCAAAATCGCCTGTCGCTTTGGAAAAAATTGTTTCAGATGGGTAACAACGGATGCTTGGAAAAATACCAGGTTAAAGGACTTATTGCAGAGCTTCTTGCACTGCAATCCTTACTCGGAGATACCAATGATCAAATGGAAGAGGCTGTCTATGCATGGGTTGGACCTCTCAAACGAGATCAGGACTTTGTTTTTGTAGATCGAGCAATTGAGGTTAAGGCAATTGCACCAAGCGTGGAGCATGTTGGAATTTCCTCTATAGATCAGCTTGATTCAAAAGATCCGCTAGAGCTCTGGATATTTACCCTTCAGGATGCTTCCCCAAGTGATCTTACCTCGATTTGCATTATCGATTTGGTGACTGATTTGGAAGGCCAATTGGCCAAGGCAGGCCATAGGCTGCTGTCTCAATTCAGAAGGTTGCTTTTGGAGTCTGGGTACATAGAGCAAGAGTGCTATGAGGCCTATCGATTTAATCTGAAGGAATGCTCGAAATATCATGTCGTCGAAGGGTTCCCCCGGCTAACGCATCTTTCTCTGCCAACCGGGATTGCGAGAGCATCCTATTCAATAGCGTTATCTGCCATGGATCCATTCCGTCAGGGAGAATAGTTGATGAGAGTTGAAGAATTTCTGGAAGAGCTTTCTCAAATGGTTGTTCGAAGAGGGCAGGCTAACAACCTTGTTGATACTCTAGCCTTTGTTCACGAGGTGGCAGATCGTTTGGTTGATGACCCCGCTTTTGGTGAATTTGAGTTTGCCGAGTGGCAAGGACCGGGGCCAAACAATCGAACCCTCAAACTTCATGGATATACTCATTATGATGATTCGGATGGAAGTATCGGTTTGGTTATTGGAAAGTGGCAAGACCTTTCGGCACCCGAAACGCTTACAAGTACCACTGTAAAACAGCTAATCGGGTACTTGCAGGGTTTTGTGACTGAGGCCCTCCAGAGGGATTTATCTGAGCGTATTCCAGAGGTTAATCCTGCCTATGAGTTGGCTTGCCTTTTGTCAGAAGAAAAAGCCAACATCAGTCGTATCAGGTTGCACATTTTTACCAATTTAACACTTAGTAAAAAATTCAAAGAAGAGCTTGAAGGTGAAGTGGCGGGAATCCCTATAGAAAGGCATGTCTGGGATTTACAACGGCTTTCAGCAATCTATCAATCAAGCAGAGAGCGTGAGGCGGTAGAAATTAAACTTACTGACTTTAGTGAATCTGGTATCCCATGTATTAATGCATCAGGTGGCGATGCTTATAATTCTTACCTGTGTGTTATCAAGGCGAACCTGCTAGCTGATTTGTTTGAACGGTATGGAAGTCGATTATTAGAAGGCAATGTCCGCTCATTTTTGGGTATGCGGGGAAATGTTAATAAGGGAATCAAAAGAACTATTCGTGATCAGCCTCATCTGTTTTTTCCCTATAACAACGGAATAGCCGCGACAGCGTCAGAAGTGGATATTCAACGTGTTGATGGACATGACACTATTACCAGAATTGTTGATCTACAGATCGTTAATGGTGGGCAGACTACAGCCAGTATTTTGGATGCCAGGAAGAAGGATAAATTGATTCTGGATAATGTGACAGTTCAGATGAAGCTTACTAATGTCACGCAAAGTGAGGCGCATGAGCTAATTCCAAAGATTGCTGAATACGCGAATACTCAGAATAAAGTCAATATTGCGGATTTCTTTGCCAATCATCCTTTCCATAGAAAGATCGAAGAGATTTCAAGGCGCATATTAATTCCTGCAAAAGCAGGGCAGCGTATTCAGAGCAAATGGTTTTATGAAAGAGCACGTGGGCAATTCCAAAATGCCCGGCTTTATTTAACCAAAGCCCAAATGAATGCTTTCGATAGCGAATACCCATTCTCTCAAGTGATTACAAAGACAGACTTGGCAAAGTATGGAAATACTCTGGAGGAAAAACCCTATTGGGTGAGTTTGGGTGCACAGAAGAATTTCTTGAAGTTTGCAGACAAGTTTAAAAGTAAAAAAGATGACCAGACTCAAGATGACTATTGGGAACGAATTAGTCCAAATTTTGGTGATGGATATTTCAGGAACATGGTCTCTGTTGGGATTGTATGGAAAGAGCTGGAAAGGATTGTTTCAGGGGCAAAAGGAAGTTGGTATGAAGGAGGCTATCGTCCCCAAATTGTAACTTATACTTTTGCTAAACTGGTCAATTTCGCGCGTAGTCAAGGTTTGGAAGTGGATCTTGATAGCATATGGAATAACCAAGCTTTAACTCCCGAGCTGCATCATTATTTGGAGTGGTTAGCCCCTCAGGTACAAGGTGTCCTGATTAATCCTCCTGCCGGCGAAGGCAATGTTGGCGAATGGTGTAAGAAAGAAAGGTGCTGGCAGGCTGTTGTTGAATTAGAACCACCAATAATTCCAGCTGTTGGTGTTGTAATCGAAAAAGAAACTCATAAGCGCCAAGCCGCTGCCGCAAAGAAAGAAGCGGTAATAGATGATGGGATAGCGGCCCAAATCAAGGTGGTGCAATTAGGGGGGGATCATTGGCGGCAGTTAAAATCGTGGAACCTGGTTCATCATGTGTTATCTCCTACGGAAGAAGATATTTTAAGGCTTGCTGCAAAAGCACCTGAAAGGTTGTCAGCAGCCCAAGCGATATTGTTACTTAAAGCTTTTGCCAAAGCGGATTTAGAAGGATTCAAGCCTACTGATGGTTAATGGCTGAAAATATTACTCACGATCGCTGCAATTTTCGTGGCCAAGAAAGGTGGCACAGCATTACCAACCTGGGTGTACTGTTGGGTTCGGTTGCCAACAAAGAAGTAATTGTCGGGGAATGTCTGGATCCTGGCAGCTTCGCGTACTGTAAGGCTCCGGCATTGGGCCGGGTCGTAATGAATAAAGTAATGACCATCCTTGGAAATATGGCTGGTGATTGTTGTTGCGTAGCGCTCGGCAACCTGCACTCTGAATCGATCGGCGAATTTGCCCGAGCTCCAGTTCTTGTGATCGGGGGCAAGTGCACTTGGGAAGTTTGCAGCCTTTGGTGTCCAGTTGTTTTCATGGCCGGTTGTACCGAATGCTGAGCAGAAAAGGTAACGAGTCAGGTCGCCTGGAATGTGTCCACGGGTTTCATGATTACAGATTCCTTTCCAGCCACGAGGGTCCCGGTACCAGTCCGCCAGGTCGCGGCACCTGTCAGATACGACTCCGGAAGTTTCCGTTGTTGCCCAGTTTGACCCTCTTCCCAAAGACTGTGAATCGATTGTGGACACTGCCTGTTTCATGGTGCGGGCAATATCATCCATGCCGCTTTTGCTGACAGCTTCAATAGCTGTTGCGGAGTGATGCTTAATTGCCTCGGCCCAGCTTTTCATTGAGTCAGGACCTTTGGATAATCCACTCCTCAGTCTGGGGAGGTCACTGATGATTTCTTTAACTGTTGGTGCAGGGGTTGCTGCCAGCGTGTCTGGGGTTACCCTGTTTGCTATATCAGTGCGAACGCCAAGAAGGATGACTCGATGGCGTGCCTGCGGAATGCCATATTGTTCGGCGCGAATAATAAAATCAGAAGAGTCTGGTTCAGAGCAGTCAGTTCCGGAGGCAACCACAAGTGAGAAGATCTGATATGTGTTTTTTTCATCACCTGTCTGTAGCGCCAGTGCAGGGCAGTGCAGGTCCTCCCTTATTTTGTCGAAAATTTGAAGGCCGCCGACTTTTGCCGACAGTATGCCTTTCACGTTTTCCATCACGAACACCGCAGGGGCAAAACGGGCGATGATGTTCAGGTATTCCTTGTAGAGAAAGTTTCTGTGGTCATTTTCAGCCTTGTAGTTTGCAATGCCGGCATTTCTGGCTCTGCCAACCAGCGAATATGCCTGACATGGCGGACCACCAATCAACACCCAGTTGCCTGGATTCTTACCCAGTGCCTTTCCTATTAAATGTTCGATTTCCTCATTGTTTTCACCAAGGGTAAGTTGCCTTGCTTCTTCATCTGCGGCCTGGGCCTGTCTTTGAAGATGTGGAAAACGATATAGTTGTTCTTCCGGGTCTTTGCCAAGGTATCCGGCAAGAAACCGATAGTATTCATCGGGAGCTTGCCCGGATGGAAACTGTCGGTAAAACGCTCGCAGTTTAAGTGTCTTGCGAGCACTGGCCTCTTTTTCAATCGACAGGGCAATTTTAAACGGGTTGTGACCGGAGAAGTTTGTATAGCCGGAGAAGCCTTCACCAAGGCCACCGGGCCCGGCAAACAGATCAATGATTTTAATTTGGGAGTCCACGGCAGAAGGCTACCAGGGTGGATACGTAATTCCCAGGGAGCAAATGTAATTACGGCTCGGGGACCTTTCCGATAATTTCATGTTCACTGTTGTCCGAGTTGAGCCACATGCTGAGTTGCTCGAGTAGTTCAGCCTCATCAAGTCTGTACTTCCCTTTCAAGGCACATTCCCAGATGGTTAGAATGCGCCAGCCAGACTTTTTAAGTAGTTGGCTGTTGACGGTATCGCGAGTTTTATTTCCTTCAATTTTTGTTCGCCAGAAATCAATTCGGCTGGCAGGCCATTTGAACAGGTGGCAGTGATGGGCATGCCAGAAGCACCCATGTACAAATATAGCGGCCTGATGGCGCTTCAACACAATATCCGGTTTTCCGGGAAGCGAATCAACGTGAATTCTGAAGCGAAAGCCTCGTCGATGCAGCAGGCTGCGAATGCGTATTTCGGGCTTTGTGTTTTTTCCCCGAATGCCTGCCATCATCCGGCTTCGGGTTGTGCCATCAACAACATCTGTCATCAGGCGTCGAGTCGGAGACCCATGCGTTTCATGAAAACGGGGTAAGCAGCCTCGTAAACCTGATCACCATACAGTTCAAACATGGTGCGAATCGTTTTGTTGACCTCGGTTGCTTCATCGGGTGAGAAAGTTCTGGTTCCCGTGGCGATATCATAAATTTCTTCGGCAGGGTCATCAGGGTGCAATAACAGTCCGCGTTCAGACATGGTTGCAAACCAGAGCAACATGCCATCAAAGGATGGGGTGGAATATTCGGGGATGCGTGAAGTGTTCATCGCGGTCTCCTTGATGTGTGGAGTGGGCTGTCAGTATACCCTGTGAGCGCGGTCTTGCCAGGTCTTGATTTTATTTGGCTCTAAACAGCTGAAATGTACTGTTTGTGAAACATCGCCTTCACCCTTTTGGCCGGTCAGGTGAGCGTTTCACGCCCGGCACTGGCCGGAGATATTCGGCGATGATCCGGAGCGGGTGAAGTTACTTCCTGGGCAGGATTCTGTGAGAGCTGTGGCTGTTGATCTGCAATGCACGCTCCGGCGAACCTGACGATCTCCGCCAGCTGCAGGTGAAAGATAGCTATATCTGTGCGGCAGGCGTACCTTGTCAGCGGTCAGTGAGTTGGAAGATACGGCTGACACTCCCGAACACCTCTTCTTCAGCAGCCTGGCTGACAGGCATGATCCATTTACATCATCAGGAACGCATCGATCAGACGCTGTCAGGCGGGCTGTGATTGTGTTTCTGCAGACGATCGTTTGATCGTCAGGAGCGATATATGAGCAAGGAACAAAGAAGTCGTAAGGAAGGCAAGAAAAAGGCGTTGATGACGCCGAAAGAGAAAAAGGCGGCGAGAAAATCGAGGAAGATTTCCAAAGCCCTGCTGAGCAATACCATCACATAAAACTTTCATGAAGGAGGTGCTGATTGGGCCATGCAGGCTATGGATGGTCTGCATGGCGGTGTTGAATTAATCAGCGCGTCCTTAATAGGCGGTGCCTGGTCTTGTTTTGCGCATTCGAGGCTGAGCCGCTGAAAACAGATGGTTTCTGCCGGTGCCACATCGTCGGTCTGCTCTGTTTATTCGGACTATCGCGCTATGACTGGAGTGCAGTCGGGTTGCGCATACCGGCGCGGGGTGATCGCTGATCCCGCCCGGGGGTAAGCGGCAGGCCAACAGGCTGGAACCCCGTATGTATTCACATAATTGACATTCCTTATTCCGGATTCCAGAATCTGGAATGAGTGAGGCATTGTCATGGAACTGAAACAGCAGGATATCTATGTTGCACTGAAACTGGTGGCGTTGAACAACGCGCCCTGTTCCATGCAGAGCCTGGGTGAGGCACTTGGCATGAGCGCATCACGGGTGCATGACTCTATCCATCGGCTGATCAGGGCAAACCTGGTTAGAAAGGATCAGGGGTACAGGCCGGTGCGCGCAAACTTGAAGGAGTTCATCCTGCATGGCGTTCGCTTTGCCTTTGTTCCGGATATCGGCCAGCCGACTCGTGGGATGCCCACCGCTTCGTTTGCGCCACCGTTAAACAGTGAGTTTTCTGCCTCCGGAGAGTTGCCCCTGATTTGGCCCGACCCGATGGGAGAGGTGCGCGGTATATCGTTTTCGCCACTGCATAAATCCGCGCCTGAAGCGGCCCGCAAGGACCCCGCATTTTATGAGCTTCTGGCTATGGTGGATGCGATCCGGGGAGGCCGTGCACGTGAAAGAAACCTGGCGATTGAAAAGCTCGGTCAAAGGCTCTCATCCGATGAGGCGTGATGATCCGAATCTCGCAATGTTGCAACTGGCTGCAGACGGGTTACGGCCGTTTCAGACGTAACGGTGCCAGGCTTCGGTATTGTTGTAATTAATGCTCAGGTATAAGCTGTTTTCTTGCATGGCAGTGCCTGGTCTTGTTTTGCGCATTCGAGGCTGAGCCGCTGAAAACAGATGGTTTCTGGCGGCATCCACATCGTCGGTCTGCTCTGTTTATTCGGGCTATCGCGCCATGACTGGTGCGAAATCGGGTTGCGCATACCGGCGCGGGGTGATCGCTGATCCCGCCCGGGGGTAAGCGGCAGGCCAACAGGCTCGGCAGATTCATAACTTCGATGTAATGCAGTTGTAATCTTTCTCCTGAGACAGGGTTTATATTTGGCGTTTCAACCGCGATGCGCTACTTTATCGCTTACAAATATCAGGCGGGCTTTGACGTTGACGAGTCAGTAAAGGAGGCCATATGAAATATGCACAAGCTCATGCTTTGCTAACTGAGCATAAAGCCTTTCTGGCAACGCAGTTCGGGGTCAAAAGTCTGGCATTGTTCGGCTCTACCGTCCGGAACACAGCAACTGATCAGAGTGATGTGGATATCCTGATTGACTTTGATGGGCCAGCAACGTCGAAGCGCTATTTTGGTGTACAGTTTTATCTTGAAGATCTGTTTCATTGCCCTGTTGATCTGGTCACGGAAAAAGCGCTCCGGAAAGAGCTGCGTTCCTTCGTAGAAAAAGAGGCTATTCATGTCTGATGGTCTGATGCGTGAATGGCAATTCTACCTGGATGATATGATCGAATTTGGAGAAAAAGTCGGCGTCTATACTGAAGGTTTTAATCAGGAGTCTTTTGTATCCAGTGGCCTTAACTACGATGCAACACTTCGAAATGTTGAGTTGATCGGCGAATCAGCCACACATATTCCAGATGAGATTCGCAAGGTGGAACCTCAAATTCCCTGGCGAATGGTGATTGCGACCCGCAATCAACTGATTCATGGATATCTGGGAATCGATAATGACACTTTGTGGAGTATCATCACCGATGATGTGCCTGAGCTTTTGACGCAGTTATATGCGCTCAAGGATAAATATTCCCGTTCATAAATCGTTGTAGCATGGCAGTGCCTGGTCTTGCTTTGCGCATTCGAGGCTGAGCCGCTGAAAACAGATGGTTTCTGCCGGCATCCACATCGTCGGTCTGCTCTGTTTATTCGGACTATCGCGCCATGACTGGAGTGCAGTCGGGTTGCGCATACCTGTGCGGGGAGGTCGCTGATCCCGCCTGGGGGTAAGCGGCAGGCCAACAGGCTGGCAGGTGGATCGCCGTGATTACGCAGCCTGAGTGACGATCCCGCCGGCGCCGATGTTCAGTGCCTGAGCCATCAGGGTGGCAACCAAACGGTTGCCCTCCCGGTTCAGGTGGACGCCGTCGCGGGTGAGTATACCGCTTGCGGCATGCGTCGGGTTATGCGCTTTCAGGTGATGGATAAATGCCTGGCGCAGATCCAGCAGCGGTACGGCGGATTCGCGGGCAATGGACCGGCTGATGTCGGCATATTCATCCAGCATGGCATCATACGGGTTGCCGCCATCGGCCCGCTCGCCGATCACCGACGGGGTGCAGAGCAGAACCCTGGCTCCCCTGGCCCGGATGCGGCTGACGATATCCTCTAATCCTGTTGCAAATGCATCGGCAGGGGTGCCGCGCTGATGCTGCCAGTGCCAGACATCATTGATGCCGATATAGATGACGACGATCGATGGTTGCCGCTGCAATACATCGCGTTCAAGCCGTTTCTGGCAGTTGGGCACCCGATGGCCATTGATGCCTGAGCCGGTCAGTGTGATCTCTTTACCCGGGTGATGGCGGGCGATCATCTCTGCGATCAGGGTGATATAACCGTCGGGCAGAATTCCCTCCCTGGTAATCGAGTCACCGAAAAAAAGGATGCTCTCCCTCTCTGTGAGCGGGGGGATGAGCCCGGACTGTTGCGCTGATGGGGGCATGCGTATCTCCGGCCCGTTGGCGGGCAGTATGTTCCGGATGGCAGTGCTCAACTGTTGAATATCGCTGCCGATAAAGGAGTGATATCGCGGCTGTACCCCGGAGGTGTGATGAAGGTTGATGCAAATATGCAGGCGATGCAAAACATCGGCACCATGCAGCAGGTGTCGGCGAATAATCTGGCCAATGTCAGCAGTGACGGCTTCAGGGCCTCAACTGCAGTGCAGCAGGGGGATCGCATCTCGATCAGTGCCGATGCCCGTGCCGCCGGCGTCAATACAGCCGGCAATCCGCTGTCGAACAGCAATGTCGGCAGGGAGATGGTCAATATGAGTGTCTACAGTGCATCCATGGGAGCCAATGTCGGTGTGATCCGGAGTCAGGATGATATGGAGCAGGCGCTGATGGCCCTGAAGAAGTAGCCGGGATCGATATCAGTCCGACAGGCTCCTAGGAGTCTGCGCGGCAGAGGACAAATGCCGGCCTATATTTATCGGCGAGTCGAATTTTCAAATTGGTCGCAGCCATCTTTAATTGCCAGGGTGCATCAGAGGACCGCATAGTCATGCGATAAGCG
>NZ_VBRY01000037.1 GCF_005818865.1 Mariprofundus erugo
CTCTTGGATAATGGATTTGAATTAACCGACTATTTGCAAGATGACAATGTTCCAGAATTACTAATTCCTTACACTGGATTGGAATATACAAAATCGGAGTATTCAATTGATTTTGGTTTTATGGAAAGAGAAATTCATGGCTTTGAATGGGATTATAATAATGAAATCACAGGTTATCTGCATAATGGTGATACTTTGGGAGAGATTTTTCCAGTAGATATGTTCGTAGGCCAACAAGAATTATCCTCCAGTAATAACTTCCAAGTTTACCCAAGTCCAGCCAAAGAATCCATAACAATCCAAAGCCAAGAAAAAGGTGAGTTCAATTATAAAGTATTCAATATTTCTGGTCAACAGGTGTTAAATGGAAAAGAAGAAAAATCCTCAGAAGATTTAGAAATTGATATTTCGGATTTGCAAAATGGAGTTTATAT
>NZ_VBRY01000038.1 GCF_005818865.1 Mariprofundus erugo
GCCGAGTACTCGGTCGTGGCGACGCTGAACCTGAACGGCGATTACATCTCCGACGCCCTGGCTGCACAAGTCGGCGGTATCGGTATCGCCCCGGGTGCGAACCTGAGCGACTCCGTTGCCATGTTCGAAGCCACCCACGGTACGGCTCCGAAGTACGCTGGCAAGGACTACGTGAACCCGGGTTCCGAAATCCTGTCGGCCGAAATGATGCTGCGCCACATGGGCTGGACGGAAGCGGCTGACCTGATCATCTCGTCGATCGAGAAGTCGATCCTGTCGAAGAAGGTCACGTATGACTTCGCCCGTCTGCTGGAAGGCGCGACCCAAGTGTCGTGCTCGGGCTTTGGTCAGGTGATGATCGACAACATGTAAGATCGTTTCGCCTGATTTCACGGTGAGCCAAAAACCCCGGTAGATCAATGATCTCCGGGGT
>NZ_VBRY01000039.1 GCF_005818865.1 Mariprofundus erugo
ATCGCCGGCGAAAGGCTATTGTTGAACCTCCCAACGGATGGATCAAGGCAGTCATGGGCTTCAGACAATTCAGTCTTCGCGGCCTCGAAAAGGTCGGTGCTGAGTGGAAAATGGTTTGCATGGCACTCAACTTAAGGCGAATGGCTTATTTGTGATGGCAACTGCAGTCGATGAGGCCGCTTATCGCATGACTATGCGGCCCTCTGATGCACCCTGGCAATTAAAGCTGGTTGCGACCAATTGGAAAATTCGACTCGCCGATAAATATAGGCCGGCATTTGTCCTCTGCCGCGCAGACTCCTAGGGAAGCGCTGATTCATTCGGCGCTTCCGCGCGAGCCATGGACGGCTCGCCAAATCAGACGCGAAAGTGCCTGATTTGTAAGCAAAGACAAAACCACACTTTTGTCTTTGCGAACTGATTTTTGCCAG
>NZ_VBRY01000040.1 GCF_005818865.1 Mariprofundus erugo
TTCAGCTTTGTATCGTCCATATGGTGCGTTACAGCCTGAACTTTGTTTCGTGGAAAATGCGCAAGGAAGTGGCTGCCGACCTGCGCGCCATATATGCGGCGGCCACTGCCGAAGAGGCAGAGTTGCAGCTGATGGCATTTGAAGAAAAGTGGGATGAGGCTTACCCGTCAATCGGGCAATCATGGCGCAGAAACTGGCAGCGTATTATCCCGTTATTTGATTACCCGCCGGAAATTCGCAAGGTCATTTACACCACCAATGCGATTGAATCAGTGAACATGAGCCTGCGTAAAATCACCAAGAACCGGGGCTCATTTCCAAGCGATGATGCATTGACCAAGCTCTTCTATCTGGCGCTGAGAAACATCAGCAAGAAATGGACGATGCCAATCCGGGATTGGAAATCGGCACT
>NZ_VBRY01000041.1 GCF_005818865.1 Mariprofundus erugo
GTAGGCGATACCTCCGTGCCATACATTTCCTCAAGGTGGCTCTGGATTTCTCGTACAGGCATACCTCGCGCATACAGGGAGATGATCTTGTCATCAAATCCTGTCCATCGGCGTTGATGCTTGCCTACTATTTGCGGTTCAAAACTGCCGTGGCGATCGCGAGGAACTTCTATTGGCAGCTCACCAAATTCGCCTTTCAGGATTTTGCTGCTGCGGCCATTACGGGCATTCCCGGTCGAATTGGTTACTGCGTCATGCCGGGCATGCCCCAGGTGGTGCTCCATCTCAGCTTCAAGGGCACGCTCAACCAATGCCTTCGTCAGTTGTTTGAGAAGTCCATTTTCGCCAATCAGGTCTTCCGGCTTTTTATAGTCGGATA
>NZ_VBRY01000042.1 GCF_005818865.1 Mariprofundus erugo
AGGTCGGATAACTCCTTCAGGTGCAATGCACGAAAATCGCATATCGTGCGGTGGGCCGGATAGTTACCCGCGGCCAGAAGACGGAATGCCACATCTTCATGCAATTTCTTCGCGATCTTGCGAGACGAGAAAACGCCGGTCGCATAACCGTAAAGCAGAATCTTCACCATCATTGATGGGTGAAATGGCTGATTGCGTGGACCACCGCCCGAATAACGGGCATGAAATGCCGACAGATCAAGTGAATCAACCGTGTCATTAATGAAATAGGCAAGGTGACCCGAAGGCAGCCAATCCGATAACGATGGCGGCAACAACAGCGACTGATCAGG
>NZ_VBRY01000043.1 GCF_005818865.1 Mariprofundus erugo
TCAACCGTGTCATTAATGAAATAGGCAAGGTGACCCGAAGGCAGCCAATCCGATAACGATGGCGGCAACAACAGCGACTGATCAGGATGGTAGGGGCGATAACTCGTACTCATGCTTCATCCTAAACATGAATCATACGATCAGCACTAGCTTCTGCCGCGCAGACTCCTAGGAGTCTGCGCGGCAGAGGACAAATGCCGGCCTATATTTATCGGCGAGTCGAATTTTCAAATTGGTCGCAGCCATCTTTAATTGCCAGGGTGCATCAGAGGACCGCATAGTCATGCGATAA
>NZ_VBRY01000044.1 GCF_005818865.1 Mariprofundus erugo
CACCATTGCTCCTGCAATGGTGCCGAACCCGAGTCGAGGATTCTCACCCTCTCTCTTTCCAGATTATTAAATAGGCAGATGATTTAAACCGATTGTCAGCAAACGAAGTGGCGGAGAGAGAGGGATTATGTCGGGCTCCTGCCCTCCACCCCTGCGGGGCCATCACATCCGTGATGTTCACCATTGCTCCTGCAATGGTGC
>NZ_VBRY01000004.1 GCF_005818865.1 Mariprofundus erugo
TGCGTAAAATCACCAAGAACCGGGGCTCATTTCCAAGCGATGATGCATTGACCAAGCTCTTCTATCTGGCGCTGAGAAACATCAGCAAGAAATGGACGATGCCAATCCGGGATTGGAAATCGGCACTGAACCGCTTTAGCATCCAATTTGACGAAGGATGCCACGGCATTGAACCAAACTCCGTTTACACAAAAATTCTTACACCCTCCATGTGGGGGCAGGAATTGATGTGAATCTGCCACATCATGGCCATATGCGTATGTTGATCTAAATATGAGCTTCAGCTGCCGGATGCAAGCAGAAGGGTGCGCCCGAAAAAGCTTAGCGCTGTAATGCGAGGTTGAGCTCCGTACGCCAGTTCGCCGGATCGGGATCCGATTCTGGACCGGACAAATAGCGCTCCCAAAAGTTCCATTGTATCGACAGACCTGCCTTTGTCACATCACCGATCAATGCTCCCCAGCCAGCTCCGAGCCCTGCATAATCGCCCTGATAGAGGCGGCGAGCCACGCGAGCGGCCGGTAACCGACTCATCACGACGCGACCGTCTGGTGTGATCGGTTCCGTAACCGGAAATCCCACTTCGAAATCGAACGTATCGGAAGGGCGGCGGCGATGCCATGAAAAGAGGGGGCCGCAAGGCGTCACCTTCTGTCGGGCCAGTACGGCAATCACCTCATGGATGGCAGGCCCCATCACCATCTCGATCTGATCACGCGGTACAATCAGATGAATGACGGCGGTCATCTCCTCATCGGTATCAACCAGCTGTAGTGATGACTGCATATCCGCCTCCTGTGATATTGATAACATGATCCAATCATGCAGCACATTCTTTCGCAAAGGAAATGAAAAGAGGGCGCCCAAAAGCGCCCTCTTCGAATAAGCCAGCAGTATCGGATCAGCGCGGCAGGGTGGTTGTTCCCATCAGGAATTCATCCACTGCACGGGCACACTGACGGCCTTCGCGAATCGCCCAGACAACCAGCGACTGTCCACGGCGCATATCACCTGCGGTAAAGACCTTGTCGATACTGGTTGCATAGTTCTGATCATTGGCAGCCACGTTGCCGCGACCATCCTTCGCCACACCGAGCTCTTCGATCATGCCTTCGTGGACAGGATGGACAAAGCCCATCGCCAGAGTCACCAGCTGAGCTGGCAACTCGAACTCGGAGCCGGCCACTTCATTCAGCTTCCACTGACCATTCTCCTGAGCCCACTCAACACGAACGCACTCAATCGCCTGCACATGACCATGCTCATCGCCAATGAAACGCTTGGTGGAAACACACCAGTCGCGATCACAACCTTCTTCCTGAGAAGTGGAGGTGCGCAGCTTCATCGGATAGTAGGGCCAGGTGGTCAGCTTGTTCGGTTTGGCATCAGGCTTCGGCAGAATTTCCAGCTGAGTCACGGATTCTGCACCATGACGGTTGGAGGTACCGATACAGTCGGAGCCGGTATCACCGCCACCGATCACCACGACATGCTTGCCGGCAGCAGAAATGAACTCCTCTTCCGGAATCTCATCGCCGAGTACACGCTTGGTGTTAAGGGTCAGGAATTCCATCGCATAATGAACACCCTTGAGCTCACGGCCGGGTACAGGAAGATCACGAGGCTTTTCAGCACCACCGGAGAGAATGACGGCATCAAAATCATTGACCAGCTCGGCTGCGGATACATTACCGCCAACGGTAGAGTTGACACGGAAATCAACACCCTCGGCACGCATCTGGGCCATACGACGGTCGATCACGGATTTGTCGAACTTGAAGTTCGGAATGCCGTAACGCATCAAACCGCCAATGCGATCATTCTTTTCAAACAGGACGACATCGTGACCGGCACGGGCCAGCTGCTGGGATGCAGCCATACCGGCAGGGCCTGAACCGACAACAGCAACACGCTTGCCGGTCTTTTTGGCGGCAATCTGCGGGGTGATCCAGCCTTCCTGCCATCCTTTTTCGACGATGGAGAGCTCGATGTTTTTAATCGATACAGCATCGCCGATCAGGTTCACAGTGCACGCCTCTTCACACGGAGCCGGACAGATACGACCGGTGAACTCCGGGAAGTTGTTGGTGGAGTGCAGTACATCCAGAGCCTCACGCCAGCGACCGTGATACACCGCATCATTCCAGTCCGGGATGATGTTATTGATCGGGCAGCCGTTATGGCAGAAGGGGATGCCGCAATCCATGCAACGGGCACCCTGTGTGCACATATCCTCAGGCAAACGGGCAAACTCGTTGAAGTGAGTAATGCGGTCTGCAACCGGCGCATAACTCAGGTTTTCGCGAGCATGTTCTTTGAATCCGGTAGCCTTACCCATGGATGGTCTCCTTTGCAGTTGCTGTCTTCTCAGCTTCCATTTCTGCCAGTGCACGGCGGTATTCCACCGGGATCACCTTAACGAATTTACCGAGGTAATCGCTCCAGTTAGCCAGAATACGCTTACCCAGAGCGGAGTTGGTATAATGCACATGACGCTGAATCAGTGTCATCAGAATCTTCTGATCATTCTGGCTGAGTGCATGCTTGATATCCACGCGACCGTGGGTCTCAAGATCCGGGCCCTGATGATCAAGTACTTCCAGTGCGTCCGCTTCCGATGCCACCGGCTCCAGTGCAACCTGAGCCATGTTGCAACGGCTTTCGAATGTTCCATCCGCATCGAGCACATAGGCAATACCGCCGGACATGCCTGCTGCGAAGTTACGGCCGGTTTCGCCGAGAACGACAACCGTACCACCGGTCATGTATTCACAACCATGATCACCAACGCCTTCAATCACAGCAATGGCGCCGGAGTTACGTACGGCAAAACGCTCACCGCCGACACCGCTGAAGTAGCACTCGCCCTCGGTGGCGCCGAACAGAACGGTATTACCGACGATGATATTCTCTTCTGCAACAATCTTCGAATTGGCAGGCGGATAGATGGCGATACGGCCACCGGAGAGGCCCTTACCCACATAGTCGTTGCCTTCACCAGCCAGATCAATCGAGATACCACGGGTCAGCCATGCACCCAGCGACTGACCGGCGGTACCACGTGCCTTGATGGCAATGGTGTCATCGGCAAGACCGGCGTGGCCATAACGCTTGGCTACCTCACCGGCGAGCATGGTACCGAAGCTGCGGTTGACGTTGCAGATCGGCGTCTCAATGACGACCGGTGTTTTGTTCTCGAGTGCAGGCATCGCCTCAGCAATCAGCTTGTTATCAATCAGCTTGTCCAGACCGTGATCCTGACGCTCGGTGTGGTAAACAGAGGAACCGTTGGCCTCGACCTGATGGAAGATCGGGGAGAGATCCAGGCCCTGGGACTTCCAGTGCTTGATCGCTTCATTGGTATCGAGCATATCGACACGACCGATCATTTCATCAAAGGTACGGAAGCCAAGTTCCGCCATGATTTCACGAGCTTCCTCAGCTACGTACATGAAGAAGTTTACCACATCCTCAGGCTTGCCAACGAACTTGGCGCGCAGCTCCGGATCCTGGGTTGCGACACCGACAGGGCAGGTATTGAGGTGGCATTTACGCATCATGATGCAACCTTCAGCGATCAGGGCGATCGTACCGAATGCCACTTCATCGGCACCCAGCAGGGCGGCAATGACCACGTCGCGACCGGTACGCATCTGGCCATCAGCCTGCAGAACGGTGCGTCCACGCAAACGGTTGAGTACCAGGGTCTGCTGGGTTTCAGCAAGGCCAAGCTCCCATGGCGTACCGGCATGCTTGATGGAGGTCAGTGGCGATGCACCTGTACCACCATCATGGCCTGCAATCACCACGTGGTCGGCATGCGCCTTCACCACACCGGCAGCAACGGTACCGACACCGATCTCGGAAACGAGTTTCACAGAGATATCGGCAGCCGGATTGGTGTTCTTCAGATCGAAAATCAGCTGGGCAAGATCTTCAATCGAGTAGATATCATGATGTGGCGGTGGCGAAATCAGACCAACGCCAGGGGTCGAGTGACGTACGCGACCGATGCGCTTGTCCACCTTGTGACCGGGAAGCTGACCGCCTTCACCCGGTTTCGCCCCCTGTGCCATCTTGATCTGAATCTGATCGGCATTGGCAAGATATTCGGTGGTCACACCGAAGCGGCCGGATGCAACCTGCTTGATAGCAGAGCGCATGGAATCACCGTTCGCCATTGGCTTGAAGCGAGCCGGCTCTTCACCACCTTCACCGGTATTGGACTTGCCGCCAATGCGGTTCATCGCGATGGCGAGGGTGGAGTGTGCCTCATGTGAAATGGAGCCAAAGCTCATCGCACCGGTAGCAAAGCGTTTCACGATCTCTGCTGCAGGCTCAACCTCATCGATGGAAATCGGATTGCCGCCCCTGAATTTGAACAGGCCGCGCAGGGTCTTCAGTTTACCCGCCTGATTGTTAATCAGCTCGGCATACTCTTTATAGAGAGGGTAGCTGGAGGTACGGATCGCATGCTGAACCTTGGCAATCACATCCGGTGTCAGGGTGTGGTCATCACCACGGACACGCCATGCGTAATCACCACCGACATCGAGTGCATTCTTGTAAATCATCACACCACGGAATGCATCGATATGACGCTGGGTCGCTTCTACAGCGACTTCGTTCAGGCCTGCACCTTCGATCTGGCTGGCCGTACCGGTGAAGTATTTGTTCACCAGCTCGGATGAGAGACCGACAGCCTCAAAAATCTGGGCGCCGCAGTAAGACTGATAGGTGGAGATGCCCATCTTGGACATCACCTTGAACAGGCCCTTGCCAATCGCCTTGATAAAGCGCTTCTCGATCTCGGCTTCGCTCAGATCCTCAGGCAGCTGCCCCTGACGCTTCATATCCACCAGTGTTTCGAAGGCAAGATATGGGTTGATCGCTTCAGCACCATAGCCGGCAAGGCAGGCAAAGTGGTGTACTTCACGGGCTGAGCCGGTTTCAACGACCAGACCGGTTTCGGTTCTGAGGCCCGTACGGATCAGGTGATGATGTACAGCAGAGGTGGCCAGCAGGGCAGGAATTGCGATGTTTTCCGCATTCATGCCACGGTCGGAGAGAATAATAATATTGTAACGACCATGGACCGCTTCTTCAGCCTGCTTGCACAGGTTGGCGATCGCGGCTTCCATGCCTTCAGCACCCTGATCGACCGGATAGCAGGAGGAGAGGGTGATGGTACGGAAACGATTGTCGGTATACTGGTCGATATGACGAATCTTCTCCACATCAACATTGGAAAGAATCGGCTGATGTACTTCCAGTCGCAGCTGTGGCTCACTCTCTTCAAGACCGAGCAGGTTAGGGCGGGGACCGATGATAGAGGTCAGGCTCATCACCATCTCTTCACGAATCGGGTCGATCGGCGGATTGGTGACCTGAGCAAAGAGCTGACGGAAGTAGTTATACAGCGGCTTGGCACGGTTGGAGAGAACAGCAAGCGGGCTGTCGTTGCCCATCGAGCCGGTGCCTTCCTGACCGGATACGGCCATCGGCGTCAGCAGGAACTTGATATCCTCCTGGGTGTAGCCGAATGACTGCTGACGCTGCAGCATGGTATCGCGATCCGGAGTCTGTGGTGCAATTTCCTGCGGCAGGTCTTCCAGCTGAATCTGGGTCCTGGCCAGCCACTCCTGATATGGACGGGCGGAAGCCAGCTGCTGCTTGATTTCGGCATCATCAATGATGCGACCCTCTTCCAGGTCGATCAAAAGCATCTTGCCCGGCTGCAAACGCCACTTCTTAACAATCGTCTCTTCCGGAATATCAAGCACACCCATTTCAGAGGCACCAAGTACCAGTCCATCATCTGTAACCAGATAACGGGTAGGGCGCAGACCGTTACGGTCGAGGGTGGCACCAATCTGGCGACCATCGGTAAAGGCAACAGCGGCAGGGCCATCCCATGGCTCCATCAGTGCAGCATGATGCTCATAGAAAGCACGACGCTGCTCATCCATCAGCTTGTTGCCGGACCACGCTTCAGGAATCATCAGCATGGCAGCATGGGCAAGTGAGTAACCACCGGCAACCAGCAGTTCCAGTGCGTTATCGAAACAGGCGGTATCACTCTGCCCTTCATAACTGATCGGCCAGAGCTTATCGAGATCCTCGCCGAGCAGTTCGGACTTCATCGAGTGACGGCGGGCGTTCATCCAGTTGATGTTGCCGCGCACGGTATTGATTTCGCCGTTATGCGCCATCATGCGGAACGGATGTGCCAGCTCCCATGACGGGAAGGTGTTGGTGGAGAAACGCTGATGCACGAGAGCAAGAGCGGAGGTCACACGCGCATCGCGCAGATCCTCGTAGTAGGGAGCCACCTGATGTGAATGGAACATACCCTTATATACAATCGTACGGCTGGAGAGTGATGCGGTATAGAAGTTGGCTGCATCTTCAAAACCAAGCGCGGTCACAGCACTGCTGACAACCTTGCGAATGACATACAGCTTTCTTTCAAACGCATTCTGATCGGCACAATTGCTGCCACGGGCCACAAACACCTGGCGGATAAATGGCTCGCAGGCAGTCACACTTTCCGGCAGGTCTGCACGGACAGCATCAACCGGCACGTCGCGCCAGCCGAGCAGGGTTTGTCCCTCATCCGCAATAGCCTTCTCATAGAGATTCTGGCAGGTCAGACGGTGTTCCTCGTTGCGAGGAAAGAAAATCATACCAACGCCATAATCACCTTCTGACGGCAGTTCGAAGCCGAGGTCAGCAGTAACAGCTGCAAAAAAATGATGTGGAATCTGCAACAGAATGCCGGCGCCATCGCCTTCACGAGGATCGGCACCGGAGGCACCACGATGGGTCAGGCGCTCAAGAATCTCCAGCCCTTTCTCAACAATATCATGGCTCTTCCTGTTTTTGATATGGGCAACAAAGCCGACGCCACAGGCATCATGTTCATGTTTAGGATCGTACAATCCCTGGCGACCCGGCGCCCGTTTCACTGTCTGATTCACAGAGGGTTGCGACTGACTCATCTTTTTACCTCACTGATTGGCATACTCATCGGCAGCAATGTCATGGACAAACGACACGCAGAACGTTGCGTTGACACAGGGTGTCCAGACACCGCCCCCCCCGAAGCATTAAAAAAGGAGGCGCAATATAGCGAAAGCGATACGATTTCTCCAGTATCATCTATATATCAAAGCCGAAAGTGGAAATATGGCTATCCGTTCCCGCATGAATAAATCACGATCCTGCCCTCTGCCATACGCACAAGCCTTACCCTTTTCTTAAAAAATCGACGAGTTAGACAAACAGGATAACGTATTACTGCGCCATTCAGGGACGCAAATGGCTGGCCATCAGCCTGAGTGCCCATTTTGTCGGTGTGATTTTCTGCAACAGGTAGAGCAGCCGATGCCGCCTTCCCGGTACACAATAACCACCTCCGCGGGCCAGGGTCAGCAGTGCTGCCTGAATAATTCCGGGAACAGGGCTTCTGAAAAAACTACCCGGCCCGGACGGCATGCCTGAAATCTCACGGAAACCGGTCGGGGAGGGGCCAGGCGCCAGCGTCACAACCCGGACGCGCCCGGCAAGTTCGGTGCGAATCGCCTCACTCCAGTAGGTCAAACCGGCCTTGGCCGCTGCGTATGTACTCATATAGGGCAGTGGCGTCACCCCGGCCAGTGAAGAGACATTGATAATAAAACCCTTGTTTTTCAGTAACCCGGGCAACAGAGCGTGAGTAAGTTCGATCGGTGCTTTCAGATCCGTTTTGATCACATCTATCTGAGGCACAATGCCGGTCTGTTCAAAGCTGCCCCAGATGCCGAAGCCGGCGTTGTTAATCAGGCCGGCCAATGGCACCGAACCGATCCCGGCCAACAGTGTTGCCACACCTTTTTTGGCATTCAGATCGGCCAGTATCAGGCGGTGACGGGCAGGATGACGAAGAGTATTGAGCGTCAGCAACAGGCGGGGCTCATCTCGGCCGTGCAGAATCAGCGAGTAACCGAGTGCCTCCAGCTGCCTTGCAAACTCAATGCCGAAACCACCGGATGCACCGGTGATCAGTACCAGCCCCTGATCCGCAAGCGGCTCAGCCACGACTGATCTCCTGCATGCTTCTTTGCCGACCATCAAAGCACGCAACCGATGTCACCCCATATGACTGCAACAGCGACAAACATGCATCCATACCGTGGCCCACCTCGACAGGGGAATGGGCATCCGATCCGAATGCAAACGGAATCCCCATCGCCGCAGCTTTCTCAATCAGGTGAGCTGCAGGGTAGATTTCACCGACAGGCTTACGCAAACCTGCCGAGGAGATTTCCATCGCCACATCAGCCTTCAGGATTGCCTGCAGCATCCGATCTTCAGCTGCAGCCACACGGGCAGATCCTGCCGGAGCCCTGTGACCAAATTTCTTAATCAGATCCGGGTGGCCGATGATGTCAAACAGACCACATTGGGCCGAACGTGCAACAAGGTCAAAATAGTCACAATAGGCATCCTCGATCACGCACTGATCCCAGACATCGATCGTATCCGGATTATCAAATGCCCAGTCACCGATATAGTGAACCGACCCGATCACATAATCCCACGCGTATGAATCAATCATCTCCGCAACATAGGATTCGGTCCCCGGATGAAAATCCGCTTCAAGCCCGATGCGCACCGAAAGCCGGCCACGACAGTGATCGCGGACGCGCTCCACCTCCTGCAGATAATCAGGCAATTCACTGCGATCCATACGCCATGGCTTGTCATAGAAAGAGGGCATCGGCGAGTGATCGGACATACCGATCTCCCTTAGGCCAAGACTTATCGCCGCATCGGCGTACTCCTGTACGCTGCCGGTGGCATGGTTGCAGCGTGGCGTATGCATGTGATAATCGGGAACGGGGTTAAAGGATTCTGTCGACATGGGCTGCATACTAACCGCGCCCAACAGATAATTCATCGGTCATCACCTGTGCATTCACAGATGCAAATGCGCCTGAAACTGGCTGGATATGCAGATGAATCCACGGCAGACAGGCCTACTGACTCTGCGCATTCTTTTGCCAGGCAAGACGACATGGTTAAAAATGTTTGACAGGGACGATGAAATTGCCAAACTGCGCCGCGTTGCAAACGAACGGACGACGTTCTGGCAACTAAAATTTGCGCCTATAGCTCAGTTGGTAGAGTAGCGGACTTTTAATCCGTGGGTCGATGGTTCGAGTCCATCTGGGCGCACCACCATTTAAAAAGGGTCGGCAGAAATGCCGGCCCTTTTTTTATTATCGTGATGACAATGGCCACGATAAACAGGGAACAGAGGCCATTGCTCTATTTGGCCAGATCGGTGCAGGTTACAACACTGCCGCATCCTCACTTGCCACCTGACCGGCTACTTATTATAAATCTGAATCGCTCTTGTTTTTTCGGCTCACGCTGTCATCTGCCGGTCACACGGCAATACAATCAATACGATCGAAAAAGCACGGCCTCATGGCATCCCCTCAAAGCCTGTGGTGCCTGATGAAAGATAACAGGAAACAGTGGTAACTTTTTGATTATCCGTTGATAATCGATATTCGGAAAGAAGGAGATCATGTGAAAAAAAAGGTGGTGGATGAGTCTGCCGAAATGCAGGCGCGACTCGATCAATTTATCGATGCAGTGGATCAGGAGCTCGATCACCCACACCACCATGATGCATCCCGGCATCCACACAAAGCCGACAGCTTTTCATGGGTTGAACAGGAACCGGAAACCGGCAAGAGCCGGAAAATGAGCAGCGACAACCAGCATCCCCATGTCCACACGGCAGGGCACCCGTCCTATTTCACGTCACTACTATTCACCTTTATCGGCTCCACCAGCGTAGTATTGCTATTGCTGTGGCTCTTCTGGCCTGCTGCCGATGATATTCTGGAAAGAATGCCGGAGATCGCTGCACGACAACCTCTGGCACTTCAGCCACCATCATCGGATACTTCTCCTGCAAGTGAATCTGCACCTGCACATACGACTACACATCAGTCGCCACTCGCAGAACAACCGGCAGCCACCGCAACTCAATATGCCGAAGCTGGCCCGTCAGAGGAGCCTGGCGAAACATCCCGTAGCGAAGCTGCCGCCATTGATGCCACAGCTGCACTCAAGCAACAGCCCGAACAACCGGAAAAAGTCACGGACAGCCCTGGCAGGATGGCTGCTGCCGATGCCGTACAGTATGCAACCGACAAGTTTCTTCATGTAGCAGTCAATATTGCCATTATCCGCTCTTCACCTGTTACGGGCAGCGTGGTCGCTCGCCTGAAAAAACGCACCCGCGTCAGGGTCACAGATCGTGAAGGGGAGTGGTTCCATCTTCTCTTTTCCGATGGCCGTATCGGCTGGGGCCACAAGGACCTCTTTGCCGAGGCTCAGGCGTTGATCGACAGCGAAAAATCAGCATCCACACCGTTGGACCACATCATAGCGCCACCACCTGCCGCAACGGATGTTGCATCCACGGCCATAACGCCACCCGAAGCCCGGGATCAACAGGGTAGCACTGATCAGGAGGAGACCCCGATCGATTCACCATCGTTGCAACAGCAGCCAGTTGAGCCGGCAGCGGAGGCACCACCCGCATCGGACACCGCTCCGGCTGGCGAGCCAGAGATAGCCCCAACTCAATCGCTTGAAACAGTCCGGCCATCCCCCGAAACAGCCGCCACACCAGCGACTGCAACTGATTCGACAGCGACTCAGCTTGATCAGCCGGTTTTGTTACCGCAAGGCAGCTATTCTCCGAATAAATTTCTTACCGTATCCGCTGATATTGCCGTGATGCGTCAATCACCTGTGACAGGCAAAGTGATCTCCCGCCTGAGAAAGGGGACCATGGTCAGGGTCATTGGACGCGAGGGCGACTGGCTGCGCATTCGTTTTCCAGGTGGTCGCATTGTCTGGGGCCACATGAAGCTGTTCGACACACATGACACTGCGCCCGAAAGCACAACACCTGCATCGCTCGTTCCCGCAGCACAGACAGACAGCTCATCAACAAACAACCCAGCCGACAGCACTAACCCACACATCGATGTCAGCAAACCCAGGGATATCCCGGTTCCGGCAGTCACTACAGCCAATGAAAAAGGCGCAGATAGTGCTGATAACACCGGCCACACCACTCCAGCGCCGGTTGCAGAAAAATCATCAGAGACAGCAGCAACCACAGAGCCGCTGCCGACAGGCCGATATTCACCCCATAAATTTCCTGTCGTCACGGCTGATATCGCTGTCATTCGGGAATCACCTGTTGATGGTAACATCGTCGCCCGCCTGAGAAAGGGAACCATGGTCAGAGCCATTGGTCGCGAAGGTGACTGGCTCCATATCCGCTTCCCGAATGGCCGCCTGGTTTGGGGCCACAAGGATCTCTTTGGCCCCAGGGAAGAAGCGGAAAGCAAGGCGCCATAAGCGCGACTACGCCCCCGTATAAAACAAAAGACCCATAAAAATGGTTCATCCCGGAAGTCCGGAAACCAGTGCAGCTCAGGATGCGTTGGGATGCTGCCTGATCGCCCCCTAATAAGATTTGCCGAATAATATCGGGAGCGGCTTTCTTTCAACACTTTCTTTACCGATAAAGAAAGGGGATAGCTCTGCTTTAGCAGAGTAGTCGTATCGCTTAAAAAGCATCTTATCGCTTACAGGGAATCAAAAACTTTCCTCAGCCATTTTTCCGCTGTGCACGATGAACCTAAAAAAAGGGGAGGCCTGATGCCTCCCCTTAGGGGTCACTAAGGAAGCGCTGATTCATTCGGCGGTTCCGAGCGAGCCATGGACGGCCGCTTCAATCCGGCAGGATAGCCGGATTGGACAGCCTTGCCGCCGCCAGGTGAGCTGCAGGATGCAGCGAATCAAATCAAACGCGTAAGTGCCTGATTTGCAAGAAAAGACAAAACAAAGCCTGTGTCTTTGTGAACTGATTTTTGCCTGGAGGGCAATAAATCAGCATCTCCCTAAAAAATCATGAGCGATCTGCGTTCGTTCTACAGATGCATCTGGGTTAACCAGCGCTCCAGAAAGTGAATATTAAATTCGGCATTCTGGAAGCCGGGGTTGGCAAGCAGGCGCTGATGCAGCTCCTGATTGGTCGTAACACCAAGAATGACCAGCTCATCGATCGCACGCTGCATGCGACGGATGCACTTCTTGCGATCGCGGGCATGGGTAATGATCTTGGCGACCATGGAGTCATAATAGGGGGGGATGGAGTAACCGGTATAAAGGAATGAATCCACCCGCACACTGCGACCACCCGGTGCATGAAACAGCTCAACCGTTCCCGGAGAAGGGGTGAACTTGAACGGATGCTCGGCATTGATACGGCACTCGATGGCATGTCCCTTCATCTTGATATCATTCTGGCTGAAGGCAAGCTGTTCACCGGCTGCCACACGGATCTGCCACTCGATCAAATCGACACCGGTAATCCACTCGGTAACCGGATGTTCTACCTGAATACGAGTGTTCATCTCAATGAAATAAAACGACTTATCAGGATTCATCAGGAATTCGATGGTACCCGCACCGACATAATCCACGGCCTTGGCAGCAGCAACACCGGCAGCACAGATGGCTGCACGCGTCTCTTCATCCACAAAAGCGCTTGGCGCTTCCTCCAGTACCTTCTGATTGTGGCGCTGCATGGAGCACTCACGCTCAAAGAGGTGAACGATGTTGCCATGCTTGTCGCCAAGCACCTGCACTTCGATATGCCGCGGTTCTTCCAGATACTTTTCGATAAACACCGTATTGTTACCGAAGGCAGCACCGGCCTCGGACTGGCACATGGAGAAGGCATTGGGAAGCGATGCCTCACTGTGAACCACTTTCATACCACGACCACCGCCGCCGGCAGAGGCCTTGATGATCACCGGAAAGCCGGCCTCTTTGGCAATGCGTCTTGCATCCTCAATGTTATCAACGGCACCATCAGATCCAGGTACAAGCGGTACACCGGCGGTCTGCATTTTCTGCTTGGCAGAGACCTTGTCCCCCATAATGCGCATTGATTCCGGTGAGGGACCGATCCAGGTCAGACCTGATTCACCGACAATCTCGGCAAATGAGGCATTCTCGGCCAGAAAACCGTAACCGGGATGAATGGCTTCTGCATCGGTCAGTTCCGCCGCAGCCATAATGGCAGCGATATTCAGGTAAGATTGGCCTGCCGGGGCAGGGCCAATACAAATGGACTCATCAGCAAGGCGTGCATGCATGGCATTTTTATCCGCTTCCGAATAAACGGCCACCGAACGAATACCCAGCTCCTTACAGGCGCGGATAATACGCACTGCTATTTCGCCACGGTTGGCGATTAGAATTTTGTGAAACATGAGTGCTCCCGTTACGCCTGCGGAGTGATAACGAAAATCGGCTGGCCGTACTCCAGTGGAGAGGCGTTATCAACCAGAATTGATTCCACAACACCGCTGTATTCCGCTTCAATCTCGTTCATCATTTTCATTGCTTCGATGATACAAAGCACATCACCCTTGCTGACCCTGTCGCCCACTTTAACAAACGGGGCAGCATCAGGACTTGCAGCAGCGTAAAAGGTGCCAACCATCGGTGACTTCACAACATGCTCGTCATTTTTCTGTGCAGCAGCCGGAGCTGCCGCCTGAGGTGCAGCAGGGGCGGAAGCCTGCGGCGCAGCCATCATCTGAGGCATCATCGACGGTGCCTGCTGCATCATGATGGTCTGGGTTTGCCGCGAAATGCGCACGGTCTGATCGCCTTCAGTCACTTCAATTTCGGTAATATCGGTGCCCTTGACCAGCCCGATCAGCTTGCGAATCTGCGATAAATCCATTATTTAGCTCCTGTTTGTATCTATTTGTTTTGTAAGCGTAAAAACTCATTGAGCCCGCGCAGGGCGAGCAGGTAGGACGAAGGGCCAAAGCCGGCAATCACGCCGATAGCCGCATCAACCAGCATGGAACGATGGCGGAAGCTTTCCCGCCGGTGAACATTGGAAAGATGAACCTCGATAAAGGGCAGGGAAACCGCCAGCAAGGCATCACGCAAGGCAATACTGGTATGGGTATAAGCGGCCGGATTGATCACAATACCATCAATCCCGTCACATGCCGCCTGATGAATCCGGTCAATCAGCGCACCCTCATGATTGCTCTGAAACGCAGTGACCTCAACAGAGAGCGACTGCCCCAGATCAACAAGCGAGGCATTAATCTCCGCCAGTGTCTGATTGCCATAATGGCCGGGTTCACGGGTGCCCAGCATATTCAGGTTGGGGCCGTGCAGCACAAGGATATGAAGTCGCTTCAAGCGGTGGTCTCCGTCTGCCATTTATCTCTTAACTGTAGTAATTCAGGGTTATGCGGGTTACGCTCAATCAGGCGCGCCAGCATTGCTTTGGCCTCATCGTGTTCACCCTGCTCAAAAAACAGCCGTGCCAGTGTCAGTGAGGCAGGTGGCTCCTGTTGCTGTTGCATGGACTGCAGATGGAGGGCACGCCTGGCACTGGCAATACCGGCATCGAAATGGCCCAGTTCACGCTGGACACGCGCCAACAGCTTCCAGGCCCGGGTTTCAGCTGGTGCAAAGGCAACCAGATCGACAAGAATAACCTCTGCTGTTTCCAGCTTGCCATTTCTGACCGAGGCAATGGCAGCGGCCATGCCTTCGCTAACGCCGCGCCAGTTCACAGGCCTCGGGGCTTGTCTGGTTGAATGGCGGCTATTGGGTGCCGGAGTGCTTGCTGCTAGCATGCCCGTCACGCTACGCAGCGGAATATGGCGGGTCAATCCGGTTTTGTTAAAAATGGCCAGAAAGAAGCTTCTATCGGGCCGATTCTGAGCAAAAACGGTGCATTTCCTGAACTTTCTGAGAGGACGCATGTCGGATAAAATTGTCATTCAGTTAAATGGTGAGGAGCGCCAGGTGGCAGCTTCAACCCTGGCGGCACTGGTCAGCGAGCTCGGACTGGAGCAGCGCATGATCGCTATTGAACGAAACCTCGAAGTTGTACCCAAAAGTCAATATGCTTCGACCCCCCTGCAGTCCCATGATCGGATTGAACTCGTTCATATGATCGGTGGTGGCTGATACGGGCTGTTTTGTACAGGTAGTGTAACAATCTTCCCGACCATTTTCAGTCAGTATATATTAATAGTGATGGGGAATGCGGTTTCGGGTGCATCAAATTGGCGGAGGCAAAATGGCAGAAGACATTTTCAGGGTAGGAACCTACGAATTCAGATCACGACTGATCGTCGGTTCGGGTAAATACAAGGATTTTGAAACCACCAGGAATGCCACCGAGGCTGCCGGTGCTGAAATGATTACCGTTGCCGTTCGTCGGGTGAACATCACCGATCCGGGCAAAGAGAATCTGCTCGACTATATCGATCCGAAAAAATATACCATCCTGCCCAACACTGCCGGCTGCTTTAATGCCGATGATGCCGTACGAACCCTGCGACTGGCTCGTGAAGCCGGCGGCTGGGATCTGGTCAAACTGGAAGTACTGGGTGATACCCAGACGCTCTATCCGAATGTGGTCGAAACCATCAAGGCTGCCGAAGTACTCGTTGCGGAAGACTTTCAGGTCATGGTGTATACCAATGACGACCCGATCGTTGCCACCCGCCTTGAAGAGATCGGCTGTGTTGCCGTGATGCCGCTGGGCAACCCAATCGGATCGGGCAGGGGCCTTGCCAATCCGTTTAATATCCGCGTTATCAAGGAGCGGGCTCATGTACCGATCGTCGTCGATGCGGGCATTGGCACTGCCTCCGATGCTGCCAAGGCGATGGAACTTGGGGCGGATGCCTGCCTGATCAATACGGCTATCGCTGAGGCAAAAGATGAATGCATGATGGCGCGCGCCATGAGCGAAGCGGTCCGGGCCGGCCGTCTGGCTTATCTGGCCGGCCGCATGCCGAAGCGCTCGTTCGCCTCGGCCAGCTCACCAACCGAAGGCTACATCTGGGATTAACAGATTTTATGACCTTGCAAGAAGATATCTGATGCCTGTAGACGTTCAGGCAAATCAAACACATGTACAGGTTGATTTGTCTCGGAGAGGACTCATTTTCCGGAACGTCCGTAGCTATGGATGGATATTTTGCGACGTCGTTGAAGATTACTCGTACTGCAGGGGAAGCAACGTTTCGCAGCGTTAAAACAGGGATGGATTGAATGCAGGGCCGGCGATAGTGTCGTTGCTGCCGTTTGCCGGTGACTGGCCGTTCCGATGGAACCTCTGCGAAAATTTGTCTCCTCTGCGGTGAACAATAAAGGATTTGAACATGACTGAATTGAAAAATGATCTGTTTTTGCGCGCATGCCTGCGACAGGATGTAGAACGTACACCGGTATGGATGATGCGCCAGGCAGGTCGCTATCTGGCTGAATACCGTGCAACCAGACTTCGTGCCGGCGGCTTCCTGAACCTCTGCCGTTCTCCTGAACTCTGCTCAGAGGTGACGCTGCAGCCGATCGATATTCTTGGTGCCGATGCGGCGATTCTCTTCTCTGATATTCTGGTCGTTCCGGAAGCAATGGGCATGGAGCTGACATTCGGTGCAGGTGAGGGGCCTAAATTCCCTGATCCGATTACCTGCCGTGCCGATGTCGAAAAGCTGCCTGTATTAACAGATCCGACCAGAGAGCTTGGCTATGTCATGGATGCGGTCAGCATGATTCGTCGCGACCTTCAGGGCCGTGTTCCGCTGATCGGATTTGCCGGTTCACCATGGACCCTGGCCACCTATATGGTTGAAGGAGGCGGTTCGAAGAACTTCTCCAAAGTGAAGGCCATGATGTTCAATGAGCCTGAAACCATGCATCTGTTGCTGGAAAAGCTGGCCGACTCGGTCGCAGCATACCTCAATGGCCAGATCGCCAGTGGCGCACAGGCTGTGCAGATCTTCGATACCTGGGGCGGCATCCTGACCACCCGCGATTACAAGGAGTTCTCACTGCAGTACATGCAGCGCATTGTTGAGCAGCTGACGCGTGAAAACGACGGTCGCCGCGTACCGGTAATTCTCTACTCCAAGGGCGGCATGGGCTGGCTGGAAGCGATGGCTGATACCGGTTGTGACGTGCTGGGACTCGACTGGTCGATTGATATCGATGTGGCAAAAGCACGGGTAGGCGATCGCGTGGCCCTGCAGGGCAATATGGATCCGACCATGCTGTATGCGAAACCCGAGCGCATTCGTGCCGAAGTGAAGGATATTCTGGCCCGTTTCGGACACGGTAACGGTCATGTCTTCAATCTCGGCCATGGCATTACACCGGATGTACCGCCTGAGCATGCCATTGAGTTCTTCAAGGCCGTACGTGAAGAATCAGTGCGTTACCATGGCTGAACCTGCCATCTCGCATCATCGTTACGGGCGCTCATGAGCGCCCGTAACGAATCACACAACATGGCACTCTTCTGCGACTTTGAAAATGTCGCGCTGGGTGTACGTGATGCAAAACTGGCCGCATTCGATATCCAGCGCGTACTTGAGCGGTTACTGCTGAAGGGCAATATCGTCGTTAAAAAAGCCTATTGTGACTGGGCACGCTACAAGGACTTCAAAGCGCCGATGCACGAGGCCGCGTTCGAGCTGATCGAAATTCCTCATGTACGGCAATCCGGAAAAAACTCCGCAGATATCCGTATGGTCGTGGATGCGCTGGATCTCTGCTACACCAAGGCCCATGTCGATACATTTGTCATTATCTCGGGCGATTCCGATTTCTCTCCGCTTGTCTCCAAGCTGCGTGAAAACAACAAACTGGTCATTGGCGTTGGCGTCAAACAATCCACTGCGGATCTGTTAACATCCAACTGTGATGAGTTCATCTATTATGATGATCTGGTGCGCGATTCCGAAAAACAGGTCAAATCCCGCCGCCGTCGCTCCGGCAAGGGCAGGGCAAAGGCCAAAGCAGATAACAACAGCGAAGTTGTAACTGATGAAACAACCCTGTTGCAGGAGGGCATCGACCTGGTTCTTGAAACCATCGAGGGACTGTTCAAGGAGCGGGGCGATGAAGACAAGGTCTGGGGCTCAATGGTCAAACAGACACTGAAGCGCCGTAAACCCGGTTTCTCTGAAGGGTATCATGGCTTCAGCAGTTTCGGACAAATGCTCGAAGAGGCAGAAAAACGCGGGCTGCTGACGCTTGAGAAGGATGAGAAGTCCGGCGGCTATATTATCAAGAGCTATAACCACGAGGAATAAACAGAGAACCGGAGCATCATGCTCCGGTTTATCTGCGTGCGTGCGGATTAGCCTGATAAGCCTCGATCAATGCCCGTTTCAGTGATGGATGCTCTTCCAGATTACTGACGCCCAGATATTTCTCGGCAATCGGCTGCAGCACCCGGACTACACTCTCTTCCAGCCATGCTTCCCTGAACCCGTCAAAATCAAAGTGGCCATCATGCAGATAACGACTGGCAAGGCCGGATGCATGATGAAAGCTGAGCGCCTCCATCACCATCACGTCAAATTCATGTGAGTAACTGCCGATTCCATTCTCGGCCGCCAGCATCTTGTAGATATACTCAAGCGGCTCTTCATGGCGCATACACTCATCAAGGTTGATCACTGCCGTTGGTGTAAGGCAGCAACCCCGAAAGTAAAACTCGATACTCACTTCAATATGATTCATGCCGCCATCATAACAGCCGTAATCAACTTCGACACCACTGTTTCACAACAGTATGCGCCATGGCTGATCGGGCGGGGAAGGGTGAAACCATATGAGATCACAACCGGCAGAGAGAAAGAGGGCTGGATATGCTCACAGCCCCCAGCGTTTTTTACTCAGTGAGAAAAGAAATTTGCGGCGTTTGTCCGGTGGCATGCTGCGCAGGGCGGCAAGGTATACCGCTTCCTCTTCGGTATGAGATTCGGCAAGCATACAGGCTTGCCGCTGACCATCCGCGTTCAGGCTGTTGAACAGCATCAAAGCTTCAGTACTGAGGTTTTCAGGGTTCAATCGGGTACCGCTGCTCCACTAAAACCGTTCCGGCACGAATGTCTGGGTATCAATGGCAGGTCGCTGATAATCACCCTGCTTCACTCGTTCCGGCAGCACAATCGGCTCAGGTGTTGAGGCCTCATAGGGAATGGCATCCAGGATATGGCTCAGGCAGTTGAGGCGAGCCCTTTTTTTATCGTCGGCCTCGACCACATACCAGGGTGCTTCCGGTATATCCGTGTAAAAGAACATCTGATCTTTCGCCTTCGAGTACTCTACCCAGCGATTGCGGGACTCCAGATCCATCGGGCTCAACTTCCAGTGTTTGGTAGAATCATTCGCCCGTTTCTGGAACCGTTTTTCCTGCTCCTCATCGCTGACGGAAAACCAGTATTTCAATACCAGTATACCGGAGCGAACCAGCATACGCTCAAACTCCGGGCAGGAGCGGAGAAATTCGCGATATTCATCATCAGTGCAGAAACCCATGACCCGCTCAACACCGGCCCGGTTATACCAGCTGCGATCAAAAATCACGATTTCACCGGCTGCAGGGAAATGCTGCACATAACGCTGATAATACCACTGGGTCTTTTCACGATTCGATGGGGCAGGAAGCGCAACCACATTACATCCGCGCGGATTTAGCGGCTCAATCAACCGTTTGATCGTGCCACCTTTGCCAGCTGCATCACGACCTTCAAAGATGATCATGACACGCAGACCGTTCTCCTTGATCCAGCACTGCCACTTGACCAGCTCGCTATAAATATCCGATAGCGCCTTGTTATAGTCTGCTCGAGAAAGCTTGACCCGTTTACTCATAACTCCTCCTCCCGTCCGGATATCATAACACCGTGCCCCTAAAACACCAAAGAGGCAATCCACATTTATCGGGTCTGTCTGTTTCAGCATGCAAATCACCGGATCTGCAACTAACATGCGCCACCGCAGAAAAGGGGGAAGTTGAATAATGATTGAGGTAATCTTGCTGGCCGTGGCCCTGTCGATGGATGCCTTTGCTGTATCGATCGGTCTCGGAGCGAAAACAGACCAAAAAAGTGCAGGCAAACTTGCGATCCAGGCAGGCCTCTGGTTCGGCCTGTTTCAGGGCATCATGCCATTGATCGGTTATCTGGCTGGTCACGGACTGCTTGGCTGGGTTGAGGCCTGGGCTTCGTGGATTGCATTTGCGTTGCTGTTGCTGATTGGTGGCAAGATGGTATTTGAATCTTTTTCCGAAGGCGTCGAGGAGGAGATCGCCATCATTACCCACAGGGTGATGATGATGCTGGCCATCGCCACCAGTATCGATGCGATGGCGGCAGGGTTTACTCTGACTCTGCTGGATGTAAATGCCTGGCTTGCCTGTCTGATCATTGCAGCCACCACGTTCATGTTCAGCTGGGCCGGAGTCTATATCGGTCAGCGCAGTGGTACCTGGCTTGAAAGCAAAGCCGAGCTCTTCGGCGGAATCGTGCTGATTCTGATCGGCTTCAAAATGCTCCTGTTTTAGGGCCTGTTCACATCGATACGATCCACTGCCGCATGCACCATCCGGCTGCAATCGGGACAGCATGCAGAGATCAATACAGGCATCCTTTCCGCTTCAAACAAGCGCAGCTGATTTGTCACCTGTTCAACCTCCAGCCACTTTTCATCCAGCCGGATTTTTTTACAGAAACTGCAGATCGGCAGGTGGTGATCGGAAAGATCGTTGTCGGCCCGTAACAGTTGCATGCATTCGCGGTGTTCGCTCCACAGCAAGCGGCTGTTGAACTCAACCCTGCCATCTGCGAGCCGGTGCACCTCAAGCCTGATCAGGCGGCGCATGGATGAGCTATCGCAGCGGATGGAAAGAACGATGCTCTCTCCGGATGCCCTGACTGCATCAATGACAAGCTGATAGAGGCAGGCAGTCTCTGCATCAAAGCACGAGAGCAGCGGGCGACCAATCAGCTGAGCAGGTGTACAGCGTTCATCCGCACCATTCAGGTTGGTGAAATCAAGCCAGTTCTCACTCAATGCACAGATGCGGTTCTGTGCATCAATCTGATAAACAAGCATTTGCTCGCCGGTTAACACCATCACTCCTCCAGTCGATACGACAGGGGCAATCCTGCAATGATCACTGACTCTGATATTGCAGTCTCTGGCAGAGTTGGTCAATTACATTTATAATCCATTTCCATATGGCCCAGCCATTTCTTCCGGGATGATTCGTCCAGCCTTAGCCGCAGATTTGCCGGCACTGATCACTATTGAAAAGCGCTGCTTTGATGCGGATCGCATCTCCGAGCGCAGCTTCCATCATCTGTTAACCCGTGCGAATGCCCTGACCCTGATCGAGGAGAAGCGGGGAACCATACGCGGTTATGTAATGCTGTTGTTTCACCGCAACACCTCGATCACCCGCATGTATTCCCTGGCCGTTGATCCGTTATGGCGCGGGAAGGGGATCGCTCATGCACTGATTGCGGCCGCAGAAGCGAAAGCCCTCGATCGGGGCATGGTATCCATGCGCCTTGAGGTGCGCGTTGATAACAGCGGTGCCCAGGCACTGTATCGAAAGCTTGGCTACCGGCCGTTTGCAACTGTCAGCCAATATTATGAAGACGATGCTGACGCATTGCGGCTTGAAAAAGAGCTCGCTCCCCATCTTTCCGCAAAAAAGTCGCCCGTCCCGTTTTACGCCCAGACCCTGGAATTCACCTGCGGGCCTGCATGCCTGATGATGGCCATGAAGGCGTTGTCGCCAAAAATGAAGCTGAATCGCACCCTTGAGCTCAGACTCTGGCGCGAAGCAACCAGTATCTTCATGACCTCCGGTCATGGCGGCTGCAGCCCTTACGGCCTTGCACTCTCCGCCCGCCAGCGTGGATATCAGGTGACACTCTATGTACGCAGGGACCCGGAGATGTTTGTCGACTCCGTGCGCAATGATGAAAAGCGCGAGGTCATCCGGCTGGTGCAGAAAGATTTTATTCAGGAGATAGGGCGCTCCGATATTCAGGTGCGTGAAAGAGCCATCACCATTGCAGAGATGGAAAAGCGTTTTCGCGCCGGTGCCATCCCGATTGTGCTGGTCAGCTCCTATCGCCTGACCGGTGACAAATCTCCTCACTGGGTCGTAATTACCGGCTTTGATGAGCACTTTATTTATATCAATGAACCGTTTGTTGATCGGGATGACGGGGAGACCGAAACCACCTGTATCGGCATCCCCATTTCCCGGAGCGAATTTGAGCGCATGACCCGGTATGGCAAAAACCGGCAATACGCAGCCGTGCTACTGAAAAGGATGGAATCAACATCATGAATCTGAACCCGCGTTACACCATTGTTGTGGATCGCGCATCTGACTGGAAGTGGGAGATCGATGGCCTGCGCATTCTGGAAGCGGATGAATATCTGACCCACTGGAGTCGGCCGAAAAAACGCCCCATTCGCATCATCAACCTCTGCCGGCGCTACAGCTATCTGAGCGGTGGCTATTACTGCTCTCTGCTGGCGGAGGCCCGTAACGATCTGCCGATGCCAACGGTGGCGGATATTCTCGATCTCTCCCGTCGCAGTCTGTATGCCTTTGCGCTGCCCGAGCTCAACCAGCGTATGAATAATACATTCCAGCGCCTGGCTGAACCGCCGGAGAGCGATTTCACCCTTTATATCTTCTTCGGTCAGGCCAGTGACAGCCGCTTTCACCGCCTGGCCAACGAGATTTTTGATATCTTCCGCTATCCGCTGATCAAGGTGCGTATTGCTGTGGGTGCAAACAGAGCCATCAAATCCATCACCCCTCTGGGGCTGGACAAGGTGGTGAAGGATAATCTGGCCACGTTCTTCGAGCAGAGTATCCGCCACTATACACGCCTGCCGGAACGCCGGCGCAGCAGCCGCAAACATGCGCTTTACGATCTGGCTATCCTTGCTAATCCGGGCGAACAATTGCCACCGTCGGATGCCGATGCACTTCAACGGTTTGTCAAAGCAGGAAAAGCACTGCGCATGGATGTCGAGATCATTCAGGCACGTGACTATCATCGTATCCCCGAATTTGACGGGCTGTTTTTACGCGAAACAACGGCACTGGATAACCACACCTTCCGTTTTGCCCGTAAGGCCGAGGCAGAAGGGCTGCCTGTCATCGATGATTCCAAATCAATCCTGCGTTGTACCAACAAGGTCTATATGTGGGAGCGTTTAAGTAACCATCAGCTGCCAACGCCGCATACCATTCCGCTCAATCGGGCAGTGTTCGATGAGCAGGTTATCACCATGCTGGAAGAACAGCTTGGTTATCCGATGGTATTGAAAATACCCGATGGCTGCTTCTCGCGTGGCATGTTCAAGGCGGCCAACAGGGGGCAGGTAAGGGATGCTGCCGCCAGCCTGTTTGCCAACTCTCGCCTGATCCTGGCACAGGAGTTTATGTATACCGCCTACGACTGGCGTATCGGCATTTTAAACGGCAAGCCGCTTTTTGCCTGTAAATATAAAGCATCAAGAGGGCACTGGCAGATCGTCAACCACAAGGATGACGGCAGTGTGGTGGCCGGAGGTTTCCAGACGCTGGCGGTTGAGGATGCGCCCGAACACGTGGTCAGCCTGGCCACAAAGGCAGCGGCCTTAATCGGAAACAGCCTCTACGGGGTAGACCTGAAAGAGAATGATCGGGGCGTATTCGTCATCGAGATCAATGATAATCCGAATGTGGATCACGGTGTTGAGGATAAGGTACTCAAGGGCGAGCTTTACACGGAGATCATGCGTGAATTTATCCGGCGGATTGATGCTTCCCGTTTGTAAAGCGCTAACAGCGCGGATTGCGGGAGAAGGGGAGTGCCCCGCATAAAAACCATGATCTATTCATGACTTACCTTATTTACCTCACCTGAAAGGCCACTCAGCGCCTGGGCAATACACTGACGGCTGCGAAACAGAAGCATCTGCTGCCAGTCCCGGGTTGCCGGGTAAAAGTGCCGACGAATATCCGCCTTGATGCTCCGTGTGTGCGGTGCATGCCAGTCCGGCTCCCCCTGCCGATGCAACCAGTGATCGGCCCGCAATACCCGGATCATATTTTCAAACGAATAGGTACCGAACTCAAGGGCGATAAAAACCACCACATCTCCCAGCATCTGCTGCCAGCCGTAATCGGATAAGCCCTCTTTGGCCACTGAGGTGGATGTGCCCATTGCAGGTTCGGTGACCGATGCACCATACCACTGACGGGCAAGTCGCACACCGGTACTGTCAGGAGCATGGTCACAGATCGGCTCGCCATAGCCGAACGGCCCGAGACCTGTGTGAAAATCAAGCACAGCGACACGACGGCGCTGCTTGAGATGGAACTGCTCAACAATCGTCTCAACGGTCCGCCGTGACCATGAGGGCTGGATTCCGCCGTAAAAAAGACCATCGGCATGGGTGAACTGGCCGGCGGAAAGGGCGGATTCATAGGCTTCCCGACCAAAATAGTCGGCGTATTCGCTCAGGCGGAGATCAGCAGCAGCAAGCGCACGCTCATCAAGGTCATGTGGTACGATGGCATCAGCCAGCTGGCAGTAGCCGTGATTTTCCGGCAACGGGCGCGAGAAATCGATAAAGTTTCGATTCAGATCAACACCCTCTTCATTCACCCGGCGCAGCCAGGCAAAACCATGAGGATTCAGTGCATGCACCATCAGCACAGCCGTATCATCCGGTACACAGCCATGGCGTAACCAGTCAATTTGCGCCGCAGAACCACAAAAGCCTTCCACACCATGTGTAGCTGACAACAGCACCAGTACAGATGTCGCATCCTTAGCGCCACACCAGACCACATCAGAGGCCAGCGCCTCACCGGTCGGCCCCGTGAACGGATGCGAATAACTGGTAACCTCGAAGCCGGCCACCTGTGCTGAGGCAAGAAAGCGGCGGCGAGCATCCGCATAATCGCTGGCAAACACATCGGCATGGAATGGAGCAACAGGCATTGAAACCTGCATCATGGTGCAACCTCGCTGAGGAGATAGTGATGGATTGTGCCATCCGGGCAAACAATCAGAACGCCATCATTTCAATTCAGGACATCTCTCAATTGAGCATCATCCTGCGGCTGACAAAGCCAGGCAAGGTGCTGCAGCAACAGGCCTTGTAAACTGCCACAGCCCGACAGCATAAGTGTGTGAAAAGGGGGCTACTCGGCGGATTGATCCATCAATTCAGGCCATGCATCACGGACATATTCATACCCGGACCACAATGTCAGGCCGGCAGCAACCCAGAGCAAAACCAGTCCGATTTCATGCATGGAAATGCCCATGACATTGATATGCAGCAGCAGGGTGGCAATGGCGATCATCTGTATGGCCGTCTTCCATTTGGCAATGCGTGATACATGAACCACCGTCGCCCGCTGGGCAAGCCATTCACGCAATGCACCAATCGCGATTTCGCGACCAATAATAATAACGGCAAGAACAGCAGGGGCCTGACCGCTGGATACCAGCAGTACCAGTGCCGCCGCAACAAGCAACTTATCGGCAACAGGGTCAAGAAAGCGCCCGAATGGCGTCTCCTCACCACGAGAGCGGGCAAGATAGCCATCAAACCAGTCGGTAATAGCAGCCAGCGTAAACAGGATGGCGGATGCCCAGTAACCGGAGCTTCCCGGCAAATAGAATGCCAGTAAAAAGACCGGAATAATAATCACCCGGCCAATGGTTAACTGATTGGAAAGCGTCCACTTCATACGGGGCCAGTATCGCTGAAGTTGCCGCCGGGTAAAGGACTGATCAATGCGTTGTCACAGATGAGGGGGTCTTCAGCGGAGCAACCGTCTTGATTTCGCCATAGGCGGACTCGTAGCGGCTGATATTTTCATTAAGGATCGAGACAATGCGTTTGGCATGTGAAGGAGATACAAGCACGCGCGCATTGACCAGGCCGACCGGAGGCGTAGCCAGTATAAAATCGAGCACGAACTCTTCACGCGTATGGGTAACAACCATCTGGTTGGCATAAACGCCGCGCTGAATCTCGGCAGGAAACTGAATCTGCATCTCGTGTTGTGAATCTTCTCTGTCACTCATCGGAGTGCTCCTGTTGTTTTTTGACATCCTGATACAGCGCTTCCTGCTCATCCAGACTCAGCTGCTCAAGCGATGTTGCATGGATCTGCGCTTCATGCTCCATGCCTCTGAAACGCCGTGCAAATTTCCGGCTGGTTTTCATCAGACACAATTCAGCATCAAGATCGAGTTTGCGCGCCAGGTTAGCAAGCGTAAACAACACATCACCGAACTCATCTTCAAGCCGGTCCAGACCGGCCTGTGTCGTAATTTCATGCTCAAGCTCAGTCATCTCTTCACGCATTTTGGTCATCACATCGGCAGCATATTGCCAGTCAAAGCCGACACGCGCCGCACGCTGTTGCTGTTTCTGGGCATATTTCAGAGCCGGCAGCGGAGGAATACCATCCATCAGACTGGTACGACCGGTGTGTTCCGCATCTTTCAATGTATCCCACTGGCGGCTTAAATCAGCAGGGCGCGCATGCTCGAATACATGCGGATGACGATAAATCATCTTGCTTACCAGCGTATCGATGACATCACCGAGATTAAACTGATCGGCTTCTTCAGCCAGGTGTGCGTAAAAAACAACCTGCAGCAACAAATCACCAAGTTCGTTCTTAAGCGGGAGCCAGTGCCCCTGATTGGCCTCATCAACGGCTTCCAGAACCTCGTGAACCTCTTCAAGGGTATAGCGTCGCAAGGAGTGAAGTGTTTGCTCACGATCCCAGGGACATTCATCCCGAAGAATTTGCATCAGCGTACGCAACTTATCGTAATAATTATCTTTATCGTGGATACGTTCAGGCATGGTTACTTCCATAACTTTACATAATATTCATTATGCGACATTGCATATTGATTGCTGGCAGAGCTCATACACCTGCCTTCAGCGCTTTTACGAGCAATCCGGCGAGCATGGCCAAAACAGATTTCAAAATCAAATACACGGCCGTCAGATTGATAGAGTGCGCACACATTTTTGCCACTGCCCCCGGGCTTTGATAGTCTCAGCGGCCGGCGACGCAGCCAGATGCTTTTGCAGTAAAAGGACCCACTCATGGCTTTTGATCTTCAACCGATCACCATCTCAGGCAAGGAAGTACTTCCGCTCATTGAGGGCGGCAAAGGCGTTGCCGTATCCACAGGCGAAAGTTCCGGTGCCTGGGCTGCAGCTGGCGGCGTCGGTACATTTTCTGCCGTCAATGCCGACAGTGTTGATGAAAACGGTAACATTGTCCGCACCATTTATCATGGAAAAAACCGTTTGCAGCGCTTTGATGAGCTTGTCTCCCAGGCGATTGCCGGTGGTATCAAACAGGCGCGCATCGCGCATGAAGTATCCAATGGTCAGGGCCGTTTGCATATGAATGTGCTCTGGGAAATGGGCGGCGCCGAGCGGGTACTTGAAGGTGTCATGGATGGTGCCAAAGGCATGATTCATGGTATTACCTGTGGTGCCGGCATGCCCTTCCGACTGGCTGCACTGGCCGCCAAGCATCAGGTACACTATTACCCGATTGTGTCATCAGCACGCGCATTCCGCGCCCTCTGGATGCGCTCATACCGCAAGCTTCCTGATCTGCTCGGCGGCGTTGTTTATGAAGATCCATGGCTGGCTGGCGGTCATAATGGTCTGTCCAACTCGGAAAGTCCGGATGTGCCGGAATCCCCATATCCTCGCGTAGCTGCTCTTCGTCAGACCATGAATGAATTCGGCCTGCACAACACGCCGATTGTCATGGCCGGTGGTGTATGGTTTCTGCGTGAGTGGGCAAACTGGCTGAATAACCCTGAAATCGGCCCGATTACCTTCCAGTACGGCACTCGTCCCTTGTTAACACAGGAGAGCCCTATTTCTGATGCCTGGAAACAGCGCCTGCTTAAACTGAAAAAAGGCGATATTAAACTCAACCGTTTCTCGCCAACCGGCTTTTATTCATCTGCTGTTTACAACTCGTTTCTGCATGAACTGTATGCGCGTTCTGATCGTGAAATGGCATTTGTAGATCACCCTGCCGGTGATCATACCGCTGAATTCACCTTTGGTGTGCGCAACAAACAGGTCTACCTGACGCCCTATGATCTTAAACGGGCAAAAGAGTATGTAACCGAAGGATTCAGTAAACCGCTGGCTACACCGGACTCTACACTTATCTTTGTAACCCCTGAAAAAGCAAAGGAAATCAGACAGGATCAGCTAGACTGCATGGGCTGTCTGTCACAATGTCAGTTCAGTAACTGGGCCGCCAATGAGCAAGGCACCACCGGCCGCAAGGCGGATCCGCGCAGCTTCTGCATTCAGAAAACGCTGCAGGATATCGCTCATGGTGGTAACCCGGATACCAACCTGATGTTTGCCGGCCATGCCGCCTACCGCTTTGCTGAAGACCCCTTCTATGCCAATGGCTTTGTGCCCACAGTGAAGCAACTGATCGATCGCATCTGCACAGGCGACTAAAACCGCGTCACCCATCCTTGATGACGCCCTGTTGCACGCATGGAAACGGGATCATGCATGCAACAGGGCATTTTTTTTATTCAAAGCCGCCCCGATATTTTTGTCCTGCGAATCCCTCATACGAGCCATTCACTGCATCCGCAGCTCTTTTCTGTAGTGAATCACTCGGTTCGGCAAATCTATAAGGGGAAATCAAGCGGCATCCATTCATCTTGACCTGAACTGGTTCCCGGACTTCCGCGATGAACCGATTTTTGCTCGACCATAAGCCACGGAAACAAGCCCCCTTCTGCCATTACGCATCAAAAACCATGGCATTCATACTGCAGTGCAGGGAATCGATATCGATCGGCTTGTAAATCAGCACGGCATTCAAGCGTTCGACCTCTTTCAACAGCCCTGCATCAGCAAAACCGGTAATCGCTATGATCGGAAGCAGTGGATTATGATGACGGACCCTGCCGATCAACTCGCTGCCATCCATTTGCGGCATACAAATATCCGTCATCAACAAATCAATCGAATGATGATTTTGCTCGAACAGCGTCAATGCCTGTTTGCCATTGGCGGCTTCAATCACGTCATAACCGAAAGACTCAATAATCTGCAGCAGAAGCTCACGAATCGAGTGATCGTCATCCACCAGTAACACCCGTTTGACCTGCTCTGAACGTATCTGACCTATAGTCATCATATAACCTCACATCCAGCCACACAGGCATGCAGTCACGCCCGGGGGAAAGATTGCTGTGATTACATATCACAGTACTATTTATTTAAACATAGTCAGGATTATAAAAACCGATATCAGATAAATTCCTATTTAACAGTACGGATATATCAAATGGGTTGCCTGCAATCGCGATCAACAGTCATCAGAGATCATCAGAGTCACACAGATCAACGTTCAAGCGCACCACCACAACTTGACCCCTGGCCTGCGGTGCACCCATAGCAGTGGTCCATCACGATAACCCCGTTACCTCTGATATCCTGATGGATAAGGTCACGAAGATGCACATGCCCCCCCTGCTCCGCAGTCATGGCCAGATTCAGCATCTGATTAAAATCACAATCGTAAACATAACCCTGCCAGTCGACACTGATCAGACGTTTGCACATCACACCTGCGAGATTTTTTTCGCTGAATGATTTACGTAACAGATGCATGTAATCATCCAGTGTACCGCGCGAAACCAGCATACTTCCAAATCGCTGAATCGGCATATTGGTAATCGTAAACAAACTGTTGAAGACAATGCCATAGCGCTGGTACAACTCCCGCTTGTAGGCCGCTTCAAGAGGCTTCTGGGGAGGAGGCAAACTCGGCCCCTGCGGATTATACACCAGCGTCAGTGAAAGCCCTGAGCCCTCATGACCATAGCCGGCATCATTCAAACGTGTCAGGGCACGAATACTGCGCTCAAATACCCCCTTACCACGCTGTGCATCAACATTGTCCTCCAGATAACAGGGCAGCGATGCAACCACCTCCACGCCATGAGCGGCCAGAAAGGAGACCAGATCACCGTGTTCCGGTTCCTCCAGAATGGTCAGATTACAACGGTCAATCACCCGTACACCCACTGCTCTGGCCCGTTGAACCAGCATACGAAAGTGCGGGTTCATTTCAGGTGCACCACCGGTCAGATCGAGCGTTACAATTTTTCCGGCCTCAAGAAACTCAAGGATGCACTCCACGTTCTCCCTGCTCATGATTTCCGTCCGGCGCGGGCCTGCATTGACATGGCAGTGCAGACAGGACTGATTACATAGATAACCGAGATTCACCTGCAATGTGTCCAGACTCTCCCGCTGAATCGCCGGAAAATCAGTTCGCTTCAGTAATGGCAACATCTCGTGCATAACCAAAATCCACCTTTTAAATCGCTGTTGTGATCTTCAGGCAGATCATAGGGTGAAAGGTCATGAATTTCATTACTGGAAGAATCACATCATATGGAGCACAAAAACGGGCGCCCGGCGGATCAGTTGATGCCCCATCAAAGGCAGGCTCAACAAAAATGGCCAACTCACACGCGATGGATATGAACCAGTTATGTGAACCGACCAATGCGAACAGGCTGAAATAAAAAAAGCACCTACAGTTTCCTGTAAGTGCTTTTTGTTTGGCGTCCCCAAGGGGATTCGAACCCCTGTTGCCGCCGTGAAAGGGCGGTGTCCTAGGCCTCTAGACGATGGGGACCTGTTGGAACGCGGCGAACAATATCGTACATTTCGACCGCGTCAATAAAAAATTTCACATAAATTTTTGCATGACAATATCACGCCCGATCGGCGCTGAATCGCTCCTCCTTTACCGCGAGCGAAATGCCTGAAAACATGATGTAAATTCCTGTCGTAACCGACGAATAAACATATAAGTACATAGAGATAGACCGTGAACTCAGAGAGCTTTATCAGAGGTGGAATCACAATCCATGGCAAGATTAAAAAGGTTCATCGCGTAAGTGCGGGAGCCAGTTGCCGGTCAAGATGAGTGGATGCCGCCTGATTACCCCCCTTATGGATTTGCCGAGCAGAGTGACTCACTACAGAAACAACTGCGGATGCAGCGGCTGTAGTGAATGGCTCGCATGAGGGGATCCGCAGAACAAAAATATCGGGGCGGCTTTCTTTCCCCCCTTTCTTTAGCGCTAAAGAAAGGGGGATGCTCTGCTTTAGCAGAGTATTCTGTGTCGCTTTAAAAGCATCGTATCGCTTACAGGGAATCAAAAACTTTCTTCAGCCTATTGCGTACTGATGCGCGATGAACAATAAAAAGGGGCCCTGTCGGGCCCCTTTCGTCTGGCAGATGAAACGGCTAATTCAGCCCTGGCATTCAGCCCGGAACAGGCATGGCGTAACAGCACAGTCGGTAATCTGCTGAAAGCATGGATCATTGCCTTCTGCAACCTGAATGGCACGGATCAATTCGGCCTTGTTCAGTTTGGCTGCATTCTTCATCTTGAGTTCAGAGGCCATTTCCAATAACTCTTTCTTGGTTACTTTCTTGCTGCTCATAAAATTCTACCACCTTATTTGTTTTGTCCGCATAGTAACTAGTTATTTTTTATGGGCAAGTTAACACATGAAGAGCCTTGCCGTCGTGTCACAAAATGCCACGCTGCTGACAAGGCGAATATTTCATCGGATTTCACATACTATCAGGGTGAAAAGCATTCACTCCATCCGTCTGAGCATCACAGGCGTATGCCACAACTGGCTCATAACCGGCTCAACGATGGCACAGTCGCCACTACTCCAGAACTCGACAGCCCCACCACCTTCACCTCCTGCTCGCAACTGATGGGCTTCAAGCTGGCGTTGCAACTGGCGAGCGATGGCAGCACCTGTATCGATAATACGAATGTCATCACCCGCCACCTGCCGGATCAGCGGCATAAGAAACGGATAGTGCGTACAGCCAAGCACAAGTGTATCAATCCCCTGTTCCAGTAGCGGCTGGAGATAGGAGAGAAGCAGCAGACGCGTTTTTTCACTCATCAGCTCCCCCTTCTCAACCTGCTCCACCAGCCCCGGACAAGGCTGCACAAGAATCCGTACATGATGGTCAAACTGGGCTTTTAAACCGTTGAATTTACCACTGGCAACCGTTGCCCTGGTGGCCAGCACACCGACCACTCCCGTGCGACTGCCGGTGACTGCCGGCTTGATCGCAGGCTCCATGCCGATAACGGGAATCGGTGATCGTTCGCGCAGCGCATGAATGGCAACCGCTGTGGCTGTATTGCATGCCACCACCAGCGCCTTGACCTGTTTGTGATGAAAGAAGTCGGCGACCTCAAGGCAGCGGGCCAGCACCACCTCTGCCGGCTTGCAGCCATAAGGCATATAGGCGTTATCGGCCAGATAGATCAGTGATTCATCCGGCAGCTGAGCATGAATATGGGCCAGGACAGAGAGACCACCCACACCGGAATCAAATACTCCGACACTCTGATTCACAGACTCTGTTACCTCAAACCCATCATCAATAAGCTCACATCCGGCTAGAGCGCCCGGGCAAGCTGCACACCGAGCCAGGTCAGACCAAGACAGATCACGACCTGACCGACAATATTAACCAGAGCAAGCTGAAAGGCTCCCTCCTGCAACAGGCGAATCGACTCCAGCGAATAGGTCGAAAACGTCGTGAAAGCCCCGAGAAAACCCACTGTAACCGCCAGACGGACAAGCTCTCCGGCAGTGGAGCGCTCAACCAGCCAGACAAACAGAAAACCAAGCAGAAATGATCCGACAGTATTGACTGCCAGCGTACCCCACGGGAATGCACTGCCGGCAGCAAATTTCTGAACCGACGAAGCAACCAGCCAGCGCATCACTGCACCGATAGCCCCCCCTGCCGCAACCGCTAACAGTTGTTGCATCACAGGGATTCCCCCGTCGCTATTTTCACGACTTGTGACCTTCCCGGCGCGCAGCAAGCCAGTCCATACGCTCTTTCAGCGTTCGCTCAAAACCGCGATCCACCGGCAGGTAGAGTGCCGGTTGCCCCAAACCATCCGGGAAATGCTGCTGATTGACGACAGCATGTTCGGCATTATGGGCATACTGATAGCCGGCACCGTGCCCCAACTGCTTCATCAGTTTGGTCGGCGCATTACGCAAATGCATCGGCACATCCGCTGCACGCGTTTCACCGGCAAGCGCCCGTGCCTGTTTCTCGGCCATATAGGCGGCATTACTTTTCGGCGACAGAGCCAGATAGATTGCCGCTTCAAATAATCCCTGCTCCCCTTCCGGAGAACCGAGAATTTCATACATACGATGGGCATCGAGTGTGATATTCAATGCCTTCGGATCGGCCAGGCCGATATCCTCGGTCGCCATGCGAATCAGTCGTCGGGCAATATAAAGAGGTTGCTCACCCGCCTCCAGCATGCGTGCCAGCCAGTAGACGGCGGCATCGGCATCCGAATCACGGATGCATTTGTGCAGCGCAGAAATGAGGTCGTAATGGGCATCACCGTCGCGATCATAGCGGGCAGCCCGCCTGAGACTTTGCGCAATCACCTTCTCTTTTGACCAGATGCGCGAAGCGTCTGCCTGAAATAATGCCTCCAGAGCATTCAGCGCATAACGGGCATCGCCGTCACTGTTTTCCGCCAGCCAGGCAATGGCATCATCCGCCACGGCAAACGTGCCCGACTGTGACACAAGATGGTGGCAGGCACGCTGCAAAATAGCGGCAATATCAGTCGCCTTGAGTGGCTGCAGCACAATCACCCGACAACGGGACAACAGCGCATTATTCAGCGAAAAAGAGGGGTTTTCGGTTGTTGCCCCGACAAGGATCAGGGTGCCATCTTCAATATATGGCAGCAGTACATCCTGCTGGGCCTTGTTAAAGCGATGGATTTCGTCAAGAAACAGCAGCCACGTCTGCCCGGCAGCCCTGGCTCGCCTGACCACATCCTGCACCTCGGCCTTGCCGGCAGATACAGCGGAAAGTTGTGCAAACGGTATACCGGCAGCGGTGGCCATCAGGGTAGCCAGCGTTGTTTTACCAACGCCGGGCGGTCCCCAGAAGATACATGAACAACAGCGTCCGTCACTGATCATGGCCGCAAACCATGACTCGTTTCGGGTTAAATCAGGTTGCCCTGCCACATCCTGCAGCAGGGACGGGCGAATCCGGCAAGCCAGCGGCACAGTCACATCGGCAACGTGGGAGTAAGCTGCGTTGCCGTGATCCAGCAGTGATCCCTGTTTGCTCACAAACTGTCAGTCGAAATGTTTGGAAACAGTGAGTGCAATGGCCATACGACGATCGCGATATTCACCCGCATAGGCACCGGTTGCAGTTTTCTTGCTGTAGAACACATATTGTGCGGCAAGATCGCCATGTACACCCAGCAAATCACCGCCACCACCAAGACTGATGCGATGACCATCCTGATCAGCAATCACAGGGTTATAGTTCAGGGTACGGTTGGCCCCCTGCTCATAGGCATACCCCATGCGCAGCTGAACATTTTCACGCCATGTCCAGGTGACACCGGCCATGGCCGTCAACGTATCACGCAAATTCAGTGCATTCGTCTGGGTAACAGCGCCGGTGACATTCATGTCCTTCAACACCGACCAGCGACTCCATTTCACATCTGTTTCAAATCGCAGTACATCGCTAATGTTATAAGCGATGGCAGCGGTTGCCTGGTCCGGCAGCTTGAACGACAGAGAACTTCCCTGTCCCTTAGCCTTGACCTTGCTTCCTGAACGGTAGACCAGTCCGAGCGACCAGTCGGGCAATGGCTTCCACAACAGCGATGCGTGGCCACCGAAACCGGCAATATCACTGCCTTTAAAGTTGGTAGCGCCCTGAGATATCGTGGCACGGGTAAAATACCAGTCCGCGCCCATGCCCAGAGCCAGATCACTGCTCACAGCATAAACAACATCCGCCATGGTATGATCCACGGTAATCTTGCTGATACCACCTGTTGCAGGGAAAGCATCAATCCAGCTGTTGTTCACCTGGTAAAGTGGCGAGAAACCGAATCCTGCTGAAAGATTGCTATTGCGTGACGTCCACGCTGCATAAATATAGGCAGCTGTCGGTTCCGTACCGGTATTGGAAAATACCCCGGCTGGCGATTTAAGTGAGGAGTTTCGATAGTTCATGGTGATACCACCGGTGACATTCACACCCTCGCGCAACCAGGCGATCCCGGCCGGGTTATAGGCCAACGCCGACGCATCACTCGCCGTAGCAGCAAATGCATTGGAGACACCGGCTGCGGCAGCCGACTGATTCACCTGTTCGAATCCACCCGCCTGAGCTGATGTGGCAGAAGCAAGGGCTGCAACTAATATCACTGTACGTTTCATTTAAAATCCTTATTCGGCACGAAGTGGCAGAACTTCAGCTGAGCGGAGATCAAGTACCTCCACGCCAGCGGGCGGGGTGAAGCTAAATAGTTTCTCTGATGGTGCAACGTATGAGCAACCGGTCAGTGTCATCAGGTTGCGGTTGCCCAGCAAATCCTCACGGTCTATCGAGACCAGATGGCCCGCCTTTGAAAAACCAAGCCAGACCGGTGGCGCATCAGCCACATGCACCTTGTAGCTGTGAATCTCCTGCGTGCTATCGAAACGCTGTTCCTGCATGGTGATATCGGAAAGTTTCACATGGCCGGCAAGCAGCTGCATCACCACCGGGTTGACCGTTTCAAGGTCGGTCAGGCGTTCAGCCTGCATCAAATCCGGTTCATAATGCCAGATCACCTGGCCATCACCGATATAGAGCTGATCATATGGCAAACGGTACTGCCAGCGAAAACGACCGGGCTTCAGGATGGCAAGACTGCCGGCATAATGCTTGGCACCACCATCAGCAAAGGTCATGAGCTGATCAAAGCTGCATTGAAAGCCGCTCAAATCGGCCAGTTTGCGGATATTTGTGGAAAAACCACCGCCCTTTTGTGAGCTGTCAATCTCCCACTCCTGTTTGACACTGGCCGCCATCAGCGACGACGGGTTCACAGTGCCGATACAGAACAGCAACGGCAGCGAAACCAGCAATTTCCCGGCCCGATCGGCCTTGTCTTTAAAGAGACCCATCGTCCACATCACTCGATCACCCCGCCGCCATCCGCGGATGAACGAGCCAGCACCTTGCGCAGACCACCCGACCCGGGCGGCGATACCAGCCCTTCACGCTCCATCTGCTCCACCAGCCGGCTGGCGCGGTTATAACCGATACGCAGGTAGCGTTGCACCATCGATACGGAACAGGATCCCTTCTCAATCACCAGTGCTGCCGCCTCATCATATTTTTCATCATGCTCATCGCCACCATCACCACCGGGACCTGATGACGCATCACCGCTGCTGCCGATTTCGAATACCTCTTCCCGGTAATCGGGGGCTCCCTGCCCTTTCAAATGCTCAACTAGTGCAAGCACTTCGGCATCGGAGACGAAAGCGCCATGCACACGGCGCAGATCACGACCGCCACTGAGGAACAGGCTGTCACCATGACCGAGCAGCTGCTCTGCCCCCATCTGATCAAGAATCGTACGGGAGTCGATCTTGGATGAGACCTGAAAGGAGAGTCTGCTTGGCAGGTTGGCCTTGATCAGGCCGGTAATGACATCCACGCTTGGACGCTGCGTGGCCAGAATCAGGTGCAGACCGGCTGCACGCGCCTTCTGGGCAATTCGACAGATCGCCTGCTCCACCTCTTTGCCTGCCACCATCATCAAATCGGCCAGCTCATCGATCACAATCACAATCATCGGCAGACGCTCAGCCGACTCATCATGTTCGACGCTCTTGTTATAGCCATCGATATTGCGCACTTTGGCATCGCTCATCAGCTGATAGCGGCGCTCCATCTCGTATACCGCCCAGGCAAGGGCCTTGGCCGCCTTGTGGGGGTTGGTCACCACTGGCACAAGCAGATGCGGAATATCATCGTACACCGAGAGCTCCAGCATCTTCGGATCCACAAGAATCATACGAAGCTCTTCCGGGGTCCTTGCCATCAGCATCGAGCAGATCATGGCGTTCACCGCCACCGATTTACCTGAACCGGTGGTACCGGCTACCAGCAGATGTGGCATTTTGGCCAGATCGGAAACCACCGGATTGCCGGAAATATCCACGCCCATGCCAAGCGGCAACATCAATCGTTTATTGGCAAAGGCAGGGCTGGCAAGCACCTGATGCAGTACCACCATCTCGCGTTCATGGTTGGGAATCTCAATGCCGATCACGTTTTTGCCCGGAATATTACCGGCAACACGGACACTGATTGCAGCCATGGAGCGAGCCAGGTCATCCTGCAGAGCAACGATGCGGTTCACCTTGGTGCCCGGAGCAGGCTCCAGTTCAAACTGGGTCACAACCGGGCCCGGCTGCACAGCTACGACATTACCATCGACACGATAATCCAGCAGCTTGCTCTCCAGTGAGCGCGCAACGCCCTGCAGTACCTCAGGGTCATGCTCTTTCGGTGTTTCCGGGCCACGATCAAACAGATCCAGCGAGGGCAGTTCAAAGCCGGAATTATCGTCATGATGGCGTTCAAGTGATGCCACAGTCTCAACCGTAGCACGCTGGGAAACCTTTACCTTTACAGGCTTTAGCTCTTCCGGCTCAGGTATGGAAACAACCTCTTCACGGACAGGCGATCTGGGGGCAGGAGCCGGCTCTGGCGCTTTTTTCCTGCTCGCAGGTTTGGTGATGACAGGTTCAGTCAGCTCCGGTTCGAAATCGCCAAAGAAGGCATCATCGCTATCAGGAATATACGGCTCGACCGGTTCATCAAAAGCAGATGGTTCATAAGCCGGAGCTGCTGCTGCGGCAGCATTGCGGGTCTGACGAACCTTGTTACGCTCCTCTCGCGCTTCGATACGCACCTTGCGATGTGAAATGGCTGAAAACATTTTCCTGACTATGTCGCCAGTGGCAGCAAACCCATTGCAGGTCCACTCGTACAACTTCTTCATCAGCGCAAGCAGTGACCAGTGTGAGGCTGTAACCCCGGAGCTGAGCAACAGGGTAATGAGCAATACATCGCGACCGACATCTTTCAAAGCACCATGGATCGAGTGCTCCAGCATCATACCCAGTGCCCCACCACTGCCAGCCTTCAGAGACAGCAGATCGGCACTGCTGCCGGCTGGAAGATGGGCCTGCAGCAATGCCGAGACCGAGAGTACAACCGGCAACCAGAACAGCGATGTCCAGCCTGAGTGCCACAACTTGCGTCCCCAGGCGACCCGGACGGTCAATAAGGTCAGCAGCACCAGCCAGATCCAGGCAGCATAACCAAACAGCTGATAGATAAAATCGGCCAGATAGGCTCCGGCAATACCGGCCATATTACTCGCCGGAGCTTTTGTTACATGATTCCAGGAAGGATCGGCCGGAGAATAACTGACCATGGCCAGCCCCATCACAATGACAATACCGGCAAGCAGTAGTGCCAGTGATTCCCGGGCAAGTAAACGTACATCCATCAGTGCATGATCCCTATTACAGTCTTTTCTTCATAGGAAGCGGTAACCTCCTGTAATAATACAACTAAACAAACCACTAGATTGCCACCACCACCGGTAAAACCATCGGCCTGCGACCCAGGCGGCGCTTGCACCAGCGGCGCAGATAGAGGCGAACCTCTTCTCGTGTCGCATCCAGGTCTGCCAGCAATTCAAGATCAAGCGAGCTCAGGAAGCCGGCCAGATCTGAGGCTGCTGCTGAAAGAATATCGCTGCTGACATCTTCATGCAGAACACCGCGAGCCACCAGCTCCGGATCAGCCAGCAGTGTTCCCTCATGCTGACTGAGCAATACCGTCGCCGAGATCATGCCGTCTTCGGCGAGGAAGCGACGATCACGCAACACGTAGTCATCAATCTCATCACGACTGTCACCATCGACAAAAACAGCACCGGCATGGAAACCGGGACCGTGAGCAATGCCGTCATGATCAGCTACTACGCTGTAACCGTTTTCGGCGATAATTGTCTGCTCAAACGGGATGCCGGTGGCGACAGCCAGATCGCGGTGCTCGATCAGGTTGCGGTATTCACCATGAACCGGGTAAAAATATTTCGGACGGGTCAGCTGCATCATCGTCTTCAGCTCATGGGCATGGGCATGGCCGGAGACGTGTACAGCGGCCTGCCTTGCGTGCAACACACGCGCCCCGCGCCGATAAATGTGATTATATAAACCGGCAATAATCCGCTCATTACCCGGAATATTACTGGAGGAGAAAATCACCAGATCACCATGGCCGAGCTTGAGACCGGTAAAACGATCCTGGGCGATACGGCCGATGGCCGCTCTTGATTCTCCCTGGGAACCGGTCGCAATAATCAGCAGCTCATGATCAGGAATATGCTGTAACTGCTTGATATCTACCAGTGTTCCGGCAGGAATACGAAGGCGGTTCAGATCCTGGGTAATCTTCATATTGCGTTCAAGACTGCGGCCGGCCACCGATACGCGACGCCCACAGGCAATGGCAGCATCGATAATCTGCTGGATACGGAACATATTCGAGGCAAAGGTGGTGACAATCACCTTGCCTTTGCACTGGGCAACCGCCTGACGCAGTGCCGGCCCCACAATGCGCTCGGACGGACCGCTGCCGGAATGGGTGGCATTGGTCGAATCGGAGGCCAGAAGAAACACCCCTTTGTCACCCAGCTGGGAAAAACGGTGCAGGGCTGTTGCCCGACCATCAATCGGAGATGGATCCAGCTTGAAATCACCGGTATGGATGATCACGCCGAGCGGCGTATGAATGGCCACCGACACCGCATCCATGATGGAGTGAGTCACCGGCACACCTTCGACGTCAAACGGACCGATCTGCACGGTATCACCGTTTTCAGGCAGTGCCCGCAGATCGGCCTTGTAACCAGTTTCCGAGAGTTTACCCCTGATCAGCTCAACCGTTACCTCGGTTGCATAGACCGGCAGTTTCAATCGCGGCAGCAGATGAGGTAAGCCGCCGATATGATCTTCATGCCCGTGGGTAATCAGCATCGCATGAATTTTCAGCCCCAACTGATCAAGTGCGGAGATGTCCGGCACCACATGATCGACACCATGTTGCCCCGGTTCGGGAAACCCCATGCCGCAATCGACAATGACAGCGTCCTCATCAATGGCATAGACCATCATATTCTTGCCAAATTCTCCTACGCCGCCGAATGGAAAGCAGCGAAGCCTCGGGTCACTCATGTCATCTCCTTGTCGTGATCAATCATATTTCCATGCTACTGATTCGCCGTGCGCCCTGTCACAACACCGACTGCGCTTTTTTCAGGCGGCGCCGCGGCTGCCGGGCTTCACTGCCGGAGTCCCTTCGGCACACAAAGGGCAGCTATCAGCTGCATAGGTTTCCACATCGAGCGTCAGCGCTGTTGCATATGGCACATCAAAACGACCTTCAGCAGCCGGTGCACGATCGACAACCGCCACCACCATCACCGGATTACCACCTTGCTCACGCACAACAGCCATGCACTCGCGCACAGAACCACCGGTCGTAATCACATCTTCAACCACCAGCAGGCGTGCACCGGCGGGAATGGTGAAACCACGACGCAGCTGCATCTCCCCTTCCTTGCGCTCGGTAAACAGAAACGGCTTACCAAGCTGACGGGCCACTTCCTGTCCTATCACAAGGCCACCGATAGCTGGCGATACCACCATATCAATGCCATCTGCATCGACCTTGCCGATCAATTCGGCGGCCAGTGCGGCAGCATTATCAAGATTCATCAGCACCAGTGCCGACTGCAGATAACGCGCTGAATGGCGACCACTCGATAGAATAAAGTGGCCGTTCAGCAGTGCACCAGCCTGCTCATACATGGCCAACATCGTTGTCTCGTTCATTTGTCCATCCTTGTATGGATCGGTTACAGCCAGATGAATGGCCAACCATCCAGAAAAATTCGCGGCAGTGTAACAGCTTAAGTGTTCGGGAAGAACCTTGCAGCTGCACGGGGTTGCTGCAGTAATCTGAAATTGTTGCCTGGTGCAGTTATACAGTAGAGTGGCGCATGCTCTATTTTGACCAGCTCACACTCCGGCGCGGCAGCAAACTGCTGTTTGAAAACGCCACCCTGACCATCCATGCCGGCGATAAACTGGGAATTACCGGTGCCAATGGTTGCGGAAAATCGTCGCTTTTCGGCCTTGTGCTCGGACAACTGGAAGAAGATAGCGGACGCTTTCGCATTGATAAAGGCACCATCATTGCCCATGTGGCACAAGAGACCCCTGCCCTGCCGATTTCGGCAATCCGCTATATCATGCAGGGCGATGCCGAACTGTCGCAACTTGAGGCGGATATCCAGGCGGCCGAGCAACATGGGCATGGCGATGCACTGGCAAGGCTGCATGAACGGATGGCTGCCATTGATGGCTATGCCGCACCGGCCCGGGCTGCCCGGCTGATGCATGGCCTGGGCTTTGCTTCCGGTGAAGAAGAACATGCCGTCGCCAGCTTTTCCGGTGGCTGGCGCATGCGCCTGAACCTTGCCCGCGCACTGATGTGCAGGTCCGATCTTCTGTTACTTGATGAGCCGACCAACCATCTGGATCTGGAAGCGGTCATCTGGCTGGAAAAGTGGCTGCGCAACTATCAGGGTGCCATGCTGCTAATTTCGCATGATCGTGACTTTCTTGATCGCTGCGTCACCCATATTGCCCACATCGAGCAACAACGATTCAATCTTTATACCGGTAACTACTCGGCCTTTGAACAGATCAGGACCGAGCAACTGGCTCAACAGCAGGCTGCGCACGAACGGCAGCAAAGCCAGATTGAGCATATGAACAGCTATATCAATCGCTTCAAGGCCAAAGCCTCAAAAGCCAGACAGGCGCAAAGTCGGATCAAGGCACTTGAGCGCATGCAGCTGATTGCACCTGCCCATGTGGATTCACCTTTTTCGTTCAGCTTCAGTTATCCGGGGGCCGTTCCCAATCCGCTTTTGCGCTTGCACAAGGCATCTGCCGGTTATGACGGGCGCATGATTCTCAAAGACACCTCATTCAACCTGCTGCCGGGAGAGCGTATTGGCTTGCTTGGCCCCAACGGAGCGGGCAAATCGACGCTGATCAAACTGCTGGCCGGAGAGCTGGCACCGGTCAGTGGTGGCCGCGAGGCAGCCAAAGAGCTGCGCATCGGATATTTTGCCCAGCATCAGCTGGAACAGCTGCATGATGAACTGACTCCGCTGCAACACCTGCAGATGCTGGATGACCAGTTGGGAGAAAAGAATGCACGCCTGTATCTCGGTGGATTTGCTTTTCACGGGGATATGGCCACCAGCCCCGTTGCCCCGCTTTCCGGTGGTGAAAAGGCGCGCCTGGTACTGGCCATGCTTGTGTATCAGCGACCGAACCTGTTGCTGCTGGATGAGCCAACCAACCATCTCGATCTTGATATGCGTCATGCGCTCTGCATGGCACTACAGGATTTTGAAGGAGCGATGATTCTGGTCTCGCACGATCGACACCTGCTGCGCAGCGTGTGCGATGAGCTGGTGCTGGTAGCCGATGGCAGTGCCACCCCATTTCAGGGGGATCTGGAAGATTATGGTCGCTGGCTGATGTCCACGCGCGATGCTCAGGAGACCACCGACACCGCTGCCAACCAACCGTCACGGCAACAGGAACGGCGCAACCGAGCGGATATGCGCAAGGCGCTGCAGCCGCTGCGCAGCCGGATCAAAAAACTTGAGTCCGACATGGAAAAGTTACACCGGCGCAAGGAGGAGCTTGATTTGCAGCTGGCTGATCCAGCACTCTATGATGGCAGCCAGGTGGAGCTGCAGAAAAAGCTGGCCATCGAATCAGGCCAGTTAAACCAGAAAATTGATGCCAGCGAAGCGATATGGCTTGAAGCATGTGAAGAGCTGGAACTTGCCGAACAGGAGAGCCAGTAAGCCTTCTTCATCAGCCGAGTGGATGACCAGTGCCCCCGCAGGGCGAGGGCATGATGACCGAGTCATTTTTTCTTTGCCTATAAATAAGGCGCATATGCACATGATTTAACTCACTGCCTCCTGCCGCTCACTGGACAGATAGTGAACGCCAGTCACTTCGTCGTTAAAAACCAGGAGTGTGGGCGCACCGGCATACTTTGAGTATTTATAGGGAGATGCGGATTTATTGCCCTCCTGGCAAGAATCAGTTCGCAAAGACAAAAGCGTGACAAAGAGGCAGGAAGCCGATTGGACGGCCAAAGGCCGCCCGCAGGGCGAGGGCATGATGACCGAGTCATTTTATCTTTGCTTACAAATCAGTCACTTACGCATCTGATTTGATCGCTGCATCCTGCAGCTCACCTGGCGGCGGCAAAACCGTCCAATCCGGCTATCCTGCCGGATTGTGGCGCCCGTCCATGGCTCGCTCGGAAGTGCCGAATTGATCAGCACTTCCATAGCGGATGAGCTTACTTGCCTGCGCCAACTGTACCCTGATTTCAGCTTAACCAGGCAAAGCAGCAGGATGCTGGCCTGATTATTGCTGCGGATCGGACTAACAAGCGCTGAGTCAGGTGGTACACGATGTCCAGGCCCCATGCAGAACAATCCCATAGTGAACTGATTGCACCGCCAAAACGTGCATGGCACGATATTTTCCATAATGAAATCACAGCCTGGATTGTACTGATCACCTCTCTTTCGCTGACCCTGATTGCCTGGTCGATTTCGCGGCATTACGTGGGCATTCATGCTCAGGACAATTTCAATTTTGCAGTAGAAGATGCGCGCCAAAAGATCATTCAACGCATGCTCGAATATGAACAGGTCTTGCGCGGCGGCGTTGCATTGTTTGAGGCCAGTGATGAAGTCACTCGCATTGACTGGCACAACTATGTTAGCACTCTGAAGATCGACCTCTACTATCCCGGTATTCAGGGGATCGGCTTTGCATCCGTACTGAAACCGGATGAAGTAGCCCGACACGAGACAATCATCCAGGCGAATGGATTCCCCGATTTTGCCATTCATCCGACCGGCAAACGCGACACCTACAGCAGTATTGATTACCTCGAACCCTTCGATTGGAGAAACCGGCGTGCATTCGGCTATGACATGTTCTCCGAGTCCACCCGTCACAGCGCCATGCTCTATGCCATGAGTACCGGTAATCCGGCCCTATCCGGCCGTGTAATTCTGGTGCAGGAAACGAATCAGGATGTGCAGGCGGGCTTTCTGATGTATCTCCCGCTTTACCGCAAGGGCGCAACCATCGATACACCTGAAGAGCGGCGATCCAATATCATCGGCTTTGTTTACAGCCCTTTTCGCATGCACGATCTGATGCAGGGGATTCTGGGAGCAGTGCCGAATAATCTCTCGTTTGAAATCTACGACAGCAACACCGGGTCGGATGACCAGTTAATGTATCGCTCAACTCACGATGGCTCCGGACACACATCCGAGACCAACATGTTCGACACACACACAACCATCGAACTGCCGGGTCATACATGGCATGCCCATTTTCACAGTACAAGCAGTTTCGAGAAAGAGCTTTCCAGCGCTCAACCCGCAGTCATCGGGGTCGGCGGTGTCGCGGTCGATCTGCTGCTTTTCACTATCCTGCTCTCTCTGTCCAATCAAAAGAAGCGGATTGCCATCAAGAATGCAAAGCTGATCGCCATTGATGCCAAACTGCAGGAAGCACTGCATCAAGTCGAACAGATGGCCTATTACGATTCGCTCACCGGTCTGGCCAACCGACGCATGATGGATGCGCGCCTGCAGCAGAGTATGGCCATGAGTCATCGTGACCATCATTACCGGGCCCTTCTGTTTCTCGATCTGGACAAATTCAAGGCCGTCAATGATGAATTGGGCCACGACGCAGGTGATCAGGTGCTAATCGAGGCGTCCCGCAGAATGCAGGGAAGTATCCGCGAAGTGGACATCACCTGCCGCCTGGGTGGCGATGAATTTGTCATCATTCTGGAGCAACTGGGCAAGGATTACGCCGTCGCCCTGCAGCAAACGCGCAACGTGACCGAAAAAATCCGACAGGCGCTTTCTTATCCCTATGCTCTGGAAAAGGAAGAGCGCATTTGTAATCCAAGTATCGGCATCACCCTGTTCAATGACAGGGAAAGCAAGCTCGGACAATTGCTACAACTGGCCGATGAAGCCATGTATGCCGCCAAATCTGAGCAAGGAAATATTCCGCACCTGGCAATCCGGGAAAATGACGATATCAGGATTCATCCCTGCACTTGAGCCTCGCCCATCTGTTCACCAGATCCGGGATCAGGTGCCAACTTAACTGGTTGAGCCCCTATATTGCTGTAGTTAAAAACATGATTGAGTGATCTGACCCGGGCAGATCACCGGATGAATCGCTCCCGGTCAGGGAAGCAACAACAAACAGCGGGTTTAATCAGCCCCCCCCCTAATCGGCTCAACTATAAACTAAAGAACTGACCCTCCGGGTTAAGAACTGACCCTCCGGGTTCGATCAGCCCCCTGAGCAGACCCGGTTTCGCCCTGCCTTTTTGGCCCGATACATCGCTTGGTCGGCACGAATCAGCAACGCATCAATATCCCCCTCCCCCTCGTCAAGCGTCACCACACCGAATGAGGCGGTGATGCCAAGCTGATCCCCGCCCGGCAGCGCAATGCCATCCTCGGCCATTGCCATACGCAGGCGCTCGGCGACATCCAGCCCCTGCTGCAGATCTGTCTGAGGCATCAGGATGGCAAACTCCTCACCGCCCAGACGTCCGATCGTATCGATATCACGCAGCACCGTTCCGCACCAGTCGGCAACCTTGCGCAGTACCTGGTCCCCCACATCGTGTCCATAACTGTCGTTCACTTTTTTGAAAAAATCGATATCAAACATGGTCAGGGAGAGCGTCCCGCCATAGCGCCTGCAGCGACCAATTTCACTCTCTGCCTGCTGTAGAAAATAGCGTCGATTCGCCAGGCCGGTCAGCGCATCAAAATGAGCCTGTCGTTCCAGCTCTCTCTCCATACGTTTGCGCCCGGTGATGTCCTGACCAATGGTGAGAATGCCAGAAATCGCGCCGGACTCGTCGCGTTCAGCAACCATGCTGACCAGATGGGTCTCTTCGCCGTCAATCCCGGGGATTTCAGTTTCAAAGACACGCGCTTCGCCGGTTGTCACGATTTGGGATACCTTATCCATGAAAAATGCGGCAAAGGGCAACTCTGGAAACTCATCGAGGCGTTTGCCGATAACCGTTTCAACAGGCACAGGAAAGTTGTACTTCAGCTTTGGGTTGCTGTAGAGCAATCTACCTTCGCAATCATATCGGGCAATGAGTACAGGAGCATTTTCGGCCAGCGTGCGAAATTCCCGCTCACGGGCTTCCAGAAGCTGCTCCATCTGCTTGCGCTCACTAATATCCCGACCGATCGCCAGCACGCCGACAATCGCGCCAGCTTCATCGCGCTCGGCAACCATATGTATCAAATGGGTAGGGGTATCATCCATCGCACCAAGTGCACCAAACTCGAACGAGACCTCCTCACCGGTTTCAATTACATGCATCAATTGTGATTCATAATAGCATTCATAACCCTGGGCATGTTCGGCCGGACGTCTCCCCAGCATCTTTTCGGCAGGGGCGTGCAGCGTTTGTTCCAGACGCGGATTGGCATAAATCATTCGTCCATGCAAATCGTATCGAGCAATATTATCGGGGGCATTCTCGGCCAGACTGCGAAATTCGCGCTCACGTTCTGCCAGTTCGTCACGCGTGTTTCTGTTTTCAATAGCAATCGCGGCAATATTGGCGGCGAAGGTGATGCGCTCGATATCTTCAGGGCTCGGGGTGGATGGCTGGCTGTGATAGATTGCGAAAGTGCCTAATACATTGCCTTTGGAGCCGAAAATGGGTTCTGACCAGCAAGATCCGAGGTTGGCCTGTTGGGCTATTTCGGCAGCTACTCGCCAATATTCATGAGTGGAAATATCTTCAACAATAACCCGCTTTCCCGAGAAAGCTGCTGTTCCGCAGGAACCTACGCCCATACCAATCTTTAACCCGTTGACGATATTGTTATAGAAGTCGGGAAGACCGGGAGCAGCCCCCGTATAAAGGCACTGGCTCTCCTGATCCAGTAACAACACACTGCACATTGAGCTGGGCTCTTCCGCTTCGATGGCGCTCACAATGGCAGACAGAATATCGGACAAAGGTAATCCCCTGGCCACCATCTCCAGCATGGCATCGTGAGCACGGTTGCGCAGTTCGCTCTGCCAGTGGTCAGTGATATCGCTGAAATTAACCAGTCGTTTGTTGCCGACCCATGAGACGCGGATGACGACGCGGCGCACACTCCCGTCCCTGCATGTCACATTAACTTCCAGCTCAGGTGGTACCGTGCCCTCCTGATGAGCCAGTGCCACTGCTTGCTGCCACGGGACAACCACCTTTTCCCGGTAGTCCGGATCTGGGTAGGCTGATTGATACCAGACCGAAAGGTCGGGCAGATCACCCAGCGTATAACCGAACAGTTCAGTAAACCGCCTGTTAACATACTCAACCGTACCGTTTGCATCGGACCAGCCGATACCGATCGGCGACAGGTTCAGCAAATCCTCCAGCTCAATACGCTGTTCGGAACTCTTCTTCAAATCATGCTCAAGCTTTGTCTCACGCAACCTTGCCAGTCCATTGCTCGCCAGAACCTGCGCCATGCCGACCATACACGCCATGTGTGCCTCCATCCGGGCCTTGCTAACAATGGGCACCGCACGAATGGCATCGAGGTAGCTGGTCTCGTCAAACTTGAAAAGTTCCGCCTGTTTTCGGAAAAATTCCATGTCCGGCGCCTCGCTAAATACCTGACCGAGAAACAGGGTCGCCAGTTGCTGCCCTTCAATCACGACAGGGGTCGCATAGTCGTACAGACCATTTTCACACAGGCAACCGGTGACTTCACCCTTATGCAACTTCCCCATCAACCTGATATTACTCTGATGACAACGATGCTGCATGTCCGGATTCGCCCTGTGAAAGTACACGCATGCATCGACCCAACCGGCCTGCGTTATAAGCTCACCACCGGGAGCGACCAGCCCGTTGGGAATGCCGGTCGCTTTGAAGAAACTCTCCAGCAGTTGTCCGAATGACGTCACATCAACCAGATCACCGAATTTAAAGACGGGCACCGAACTTTCACTTTCTTTATTCATCATTTCAGCCAATTTCTGCCTCCTGATCATGGCATGCGACATGACATGATCAGAAGGCAAGAAATGTGCCGAAACATTTAAAATGTACGCTTTCGGATCAGTTCTTGAGCAAGATGATGATTTACGGCCCATCCTGGCTAAAATAAAGCCCAACGCCCCCTCTCTTTTCCAGTTCTGGCTGTCTCAAGCTATAATGATTTCCGCGGGGAAGAGCGGATACGATGCCGGTTTAAGCAGGCCACACTTACCCGGAATTATCTCTGGAGGTTGAAGTCATGTGGAAAATATTTTTCTTGTTTGGCTTGCTCTTGTTCGTGCCCCAGGTACAGGCGCAAGACACCCGCCTCTTCGATGCAGCACTCTATAGCCAGAAAACCGATGTCATTCGATTGATCGAAAGCGGCGCTTCCGTATCGCAGGAACGAGATGATGGTGCCCAGCCACTTCATGGTGCGGCATTTGGTGGAAGTGTGGAGATCGTTAAATTGCTCGTCGATAAAGGCGCACACATCGACTGCCGGAACAAGGCAGGCATGACCCCGCTTTATTTTGCTGCGGCAGAGGGTCATCAAGAGGTGGTTGATTGGCTTTTAAATCATGGCGCTAATGTAAATGCCAGCAGCGGGCAAGGTGCGCCTGCTCTGTTTCCAGCCGCCGGCAATGGCCACGTTCATGTCGTCCGCACTCTGTTACAGCATGGTGCCGACATGAATGCAGTCAATCACTCGGGAGTATCGGTGGTGCATGCAGCCACATCCGGAGGGTTTCCAGATGTGGTGAAGCTGCTTATCGAAAGTGGTGCCAATGTAAATATCAAGGAGCGGGAGTATGATGCCACGCCTCTGCATTGGGCTGCTTTTTTCAGGAAAGATGACATTGGCAGTCTTTTAATAGCGGCAGGGGCCGATCTTTCGGCGCGGGATAAATTTGGTGCCACCCCTTTGCATTCGGCAGCAATGGCCAATGACCTTGCCCTGGCAAAGCTGCTCGTCGAACATGGTGCAGACATCACGATTCAAACCAGAGATGGTCAAACCGCTTATGACTTTGCAAAGAAGAAAAGAAGTCGTGAGGTTGCCAGCTACCTTAAATCATTAAAACGCCGCTAAGGAGGTATGCTGGAGCAGACACTGCTGATCGGTGCGACCTGACCGGTCGTCACCCCTGCACCATGAAACGATCTTCGCCCCTCTCGCCCGTCAGCACCTCCCTGGCGCTATCTTCGTTGATCGAATGCTCTGTATTCCGACCTGAAAGGATGTCTATAATCGCCGCCATCATTGCTTGTGTCCGAGTGGTGATATCACGGAGAAAATCAGGATCGGAAAGGGATGCTGGTTCACTGCCACCACAGGAGTAAATTGATATGACAAAGCAGCATCACGATCAACCACCTGAAATGAGCTCTGTCGAACATCAATGGGGCGAACAGCCAGATGATCACTTCGGCTATGCCTCCGAGGATGAGAGGCGGGCCAAACGCGGGCTGGAAGACTGGGAAATGGTCGAGCAAATGAGTGAGCATGAAAGCAACCTTTCGGCCTGGCTGCGCACGGCAGTGGGCGCTACCATGGTGGGAATCGTCGTCTTCATCATGCTGGCTTATGGTGTCTATTACTTCCTGATGCACTTCGGCTCCCACTTTTTCAACCGGTAAAACAAGACCGTTCCGGCATCACCGCCAGGGCAGTCACTCTGTCACTCCTGTAACGGCAAAGCCCCCCGGCCACCAGCCCTCTCAGCCGTTGCTGCCAACTGCCCCTTGAACGCGAGACATAAAAAAACCCGGCACATGGCCGGGCTTTTTTTACAGATAATGAATAGTGGTTCTTCAGTAGAGCGTCTTCTCCAGCTCGGCAACATTACGAATACCGGTATGCTGAGACACGGGCATCTCTTCAAGCTGGAACACCGCCACAAGTGCACGCAATGTTGCCGCCTGCTGATTCAAGCGCTGACTGGCAGAAGCGGACTCCTCCACCATCGCCGTATTCTGCTGCGTACCGGAATCGAGCTGGGTAATCGCCTTGTTCACCTGATCGATACCACTGGCCTGTTCGATACTGGCTGAAGCAATCTCGGCAATCAGCTCACTCACCCGACTGACGTCATGTACAATCTCTGACAGAGCGGAACCGGATTCATTGACCAGCTGGCTACCGGTCTCGACGCTTGCCACGCTCTGCCCGATGAGTGATTTAATTTCCCGTGCCGCATCGGCAGATCGCTGGGCGAGTGAGCGCACTTCACTGGCAACAACGGCAAAGCCGCGTCCATGCTCCCCGGCTCTGGCTGCCTCGACGGCTGCATTGAGCGCCAGCAGATTGGTCTGAAACGCGATGCCATCAATCACACCGATAATATCGGAGATGCGGTGGCTGCTGGCCTGAATTTCCGCCATCGCCTGAACAGCTCGCCCGGCAACACCGCCCCCCTTCGCGGCCTTGTCCCTGGCTTCGGTCGCCAGCATATTGGCCTGACGGGTGTTGTCGGCTGTCTGCTGCACAGTTCCGGTAATCTGCTCGATGCTGGCTGCGGTCTCCTCCAGGGCTGCCGCCTGATCCTGTGTGCGGGAGCTCAGTGAATGATTGCTTTCAGCAATTTCACCCGAACCAGACTCCACCTCTTCAGCCGAGGCTCTGACCGTACGAATCACCTCGGCAAGCTTGATCGATGTACCGTTTACTGCCGATTTTACCGCATCATAATCACCCTCGTATGAGGTGCTGATGCGATAAGTTAAATTGCCCCCCTCAATCGCTTGCAGTGCTTCAATCGTTTCCCGGAACGCCTGATCCACCGTACCGGTCACCTCATTGAGTTTATGCGCGAGATCGGCAAAGAAACCTGTTTTCCCTTCCACATTCAACCTTACTGCCAGATCCCCGCGCTGAACTGCAGCAACCATCGCGGCAATTTCCCGTTCGGCCATCACCTCGCGACTGCGATCCATCCACTCCAGTACATTACCCACCTTTTCACCGGCCTCATTACGAATCGGTGTGACTGCAAGCTTCACAACAAACTCATCACTGAAAGCCCAGTCATCGGATGTATAACTTCCCAGCAGGGAGTCCAGTAATCGGCGCTGATGCCCTGGCTTGCTATGGAATATATCTATATTACTACCCAGCACCTGCTCAGGATTAAAACCGGGTAACCGTTTACGGAAATCATCCTGATGTTTGTGGAACATCTGCTGTGCAGCCTGATTGAAGTAGAAAATATTATAATTGTGATCGGTTAACTGGACCGGAGTCTGTACATTATCCAGGGCAGCCTTGATTCTCAAAGCCTCCATGGCCTGTCCGTAAAGCTTGCGCACCGAGTAACCCTGACGCACCTGCATGGTCTTCAATCCTACCTGCAAAAGACCGATCTCATCATGCTGACTGATATGGATCCAGTCAAAATAGTCTCCTTTGGCAATGCTGTTCAGTTTCCCGGTCGTGTAGTGCAGGCGCTTGTTGAAGTTCCGAATCAACAGCAACGAACAAACCAGGGCGAGCAATAGTGACAGAGTCACAAAGCCAAGCGAATGCTCACGAATATCATGGTATGCCTGGGTTGATGATGTCACTTCAGACTTGCTTGCCTGCTGCTGCAGCTGTCTGAATGCAGTGCCCAGCTCTTCCATCGATTTAAAATCAGCATTGTGAAGTCTGAACATCGCCGGTGTAATCACGTCATTTACAGATTGAAGCTGATCGGCCAGCGGCTTCAACGCTCCGTTTACATAAACGGAGGATGCCTGCAAAAAGGCTTTTGCCGCATCAGCTTCCGCCTCACTCAAATCAGCCGAGCGAATCAGCTCGGCATCTTTTGCGATTCTTTCAAGCGTCTCTGCCACAACGCTGTACCCCTGCTGATGCAGTACCGCCTGCCGCTCACTCTGAATATCACGCAAATCCGCCATCATCGAGAGGATCGCGTGTGGAATATCCACAGCTGCCAGTGATACCTCCCGATCATTGGCCGACATAAGCAGACCATCATTTGCAACCTCGAGCCCACGTAGCGCCATCCACCACGACGCCAACATCAACACCGCAAGCATTACCATAGTTGCAACAATTTTTTGCCATATTTTCATCGCATGCAGAGGGTTGAAACGTGACCACAGAGCACTGCGATGATCGCCCCCGCTTCCCTGCTCATTTCGGGCATGATGCATCTTGCGTGCCTGCGCAATCTCAGCCGGGTCGGCGCAGGTACATACAAACCAGTATTCGTTTCCGTCCAGCGCAGGGGCGACATTGATACTTACCCAGTAAGAACCGCTCTTGCGCAATAGCTGGACCATTCCCTGCCAGAGATGACCGCCCTGAATGCGTCGCCATGCCTCCTCGATCAGGGATGACGACATATCAGGGTGATAGAAGTCTCTGTAATGGTGACCAACGACCTCTCCACGTCTGAACTCACTGACATTCAGATACTCCTGATCCACATCTGTGATGATACCTTCACGGTCTACGGCAAAGATGATGACCTGATTCTTCTGTAGCGTATGGTCCTGATGGTTTTGTGGCGATGAAAACATAAGAGCCTCTCAATCCTGATGGTGATTTAAATGACGATTATTGTTCATCATGCTGAATATTTATGACAAAAAAATGACCTGCCGGGATAATCAGCCATTTTCTTATTGTGACATGCAGATGAAATGGAGATAGCAAACTGGATATGATGTTCTGGCTACTGCAGGATGACACTGTATATGCCAAACAGACCATCGAATTATGGGTTATTTCGTTGCCCTGATAACAGGGGCAACCCGGACATATGACGCTGTACAGGTGATTGAAACGACTTTATCAGTACATCGGTAACGCTTCTTGATCCCCACATTGCCTCCTGGCCCGGATATGATTTTTCAAGGCATTCCGCTGGTTTCAGTAAACGGCGCACCTCGCCGTAGACAGACAGAGTTCAAAGCCAGTTCAATCAACTCCTGCCGGCGTTGAATATAGATATGCCCTGCCACCGCCGGTATCGGAATAATTCTGATTTTGAAAGGGGTATTGGAGGGGCGCATATATTGGGCAGAGTGCCTCTTTAGATGGTACGCTACGTCTGGTCACCATTGAACGAATAGAGTTAGTTGCCGGGGCTCGCACCAACAGCTCTACCTCCGCATGCCAATTCGCAGCCCGACAACCTTTCGGGATTGCGAAGCAGCTGCTCATATGTATTTTCCATATGGAGCGTCCCACCTCATCATCCGGAGCAATCAACCCATCATCCCGATCCGGAGTCGCAAGGGCAGATAGAAAATAATATACGGTTGGTAATCAGGCCAGGAAAATAGGTGTTGCCGACACCAAGCCAGGGAGATGTTAATGTGTCGATCCCCCGGGGCGATTTCTCCGTTTGGCCGTGAGCAGGCCCAATCCCCTCCTTCCCCCGCGTATTGTTGGTTCTTTTTCAAACCAACACAAGGATAATAATTCCTTTTGCAAAGGCAGGTTATGATGTTTTCAGATGCAAAGATGATATCCGGATTTCCCCTGCTGAACCTGTGTACACACCTCTTGTCCTGCCCATAAAAGTCTGTTGGTGCGCCTGCAGGATAAGCAAGGTGCCTGCCCTGTCCGCACGGGAAGATCCGGGCAACTTGATTTCACTTCAAAGAGATCCGGAAGACACAGGATGCGCCCCCTCCCAAGCCACCGTTTATTGTTGGTCTTTTTTTCGCGACACAGCACCCACCTTCAGGCAAATGCACGCCAAATAGACCAACACCACAAAAACCAACACAACTCTATCAGGCGGCAGGCTCCGGTCGGCGAATTGCCGGCACCCAGAGACGCCCCTCCACCACTTCCAGGCCATGACGGGTCAAGGTGGCTACCCACACATCGGATGTTTCAAGACGAATCACCTGCTGCTCACTCAACCAGGCCAGATCCGTTCGCAACCGATCAAATGATATCTTGTGGCCCGTTGTATCCAGTCCCTGCTGCAACAGGTATTCATTCGTCATATAACCATTGGCACGGATCAGTTGCTGCAGAATTCGTAAGCGCCGATCCTCCAGCCGCTGCTGTTCACTACTCTCCAGTGACGCAGGAACCGCATTGATCGGAGTGTTTTCAACCGCAGCCACAGCCTCATCCCCGACGGATGCAGCTATGGGCTCTTCAGGAGGTGGCGGTGCTACAACAGCGGTGGCTGCGACCACACTCATCATACGTTGCGCATACCGCTCCTGCTGCCGCACATAACCGGGGTCGATATTGCTTGCCAGCAATCTTTTTGCCGCTTCCCGCCTTTCGCGCGCCGCATCCAGCCCCACATCAGGATATACCCCCAGGGCCAGAGACTTCTGCTTACCACCGAATCGATAAGCCAGTTTCCAGTAGCGCCCCGAAGGTTTAATCAGCAAATAAAGACCACCACCATCACTGATTTTCAGCTGGTTCTTTCCATGAGGGATTCGGGCAGATCTGATGGTTCCTTCGGACAGCGGCATGTTGACTCCACGGGCTCTTGTTGGTCCTTCTGTTTGTTGGTTCAAATGTCACTCACATAAAGGACCAACCACAACCAAGCCAACAATACCCGCGCCTGAAAACCAACACAACTCATTAAAAACCAACACGCGATTCTGGTGAATTCCTGACAGAAAATGCATGGATTCCCTTCAAAATAAACCAGAATGCCCCCCTGCGAAAATGGTATCTGTTTGGCACTTTATGTAGTGATCAACGACACCGCACCTTGATTTACCGATCAGGATAGAGAATCCCCCGATGTTTGCTCTTCCTGCCATTCTGTCACAAGAATCCGTGATCAATGGCTGGCTGCTCAACATGGCGGCAGACATCAACACCCTGGCAACCAGTTTGATCGTCATGATAAAAATGTGCCTGCCGCTCTCCCCGTCCATTTCGCCAGCGCAACCCGGGATCTCACATCCATTGAGCACCAGTTTTCTGTCCCGTCGCGCGCGATGCCAGCATACAGCTTCCCTTCATTGATTAATCCACCTTCCGGAAAACAAAGTACCACGAACCATCCCCGGGCATATACAACACGCACATTGATGAATCTCTCTGCACAACCGGCCATGGTCTGTTTTTAATCACCGGGATCGTCACCGACCGATGCAACGTCATCTTCTGAAAAATTGATCATCGCTGGCACTGTATGAAACTGCTCATCCACGGATGTTTTCATGATAGAAGGCCCGGGCATCTTGCTACTGCTTCAGCGTGAAGAGCGATCCATCTGCTTCCCCGACCGGGTGTGGCCAGACAAGGTCTGGCCTGTTCGCCCTGGGTTGCACCAACCTGTAAGAAGGGACAGCTCCGATTCTCTACAGGTTCATGTGACACAGGATGTGCCTGCATCTCCTGCCCGGAGCGGATGATCGGTCCGGGCAGCCATCACCGGCAGCCTATACAGGGCCAGATCATAAAACCGTGGATATCCCGCCCGACGGTCCCTCCCCTACCCTGCCTGTTCGGCAAAAAAATAAAAAACAATCAAATTCAGGCGGATCAGATCTCCAGATGACACCTCCGGCTTCCGGCACACCGTTCACTGATCCGGCTGCAAAGTGATTGTATCCCCGCCCGACCAGTTCAAACGATCTGCCAGCCCCGTACTGCGATTGACTGTTTGAATCACCGCCCACCTTACCGCCTCGCTACCGGCAAACAGGGTGAAGTGATTTTTTGCACGCGTCACGGCCGTGTACAGCAACTCCCGGGTCAGCACAGCTCTCCCCGCCTCGATATCCGGCAGAATTGCCACGACGTGCTCAAACTCCGAGCCCTGCGACTTATGCACGGTCATCGCCCATGACAATTCATACTGTGGCAATGACTGAACCGAGATATCACGCAACGCGTTATCGCCGGCTCTGAAATACGCTCTCAACTGACCATCCTGATTTCGCCACAGCAGTCCGACATCGCCATTGAACAAATTCAGCTCATAATTGTTACCCGTGATCATGACAGGCATGCCGGCCACGGCCTCACCGTGCAAGAGCAATCCTCGGGCGATGAGCCTCCTGGCAATCTCACGATTGACGGACTCCATACCATACGGACCCTGACGGACAGCACACAAGACGCGCTGCTTCTCGAACAGATCGAGTGCCTGGGCAATATCCTGCTCCAGCAGATATGGCATATATGAATCAGCAATCTGTTCAAGCAGGGTGTTCAACACTAAATCCGGTGCCCAGGACAACTCGGCACAGGAGTGATCGGAGAGCCAGGCAATCGTCTGGTCCGCAGCTCCGCTGTTGATATGGCGGGCCAGGTTGCCGATACCGCTGTTTTCATCAAAGCGATAGCTCTTTCTGAGCAGCGCAATCGCATCGGCAACAACCGGGGCATCCGGATTCACCGGCAGCAGCCCCATATTCACACCGGTCAGCGATGCGAGCAGCTCCGCTGTTTCAGGGCGGTATTCGATTTCATGGCCGTGACCGGTAAGATCGCCCAGCACATTGCCTGCATCCACAGAGGCCAGCTGATCGCGATCACCGAGCAGAATCAGCTGCGCAGTCTGAGGCAGCGCGTCAAGCAGCCGCGCCATCATCGGCAAATCCACCATAGATGCCTCATCGATCACCAGGCAATCGAGTATCAGCGGATTCATGCTGTGGTGGCGGTAACCTGCGGGACTGTAGCCAAGCAGGCGGTGCAGGGTTGACGCCTCATCGGGAATTGCCGCCCGAATCGCATCATCGATATCGAGTTTCGACTTGGCCTGCCGGATCGACTCCATCATACGCGCGGCCGCTTTGCCTGTGGGGGCCGCCATACGAATATACATCCCGGGATGCTGCTCCAGTAGCAGAGCCAGCACTTTTACCAGTGAAGATGTTTTACCCGTACCCGGACCACCTGAAATAACCGAGAAGTGACGTGTCACAGCGAGTGCGGCTGCAAGTTTCTGCCAGTTCACCCCTGCTTCACGATCATCTCCGAACAAACGCACAAGTCCCTTCTTGAGAGCTTCATGCTCGACATGAACATGGGTCTGCAAGCGTGATTTTATCGCACCAGCTACCGTATCTTCATAGCGCCAGAAGCGGTTCAGATAGAGGCGATGGCCATCAAGAATCATCGGGGTATGTTCACCCGGTCCGCCGACACATATGCCATCACGCATCAATTCACGACACCACACATCAAGATCGGGAGTCAGGTCACTGCGATTCATGCCCTTTTGATCCGGCCATGGTTTACCTGTGTACAGAGCCAGGTCGAGACAAACATCTCCATTCTGCTGCACTTCAGACAACCATGCGGCTGTTCGTGCCAATACACTGTTCAGGCTCTGGTTCGCCTTTTCCGCGATAAAGCGGGAAAAGAGAAGCGAGAGACGGGATTGTGGCTGCTCGATGTGTTGACTCATGCCACCACCTCCTCATTGCGACCATCCCGGCCAAACACCTGCTGATCCAGTGCATCGATCAATGCTTTTTCAGGTCTTGCATAATACACACCGAACTTATCGCCATGGTCCGCTCGCATACCACGCAAAAAGAGATAATAAACGCCCCCGAAGCAGGTTTCGTAATCATAGTCCGGCAGCCGCAATCTCAGATAACGGTGCAGTGCCAGCGAATAGAGCAGATACTGAAGATCATAGCGCCGGTCGAAGACAGCCTTTGCCAATTTCTCCGGTGCATATGCATCGAGTGAGAAGCCGAGATGATTACTCTTGTAGTCGGCCAGATAAAAGCGGCCATTGGCCTCGAATACCAGATCGATAATACCGGTGATATATCCCCGGCAATCATTCATCACCAGTTTCTGCAGCGGCTGACCGGCAGCAGCCTCCAGTGTTTGATTCAGCAATGCGATATCGATGTGGCCGGCGGAAAAATCAAACTCCAGCTCGTTCAAACGCCTGTTGTGCGGAATCTGGCCGAGTGTGATACCTGCCTCACTGAGTGGCGTCGCCAAAACATCGGCCACCCATGCATCGACCACTGACACACTATCTGCATCGAGCCCGTAACGTGCAGCCTGACTCTCGGTAAACTGGCGCACGGGTTCTGAATGATCCTGCTGAAAATCGAGCTCCTCAAACAGTGCGTGCAGGAATAGTCCCGTCTGACTACCGGCGGGAAAGTTGAATACCGGATCCTCACTGCGCACCTGCTCACTATGAGTAAATAGCTGATGGACATCACGCGTCATGCCTGAAAAACTGGAGATACGCCAGTCTGCGGCAATCGAACCGGTAAATGGCGTCACCGTGCACACATCAACCATCCTGTCACTCTGATCAAGAGTGACAGCTTCCGAATCGGTTGGCAGAGGAATCACCTCGATATGCCCGCATAAGTCAGCAAGCCTCTTCAGATCATCACCCACATCAGTGCCTTTCCCCATGGCCATGGGCTGTGCCACAGCCAGATCCTGCGGATGCTGGTGATGATGAAACAACCAGCCTGGTGCGGATTTCGACGCATCACCGGCATGTCCCCAGGCCAGATACACTTTGGCGCGCGCGCGCGTCAGAGCGACATAGGCAAGCCGAATATCCTCAGCCAGTCGCTCTTTCTCGGCGAGATTCAGATGCACATCGGCGGGATCGGCATGCAGACAGTGCTGTCGCTGCTGCTCATCGTAAAAGGCGAGCAGCGTTTTCGCATCGCTCTTGCGCGAGCGGCATGACCACATATAGGGCAGAAACACGATCGGATACTCCAGCCCTTTACTGCCATGAATGGTCACAATACGTACCAGATCGCCATCATTCTCCAGTCGCAATTCCGCTTCACTGCTTTCCCTGACCATCTGATTCTTAAACCAGTGCAGCAATGCATCCATTCCGATCACCGATTTCGACGCCTGTTGGGCCAGCTCCCCCAGATGCAACAGATTGGTCAAACGGCGCGAGGCATCGTGGCGTGCGGCAATTCGCTCCCCGATATCCAGCCTCCGCAGCATCTGCTGGAACATGGCCATAAACCCTTTTGCTGCCCAGGTCGCATTGAGCTCCCTGAAATGTTCCATCCACGTCAGCCATTGCTGCTCATCACCGATCAGAGCGTGCATACTGCTGTAGTGATAATTAAGCAGTGAACTCGCCAGCGCACAGCGGAGCGTTGACGCACTGCGGAAATCGATCACTGCCTCCAGTAACTGCAGCAGGCCGGTGGCCTCATCACTGGCGTAGACCTGTTCACCACCATTGGCCACGGCACTGATACCACGCGCTCTTAATGCATCCTTCAACGCATTGGCTTCAAAGTGTGTACGCACCAGCACCGCAATATCACCAGGCTCCACCCCCTTTTCTCCCAGTTTCAGTGCCCCCGTCCTGCCAGCATGCAGCAGCCGGGCAATTTCGTTGGCCGTATGAGCATGCATCAGAGGCCCCATCGTATTTTTGGGGATCGCTTTTTCAGGTGTATCGCTCTGTATATGCCAGATCGTCATCGGTGCAACCGGCACACCGTTTTCATGCAACAGGTCATGCGACTTGTCGGCTGCAGCGACGGGTGAAAACGGAATCTCCTTATAGATAAAGGTTTCATCCCCTCGCTGTGAGAAGATACGGTTCACCGCTTCAATCAGCCCGGGGGTCGAGCGCCAGTTGGTGCCCAGCGTGTAGTGGCCAACAGCATCCAGCTTGGCCTGAATATAAGTAAAGATGTCACCACCACGGAATGAGTAAATCGCCTGTTTAGGATCACCTATCATGATCAGGCCACCCCGACTACGGCCCTGATAGATATGCCTGAAAATGGAATATTGAATGGCATCGGTATCCTGAAATTCATCGATCATGGCGATCGGGAAACGCTCATGAATCTGGCAACCCAGCGCATGATTATCAGCCAGCGCACGCTCCAGAAATTCCAGTTGATCATTGAATGAAAGCTGGCCTGCCGCCCTTTTGGTGGCCGAAACATTTTCACCGGCTACTTTATTTACCTCAGCTAACGCCGCGACTTTAAATTGTTTTACAACACCGCAGACCTTATCGAGATAATGATCAACAGCGACAAAGAAGGGGTGATTAAATGGCTCTTCACTCTGCCCTTTTTTCAGTTGCGCCTTCAGCTCTGTAGCTCGCATGGCATTGAATGCATCCGATGCATTCAGTACCGGCTCACCGGCCAGGCACGTTTCCACCGCCGCAATGACTGCCTCCAGATTCGCGCTCTTGTATACACTCTTTCTCTGCATCAAAGCCCCGGAACAGAGCGCTTTGATCAGCTGTTCTCTGGATGATCCCCAGCTCTTGCCGATAGCCCCCCACTCTGCAGCGAGCTGACGCCAGGCTTTCAGCAGATCAGCAGTCGATTCACCTGAATCGGGTAACAGTTTGACCTTCGGTTTACGCAGCTCCTTCTGCAAATCAACCAATGACTCGACACTGCCAAGGGCTGCGGTAAACAGCTGCAGACCAGCCCGATCCAGCGGATAGGCATGGACGCGCCACCAGTCCTTGATGGCCGCATCCCACATGTCGCTGTCATCGGTCATCATCTCGACATCAAATGTCTGGCGACTGTGAAACGCATGTTCCGTGAGCGCCCGCTGGCAGAAGCCATGAATGGTATAGATCGCCGCCTCATCCATGCTGTTCAGCGCGAGCTTTAACTGCCTGCCAGCCCTTTCTGTTGCCGCAAAGTCCCCACCGAAGGCATCACCCCACTCGGCCAGAAACAGATCATCGCTGGCTGCTGTGCCTGCCTGCAGCTGTTCCAGATACACCATGGCATCGTGAATGCGCAGACGAATGCGTCCTCGCAGCTCCTCTGTCGCCGCATTGGTAAAGGTCACCACCAGAATCTCGCTAACCTTATAGCCATCCATCAGCATGCGCAGGTAGAGATTACCAATGGTATAGGTCTTGCCAGTGCCGGCACTGGCCTCAACCAGTTTGAAACCGGCAAAGTCCATATCCAGCACGGCAGTGGAATCGAGTGTCATCGGTGAATTCATGTGACTGCTCATTTCATCCCCTCCGGCCAGGCATTCAACAGTGGCCGGTAAAAGCGCTCCGCCCAATCTGTAAATGCTGCTGTACCTACAGGTGATTCGCTGACATCACGCATAATCACCCGGACATAGGCATCATCCTTGTCGCCCGGAATATCCTGAAACTCCTGACCATGCCAACATAGGTCACGCACTTTGCCGCTGGTGGCCTGCTCCCAGCTTGAGCGTTCGAATACCGGCAACGGGTACTGCATACCTTTGAACATGGCGTCCAGATAGCCGGCGAGAACCAGCTTCGCCTCATCAGCCGGCAGTGGTTGCAAACAGATATGGGTATCGGAGCAAATCAATGTACTCTGCTCTGCGCTTGTCAGGCAGCCACTGGCGCACAGAGTCAGGTGCTCAATCCAGAATGACATGGCATATTTTGATTTGAGTTTCGACGGCGTCACATGCAGTAACCCCCGCTTCGGGAAATAATTCCGCACCTGCCCGATGAGTTGCACATGGCGATCATCCACCTGTATCAACAACTCAATCATCCGGGCTTGCGGGCGAGTCTCCTGATATGCTTCCAGTACAGGCTGATAGGCGGCAACAGCAGCTGCCTGCTCAGCGTACGCCTGCGTGGCCAGGTTACCGTGCGGCAGCATGCCCTCAGCCTGCATCCGGGCCTGATCGGCCGGCGCAAGGCCCAGCCAGGCATCCAGCATGCGCTTTTTCACCTGCCAGCTTGCCAATCCATCCAGCGTGAATGGCTCCTCATCCTCGGGCTCATCATGTTCATTCAAATAGATCGATAACGTATCGTTAAAGAAGAACTTTACCGGATCACGCATAAACCGGGAAAGTCTCGAAATATCGATGGTCGCGCAGCTGCACTGATCGATTTCAACCGGCTCGGATGGCCACCCATCGCCATCCCGGTTGAAACTGTTGGCAGCAACCTGGTTGGCCAATTCACACCAATAGCGATCGTAGCTTTCCGCGTACAGATAGTTGGCTGTCGAAAATGGCTGCATCGGATGCTCATGCGTGATGCGCTTCATCAGCACATCACCGTACTGGCCCGTCAGTTGATCGAGCAGCTCTCCTATCAGCACGGAAGGCTGGCACTCGCTGTTATCTTTGATGCTGCGGCCGGTATAACTGATATGGATGGCATCACGCGCGCAGAGCAGTGTTTCAAGCATCAGGTAACGATCCATCACACCGGTTAACGGATCAGCCGGATGCGGGCGTTCATTTAACATTTGATCGAACTCAAGCCTGCGCTCACGTCCCGGAAAGGCACTATCCTGCATCCCCAGCAGACAGATCACCCGGAACGGCAGACTGCGCATCGGCCGCATACCGCAAAAGCTGACGCCACCGGAAAAATAGTTGCCGGCACTATCGCGTGCATTCAGGCGCGTCTTCAGCCAGGTGCACACAAGGTCGCGCGACAGGTGGTTATCGCCGGCATGCCGGGCAAGATCCGCAATGGCATCGCGAATCAGCTGCAATCGTCCGCCTGTCTCCTGCGTATCGATAAACAGAGATTCAAGCATGGCCGTCATTGTCCCCTGCCATGCCTGCGCTGTGTGATTACCAGCCTCAGCAAGGACGGCACGCCAGTGTTTCAGTTGTTCAAACAGTGCCCAGAAATCGGCCAGCGCAGCAGCATCACTACCACCGATATCAAACGGGGCAATGCCCTGCCACAGACCGCCCCCCTGCATTGAAACGTCGCCCATGGCGAAACCGGCCATCAAACGCTCTTCTGCCTGCTTCCAGCTATTTTCAATGGTAGCAGGCAGATGCAGTGCTTCTTTATGCGCGCCATCAATTCCCCAGCGCACATTCAATTGTGCCAGCTTGCTGCGAATCACCTCGAGTTTATCACCATCAAGATCAAACCTCTCCGCAATTTCAGGGACATCCAGTAACGACAGAATCTCTGACAAGGTGAAACGGCTGGCCGGTAACTCGAGAAGCTGCAGGAATGAACCGATCACCGGATGCTCATCAACCACGGAGATATCGGACAAATTCCACGGCAGGAATGGCCGTGATTCATCCTGCCTGAACACCGCCTCGATATAGGGCGCATAGCGGCTGATCTCGGGCACCATGACCAGTATATCTTCCGGCTTCAAATCCGGATCATCGTTGAGCTGCCGCAAGAGCACATCATGCAACACCTGACATTCGCGCATCGGGCTATGGCAGATATGGACGGCAAGTGAATGATCATACTCGGGTAGCACCCGCTCAGGCATCTGCACCTCAAACAGATCACGCTGCAAATTCCCCAGCAAGGTGTCAGGCCATTCGCATATGTAGGGTGAAGAGGTCAGCGATTCAAACGTTTCATCCGCATACAACAGATCCTGAAACACCTGTCCCTGTTTTCCCCATGAGGCCAGCAACTCATGGCCTGTCTCGTAATAGTCTGCATCCTCGCACTTCTCCAGACGGATTTTTGCCAATGTTTTCTCGGTTTTCAAATCGGCCCAGTACTGGTCTGTCGGGGTCAGGTAATAGAGGTAAACATCAGTAAAGCGGGCCACGCGCTGAATCAGGCGCAATAACAGTGGCGGTAAACTGGAAACTGCAAAGAGAGAGATTCTCTCGGGTAACCCCTGCACATCCCCACGGTCCAGTTTCTCCATAAACGTTTCGATCAGCGCCAGGCGGTGTTGTTTACTTCCCGCTTCTGTGATCAGTGCCCGCCATAACAGTGCCTGCCAATCGCTGCCTCCCCCCGCACTCCAGGTTTGAATCAGTTCAGGCCGGTAGTACTGATAGCGATCAAACACATCGGCAATACGTTCAGCCAGCTGCCAGCGTTTGATGCCTGTATTATCGTTTTCGAGATACTTGTTCAGCTCTTCGAATGGCTCATCAAAACGGGGATCACCGATAAAATTATCAAGCAGTGCGAACACTTTCCAGGTTGCCTGATCACGGGCAAGCGGGTCCATCTTCGGTGCATCGACCACATGATCGGACACCAGCTGCCACAACCACGCTGCAGGTAAGGGGTAATCATTATTACAGTTGATGCCTGCAATTTGTGCCAGTTGCAGCCCGAGCCAGCGCTTCATCGGCATACTCGGCACAAGCAGTACCTCCGGCTCAAACGGGTTGCTCAACGGCGATTGCAGCAGATGCATTGCCAGTTCTGCCGTCAGCTGCTCAACCCTGTTAGAACTGATTAAATGAAATCCCATCAAATCCCCTCTTCAACACATCGACCCCCTTCTGATGTCATTTCCGGCAACCGGCCTTCGCAGCAGAGCCAACCCGCGGCACATGCAGACTGCCCCCTACAACCTGCTGCAGTGATCGAATACGATGCAACGATTGCATCTCACCCGACAAATATTGTCGCTACTGTTCAGCACCCTGTCCCGGCCAGATGAACTCGATTCGGATGCCTCCCGGTTCATAGCACATCATATGCATGGCAGGGCCCTCTCGAAGCAGCTCCGGTGCAAATTCAATCACACATCGATGATCGACCAGATGCTGATGCAGCGCTTCCAGCGCCGGCTGATCGGCAACCTGTAACGCCAGATGATGCAGCCCGATATGAGACCTTCTGTCAAACGGATGAACCAGCCCACCTTTTGCCGCCCAAAGCGTCAGCATGATCACACCATCACTGACAAAAATGGCCGGATACTTTTGATCGCGTCGCACTTCTTTCCAGCCGAGCAAACGAATAAAAAACTCAGCACTTACCTCCGGATCGGCCACCGTCAGACCGATATGATGAACTCCATGTGTGACTGCTGCTGTCATAACTCATCCTGTATGATCGATCACTATTTTCGATCTGCTTATGCTGATCTCGTAAATAGTCCAAACCGGACTTTTTACTCTACCCCTATAGGGAAGCGCTGAGTCATTCGGCGCTTCCGAGCGAGCCATGGACGGCTCGTCAAATCAGATACGTAAGTGCCTTATTTGTAAGAAAAGACAAAACCACACGTTTGTCTTTTCGAACTGATTTTTACCTGGATGGCAATAAATCAGCATCTACATAGGCACGATGATGACTTATGACCCGTCATCATTCCCTGTGGCGAAATTTGAATATCAGGGCAAGCATGGTTACGCAGCAGCTCGTACCGAATATTGAAACAGCCACCATCATCCACTGCTCAAGATGGACGTAATAAGCAGCAAATGCCGCCGAAGCAGCGGCAAAAACAAGCCATTGCAGCAATGAGAGACCATCCACTTCCCGCGTTTTAAAGGTGATACGCAACTGGTCGACAAATCCCAGTGTGAATGACAGTGCGGCTGCAGAACCAAGCAACTGCCAAAGATCAATATTCATACAACTTCCACTCCAATACCGGGTCATCCCGTCTGTCGGGCAGTATGGCAGCGACCATGACTTCTTCCAGCTGCAACTTGAAATGAGTCGCTGAATGCAAGCATTCACGATTGCCACACGCCCTCTCTTTCAGCCAATGTCACCGTTCTTATTTTTACCTCTCCTGCGTGCATGAAACATCTTGAAGCAGCCCTGCATATCTGGTATAAATACACCTGTTGAAGGACATGTCTGACAGTAAGGAGGATACAATGCTTGGTAGACATCAACACACCTCACCTGAGGAAACCACTCTCATTACAGTTGAGTGGAAGTCTCGTCATCAGTGGCATATTCATGCCAAAAGGCGCTTGAAGAGAGCCATGAACAAGCGAATGAGACAAGCCCTGAAGATCGAGGCCTTGCAGGATCTCTCCCCTGTCAATTGATCTCACCTGATACACCGTCAGAAAGCCATCCGCCCGGGTGGCTTTTCTGTTTCCCCAAAACAGGAATGTGCCGATTGTTTCGCCTGCTGCCAGCCACATGGACAGCAGTGGTATAAAGAATTAATTTCATAGCATAGCACTGCACTTGTATATCTCATGTCCGCCACTAAGCTGCGCAACCTCTCAATGCCATACAGATGCATGGTAAATCTTTTTCACAAACGGACCTCACCTTGATTTCTACATCCGGCATTACAATGCAATTCGGGGATAAGCCCCTGTTCGAAAATATTTCGGTCAAGTTTGGTGACGGCAATCGATATGGCCTGATCGGCGCCAATGGTTGCGGCAAATCAACACTGATGAAAATTCTCGGTGGTGATCTTGTACCGACATCGGGAACCGTGAACATCGATCAGCATGAGCGCCTCGGCAAGCTGCGCCAGGATCACTTTGCATTTGAAGAATATACCGTTCTTGATACTGTGATGATGGGGCACGAAAAGCTTTGGAAGATTAAGGCTGAACGCGAACAGCTCTACGCTCAGAGCGAATTAAGTGAAGAAGATGGCATGCGTGCAGGTGAGCTGGAAAGCGAGTTTGCCGATCTGGATGGCTACAGTGCAGAGCCAAATGCCGGCGACCTGCTGATCAGTATGGGTGTTGATGTGGATGATCACTATCGACTGATGAAATCGATCTCCCCCGGTCAGAAGTTGCGCGTATTGCTGGCGCAGGCGCTGTTTGGAGATCCCGAAGTCATCCTGCTTGATGAACCGACCAACAACCTCGATATCAATGCCATTCGCTGGCTTGAAGGTGTCATCAACGAGCGCAAAAGTACGATGATTATCATTTCACATGATCGTCACTTTCTTAACAGTGTATGCACCCATATGGCCGACCTGGATTATGGCGAGCTGCGCATTTATCCGGGCAACTATGATGATTATATGGAAGCGGCAGCCCTTGTTCAGCAGCAACTTTTGGCCAGAAATGCCAAGAAAACCGAAGAGATCCAGCAGCTTCAGGCATTTGTCCGGCGCTTCTCTGCCAATGCTTCAAAGGCGACACAGGCCCAGTCTCGTGCCAAAAAACTGGATAAGATCACGCTTGATGAGGTGAAACCATCCAGTCGGGTCAGCCCCTTCATGCGCTTTACCGAGGATAAGAAGCTGTTTCGAGTTGCACTCAAGCTGGTTGAACTGAGTAAGGGCTATGAACCTGGTCACCTGTTGTTTGAAAATTTCGACCTGACCGTCAATGTGGGTGAACGTGTAGCCGTTATCGGCTCCAACGGCATTGGCAAGACCACGCTGCTGCGCTGTCTGGCCGGCGACCTTGAGCCCACCAGCGGAACGATCAAGTGGTCGGAAAATGTGAATATCGGCTACTATCCTCAGGACCACTCAGCTGACTTCGCCGAAGATCTGACACTGTTTGACTGGATGGCTCAGTGGAAGAAGAAGGAATTCGGGGAACAGGAGGTTCGCGGCAACCTGGGACGAATGCTCTTTTCACAGAATGATATCAAGAAAACAGTAAAGAAACTCTCCGGTGGTGAAAAAGGCCGCATGCTGTTTGGCAAGTTCATGTTCCAGAACCCCAATGTCATGCTGCTCGACGAACCGACCAACCATATGGACATGGAGTTTATCGAGGCACTCAACACAGCTCTGGAGCAGTATCCGGGCACCCTGATTTTTGTCAGCCATGATCGTGAACTGATCTCTTCAGTCGCAACACGCATTATCGAACTCACACCCGAAGGCATTGTCGACTACCATGGTACCTATGAGGAATACCTGAACAGTCAGGGGATCAATTAGGGAGATGCTGATTTATTGCCAGGATGGCAATAAATCAGTTCGCAAAGGCAAAAGCGTGACAAAGAGGCAGGAAGCCGACTGGACGGCCATCGGCCGCCCGAAGGGCGAGGGCATGATGCCCGAGTCATTTTGTCTTTGCTTACAAATGAAACACTTACGCGTCTGATTTGACTCGCTGTATCCTGCAGCTCAGCGGATGGCGGAAAGCCCGTCCGCTGAGCTATCCATGCCCCACCCGGAGAAGCCGGAACCATCAGCGATTTCTTTGGCCCCATCCAATTTTACTCTGTCCCTGTTGAAATAGTCATTCAAGTATACATAGACGGGGATGCGCTGATGCACTGCCATCCTGGCAATCCATCAGTTCGTAACATCGCTCTAACCTCTCATATATGCACAGGCAAGAGAGACCGTTGATGTCTGACTCTTTTGATAAAATAATCATTCCTCTGGTAGATTGACGCACGCGTGATGCCTTATTTCTACGACCATCCTTCACATCAGGACCTGCAACAGAAACTGGCATCCACACACATGTGCAACACACAGCAAAAAAGACCCTATTGATTTACCGACAACACCATCTCTGACCCTATTGAATTATACATGGGAAGATCATACAGCAAAAAGTCGTATGCACCGACATGAAGCTGCGCTTCACTTTATCCCTGCCGGATAAAGATCCGGATCAGAAATAAGAGACGTTTGGACGTTGACGTCATCTTGGTATGGATCGTGCATCACCCGAATAGGCTCACACCCTGCAGATTTTCGCCAGGGCTCTTGCATCATGGAAACATGATCATTCACCCCATCTGCCTTATCGAATCACGGCAGCCGAAAGCAATGGCGTCAGACCCTACTGATTCAACATGATCTGGAAGACTGCGGCGAAGGAGACAATCCTGATTTTTTACACACTTCCTGCCATAAGGCCATGTAGGCCGTGCCCGCTCGCCCATGAGGGGCATAGGCCGCGACCGGCTCTCTTCGCTCAGCCATCTGTTCAACTTCACTGGCATAGGGAACAAAGGCTTCGAGCATCCAGGACTGTGCGCGCAACGACGACTCGATCACATCATTGTGTAATTTTTTGCGTCGATCCACCATCGTCAGAAATGCCAGTAACTGCAGATCTTTAATGGCATGTTCTTTCCGAAAATCGATCAGCATTTTCAGCGTACGAAGGGAGAGTATGGATGGCAGCGTTGGTACAACCAGCATATCTGCAGCCCGGAAAACTGCTTCGGAAAGCAATGATAATCCGGGCGGACAATCAAGAATGACAATATCGTAATCCTGCTTCAGCGGCTTGAGCACCTTTTGCAAACGGTTAAGCGGCTGTTTTTCATCATGCAAGAGAACATCAACATTGCGATAGGAGAAATCTGCAGGCAACAGGTCCAGTCCATCATAGGAGGTGGAGCGAATAATATCCGCGGCATCCGACTTCCCCCGCAGCAAGCGCTTGCCATGTGCCCTCCCCTGTACCCTGAAGCAGTAACCTGCCGCTCCCTGAGAGTCGAGATCCCACAACAGCGTGCGCCTCCCTTCGCGGGAGGACAACCAGGCAAGATTCACTGCCGTCGTTGTTTTGCCTACTCCACCCTTAATATTGTAAGAGGCAATCACACGCATAGTTACTCCTTGGGGAGGCGCTGATTCAGTCAGCGCTTCCGTGCGGGCATGGAAAGCCGCCACAATCCGGCAGGATAGCCGGACGGGACAGACCTCAGAGCCCGGTGAGCTAAATGCAGCAAGTCAAATCGAGCGCATAAGTGCTTACTGACTTTTGCCTGGAGAGCAATATATCAGTATCGCCTTATGGTTATCCCCGGTTACTCAACACTCCTGCAACCGAGGCCAAAGCCTCAGCCAGCTTACCCGGCTCAGTGCCACCCGCCATCGCCATATCGGGTTTTCCACCACCCTTGCCGCCGCAAATCATCGCGACTTCACGGACAATATTGCCCGCATGGAAACGGCCAACCAGATCGGCTGTGACACCGGCAACCAGCTGCACCTTCTGCTCATTTTTCATGCCGAATACCAGTACACCGGACTTCAGCTTGTTCTTCGCCTTATCCATAAAGTCGCGCATATCCTGGACATCCGAAACTTCGGTTGCCAGAAGTTTGACCCCATTGATCTCAACAGCCTGTTTGATCAAATCATCGAGCATCCCTGTCGACTGTCTGGCTCGCAGCGAGGTCAACTCTTTTTCGGTCTCTTTGAGTTTACCCTGCAAAGTGGCAACAGCTTCAGCCGCCTCAAACGGGCGTACTTTCAACTGGCCGGCTGTTTCCGCCAGCACATCGAGATCGGCAACCAGACTCTGGTAAGCCGCAGCCCCCGTCACTGCCTCAATTCGACGCACACCGGCTGCAATGCCGACTTCAGAGATGATACGGAACGGGCCGATATCACCGGTAGCCGAAACATGGGTACCGCCACACAGCTCGGTAGAGAATCCGGCCGATACGACGCGAACTTCATCGCCATATTTCTCGCCGAACAGCGCCATCGCCCCTGAGGCAATCGCCTCATCCTGAGACATCAGACGGGTATCCACCACATCATTGGCCCAGATAGCAGCATTGACACGTGCCTCAATCTCTTTCCGTTCAGTATCGGAAACAGGCTGAAAGTGATTGAAATCAAAGCGTAATCTCTGGTCATTCACAAGCGAGCCGGCCTGTTTGACATGATCTCCGAGCACGCTGCGCAATACGGCATGCATCAGGTGCGTGGCGGTATGATTGCGGCGGATGGCCATGCGTCTGGATTCATCAATGGCAAAGTGAGCCACCTGACCACTGCTGAAGGTACCACTGACCACTTTACCGATATGAACAAACAGGTCAGACAACATTTTTTTAGTATCACTGACCTGGAACACGGCATCACCCATCGTGATGACACCGGTATCGCCCGCCTGACCACCGGACTCGGCATAAAACGGTGTTTGATTGGCAACCAGCCACGCTTCATCACCGGCCTGCAGCGAGTCAGCCATCTCTCCATCACGGATCAAACCGGTAATGACACCCTCGGATACCTGTGTCGTATAGCCGACGAACTCCGTTGGGCCATGGTGCTCACGCAGTTCAAATACCGCCTTCGGCAGAGCTGATTCTCCACTTCCACCCCATGCGGCACGAGCCCGTTGCCGCTGCACTTCCATACAGGAGGTAAAGCCGTCCATATCCAGTCCGACATTCCGCCCTTTAAGAATATCAGCGGTCAGATCGGTCGGGAAGCCATAGGTATCATACAGTGCAAACAGGGTTTCGCCCGGGATGGTGCCGCCTTCACCGGCATCGGCTGCAGCCTGTTCAACAAGCTTCAACCCTTTATCCAGCGTATTGATAAAGCGCTCTTCTTCAATGCGGATCACCTGCATCACATTTGCCTGGCTCTCTTTCAGCTCGGCAAAGTGATCCCCCATCTGACGAACCAGCGCTTCGACCAGTTTATAGATAAATGCCTCATGCATGCCGAGTAAACGACCATGACGGCAGGCACGACGCAGAATGCGGCGCAGCACAAAACCACGCCCTTCATTACTTGGCAATACGCCATCCGCCAACAAAAATGAGACCGAACGCAAATGATCGGCAAGCACACGCAGGGACACATCGGATTCGTTGCTATCGCCAAGGCGAACACCGGTCAGATCACCGGCGGCTTCGATCAGCCCGCGAAACAGATCAATATCGTAATTGTTATGAACGCCCTGCATGACAGCTGAAATTCGCTCAAGCCCCATACCGGTATCCACGCTCGGTTTGGGCAACGGATTCAGGGTACCATCTTCTTCACGGTTGAACTGCATGAATACAAGGTTCCAGATTTCGATGAAACGATCCCCATCCTCTTCCGGTGTTCCGGGAGGACCTCCGGCAACTTCCTCGCCATGGTCGTAGAAAATCTCGGAGCAAGGGCCGCATGGGCCGGTATCACCCATCGACCAGAAGTTATCCTTGGCACCGATACGGGCGATTTTATCGGTCGGAATACCGACCTCTTTCGTCCAGATATCATAGGCTTCATCATCTTCTTCGAAGACGGTTACAAATAACCGCTCCGGATCAAGCTTCAACTCAACCGTCAGAAATTCCCATGCATAGTCGATCGCTTCACGCTTGAAGTAGTCACCAAAAGAGAAGTTGCCCAGCATCTCGAAAAAGGTGTGATGACGGGCTGTGTGGCCGACGTTTTCCAGGTCATTGTGCTTGCCGCCTGCGCGCACACACTTCTGACTCGTCGCAGCTGTGACATACGGACGCGTTTCATGGCCGAGAAAGACCTGTTTGAACTGCACCATACCGGCGTTGGTGAACATCAGACTGGGATCACCATGAGGAACCAGCGAGCTGGAATCCAGCACGGTATGTCCCTTCCCTGCAAAATAATCGAGAAACTTGTTACGTATTTCCGATGTTCTCATGCCCTTCCTCTTTCGGATCAGTTATCAAACTGCTCATGCGTATCATTCATGACGCGCAGAATCGTAGCAGTATTAAAGCCCTTGTTCTGCAAAAAACGAGCGTGTCGCTGCCAGATGCGGCTATCACCGCGATAGAGCCCCTGCGGATCACGCCTGCTCAACAGCTCCCTGCAGGCACTATCGGCATCAAATGACGCCTCGGCCTCAGCCAGAGCAATTGCCAGCGCTGTTTCATTTACACCCTTGCGACGCGCCTTCATGGCCGCCACCCGGGGGGTCTCCCCCCTTTTTACCCGGGAACGGATGGACACCTCGGCAAAACGCTCTTCGCTGAGGTAGCCATCCGCAAGCAGGCGGTTCAGCACAGATGTCACTGCATCCGCAGCATGACCTTTATCTATCAGTCTGCCACGCAACTCAACCGTACAGTACTCCCGCATTGCCAGCATGCGCATTGCGGCACTGTAGGCTGCCATCTCATCACTGTTCAGAGTGATCAGCCTCTTTCGTCGCTTTTCTTTCAATCAGTCCCAGCTGTTCACGAACACCGGCCTCAATCTGATCAAGCATTTCCGGGCGCTCTTTCAGATAGGTAATCGCATTATCCCTGCCCTGACCGATACGCTCACTACCACAGGCATACCAGGCACCGCTCTTGTTCACCATCCCGTACTGCACGCCCATATCGAGCACTTCGCCTGCATGGGACACACCTTCGCCATACATGATCGAGAACTGTGCCTGCTTGAATGGTGGTGCAACCTTGTTTTTCACCACCTTGACCTTGGTGTCATTACCGAGCACCTCTTCGCCCTTCTTGATGCTGCCGACACGGCGTACATCAATACGGACAGAGGCATAAAACTTCAGCGCATTACCACCGGTGGTGGTCTCAGGATTACCGAACATCACACCGATCTTCATACGAATCTGATTGATGAAAATGATGGTGGTATTGGAACGGGAGATGGAGCCGGTCAGCTTGCGCAAAGCCTGGCTCATCAGGCGCGCCTGCAAGCCCATGTGCGAATCGCCCATGTCACCCTCGAGCTCAGCCTTGGGGGTCAGTGCGGCAACAGAGTCGACAATAATAATATCGACCGCGCCTGAACGAGTCAGCATATCAACAATTTCCAGCGCCTGCTCACCGGAGTCAGGCTGCGACACCAGCAAATTATCCACATCCACGCCAAGTTTTTCGGCATAGATCGGATCCAGTGCATGCTCAGCATCGACAAATGCCGCCTGCCCGCCCAGACGCTGGGCCTCTGCCACAGCATGCAATGCAAGTGTAGTTTTACCGGATGACTCCGGTCCGTAAATTTCAATCACACGGCCGCGCGGATAACCACCCACACCCAGTGCCGCATCCAATGCCAGAGAGCCACTGGGAATCACATCCACGGCAACCCGGGCCTGGTCGCCAAGACGCATAACGGTACCTTTGCCGAACTGTCGCTCAATTTGTCCCAGCGCTGTTTCCAGCGCCTTGGTTTTATCTGACATCTTATCCCCTCACTCAGGCATGCCTGTTGGCACGTCCTGATAATTGAAATGTTTCCAGCCGCCGATACTGCGCACCTTCGGCGTGTAAAACTGACTGAAACAGGCAGAACCGGCCGGCTGTCCATGCCAGCTCCGGAAGTTGCGGCAATGCCTGTAAATCCGGTGCGGCAAAAAATGCGCCATGATCACTCCTGCATCGCGCCAGCGTAATATGACCGCGAAACGGTGCCTCTCCTGCAGTATGTTTGCGAACGGTAGCATGTCCAGCCTGTCTGCAACAACGGGCAAGATTCCTCATGGCACCACTTTCGGCAACATCATCCACCCCGGCCCAGAATACATGCGGTCGCTGCGGTCGGGGGAACACACCAAAGCCGCTGCAACATAGTTTTAATGGCGGCGAAACCGCTGCACATGCAGCAAGTGATTCGGCCAGATCATCGATATCTCTGCCAGCAACCTCACCAAAATAGGCCAGGGTCAGATGCCACCCGGCGGGTTTGACCTGACGCCAGTACTGCGGGTCAAAATGCTTGCCAGCAAGCAGCCACCATTCGGCAAGCTCCGCCTCTACATCAGGAGAAATCTCTACTGCAGCAAACAGCCTCATGACATCAGCATGGAGCCTACCCCCCACCACTTTTCATTTAACGCACATGCAATGCGCCCGATCATCTTCCGCCACCATGATGACTGTTCATCATCGGGGTTCAACCTCACGGTCCAGTTCGCCACTGCGCAATCGGGCAAGATATTCCTTCAGGGCAAACGCCACCTTTCCCTGTAACAGGTAGAGAGCCAGCAGATTCGGAAATGCCATTGCGAGCAGAAGAAGGTCGGAAAAATCAAGTATGTTTCCGGCACTGACCAGCGACGCGAGCACAATAAACATCAGAAAAATGATGCGATAAACCATTGAGTAACGCTCCCCAAACACATAGGTCCAGCAGCGCTCCCCGTAATAAGACCAGGAAATCATCGTCGAGTAGGCAAACAGTACCACAGAAACCGATAGAATGATCGGGAACCAGGAGATCACCGAACCAAATGCAACGGCTGTCAATGCAGCCCCTTTGCTCGCCTCAACCAGAGCATGATGCTCAGGCGCGTTGTAAACCCCGGTCAGAACAATCACCAGCGCCGTCATCGTACAGATGATGATTGTATCGATAAAAGGCTCATAAAGCGCCACAAACCCCTGCCGGATCGGATAGCGCACGGATGCTGCCGAGTGCGCAATGGCGGCCGAACCGATACCTGCTTCACTTGAAAAAGCCGCACGCTTAAAGCCTTGCACAATCACGCCAATCACACCGCCCGCTACTGCCGTGGGAGCAAATGCCTCGCTGATAATCATAACAAATGCGCCCGGCAGCTCTGATGCATGCGAGAGAATGATCCACAGGCAGGCCGAGAGGTAAATCAGCACCATGGTTGGCACAATCGCTTCGGCGGCCTGAGCAATACGGCGAATGCCGCCAATAATCACAAGACCGACGGCACCGGCCATAAATACGCCGAATACCCAGGGGTAGGTACTGAAAAATGGAATTTCGTTTTGTACGGCCCCCAGTGCCTGGGAGACCTGAAATGCATTTCCACCACCGAATGAGGCACATACACAGAGAACAGCAAACAAGAGTGCCAGCATCCGCCCCGTCGTTGCCATGCCTTTCTCGGCAAAACCTTTGGAGAGATACTCCATCGCCCCGCCCATCACGCGTCCGTCAGGCCGGAACTCGCGGTACATCTGGGCCAACGTAACTTCGGTAAATTTCGCTGTCATGCCAAAAAAGCCGGCAACAATCATCCAGAATGTTGCCCCTGGCCCACCAATACTCACCGCAATGGCTACACCGGCAATATTACCGAGTCCGACTGTCGCAGAGAGAGCAGCACTGAGCGCCTGAAACGGTGAAACCTCACCCTTATCCTCAGTTGATTGGTATTTACCACGAATAATATTGAAGGCATGCCCCATCATCCGGACATTGATAAAGCCAAAACGACAGGTCAGGTAAATGGCTCCAACCACCAGCCAGGCAACGATAAACGGCACCGCTGCCTCTCCCGGCATGACATCATGAAAAAGCACACTGGCAAGATAACCGTTCAGAAGCCCGAAAAAGGCATCCACATCCGGAGCGACCTCTGCTTCGCCAAAGGCGACGCCGGCAGGCAGCAGCAGTAATAGAGATAATCCCAGCAACCGTTTCATATTCCCTCCAGCCACAGCGTTAACCCTGCCGAAAGAGCCCTGCCACGAAAAGCTTTCCGCTCTTTACCGGGGTCAGGTCTTGATTTGCTAATTTTTTAGCAAATCAAGACCTGACCCCGGTGCACCCGAGAACAACTGTTTGCATCATTGCTCCTGCTCTTCGAAAAACCAGCGTACATCGGCAAGGTCGGCACGGATCGGAGCAGCGGGTAAATTGGCCACTGCCACACGGCCATATGCCTTCTGATAAAGGCGGGAGTCGAGCAATGCCATCACACCACGATCATGTTCACTGCGAATAAGACGCCCCGCCCCCTGCCGAAGGGTTGCAATCGCTTCAGGAAGCTGGATATCCCTGAAACCATTCCCGCCCTCCTCCTCACATCGTTTGATACGCGCCTGCAGCAAGGGATCATTGGGAGGAGAAAACGGCATTTTGTCGATAATCACCATACTCAACGATTCACCGGGGACATCCACCCCCTCCCAAAAACTGCGCGTCCCGCACAAAACCGAATGAGTGTCCCTGCGAAACACATCGAGAATCGCATCCCGGCTGCCCGACTCCCCCTGAATCAACACCTCCCATGGCAATCGCCTCGCCAGTTCGGGCGCCACCTTGCGCAGCATCGACCAGGCCGTGAACAATACAAATGCCCTTCCCTGCGAAGCTCGCAACAGGGTTTCAATTTCATCAATCATGATCTCAAGTGCTGCAGGTGAGCGGGCATCCGGCATATGGCGTGGCAGATATATCAGTGCCTGACGCCCGTAATCAAATGGGGAGGGATGAAACACCTCCTCAGCTTGTTCAATCCCCAGTCGCTTGCGGGCATACTCAAATGAGCCGGACACTCGCAATGTCGCTGAAAGCAAGACAAACGCTGCCGGTCGGTCCCACAGATATTGAGCCAACACCGGCCCTGTTTCAACCGGAGCTACGGTATGCCGGCACTGCTCGCCCTCACCCTCCGACCATCCGACAAAACCGGCCGCCGGTTGCCGAACCAGCGCGATCTCTTCAGCCAGCAGTTCAGCCCGTTCAGCCAGCTTGGTCAGTGCCTCGCTACGCTCACGTCGCGAATCGGCCAGTGGTAATACCACCGACCATGCCTTGTCCAGCTCATCCAATCCCTGCAGATAGGCATCCAGTACGATGCGCCCCTGCTCGAGAAACTCTTTTTTGAGCGCCGGCTCATCGCCCATTTCATCCAGTTCGGCCTGCATATCATTCAGCCACTGAATGAAACGCATACGGGTCAACTGTACCCCGAAATGCTGACCGGCAAGTTGCGGAAGCGAATGGGCCTCATCAAGTACATACGCATCAAAATCCGGTAACACCTCACCAAAATCCCCTGACTTCAGCGCAGCATCAGCCAGCAACAGGCTGTGATTGGTCACAACAATATCAGCTCCCTGCGCTTTTTGCCGCGCCTTCATCAAAGGACAGTGCTCAAACTCTGCGCAACGGGAGCCGCTACACTGATCGGCCGTTGCCGTCACCATCGCACCAATACCTTTGGCGAACGGATCAAATGACAAACCGGACAGATCTCCGTCACGTGTTTTATGCGACCACTCCAACACCTTGAGCATGCTTTTCTGGGCCCACATCTCCAGCTGATGACTGGCGAGATAGGTTTTCAACCGCTCCGGACAGAGATAATTGGAGCGCCCTTTCAGCAAAGCTACTCGTCGCTGAACACCAAGAGCCTTCTGTACCGCAGGCAAATCTCGGTGCACCAGCTGATCCTGCAGTGCACGGGTATGAGTCGAGATCAGAATCTTGTCAGCCGATCGCAGAGCCGGAATCAAATAGGCGAGGGTTTTTCCTGTCCCCGTTTCAGCCTCTGCCAATAGTCGGCTCCCCTGATCGATACAGCGGGCGATTTCATCGGCAAGGGAGATCTGTTCCTGCCTGCGACCATAACCGGGCAGCTTTTTATCCAGCACCCCGCCTTCCTGAAAATCGAGGGCAACACGTTCAGGCAGCTTTTTCATGCCGGCTGGCACGGATGCAAACAGGCAAACCCTGCCTGGTTAAGAGCACCATCAAATGCAGCACAATCCGGCTGGCTGAACGGGCAACGAGGCTGGAATGGGCAGCCCGTTGCTGCGACCCCCTCATCTGCTCCGGCAGGCAGATGAATATTTTGCCGCTGCGACGGGTGATCAATCGGCCGGGCATCCAGCAATGCCCGGGTATAGGGGTGCCGGCAATGAGAAAAAACCGCCTCGGATGTGCCTGTCTCCACAACTCTGCCGGCGAACATCACAGCAAGCCGGTCAGCGATGTGACGCACCACCGAAAGGTCGTGCGAAATAAACAGGTATGAGAGCCCTTTATCCTGCTGCAGCCTGTTCAGAAGATTAAGGATCTGGGCCTGCACTGACACATCAAGCGCCGACACCGGTTCATCCAGCACCAGTACACGCGGCTCCACAATCAATGCCCTGGCAATGCCGATGCGCTGACGCTGACCACCGGAAAACTGATGCGGATAACGATCCATACCCGAGGCATCAAGGCCGCACAGCGACAGCGTCTCCGCCACTCGCTCGCGACGCTGACTCGCTGAAAGATGGCTAAAATGAATCCTGAGCCCCTCACCGACTGATTCACCGATTTTCATCCGCGGATTCAGTGAAGCGAACGGATCCTGAAATACCATCTGAATATGATGACGACGGCTGCGCAAGGCATGCTGGCTCAGATGGGTGATATCCTCACCATCCCAGAAGATCCGACCTGAGTCGGCGGGTAACAAGCCCATGGCCATACGTGCAACTGTCGACTTGCCGCTCCCCGATTCACCGACAATCGCCAGCGTCTCTCCGGCAGCAAGTTCAAACGAAACATCACTCACCGCCTTTTTTTTCTCGCCGCTCACAGCAAACATACTGCCGGAGCTGAAACTTTTATGCAGATGTTGAATCGCCAGCACGCTCATCGCACCACCTCACCGGCATGAACACAGCGAGCCACATGCGTCTGCTGCCGCCATGCGTCTGCTGCAACCGGTTGTTCACAGGCTGCATCTGCCAGCGGACAGCGCTCGGCAAAACGACATCCCGAGGGCCAGCGACCCGGCTGCGGGACCTGGCCGGCAATCACAGTTAGCTCCCCGCTATCAGCAGACAAACCCGGCCGACAACTCATCAGCGCGCGCGTATAGGGATGAGCCGGATGGTCGAAAATCTCATGCACCGAGCCTGCCTCGACCACCTGACCGGCATACATCACCGCCACATCATCGCACATCTCCGCCACCAGACCGAAATCATGCGTCACCAGCAATAACCCCAGATTACGCTGCTTCTGCAGATTCAGCAGCAACGCGATAATCCGTTTCTGTACCGATACATCCAGTGCAGTCGTCGGCTCATCGGCAATGATATAATCAGGATCAGCTGCCATAGCCATGGCGATCAATACACGCTGACGCATACCGCCCGACAGGGCATCGGGATATTGTGACAGCAACTGCTCAGCCTGCTGCATTCCCACCGCCTGCAACAGTGTGGTCGCCCTCTCTTTTGCCTGTCGCTTATCGAGTTTCAGGTGTAAACGGATCACCTCAATCAGCTGACTACCGATTGTAAATACCGGGTTCAATGCCGTCATCGGCTCCTGAAATACCATTGCCAGACGGCTGCCGCGAATGCGGCGCATGGCCTCGTCATCCATATCAAACAGGCTGATGCCATCAAGGCGGATATCACCGGCTGTTCTCTCCACGCCCTGATATTCACCAAGGCGGAGCATGGCCTGTGCTGTCAGCGATTTGCCACAACCGGACTCACCGACAAGCCCGAGTACACGGCCTTCTTTCAGCGTCAGGGAAACGCCGGAAACAGCTTCAACACGGCGCCCCTGAACCGATACGGAAAGAGAAAGAGCAGATACTTCAATCATCGCGGCAGTTTGACCGATGGTCTCGCGGCTTTCCAGGCTTTTAGATCACCAGGGCAGCTGCTGACCCATTGTCATCCGGCCAAGGATCAGCGTCTGTTTAGGGAGATGCTTATGTATTGCCACCCTGGCAAAAATCAGTCCGAAAAGATAAAAGCGTGGCTTTTCCTTTATTTACAAATCAAACACTTACGTGCCTGATTTGACTCGCGGCATCCTGCAGCTCATCTGGCAACGGCAAAGCCGTCCAGTCCGGCGATCCTGCCGGATTATGGCATCCGCCCATGGCCCGCTCGAGAGCCGAATTAATCAGCGCTTTCCTGGCCGATTGTGGCTTGAATCAACTGCAACAGCTCGGGGATTTTCACCGGCTTTTGCAGGGATTCACTGTGGCTGATGGCGCGTGCAGCCTCCATTTGCGTGCTTTCACCATATCCGGTTTGAAAAATAATAGGTACGTGCTCGTCCATGCACCTGATTTCGGAAGCTGCGGCCACGCCCCCCTTGTTCGGCATCACCACGTCCATCAGCACAAGATCTATCTCGTGCCGGTAACGACGATACATCTCCACAGCCTGCTCGCCATCATGCGCTTCCCTGACAGAGAAACCATTGTGGCGCAGCACCTCGGCCAGCACCTTGCGCAACTTCTCCTCATCATCCACAAGCAGCAGCCCCTTGCCCTGCCCGTTCACCTGAGCATCCACCGTTGAGGACTGCCTTGCGACACCGGCCTCACTCAACGGCAAATAGACAGATATCGTCGTTCCCTGACCTTCATGGCTGTCCACATGAATGACACCGCCATGGTTCTGAACCGCGCCATAGACCATGGCCAGCCCCAATCCCGTACCTTCACCTACAGCACGGGTCGTAAAAAACGGATCAAAAATATGTTCGAGATGCTCCCCGGCGATACCGCAACCATTATCCGTGCAGCGCACGCAACACCATGCCTGAACATGGCCATCACCAGATACCTCCGGCAAAGCATCGGGCGCATCCAAACTGAGTTGAATGGATATTTCCGGTGACTCAACATCATGCACCGCATGCCGCGCATTGGTCACAAGATTAAGCAACACCTGCTGCAGCTGTGTGGCATCGCCGCGAACCCATACCCCCCCTTTCTCAGGGTACTCCAGCCTGCTGGCAATATTTTCCGGCAGCGACGCCAATGCCAGCTTATACGCTTCCTTGATAAAGGTGCGCAGATCCATTTCCACCATTTCAGGGCGATCCTTGCGGGCAAATGTCAGCATCTGCTGAATCATCTTTGCACCGTGCTGAATGGTGGACTCCATTTCACGGGTTCGTTTGACGATTTCCCGATCTTCTTTATGACGCATACGCAGCAAATAAAGGTTGCCGATCAGACCAGCGAGAAGATTATTAAAGTCATGGGCAATACCACCGGCCATCACGCCGATCGACTCCATTTTCTGGGACTGCATCATCTTTTTCTGCAATTCCTCGGATGTACTCAAATCTTCATGCACCACAACAAAGTGGGTCGTTTCTTCACGCTCATTAAATATCGGCGCCACCGAAAGATAAACGGGGAAGATCGTACCATCCCTGCGATGATCGAGCATACGACCTGACCACGGCATGCCTTGCTGCAGCGTATCCCAGAACTGCCGGTATATTTCCGGTGTCTTTTCCATACAGCTTAAAATAGGCGGCTTGCGCCCCAGAGCCTCCTCAGCGCTATAGCCGCTGTTTTCAACAAAGGCGGGGTTCACGTACACAACCACACCATCCGCATCGGTAATGATGATGCTCTCATTAACTGCCGCCACGGCACTTTCTAGCAGACGCATCTGCTCTTCATTCCGTACACGCTGGGTGATATCGCGTCCGACTCCGAGCACACCGACAATATGCCCCGTATCATCCCGCATCGGTGTTTTCACTGTCTCCAGCAGTGCCCGATGCCCGTCCGAGGCAAAAGTCACCCACTCTTCATTCATCCTCGGTACGCCGGCAGCCATGGCTTCACGGTCATTGAGACGAAAAAACTCGGCCAGTTCACTATTTACATAATCAAAATCGGTCTTACCGACAATCTCCGCTTCGCTGGCGCCGAAGAACTGTTCGAACCGGGTATTGCAACCAAGGTATACTCCATCCTGGTCTTTCAGCCAGATCAGATCGGGAACAGCCTGAACCAGCGCCTTGAGCTTGCCCTCACTGATCTTTAGCGCCTCCATGGTTTTGAGCATGCCGCTCTCCTGGATGGCCAGTGACACCTGGGTTGCCATATCGGCGACAAATGCAACCTCATCGGCAAACCACTGCCGCTGCGCACTGATATGCTCACAGCACAAAACGCCGGCCACTTTACCTTCCAGGCGAATGGCTGAATCAAGCATGGAAACAATATCAAGCGGCTTCAGATAGCTGTCTGCAAACTCACTGGTACGCGGATCACTACAGGCATCCGATGCATCAATGGCGCGGCCATCTGTAAGTGCTGCAAAGTAGGCAGGATAATCTGCCGCAGCCAGCGCCATGCCATCACTGTGACTCTGCCTGTCCTGTTCATAAAGGTTGCGACACACAAGCGAACGTCCATGGTCTGACAACAGCCAGATACTGACCCTATCCGCCTTTAATGTGGATGCGACAAGCTCACAAATCACCTGCATCTTTTCAGTTAGCGGAACGCTCTGCGGAACCGAAGCAACCGAAACAATGCTCTTCTGATGCATTTTCAGGCGTTCGCCATACGCCTTCCGCTCACACTCGGCAGTCAGCATATCCGAGATATCACGGGCCATTCCGGCCGTTCCGCTCACTTGCCCGCCAGCATCAAAAATTGGTGATTTATAGGTTTCAAACCACCGGCTGCTGCCATCCGGTTGCATGACCTGCTCATGCACTGTTTTTGAACAACCGGATTCCATCACTTCCCGGTCATCATCAAGATAGCCCTCAGCCATCGGCCGTGGCCAGAGGTCAAAGTCCGATTTTCCGGTCACCGCAGCAGCATCCGCTACTCCGCACAGCCTGGCAAACTGCTCATTCACCGCCAGGAATCGCCCATGGCGATCCTTCAGCCAGGCGATAAACGGGAGATTATTGAGCATGGCCTGCAGTGCTGCACGATCCCCCTCTGCCTGGTCCAATGCGGCAGACAACTTCTCCTCAACCTGCTTGCGGGCAGAAATGTCATGCATAATAGCACGAGCCGCGATGACCTTCCCATCCGCATCAAACTGTGGCGTTGCTGCAATTTCGACGTGGACAGGCTCACCACTTCTGGTCTGGAAAACAGTCTCATAACCACTAAACGGTTGCCCTGACAAAACCTTGCCTACAGCCATGATACATGCCGATCGGAAAGCAGGAGCCACCAGTTCCAGAATGGAGCGACCAACGAGCTCATGATATTCATAGCCAAAGCGCTCTAGCTCGGCCCTGTTCATATCAGTAATCCGCCCTTCAGCGTCGGTTATGTGAATCATATCCAGCGCATCATCAAACAGACTGCGATATTTTTTCTCACTGAGCTCCAGCTGGTGCTGAGCCGTGCGATAAGCGGTAATATCACGGGCTACTCCAAGCACCCCGATGATCGCACCGGATTCATCATGCACTGCCGTTTTGACCGTTTCCAGACACACCTCATGCCCGTCATCAGCGAAGATAACATGCTCTTCATTGACTATCGGTCCTGTCTCCTGCATGGCCTGCCGGTCATGTTCAGCAAAACGGGCTGCCAGCACCGGGTCGACAAGCTCTGCATCTGTGCGTCCAATAATGCTCTCTTTGGGACGCCCGTACACGCGCTCAACCATACTGTTACAAAACAGGTAGCGACCCGCCTCATCCTTCATAAAGATGGAATCGGAAACCGTATTAAGAATCGCCTCCAGTCGCTGGCGACTCGACTGTAACTCCTGTGCCGCCAGCTGATTTCTGGTCACATCCAGCCAGGAGCCCACCATTTCAATCGGATGATTCTGAGTGTCGGTAATGACTCTTGCATGATCGAGAATCCAGACCCATGCGCCTGACTTGCTGCGCAGGCGATATGTAAGATCCTGCTCTCCGCTTTGAAGAATGCTTTGCAGGCAACGGCTCACGGCATCGATATCGTCAGGATGTATGTGTGCCTGCCACCAGCCAGGCTGGCGCCACTCCTCATCACAATAGCCAAGCATGGTGCGGATTTTAGGACTGAAGTAGGTCGGCACCCATCTCCCCCCATCCGTATCAGCATGATACTCACAGCGATACAGGACAGCCGGAGAGATTGAGACAATCCGCTCAAGCTCGGCTTTTTCCACCAGCAGCTGCTGGCTCTTGATCAGCTGCTGCTCCGTTCGTGCATGCAGCTTCTTGAAATGGCTGATGCGACGGGCCTCCAGCCCACGGATCACATCAAACTGTGTGAGTATGCCGGCGGTACTCCCATCCGTAGCGGTAATGACCACCCTGCGGATACCGGCATTGCGCATCATCTCGGATGCCTCCAGCAGCGAGGAACCAACCGGCAAGGTGACCAGCGGCGATGTCATGACGCCGGCCACTGGTACCGTTGCCAGCTGGCAATGTGAAGCAATCATTTTGGCGGAATCCCTTTCGGTAAAGATCCCCACCGGCTGCTGTTCCTGTTCAATAATAACGCAACTGATTCCTTTCCTGTTCATCTGCGTCATTGCATCCAGCACCGAAGCATCAAGCCCGATGGTGACAACGTGATCGCTCATCTCCTCTTCAACGAGTTTGGCTTTCATGAAGTCGTCCATGGAAACGGCCTGAATCATGTCGGTAAACGTGACCAACCCATCCAGCAATCCATCCGGCGTGACGGTCACCAGATGCCGGATATGATGATCGATCAGAAAATCAAAGGCCTCGTAGATACTCTGGTTTACAGAGACAGTGACCGGTGGATGCGTGATAAACTCCCCCACCATGATCCTGTCGACATCCAGTTGCAGGCTACCTGCGCGCACCAGATCAGCCTCAGTGACAAGCGAAACGGGACGCCCCTCGATGACGGCGACAATGCAGCTGATCTGATGGCTCGCCATCAGATCAGCTGCTGTAGCTATCGTCGTCTCAGGTGTAATCGTCAACACATTGCGGGTCACGATATCGGCAATCGTCAAACTCATACGCGAGGGTAGCCTCCCGTGGCTGATGCTGAGCTATCGGTACAGGGAAGAGGCGTATTCTCCCGATACCGCAGCCAACAGTATTGTGGTTCCATAGAACCGGCCATCATCAGCGGTTCGGCTTCAGCATGGTTGCCGGATCAAGCAAACGGTTAAGCTCCGCCACCGGCAAAATGGCATGCTCCTCACAGAGCTGGCGCACCGTTTTACCTTCTGCAACAGACTGTTTGGCAAGCATGGAGGCTTGATCATAACCGATCACAGGAGCAAGAGAAGTCACCATGCTCATGCTCCACTCAATCTGCTCCAGGCAACGCTCACGATTGGCCTGCAGTCCGATGATACACTTATCGGTAAACATCCGGCAGGCCGATGCCAGCAAACGCTCTGACTCAAGCAGGTTGTGCGCAATAACCGGCAGCATCACATTCAGCTCCAGCAGGCCGGAGGCACCGGCAAACGCAATCGTGGCATCATTGCCAATCACCTGTGCACAAACCTGCGCCAGTGACTCTGCAATCACCGGATTCACCTTGCCGGGCATAATAGAGCTTCCCGGCTGTACCGCCGGCACCGTAATTTCACCGATTCCGCAGCGGGGCCCTGCATTGAGCAGGCGCACATCATTGGCAATTTTGACCAGGCTGACGGCCAGAGTGCGCAGCTGCCCTGAAAGCTCAACGGCTGCATCCTGTGCCGCCTGTGCCTCAAAGTGATTGACTGCCTCATTAAACTTAATGCCATAGGCGCGTGACAGCTCCATGGCTATCCGGGAACCGAATTCGGCATGCGTGTTCAGGCCGGTACCTACAGCCGTCCCCCCCTGCGCAAGCTCAGTAAGCCTCGGCAGGGCCGATTCCAGCCGGTGAATCCCCAGCTCAACCTGCCTGGCCCAGCCGGAGATTTCCTGACCAAGTGTCACCGGTGTCGCATCCATCAAGTGGGTACGACCGATTTTAATCACAGACTCGAACTCTATCGCCTTTTTTGCCAGCGCACTGTGCAACGATTTTAATGCCGGCAGCAGACTTGATTGCAGCAAATCGGTGGCAGCCAGATGAATCGCCGCAGGAATCACATCATTGGACGACTGCCCCATATTCACATCATCATTGGGATGAACCGACGGCTGGCTGGCCAGTTGACTGCAACGATGAGCAATCACCTCATTGGCATTCATATTGGTCGATGTACCGGAACCTGTTTGAAAGATATCAAGCACAAAGTGGCTGTCCCACGTACCATCGACCACTTCGCCGGCCGCTTTCCGGATCAGATCGGCGCGCGCTTTGGGAAGGCGACCGAGATCCTGGTTCACGGTCGCTGCTGCCAGTTTGATTCGACCGAGTGCCTTGATAAATTCGCGCGGAAAGCGAAGTCCCGATACGGGGAAATTCTCAACAGCTCGTGCCGTTGATGCACCATACATGGCGTCGGAAGGAACCTTCATCTCCCCCATGGAGTCCGATTCAATTCTGTAATCGCTCATTATTTCTCCTGTTTTTTTGCATTGCGGCGAACGCATAACAGTGTCAGATCATCATCCTGTTCACTGCGCCCGAAAGCATTCAACCTGGCCAGCAGCGCTCGCGGCAACTGGTTCAGCTCACCATTCCCCTGCTCAAGCAACCATTGACGCAAGCGCTGCTCTCCAAATCGCTCCCGCCCGGTACGACTTGAAGATTCTGTAACCCCGTCGGTATAACACAACAGCGTATTGCCGGCATCGAGTGTCGTACGCGTCACATGATAGCTCACACCTTTGACCAGTCCCATCGGTGGTGCCGTTGCCAGCAGCGGCTCCACCCTGGACTCACCACATAGTAATGGAGGCACATGACCGGCATTCACCCATATCAGTGCATTGGACTGAGGCTGCAACTTTCCCATAAACAAGGTGACAAAACGACCAGCGGTCAGTGTTTCGCACAATGCATCATTCAAATAGGTAGCGGCAGCTTCTATCGGCCAGTTCAACGTGGCAAGCCCCCGCAGCATCGCCTGCAGATTGGCCATCGTCAGCGCAGCCGGGTAGCCCTTGCCGGACACATCGGCAATCATCAACCAGACACGTCCATCTTCCAGCTCAATGTAGTCATAATAGTCGCCACCGACAGAGTAGCAGGTCTGCTGAAACCCCTGCAACTGGTAGCCGGGAATCACCGGTGCAAATTTGGGCAGCAACCCCTGCTGAATTTCGGCAGCTATCTCCAGAGAGTCCTTCAGGCTTTCTCGCTCCCGCATACCACGCATGGCGGTATTCAGCCCCAGAGCAAGGTCGCCGAACTCATCATCCATCAATACAGGAACATAACGATCATAGCTGCCATCTGCCAGCCGCTTCAGGCCGCTCTCCAGCTCATTTGTCACCTGCTTGAGTGTATGGCTGATCGTCCACACAAGCAGCATACTGGCGGATACGGACATCACCAACAGCACCAGTGCCTGCTGAAGAATAAAATGACGACTGGCCTGATCCCCGTACAGTCCCAGATAAACGTATATGGACAATATCAGGGTCGGCATCAAACCGGTCACCATAAATACCAGCCACGGCCGATGTGACGCCGAGGTAAACTGGCGAAAACTGTGCCCATCAGCCAGGTGCCCCTGAAACAAGCCCGATTCCGAAAGGTGAAGACGCAGATTCACGGTAAAAACAATTGCATTGGAAACGGCCAGCGAAGGAGCCAGCACCGCCGCGCCAAAACCAAAGTTCAGCATCAATGTGATTAACATGCTGACCGTCAGATCACGCTCACCTGCTATCGCACTCAGACTGACAGCAGCGAGCAAATAAAGTGCAAAACAGCCTCCGGCAATGCTGAACAGCTTCAGTACACGCCATGGAAAATCGGCCATTAATGTCTCTACCCGCACCGAACTCTTTTCCGGACTGGCATTGAGCATACAGCGATTAAGTAAACTGCAGGATTGCCAGGCAGCGGTACCGAAAACAATCAGAAAAACGGCTGAATCTGCCAGCGACAATAACGGCGAGATGGCAAGCGCCTCAGAATTCCCTGTCACACGCATCATCAACTGCCCGGATGCAAATACCAGCAGCAGCGGCCAGAGATGACGGACAAACTTTATAAAGGTATGTTGCAGCATCACGCCCTACTATAGGTTTCTGACTACATTAGGCAATTCAGATGCAACTGTGGCCAGCCACCTGCGAGAGCAAGCACATTTCGCGCTCCCGTTCAGGGTTACCGGGTTTGTCCATACCACCAATCTGCCCCCGTCACAGGTCCATCCTGACAGGCAGTCGTTGACGACTTACTGCTCCGCAAGCATGGCAACAGCCGACGTCGCTGTTGAGAAATGAAGTGAAACCGTACCGGTACCACTCAGAGCCGGTCCCGAATATGAGACGAAGGGCAATGTACTTTGCTGTGACAGGGGCAACTCCATCGTCACTTCAGGCATCAATGACGAGAGCCATGAATCCAGCCGCAACGCCAGCCGTGCACAGCGCACCTGACCATTGGCAGTAGCAACCATTCTGTGATCGATCAATACCGTACGAAAACGATACACCTTGCCATCACTGTAGTTGATCGCAGAAAAACGCATCTCTCCGCTTGCACCGGCCCGAATGGCATCACCCAGAATCACCGGCAGTGTTCCCAGGTCGAGCAACCCCTGCTCATTCGTCTCCTGCTCCACCACCGCTGTATCGTTGCTGCGGGTGAAGTGAGTCCCGCCGTCAGACGGACTATGGTAAGTCACCTCAACATGATCGCCACCCTGCTTGTCCACCCTGCTCATATACAGCGGCCTGCCATTGCTGGCGTTTAACACATGACGGGCAAGCATCCGGTGATCTTCCCATACCACCTCCCGTGCCCTGATTCCGTGAAAGACCACCGGGTGAATACGATAATAGACAAGCTCGCCACCTGACTTGCTCTGATACAGATACTCTTCTCCGCCGGCAGGCATGGCATACAGTTGCTGTGCGGCAATCAACAGCAGCACAAGTGCGAGCAAAACAGCGCTGAGCGTCGCTGCTCCATACCGCAATCTCATCATCAACGTTTTCATACCCATACTGATTGCATCAGACAGGCCAATCGGAAATAGCGCAGGTGTCGTCGTGCCAAATCGCTCCATCGGCAAGATGTGATTCACTGACAGGCGATCGACATTAAGATGAAACGGCGAACAAACAACTTAAAATCAATCAGTTACAGCTAAAGATACAGGCCATACATGACAGTAATAGAGATCACGATTCATTCAACACGGAGCGAATGATCAAGCAGACACCGATATCAACCTTGCATGGCGATGGTGAAAATTTCCCGCGGGCAGGCAAGAATCTCCATCAAGGCATCTTCTGTGCCGGTTTTAATAACCTGCGTTGGCACAACCGCCAGTGCCGGCTTCGGAAGGCGTAAATGACTTGCCACAGCCACAGGTCGATGCCGCATTCGGATTTCTGATCACAAAAGATTCCCCCTGAATCGAGGACTGATAGTCAATTTCAGCACCATTGAGCAGATCCAGACTCATCTGATCGACCAGCAGGCGAACACCATTTGACTCCACGACGGTATCATTGTCTTTTACCTGATCATCAAAGGTAAAACCATACTGGAAACCGGAACATCCACCGCCGGAGACAAATACGCGCAAATGCAGATCTGCACTCTCTCGTTCCATCAATCCCTGCACTTTTTTTGCAGCTGCTTCGGTAAGTACTACGGACATATGCACCTCTGATAATCCTCATCCGTTTTACACGGAGAGAGGAGTAAGTGTTTGAGTTATGAACCGGACGCACCGACCCAATAACCGAGCGGAATGATCGGATACTAATTCGCAATTGGCAAGCCTCCGCATAAAAAATCGCACTTGCCTGCCTGCCTGGTATCGTAAGTATGGAGCCATGCGCCTGCTGCTACATCGCCTCTCATTGCTGACTGCTATCATGCTGCCTGTTTCCGGCTGCACGGCTCCTGCCGATATTCACGATACCCGTTTCATGATGGGAACACTGGTCGAATTCACTGTGACAGGTATCCCCCGTGAGACAGCGGAACGGGCGATTACCGATGCAGCCGCTGAAATGCAGCGGGTTGAAGATGCATTTACCATTTATGGCAATGTTTCCAATACCGTCAAGGCATTCAATGCCAGCCCCCCCAACACGGCCATCACACTCCCTGATGAAGTCAGCGACCTTCTTGAATTATCACTGCAGATTCAAAAGCAAAGTCAGGGCGCATTTGATCCGGCTCTCGGCGGAGAAAACCTGCTATGGGGTTTTTCAACTGACAGCCCCCCTGTCACCCCGCCTGCAGCCGGCGCTATCGATAAAGCCATGGCGCCAGCGGATTGCGTTCGCCATGTCAGCAGCCAATGGTTGCGCAGCGATCGCCGTTGCCTGCTGGATTTCGGCGGCATTGCCAAAGGTTACGCCATTGATCGTGGTATCGCCGTCCTCAAAGCACACCATATTGAAAACGCCATCATCAATGCAGGTGGTGATATCAGGCTAATCGGCCGTCATGGTAACCGGCCATGGAAAATCGGTATTCGCCATCCGCGCAAGGCAGGTGAAGTGCTTTTGTCGCTCTCGATGGAAGGCGATAAAAGCATTGTAACATCGGGTGATTATGAACGCTTCTTTACGTATAACGGAAAGCGATATCATCATATTCTTGATCCAAAATCCGGCCAACCTGCGATGTACAGCCAGAGTGCGACCGTCATTGCCCCCTCGGCCACACTGGCTGATGCCTGGAGCACCGCACTGTTTATTGCCCCGGTTTCCCCGCTCCCCCAATCACTGCAACTTATTCGGGTCGATGCCAGTGGAAAGGTGTATCGCTCCGCGACCCCCTGAAGCCCGGGAATACCTACATCGCCCGTCGATGTGATCTCAACATCACAATGAGTATCCACAACCAGCGATAACTTCGCTACACTGCGCCCCCTTTAATGATTCACTGGCACCACCCGTTGCCGGCATGGGATACAGCTGCATGGAAAGCATGGCCTGGCAAGAGTAGTCGTTAACGCGCCTGTGCAGAAAGCGTAAACCATGTGTTTGCATTGGCCTAAAAAGCCCCATGTATGGGGTTTTGCGGCTGCATCGACCCATTGAGTGAAACTGAACCCGTCCGGAGAGACATGCATGAGTTTGAACAAGGAAATCCAGAAGCGCCGTACCTTTGGCATTATTTCCCATCCGGATGCCGGTAAAACCACACTGACCGAGAAGCTGTTGATGTTCGGTGGCGCCATTCAGATGGCTGGTGCGGTCAAGGCACGCAAGGCATCACGGCATGCAACCTCGGACTGGATGAAAATCGAACAGGAGCGCGGCATCTCCGTTGCCTCTTCTGTTATGAAGTTCAATTATCGAAACTTTGAAATCAACCTGCTTGATACACCCGGCCATCAGGACTTCTCGGAAGATACCTACCGGGTACTGACGGCGGTCGACTCGGCGATGATGGTCATCGACTCAGGTAAAGGTGTTGAGCCACAAACGGAAAAACTGATGGAGGTGTGCCGCATGCGCAACACGCCTATCGTCACCTTTATCAACAAGCTCGATCGCGAAGGCCTGGAACCTCTTGATTTGCTGGCTGAAATTGAGGACAAACTCCAGATTGAGTGTACCCCGCTTTCATGGCCGATCGGCATGGGAAAATCATTCCGTGGCGTTTATAACCTTTACAAAAAAGAGCTGAATCTGTTTACCGCCGGTATGGAAACGGCCGATTTTGAAACCATTCATATCGATGATCTGAACGATCCCAAACTTGATCAAATTCTGGGCCACCAGGCTGACGAGCTCCGCTCGGACATCGAACTGCTTGAAGGTGCTGCTGACCCTTTTGATCTGGATCATTTTCTTTCCGGCACCCAGACGCCGGTATTCTTTGGCTCGGCCGTCAATAACTTCGGTGTCAAAGAGCTGCTCGATGCATTTGTCGAGCTCTCTCCCCCGCCCGGCCCCCGTGAAGCCATGGAGAGAACCGTTTCCCCGGATGAAAGCGACTTCTCCGGTTTCTGCTTTAAAATTCAGGCCAACATGGACCCGGCTCACCGTGACCGCATCGCATTCTTCCGTATCTGTTCAGGCCGATTTGAGCGAGGCATGAGTGTACGTCACCACCGCATTGGCAAGGACATCAAGGTACCGAATGCCACAATTTTCATGGCACAGGACCGGGCCCATGTTGAAGAAGCCTATGCCGGTGACATTATCGGCATTCATAATCACGGCACCATCAAAATCGGGGATACCTTTACCAGCAAGGAGCTGCTGAAGTTTACCGGTATTCCGAACTTTGCACCGGAACTTTTCCGCCGCATCCGGTTGAAAGACCCGATGAAACGCAAACAGCTGCACAAGGGACTGGTACAGCTCTCCGAAGAAGGAGCCGTGCAGGTGTTCAAAACACTGATTGGTGGAGATTATATTCTCGGTGCCGTCGGTGTGCTGCAGTTTGATGTCACCGTGGAGAGACTGAAAACCGAATACCGTGTAGATGCCGATTACGTAGGCACGGATTTTCAGGTGGCCCGCTGGATCACCAGTCAGAATGACAAAAAGCTGGCAGAGTTCCGGCGCCTGTTTGAAATGAACCTGGCAGAAGATGGCGATGGATTCCTCGCCTACCTCGCGCCGAGTCAGTGGAAGCTCAACTATACCGTTGAGCAGTGGCCGGATATCACCTTCCATAAAACTCGCGAACATATTTAGGGAGATGCTGACTGATTGCGCACGGGTGAAAAACCGCATTTCACCTGTGCGCAATTAATCAATCACTTACGCGTTTTATTCAACACCCTGCATCAAGAGACTGACCGAACCCGACTCTCCCATGCGGCTGCATGGCTGATGCTGGCGCTATTACGTCAGCGCTCCATCAGAGCGCGACAACCCGCAACAGGTGTTACTATGGCTGATACAGTAACTCCCTGAGAATCCTGCTCAGCTCGCTGACCTGGTAAGGCTTGCCAATCACCACCGCGCCATCATCAAGCGTATTCTGCTTAAGAGCATCCTCCCTGTCGTAACCGGTAGCCAGAAGCACCGGTATGTCCGCCCTGATCGATTTTATGCGGCTGGCAGCCGCCCAGCCGCCCAGGCGAGGCATCACAAGATCCAGTATCACCAGATCAATCGCTGCCGGATTGGCTGCGAATATTTCTACCGCCTGCTCTCCATCCACTGCTGTGAGCACCTGATAATTCAGATTCTCCAGCACCGCCTGCCCCGTTTCACGCACGCTTGCTTCATCATCAACCAGCAGAATCATCTCGCCATGGCCATTGACCACCCCGCACGGCTCTTCATCCAGCTGCAAGCGAACCTCTTCCCCCAGCAGGGGCAAATATATATGAAAATGAGCCCCCCGGCCCTCACCGCTTTCCACCTCAATGATGCCCCGATGGCTCTGTACCGCCCCATAGACCATCGACAGCCCGAGCCCTGTGCCCTTGCCAACCTCCTTGGTCGTATAAAACGGATCAAAAATTTTGCCCAGCTTCTCCTCAGGAATACCGCAACCATTATCAGCGACCGTCAGTCGGGCGAATACGCTTTCATCCGGTGAGGGATGGCGACTGCGAAATGCAGCATCCGGAATATACTCATCCAGCCGCAATGTAATCAGCGGCGACTGCTGACCACTCACCGCATCATGGGCGTTGGTAAGCAGGTTAATCACCACCTGCTGCAGCTGTGTTTCATCTCCGAGTACGATCAATTCACGTTCAATGATTGAACTGTAGAACGGAATGCTTTCAGGGATTGCCAGGCGATTCAGATCAAGCACCTCCTGCAGAAAGGAGGTCAACCGAACCGGTTTCATCTGGATCGAATCCTTGCGGGCAAAGGTGAGCAGCTGCTGAATCATTTTTGCGGCGCGAAAGCCCAGCTCTTCGACCACTGCCAGGCGACTGACTGCCGGATGTGTTCCCAGCATCGTGCGGGCGAGGTATAGGTTGCCGGTCATTCCGGCCAGCATATTGTTAAAATCGTGAGCGATGCCGCCAACAAGCGTACCAATCGACTCCATTTTCTGTGACTGCCGCAACTGCTCCTCAAGCATGGCGTGATCCGTCATGTCCTGCTGGATGCCCACATAATTGCTGATACTGCCGGATTCATCGAATACCGGTGCGATCGACATCAACACATGATACATGTCGCCATTTTTCCGCCGGTCTACAAGCTTCCCTTCCCATATATGACCGGAACTGATGCGCTGCCACATCGCCGTATAAAATGCGGCCTCCTGCCTGCCGCTTTTGAAGCGAGCAGGGGTTTGGCCGACGAGCTCGTCCGCCGCATAACCTGACTGCAGGCAAAGAGCCGGATTCACATACTGAATAACGCCTTGAGGATCAGTGATCATGATGCCTTCACCAGCAGCATCAAGGGCACCGGAAAGTGTACGCAGCTGCTGCATACGGGCATCCCGCTCCTGCTCACGATTCAGCCGTTCGGTAATATCACGCGCGAGCAACAGGTAACCAAGCTTCTCATCCTTCTCCCAGATTGCGGATACAGTGATCTCGATACTGCGCTTATCTTCACCGCTGGAGGTAATCATATGTTTGCAGGTACCATGATCAGCGATCTCGCCAACAATGACCGATGGCTCCGGAGCGGTAAATCGGGCCTGCTCCATAGCCTGCTGCCATTTCAGCCCGATGAACATATCTGACTCTGATGAGAACATTGCGACTGCTGCCGGATTTGCAATGACAATCATCATCTCACAATCAAGCGCCATAATGGCTGTATCAATCGCGGAGTTCATGATGTTTGTCAGCAACACCCCCTGACTCAAGCGCTCCTGAGCCAGCTGAAGCTGATTGCGCATGTGTTCAACATAGCGGGCATCAAACGCCATCAACAAACTCGATTGCGTAATAATACCAGCCATGCATCCATCGTGATCAATCACAACCAGCTGCCTGATATGATTCCTGCGCAACTTTTCAGCCGCCTCATATGCCGATGTATTCAGCTGTACCATCTGCACAGGTGAACTCATCACATCTGCAGCGGTCAGGGTATGAAGATGATCTACACGTTCAAGTACAACCGGAATGTCCCGCTCCGTAATGATCCCCACTGGCCGGCGTTCATGGGTAATCACCACCGAGGTCACTTCCCGCTCCACCATCAGTGCGATCACTTCCTGCACCAGGTCATCGGAGGCAATGCGGGCCACACTGGAAAGCATGATGTCACTGGCACTTTTTCTTTGCAGAAGCTCAAACATACCAACAGCACGCATCAGATCCGAATGCGTCAACACGCCGGCCGCAAGTCCATCCCGGGTCACCACAAGATGCCGGATTTCACCACGCTTAAGAAGCTCGTAGGCATCGAAAATCGAGGTATCCGAACTGGCTGTTCTGACCGGATGACTCATCACCGTCGCAACCGTCTGGTTCATATCCATGCTGCGGTGAATCAGGCGCATCACATCACGCTCTGTCATAATGCCGACGGCTATGCCGGCATCATCAACAACCGGAACGCAACTGATACGTTTATGTCGCATCAGGCTGACTACTTCGGCAGCCGTCGCAGTTAAATCCACACTATACAGCTCACCGGTCAGCAACTGCTCAATATTGGCTGGCAAAGAGCCCCCCCTGCATCATTTTTCAGTCAATTGCGAAGAGTGATCAAATCATTATGACAGCGGACAATGAAATCCTGATCATCAACGCCCCGTACCCGCTACAGAGTGCAGCGACGGGTCAAATCTGACCTAAGGCAAGCAAACTTGATGCCGCATCATGCGGTGATATGACAAACGTGATGGGGCCAGCGTCAGAACACCAGCCAGCCCAGCCACCATGCAGCACAGCCACCGGCAAGTGCACTCATCAACAATATCCACGGCCAGCCGGATGGCTTGTCCGCAAAAGGATCATCAAGCCTGCGCTGGGCTCCTTCAGGTAGTCGAGCCACCTGGGTCAGGGATCGTCCGAAGCTGATATTGATGCGTGCCTGTGTATTGACTGCCCAGCCATTGGCATCCAGCAACGGTGCAAGGTTACGCTGGCGCAACTTCAGCGATGCAATGACCATGGATGGTAACGAGATCGCCAGCACCACTCCGACCAGGGCCAGTGGCATCTGCCACCATGGCAGAGAGAGAAAACCGGTGACGAGTGTGGCAATGGCTGTACCGATAGCACCAATCGCCAGACCGATAGCGGCAAAGATACCGGCAAACTTGCCGACATCGAAGGCTGCAGGCTTGGCCGGTGCGGCGCCCTCCACCTTCTTGCCCGTTTCAGTGATGGTCGTTGCCGCCCGGGTTTGCATCTCCTTGTCACGTGCGGCAGCCATTTTTTCAATCTGCTCTCCGATCATTTTACCAATCCGCTTGTAGGGGCTCCAGAATGCCTGCGCCACACTGATCGGGTGATCGATAATCTTGACGATGGTGGCATCCCAGTCCCGCCCCTGTCGATCATAAAAAACACCATTGCGTCCCACCATCAGGTTTTCCGAATCACCTGCCATAAATGCGGCCACAATAAACATCTTTTCGGCACTCTTGTGACGTCGACACTCACAATAGGCAAGATATGTACGACCAAGGTGGGCGACAGCAGCATGTTTCGCCACATCATCCACACGAATACACAACTCACAGCTGCGACCATCCAGAAACAAGGTACCGGCCTGAAAAATAGCGCGACTGTCCCGATTGTAGAAATTGGCAAAATTGACAAAGTTCCTTAACAGAGTTACCAGATCACGTCGAAAACGAAGGAGTTTTTCAACTCCGGCTATCGCATTCGCCTCCTGCTGTCGCTCCAGATCGCGGGCAATGAGTGCGTCGATCGCCGGCTGATAACCAGCTGCCAGAATCGCCTGTAATCGCTCACCACCTAACGCCTCAACCGTTGTCGCTGGCCGGCTGGCCTGCCAGCCGGCGAACGGAGCCAGACGCAACTTGATGATGCTCCACTCCTCTGCCGACAGCAGCTCTCTCTCCCCAAGCAATGGTTGCACAACCTGCTGACGAAACGACTGAACTGCCGCAGCCCAGGCAGGATTCACCCCTTCTACGAGTGGCAGCGATTGGCCAGCCTCAATCCGGGCCAGCGGCAAATCACGTGTTTCCTGTGCATCTCCGGAAAGTGTGGCCGAGCCGATCGCACTCAACTGACTGTCCGTACAATTCATATGAAGCACAGCCCGCGGATCAAAGGAGGCCAGACGACAACGCGAAAAGTAATCATCAATTTTAGCCGCCACGACACTATAGCTACGATGCGCTGCCGCCGTCTCCTCACCGAGAGGAAGAATCACATCAGCATCGCTGATCGATTTTTCGTGCCAGCGACAAATGGACGCCACATCTTCAAAAAATTGTTTGCTCATGGAGGCATCCATACCCGGATCACCGCTTCGATCTGCAACACCGCCCATACACTGGACAATTTCACTGATTAAGCGGCGGAGCTCTTCATCATCAGCCGATGCGGAGGTAATAATACCATCCCCGTTAAATCTGGTTTTACCAAAAACAGACTGGATATCGAGCACATCGGCAATGTCGATAGTGTCAGCCCCGCAACTGCCGCGATTAACGAGAATCTGCTGTGCAGATGCTTTCAGAAGTGCACCTGCCGGAGTGGAGTCGTTGATTGCTGCAAGCGGAAGTGAACTCCCCTCCTGTAGCATGATCCCGGGATTATGCAGCATGGAGCATGCCCAGCGAACGGCTGTAATAATCTCGGCAAGTCGAATCCGCCCGTCCGTATCGCTATCGATCAATTGCAAGGTAGCGGCATCCATTTCAAGGTTATGCGTCGGACAGCTGAGCGAAGCCCACAGTTTGGCGTCCAGTTCATCCAGCCGACAAAGATCCTCTGCATTTTCGATCAGTACCTGATCAAACCCCCCTGCACGAAAAAAACGCCAGTTATGAGAACGTGCTGATTCTGCCATCGATGCCCCCTGTTCACCTGATTTTGTTTACCCCTGCATATTCAAGCTCTATATCATAAAGTTGTGAGACCATCGAATCAACGCAAACAACCCAAAGACCATGCTCAAGTGCAGCGTTCCAGCTATACCCTGACAGCATTGCAGAGTCTGAAGATCACACCTATTCTCAGATAAGGATCGACGGGACTATGGCAGGATGCCGTGGACAGGGCGTGGCACTCACGGAGGTCTGACATGGCAGTCGTTGATTACTCACTACTGAACAAGGATACGCAGGCACTTGCCGTTGCACTGCGCTATCGGGACAAACACACCCATTGGCACTCCCGGCGCGTTCACGCACTTTCATGGCAAATGGGAAAACAGATCGGACTGGACGCACCTGAACTTGAACTGCTCGCCATCGCCGCATCCTTCCACGATATTGGCAAAATCGGCATTCCGGATCATATCCTGTTCAAGCCCGGTCGACTCGAACCGGATGAGCGCACGATCATGAACAGGCATGCAGAAACCGGCGAAAAAATTATTCTGGCCACATCCATTGAGGGCTGCATTGAGGTTGCAGAAGTCATCCGTCACCATCATGAACATTTCGATGGCGATGGCTACCCGGACCAGTTGCGAGGTGAAACCATACCCATCGCATCCCGCATTATCAGCCTGAACGACAGCTACGATGCAATGGCTGAAACCCGCGCATATCATCGCGGGCGTACACATGCAGAGATCATGCAGGTGATTGAAAGTGAATGCGGCAGCAAGCACGACCCATGGTTGTTTAAGCAGTTTGCGCCCCTGATCGAACGCAGTGAGTTCAGAGCCCATCCATGAATCGTCACGGCAACGGACAAAGCAGGTCAACAACTCCACGCCATCCGGTATCGCATGCAGCACCCGGGCCATCCACATTTCACATCGGCAAAACCATATAAACAGTGATTTTGTCTTTCACAGCACTCTTTGTTAGTATGCCCCTACAAGGCGGCATAGCCGAATCCATAGAAAAGGTGAATTCCATGAATGTAGATCAGCATCTGAAAGTAGCCCAGTGGCATATTGAGCAGGCCCGTTTGCATGCAACCAGCCAGCACAGCTGCGGCTGCCCGGTTAACGAGCACTACCAGAAGATCATCAACGAAATTGAAAGCGGCAAGGAAATCGAGGAAGAGCTGGTTTGTTCAACCGAAAAATAAATCGGTCCGCGTGATCGTTGAAAAGCCGCCCCTCCGGGCGGCTTTTTTTTGTCCATCGCGGAAGTCCGGGAACCAGTGCCGGTAAAGGTGAGCTGATGCCACTTGATTCCCCCTGATAGATGCGCCGAGAATCAAGTAGCGGATACAGCGGCTCCAGGGAATCGATGAGTAACCCAGCGATTTCGAGCGAGCCAATGCCTTCACTACACAGCCTGTATCGCATCCGCCAACAGAGGAGCAAGACAGATCACATTGCTTGAGTGAGAAATGCTATCGGTGCTCCATATGTGATCGAATCCGGCATGCCGCAACTTGCTCCAGGCATCGCCGGCAAACAGAGCATGGGTGACGACTGCAGAAACCGAAGCGGCTCCTGCCGCCCTTGCAGCTTCTGCCGCAGCCAGCAAAGTACGACCGGTACTGGCGACATCATCGACCAGCACAACATTGCGACCAGCAACATTCGCACCGCCGGGCAGATGAACATGCACATTGCTATCGCCCAGACGCTCCTTCTCAGCCACACCGACATCAAAGCCATGACCGGCAGCAATGGCTTCAACCCACTGTCGCGACTCCGCATCGGGTCCAAGTAACCACGGCCGCTCCACGTGCTCCTGCAGAAAATCGGCCATCAGGCCCGTTGCCGAAAGAGCAATTGCAGTGGCTGCCGGTACCGCCTCCTGCAGTTGATGCACCCGATGTAAATGCGGATCAACAGTCATCACAACATCAAATGCATCAGCAAGCAGCTTCCCGATCACGCGCTGACTGACAGCTTCCCCTGCATGGAAGGCCTTGTCCTGGCGCATATAGCACAAATAAGGAACCACCAGTATCAAGCGCTTCACGCCCTGATCGCGGGCTGCTGATGCTGCCAGTAACAGCTCGATCAGCTTCCCCTCCGGCCGGTCCAGACTACAGAAGATAACGACCTGCTCAGGCAAAGGGGTCGGCACCATGACCCGGCTTTCACCGTCAGGAAAACGATGCACCTCAATCAGGGCATAACTGATCACCCCGGCATCACCATGGCTCAGCGCGTCTGCCAGTCGTGCTGCCTGCACCTCACCATCCGGAAATGTTAACACCTTCATGGTACCCTCCTTTCGCTACAAGGATGGAAAATAACGGGGAGCCGGCGGAGTATCACCGATGGCAAACCCGTTGTTTTTTTCAGCCAGATCCTGAGCAAATTCGAAGTCAGACGGGAACTCGGCATGAATCCGGTATAGGGGCTCCCCCTCTGTCACCGGGTCCCCCATCTTTTTAAACAGATCGACACCAGCCCCCTTATCCATCGGTGCACCAGCCAGGCGGGCAATGCGCGCCATCTGCAGGTTATCGATCGCCACCACAAAACCGTTCTCGGTCGCCATCACCTCTTTGACCAGTACCCCCGGCTTGGCCCGCAACTCGTTCATCCCCTGCGCTGCAATCAGGGACTGCATTTTTCGCATCGCCCGACCGGTTTCCAGAATATCGCGTGCGATGGCATACCCCTGGCCGCCGCGCACATCGGGATCAAACTCAAGAATACGCCCGGCCAGCCTGAGCGCCTTTTCCCTCAGGTCGGTTGGTGCTGCCGGATCATTCTCCAGCACCTGAATCACATCACGCGCCTCCAGAACCGGTCCGATACCGCGCCCGATCGGTTGCTCGCCGTTGGTAATCACCACCTCCAGATGAAGACCGGAACGATCACCCACATATTCAAACATCTTACGCAACCGCAACGCCTCATCCATGGTGCGAACCTTTGCCGTAGGCCCGATCGGTATATCGATCAGCAGATGGGTGGAACCGGCGGCAATTTTTTTGGAAAGAATCGAGGCAATCATCTGTCCGGGAGAATCGATGGCCAGCGGTCGTTCTACAGAAATCAGAATATCATCGGATGGTGCCAGCTTCGCCGTCCCGCCCCATGCCAGACAACAGCGCTCATGGCGCACAATCTCGCGCAACCGCTCAAGACTCAGCTGTACCCTGGCCAGCGTCTCCATGGTATCGGCCGTACCTGCCGGCGAGGTGATGGCCCGGCTTGATGTCTTTGGAATCAGCATGCCATGTGCTGCCACAATCGGCACCACCAGCATCGTCGTCCGGTTACCAGGAATACCGCCAATACAGTGCTTGTCAGCGACCAGCGGTTCGCCCCAATCCAGCCGTTCACCGGTATTGACCATTGCCTGAGTCAGATAAAGCAACTCATCCCGCTCCATGCCGGTCTGACTACAGGCTACTAAAAAGGCCGACATTTCCATATGGGAATAACGATTATCCACTACATCCTGCATGATGGCGAGAAAGTCCTCGCCATTCAGGCGCTCCCCGGCAATCTTGCGATGCACGGCATCGAGGGAGGCTGGTGGTACGGCATGGGAGATACAGACCGTCTCACCTTCGGCCAGTCCCAGCTGTTCGAAGGCCTGCTCACTTAAACCGAGCTCATCCACTGCCATCATACAGTCATTACTTACCACATTGAGTACGGCCAGCAACTGCTGATCACGAGGGCGACTGTTCACCTCCACCTTGGCCAGAGCCTGAAACCCCTGTGCCCGGTAAATCGGGCAGTCCCGATGTAAGTAGGCGACATTTTCCTTGTAGGTATCAATGCCGACACGGCGCAACTTGAGATAAAAATCGGGTATATTCATCGTCAACTCCCTGCGCTTAAAGTATCTGTATGCTGCATAAAAACCGATTCTGCCAGTGGTCTGGCAACGCAGGAAAAAGCGTCGCGACTCACTCCGTCCGGAATGCCGAAGCAAGCCCCAACAGCGAGCCATCCGCCGCTGGCGTAAACCCGCCTAACCGGGCCCCGCTTACAGCAATCACCGGTTCGTACCATAACGGTATATAGACCATATCAGCATACATCTGCCACTCTACTCTGCCATACAACTTTTTGCGTTCGTCAGCATCTGTGCTTGCACTTGCCTGGTCAAGCCATGCATCAACCTGTGGATTGGCATAACGGCCCCGATTGGAGCCCTTCGGAGGCCACATCGACGAATGCAGAACCCAGCGATAAATATCCGGATCGCTATTGCCAACCCAGGCCAGCGAAAACACCTGAAAATCCCCCTGTTTGATACGCGCATAAAAGCCGCCCCACTCCAGTGACTCAATATGGACATCAATACCCACGCGCCTCCACATCGCTGCAATGGCTGTTGCCAGTTGCAGACGGGCCGGGTCGGTACTTGTTCGATAGGTGATCGAAAAGCGGATACCATCGGCATGCAGCGGGAAACCGGCCTGATCCAGCAACATAGCCGCCTTCACCGGATCAAATGATGTTTCCGGCAAATTCACAGCAGCCCAGTGAGCCGGCACAAGCATCGTCTCCGCAAGTACAGGGAGATCTGCAAACAGTGCTTTTTTGAGCTGATGACGATCAAGAGACAGAGCAAGCGCCTGGCGTACGCGCAGATCTTTCAGCTGCCGGTCATGCAGGTTGATACCCAGATAGGAGAAGGTTGTTGACGATCGCGTCTGCATGGTCAGCGAAGGTTGCTTGCGCAGATAGCCCAGCAGATACGGAGGCAGGTCATTCTCAACAAAATCGAGCTCCCCGCGTGCCATCTTCAAGACCCTGGTCACCGGATCCTTCACCGCCGAGAAATGAATCGTGGTAAAACTGTCGGCCGGATGTGCCCCCACGCGCTCAAGTGTCAGGCCGCTCTGATTCCACGCCGCCAGGGCAAACAGGCCACAACCAAGTGTGTTGCGCGGCTGTTGCGGCTTGCCAGCCAGCGCTACCGGCAAAATACCAAGGTTAAGCCGGGGCAACAGCGAAGCATCCGGCCGCTTAAGATAGAACCGTACCGTTCTGTCACCGTTTGCCTCAACACGTTGTACAGCATCAAATGCAGCTCTGAGCGGGCTGGCCAGATCGGGGTTGAGTACGGCATTGTATGTGGCAGCCACATCAGCTGCTGTCAGCTTGCTCCCATCGGAAAAATGCAGGCCTTCCCGCAACCTAAACTGCCAGATCAACGGCTCAGGGTGCTGCCAGCTTTCTGCCAGATCCCCTTCTGCCTGAAATGTATCATCCAACCGCAATAATCCGCGATGAATCAGCTCCTGCACGCGAACTGAAGCCGCATCGGTAGCAAATCGAGGATCAAGGGTAAGTGGTAACTGGGCCAGTCCCACTCTCAGCAAACCCGGTGAAGGGGGGGCTGCGTGGCAAGAGGCAAGCATCAAGACCAACGGAATAAGCCATCGCCACATGCTCATCCGGTTACAATCAGGCCCGTTCCCAAAGACTCATGGCCTCGACATGGCCGGCATAGGCAAACAGATCGAGTGCCTGCAATCGTTTTAGCCGGTATCCATGCTGCTGCAACATGGCTCCATCTCTGGCGCCGGCAACCGGGTCGCAGGAGATCATGATGATTTTTTTCGGCATCAGCTGGCCAATATGACTACAAATCCGTTTGGCACCGCGGCGAGGCGGATCCAGAATCAATACATCCGCAGCAATATAGGGCTCCATCTCAAACTGCTCAAACAGATTCGCCTGCTCAAATCGACCACTCACCCCCAAACGTTTGGCATTGAGTGTTGCAGCTCTGACGCTGGCAGGATTAAGTTCGGCACCACAGACAACAGCCCCGGTCGCCACCGCCAGTGGCAGCGACAAATTACCGATACCACAGAAGAGGTCGGCAATTCGTCGTACCGGCCCGCTCCATTGCTGGATCAGCGAAATAAGCAGCCTGTTACCTGCCTGCTGCCCCTGCACAAAATCATCAGGTCCTACCGCCAGCATCACATCCGCAGAACCGGCAGGCAATGCATCATGAAACACCTGCACCGGCCGCGTCAGCGGACGCGTTACCTGATCATGGCGCCACCACCACTGCAACGGTATACCGGCCAGTTGATCGGGAAAGCCGGAGAGTGTGGCTGCATCACCTTCGATAACCACATGGATGCCATCGCTCAGCTCCACTGCCTGTACCGCCTCTGCCGCACACAGATCATCACGCTGCTGCAAATAGTCGTGCAGCTGATTCAATATCGGCGTCACTGCGACACATTGCTCGTGGTAAATCACCTGATGGCTGGCGCTGGCATAAAATCCGGGAACACAGCCGCGCTCACTGCGGCCCATCACCCAGCGCACCCGCCGACGCAAACCGACAGCCTCTGCCGCTACTCCGGTCACGATGGTATCCGTCTGGATCAGTGACCTGAACGCATCACTTACCCACTCACTTTTAAGGCTGCGCTGATCGGCCTGTGCAATAAACTGAAGGGCACAACCACCGCATTCGGTGGCAACAGGGCATGGTGCCTCCACCCTTTTTTCCGAAGCCTTCAACAGCTGCACCACTTCACCGCGCATGGCTCCCCGCCGCTTGCCCACAGGACGAACCAGTATGCTGTCGCCCGGTACGACATTCTCTACCAGCATCGTCATCCCTTCCGCCCGTACAAGGGTTTCTCCGCCGGGCAGAATACGCTCGGCAACAGCTGTGATGGACGATGTTAACGACATGGGGACAGCAACTCCTTCAGATGATCAAACTGTGCCAGATAGGCCGGGCGCTCAATGGCCACATTGGCAGACTGAATCAACAACTTGAATACCTCCCCCATCCCAAACGGCATCAGCAATCGCTTGGCGTGGGCCAGCAGGTGCATGCTGTTGGCATCAGGCTGCCGGGCCAGCGACTCCACAAATGACTGCAGGGAAGGCGACTGGGCCAACCAGCCCCCCTGGGTCATCCACATCACCGGCTGCAGGCCGGCACTTCTCCCGCAACGAACCAGCTCTGTAAAATCGACATGCGCAGTTATATCACGGCTTCCCGGTCCGGTGAACACATCAGCGACAGCTGTATGCCCTGCGTGAGCCAGCAGTGTCCCCTCCACACGACCGGGGCGATAATATTCAGCCTGACTATATCCGTAGTCGAGTGTCATCACGACACCCCGTTGCACTATGCGGGCGACAGACTGCTGCCAGCCGGAAAGCCCCGGATTAAACTCACTGATATAACCATCCGGCCAGCTGGCGATCAGCTCGGCGGCAATTGCGGGCGGGGCCTGCATCGGCTGGTCAGCGCTGCGCCAGGCCAAAGCGCCATCGTCTCCGACAGAGATTCCCCGCTCGAAGAACTGGCCACTGCGATAACAAAAGCAACGAACAGGGAACGCATCCGGCAGCTCATTGCTAAGGACAACAATATGCTCTACCGGTTCAATCTCATCCAGAGATGCATATTGTTCGACATGCATCCCCCTCTCATCAAACAAGGCTTTTTGCCGTTGTCGCAGGCCTTCACTGCGCTCAATAGAAATCAGCCTCCTGGGTGGCGCGGGCAACATCCGGCCCAACAGTTCGCTGACCAGTACCAGTAACTTGCCACTGCCAGATCCCTGCTCCATCAATGTCCAGTGTTCTGGTTCGCCCATCTGCTGCCAGACATTGGCAATCAGGTCGGCAAACCCCAGCCCCAGCCATGGCCCGAGCTCCGGAGCGGTAATAAAATCACCCGCCTTGCCGAATACCGTTTTGCTTTCGTAATAACCGAGTGCAGGCTCATACAGTGCAGCCTGCATATACTCATCCATGGGAAGAAAACCGCCTGCATCGGAGATGCGCGTACGGATGATCTGCTCAAGCCGGCTCTGTTCTGTCATGGTTGACGCCTCCCCCCCCCCGAACTAACGTATCGAACATTCCATACGAAAACGAGGAAATCAAATGTCTTCAGATCTAATCATTCATGTCAGCGATGAAAGCTTTGACGCCGATGTATTGAAAGCGTCAGGCCCGGTGCTGGTTGATTTCTGGGCTCCATGGTGCGGACCCTGCAAACAGATCGCGCCGATTCTGGACGAAGTTGCAGGCGAGAAGCAAGGTCAGGTCACCATTGCGAAAATTAATATTGATGACAATCCTAATACCCCCGGCAAATATGGTGTTCGCGGCATCCCTACCCTGATGCTGTTCTCCGGTGGTAATGTTCAGGGTACCAAAGTCGGCGCTGTGAACAAGGCCAAACTGATTGAATTTATCGATGAGCATCTGAACTAAATCATCCGATAACGATGACTTTTTGAATGGCAGGAGCATTAGCTCCTGCCATTTTTATTTATGGCCGTCCTACTCTGTTTCCCAGGTTACAAGATCTGAACAGGATTGGGCAATTTTTTCCATGGCCCGCGCCTCTATCTGGCGAATGCGTTCAATCGAAACACCAAGCTCAACCGATAGCTCCTTCAATGTCACCGGTGGCTCAATAAGATGGCGCTGCCGGATTATATAACGATCGCGCTCAGGCAACTGGTCCAGCGCAAGTTTCAGCTGTGTCCGTGTAAATGACTGCCACTCCTGCTCTTCCATCAACTGCTCGGGGGAATCATCAGGTGCCGGCAATTCAATCACCGCCCCCTCTTCGGTTGCATCCGAATCGATGGAGAAATCACGTCGTAAAAAGGAGGCGGCAATGGCCTGATATGATTCACCGGATGTGCCGTGCTGCTCGGCCACAGCCTCAAGATCCCGCCCTTCAAGCGCGGCAATCGCACACTCCGCCTTTTGCAAACCGGCAAAGATACGCCGCTGCAACTTGTTGGTCCCCATTTTGACAATACTCCACGAGTTCAGGATAAAATCGTGGATTGACGCCCGAATCCAGTAGGCGGCATAAGTTTTCAGCCTGAAGCCCCGATCCGGATCAAAGCGTTTGACCGCCTGCATCAGCCCGAGCGTTCCCTCCTGAATCAGATCCTCCTCAGGCAGGCCAAAGTGACGGTATTCACGGGCAATCGCTGCGACAACATGAAGGTTGGCGTTGATAAGCTGCTGCACGGAAGCAAGATCGTGATCACGCTGCCACTTGCGGGCAAGGGCCTCCTCTTCCTCTCTGTCCAGCCTGGGGATTTTTCGTAATTCCTGATAGAAGCGGTCCAGACTGGTTAGTGCTTTCAGCGCCCGCGTTTCACTCATTTCAACTCCTGACTCTCTGACATCGCAACGATACTACGATTCGAGCCAAAGCATAAGCTGAATCTCCCGAATAAATGCCACTTACCACCCATTCCGCCTTCTCTAATCAGAGCGACGCCAACACCATGCCGTTGCCGAATTCGGCAATGAAAGACTCTGCTTTTACCGGTGCCAACAACTGAGCTGACTGTTCTGTGTTGTTGCGATATGACAGCCACCATACAAGGATACAGCACATGAGTAATCCAATTCATATCGTACTGGTCGAGCCGGAGATCCCACCCAATACCGGCAACATCGCCCGTTTATGCGCCTGCACCGGTTGTGCGCTGCATCTGGTCCATCCGCTGGGGTTTTCGCTTGATGATCGTTACCTGAAGCGGGCCGGACTGGACTATTGGCAGTACCTGGATGTATTTGAATATGACAACTGGGATGACCTTCGCCTCCGGCTGAATGGTGAGAGAAACTGGTTCGGCATGAGCTCCAAGGCGAGCAAAAGCTTTTGGGATGTGCGCTATAAAGCCGGAGACGTGCTGGTATTCGGTCCGGAAACACGCGGGCTCAGCCAGCGCATTCTTGCTGATATCACCCCTCTGACGGTTCCAATGCGGCAGGATGCGCCGGTGCGCTCGCTTAACCTCTCAACAGCCTGCGGTATTACACTGTTCGAAGCCCTCAGACAACTAAAAGAGCAGTAAATATCCACTGCAGCAAACAGATCCGCCCGACTTTTACACTTGTCTGCCACGGGCAACAAATGCACTTCACAAACCAACGTAATTAATTGATAAATAACAACAATGCAGAAGGCCTAAATTTTAGGCAAAACAGACATCTGTCACTTCAGTGTAATAAACCATTACCTTCTCACAGCTTTATCCACCGGGTTATCCACAGGTTCTGTGGAATAGACTAAAAAAACCTTTATCCCGTTCGAGTTACGGTAAAATCGGAGGGATATTCCGCCGATGTTGCAGAGCCGGAAGCATTCGACGTACCGATTCAAGCCGGGCAAGAGAAAGATCAGCCATGACCACCCCTTCGCCCGCTTCCTGCATCGCCATCACCTCTCCCCACGGGTCAATGATCATCGCATGCCCCCAGGTTTTCCGCCCGTCGGCATGCGTCCCGGCTTGAGCTGAGGCAATCACATAGCACTGGTTCTCAATGGCACGGGCGGTTAACAGTGTCTGCCAGTGAGCCTTGCCGGTCTGTGCGGTGAAGGCAGCCACAACGGAAACCATATGACATCCTGCATCTGCATAATGGCGATAAAGCTCAGGAAAGCGGAGGTCATAACAGATCGACAACCCGATTCGGAACGCCCCATGCTGCACGACAACCGGAGCATGCCCAGGCTGAATCGTGGACGACTCGTGGTATGACTCACCATCTATCTCCACATCAAACAGGTGTATCTTGTCATAGATATCCAGCAATTTTCCATCAGCATCAAATGCCGGAGAGCTGTTACGCAGCAGCCCCTGGTCACCGCGCAATAGAATACTGCCACCAATGATCGCCATTTGATGCGCTGATGCCTGTTGCGACAGAAAATCCAGCACCGATGAGTGCTGCTCCGATTCGGCAAGCGCCCTTTTCTCCTGATCTGACACACTCATCAGGGAGAAGTTCTCCGGCAAAACCGCCAGCTCTGCCCCCTGATCAGCCGCCTGCTGCAATAACTGTGAAGCCACACGCAGGTTTTGCATGCGATCGGGTCCTGATGTCATCTGGAGAGAGGCAACCCGCATTACAACTCCACCGCGTAACGGCCAATACCCTTCAGGGCACCAAGGTTCGCATGATCACTCAGGACAGGTACCAGCTTTTGGTCACAGGCACTCATCAATGTCATCATACCCGGACCATGGCCGGCCAGTGGTGAGTCTGAATGAATCACCACTCCAATTGTGACCGCCCCTTTACGCCAGGTACGTCCATACCTGTTATCGTGATCCATCACCGCAACAAAATCACCAAACCTGAGCCTGTCGAGACCATACTCAGCGACTGTTTCGGCATCATGGCAAAGAATATCGTAATCTCCGGTCGTCACCGAGAGGGAGCCGATTCCTGATCCCATGGCATGACCGGGAACCATGACATGAACCGGCACCTCTATCTTGCCATCCTCACGCTCATGCAGACCCCATGTATCCAGGACATCCGGATCAAGATTATAAAGATATACATCCGGATGATCGATCAGTTGCAAACCCTGGCCATAGCCACGGACAAGAAACTTGTCATCACAAGTCAGCTTTTCAAGGGTGGCATCGGGGAAATCAATCATCAAATGGTTCACACCGCCATGATGCCCCAGCACCGTGCCGAATTCACCTTTGGCCTCCCCGCTGATGACGCGCACCTGATTCCCGCAACAGGCTAAAAAATGATAACCGGCTTCGACCTTGCGATTGCTGTGACTCAGGGTTGAGGACACCCCCGGCTCGATATGTTCACCGGCCCAGCCGAATACCGAATCACCGATTTTGACGTTGTAGGTAATACCTCCGGTTGAAGGCCAGGAAAATACCTCACCGCCGGATCCCACTTCAAATGGCGCCCACTGGTGGGCCGGCGCAACCCCGCCCTGGACTGCCGTCATCACAAGCTGTTTACGATTTGTTTTCAAACTCATAGCTATCCTTTGCTGAGGCATCATATCACTCAGCGAACCTGCGGATTATATGACTCATGCTTACCACACCCCAACATCAGAGCAAGCAACAATAAACGTTCCACCCACCGGGGTCAGGTCTCGATTTGCTAACAAAATTAGCAAATCGAGACCTGACCCCGGTGGAGGATAAGTAAAGCAGACATTATGATCCAATCAATTGCATAAAATCGCGTCGTGAAATCTCCCGGGCACCGAGACTTGCCAGATGGTCGGTATGAAACTGACAGTCGACCATCACCCATCCATGTTGATCTGCCATTGAAATCAGATGGGCGAGTGCCATTTTTGAACCATCCGTTGTTCGACTGAACATTGATTCAGCAAAAAACACACCATGTAACAACACGCCATATAATCCTCCCACCAGCTCATTGCCCTGCCAGACTTCAACAGAGTGTGCATGCCCCAACGCATGCAGCTGTTGATAGGCACCGATCATCTCCGGCAGGATCCATGTACCAGTCTCCCCTTTTCGGACAATGCCTGCGCACCAGCCGATGACATCCGCAAAGGCTTCATCCCACGACAAACGATACTGGCGCAGGCGACGAGCCAACCGACGGGAGCAATGAAACTCGGCGGGAAACAGAACCATACGGGGATCGGGAGCCCACCAGAGTACGGGGTCTCCTTCGGCATACCATGGAAAAATACCTTTGCTGTATGCCGCCAACAGCGTTTCAGGCTCAAGATTACCGCCGGCGGCAAGCAGCCCGTCGTCATTGGCCAGCTCCGGATCAGGAAAAGTGATCATGAGGGCTTGCTGTCGCTGGTTTTCAGCAGGCGCACAAACTTTCGATTAATCAAACTGACCAGCATGCGATACCGGCGCTCCCTGCCCGGCGATGCCATATAACCACCCGCATTATTTTCAGCATTTAAATGCCATGTATGCAGCAGTTGATTCCCCTTGAGCAACATGATCTGCACCTTCAGCTGATCAGGGCGCACAACCGGATACAGCAGAAACGTCACCAGTGTCGTGCGCAAGTGCATCTGCTCAAAACAGATTTCTGCACGTAATGGCGCATATGGATCGATCAACCCTTCCTGATCAAGCCTGTCACCCAGCTCTTTATCCAGCGTCTCGCGGGCAAAATCAAGCAGTGCCGGATCTGCATCCAGATGTGCCCCCTGACAGCCCCTATCCACCTGATAGGCCGAAAGAGTAAGTGCCGGCACCGATGCAACAGGCACCTTTGCCTGCCCCGCACAAGAAGACAGAGCAGTAAGCGCACAGCAGAGATACCATACTTTTTTCGCAACAGACATAAGCCCGCATGATAGTCAGGCTTTGTTCAGTGAGCACGACCCGATCCGCCTCAATCCACGGCCTGACCACCATGAATCAGGGCGTGGATGTGTTGTGACAAGCGATCAAGCCTGAACGGTTTCTCACACAACATGACATGGTTCAATGAATCAACTTCACGTATCATCTCTGCGTCACCATGCCCCGTCGCAAACAAAATCGGCATCCATGGGGACAGCAAGCGCATACGTCGTGCTGCTTCGCTGCCGGAGAGACGCGGCATCACCATATCGATAATTGCCAGGCTCAGATCGTGGTGATGCGCTTCCAATATCAGCAACGCCTCCACCCCGTCAGCAGCCGTCATGGTTCTGTAGTTCAATACGGCCAATGCTTCTGTCAATGCATGGCGAAAGTTTTCATTATCATCCACCACCAGGATCAACTCACCATTCCCTTTCAGCACCACCTCGTCACAGACAGAAAGGACCTTCTCACTCTGATCCATCACGGGTAGAAAAAAGTGAAATACCGTCCCCTTATCCACCTCTGACTCAACCTCAATCACACCACCGTGCTCCTCGATATAACCGAACACCATCGACAACCCGAGACCGGTACCATTACCGGCACTCTTGGTGGTAAAAAACGGGTCGAATACCCGCTCCATCACCTCTGGCGGCATACCTGCTCCATTGTCTCTGATGCTAAGGTGAGCCAGTACCTCGGCATGAATACAGTGATGGCGATCGAGAAATTCCTGATCCGGAATATAACGTTGCAATGCAAGTGATAACTCGCCCTTACTTCGCCCTGCCAGTGCATCACGCGCATTATTGAGCACATTCATCAACACCTGCTGCAAGCGACGCACATCACCACGCACAGGAAGCTTCTCCCGGCTCGGCATAAAACTGAATTTCACCTCCGCAGGAATAGAGACCTGCAACAGCCGGAGACTGCTCTGCACCATCTCATTGAGCTCCAGCTCCTCTTTTATACCGTTGTCATCACGGGAAAAAATCAACAGATCCCGAACCATGTCGGATGTCTGCATGACAAGCTTCTCTGTCATATTCAGTCTGTCAGTCAGCTTGTCAGGGAGGCGTACCTCCTTGCGGGCCAGATAGAGATTCATCAACAGACTGGCCAGCATATTATTAAAGTCATGGCTGATCCCGCCAACCAGGGTACCGATGGCCTCCAGTTTCTGTGCCTGTCTGAACTGGGCCTCCAGCTGCTCATATTTACTCATATCCTGCTGGATCGCGGTATAGTGGGTAATTTCCCCTCGCTCCATGACCGGCACGATCGTCATCAGCGCAGGGTAACACTGACCGCTCTTTTTCCGGTTGATCAGGGTGCCTTCCCACACACGCCCGGAGCGAATGGTGCTCCACAAATGATGAAATACCCCTGCATCATGTTCACCACTATTAAGAATCGAAAGCGTTTTACCGCGTATTTCATCCGGACTGTAGCCATTGATGCGCTCGAATGCAGGGTTCACATACTCCACCCGTCCGGCATGGTCAGTAATGATAAATGCCTCAGCCGACTGTTCAATCGACATCAACAACAGTTCAAGCTGCCTGTTTTTCTCTTCAAGTTCACAGGTTCGTTCACTCACCCGCGCTTCCAGCTCTTCATTCAACCGCTTCAGCTCTGTTTGCAACGCGACCCGTTCGGTGATGTCACGCAGCATCCCCTCTACGCCGACGGCTCTCTTCTGCTCGTCAAACATGATATGGGCATTGGCCGAAACGTGAATCACCCGACCGTCATGGTGCATCAGCTCCAGCTCGTAATCAGAGACAAATGCATGCTGATGCAGCAGCTGGAGAAAAATTTTACGATCTTCGGGGTGACGATAAAAAAAGGTGGCAGGACGACCGATAATCTGATGGCAATCATAACCGGCCACGGTCCTTATGGACGGGCTTATCTCTGTAATATTTCCATCCATATCGGTACTGTAATAAACCTCGTGGATGGCATTTAGCAGGCGATAGTAGCGAGACTGATGATCACTGACCCTGTGCCTCTTCTGGTGAAGGGTCTGCTCTTGAAGTGGCTGGCCGGATGTTCCCATTCCCCCTCCTGCAGGATGATCTGCAAGCCTCTGCATCGATCGCAGACAAGCCGGTGCCCGCCTACCTGCAGAAACTATTGCCATCCCGATCTGACCGTCGCTCCGACAGCTGGCTTATTGTAGCAGAAATTTATGACTGCACAGGAATTTTTGAAGCCATCCAGCGAGCCGTCGCAGCAAGCAGTAATGACTCCGCCCGAGCCATGGCATTTGCACATGTCATCGATTGAGGACGCACACTGATCACCTGATCAAATTCACGCGCCAGTGCCTCTGCAGCTGTTACGTCACCGGAAATAAGCGCACTCCTGACGCCCGCCTGACGAGCCTGCTGCGCCACGATCAGTGGCAACTTGCCATGCAGGGTTTGCAGATCACTGCGTCCCTCACCTGTCACAACCCAGTCGCACTCATTCAGCAGCCGGTCAAATCCGCATTGCCGCAATACCCAGGCTCCTCCCGGCACCACGGCTGCACCAAGCAGTTTTAAGGCAAAGCCCAGCCCGCCGGCAGCCCCCGCTCCCGGCAGCCCTGCAACCTTGCAGCGGAATACCCTTTCGCACAAATCAGCCCAGCACTGCATGGCCAGATCAACATGCTCCAGCTCATCCATGTCCAGCCCCTTCTGTACGGCATAGGTGTAAACCGCCCCCTGTTCACCGTAAAGCGGGTTATCAACATCGACCAGTGCCGTCAGGCGACAGGATTGAAGCCGATGATCCAGTGGCGCTGCATCCAGCTGCCTTACTGCCATCATACCGGCAAGATCCGGCGTGCAAATCTGCCCCTTTTGATCGTAAGCCCGGCACCCCAGCGCCTGCAACATGCCCAGCCCACCATCGCATGTGCCACTGCCACCAAGAGCCAGCCATATATCGCGAATCCCTTCATCAAGGAGTCTCTTCACCATCTCACCTGGCGCAGACGTACCTCGTTGATGAATCGGCCTGTGACTCAGCTCCGCATGCAAACCAATCCATAGCGCCGACTCGATGACCGCATGGCGGCGCCCGTCCATGTCAAAATAACCGACACCCTCGCGAACAAACCCGTCCAGTGCTGCCATCAGTACATCGCGGGTCCCTTCTCCGCCGTCAGCCAGAGGCATCAGACGAAGCGTGGCAGCAGCGCATATCTGTCGCATTCCCTGCGCCATCACGGCAGCCACCTGAGGTGCAGTCAATGTGCCTTTGAAGCTGTCCGGCGCGATTAATATCCTCATATCACCAACCACACTGCCTTCATACCTCGGCCAACAATTGGTCCATCATATCTTCCGCCTGCCTGACATAGCCGCCGCCAAACAGGTTGGCATGGTTAAGGATGTGATAGAGGTTATAAAGCCTCCTCCGGTGCGGATAGCCATCATCCAGAGGATATGCGTCCTGATAGGCAGCGTAAAACTGGCTGTCAAAACCACCGAATAATTCTGTCATGGCAAGATCAGTCTCCCTGTCGCCATAATAGACCGCAGGGTCGAATATGACCGGTGCTCCATGATGATCAAAGCCGACATTGCCACCCCAAAGATCGCCATGCAGCAGCGATGGCTGTGGAAGATATGTATCAAAAAATCGGTCAATGACTGCCAGCAACGCCTCCCCCTTGTGCTGCAATCGACGGCCATAGCCATGCTCTGCTGCACATGAGAGCTGAAAAGCCAGTCGCTGCTGACGAAAGAAATCGGGCCAGTGCCCGGCCTGAGCATTGAGTTGCGGCGTTGAACCGATGGTATTATCGCGAAACCAGCCAAATTGCCCGGATCGATGATGATGCATGGCAGCCAGCTGTTCCCCCAGTTGCCGGGATGATGATGCCGAAGGAGAGCCTAATTCAATATATTCGATGACCAGATATGCTTTGGCAGCGGCCCCGTAACAGAGTGGATATGGCACCCTGATCGCCTGTACGCGGCCAAGCTCATGCAAACCATCCGCCTCAGCCATCAACATGGGCAATAAATCTGCCCGATTGGTTTTAACGAAAAACGTGACCTCTTTGCCAGCCATACGCCCATCAAGCCTGTATGCCCGGTTAATGCAACCACCGCCAACAGAATGGTGCCTTAATGACTGAAAGGGATGACCGGAAGCAACAGAGATACTATGGGCGATAGCCGCCCACAACGGATCAGGCAGAGAGTTTATGTTTGTGGCGACGGCGCCAGCGACTGAGCACTATCGCCTTCCATGTCAGGTGCATACCTACATAGCCGATGAACGCACTGGCAATGCCCATCACCAGGCAACCCAGCAAAAATGGCTGCCATATCGCGGCAAGCCCTGAAAACAGCCATTCAACCGAAAGGTTATCGAAATTGAAGTTGCCACTGGGCACTCCCAGCAGCCAGGCCCCCAACAGGTAGGCGACATAAAAAATCGGTGGCATGGTCAACGGATTGGTCAGCCACACCATCGCCACCGATATAGGCAGGTTACCGTTAAATACAATCGCCCCGCCTGCAGCCAGTACCATCTGGAACGGGACGGGAACAAAGGCGAAGAAGAGGCCGACGGCAAAGGCTGTCGCCACTGAGCGACGGTTCAAATGCCACAATGACGGCTTGTGCAACAGGGTTCCAAAACAGCGCAAATGCTTGTGCGAGCGAATCATCTCGTAGCTGGGCATATAGCGCTGAATCATTCTCTTCGGCATAGGCTGAATGGTGCAACCAAATGCGCTCGTTGACAATATTTCGTGATGCACGTCACAGACAAATCACCTGAATATACTTTAGCGACCTGTCTGTGACACCCGGAACCCGAACAATACAATCACAAATACATATGATTTTTCAACATGTTACATCAACAGATAAAACACTATTCCATGCGCGGGAAAATCGGCTGCGGCTTTTCACACTGATGACCCGCTTTTAAAACACCCCAGCCACCCTGCGAGGCAAACGAGATCTCCTGCGGCAATGAGCCACCATGAATCTGAGTCAGCATTGCAGCCATTCTGGTTGGCATAAACGGCAACAACGCAATGGCGATCAGGCGCAGGGTTTCCACCAGGTGATAGAGGACGGTATCAAGGCGTGCATCATCGCCGGCCCTGGCCAGTGCCCATGGTGCATTCTCTTCCACATAACGGTTACCATGTCTGACCACTACACCGATCCGCTCCAGCGCCAGATGAAATGCCTGATGATCCAGATGTGCTGCAACATCACGCTGCATGCCTTCGATATCAGCAATAAGCGCACGATCCGATGCATGCTCTTCGCCTGCCTCGGCCAGCACACCGCCCCGATATTTCTGCAACATGGCCAGAGAGCGATTGAGAAGATTACCGACATCGTTGGCCAGCTCGCTGTTATAACGCTGTTTGAGGGCGGTAAACGAGAAATCACCATCCTGTCCGAATGGCACTTCCCGAAGCAGGAAATAGCGTATGACATCGGCATCATATTGGGCCAGAAGCTCCGCCGGACGCAGTGCATTGCCCCTGGACTTGCTCATTTTCTCGCCCTCGACCGTCCACCAGCCATGGGCAAAAACCCGTTTAGGCAGCGGCAGGTTTGCAGCCATCAGCATACATGGCCAGTAAACGGCATGGAAACGGAGAATATCCTTGCCGATCAGGTGTACATCGGCCGGCCAGTAGGCTGGTATCTCCTGATCGGGAAAACCGAGCGCGGAGAGATAGTTGGTCAGCGCATCAATCCATACATAAATCACATGCCCTTCATCATCGGGAACAGGTACCCCCCAGGAAAAGGTGGTACGCGATACCGACAGATCATTCAGCCCTGACTCAACAAAGCTCAGCACCTCGTTGCGACGGGAAGCCGGTGCAATGAAATCGGGATTGTTTTTGATATGCTCAATCAAACGCTGCTGATAATCACTCAGACGGAAGAAATAGGACTCCTCCTGCACCTTTTCTACGCTGCGACGGCAATCCGGACAATGCTTGTGATCCCAGCAATCGGCATCCTTGAGCTGGGTCTCCGTCCAGTAGCTCTCACAGGGAACGCAATACCAGTCCTCATAAAAATCTTTATAGATCGCACCGCCATCCTGCAAACGCTTCCACATGGCCTGTACGCCCTTCTTGTGGCGGTCGGAACTGGTACGAATAAAATCATTGTTGGTAATGTGGAGTTCAGGCCACAGGCTGCGATAGCGCTCCACCACCTGATCCGCCAGTGCGATCGGTGCGATGCCACGTGCCTCTGCAGCCTGCTGCACCTTTTGTCCATGTTCATCCACACCAGTCAGAAAAAACACATCACGGCCGGCCAGACGCTGATAACGCGCCAGCACATCTGCCGCAATTGTCGTATAGATATGGCCAAGATGCGGCTCATCATTCACATAATAGATCGGTGTCGTGACGTAGTAACTTTCCATATTCGCAGTCCAGTGAAATAACAAAAATAGTAAACGGGTACGCCGTTACTCTAGGAGCCTGTCGGACTTAAGCAATCCGTAGTGAGCAGGAGCAAGCCATTTGAAGCCATGCCATAGCTTCAAATGCCGCGATAGAAATTTCTGCAAAAAAATATTCCGGGATTGAGGAGCATAGTGGTGACTATGCGACAAAAGACCGGGGCATTTTGGGCCGCTATCCCTGCCGCACAGTAGATTTGAGTTAAGTCGGACAGACTCCCGGGGAGATGCTGATTTATGGCCATCCTGGCAAACATCCGGCTGCAGGGTGCGAATCAGCACACCCCGGTCATGATCAGCTCACAGCTTTAATGCACGGAACCGGTCAGCCAGCCCTGAACCTCGGATACCTGCCGCTCGCCCAGCTCACCCACTGCCGCATAGAGCTGCAGTGCTGCCATGCCCTGGGATGCCACACTGTCAGCGTATCCGGCCCGGGCCGAAGCCAGTCGTTCTTCTGCATCCAGCACCTCTGTCATCGTGCGCAAACCTACCTCAAAACCGGCACGGGCAGCCTCCTGCTCGGCATTGGCACTGGTCAGTGCCGCCTTCATCGCATCCATCTCGTAACCGGTCCCCTGCCACTGCAACCACGCCTGCCGTATTGCCAGCTGTGTGGAGCGCTTTGCTTCATCGAGATCTGCTGCAGCTTTTATTTTCTCCTGTTCACTTTTACGCTGCTGAGCCCATGTACTGCCACCGGCATAAAGCGGCATCGTCATCTCAACGCCAAAATAGCCTGTCTGGGTATGGGAACCCGTACCGAATGTGCCGGAGCTGCTTTTTTCCCGGTCCCAGCCGGCAACAAACTGCACCTTCGGCAGTGCTGCACCAATGGCCTTGAGCTTGCCCGCCTCGGCCAGATCCACGGACCGTTCAGCCAGCTGCACCTGATCGGCATGATCCACCTGCTGCAACCACTCCTGCTGCGGCTTCATCTTCAGCGGAACAAGCTGAGGCGTGGCATTGGCAGCCACATCAGCATCATGTCCCAGCAGTGAGGAAAGTACCGCACGGCTCTGCTCAAGCGCTTGCTCTGCCCTGATGCGCTGGGCACTGGCCAGATCGCGACGGCTGGCTGCGGCAAGCGAGGTATTCACCGGCTCAAGTCCGACATCAAAGGAGGCTTTTGCCTGCTCGGCAAGTCTGGTCATCGCCTGCTCACTGGCACGGGCTGCATTCAGCCGGTCATGGGCACGCATCACATCCAGCCATGCCGCTGCAGCTGCCAGCATCGTTTGCCGTTCGCTGCGCCGGAAGGCCGCTTCCCCCATCGCCTCGGATGCCTTGCCCTGTTCATAATAGGACCATTTCTCCACATCAAACAGCGGCTGATACATCTTGATACCATACTTCTGTTGCTTCATATTCATTTCGTTGGCCAATGGAAGCAGCGCGATCGGTCGGTCATAGACCACATCCTGCTGCATACTTTTCCACGAGCCGCTGGTCACCACATATGGCAACAGCCAGGCACGCCCCAGTAATCTGTCCTCGCGGGCACTGTTGCGTGCAGCCATCGCTGACTGCAGTGCCGGTGCATGATCCAGCGCATCCCTGATCGCCTCCTCCAGCGAAACCGGAGCTGCCAGCCCCCACTGTGGCAGCAGCAACGCAAACAGACAGGGAATCAGCTTAACAGGTTTCATACCTTCTCCTCCTCATGCGGGTGAAAACGGGCACGCAGTCGTGCCAGACCATGCTCAAGCAGCGAATAGGCTGCCGGAACAACGACCAGTGTCAGCAGTGTCGATGACACCATACCACCGATCACGGCGACCGACATCGGAATCGTCATTTCCGACCCTTTACCCATCCCCAATGCCGTCGGCAGCAGGGCGAAAATAATCGTCAGGGAGGTCATCAACACCGGCCGCATACGGACAGGACAGGCCTTGCGCAGTGCCTCATCAATGCCCATTCCCTGCTGACGATACTGATTGGTCAGATCCACCAGCAGAATCGAGTTCTTTGCCACCAGCCCTACCAGCAACACCAGACCGATCATCGAGAAAATATTCAGCGTGTTACCACTGATCCACAGCGCGGCAATACCACCGACGATCGCCATCGGTTGCGCCAGCATCAGCACCCACGGCTGAGCCAGAGAATTAAACTGGCTGGCCAGCACCATAAATACGAGCACCATGGCAATACCGAAGGCGAAAATCATATTCTCACCGGTTTTGCGGAACTCCGATGCCTGACCGGTAAAGATAATACCGTAACCCGGCGGCAGCAGCTCCGCGCCCACGGCATTGATCCGATCCACCGCAGCCCCCAGTGGCAGGGTTGGTGCCGAATAAAACATGCCTGCATAACGAAGATCCATCTTCTGTATCACGGCCGGTCCAAGCCTCGCCTGCCAGCTGGCGATCGTATCCAGGCGCACCTGGGAACCATCACGTGCTCTCAAATAGATCGTACGCAAATCCGCCGGTTGCTGCAGCTCACCCGGTTCAGCCTTCAGACGCACATCATAACGATTACCATCGCCCGGCTGGTCGTTATAACGGGCAATATCAAATCCGCCGGCCAGCACACCGACCGTCTGGGCGACATCGGCAGCGGATATGCCCAAATCACGGGCCCGCACCCGATCCACCTTAATATCCAGCTGGGGTAAATCGAGCTGCAGATCAAGATCCATATGGCCCATCCCGTCAATATCCCGCAAACGCTGGAGCATCTGCCGGGATACTCTGGCCACGGTATCCAGATTCGGACCGTTAATGGCAAACTGCAATGGCTCACCGCGCTGCCCCCCTCCGACAATCGGCACCTTGACGGCAAAAGCGTGCAGACCGGGAATCTCATCCAGCTGCTGCTGAATCACCGGCAACACCTCCCACTGACGGTTGCTGCGCTCGCTCTTCGGCAGCAACCGCACATAGGTAATACCCTGATTCACCTGCCCCAGCTGCCCTGAACCGATCAGACTGAAGTAACTGCTGATATCGGAATTTCCGGCCAGCACCTTCTCCACCGCTTTCAGGCGCATATCGGTATCGCTGATCGAGGCACCCAGTGGCACCTTGAAGATCACCATAAAGCGCCCCTCATCCTCTTCCGGCACAAACCCCTTGCCGATCATTCCGAACAGCGATGTACTGGCAACAAAAATACCGGCAGCCAGCAATAACACGATCACCCGATAATGCAGACAAAAGCCGAGCAGTCGCGTATACATCCGGTCAAGGCGGATAAAGGCCCGGTCAAAGAAACCAAAGAGAGCCCCGTGTGTGTGTTGCACCTTCAGATAGCGCGAAGCCAGCATCGGTACCAGTGTCAGTGACACAAACAGCGACGCCAGCACACCAAAGGTGACGATCACCGCAAATGCATTGAAAAAGCGCCCGATCATGCCATCCATAAAAATCACCGGCGCAAAGATCGCTACCAGCGTCAGACTGGCGGCAATGACAGCAAAGGTAACCTGACTGCTGCCGGCGATCGCCGCCTGTTTCGCATCCGGCTCCAGCCCCTGCTCACGGTGGCGGTAAATATTTTCCAGCACCACAATGGCATCATCCACCACCACGCCGATCAACAACAGCAGTGCCAGCAATGTCATCAGATTCAGGGTAAAACCGAACAGATAGGCCATCGCAATGGCGGCCAGCATCGATACCGGTATAGCCGTCGCCACGATCAGTGTTGAACGTATGCTTTTCAGGAAGATCAGCACCACAAGCGCCGCCAGCAGTACGGATTCAAAGATATGCTCGATCAGGCCATCGACAATTCCCCGCACAATATCGGCATCATTCGAAGCAACACCAATATGCATACCAGCCGGAAGGCCCGGAATAATCTCCTTATCAAGACGGGACTTTACCTCATCCACAATCGCCACCACATTGGCACCGGTCACCCTGACCACACCGATACCCACGGCCGGCTCGCCGTTGTAACGGGCCAGCTGGCGCGGATCGGCCATACCATCCTCGATACGTGCGATATCACTTAGCCGGATCAGGTTGCCGTCACTGGCGCGCACCACCATATCCCTGAGCCCATCCAGCGAATGGAACTCCATATCAAGCTTGATCATATACTCACGCTTGCCGCCGGTCAGGAAGCCACCGGGGAACTGGACATGCTCACTGCGGAAGGCAGCAAGCACATCGGCAATGGTCATATCCATCCCCTGCATGCGCGGCAGATCCAGCCAGATGCGGATATTGCGCTTGCGCTCACCGCCAATCTGGACCTCACCGACCCCATTGATATTTTCCAGCCGCTTTTTAATCACATTACGGGCATACTGATTCAGCTGCTGCAGCGTGCGATCACCACTGAGCGTCAGCCACAGGATCGGCGATGCACCAATTTCCACCTTGGCGACCACAGGAGGATCCGTACCATTGGGCAGTTGCGGCAGGACCTGGTTGACCTTGGCCTGCACCTCATTGAAAGCGACATCGATGTTTTTGGCCAGTTCAAACTGCACCGTTACAATCGACACACCCGGTGTGGAATAGGAGATCACATGGTCGATTCCCGGCACGCTGTTCAGCTTCTCCTCAATCAGCGAGGTGATGGATGTATCGATCACATCCGGGTCAAGGCCTGTCTGGACGGTGGTCACCGAAACCATTGGAAAATCAACGGTAGGAAAGCGGTCCACACCAATGCGCTGGTAGCTGATCAATCCGAACAACACCAGCAACAGCGACATCATCCATGCCAGTACATGGCGATTAATCGAGATAGCGGAGAGATTCACTTGTCGGCCTCATCACCCTGCACAGTAACGGCAGCGCCGTCGCTGAGGTAGCCGGCTCCATTGGCAGCCACAAGCACCCCGGCGCTTATGCCTGCGGTCAACTCAATCATCCCCCCCTGCCTTACTCCGGTCTGAACCAGGACTGCATGCGCCACCCCCTGATCAATTTGGTATATCACCTCACCGGCAGGTCTGAGCACGACACACTCCTCAGGCACCATGACGGCAGCCGCATGGGTATCGGTGATAATTTCAGCCATCACAGAGCCGCCAGCCCTCCAGCCACCGGGGTTATGATCCATCACAACACGTGCCTCAAAGGCATTGCTGCGTCCAACCATGGGGGTCAATTCACTAATCGGCAGCATGGTCAGCTGCTCACTGCCCGGCAAATGCATACGCACCATCTGTCCGACCCGGATGCGGGCTGCACGCGTCTCCGGCAACGCAATGGCCACCGTCAATCGACTGCCATCCGCAACCTGAAACAAGGGCTTGCCGAGACCGATATAGTCACCTGCTGCGACATAACGCACCTGAATCCGGCCGGCTACCGGTGCGGTCACCCGGGTGCGCTGCAGATTTGTTTTCGCCTGCTGCAGACTCGATTCCGCTGCGGCAACGCCTTCGTGCAAGACATCAAGCTGAGCCTCGGCCTGCTCAAGAATCGTTGAAGAAACAAAGCGTTTCTCAATCATATTACGGTAACGCTGCACCAGTCGCTGCTGGGCATCATACTGGGCAGTCAGCCGCTTCAACTCAGCCTGAGCCACCGCCACAGCAGTTTTCGCATCGGCATCATCGAGCTCGGCAAGCAGTTGCCCCTGCTCCACAGCATCCCCGGCATCCACCATGACACGTTGCACACGCCCCGGAAGTTCGGCCCCCACCGTTGTCGCCTGAGGATCTACCACACGCCCCAGTGCCGACTCACTGACCTGAATATCCTGCAGCGTCGTCTGGCTGACGCTGACTTTGACTGTTCGTTGCGGCAACGCCGCATCCTTACCTTCAACGACTGGCTTGTTACTGTCTCCACAACCGGATAACGACAGGATCAGTAGTGCAACCATCAACGACTTCTTCATTTATTTCCCCTGCTCTTTTGGGTGATTCGATTCCCTGAGGCCATGGATCAACAGACTGAACATCGATTCAGCAGCCGTATCCATGCGTACAAACGGCGTATCCGGCAGATGGCGGAGCACCGGCCAGACCAGTAACAGAAACAGATTAATGCTGACCATCGACACAGCAGCAACCCCGGTATCGATATCCGATCTGAGGGTTCCTGCCTGCTGGGACTTTTCCAGCAACCGGCGCAAATGGATGAACTGACCACCGAACACATCCTCGGCCAGCGCCCTGGCCTGCCTGTCATGACCCAGTGTCAATTCACGCAACACCAGACGCACCACATCTGCATGCGCCTGCATCTCTTCAAAATCACGCCGGTGATAATCAGCCAGCGCCGCCAGCGAATGACTGTCCTCACGCGCCACCAGCTGCTCGACGTATGCACCGATTCCCTCACAGGAGCGACGAACCACGGCCTGATACAGGGTATCCTTACTGTCGAAGTAGTGAAATACGGTGGCTTTGGAGATACCGGCAGCCTCCGCTATTTCACGAATAGAGACGGCATCGACACCCCTGGCGGAAAACAGCGATGCCGCGGCATCGAGAATCTTTGTCTCTCCTGACAATGGTCACCCCCGGCCGAACCGCGACGCCAAAGTACAGCACGGTGTCCGGCTCTGAATATGGGCGAAAGCATAAACCAACCGACCGGTCGGTCAATAGCACCATCATTGATGCAGATTCCGAACAAACTCAGACAATATGATAAAAACCCTATGGTTTTATGGGACTCCAGGAAGATGCTGATTGATTGCCAGCCGGGCAAACATCCACCTGCAAAGCGTGACAAAGAGTCAGCAAGCCGATACTGGCAGCCAAAGGCCGCCCGCAGGACAAAGGCATGATGCCCGGGTCATTTTCCCTTTACTTACCCAACGAGACACATATGTGCCTGATTTGACGCTGTATCGTGCAGCTCACCTGGCGATGAAAAGCCGTCCAATCCGGCATCCTGCCGGCGAGACCTCCCCCCTTGATACTCCGCTTCTCACAGGAGAGCGGAATAACAAAAACGGCCGGATCACTCACGCAATCCGGCCGTTCATTTTTACCGCCATTCCTGATTCGGAGGTTAATGAGCCTTCTTTTTAGCCTCGGCAAGCTTGGCTACGGCCTCTGCCTTTCTGCCTTCACTGTATACAGGACGGTTGGCTACGCCTGGCAAGGCGATCACCTTTTCAAAGTATGGGACAGCCTGCTTGTACTTATGCTGCTCCATCCAGTAGTCACCCATAAAATAGTTGGCATCCAGATCATCCGGAGCCACCTTCTGCGCCTTGTTCAAATACTCAAGCGCCTTGGCATCATCACCAAAACCGATAAATCCACCCGGTGTCATATAATAGAAGCTGCCAAGCGTGGTATAGACGGAGCCATGCAATGCATTGGCATCAATTTTTTCAGCCTGCTGCAGCAGCGCCAGCCCTTCCTTCATCTGCGGCATGGCATTAAACATGGAGCTTACGCCGCCCATGGCACCGGCATAACCGGCACGGATAATCGCCTCCCAGATTTTCGGCTCTGCACGATTCGGATACTGCGCATTCAAGGCAGCCGCCTTTTCCACCAGCGCCTTGAAGGCTGCCTCTTTGGCACTGCCGTCAGTTTTATAGTTGGCTGTTGCCCACTCATGCTGGAGGTTCAGCACAGCATCATCCATCGCTTCCGCAGATGCCGTCAGCGGGGCGGAGAAAAGATAAAGCGCAGCTGCCGCTGCAGTAACCCAATGTTTCACACTCATCGAATAAAGCTCCTGTTTATTGTTTCCTGGCAAAGGTACGGGCAATACGGTTCTGCGCTGCCAGCGCCTTGTCCACCAGACGCGGAAAAAGCACATTAACACGCACAAACAACGCCTCGGGAAATCCGAAATAGATATCCTTACGATCATTATTAATGGCGGCAATAATTTTTTGCACAACCTCTTCCGGCGCATCCATATTCATGCCGGTGGCTTCCCCCATCTGCATGACAGCATCGGAATTCATCGGGGTCTTGACCGCACGCGGCGCGATATAGGTGACCTTGATATGCGTATCGGCAAGCTCACGGCGCAGTGCCTCGGAAAAGCCGCGCAGCCCGAACTTCGTTGCTGAATAGACGGAGAAATAGGCGAATCCGATCGAACCAAAAATCGAGCCCACATTGACGATACGACCCGAATTCTGCTTCTGCATGGAGGGTAAAAAGGCCCGTGCCAACCACATCGGCGCAAGCAAATTCACATGCATCATCAACTCGATCTTGCGAGGATCTTCATCCTCATAGGCCGCAAAGCTGTTGATACCGGCAAGATTGATCAACAGATCGATACCGCCAAGCAACTGCATGCATTCATCCGCAGCTACTCGGCACCCTTCTGCCGAAGCAAGATCGCCTGCCACCGGATATACCGTGCCCAGTTTTCCGGCCAGTTGATGCAGCGCATCCGCATTGGCATCCACCATGGCAAGCCTGGCACCGGCAGCCACCAGCTGCTCGGCCAGAATACTTCCCATCCCACCGGCAGCACCGGTTAAAACAACTCTTTTACCGTTAATTTCCATCTACTTCTCCAGCTGAATGACGGGCAGACTGCGGAAGATATCGCCATACAGACGATACATCATTCTCGCACAGTGAATCACCGCCTGCCTGTCCTCTTCCAGTTCCAGACGGTTCATCAGTTTTTCATAAAAATCGACGTGTCCGACATCGAGTGAACCATGGGAGTTCAGATATGAGAATGCGGCCTTGGGCAGATTCAGCGCCTGCTGAATATTGGCGGCCGCGTGCGTCGCCAGCGATACACTGGTTCCCTCAAGCACCAGCACCATTCCAAAAAATCCAACCGGATTATTACGGTAAACAGTATCGTAGGCATACGACACCATCAGCTCGGTTGCCGGCAGAGGCATGGCATGACGCACAGCCTCCTTATCCGCACCACAAGCCTCAATGTCATTCAGAATCCACTCCTGATGTCCCATCTCTTCTTCAATATATTCACCGATTGCAACGCGCAGCCACTCCAGACGCTCGGGCAAGCGCCCGCCTGTCGCCATCAACAGAGGGATGGTATGCTTCACATGGTGATAAGCCTGACCGAGAAACGCCAGATAACTCTCGAGCGACAAACGTCCTTCAGCACCCAGCTGAATCAGCGGAATTGAAAGCAGATCATTGCGTTCAGCTTCAGTCGCCTTGAGCAAATCGTCATAAAATGCCATCTACATTACTCCTCATACATGAGATCCAGTTGATCCCGATAACAGTTTTCCAGATGCTGTCTGCGCGGGCGTCCGGTACCGGTCCACAATCCATTGGCAACCGTAAATGGCTCAACGGCAGGAATCCAGCGGGAAATCCGGGCATAATCCGGCAGTCGCATGTTGGCCGCAGCAATCGCTGCATCCACTGCACCGGGTTCATAACCCTTGCGCGGGCAGATGACAGCCACATTAAACGGCCGCGCCTCTCCGAACACACAACACTGGGCAATTGCCGGCTCAATCGACAGCTCCCGCTCCACCCATTCAGGCGAAACATTGCGCCCGAATGCAGTGATGAATATATGTTTCTTTCTGCCCGAAAGGTGAAGATAACCATCCTTATCAAGATAACCGATATCACCGGTCGGCCATGCCTCATCTGCTGCCAGCTGCCGTTCACCAAGATAGCCGGAAAACAGGCTGCCGCGCACCATGATCTCGCCATCTTCACCAAAGCTCAGGAGCACATGGGGCAACGGACGCCCGACACTGCCCGGACGGTGATCACCCGGGGCATTGACTGCCACCACACTGGAGGCCTCGGAAAGCCCGTAGCCTTCGTATACATGCAGCCCGAGTGCAGCCGCTGCCGCCAGCAGGTGCGGAGAAACCGGCGCGCCCCCCACTGCAATATAACGAAGCCGTTCGGGACGAGGAGCACCGGCGGAAACTGCGGCAACAAGTGCATGCAGCATTTGAGGGATCATGATACAGGTCGATGCACCTGTCGCATGCAACATGGAGACAAACCGCTCCACATCCAGACCACTGGCACCACTCATGCCGATTGCAGCCATGCCGGGCGCATGAATGGTGGCACCCGCTATCAGGGGCGCATACAAGCCGCCGATATTTTCCAGCAATGTCGCATAAGGCAACAATGCCAGGTGATGATCGGTCGAACAGGCAGCGGTTCGTTCAGCCAGTGATGCGGCCACCCGCTCCATCGCGGCCAGCGTCAGACACACACCCTTAGGTTCACCGGTCGAGCCGGATGTATAGGTGATTTTTGCACAGGCTTCCGGCAGTTCACGTGGCTGTGCCGTGATACGGAGCAGCTGCAAGCCGGCGATTCCGGCAACCGATTCATGCGCAATCGACATCGCCGACAACAGCCCGACAAGCTGGTCGGCCCGGTCGGTAAGAATGGCGTCCACACCCGCCTGCTGCAGCATGTGCGCCACCTGGGTTGGCGAGAAAAAATGTGGCACCGGAATCAGCGGAATGGACGCCTGCATACAGGCCAGATCGGCAATCGCCCAGGCCGGTGTATTGTCAGCAGCCAGAGCCATCATATGGATATCGCAGTCACCTAACTGAACAGATGCCTGCGAAACCGCATCAGACAATTCTGCATAACTGATTGATACAGAGCCGGAAACAAGCGCCGGGTGATCAGGCTGATTGACTGCGTGCCCCTGCAGTGCGGAAAGGACGAGACTCACCTGTTGCCCTGCCAGTCACTATTGCTCATAGCCAGGTCACGCATACCGTTATCCTGCAGGCCGGCCTCTTCAGCGGCAGCCCAGGTATCACGCAGACTGGCCCACAAGGCCTGCAGATTATCATGTCCCTGCTGAATATCGGCAAAACAGACTACGGGGTTATTATCGTAATATGCCCCCCACTTGGCCACCTCTTCCGGAGACAGGCGACTCTCATCGGCAGCCATCAACTCGCGTGTATCAAGCCCGAGACGACGAAACACATTGCGCATGCGCGTCACACCGGTAAAAACGACCCAGCGGAAACCACGTGCACTCATATAGGCTGTGGCAGCGATGATCGCCATGCGCGCATCACCGGGATCGGCCTCGGCCAGGTTACCCACCTCAACAATCGTCGAACGGTCTATGCTTTTACCAAGGTAGCGGGAGATCGCCACTTCGATCGGGTCATCCAGATAGTGCTCAAGAAAAAGTTTGCCCTTGCCAGCATCGCGATAGCCCATCACGGCACGATAGGCACCATTGGCATCGGTCACACGCATAATCTGGGGCATGAAAGAATCAATTTTTGCGCCATAGGCGCGGCGATAGGTATCCCGAATAAAGGTGGTCACACCATCCCATTCAGGGTCATCCATACGAATCACTTTAAACAAAGTGCCCTCCCGCCGTCTTGCAGATCATCCAAGCGTATATTACCTCTGCGGGCCGACGCCGGAAAGTGATAAGTCTCCTGCTGCAGCCGGCACAGCCGCAGCAGGAGCACTTCAGAATCAATAATCCCTGAGCATCTGCTCGTATTCGGACATGGACTGGGTAAATGCCGGGCGCTCGAACAGGCGATCCATATAAGCCTCGAGATTCGGCCACTTTCCAGTGTCGATATCCAGCGACTGCAGCCGCCACAAAATCGGAGCAAGGGTAATATCAGCCAGCGTATACTGCTCACCGATAAAGTACTCCTGACGCGCCAGATAACCATTCAAAGACTCAAGGTAGGCAGCGATTTTCTTGATCGCGTCCTTTTTCTTGCGCGGATTAAATGTATCATCGTAAAGCGGATAAAGTTCACGCTCCAGCTGCAAAACAGCCAGACGCATCTGGGCACGCTCGGCAGGTGAGCCCGGCTTCAATGGCGGATGTGGATAACGCTCATCCAGATATTCGTTGACCACAGCAGATTCAAAGAAAACGATATCGCGATCGATCACCGTAGGCAGCTTGCCATAGGGATTCAGCTTGAGAAAATCTGCCGGAAGATTGTCTGCTTCCAGCTCAAACGTTTCGACCGGCAGCTCTTTCTCTGCCAATACGATACGAGTACGATGCGAATCCGGGTTCCGGGCATCGGAATACATTTTAATCATCTAAGCCTCCAAACAAAATCCCGACTGGCAGCACGAGCCTGTCAAAACGGTGGCGCATTATAGCGACACTGCCGAAAAAAGAAAGCTTGTTTAAATTTCTATTTTTATTTCAATAAGTTATAAATGTACGTTCGAGAGAGAAATAGCGGCATCACAAGCCCTGAAAACGCTCGGCTGCTGCAGCAACAGCCTGCTCAGGCACAAGACCCGCGGCCATGGCTGCGGTCACCAGCGATGCCAGCCGACAACCGGTTCCATGAGCCTGCATCTCCCCCCATGGCTGACGCGCATGACGGTAATGGTGAAGCTGACCATCAGCATCACAAAGCACATCAAGCAACATATCCGATTCTTCGGCATGCCCGCCTTTAAGCAGGACCGCGCAACCGAAGCGACCAGCCAACCGGCGGGCAGCCTCCTCCTGATCCGTAACAGTTTCACCAAGCAGCACTGCCGCCTCATCAAGATTCGGGGTCACCATGGTTGCCAGCGGCAACAGCGCATGCACCAGTGTATCTACCGCACCGGCATCGAGCAGCCTTGCCCCGCTGCTTGCGACCATCACCGGGTCGACAATCAATGCGCCACGGTGATGCTGCTGCAGCACTGCGGAAATCACAGCAATATGCTCGGCATCCAGCAGCATGCCGGTTTTAACTGCAGCGACATCGAAATAGTCAAAGATCGCATGCAGCTCGGCATCAAGCTGGGCCAGCGATACCGGTTCAATACGGGTAATTGCACGTGGATTCTGGGCCGTCAGGGCAGTGATGACAGAACAACCATAGACCCCCATGGCGGCAAATGTGCGAAGATCAGCCTGAATACCGGCCCCGCCACAGGAATCGGAGCCACCGATTGTCAGACAAACCGGCCGCCCCTGCAGCGCCATTTTCGAATCCATCTTCATGCCTGATCCCATATCGCCACCAGCTTCTGTGCTTCCGAAACAATATCATCGGCAGCAAAAAGCCCGGAAATCACTGCGGCACAATCAGCGCCTGCCGCCTTGACCATGGCAATATTACCACTGTTGATCCCGCCGATGGCGCAGATATTGGCATCGGGAAACATCTGGCGTGCCTTGGCAAGCCTCGGTAACCCGATCGCCGGCACCTCAGGCTTGGTGGCAGTGGCCCAAACCGCACCAAAAGAGACATAGTCAGCCCCCTCAGCCAGCACATGCTTTGCCAGTGCGGCATCTGCGCGACAGGTCACTCCGACCAGCAAATCATGACCTGCCTCAACACGCAACCGGGTCAGATTAATCAGATCATCACGACCGAGATGGACCCCGTCCGCCTCTGACTCCTGAGCCATCTGCAGTGAGTCATTGACAATAAAACTACAACCGTATGTGCGGGTCAGCGCCCTGAGCGCCTTTGCCCGCTTCAACGCCCGGTGATAGCCGGATTTTTTATCCCGAAACTGCAGGATACGCACCCCGCCCTGCAGCGCGGCTTCCGCCTTCGTTAAAAGTTCGTCGGTTTCCAGCCCGGCAGGAAGAATGGCATAGATACCGGACAGCCGCCTCTCACTCATCCAGCAACCTCAGCAGATCGGTAAAGTGGTGCAGCACAACCAGGCGATCGGCATAGGCTGCAGGTACATCCTGATAACCATGCTCGGCAAATGCGACACTGTGACAACCCGCATTCAAACCGGCCTCCACATCAAACAGTGTATCACCCACCATCACGGTTTCGGACGGATCCACACCCATCACCCGACAGCACTCAAACAGCATGTCAGGGGCCGGCTTCTTGGGAAAGCCATCCTCAGGTGAAAGAGCCAGTGTCAGATAAGGCGTAATACCCAGTGCATTAAGCACCTGCACGCGTGCCTTGGCCGGTTTGGCCGTGACGCAGCACATCGGCACAGCACGCTCTCTGAGCGTATTGAGAACATCCATCACACCGGGAAACGGCTTGCTGAAATCAGCCGGATGCTGCTCATAGATATCGGCAAATGCGTGATAGAGCGCCATGGTCTCTTCATGCTCCATCGGTAAACCGAGCACGTTGGAGGCCAGCTTGTGTGCCCCCCCGCCCACATGCGGCTGGGTATCTTTCAGGCTCAGGCGCAACTCATAACCGAGCGACTCCAGTGCGCGGTTGGCATTGGCCTGAATATCCGGCAATGCATCCACCAGTGTACCATCCAGATCAAATATAAAGGCTTTAGGTGTACTCATGATTCATCCTTATCTGCTCATCGGCCAGAAGCAGCTCCCTGACCACAGCATCATTTTTTTCACGCTCCCGCATCGCAGCCAGGGCCGTGAGGAGCGTATCCCGACAGTCGCGATCTGCCAGCTGCGCCAGTGCCCACACGGCATGGCCGCGTATCAAAGGCTCCGGATCCCCGGTGACCGCCAGCAATGAAGGCACGAAGGTACGGTTGCCCGAATTACCCATGGCGATACATACATTGCGCAACAACTTGCTGCGCCTGCTGCGTCGCACAGGTGATTTTGCAAAACGGAGACGGAATCCATCCTCATCCAGTCGCAGCAGACTAGCCAGTTCCGGCAAATGATTCTCCCCGCGGGGTGTAAGGTGATCCACTGCCAGCCCGCCAAACCCGGCCGCATGAGCGTTCCACGGGCATACCATCTGACAATCATCGCACCCATAGATGCGATTGCCCATCAACGGCCGCAACGCATGCGGAATAAATCCGTCAAACTCGATTGTCAGGTAGGAGATACAACGACGGGCATCAACGATGTACGGGGCAACAATGGCTCCGGTCGGACAGCCACTGATACAGGCACTGCAGCTTCCACAGTGATTGCTCGCCGCCAAATCGGGCAAAAGTTCGGCCGTCGTAAAAATCTCGCCCAGCAAAAACCATGAACCAAGCTGACGGTCAATCGTCAGTGAATGCTTCCCCTGCCAGCCAAGCCCCGACGCCCCGGCCAGCGCATGCTCAAGCACCGGCGCTGTATCGACGTAAATGCGCTGATCGAATGGCCCCAGCAACCCGTCAAGATCGCGGGCCAGCGCCTTCAGCCGTTTTTTCATCACATCATGATAGTCATCACCATGGGCATATGCTGATATCACACCCTTATCAGCAACCGCTGCAGCTTCATCCGGGCGGTATGCAGGCGGTGAATAGCGCATGGCCAGCGTTACCACCGAGCGCACACCATCAAGCATGGAAGCAGGGTCCATACGTCGCTGCAACCGGACCTCTTCCGCCATCCATGCCATCTCCCCCTGCATCCCCTGCTCAAGCCAGTGCTGCAGCGCATCTGTATGACGGGATTCAATGACCGGCCGGGTAATCCGGCACAGGGCAAACCCATGCTCAACCGCTTTGGCACGGATACGTGCAGTCATGGCAAGCGTCCATGCCCCGCCCGCAACCGATGCATCTGTCTGCCCGGACACGGACCTACCTCAGCAACACACGTGAAACCTCGGCACACAGATCGCCTGCATGATAAGGCTTGCTGACAAAACCGTCATAACGCAACTCCCCTTCATCCGCATCCAGGGTCGTCTCACTGTAACCGGTCAGAATCACCACCTTCATTGCATCATAGCGATTGCGAATCGCCCGCAGCGTCTCCAGTCCGCCGATACCGGGCATATTCATATCCAGCAGAACGAGATCAGGCCTGACGACACCTGCGGCCAGCACCTCCAGTGCCTCCTCACCGCTGGCCACCGTATGCACCTCAAGGCCGGAGCTTTCAAGCACACCGGCCCCCACCTCGCGCAACAGTTCTTCATCATCCACCAGCAGCACACAGCCGCTGATCGCCGGTAGTTCCGGATGCAGTGGCTCGCTCTGCTCAGCCGCCTTTTCCGGCTCCTCATAGAGCGGCAGCGAGATTTCGAACGATGTCCCCTTGCCGGGCGCAGAATCCACCGCGATCTGTCCGCCAAGTTTTTCGACAATACCATACACCATGGCCAGACCGAGACCGGTTCCCTTGCCCGTTTCCCTGGTGGTGAAAAACGGCTCGAAAATTCGCTTCATCACCGTGTCGGTCATACCGACACCGGAGTCCACGACACGAATCACCGCCCGACCACCCTTCAGGCGCCCCATCAGTGACAAGCGGCCACCATCAGGCATGGCATGCAACCCGTTAATGGCAAGGTTCATCAACACCTGATGCAGCTGCCCCGGATCACCGGTCACCCTCAATCCCTGGTGGCATTCTACCGACACATGCACGCGACGATCACAGGTCTCCCTGATCAGACCTGCCACCTCATCCAGCAGTGAACAAATCTCGACTGTTTCACGGCGCATGGTGCCCTTGCGGGCAAAACCAAGAAGGTTGCCGGTCAGCTCGGAGGCTCGCTTGGCCGCCTGCATGATCCGCTCGGCATAATGCTGACTCCGCACATCATCACTGATCACATGCCTGACCAGCAGATCGGCATTACCAAGAATGATGGCAAGAAGGTTATTAAAGTCATGCGCAATGCCGCCGGCCAGCTGCCCTACCGCCTCCATTTTCTGAGCCTGCATCAGGTTGTGTTCCAGCACCTTGAACTCGGTCAGATCCTGAATCACACCCTCAACGCCCAATGGATGCCCTTCACTGTCGGTTACCAGGCGGGCGTGCAGCAGACACTGCAGCACACCGCGATCATGCGACATCATCTGCACATCACGACTGACAATACTCTCTTCACGTAACAGCTCGGCCACCAGCAGGTCCCGATCGCCATGGGTTCTGAACAGTTCGGTGGTACGCCGGATATGTTCAAGCATCTCCGGCTCGGTCTCATAACCGAACATCCGGGCCATGGCCGGATTACACTGACGTATCGTGCCATCGATGTCCGCCATATACATGGCAACGGGGATATGAACAAACAGCTCCCTGAAGCGCCGCTCGGACATCGCCAGCGCCATGGTATGAGCCTCGATGGCATGACGATTTCCGGCGAGCGAATCGGTCATGCGGTTAAAGCCAATGGCGATACGGGCCAGAGGCTCTGGAATATCGGCGTTGATGGTAACATCCAGCCGGCCATCGGCCACCGCATCCACGGCGTAAACCAGTTCATTAAGCGGACGGCCCAGCTGCCTGATCGCCAGCCATGCCATCCACCAGAAGAGCAGCAACAGCACAATACTGATCACCGCCGAAGTCATCAGTGCAGATGACAGAGCACCATTGACGACGGCACGGGAAAGCGTCAACACGCTGTAACCGATCACCTCACCACTTTTGGTGTGCATGGCGGCAATGACCCGCTCCTGTTTACCCCCATTGATTGTTTCATAGAGCAGCCCCGACTGAAAAGAGGCCGTCAACTGAGATACGGTTAACGGTTCATGGCTGCCCTTGATCTGAATCATGCGCTGCCCGCTGGCATCATAGATATCCACGGCCAACACATCCGGAATTGCAACCACACTGGCAGCACCGTCACGGACGAAGTCCGTTTCACCGAGCTGCACACCGAGCTGGATACCCTGCTCAAGACCTGCCGACAATGAGCGCCCGTTTTGCTGCAACATTGTTTCCAGCGAGTTACTTTCGGTCCACCAGATCACCGCAAAGAAGGCCAGAAAAACCGCGGCTGCAGCGAGGGTCAGAGCCACATACAGGCGCCCCGTCAGCGAGAGATGACGATTGTTGTGCATTACTCGCGCCCTCTGACCACGCTGTCAGGCGTACGGATACTCAGGCGCATGTGCGCCGGATGCTCGAGCGGAATCCCTGCTGCCACGGCACCGGCCAGAATCCTGTTGGCCATCACCGCAGCCTGCTGGCCGATCTGATGGACATCGGGCGTCCATGCCAGCAGTGCGCCGGCCCGAACATATTTTTCCGACAGTCCAACCAGGGTTTTGCCCTTTTTGGCCAGCGCAAACAGCAACCGGAGTGTATCAGGCGCCACACTCTTGTACTCCATCTGCATCCAGTAACAGTCGGCCCCCTTCATCTGGTTATTCATCTCCGTCCAGATATCACCTTCAGGCCAGGCACGGGCGGCAAGCAGCAACCCCCGCTTTTTGAACAACTCCGCTGCCTCTTTGACATAATCACCGGAATATTCGGGGTTATAGTAACTAAGTACCATGGCTCCCGGTGCCAACAAACGCGAAAGCTCATCGGCAACCATCTGCGGGGCCGGACGCAAATCAATACCGGTCAGAGGAATCCGCTGCTGCAGTTTGGCACGAATCGTCATCGACATGACAGAAAGGACAGGAATACGAATATCTTCCTGTAAGGCCGCCTGCAATGCATCCTCGCCCACCACAATCAGCAAATCCGGCTTGCGCTCGACAATACGCTGCAGCTGAGCCACCTCCTCGCTGATATCCCCGTTCTCGACACCCGAGAACAGACGCACATCATCCGCTCGCAGCCCCTGCTGTATCGCCTGCACCGCTTCCACATGCGGCCTGTGCCTTTCCGATAAAAGCACATCCACCTCAACGGCATTCACCATGGGCACTGCCAGCAACAGCAGCACCGAAAACAGTAGCAACCTTCTCATTACTTAATACGCATAAGAGAGCGAAAGCATAAACTGACGCTCATATATCGGCAGATCCGACATCGTCGGTGTCGCAAGCGGACTGTATATCTTGTGATTAAACAGATTCTTCACAGAAAAGCTTGCACTGGGCCCTGCCACCGGGTTGCCGGTACGCATGGCCAGATCAGCCACCCATGTAGGGGCGAGTGCAGGCCGGGGATCTCCCAAAGCACGCTGCTGGGAGCCTGTCCACTGTACATCTCCGTGCAGATGCGTATCAAATGGCAGCGGTGCATCACCACTGATGCGCACCATCTGATTGGGTACACCGGGCAATTTCTGACCGGTGGAGCTGTTACTACCGGTTTGCCAGGTATAGAACAGCGAGCCGTACAATCCTTTCTGCACATCGGCACGCAGCTCTATCTCCACCCCTTTCAAATCCGTACGACCGGCATTAATGGTCAGCGGACTTGGAGCAATCCGGGCGATCTGGCGATTGTAACGGCTATAGTAGATGTTGCTGTCCAGATGCCAGATACCATCATGGGCTGATCCGCCCAGCTCAAAGGTATCGACTGTTTCAGGTCGAATGGCCGTATTGCCGACAATGGACGGGTTATTGCTTGAGTAAAGCTCGATAAAATTGGGCGCACGGAATGCATGCCCGTACATCGCCTTGATATCGAGCATATCCGACGGGCTCCAGATAGCGGCAAAACGGGGCGAGAAGTGGCTGCCGACATCAGAGTAGCGCTCCATGCGCAGACCGGTGGTAAGGGTCAGTTGTGAAACAGGAGACCACTCGTTCTGGATCACCAGTGCCGGCACCTGTCGCACGGCATTACGGTTGTGATTGAGCGTCGCTGAAACATCCACCCCGTTGTTATAGGTGCGTACACCATACTGCCGGATATGGTCATAGCCCAGACTGAGCGTCCACTCCTGCTTTTTCCAGCCACGGTAATGCAACAGCCCGCGCCCGGTGAGGGTCAGATCCTTCACCTGTGAGCGAACAGTCAGTGCCCCCCCGTACAACTGCCAGTTCGGATCCAGGTTAAACAGATCGGCATCCGTACGCAGCTCTGCATCCCAGTCATCGCCCTCCTGCTTCCAGGTCAGGGCCGCCACACTCTGACGGATGGCAATATCGGTACTGTGATCAATCTGGTTGGTACCATCAAGCAACGAGCCCCTGCGCTTGTTGGCCTGCATGGCAAACAGTGACCAGTTTCCGGACGAGTACGATAAAAAACCAGACTGCTGGCGACGCCAGAAATTGGTAGTACCGCTCGCCCCCACAGCATCCCGTGCCACCGGCAAACGGCTGCCATGGGTGGATGATGCATCCAGACTCAGCATCACCTTCTGCTCGGCGTTATTGTTACCGGTGGTGATATGGCCACGCTGCAGACCGTTATTACCGGCTGAAACTGACGCCCGCGAGCTATGTAACCCATCGGCAGTATTGGTAATGACATGAATCACCGCAGCCATGGCATTGGAACCATACAGAGCTGATCCGGGACCACGGATAATTTCAATCCGGCGCACATCATCGAGCGGAAACTCATCAAAAAGATAGTTCCATGAGCCGGAATAAGGGTTATTCACGCGATGGCCGTTAATCAGCAGCAGGGTTTTTTCCGCCTCGGTGGTTTTAAGGCCGCGTACGGTCAGGGTATTGCTGGTACCGAAATCCTGAGGGTAGCTGATACCAAGTCCGGGTACCGTTTCCAATGCATCAATCAGGGTATGGGCACCCATATCACGAATCTGTTGCTCGGTAATCACAGTGACAATGGCCGGAGCCTGCCCCAGTGCCCGCTGCGACTCGGTCGCCGTAATGACGCTATCCTGCTCATCAAAAAGAAGATCGACCGGTGTTTCCGCCCTTGCAGGTGCGGCAGCAGCCAGCATGATCAACAAGCAGCCAGGCTTCCATACCATAGCGCCCCCCCGATTCCCGTGTTTAAACCCCTTTCGCATAGTACGATTTCCCCTTGAACAAGCAAGTGCCTGTTGATGCTGCTTGCTGCCCCACAGCAAGCTCATATCCATATCACTGCCGATACTGCGCATAGCGGAAGCGCTTGCTTCCTCTCTTCACCTGTTTGCAGGCACCATCGGCAAGTTCGACAGCACCATCATCATAGAGCACGGTCACCGTGCCAGCGCGCACAACCAGTGCTTCCGGCGCCGAGCCCGGACCGGCATCCAGCTTGCTGAGCAGAACCGGTGGCGTCTCCTGATGCGGATGCCACTGATACAACCTGAACGGACCACCGGCAGCGGCTCTTCCGGCGATAATAAGCATACGCCCCTTATCGGCATCATATGCCATATCGCGCAGCCCCAGCCCGCCAAGATCAAGCAGCTGCGGCAATCCGAACCGTGCCCTCACACCACTCCCGCGCATCAATGCGGCCGGATTTTTCAACTCAAGTACCACCGCCTTGCCTTCAATAAGCGGGTTACGCAAACCGATCAACAGCGATTGCTCCTGCGGCCATGCGGCCAGTGCCTCGATATTCACCCCGTCCCGTTTCGGAGCCAGCGCCTTAACCCGTTTTTGGTCAAGCCTGGCCGCCCGCTCCAGAGCACGCATCACGACTGTGACCTCTGCACGGTCTGAATCCCAGCTTTGTGCATCAAGCGCATCCTGCAGCAGCCGACTGTAACTGCCTCCCCAGGAGAGGCTCACCGCTGATAATGGTGACTCACTGACGAGATCCGTGGCAAACAACCGGTAACGATTCGGATGCAGCACGCCTTTACCATTGCGCCCGTGAGAGGTGATCCAGTAGATCCGCTGCCCCAATCTGGCGGCCCCTTCAATATCGCTCTCCCGATCAGGTTCCGGGAGCTTCATCCCGGCAGTAAAATCAAACTGCGCGAGCGGCCCGTGGACATGCCCGTTCATCGCATAAAGCTGCAGTCGATCGCCCTCATCTTCTCCGACCAGAATCCCGTTCTGCCCCACTGCAACGGCGGCCGAAGCGTCACACACTCCGGAGAAGTAACCTTCGCCGGAGAATGCAATTGACTGAAAAGAAATCATAATTACTGCAAAAACAAAAGAAGAAACAGACCACCCCATCAGCATGACACAGCAACGGGGAGCAATGCAATCATCACCCTGAAACCACCTCAGCCTGCATCAGGCAAAAACTCTCGAACGGAATAACGATCCTGCGCCGAGATCTCTCTGGCAGAGTACGTCACCGCCCTGCCCGCATATACCGTCCCCCCCAGCCACAGCTCCTCAGCGGCCACATCGGTCATGGCCACCACCTTGCTCCACACTCCCTTCTTCACATGACCGGAGCGATCGGTAAATGCAGCGTCGGCCAGCCAGTTATAACCCCGCTGTCTGAGTTGATCCTTCATTTCAAACGGAGCACCGATGGCGAAAAAGCGCTTGCTCTTCTCGCGCGCTTTCAGCAGCAACGCCTGCATGGCCCGCTGTCCGGATTGCGGTAGCTGCCGGGTTAACAGATGCAGCGTCGCCTGCGCATCGATCACTGCCCTGTGACCATCAAAAAAGTAACCCAGGCAAAAAGCGATATAATCGAGCTTCCTGCTTCCAATTCCCTCAGCCTGCCAGTCGATTTCCATCAATGTGCAGGCCCAGTTTTTCTCCCGTACCAACGGAAAACGGCGCTCAATCATCTGTCGATCAAATGCCGCATTATGGGCAATCAGCAGGTCGGCCTGCGCCAGCCAGTGTGTGATCTCATCATCATTGAGGTGCTGACCGGCCACCATGGCATCGCTGATGCCCGTCAGCTGTTTGACCACATCACTTAACGGCTCACCCGGATCCTCAAAACCATCGTATGCATGCAGCACCTGATAGACCTGTCCGGAAGCAGCGTCATAGGAGAAAGCAACAAAACCAAGTTCGATGATTTTATCTCTGGCGGTATCAATACCTGTTGTTTCCGTATCAACAACCAGACCGATGCGTGCTGTTGATGGCGCGCCATCAAGATAACGGGCGGGCGGATTCAACCGCTCCAGCACACGATAGCGACCGCTCTTCTGTAAATGTTCTATTGCATCCGTATCATTCATATCTATCCAACCATTAAGGAAGCGCTGATTCATTCGGTGCTTCCGAGCGAGCCATGGACGGCTCGCCAAATCAGACGCGTAAGTGCCTGATTTGTAAGCAAAGACAAAACAACGCTTTTGTCTTTGCGAACTGATTTTTGCCAGGATGGCAATAAATCAGCATCTCCTTAAGGAAGCGCTGATTCATTCGGCGCCTGCGTACGGAAACTGGCAATCACCGCAACCCGACGACACCACCAGATCGGAGGCCTTTGGCCACTCGGCTTACCTGGCGCTGTCTGTATCACTGACACGCGCCTGATGCGCCTCATCATTCGCATTGACAGACCGACATTGATGCCTGTTTCTGAACCATTATTTCATAAATAACAGAACGGCATCTGCAGTCGGCCATGGCATAGGCAGAAGCAGCTTACAAGGCACTGCTTCTGCCGTGATCAGCCCTTATTTTTTATCTTTCACTTCATCCGGACGCAGTTGTCTTGCCAGGTTATCCAGCACACCATTGATAAAACCGCGCGGTGCCTCACCGGCATAATCACGGGTCAGCTCAAGCGCTTCATTGATAATGACTCGATAAGGAATCTCCAGACGATTCTGCATCTCCCAGACGGCCAGACGGATCACATTGATCTCAACCTGGGCAACTGATCGCAAACTTCTGCCGCGCACAGCTGTTTTAATAATTTCATCGAGCGCATCCACATGATCGGTAATCGCATATACAGCCTCACGCAGATATGCCTCATCCTGATCTTCCCGCTCTTCATGCTGCAAACGGGTCGCCAGCAGATCGGGAATCATACCACCGTCCTGAGCTGCCGAACTCCATGCATACAATGTTTCCAGCGCCGATTCTCGCGCCTGATGACGATTCGCCACTATTCCTCCAGCTTCTGCTCTATATACTGTAACTGACGCGCCACTTCGATTGCGGTCAATGCTGCTTCTTCACCCTTGTGCCCGTGGGCACCACCGATTCGCGCCCGTGCCTGCTCGACGGTATCAAGCGTCAACACACCGTTGCCCACACCGATATCCCCGCGCTGGGCAACCACACCGATGGCATCCATCGCCCCCTGGCAGACATAGTCAAAGTGAGCTGTATCGCCACGGATCACACAACCGAGACAAACGATGGCATCAAAGCGCCCGGAGTTGGCCATTTTGGCCGCAATCGTACCAATCTCAAAAGCACCCGGCACATGAATGATCATCAGATCTTCATCAAGGCTGCCATGCTCTTTCAGAGCACGAACAGCACCATCAAGCAGTGCCTCGGTAATTTCGGTATTAAAACGACTGACAATAATGCCAACCTTCAGCCCTGTGGCATCCACATTTCCCGCCAGGTGCGGTGCATCAAGACTCATGCCTTGCCTCCTTTCAAATCCAGCAGGTGCCCCATCTTCTCCCGCTTGGTTGTAAGATAGGCGATATTGTCCTCATGCGAGGAGGTTTCCAGCTGAACACGTTCACATACTTCCAGACCATAACCATCCAAAGCGATGATTTTCTTCGGATTATTGGTCAGAAGATTCAATCTTCTCAAGCCAAGATCACGCAGAATCTGGGCGCCGATACCGTAGTCCCGCAAGTCGGCCTTAAAGCCGAGTTTGTGGTTGGCCTCAACCGTATCATGCCCCTGATCCTGCAGGTTGTAGGCTCGCAACTTGTTCAGCAGGCCGATACCCCGCCCTTCCTGACGCAGATAAAGAATCACCCCTTCACCGGCTTCGCTGACCTGTCGCATGGCGGCATGCAGCTGTGAGCCGCAGTCACAGCGACGAGAGGCAAACACATCACCGGTCAGACACTCTGAGTGGACACGCACCATACACGGACGTTCAGCCGATGGCTCACCCATCACCAGTGCCACATGTTCGGCACCATCAATGGCATTGGTGTAACCGATCATACGGAATTCACCAAACTCGGTCGGCATACGCACTTCAACCTCTCGCTTGACCAGTGAGTCATGCTGCAGGCGATGCCTGATCACGTCGGCAATCGTGCCCACCTTGAGGTTGTGTTTACGGGCAAACTGCTTGAGCTCGGGCATGCGCGCCATCGAACCGTCATCATTCATAATCTCGCAGATCACACCCGCCGCTTTCAAACCGGCCAGACGGGCAAGATCGATACTGGCCTCGGTATGACCGGCACGCACCAGCAGGCCGCCATCACGTCCCACCAGAGGGAACACATGGCCCGGGGTATGAATATCGGCCGGCGTTGCGTCATCGCGTATTGCCGTCCGAATGGTATGCGCGCGATCAAACGCCGAAATACCCGTGGTCACCCCTTCCGCCGCTTCAATAGAAATGGTGAAATTGGTTTTAAACTTGGCATTGGTATTGGCCACCATCAACGGCAATTGCAGCTGATCGGCGTGCTCCTGCGTCATGGCCAGACAAATCAGACCACGACCATGCGTGGCCATAAAGTTAATGGCTTCCGGAGTCACCCACTCTGCGGCCATGACCAGATCGCCTTCATTTTCGCGATCCTCATCATCGGCCAGAATAATCATGCGACCGGCGCGTAACTCATCAATCAATTCCTGACTGCTGGCGAGACTCATTGGGGCTCCTGTAAATAGTGATGCAAACCCGCATCGGGCAAGCTGCTTATCATGTTGTTCTTTTTAGCGACCGGCAAACTGACTCAACCGTTCTACGTAACGCCCGTACATATCGGTTTCAATATTAACGGCATCACCCTCAACAAGCTGACCAAGTGAGGTATGAGCAAGCGTATGCGGAATCAGATTCACCGAGAAACGACATTCATCTACTGCGTTGACCGTCAGACTGACACCGTGCACAGCCACCGAGCCCTTCACCACCACATAGCGGGCAAGTGATACCGGCAGCTCAAACTCAAGTACGCGGTGCTCACCCACCTCGGTCAGCCGGCAGAGATGCCCCATACCATCGACATGACCACTGACCATATGACCGCCAAGTGCATCACCCATACGAAGGGCAGGCTCCAGATTCACCGCATCACCCACGGCCGCCGATGAAAAACAGGTCAGCGCCAGGGTTTCAGGCGAAAGTGTTGCGGCAAAACGATCTGTTGCAGGAAATGCTGTCACCGTCAGGCAGCAGCCATTGACGGCAACCGAATCACCAAGCTGCCACCCCTGCATCTGCAGCGAGGTCTGCACCTCGATATGCATCTGCTGAGGCTCGCGCCTGACTACGGCAATTCGGCCTACATCCTGAATAATTCCGGTAAACATCGCCGCACCCTAACCCGATTTATCCTCGACGCCATGCGTTTTTAATTCCACGACCATCGGCGCCGGATGATCGCCCCGGGAATATGCAGATAAATAAAAGTATCGAAGCCGCAGCCTCTTTTGATCAGGGCCGCCTATTTCCGTCACGCCTGTGAATAGTCACAGAATATATAACTACCTTTTCAAGTCGTGGCTTACCCTGTTCTCGCGCACGGCCTGCATTGGCAGTGGAGATGTCATTGTATTGCCATCCTGACAACAATCAGTCCGCCAAGACAAAAGCGTGACAAAGAGGCAGGAAGCCGATTGGATGGCCAACAGCCGCCCGCAGGGCAAGGGCATGATGCCCGAGTCATTATGTCTTTACTTACAAATCAGACACTTACGCGTCTGATTTGTCTCGCTGCATCCTGCAGCCACAGGGAAGCGCCGAGTTAATCAGCGTTTCCCTGTGGCTGATTTAAAATCACTTCCCCTCAGCACTGCATGATCAGCGCTACGACTTCGAAAGCGACTTGCGGGCACTTGTTTGATACAACGACTGGCTGGCATCCTCCCCCATGGCAGGCATGTCGAACATAATCGCCCTCGGAGTGATCCGATATATCGGCTGCGCGGGCAGATATATCATTTGCCATCGGTACATTTGATTGCATACAACAGTATTCACTACCCCTCTGCGGGCAGCGGATTCACTGCGGATCAGCGGGCTTTTGCCACAACCATTCACCGGTAATCCGGCAACCAATGGCCTCCGGCAGGCTGTGCAGCCAGGCATAAGCCTCTTCACGCTGACCCGGAGTCGTCCAGAACTGCTGACGTCCGCTGACCCGATCAAAACTGCGAACCACGCCGAGCCCGTCTTCTCCCTGCAGGATCGATTGCAACAAGATCTGCTGCTGTTGCGGAATTTCCAGCTCGATAATCAAAACCTGGTCGATATCACTCATCTATTTACCCTGGTTACGCTGGCGCTCAATACGAACCCACTGGCGCACGTTTTTATCATGCTCGGCCAGCGTCGAGGCAAAGGCATGACCGCCACTGCCATCGGCAACAAAATAGAGATAACTGACATCTGCCGGCGCTGCCGCTGCACGCAATGAGGCAGCACCCGGATTACAGATCGGTGTCGGTGGCAAGCCCTTGCGCGTATAGGTATTCCAAAGCGTATCGGTGGAGAGATCCTGCTTGTGGATATTGCCCGAAAAAGAGCCTTTGGTGCGGTAAATACCGTAAATCACGGTCGGATCCATCTGCAGCGGCATCCCCTTTTTCAGGCGATTATGAATGGCCGCCGATACCAGCGGACGCTCGCGGTCCAGAGCTGTCTCTTTCTCAATCACAGAAGCCATAATGCGCAGCCGCTGTTGCTGTTCGGCATCGCTGGTCAGGCTATCGAGCAGTTGTTGCTGGGCCTGCACTATCGTTTTAAGCAGCCGCTGCGGATCCAGCGGTTTCGTATACTCCCATGTTTCCGGCAACAGCCGCCCTTCTGTTTCACCACTGATCAGCGACTTCAGGCTCTGTTGCCATTTTTCTACCGGAACTCCCGTCTGTGTCGCCAGCAACTGTATGATTTCGTCATTGCGCAACCCTTCCGGTACCGTCACACTAAAATGCATGACATCGCCCTTTTCCAGACGCTGCACAATCGTCCGCATCGAATCAGCATGCTCAAACCGGTAAAGGCCGCTCTTCAGCCCGTTTTCACCATGATTCAAACGCAACCACAAACGGAATACCAGTGCTGAGGAGACCACCCCTTTTTCCTCCAGCATACGGGCGATATGGCTGCTGGCTGTCCCCGGCGGAATCATCAACTCCACTGCTGAGGCCGGCGCATAAGGCTTGCCCACCTGAGCATAAAACCAGCCTCCGGCTGCCAGTGGCAACAGCAGCAGGGCCAGCAACAACCATATCAATTTACGCATCCATATCCTCCGGAACACCGGCATGACCGGCGAGGCAGGTGGTCAACTCATCACACCGGCCCGCCTTCATGAGCACCCCTTTCTCACTGATGATCGAGCCAACGTTACGAACAAAAAAACCACTTGCTGTCAGTGCGATAGCCTCACAATCCTCAAGCCATGTCACAGGGCATGCAGCCTCATGCACAACGCCCGCCAGAATCAGCTGCTGCCTGATAATACCCGGCAGGACCCCTGCGCTTAACGCCGGCGTCCACCACTGACCGCCTCTGCGAATCATCACATTGGCCGTCGCTGCACAAAGCAGCTGCTGCTCATGACTAAACAGTACATTGGCATGCCCCACCCCCTGCAATGCCCGCAAGGTAAGCGCATAATCGGCTGTAAATTTCGCCACCCGTGCGGCCGGCGGGTGATGCCATTCGAGCAGCGTTAACTGAACCGGCTGTAACTGTGCATGATACGGCATCGCCTGAATCCTGATGACCGGCTCACCGCCAGCAGCAAACAGCCCCCATGGCGCTTCACCACCCGATACCGTCAGCCGGATCAGTACATCATGGCCATGATCTGCCGCAGCACGAATACAACCGGCATAAAGCCGGGCCAGATGATCATCGTTCAATCCAATGGAAAACGCCTGTAATCCCCGCTGCAACCTCGCCGCATGCAGCGGCCAGGCAAAGATCTCGCCCCGGATCACCCTGAACGTCTCGAAACAGGCCTCGGCATAACCAAGTCCCCGCTCCATTTTCCCGATCACCTCAATTTTCAAACTCGAATCCGCCTGACATTCATGGTAGAAGCCGCCCCTATGTGCGATTTATACCTTGAAGCTATCGAACAGGCACGCGTCTATGATGTCGCGATCGAATCTCCGCTGGAGCTTGCCCCCAAACTATCCGCCCGTCTTCATAATGAAGTGCTCTTCAAACGTGAGGATCTGCAACAGGTTTTCTCATTCAAGTTGCGCGGTGCCTACAACAAAATTGCCCAGTTAACCGATGAAGAGCGCCAGCGCGGTGTCATCTGCGCATCGGCGGGCAACCATGCCCAGGGCGTAGCGCTTGCCAGTCATCGTCTTGGCATCACCGCCACCATCGTCATGCCGGTCACGACGCCCGAGCTGAAGGTGAATGCCGTACGCCGTATGGGAGCCAATGTCGTTCTCTTCGGTGACAACTATTCCGATGCCAGCGTCGAAGCCGATCGTCTCTGCCGTGAACATCAGATGACATTCGTCCACCCCTACGATGACCCCCTGGTCATTGCCGGCCAGGGCACCATTGCTGAAGAGATGATGCGCCAGTATCCGGGTGATCTGGATGCGGTATTTGTCCCCATCGGTGGCGGCGGTCTGATTGCCGGCATCGCGCTGTATCTGAAAACCCACTCACCGAACACCCGTATTATCGGTGTTGAACCGGTCGATTCCGCCGCCATGCATGATTCCATCAGGGCTGGCGAACGCGTGACCCTGCCGCAGGTCGGCATCTTTGCCGATGGTGTCGCCGTCAAAAAGGTCGGCGAGTACACCTTTGATCTGGTCCGGCGCTATGTCGATGACATTCTTCTTGTCGATACCGATGAGATCTGTGCCGCCATCAAGGATATTTACGAGGATAATCGCTCGATTGTCGAACCAGCCGGTGCGCTGGGCGTAGCCGGCCTGAAGAAATATGTACGCCAGACCGGTGTGCGCGGCCAGTTACTGGCAGCCATTAACAGTGGCGCCAACATGAACTTCGACCGCCTTCGCCATGTGGCCGAGAGAACAGAAATGGGCGAAGGGCGCGAAGCGCTGTTTGCCGTCACCATCCCCGAGCGCCCCGGTTCATTTCTCGAGTTCTGCCGCATTATCGGCAACCACAACATCACCGAATTCAACTACCGCATGTCCAGCCGCAGTGAGGCGCATGTATTTGCCGGCATCAGTATTGCCAATGCAGCGGAGGCGGAAAAGCTGCAACAGACCATGGAAGCAGCCGGACTGCCGACACTGAACCTGCTCGACAATGAGCTGGCCAAGCTGCATATCCGCCACATGGTTGGTGGCCGCTGCCCGCTGGTGGAAAACGAACTGCTCTATCGTTTTGAGTTCCCGGAACGGCCCGGTGCCCTGCTTGAGTTTTTAAGCCGCGCCGGTGGACGGTGGAATATATCCCTGTTCCACTATCGCAACCATGCGGCCGCATTCGGACGTGTACTGGCCGGTGTCGAAGTACCCCCAGGTGATCGGGAGGCATTCGAGCAGTACCTTGACGGACTTGGCTATCCCTATGTGAATGAATCGGAAAACCCTGCCTACACCCTGTTCCTGAAATAACAAAACGAAGGGCCCGTTGTGATCAACGGGCCCTTCGTTTTTCATTCACTGGCAGATGCTGACTCTACTGTCGTCGATGGCTCGCACACGTAAGCCTGAAAACGTTACTTCTCTTTTTTATCGCCCTCGCCATCACTGCTGACAGCATCAACCACAGCGCCCCCGACCTTGAATGGCACCTTGATCACCTCGGTGGTCACATCCACTGCCGTACTTACGGCAGTGGCTACACAGCCACCCAGCAATGACAGCAGTGCAAGCAAATAAAGCATTCGTTTCATCATCACCTCACGCCACCATACTGACACGACGCAATGACAGAGCCAGAAAAATTGCTGCCGGCAACCACATTCACATCGCCCGGGATAAATACACGGTCACCACTTCCACTGACTGACATTGGCGCATAGCGTTACCCCCATGCCTGTCGTTTTCCGCTGGATATTTTTCGGTTGCCTGAGTCGTTCGCTGATCACCATGTCAGCGCTGCTGGCCATATTTATTATCGTCGAATCGTTCGATAAAGCCCGTTATCTCGGGCACGGCCTAGACGCCGCACTGATGATCGAATACATGCTGCTGAAGATTCCCTTTATGCTCGCCGAGTTCATGCCGATTATCGTGCTGATCGGTGCCAGCCTTTATCTGATCGAGCTCTCCCGCAATCAGGAGCTGGTTGCCATCCGGGCAGCAGGCATGGGCATCAGCAAAATTCTGATTCCGCTGGCGGCGGTCGCCGGCATGGCCGCCCTGACCAGTTTTATCATCGGTGAATGGGTCACCCCTGTCACCAACCAGCGCCTCGACTCGATCGAAGAGATTCATATCCAGCACAAACAGAGTAATAAGCAAGGCATTCAATGGCTTAAGGATGGGCGCAGCTTTTTCCGTCTGACCCCGCTGGCAGACCACCAGTTTGCCATGCTGGTGCTGAAAACCGACCCGCAGGGCAGCTGGCTTGAGCGCATCGACAGCCCCCGCGCCAGCTACAGCAACGGTGTATGGCACCTGAGCAAGGCTCTGATCAGTACCCCTACCGATGATCAGATGATGCACATGGAACAACGGGAAACAATGGAAATCATTTCCGATATCGGCCCTGAGGCGGTCGAGCTGCCCAATGCCCATCACATGAACTTTGCCGAGCTCCATCGCTATATCGGTGAGCTGAAACATGCGGGCCTGGGTACGGGTGCATATACCTATGCACTGCAACGTAAATTTTCCGCACCATTCGCATGCCTGCTGATGGTGATCATGGCTGCTGCACTCTGCCTGCATGCCGGCAATCGCAACAACCAGGCTTCATGGGGGCTGGTCCTCTCACTATCACTGGGCCTGGCATTCTATGTCTTCGGTAATGCCGGTTATCTTTTGGCCGGCAGCAACCGGATTCCGCCTGCTTTTGCTGCCTGGCTGCCAAGTCTGGTATATGGTGGTACGGCAGTGTTTCTGCTGTTACGCCGGGAAGGGCACTAAAAGTCCCTGAAGCCCGTACACGATGGACTGAAGGTTTCCCGCCAGCCCCGCGCTACAAACCTCCCTTCCCTCTTTTCAAACAATACGCATAAACATCTGATTTATAACAGGATAATAAGCCGGACTTTTACCTCTGGTGGCATCCATGGCAAAAGAGCTGTGCATCGGCAATGTACTGACAAGCTGCAAAGCGGACAAAAAAAGAGGAGAGGCATCACACCTCTCCTCCTCCGGATTCATGCTGACTGTTCGGGCGGGAAAGCCCCGACAGTTATACTTTCAACAGTGCTGCAACCTTGGCATGCAGATCAGGATTGGCAGCCAGGATATCGCCCTTGGTCAGATCCAGCGTGCCGGACTCAAGATCGGTTGCGATACCACCTGCTTCCTGAACCAGCAGATAGCCGGCGGCAATATCCCACTCGCGCAGACCTGCCTCCCAATAGGCATCCAGACGACCGGCAGCGACATAGGCAAGATCAAGTGCGGCAGAGCCACCCCGACGATATCCGTCCATGGCACGCATACATGCATCCATCCGCTTCTGGAACAGATCAACCGTATCGCGGCGATATGGCGGCATGCCTGAGGCAAACAGGGCATGATCCAGGCGCTTTTCACCACTGACACGCAGACGTCTGCGATTAAGGAAGGCGCCGCCACCATTACGAGCCTCAAATGTTTCATCCCGGATCGGATCATGAATCACGGCCAGCATCGGCTTGCCCTGCTTCCATGCAGCGATGGAGACGGCAAAATGAGGATAGCCATGAATAAAGTTGGTTGTGCCATCAAGCGGATCAATATACCACTGAATCGCCGCATCCGGATTGATGCTGCGCTCCATCTCCTCACCGACAATGCCGTGATCCGGGTAGTGTTTGGAGATCTCGCGTACGATCAGGGCTTCAGCGCGCTGATCAATGTCGGTCACATAGTCACGATCGCTCTTTTTACTTACTTTCAGGTCATCACGCTCATCATAGGCGCGGGCAATCAAATCCCCCGCTCTTCTGGCAGCCCTAACGGCAACGTATAACATGGAAAACTCCTGCTTCGATGATGTCGCATGCGATGATATCAAGCCCGTGCAGCTGCAGGCGCGGCGCACTTTAGCACATCATTCTGTAAATGGCAGCGCTGATACTGATTGCCATCCATTCTTCCTTGATCATCACTTCATCGATATGATGGCTGACGCCCTTAAAAGCGGGCGGGAGAGCGTATGAGACAATATATCATCGAGCACTGGCTACTGAACAATAGCGGTCGACCGGCAGACAAGTCACTGAGCGAAACCCAGATAGAACAGAGCTGGGCGCGACTCGGCTTTGCTACTCTTGCCCTGCTCTTCCTGTCATTACACGGTGCCAATTTCGAATATTACCGCACACCATTCCTGATCACATCCGGCTTATACTTTCTGGCCAATATTATCTCGCTGTTTACCATCCGCAAAAATCCGCTATCGGCCTTGCGCACCATTTCCATGCCGGTGCTCGATGTCACCGTCGTCAGCTTCGGCATGCTGGTGGATGGCGGCGGTAACAGTGGCATCTACTTTGCCTACCTGCTGATCATCTTCGGTAACGGCTTCCGCTTTGGCAACAGCATGCTCCTCTATACCCAGGTGATGAGCATGATCGGCCTGACGATCATGGCAGCTGTTGCCGCTCTCTCGGCTGCCCCGATCATCTATGATCCCTCTCTGCTTTACTGGCAACTGATCACCCTTTTATTGCTGCCGGCCTATGTATATATGATTGGCAAACGCACGGAGAAAGCGATCAAGGCGCAGACCGAGGCGGAAGAGGCTTCATTCAACCTGCTGGATCAGGGTCCGGTGCCGGTATTCACCTTTGAGCTGGACCAGAACGGCAAACCGATGATTGTCTACACCAACAGGGCCATCCATGAGCTGTTTCAGATGGATCATGCCATGCTGGCCGGTGAGTGCGTGGATCGCCTGATCCTGCCTGAGGATAGCCGCGAGATGTTTGACTTCTGTGCCCGGACACTGGATCTGCAGCTTAAGGATGAGAACAACACCATTTATATACGGGGCATCAATCGCGCCGGTACGCCGTTGAAACTGACATGTACGGCGATACCGGTTCGCTGGCGAACCCATCGCATTGGCGTCTGTTTCATTCTCGATATCACCCAGCGCGAAACGTTGCAGGAGCAACTCGAAGCGGTTCATAAAGAGGGCTACATGTCGACACTGGTTGCCGGGGTCGTGCATGATTTCCGCAATGTGCTGAACAACATGATCGGTTATGCCGAATTGTTGCGTATGGAGTCGGACAAGGAGGACGTATGTGAGCAGCTGGATGCGATTATTGCCGCCGGAGACCGGGGCTCTGAACTGATTACCCGCCTGCTGAAGCTGGGAAAAAATAACAAAAACAACATCCCGCTCCAAATCGTCCGAACTTCGGGTGAATCCATGATCAAACCACTGGAAAACATCACCGGACTGGCCCGCCTGCAACTGCCGGCGCGCATTCAGATGCACTGCCGTATTGATCATGAATTGCCTGATGTCGCCATCACTGTCATTGAGCTTGAGCAAATGCTGCTGAACCTGATCAATAATGCGATGCAATCGATCCAGTCAGCCGGTCTGATTCAGGTCACAATCAGCAGCGATCATAACCATCATCTGGCCATTGCAGGTATGGGCGCACTCAGCATCCGGGTATCTGACGACGGCCCCGGCATTGCGCCTGAAAATATCGACCTTATCTTCAAACCATTCTGGACCAGCCGCAGCAACCATGGCGGATCAGGCCTTGGTCTGGCGATGGTCCAGCGCATTGTCAAACGTCATCACGGAACCATCAACGTTGCTTCAGTGCCATATGAAGAGACCACATTCACCATCGTACTTCCGCCCTTCCGCGAACATACGCATGCGGCCACGATAGCGGCGCCGACTCAGGCCCCCGCCTCCATCGAAGTGCCACCACCGATGCGCATCCTGCTGATCGATGATGCCGCTGAAATTCTCCGGGTTCATCAGGCGATGCTGATGCGACTGGGTCATACGGTGGAGACGGCAGAGAACGGGCTGCAGGCACTTGAGACGTTCAGCAAAGACATGGCAGCCTTTGACCTGATTATCACCGACTTTCATATGCCGGTCATGGATGGCCTGGCGCTGACCGAAGAGATCAGGGCTGTGAACAGCCATATTCCGATTCTGATGGTCACCGCCTATGGCGAGGATCAACGCCTGCAACAGAGCAGTCACCATCACATTGCCCTGCTCGGCAAACCCGTCACCATGGACAAGTTCAATCAGGGTATTATCGAAGCGATCCGTATCGTCGAACAGGGAGGCTCATCGCAGTGATTGTCAGGGAGGTGAGCATTCACCTCCCGTCTCACCATGGACGAATACCACAAGCCCTTAACCATCCCGGACCGGTCAACGTTGTGCCGACACAGGATACAGCGAGCTAAATCGGGCACGTATGGATTTGATTTAATAAGCAAAGGCAAACGGGCGATCATGCCATCGCCCTGCGTGCGGCCTTTGGCCGTCCACCCGGTTTCCTGCCTCTTTGTCACCCTTTTGCCGTTGCGAGCTGATTTTTGCCAGGAGGGCAATCAATCAGCATCTCCCTAACTGTCGGAGATCTCCCCTGATATGCCAACAACATTCAGCGCTGGCTGTTGTATCACAGGCTTTGGCCGCGGGGCCACCTTGCAGCTGATACCCGACTCAATACGATAATGGCCACCGCGTTTTAACTGGGCAATGGTCAGCTTGCCACCCCAGACACAACCGGAATCGAGCCCGAGTACATGCGACTGATCCACCACCAGCCCGTTTGCCGCCCAGTGACCGTAAACCACCTTGCAGTCATCACGCCAGGCAAGCTGCTTATGCCGGAACCATGGCTTCTCTCTTCTGTTGGTACTGATCCCTGCCCGCACATCCCAGTTAAATACGCCGTCCTGACTGCAATAACGGGTACGGGTCAGTACAGCGGTACTGAACAACACCCGGGAAGCATCCCCCTTGGCAGGTTCCGAGACAGGGAAGCGCAAGTGATGCAACTGGGCACAAAAATCACGCCAGTTGTCACCGCGCAGCTGCTGCTCAATCGCCGCAGCACGTTTCCTGGCTTTTTTCAGTGACCAGTGAGGATGAAGTCCGGCATGGACCATACACCAGTTCAGCTCTGCATCGTAATGCAGCATCGGCCGGAAACGCAGCCACTCGACCAACTCATGACAGTCCGGTGCTTCAAGCACATCAATCAGGGTATCGCGATGGTAGGGTTTACCACCGGCCACCAGTTCAAGCAGGTGCAGATCATGATTACCAAGTACACAGACACAGGCATCGCCCAGCCACTTCAGAAAACGCAGCGTTTCAAGTGAATCTGGCCCTCGATTGACCAGATCCCCGGTACACCAGAGCTTGTCTTTCAGCGGATTGAACTCGACCCGCTCAAGCAGCTTGCGCAGCTCCCTGTAACAGCCCTGAACATCGCCGACCGCATAAACAGTCATCTGTTTAGTTACCCTCCACCGCAATCAACAGTTGCGGAATAAATGCACTCAGCTCCGCCGCCATCAGGGCAAAATCGGCATCAAATCGCGCCACCTCATCATCTCCACCCTGATCAGCCGCCTCATCGGTCACTTCAGTATCAAAACGAAGACGTTTTACCGACAGCGTATCATCCAGCACAAATGAAAGGCGGTCCTGCCAGACCAGTGCCAGCTTCTTGACTCGCAGCCCCTCATTAACGTGCGCACGCACCTCATCGGACATCACATCGACATTGCGGCAACGAACCACGGCATCGCTCTCGGCATGATGAAGCTCGCACTCTTCACCGAATGCAAATCCACCCGGCAACGTGCCATCATACATCAACCAGCCGGTCATCGCCGTTTCAGGTGACTGTTCGGTCGATGGTTGCACCACAGGCAGGGTAATCAGTGCCTTGTTCAGCTCTTCAATCACCTCATCGGCTTTGCGCGCACTGGATGCATTGATAATCAACCACCCTTCAGCCGGAAGAATACAGGCAAATGTGTGGCCGGCCCGCACAAACGCACGTGGCAACAGCTCCGTCATCACCTGCTCGCGAATATCGCTCTTCTCCTTGCGCCCGGGCTTGCGACCGGTCTGCTCAATCTCGAACAACCGCAACTCGACCTGCTCACGCACCAGCGACGACGGCAGCACCTTGTCCTCCCGACGCAGACAGAACATCAGATTACCATTGGTTTCATGCACCAGCATCTGACCGCCATGGCCAAGCGGCTCGATCCAGCCGCTGGAGGTCAAATCCATCTGTCCGCAGGGACGCGCCCGGTGCTTCTCCAGCTGCTCATGCAGCTGCTGGCCGGTCAGCTTAAACGGCTCCTCAAAACGGTAAAACTGTATGTTTTTAAACCACATGCGCAAAATCCTTTAGATACCAAATAAATTCACCGGCCATTCCGGCGCATACAACGCCTGCATCTGCCAGAGACTAAAACGGGCTCACTGTTATATCACTGCCGCTCCCACGCTCTAGCAATGAGGGGGCCATTGTAGCGACTCTCTACCATCTGCGCATCGTCATCATGTGATGATACGCACAATAAGCACGATCCGGCCGATGCAGATTTATTCACTCCTTGCAAACAAGCCCGTATGAACGCCTTCTGTGCAATGGCGAAAACCGGGCAACACAACGCTCTCGTTGATGTTCAGTTTCGTTTAAGCTTTCTGTCGCAGTGTTTGCCCATCGTATCCGTACAGCAAAGGGGCCGGTGAATGACAAAGTCAGTACACATTGCAGTTGCAGCATCGATGATGATGGCATTTTCATGCGTCGCACAGGCATCAGAGCCATATGTCGGCCTCGGTGTCGGAGCCTTTAACCTTGGCAGCGGCGTTACCAAGAAAGCTGTGGGTGGTGCTTATCTTCAGGTAGGCGATGATTTCTGGGAAAACCTCGGTGGCGAGTTCCGCATCGGCAGAACCGGCAAAACCGGTGAAGAGTTTAACCTGCAACCGCGTATGGGCATCGATTATTATGCGGCCTTCTTCCTCAAGCCGCGCTATCAGTTCAACGATGCATGGATGGGTTACGCCTTGCTGGGCGGTGCAACCGTACGCGCCAGCTACAGCGAACTCGGATTTCCCGGCCAGAAGAAAACCCGCTTCGGCTACGCCTATGGTCTGGGTCTGCAGTACCGTCTGGCAGACAGCTACAGCCTGGGCCTTGAGTACTCACACATGCTCAGCAAGCCGAAAACCAATGCCACCACGATTAAAACATCTTTTCAGGGACTTGAGGCGAGCTCTCTCTCGCTCAGCGGCAAGTACCACTTCTAAACAGACAACCGGATTCAGGGCCGGCCCTTTCCTCTCCTCCCTCTCCCCTCCACGGAAAGGCCCCCTGATAAATGGCGGAAGCTTCGGCTTCCGCCATTTCTGTTTATAGCCCTTCATAAAATCAAACAGAGCCGCAGCCGGTTACCTTCCGTTTGCCCGGCGAGACCATCACATCAGTGCATAAGGGCCTCAGCCAATTCCGGAAATCACATCAGATACCGATCAATTGCCATTTATATTCAGATGGATCAATCATATGGGCTTCATCGCGGCTCCGGGAATATTCGGAGGCGGATTGCCCTTCCTGCCATCACCTGCGCGCCAGATTTACCTCGCGATATCGATACGCGACAAACTACTGATTGATCAGGGCATCAGCCCACGTGTTGATGCAGCTCCGGTCCGTCAAACACGATTCAAACCTGTGCCGAGACGACGAAAGTGATCAGGGTTGTGGCAGCGTCATGGTCACACATAGCCCATGCAGTTCAGCCGAACGTCCAAGCGTAATGGTTCCGTCATAGGCCTCGACAATCTCATTGACGATGGAAAGGCCGAGCCCATGCCCCGGCGTTGATTCATCCAGGCGAACCCCGCGCTGAAGTAACAGCTCTCCGGCCGCATCATCAATACCCGGCCCGTCATCCTCGACATTGATCACCAGCTCACCCAGCTCATGCCGGATGGTGCAGCGCACCTGTGTGCGAGCCCATTTGCAACCGTTCTCAAGCAGGTTACCGAATACCTCCAGCATATCCTCACGATCGGCCACCACCGTCGCCATCCCGGAAAGATTGAGCGTAATCTCTTTGGCGGGGAAAATTCTGTTTAACATGCGGGTCAGATCATTGAGATCGGCAGAGGGATCGGCCCAGTTTCCGCCCGGCGCCCGACCGGCTGTGCGGGCACGTGCCAGCTCGCGATCAATGCGATGCTCGATGTTTTTCAGCTGCTGTCGCAATTCGGCCACATCCGGCGTATCCGCCTGGCGCTGAATGATCTGCCCCGCCACAGACAGAGGGGTTTTCAACGCATGCGCAAGATCCCCCAGCGCATGGCGGGAACGATCCAGCCTCATTCTTATCAGCTGAACCAGGCGGTTAATCTCCTCGACCAGCGGCATGATCTCGGATGGCGTGGTAATGGTGACCCTGTCGATCTCCCCTTTTTCCAGCTGGCTCAACTGATTACGAATGCGCTGCAATGGTTTGAGGCCGTTCTGGACCAGCCAGCCCTGCAATACCAGCAGAGCAAGTACGGCGGCTGCGGCAAAGAGAAGCAGATGGCGCTGAAACGATGATGTGGTCGCTTCAATATGGGAGATATCTTCAGCCGTACAAATCTTCACCGTCTGCCCGTGCAGAGTCACGCTCTGGGTTAGCAAAAGAAGACGCTGCCCCACCGGCCCTTCGATATCCCGGGCAATCTCCTCATGTTGTACGGGCAACTGTTCATCCCAGAGTGAGCGGGAATGCATGGTCATACCGGCCACATCGATCTGATAATAATGGCCGGAAAACGGACGCTGATAGATTTCAGGAATGCGCAATGGTTCAATCACAGGTCGATCAGGTGGCTGCCAGTTCAGCGCCGTCAGCAATGCCTCCTGATCATGTTTGAGACGGGAAAGAAGGTTCTGCTCGGTCAGTGTCTCAACCTCGCGGCCGATCATCACCGTCTGAGCCAGGAAAAAAAGCACCAGACTGGCCGCAAGACTCAGTGTCAGCCGCCGGTTCAGCGAGTACATCACTCCTTGCTCTGCAACGCGTCCGGATTCAGGAAGTAGCCCTGACCACGACGGGTACAAATCACATCCTTACCCAGCTTCTTCCTTAAACGGCTGACATACACCTCAATGACATTGCTCTCTTTTTCGTCATTGAAGTCGTAAACGTGTTCAACCAGATGGGTGGCGGAAAAGACCTTTTTCGGGTTTAACATCAGGTAGCGGAGCAATCTGAATTCAATGCCGGTCAGATCAATATCACGCGGCTTGTCAGCCTCCTGACACCACGAGGCAGTCTGCCCCTGCTCATCAAGTTGCAGCATACCGATCGTGATATGGGCACCGGCAACGCCGGAAGAGCGACGAATCAATGCCTGAATACGAACCAGCAACTCTTCGAAATGGAAGGGTTTTGTCAGGTAGTCATCCGCGCCTGCCCGAAAGCCCTCCACCTTTTCATGCCAGGCGCCGCGCGCTGTCAGAATCAGTACCGGCGTGGCAATTTTTCTCGCCCGCCAGCCAGCCAGAATATCCAGCCCCGGTCGATCCGGCAGACCGAGATCGAGAATGATAATATCGCATGGCTCTGTCTCCCCCATATGCGCACCATCAATACCGCTATTGGTTGCATCCACAGCAAACCCCTGCTGGCGCAGACGGTTGGCAAGCTCAAGGCACAGGGAGGGATCATCCTCTATCAACAGCAAACGCATCAGTGGTCTCCATTGTCGATAAAACTTCCGCTTCGGGCGTCGATTTCAAGGTGGTGTACCTGGTGATCATCACCAAGAAACTCTATTTCGTAGACCACCTTACCATGCTCTTCTTCCAGCTCAACATCCAGCAACTTTCCGGGATAGCGGGCCTCAACCATTTTCACGATCGTTGCCAGCGGCATAATGCTATCGGTACTGCGCAGCTGGCGCACCCGATCGGCATCATCGGCCAAAGCCATGGCTGTCGTGCTGATCACGACAACCATGGCCAGGACAGCTTTATGCAACATATGCATCAATAGCAGCTCCGGGAGCCGAAATCCAATCAGTCCTCCCAGCGCCCAAAACCGGGAATGCGCACACCATGCTCATCAAACGAACCGTGTGTGGCTGAACTATGGCAAGCCAGGCAATTGGAGAAGGATTTGACCTGAGGGTTATCAGCCACCATACGAGCAGGAATCTCACGATGTTTATGCACAAAATAGCCTGTTTCGGTAATTCGCATCGGCGTCTGATTCTCGTCCACAGAACGCAGAATGCTGCGACTGAAGCGGTTGGGAATATGATCGGCAGCATGACCGCGCAGATAGTTTTCGATGGTCTCGCGGGTCTCCTTGTTCAATGATGCGTTATCGCCAAAGTGATCATCCAGGTTATTCATGATCTTCACCCATGAACGCTCGGGCAACAATCCGGCCGGATAGGCAAAATGACAGGCAGAGCACTCCGCCTTATAGGTTTTATTCATCACCGGCTCGACACCGCTGGTCACCGGTAATACGCCATGCTCTCCGCGCTCTCCTCTTTCATGCTCCCAGCGCTCATCTTCACCGCTCCAGCCCAGTGTAGCCATCGCCACCGTCACACATCCTGCCAGCAACATGACGCCCATAAATTTTTTACGATTCATGATTATCTCCTTTTGAATATTCATTTAAAGCTGTCCGCAAAGCAAGGGCGATAAACAGATTGCCTGCTGCGGGAAATGTCATCAAACCGGACTTGCTTCCGGTTATTGAGCCTTCAGGAAGGTGAGAATGTCGCCCTTCTCCTGCGCCGTGCACTCACGACCCCAGGTCCAGGTGCAGTTGCGACCAAACCATTTCTCAATCTTTTCAGCATCACCGAAACGTTCTGGATTCACACTCGGAGCCAGCGCCTCGATGCGCTTGCCGGTTTTGATATGCGAACCGGCCTCTTTCAGATTGGCACCATGGCAGGAGGCACAATTCACCTCTTTGCCCAGCTTCTCCTGCATATGCTGCTTCTGCCACATCGCTTCACCATTGGCGGCATTAAACGGGCCTGCGCCCTGGCTGCGATATTGCTCAAGCTGCCCCTGAATCACCGCTTCGGAGGCTACTGCCGCCTGAGCACTCAGTAATACGGTTACTGCCAACATATATCTTTTCATTTGATAGCCTCCTCTTTCTCTTTTCGGCCTGTGATCATCGACAGGGTCAGGTTTCGGCGCTGCAGCAGACTTTCAACCACCACACCAGCCAAATGCATTGCAATCAGATACTGCAACAAATCAAGGCACCAGCCATGGATCTGCTGCAGCAGTATCTCGGTTTCAAAACTTGCGGAAGAAGCCCAGGGAGAAAACAGGCCAACCCCCATCTGCAAAGCAAGCAGCGCCATACCGCTGACCACCAGCACCAACAGCGATAGCAGCAACATATAGATCATCAGGCTGCCGATCGGCGTATGGCCAATATAGCGAGCAGCCTGCAGGCGAATCAGATCACCGGCATGGCCAACAAGCATGGACCATGTCGGCCGGAACATTTTGAACAGAGCATGCTTCTCACCGACAAAACCCCAGACCACCCTGTACAACAGCAGCCCGGCAATCACACTGCCGGCGATGATATGCAACCGGATATCCCGACCTTCCGCCCACCATGCGACAAAAAAGGCCGTGGCAAGCAACCAGTGAAACAGCCGAAGCGACAGATCCCATACCTCGATCATTTTTTCACGCATGGAGCTACACCTCCGGTCGTCTGCTTACATGGCGGCATTCTGGCTATAAAATCTGAAATAAACCTGAACTCAATAGGGCTTTCCGATCGGACTGACAGAACGGATGCAATCAAAAGAAAAAGAGAGGAAGAAGCGGTTAAACAGTCATGGATGCGCAGATCCAAGGAGATGCTGATTTACTGCCCTCCTGGCAAAAAGGAGTTCGCAAAGGCAAAAGCGCGGAGTAATCGAGCGATTCCGGACAGGCCATGGAAACACCGATCAATTCAGCCCCCGGAGCACGCACGGAGCCATAAATCAATGGGGCCATCATTGATTTTCAAATAAACTTATAAAGCAACCCCGTGCGGTTACCCTGGCAGTCGAATCTTTACCAGGATCCCACGCGGCTGATATGCCTTAAGGAGATGCTGATTAATTCGCTGGATTAATCAGCATCTCCTTAAGCGTTACAGGCTGGATTCGTATTCGGCCACAGCCTTCATCTGATCTTCGCTTAACTTGCTGGCCACATCCCGCATCGTTTCATTGTCACGCGCCCCCGATTTAAAGGCCTTGAGCTGCTTGATCAGATAGGCTGATTTCTGCGTGGCAATTCGAGCGATATTCTCTCCGCCCAGCCCCTTGTCACCATGACAGGCAAAACAGACCGAGGTAAAGATCTCTTTACCCTTGGCCGCCAGCGCCTTGTCAAAGGTATTCGCTGCCGGTGTAATCGTAGCATAATGAGCCGCAACCACCTTGATATCATCATCACTGATGGCCTCAACCATCAGCGACATAGTGAAATCCTTGCGGGTTCCGGCCTTGAAATTTTTCACCTGATTAAAAATATACTCGGCATTCTGTCCTGCCAGATTGGGAATATCCGGCGCACTGCTCGTCTCTACGCCATGGCAGCCGGAACAAACCTGTAGTTTTTTCTCTGCATCGGCATAAGCCATCGAGGCCGGTAGCAACACCATTGCCCCGGCAATCATTTGCGTCATTCTTTTCATATCGCACTCCTCCCCGTTGTTACTCTCCACGAGATTTTCTAAAACCAAATCAACACGTTGTCAATCTCAATAAAAGCATCGCTCAAATTGAAACAGGAGATCAGCTGCTGCTGCGCGCGCCCGTCAAACAGCACTTTCATCCTCCACAGCGCATCGCTATACTTTTTCCATGTCAGATCAGATGCCGACCGACATCCCGTTTCAGCACTCCAGCACCGGCACACTGGGGGTGGAAATGGAGTGGATGACCGTTGATCAGGGTAGCGGTGCACAAATTCCCGCGGCCCCCTTCGTATTTGAAGTCACCGGGTCATCTGCCCGCATCAAACCGGAATTGTTTACCTCAACGGTTGAGATCAACACCGACATTCATCACACCACCGCTGCCGCTATCGACCAGTTACAGGCATTATATAATCAGGTCAGCGATATGCTTGCCGGCCGACAGGCCGCCCTGCTCTCAACCGGTACCCATCCATTTTCTCACTGGCGTGATCAACAGATCAGTGATGACCCCCGTTATGGTCGTCTGCTTGACCGGCTGCAATGGATGGCACGGCGCTTTAATATTTTCGGCATTCATGTGCATGTCGGTATGCCGGATGGTGACAGCTGTATTCATGCCATGAATCACCTGCTGCCTGTACTGCCGGTCTTTCTGGCGATCTCTGCCAATTCCCCGTTCTGGCACGGTGAAGATACCGGGCTGTCGGCCAGTCGCATCAAAATTTTCGAAGGCCTCAGCCAGGGAGGCATGCCCTTCTATTTTGAAAACTGGCGCGACTTCGAACACTGTGCCGGCCGCTTGCAGGCCACCGGCAGCATCGACTCGGTCCGTGATATCTGGTGGGAAATGCGTCCGCATCCGGATTTCGGCACCCTTGAGGTACGCATCGGCGATATGCCTGCCTGTCGCGATGATGCTGCAGCCTATATCGCCTATGTCCGGGCCGAAGCGATGGCTGCCCTGCATGCAGATGCGATTCCGCGCATCCACCCCTCGCTGATCCGGGAAAACCGCTGGCGCGCCTGTCGCTTCGGCATGCGTGCCACGATCATCGACCCGTTCACAGAAGAGCTGATCCCCGTTCTCGACTGGCTGGAAAAACGTCTGGAGCGACTGGACCAGTGCGGCATTGATCGAAGCGAACTTGCGCTGGTTGCCGGTCGCATGGACTGTTGGCGCAGCCATGGCGGTGGTGATGCCATACAACGGCATCTCTTTTCGCGCCAGTCATCACTCCCGGATCTCGTCCGGGCAATACGTCTTCAGGATGGGTGGAACAGTTGAAACCGTGCAGTGAAATCATCGATGCCATCATGCCGGAAATCATCCGGATCCGTCAGTCCATGCACCGGGCCCCGGAACTCTCCGGTCAGGAGGAGAACACTGCAGCCATGGTCGCCGAACGCTGTCGTGCGATGGGATTGCGCGTCCGTGAACATGTCGGCGGCTTTGGCGTCATCGCAGAACTCATCACCGGTGAAAAGCGACCATGGCTTGCATTCCGTGCGGATATGGATGCCCTGCCGATTCAGGAGGGTGGCCAGAGCGGTAATCTTCCAGCTTATGCATCACAGGTTTGCAATGTCTCCCACAGTTGTGGCCACGATGCCCATACGGCCATCCTGCTGGGGACTGCCATGACCCTGACAGCGATCAGGAACCGCCTGCAGCACAATATCGCGTTTGTTTTCCAGCCGGCTGAAGAGACATGTCAGGGGGCAGCTGCGATGTTGCGCGAAAACCTGTTCGGCAGCTATCAACCCGATCAGATCTATGCCCTGCATGTCTATCCGAGCCTCCCTGCCGGTGCCATTGGTATCCGGCGTGGTGCCATGTGTGCGGCTGCGGATATGTTTGATGTGGAAATCAGGGGCCGTGGTGGCCATGCTGCCCGTCCGCATGAATGCGTGGATGTGGTTCTGATTGCCAGCCATATCATTCAGTCCCTGCACCAGATCATCGGTCGCCGGGTTAACCCGCTGCACCCGGCTGTACTGACCATTGGTCAGATCCATGGTGGCCATGCCGGCAATATCATCCCTGAATCCATCTGTTTTTCCGGCACCATCCGCAGTCTGCACAGCGGTGTACATGAAGAGATTCGCAGCCGTATGGATCAGGTGATCCGTCAGACTGCAGAAGCATGGGGTGCCACCGCCCGCTTCACCCTGCGCCAGGCAACACCGGTATTAAATAATCCTGCCGAGTTGATGGATCGTGCGGTCGCTCTGTTTCAGCAACATACTCCCGAGCTTGAGCTGATTGACATTCATGAGCCATCGATGGGAGGCGAAGATTTCGCCGAATTTCTTCACACCATTCCCGGCTGTCTCTTCCGTCTTGGCACCGGCAGCGGTCCTGAAACCCGTTACCCGCTGCATCACCCCTGTTTTGATATCGATGAGAGCGCAATGCGAAGCGGTATTGCCGCCTTCACCGCGCTGGCGCAACAGTAGCCCGGTCATTCTCCCCGATCATCTCAGCAGGCTCACTGCCCGGATTCAGCCCCGGACAGGGCCTGATGCAGGGTCATGGCCAACTCGGAGGCAGAAAATGGTTTGGCAAGAATCATACTGTCAGGAGGAATGTCACCGGTGTGTATTTGATCTTCCGGGTCATATCCGGTGGCGAATACAATCGGCAATTCAGGCACATGGCGTCTGAGTTCACGGGCCAGCCTTGCTCCCCGCATCCCCGGCATCACAATATCGGTCAGCACCAGTGACACCTCATCGATATGTTGGCGGAACAACGCCAGCGCCTGTTCGCCATCAGTCACATCCATCACCCGATAGCCCATGCTCTCCAGAACCTCTCGGGTGGTGGCTAACACGCGCACATCATCATCAACCAGAAGAATGGTCCCACCCCCCTGCCACTCAGGATCGGCCATCACATCACTATTGTCGGGTGGTACATGCACCTCCTCAACCAATGGAAAATAGAGATAGATACAGGTGCCCAGCCCCGATTCGCTGACGACATCCACAATACCCCCATGCATATTCACACTGCCAAACACCATCGCCAGCCCCAGGCCGGTACCCCGCCCAACCTCCTTGGTGGTAAAGAACGGTTCGAACACCCTGGCCATAATCTCCGGATCGATGCCGCATCCATTATCACATACGCTCAGGCGGGCCAGTGAGTGATGATGCAATTGAGGATGCTTATGAAGAAACGCTGCATCCGCCTTGAAAGGCCTCAGCGTGCAGGTAATTTTCGGGTGATCGATTTTCTCCACGGCATCGCGAGCGTTCACCAGCAGATTCATCAGCACCTGCTGAATCTGATTGCAGTCGCCCAACACGGTGAGCGGAGAACGACACACATCGAATTTTAACTCGATGTTTTTATCAATGACATTGACTGCCAGAGAGCGCTCCGCTGACAACAGATCATTCAGTCGGAACGGCTGCATGACCACGTGATCCTTGCGGGCAAATGCCAGCAACTGCCTGATCATGGCTGCCGAACGTCCGCCCAAATCCTCCAGACTATTCAGTCGTTTCAATGCATCCGGATTGTTTTTTGATGCCAGGCGGGCCAGATAGATGTTACTCATCATCGCAGCCAGCGTATTATTGAAGTTATGGGCAATCCCGCCTGCCAGGGTACCAATCGCCTCCATCTTCTGTGACTGGATAAACTGGGACTCCATCTCCTGGCGCCGCACTTCGGAGATAAAACCTTGTCTGCGATAATATTCGGTCATATATCCACCGGCACTGCCGATCAACATCGCTGCCAACATATAAAACATATGCGCCGCAATAAAATTCGAAGCCATTTCGTTGACCGGCCAGAATGCGATAAACTCGATGACAAAAATCAGCATGACCCTGGCTGACTGGGCTACATGAAGCCCTGAAACCAGCCAAACCCACATGATCATCAGGTATGCTTCCCCTGCCAGCGCCTCGATACCTCCGATCGTGCTCAGGTAGAGATGATCGGTCCAGGCAACAATAACAGTGCCTGCAATCATGCCGGTATGATAGCGCATTGAATCCAGACGCAAGCCGAACAGTACCAGCAGAGAAAATACAACACCCTGCGTCACATGGATGATCCGGGCCTGAGTGGCAGCAGCGGCAGACAACACCTGCGAATCCAGAAAAGAGAAAATCAGATAAAGCAGAGCCGGCATCAAAAGGGCCAGACGCATCTGCAACTTGCGCGACGACTCGGTTGCAGCCAGGTAGCTGGCCTCCATGGCCACATCACTGAATTCAAGCCCTGGTATTTTCAAGCCACCATCCTGATGCTCCATCACAGTGCAGTTTCATCAGGGACCATCTGCATAACTACGTCCCTGTAGCGATTCTGTTCAGCACGCAAAAAGTGTGATTATTTTCTATTTTCACCCAACCAGATGCGCCATAACCGGCACGGATTCTCCGGCTTGTTCGGCGCGTGCTTAGTCAAACTTAACGGAAGCAAGCGATCTATACCAGCTTTCCCTGTCTCGGCCGGGCTTCCTGTATCAGCTGATCATGTTTATCATTTTGGATGAGCTGAACTGCTATATTCTGCAGTGGTTCAGCACGAGGCTGGCATCAACGGGGATAGAGGCCGGGCAACAGCTCCTTTTCCGGCGCAGCCGTGACTCTGGCAAAATCATGCTGCTCAAATGCATGCAACAGCTCATGCCCCTGCCAATGCCCCTGATCGCGGCCATAAAGATGTTGTTGCAACTGGCCGATCTGCCCTGACAATGGTTCATCGCACCGCTTCATCAACGCCGCCATCGCAGCGCCCGCTTCATCCGGCCAGCTTGCTGCCGCGAACTGCAGCAATGCCTGTTCACTGCCTCTGGCATCATTGTTTCTACAAGCATCGATCACCGCCCTGCGCGCAGCACGAACATCAGGGGATTGCTGTTTCACCATGGTCTGCCCGAGATGCGGACGACGCCTGCGGAATACCATCCACAACAGCGTCAGTAACCAGCCGATGGTGCTGATGATCGCTACCGGCCGCCACCAGCCGGCATCACTGACAACGCGCTGAACAGGGGCAGCAGTGGCAGTCTCTGCCGGTTGTGATGAGCCGGGTAATTGCGGAGTCATGGCGGGGGCAGCTGCAACCGCGCCTTCGACCCTGAATGTACGGGGAGGCAGCGTGGCATGCTCCACCTTCCCTGTGGCCACATTCCACCAGTCCAGCTCGATTTCCGGCAACATATAGGTACCCGGTTGCGTAGGCATCATCGCCACCTTCTCACGGCGCATACCGACGATACCATCTTCACCCTTATCATCACTCAGTGCCGGTTGATCAGGATATGCTTTCAGATGATCGGGAAGCAGTGAGGGAAGCGCGGGCAACTGACTCGATGCCAGCCCCTCCGCCTTCACAGTCAGCGTGCGTGTGATCGGCTCCCCTGTTTTAAATACTTTTCCTTCAGGCCAATCCTCCGTTAACGTCACATGCGTAGCCGGTAACCACTCCTTGCCATGCCAGCTGGCAGGCACCGGATCAACCTGTACGACCAGATGATTCGAGTGCGCCTGCAGCGGCCGCGTTGACTGAAAAAAGGGTGAAAATCCGCCCCCGCCAGCGCCGGCCATGGTGACCGCATCCAGCTCAACCGGTGCAATTTCAATCTTGCCGCTCTGCTGTGGAAACAGGGCATATTTTCTCTCGGTCACTTCCCAGCTGCGACCGTTCCTGTTCTGCTGATATTGACGGTCCTCCCCCAACCGTTCAATCACCGCATCCTTCACCTCAGGCTCGGTCAGCTGCGCCTGTGCCAGCGCCACACCCTGATAGACCCGGATGGTGACAATGACCTGCTGCTGAACCAGGGCATGATCGGGTTTGAGACTCATCTCAACCCAGACATCTCCATCCGGCTGCCCGCCCGCTCCCTGCCGCACCTCTGCCTTTGTCACCTCTATGGTTACGGCCGCCGTTTTCTCATGACCGACAGCGATCGGAGGAATCACCAGTGTCCCGCTTGTGCGCGGGCGCAACACCAGTTGCCAGTTGGAGCTGCTATGCATCGAGCCGTTGGTGATGGTATAAGAGCTGCTGTGATTACGGGACAACAGCTCGAAATCCTTCTCAAGTACCGAGGTATCCGGCTCTCCACTCTGACTGCCACTGGTTTCAATCGTCAGATTCACCGTCTCATCCTCAGCAATCGTATGGCGATCGACACTGGCGGTTACCGTTGCCATCGCGGAAGATGCCCATAGCAGCATGGCGGCTATCAGCCAGATGCATCGTAACTGTTTATGGCCGAAGCATTTTACCATGGCTGTACCTCCTCATTGCGATGACCACCCTGCTGTTGATATTGATAAAGAAACTTTCTTCTTAGCAATCCACCCGGATCATCCGGAATCCGTCGTAACCACTGGCGGCGTGCATTCTGCTCCTCCAGCTCTTTCTCACTCATGACTGAAGCAGGCTTGCCAGCTTTATCCGAACCACTCTTCGCCTGCTGGTCGCTCTTCTGCTCCTGAGGCTGCGGCTGCTCCTGTGACTGCTGCTGCTCCTGTGACTGCTGCTGATCCTGTGACTGCTGCTGCTCCTGAGACTGCTGCTGCTCCTGAGACTGCTTCTGCTCCTGAGACTGCTTCTGCTCCTGAGACTGCTTCTGCTCCTGAGACTGCTTCTGCTCCTGAGACTGCTTCTGCTCCTGAGACTGCTTCTGATCCTGAGACTGCTTCTGCTCCTGTGGCTGCTTTTGATCCTGTGACTGCTGCTGCTCCTGAGGCTGCTGCTGCTCCTGAGGCTGCTGCTGATCCTGTGACTGCTTCTGGCCCTGTGACTGCTGCTGATCCTGTGACTGCTTCTGGCCCTGCGACTGCTGCTGATCCTGAGACTGCTGCTGATCCTGAGACTGCTTTTGGTCCTGTGACTGCTTTTGGTCCTGTGACTGCTTTTGGTCCTGTGACTGTTTCCGGTCCTGTGACTGCTTTTGCTCCTGCTGCTGTTTCTTTAACAGCTCATCGACAAGCTTGCGATTAAAGCGGGCATCCTGATCATCGGGTGATTGCGCCAGTGCATGATCATAGGCGTCGATCGCCCCCTTCAAATCTCCGGCTTTCGCCAGCGCATTGCCGCGATTGTACCAGCCGGATGCAGTTTCCGTCCCGGCCAGAGCCGCGGCCGCCTCCCTGTAATGGCCGGCACGATAAAGAGCCGAACCCTTCCACGCCGGATCACTAAACTGTTTTGCCGCAGCTTCCGCATCCCCCTGCTGCATCAATGTCTGCCCCTTTTGATCAGGGGTCTGCCACAGATGATCCCAGCTACCGGCATCGGCATGATCGGGCAGCAGCAGCGGCACCAGCAGCAGTAATAACAGCCCTCGCCGGAAAACAAGCGCCATCAATGGCAGCAGACAAAGCACCAGCCATGGCCCCTCCTCACGCCACTGATCGCTATGCATATGCGTCTTTGTATCAGTGCCGGCGGTGGTTGTGACAGGCAGGGCAAGTACATCCTGATTATCCGCCCGTATCATCCGATAAATGCCATGACCGGCACGAGCCACCGCTTCCAGCTCATCCTGATGCAGACGCGGAATAACAATATTGCCAGCGGCATCCTTGAGAAAACCGCCATCCGGCAGCGGCACTGGCGCGCCTTCATCCGTACCGACAGCAAAAACACTGACCTTGTGGCCCGCTTCAAACAGTGCCGAAGCTGCAGCATCGGCGGCAGCATCCACCCCGTCACTCAGCAGGACCACCGAGCCGTGCTCAATCCCGCCCCGCTCAAGCATCATGCGGGCGTGGTTCAGCCCGACCGATGCCATAGAGCCCTGAACCGGCATCATCGAGGTATCCAGGCTCGGCAGTAATGTCAGAATTGCCTTGCTATCGGTCGTCAATGGCACCACATCAAAAGCGGTACCGGCAAATACCACCAGACCGGTTTCTCCCTCCAGGCGATTGTGAAGAATATCCTGCACCTTCTGTTTGGCCCGAACCAAACGCGCCGATGCAAGATCTGCCGCATCCATCGAGCGGGAAAGATCCAGTACAATCACCATGCCCGACTGAGCCCGGTATACCGGCTGGGGCAATTGCGTCCAGGCGGGCCCGGCCAGCGCCAGTAGCGCAAACAGGCCGCCCGCGACAAGCAACAGGTATGGCCACCGCGGACGCCTGCTGTCACCTTGCTCGCCCACCAGATACGCAAGCAGTGCCGGATCACACAGCGTTTGCCATCCCCCCTCATCACGCCTGCTCCGCCATAATCCATACACAAGCAGCAGCCACAGCGGCAATGCTGCAAGCCATAGCGGCCTCAGCAGATGGATATGAGTCAACGTATCCATCGGCGCCCCCGCTCTGTCAGTGCAATCATCAATACCACAGCGAACAGCAGTGCCAGCGACAAAGGCCAGACAAACAGACTATGCAGCGGGCGAAACACCTCGCTGTCCCGCTTGACCGGCTCGAGCTTGTCGATGACCTGATAGATTTGAGCCAGCTCCTGGCTGTCATGAGCCCGGAAATAGCGACCTCCGGTTTTATCGGCAATTGCCTTCAGCATCGTCTCATCCAGCTCTGCAGACGGATTGACCTGCTGGGCCCCGAAGAGTGAGCGCACCATCATCGCATCCGCCCCGATTCCGATGGTATAGATCACCAGACCGCTACCGGCAGCCAGATCGGTGGCCTGATCGACCGACAGCCGTCCTGCCGTATTGACGCCATCTGTCAACAGAATCAGCACCTGCTCATGCGATGCAATCTTCTTGTCACTGTTACTCTGCTGTAACCGTTTGACCGCAAGCCCGATCGCATCACCAATGGCTGTTGCCTTGCCAGCCAGCCCTGCTACAGCCTCATCCAGCAACGTGATCACAGTTTTCCTGTCGAATGTCAGCGGTGCCTGCACATATGCTTCCGAACCAAACAGAATCAAACCGACCCGATCCCCTTCACGCCGGTTGATAAACTCATCCGCCACATGCTTTGTCGCACTCAGGCGATCAATCTGTTGCCCTGACAGTTCAAAGTCCCGGATTTGCATGGAACCTGAGATATCGACCGCCAGCAACAGATCGCGGCCACTCACCGGCAAGGCGACCGGCTCACCGTGCCAGGCGGGCCTGGCTGCGGCCAGCAACAAAAGGAGCCAGACAAGCGAGGCCAACAGCAGGCGTATGCGGGCACCTCGATCAACCACGACCAGCGCCTGTTCACCGGCAAATTCATGGGCAAACGGCAGCCATGCCACCGGCCGATTCTCCCTGACCGGAGAGAGTATGCGGCGCAACAGCCATGGCAACGGCAACAACAACAGCAACCATGGCCAGCCGAATTCCAGTGCCTCCGCCATACTCATCGTTGGGCATCCAGCCACTGCTGGCACAGCGTTATCAATTGATCCCCGTCGATCGCCACATTCGGGCGATAAGGTGCTTCTATCATAAGGCGACCGTAACCTGCTGAAAAATCATCTCTATCCCACTTGCCATCCAGCCACGCCAGCCACCTGTCTCCGGATATACCCGCCACATCCGGTTCCAGCTGTACAGCCACTCGCCGCAGCAGCATGGATAGTTCTGCAATCAGCTCCGCATCAGGTTGCTGCTGCAGCAACACAAGCTCAGAAGCTGCGGCGGCAAGCATGGCCCGACGCAAGCGCCGGCTCCTCGCCTCAGCACTGTGGTAACGACGATACATCAGCCATGCAAACGTTCCGACCAGCAGCAGCACCATCACCAGAAGCCCCCACCAGCCAGGTGCCGGGGGCCACCACGACACAGCCGGCGGCAGGTGAATATCGTGCAGCGCCGAGAGTGCATCCGGCTTCATCTGCGCCCCCCGATCCTGCTCTTGAGAACTGTGAACGGATCATCATCAGTGGCGCATTCTATAAGGATAAATCCCCGGTGACGCTGCAACCTGGCCAATGCCTCACGGCGCTCGCGAAAGCGGATGGCATGCTCTGAACGGGTCGACTCGCGACCGGTATCAATACTGCACTGCTGCTGACCATCGGATGCATAAAGGTGGCCGACATCGGCCATTGCCTTCTCAAACGGGTCAAAGACAAGGACAAAAAGAATCGTATGGTGGGTAAGCAGGCGTGCCATCATCAGCTCACTGGCGGCATCCAGGCCTCTGCCGTCACTGACCATGATCATCAGACTGCCGGTCGGCGCTGCTGCTGCACTGCGCTGCAATACCCGCATCAACGACTCCTGGCACGGGGCAGGCCTTTGCTCCCAGCTCCGGTGGCAAGCCAGCTGGCCAAGCATACGCATCACCGTACGTTTACCACGCGCCGGCCGGATCGCAGCAGCTGTACCACTGCCGTCATCATCCAGAATCATGCAGCCGACACGATCGCCCTGGTGCAGCACACTCCAGGCAAGCAGCGCCGCACACTCGGCTGCGATGACCGCCTTGAGTGCTCCCCTGGTGGCAAAAAACATCGCCGGTCTGAAATCCACCAGCACCATGGCCGGGCGCTCTCGCTCCTCTCGAAACAGCTTGGTATGGGGTTTCCCTGTGCGGGCAGTGACCCGCCAGTCCATATTGCGAATCTCATCACCCGGCTGATACAGGCGAACCTCGTCAAATTCGATACCATGCCCCTGAAATCGGGACAGGTGCGGGCCTGTCATCTGCGCCCGTGGATAACCACTGGCCAGATGCAGCATGGATGCCTGGCGTTGCAGTTGAATCAGGTGGGCAAGATCAGCTCTTAGCGGGTTTGGACGCTGCAGGGGATTCTCCTGTTATTCATATAAATAATTGAAATAAATACTATTTATAAAAACACCTGAATCATGGAATCGGCACCAGCCTGAGTAATTCTCCGATCACTGCATCCACCGTGACACCGGCAGCTTCCGCTTCAAAGCTGAGCAGAATGCGATGCCGCAATACATCCGGTGCAACGGCCTGAATATCCTCCGGGCTGACAAAATCACGACCGGCCAGCCAGGCATGGGCACGGGCACAACGGTCCAGTGCAATCGTTGCACGCGGACTGGCTGCATATTGAATCCATGCTGCAAGCTCGGCACTGAAGCGGGCCGGCTCTCTTGTCGCCAGCACCAGATGGACCAGATAATCCTCCAGCCCTTCCGCCATATATATACCCATCGCTTCAGCACGGGCGGCAAAGATATCAGACTGGGAGATTTGGCTGACCGGCGGCAATGGTGAACCGGTAAATTCGTCACGGGAAAGGCGCAGAATGGCTTTTTCAGTGGCCGCATCCGGATAACCGATACGAATGTGCATCAGAAAACGATCAAGCTGAGCCTCCGGTAACGGATAGGTACCTTCCTGCTCAATCGGATTCTGCGTTGCCATCACCAGGAACAGTGAAGGAAGGTGGTGCGTGGTCTTGCCAACAGTCACCTGACGCTCTGCCATCGCCTCCAGTAATGCCGCCTGTACCTTGGCCGGGGCCCGGTTGATCTCATCAGCCAATACCAGATTATGGAATAGCGGCCCCGCCTGAAAACTGAAACTGCCATCCTGTGGCCGGTAAATCTCGGTACCGGTCAGATCCGATGGCAGCAGATCCGGTGTAAACTGGATGCGATGAAAGTTTCCCTCGATACCGTCACTCAGCACCTTGATTGCCCGGGTCTTGGCCAAGCCAGGCGCCCCCTCCACCAGCAGGTGACCATCGGCCAGCAGTGCAACCAGCAAACGATTGACCAGAACCTCCTGGCCCAGAATGCGCTGCTCCACCTGTTTTTTCAGCTGGTGAATCGGGTTTGACATGACTGACTCCGCTATTGCGTTGGCTCAACGGCAAACAACACAGCCAGTGGATGCATCGCCCGCTTTGCCCCCGTGCTTTGTTGGCGAAGCATAAACACGGTCACAACAGCGATGCAACCTGCCTGTGGCTTCGCCGTGGCTCAGGGCGTGTCAAACACGCCCTGTATATCCTGTGTTTCCTGATCAGTCGCGAAAGTTGGTAAATGAGAGTGGCCGATCCGCCTCAAACGCACGCAACAGCGTCATGACCGCCTGCAGATCATCCCTCTTCTTGCCGGTGACACGCACCTGATCACCCTGAATGGCTGCCTGCACCTTCATTTTCTCGTCCTTGATCTTTTTCACGATCTTTTTCGCCAACTCACTGCTGACGCCCTGTTTAATCGTGATCACCTGACGCTTGCAACCGCCACTGGCATCCTGCGGATCACCATACTCGAGACATTTCGGGTCCAGATTGCGCCGAACCAGCTTGGCGCGCAGGATCTCGGTCACGGTATTCAGTTTGTTGATGTCATCACCGACCACCGTAATCGCAGCCTCTCCCAGCTCAATACTGGCCTTGCTGTCCTTAAAGTCGAAACGGGTGGTGATCTCCTTGATCACCTGATTCACGGCATTGGTCATCTCTTGCATATCGGTTTCACTTACAACGTCGAAACTTGGCATAACGGGTTCTCCGGTCTGGTATGTTCAAAGATCGGGCGGCGGTTAAATACTAAAACCTGCAGCTTCGCCCTTTTGATTTTGCATCGGCATATACATGCCTGATTGCGAAGAAAATGAAAATTCTGCCCTCTGATGCTTTGACAAGCAAACAGAGTGACCTAGGTTTGCGACAACCATGGAGGGAATTGTTGTCCGATTTTTTTAAATTTGGTAATTCAAAATCGGCGAACGACGCGGAGCAACCCGGTCAAGAGGACACCCAGAACGGAAAACTGCTCGCCCTGCTCTCCTCAGGCCGCCATTATCTTCTCGCCGCTATCGTCTTGTCCGTTGCCCTTGTCCTGCTGCTCATCGTCGGCAACAACTCCCATGCCAGTGTACGCCTGGCCAGTGCCCATGAGGAGTGGCTGCCGGCAGACACCACAACCATCGACAATACGGTCGAAAAGAAGCGCGTTATTCAGCTGCAATCAGGCGACCATGCTGTTGCCGGCTTGCAGCGCCTGGGTTTTGACCTGGCGACCTCCCGCAGAATGGTTGCTGTTGCACTACCTGTTTATAACCTGCGTGATATCCGGGCCGGCCAGAAATTCAAACGGATTGACTCTGCCGATGCCATTGACGTTTATTACAATATCAGTGGCGAAGAACGCCTCCACCTGCATCAGCAAAAAGATCAGGAGTGGCAGTGCACGAAGGAAGTACGGGAAGTCCTGACCCGGCAAAGGGTGGTTGCCGGCACCATTGACGACAGCCTGTTCGGAGCTGCAGATCAGGCTGGTATGGATCAGCGCACAACGATGAATCTGGTTGATATATTCGCATGGGATATCGACTTTGCCAGGGATATGCGCAGCGGTGACTCGTTCGATGTGGTCTATGAAGAGCACTTTGATGATGAAGGCAACATCCTGGACACCACCATCCTTGCCGCCGAGTTCGTCAATCAGGGTACCCACTATCGCGCCGTTCGCTATGTAGACAGCAGTGATAAAGCCGAATACTTCACGCCCGATGGCAAGAGCATGCGCAAGGCCTATCTGAAAGCGCCTGTTAAATTTTCACGCATCTCATCACGTTTCCAGACCCGCCGCCTGCATCCTGTGCTGGGCTATACCCGTGCCCACCGCGGTGTCGACTATGCCGCTCCCACCGGTACACCGATTCATGCCATCGGCGATGGCTATGTCAGTTTCGCCGGCTGGAAAAACGGTTTCGGACGCTTCATTCTGATTACCCATAACAATCGCAATCACGCTACAGCCTATGGTCACATGCATGGCTTTGCCCGTAACATCAAGGCCGGCGTCAGGGTGAAACAGGGACAGGTCATCGGTTATGTGGGAATGTCCGGCCTTGCAACCGGCCCTCACCTCCACTTTGAATTCAGGGTACGGGGCGTGGCCGTCAACCCGTTAACCGTCAAACATCCACCGGCACAACCGGTGGCCGGCAGAGAGTACCATCGATTCCAGCAGCAGGTCGCACCGCTGCTTACCGAGCTTGATGAACTTCAGGCACAAGCTACATGGGGCTGATATGAATCATCACATTACAAACCGACAGGCATGGCTGACAAAGGCGCGCGACGTTTTCGATATAGAAATTGCCGCGCTGACGGCACAACGTGATCATCTGGATGATGCATTTATCCAGGCCGTTGAGGTTATCCTCACCCTGCAGGGGCGCCTGGTTGTCGTCGGCATGGGCAAGTCGGGCATTATCGCCAAGAAAATTGCCGCCACCTTTGCCTCCACCGGCACGCCGGCATTTTTCGTACATGCGGCTGAAGCCCAACACGGCGATCTGGGCATGATTACCGGCGATGACGCCGTGCTCGCCCTCTCCCACAGCGGTGAAACGGCCGAGGTATGCGGGCTGCTGCAGGAAATCAGACGCAGAGGCGCCCATGTGATCGCCATGACCGGCAATCGAACCTCCACTCTGGCCAGATATGCCGACACGGTACTCCATATCGATGTGCAACAGGAGGCATGCCCGCTGAACCTTGCCCCCACAGCATCCACCACGACCACGCTGGCACTCGGTGATGCACTTGCCGTGGTCGTATTAAAAGAGCGGGGATTCCGTGAAGAGGATTTCGCGCGCGTACACCCGGCAGGCAGCCTTGGCCGCAAACTGTTGCGCGTACAGGATCTCATGCATCAGGGAGCCGAGCTGCCGATGGTGGCCGATGACGAGAGCCTGCGCAAAGCGATCATGGTGATCAGTGCCCATCGCCTCGGTATTACCGGCGTCACCCGTGAAGGCAGACTGGTTGGCTGTCTGAGTGATGGCGATCTGCGCCGCATCCTTGAATCGGGCCATATGGACCTGGACGCGACAGTCCATACACTGATGCATCCGAATCCGACCTGCATTGATGCCGACCGGCTGGCCAGCGAGGCTCTGAGGCTGATGGAAGAGAAAAAAGTTCTGGTACTGTTTACCCGCGATGATGAGGGCATGGTCAACGGGATCATCCACATGCATGATATCCTGCACGGAGGCGTTAAATGAGCACGCAACATGGTTATGATTTTCCGTTCGAGGCCGCACGCCAGATCCGCATGCTGATCCTTGATGTGGATGGCGTGATGACCGATGGCTCTATCATTATGGACGGTGCCGGCCATGAGCTTAAGGCATTCAACGTACGTGATGGCCATGGCATCAAGCTGTTGCAACGGGCAGGTATCGATGTCGCCATTATTACCGGCCGCACCTCCGAAGTGGTTGCAGCCCGGGCCCGAGATCTTGGCATTGAATATGTTCTGCAAGGCTGCCTGGATAAGGCGGCTGCACTTACGAATCTGCTTGCCCGCTGCGGCCTGACCGCGACTCAATGCGCCATGATGGGAGATGATGTACTCGACCTTCCCCCCATGTACAGCACCGGTTTAAGCCTGGCCCCCTCTGATGCACATGCGGCAGTACTGGGCTATGTCGACTGGATCTCTGACTACAATGGCGGACGCGGTGCCATCCGGCAGGCAGCCGAGGGCTTGATTCTGGCCACCGGTGCCTGGGATCAGGTGATTTTCAGCCGTTACAAGGTATCCCCGCAACAGTGCGGCTGGGATACGCCGCGCGCTGTGCAATGACCCGCGCGAAACCCGACACATCTGTATGAATACAATCGTATGGCGGTGGCTCAAATGGGGCAGCCTGCTGGTGGCAGCAGGCAGTGTTGCAGTGGCGGTATTTATGGTGACCACCGCAGGCCCCGGCAAACCGGCCGATGATAAAAGCAGCGGCAAACCGAACACCGAAGTTGACAGCCCCGTACTGGTGGAACGGAAAGATGGACGCGTCATCTGGCAGCTGCGGGCCAGTGAAGCAACCCAGCAGCTGGATGGCCAGATGCATCTGATCAAACCGCTGCTGCGCCTCTATACCGAAAGCGGTAAGGAGGTGCTGATCAATGGTGACCAGGCCTGGTTCAGCCCGGTCGCACGCGATATCAGGTTTCAGGATCACGTCACTGTTGTCTATGAAACGTGGACCCTGACAACCCGGAACCTGATCTATGACAGCACCCATGATCAGATCAAGGTCCCGGATCCGTTTGAGATTCATGGCAAAACTATCACTGCGAAAGGAAAAGATATGACCCTTAAGCGACAGAGTGAAGAGATTGAAGTCAACCAGGGCATCTGGATTGAGGATACCGATCCGCAATGGCAAGGAGTGACACCATGAGCCGTGCTACCATACTGGCAGATATGTCCCTGTCTTTCATCAGGGGCAAGCATTCGTTCAGGCTGCTCCCCCTGCTGCTGGCAGGCATCATCACATACATCCCTGCCCCCTTATGGGCCGCAAACAACACCGTCCAGATTGATGCTGAGCGGATGAATATGTTCCATAAAGACAATCGGGTTGAGTTTTTTGGCAAAGTCCACCTTGTCCGCGATACCATGGTTCTGGATTGTGATCACCTGACAGCCTACTACGTCGATAACAAGCTGACCCACGCCGATGCCGAAGGGCATGTTGTGATTGTCCAGGACAAGGTGCACGGTCACTCGAACAAGGCCAGGCTCGATCAGCTTAACGGCAAACTGACCCTTTCCGGCAAGGCCGTGCTGGACCAGGATGGTAACAGGATTGAGGGTGAAACCATTGTTCATGATATGAACCGGAAAGATACAGTGGTCACACCGGGCGAGAGCGGACGGATCCATATGCGCATTGAATCAGACGAGGGCAATAACAGTGTCATCGTTCCCGGCACAGGAGCCGGAAAATGAGTACCGTCCACCACCTTTCCGCCCGCGGACTTTGCAAAACCTACCGAAACAAGCAGGTGGTATCGTCCGTCGATATCGATATCTATTCAGGCGAGTGTATCGGCCTGCTTGGCCCTAACGGCGCCGGCAAAACCACCAGCTTTTATATGGTGTGTGGCCTGATCCCGGCTGATCACGGCCATGTGATGCTGGATGATCAGGATATCACCGGCAAACCCATGCACCTGCGGGCCAGAAGTGGTATCGGCTACCTGCCACAGGAGGCCAGTATTTTCCGAAAACTGACCGTCCGTGAAAACCTGCTCGCTATCTTTGAGACCCTGAATATGCCCTCCATCCGCATCGAGGAAGAGCTCGAATCGTTACTGGTGGATCTTGGTATTGAAGCAGTACAACACCAGAAGGCCTACACCCTCTCAGGTGGCCAGCGGCGACGTACCGAAATCGCCCGTGCTCTGGTCACCAAACCAAAATTTTTATTGCTCGACGAACCATTTGCCGGCGTTGATCCCATTGCAGTTGAGGATATTCAGGCCATCATTGCCGAGCTGCGTCGCAAAGGGATCGGCATATTGATTACAGACCATAACGTGCGCGATACCCTGGCTATTTGCGATCGCGCCTATCTGATGAGTGCCGGCCAGATCATCGTTCGTGGCAAGCCTGATGAGATTATATCGCACCCGGATGCACGCCGGCTGTATCTGGGAGAAAGTTTCTCCATGTAATTGAATCACCGCAGTGAACCCCATCCCGATAAGGAGCTTATGCAGCAGATGAACTTTGGAACCAAGGCCACAGAACCAGTGATTATCGCAGTAACCGGTGCATCAGGCTCCTGTTATGCTTTGCGACTCATTCAACGCCTGGCTGCTGCCGGCGTCCCACTGCATATTCTCCTCTCCGATGCGGCACGGGTGGTGCTCGATCAGGAGCTGGACCTGAAACTGCCCGCTGATCCGGCCGGGACGGCCGCCGCACTGGCTGAGCATGTGTCCGTCGATGCAGACAACATACACTGCTACGCAACCAGAGACTGGTTTTCTCCCGCAGCATCCGGCTCTGCCGGCATCCGCAGAATGATCATTATTCCCTGCTCGATGGGAACACTCGCTCATATTGCCAATGGTGCATCGGATAACCTGATTGAACGGGCTGCAGATGTTATGATCAAGGAGCGAGGACAACTGATTCTGGTGCCCAGAGAAACGCCGCTTTCGGCAATTCACCTGGAAAACATGCTGAAACTTGCCCGCCTTGGTGTAGAAATCATTCCTGCCATGCCGGGCTTTTATCATCGCCCGGAATCACTTGATGATATCATCGACTTTGTTGTCGATCGCGTACTCCATCATATTGAGATGCCCAATCCGGCCGCTAAAAAGTGGGGTATGGCATGACAATCAGCCGCATCCTGTTTCCGTTTATCATTGCTGCATCGATGTCCGGCTGTGTTGCACTCACCGCTGTCTCAGCCGTTCCCTCTGCCCTGATTGGCGTCGTCAGCGAACAGTTTGGTGGTCAGGAGGCCAGCTTCGCCTATTCCATGCGCAGAACGATTGCATCGATTCAGGCCTCTCTGCAATCGATGGAGCTGGATATTGATATTCTTGAACCGCAGGAGAATGGCGGTTACCTGATTGGATTCAGCAATGATAACCTGGATGGAAACATTACCCTGCGTCGTCAAACCGAACGGTTAACAACGCTGTACATCAAGGTGAGAACCAATACCAGAGAGGAGTCCGTCGAACGGGCCATCATTGATCTGGTTGAACAACGGTTGAAGTCACTTCCGGCCAAAGCCGAATTTGACAAACGATCGTATCAGCCCCTGATGAAAAAGCCGGCACCTGACTCAAGCCGCGTTGCCTGGTTCAGACCCGGTGCCAAACTTTCAGCGGATAAGAGTGGCAAACAGGACTGGCTGGTCGTCAAACTGCCTTCAGGAAAACTCGCATACCTGAAGGGCTCTATTACACAAAAATAACAGATACCCCCCCGGAGGAAACATGACAAACAATCAACAAGCCCTGGACGACATTGCAGGCAAGATTGCGGCAGGCGTTCGCATGCTCGGCGGCCTGAAACAGGGTGCAGAAGAGCAGGTTCGTAACATCGTTGAGTCAGCCCTGTCACAATTCGATGTGGTCACGCACGAGCGCATGCAGGTGCAGGAAGCCATGCTCAGAAAGGCCAGGGAAGAATTGACTGCCCTCGATGCACGCGTGCATGAGCTGGAAGCCCAGGTCAGAACGCTGATCAAATAAGTCAAACGGGTGTACGCATCGCGTTCACCCCACAGGCAGATAGACAAAAGCGTGCAAGGGAAATCCTCTGCTGCGCCATAACCTTCAAACAAGGCGGTGTAGATTGACTATCTGCGACCTGACTCAAGCGGCGGAATCCCGATTGATCCGCAATGCTGCCTTTAAGTGAGAGGCTGATGTTAAACCACATCCGCCTCACACGGGCATTACTAAGAAACCCGAAAGCCATCGGCACCCTCGTACCAAGCTCCCGTTATCTGGCAGCAAGCATGGTTGAGCTGTTACCCGTTGGTGATCAGGCCGCCATTGTGGAATTCGGAGGCGGTACAGGGCCCGTTACTCAGGCCATGCTCGCCTCCGGGTTCCCGCCAGAACAACTGTATGTGTTTGAGTTGTCCGATCAGCTCAGTGATCATCTGCGCCGCCGCTTCCCGAAGGTCAACATCATCCACGCATCCGCGGCGGAGATCACCTCGCTTGCCTGTCCTGTTGGCGGCATCATCTCCTCCCTGCCCTTGCGCAGCCTGCCTGAGACAACTGTCCGCGAGATTCTTGAAGCATCAGCAAACAAGCTGCAAGCGGGCGGTTGCTTCGTACAGTTCACCTATGACCTGATGCATTATCATCCGCTGTTTGACACCAATTTTCATCACCTGAGCAAAAAAGTGGTATGGGCGAACCTGCCCCCGGCACGTATTGATATTTTTCGAAAAAGAGCCGGCGCCGACTAAAACTGCCAGCCGTCTGTGCGACGATTTCACAGCGTGATGCTTCCGACTAAGGAATCGCCCATTTATTCAGTGCCTCCATGCAGGCCAGGGATGGACGCCACAATCCGGCAGCGCGCGCTGTTACGCAGCACTTATCAAAAGGGTACTAGTCGCCACCCTCAGAGTTGATCCACTTTGACATCGTGACAAACATTTGATTGATATTAAATGGCTTGGAGATGTGATCATTCATGCCCGCCAGCAAAACCTTCTCCTTATCACCCGCCATGGCATTCGCAGTGATTGCAATGACAGGCAACTTATCAAATCTGGCCTGATTCCTGATATGGCGGGTGGCGGTAAACCCATCCATGACCGGCATTTGGCAGTCCATCAACACACCATCAAAAGCCTGAGCAGAGAGCGCATCCAGCGCTTCCTGTCCATTATTGACCACCACCACCTTCATGCCTGCATGATTTAGCACATCCTCCAACAGACACTGGTTGATTTCATTGTCTTCAACGACAAGGATCCTTGCTCCATACAGGTGCGTAATCGCCTCAGGGATAGCTTTCGTCGTATCGGGCGGCGGCGAAATATTATGTTCGTGTTGCAGCTGCAATTTTACGGTGAAATGAAATGTACTGCCTCTGTCCTTTGCGCTCTCAAGCCATATTTTTCCCTGCATCATTTCAATCAATTGTTTGGAAATCGCCAGCCCCAGACCTGTTCCGCCATATTTACGAGTGGTCGAGTCATCACCCTGCGAAAATGGCTGGAACAGCCTGGACTGCTGGTCAGGAGTCATGCCGATACCGTTATCTTTTACGGTAAAATGCAGGATGACAAAATCGGAATCCTGATGTTCAAGTTCTGCCGAGATCACCAGTTCGCCACCTGCATCGGTAAACTTGATGGCATTGTTACCAAGATTCAGCAAAATCTGACGTAATCGCAACGGATCACCGATCAGCCGGGATGAGGGGATGTTGGCATCCATTTTCAGTCTGAGTGCCTGCCGCTTTTCAGAGGTACTGGGCTCCAGCAAAGCGACCACATTGTCAAACAGCTCATCCAAATCGAAGTCGATACTTTCCATGTGTAACATGCCAGATTCAATTTTGGATATATCCAGAATATCGTTGAGTATTCCAAGCAGGTTTTCAGCAGAGTGGTGTACTTTTTCAATATAGCTTCGCTGCCTGGGTGACAAATCAGTTTGTAGTGCCAGATAGGCCATCCCCATAATGCCACTCATCGGAGTACGAATCTCATGGCTCATATTGGCAAGGAAGTTACCTTTTGCCCGGGATGCTGCCTCTGCCGCATCCCGGGCTTTCGTCAGCTCAGCCCCGGATTGCTGCAAGGCTGAAATTTGTTGATGGATGATTTCCCTGCTATCACGGTTTTGTAGCAGCGTACCGATCAATTGGGAAAGCACAGTAAAGGAACCTGTATACTCCTCAGCGGGGATATCATATAGCCGATGATTCTGCATCGAGACAATACCGATCAATAATCCCTTTCGTCGATTGTCAGAATCGGAAAGCGGGCAAACCAGCAGCCGATAGATATCGAGTTGTAACAAATCTTCCTGATCACTGCACACCAATATTTTTTTGACGGTACTACTTTCCGTTGAATAACCATAGCTCACCAGCCACTCTGCAAAACGGGACCAGTTCACAGCCTCGTTCAGGGAGCTTGAAACTGCCACTGGCCGGTACGTGAGGTGACCGGCATCGTTGTACAACCAGAAGACCCCTGTCTCCAGCTCGAAGATATCCACCACTGCCTCGGCAGCAATCTCGGCAAACTCGGTGATATTTTTTTGTCCGAGCAACTGTTGGCTATATCGATAGATGGACTCAAACCTGGCCAGCTCACGTTCCAGCCTGTAACCGGTATTAATCAGCTTTTGTTCAGTCGAGGAAAAAATGGATTTGCGACGCAATGCCTCGTACTTTTTCTTTAACTCCAGGTACTCCAGTTCGCTTATCATGTTCCCTATCCGTTCATGATGTCATCAAGCTAAAGCGGATGCGCGCCATCTTTATCGGCGATACAGCGCGTAAATGGCGGTTGTGTAATTGTGATAGGTATTCGCACGTCCAAGCCTGGCGAACTCACCGAAGCCATAAATACCCAGCCACGGCGGCACTACACCTTCGTTTGAAAGAGGATGCTGCATGCAGTGCACCAGTTCATCCTTGATCACCTTGGAGAACAGGAAGCGGCCACGGGCCAGGCAATCCGCATGGAATACAGCCACCGGAGTTCGCCCCGCCCCCTGCTCCACGACCCACTCCATCATTTTGTTCATTTCGGAGAAAATCAGTTCCTCATCCCTGACCGTAAGGTATAACCTGGTACCTTCCGGGCAATCGGTGGTGTAATACATCACCCCATCGTCATCGCGCCGGGTCACCACCCGAAGAATATGATCATTTCCATACTCTTCTTTGAGGCTGTCCGGTAACTCCTCCGCCAATGCCCCCACAGGAATGGTATCACCGCAAGTCGCCGACACAGGTAATCCAAGCCGCTCGGTATAGAGCTCCCAGGCAGGTCGTCCGTTCAGCTCAATAATGCGATTCCCCTCCGAGCGCGTCACCACCATCGCTTCGCCAGTCGCCAGAAATCCGTGCGTTGCCCGCGTCACCACCTCCAGAGTCGGATCGGCAAAGCCGATGGCTAACGCTGAATGCTCAAAGACCCGATCATCCATGAACTGAAAACTGATCACCCCTTTCATATTATCCGCTGAGGTAGCTCCGAAAATGGTAACTTCGGGACTCAACTGCGACTCAAGCCCGGCAATACATTGATCGTTGGCAATATCGATCCCCGAAGCCATAAAATAGATCATATTGATCTCAGGATTTTGGGCATTGAGTTGACGTCCAAGCTCCTGACTTTTTTCATAGGAGTTGCTGCCAGTGATGCCATCGACATGCGCGACAGCGATCTCACCCGGCGCCCCGCGAACCGCCATGATTGCAACATCCTTCATCGATTCGCTAACGCCTTCCTTGCCTACAATGCCACAACATGACGCACCTGCTATGCGTGCGCCGGGAGCCATGGTGCGGGCCTGGTCCAGCAAATCCTGAAAGTTATGTCCCATGGATGAATAAATCACAACCAGATCACAATCAGTCTCCTGCCCCTCGCCAAAGGCAGCCTCCATACATTCCGTGATGGCCCGCTTCGAATTCACCATGCGTGTACTTGCAGAATAGAAACTTAACATATCGTGCTCCCTCTGTTTTCAGAGACCAACCGGAAAATCATATATCCTCGCCAATTTCACTCCGGGAAGCAGAGACTCGTGCGCAGGAATCCGTCGGGATGACGGGTAGTATTGAGTAAAATATTTCAGGTAAATGGCCATTTAAAATGAGCAGCAATTCATATGCCATCGAATGAGGATCAGGCCTGTTCACCCCGTCGCAGTCACGTCGATTCGTCCGATGTTTTTTTCCGGTGCGGCAAGAATTTGCGCATGTGGCATAGATGTTGCGCCCAACAGACCGCAGCAACAGAAGTACTGATGTGTCAGTGCTTCCTTGCGGGCCATGGCCGGATAGCCGGATTGAACGGCTTTACCGGCGCCCGGTGCGCTGCAGGATAATGCAGCGAGTCAAATCAGACGCGCAAGTGTTTGATTTGTAAGAAAAGGTAAAATAACCCGGGCATCATGCACGCGCCCATCGGGCGGTCCTTGACCGTCCAATCGGCTCCCTGCCTCCTTGTCACGCTTTTGCCTTGGTGAGGTGATATTTGCCAGGAGGGCAACAAATCAGCATTTCCCTATACGACCGCGCAGCTTTCTGTTTGCGAAATCAATACTGCCACCATTGATTCCGAGCTTCCCCCATGCTCATGCAAACTGGAGAGAATTCGCTGTCGTGTTTATATCTCCGTGATGACAGCATCTTCTGGCAGGCGTGACTTCGGCAACCGGACATTAAAATCGTCATCCCCCCTGTATCCCAGGGCCGCCAGCACGACACTCGTCATCCCCCGTGCATGCAAGTCAAGCTCCAGATCCAGTCGTACAGGATCAAACCCCTCGATGGGAGTTGCATCTATTTCAAGCGCAGCCGCCCCGAACAGCAGTGTGCCAAGTGCAAGGTATACCTGTTTCTCCATCCAGCACTGCATATCTTTGCGATCAAATCGGTGATGGTGAATATAGTAGTTTCTGCCTTTACTTTGTGCCGCCCTGGCCTCTTCTGTTGGTAAACGACCATCCACCACCTCCTGCTCCAGCAACCTGGCAACATGTGCATCATCCAGCGTGGTCCTGGCACAAAATACAATGACATGAGAAGCATTCAGAATTTTTGGGCCATTGGAGATATAGGCCCCTTCACTCGCAGCTCTGGCAACACGGGCCTTTGCCTCCGGGCTGGAAGCAATGATGAAATGCCAGGGCTGCGAGTTCACAGAGGAAGGAGAAAAACGCAGCAATATTTTAAGTTGCTCAATGAGTTCAGCCGGTATCTGACGATCCGGATCGTAGCCCTTGCAGGTATGCCGGGAAAGCGCAATATGAGAAATATCCATCATTCCTCCAATATCTGATTCAACCCTGATATCTTTTTAAATGCCCTCATGATAGTCAACCGGCGGAACACACTCTGCTCACCCTTGGCAGTACAGTCGAACTGTTCTGTTATAACGCCGTTGATCGTCTACAATCAGCTCATGTTAGCACGGTTATGCAGTGCATCCCTGCGCGGGCTGGATGCTGAGGCTGTTGATGTGGAGGTAGACCTCTCCAAAGGCCTACCCTGCTGGTCGCTTGTAGGTCTGGGTGAAGCGGCCGTCCGCGAGGCACGTGACAGGGTCAGGTCTGCACTGGTGAATTCAGGCTTTGAATTCCCGCTAAGGCGCATCACGGTAAACTTGTCACCAGCCGACAGGCGCAAGGATGGATCTCACTTCGACCTTCCCATTGCCATCGGCCTTCTGATTGCATCCGGACAACTGAATGTGCGGGATATCACCGCACTCCAGCAGCCGGCCCCGGCCCCCCTGCTTCCACTTCCTTTTATGCTTGGTGAACTGGCACTGGATGGGCGTCTGAATCCGGTATCCGGCGTCTTGCCGCTGATCATGTTTGCCCGCAAACATGGCTATCGCGACATTATCGTCCCGACGGGCAATATCGATGAAGCCACAGCGATTGATGATGTGAACATCTATCCTGCCGCAACGCTACTGGCCGTTGCCCGCCACCTGAGCGCACATACCATACTTGCAAAGGCGACTCTTAAGGAGACTCCTCCTCCCCCGATCATGACCGCCGATATGGCCGATGTACGAGGTCAGCAACAGGCCCGCCGGGTACTGGAGATTGCGGCAAGCGGCGCCCATCATCTGCTTATGACTGGCAGCCCGGGGGCAGGAAAAAGTATGCTGGCCCAGCGCCTTCCCGGCATTATGCCACCACTGACACGCGAGCAGGCCATGGATGTGACCCGCATCTATAGCATTGCAGGAGATTGCAGCCGCCCTCCGATGTGTCTGCAGCCACCGCTGCGACAACCCCATCACTCGGCCTCGGATGTTGCCATGATCGGTGGTGGCAGCAATCCCAGGCCCGGAGAGATATCCAAAGCACACTATGGCCTTCTCTTCCTTGATGAGCTGGCCGAACATCGACGTGTTGTGCTTGAGACACTGAGGCAACCTCTGGAGGACGGTAAGGTGCGCGTTGCCCGTGCCGCCGATTCGGTTGAGTTCCCGGCCCGGTTTCAGTTGATCGCGGCCATGAACCCGTGCCCGTGCGGATACCTGGGCCACCCCTCACGCCCCTGTCGCTGCAATGCATCACAAATTAACCGTTATCTCAGCCGAATCTCGGGCCCCCTACTTGATCGCTTCGATCTCAGAATTCATGTACCTCCGGTTGAACATGAGGAGTTAGCCCGCATGCAGCAAGGGGAGCCCTCATCGGCCATTGCCAAACGCGTGATGGCTGCACGTGACATTCAATACCGTCGTCTCGGTCAGGGAAAGGTCAATGGCCGAATGACGACGCGCGAAATCGAACACTATGCCCGTCCGGATGGAGAGGGTGCAAAGCTGCTGGATCAGGCAATGCGCCACTTTTCGCTATCCGCCCGCAGTTATCACCGCATCCTGAAGGTTGCCAGAACCATTGCCGACCTGGCTGCAAGCGAACAGATTAACAGAAACCATATCGCAGAAGCACTTCAATACCGAGGCGAAGCATTGTTTGAACAGCGCGCCATCTAGGGCTTGTTGCCCCCTTCTCCATCGCCGCATTTCACCCGGGATATCTGTCTGGCGTTGCTGATCTCATCAGGTATGATCGTGCCGGATGAGGGAGATGCTGATATGTTGCGATCCGGGCAAAAATCAGCTCGCAATGGCAAAAGCGTGGCAAAGAGGCAGATTGGACGACCAAAGGCCGCTCGCAGGGCGAGGCCGTGTGCCCGAATCATTTTGCCTTTGCTCACAAATCAGCACATTCTCAGGCATGCATCCGTGTAAGGAGGGGAAGCGATGTTTTTCAACCTGTTTAAACATAATCTGACCACTGTAGAGCTACAGGACCTGATCTCTAAATTTCTTATGCATATGGTCTGGGTTGACGGCAAGGCTGACCCCAAAGAGCTGGAAATCGTCGTAAGAGTTCTGACCCACGATTATCATACCGATCCGCGCATGGTCCGCAGGGAAATTGAAACATTCAATCCGAGAAAATCATCATTGAATGCGATTGCTGACAAGTTACGAACGAACCTTCCGGTCAGTGAACGCATCCAGTTACTGCGTGATATCTGGGCTATTGCCCTGACACACGCAGGGCCGCTTACCTATGAAAGAGAGCTGTTCTACCGGGCCGCCCGTCACCTTGGCATACCGGACAATGAATTTCTTGAGCGCTGTATCAAGGTGAAATCCAGTCACTGAATTTGCTGCATGATGCCGCTACGGAGATACTGACTGATTGCCACATGGTAAAGGCCGGCCTGCACAGGCAACAGCGTGAGGTTAACTGTACTTTTCATTATCATTCAACCACTTGCGTAATCAATTTGACTCCCTGCATCATGCAGATCACTGTTTGATTCACTTACACGGGCAATCCTGCATCAGCCCAAATGTCAGGCAGCCCATCATCAATCATAGCCCCCATCATGTCACAGGTGATACACGGCCCTGTGATTGTGAAAATATGCTGACCGCCCCCCTGCTCCGGCTGGCCATCATGATCTAATCCGGTCTTGGTTTTAACGCCGTCAGATCACATCATTCGCCTGTTCCGGATTGCCAGACGCTGATGCAGGTCATTACGCCTTTATCCACGCAGGAGGTACACCATGAATATAAAAACTGGAAAACGCATCGTAAGCCTGCTTGCGATATTCTGCTCCCTTCAATCTGCGACAGCCGATGAGATCGATAAAAGTATGGAAGTACTGATTGTGGATGACTCAAGTCTGATGCGAACGATCGATCGGAATCTGCTGGGCGAGATCGGTATCAAACATGTAACGGAGGCGGGCAACGCTGAATTCGCACTTGAGTCGCTTAAATCGCGGCACTATGACTTTGTACTGCTCAGCTGGCGACTGAATGGCACCAGTGGATTAAACGTGCTGAGTGCGATCAGAAATGATCCCGATACCCGATTGCTGCCGGTCATCGTAACCTTCGATACAAATGAAAATACCCCGGACAATATTGCTACTGGTACACAGGCAGGTGTAAACAACTACCTGACCAAACCATTTACCGCCAATGACCTGAGAGCAAAACTCGAACATACCTTTAATTTACGGTAAGGAGCGGTTGATTCAATTCAACGCTTTCGAACGAGCCATGGACGACTGTCACATTCCGGCAGGATGCCGTGATGGACGGCTTTGCCGCCACGAGGAGAGGCACACCATGATGCTGCGAGTCCAATCAGGCTTATATGAGCCCGTTTTAGTCCGTCACAACAAAATCACGTATCGGTTCTGACATCAGCAGAACGTCGATCGCCATGTTCATCGCATGAGAGCTGCATCGGACATCATTGGCGGCTATTCACAGAGCCTGTGGATAACCCGGTGGATAAACCTGTGAGAAGGCAATGTTTTATTACATATTTGTGACAGGTCATGATTTAGTCTAAATTTTATGCATAAAACTTTACCTTTATTTTAAAAGCATTTGAAACACTATATTAATGTTAATTATAGTTTAAGCCGTTAACCTTCCCGTCTTCAACAAGCTTCCCGGATGCGGTGGAAAATCGTGTAAATCCATGCTTGTATACAGCACACTATTTCGCTAAATGACTTCACCTCCGTCTCCAATGCCCCGCCGTTCTGCAGGCCAATACGAAACCCCAACACCGATATCCACTCAATATTTCACCGCTTTTGTTTGAGATCCCGCCACGCATCCACCATATTTGCAGTCATGAATTCAGCTTCAGAGCCATTTCATTACCCGATTCCTGCCGGACCTGTAACGATTGAACTGGAAATCAAGCGCAGTCGATTTGTCACAGATATTGCAGCTGCAGCCACAAGGGCAGAGGCAATGGCTTTTATCGATCACATCAAACTGACACATCCCGATGCCAGCCATCACTGCTGGGCATATATTGCGGGGCATCCGGAGAGTTCGAGTGAACGGGCTTCATCCGATGACGGTGAACCGCAGGGCACTGCCGGAAAACCGATGCTCCATGTCCTTCAACATAAAAACATTGGTGATATTGTCGTAGTCATCAGCCGATATTTTGGTGGCATCAAGCTTGGCAGCGGTGGACTGGTACGAGCCTATGGCAGTGCCGTACAACATGGCGTGGATGCTCTCCCACTCACCCGGCGTGTCACCACACGAGCCGCCATGATCCATATACCCTTCGCACTGGAAAACACGGTGCGCCGGCTTCTGCAAACGAAATCGATCAGCATCAAACAGGTCGACTATCAGACAGAGGTAATCTTTACTGTCGCAGTTCCCTGTGGAGATGAAACGTCACTACTGCAGGAAATGATCAATCAAACGAATGGAGCGGCAACGATCATCATGGCGAAGAAAGAGTAAACAGCGACGAAAAGGATCATCTGACTGCCCTCTAAGGAGATGCTGATTTATTGCCATCCTGGCAAAAATCAGTTCGCAAAGACAAAAGCGTCCATGGCCCGCTCGCAATCGCTGGATGAATCAGCGATTCCCTAACGGGTCAAGCGCCGGATCAATGCTTCATGGTGAGGATACAGCGCCAGCAGCTCATCCCCGGACGGCAATTCAAAATCAGCAAAATCAAAACCGGGAGCTACCGTGCACCCCACCAGAGCAAAACCATCTGCACTCACGGATGCTCCAAACCAGTGCCCCGTCTCAACCACATGCATCAATGAATCTCCCCGCTCCGGATTCCGGCCCAGCTTTTTTTCGCTGTAGACACCATCCGGAGTAATCACATGGACAGTCAACCCATCACCATCGTAAAAATGCCACAACTCATCCTGACGAATACGGTGCAGGGCTGAAAACTCATCGCCGGCAAGAAGGAAGTAGATACTGGTGCAAAAAGCACGTTCTCCATCAAAACGGGATGGCAACCCCGAGACAGGAATCTGTTCGCTGGCACGGTATATTTCCCTGTACCAGCCTCCCTCCGGATGCTTTTGCAGTTCAAGTACATCAATCCATGTCGCGGCCCTCGATAGTGCGCATGCCCTCTTGTCGCTCATCAATGGAAAATCCCGGACAAGGCCAGGCTTTGGCCATGTATGGCCGGCACAGGACAGCACAGGTCATCCATATGCATACACATCTGTACCTCCTCCACCCGGGCCATCAGGACTCGTGATGCTTTTCTTCAAGCTCAATCGTCATCGAGGGATTGTACTGCCCGTTCTTCAGGTTCACATATACCTTGCCACCAGTGGCCAGCACCCCGCCAAAACGGGAATCCGGATGCGTAATAATCTCATGCAATTCACGACCATCCCAGGCCAGCACAGTTGCCGGCGAACCATTATCCACAATCCATAACCAGTGACGCGAATCATCCCATGACAAATCTTCCGGATGGGTCAGCTGGTTATTCATCCAGGTATCCACCGTCGGCCTGGCACCATCATGCAGTTGCAAAATACGCCCGCTCTCCGACTCCGCCAGCAACAGGGAACCATCAGGTAAGCGTTCAATATCATGAATTCCTGCAAACTCAGTTGCTCCAAGCTGATGAGCCATGGCAACCGCATCAGCAGGATCCACCGGTAACCAGCCATTCTGACGATGAAAAACAGTCAGCTCGCGCTTCTCCAGATCAAGGCGATAAAGCGCCCCCGTTGACGATGCATCCGCCAGATATGCAAAGTGACCATCGGCGGAGAAAGCCATCGCACGATGATTAAAAGTGCCGGCAAAATGATATGTAGCCAGTGAATCATGACTGCTGGATGAGGCGACAGGGTCAACCGTCTGCTCAATTGGAAACTCATCCGGCTGTGCCATACGCCAGATCACTCCTTTCGGATCATCTTCGGCAATCCACAAGGAACCATCCGGGGCAAATATCACGCCATTGGCATTGCGCATCCCCTGCACCAGAATCTGGGTACGACTGCTGCTGAGTCGTATCGCAATCAGCCCGGCCTGTGCACTTTTGTCGCTACGCTCACCACTTGTATAAAGCCAGTCTCCAGCCGGAGACACCGCAATTTTGTTCGGTGTAATATGTTTCCATGCGCTCAGCGAATGAAAGCTCCAGCCAGTAGCCAGCTTCATTCCGGAACCATTGATCTGACAACCTGTCAGCATCACCATCATCAAAGCCAGAATTCGTAGATATTTCATCGGCTAAATGTGTACTGTTCATGCTATCCGGGCAAGTAAAAGTGCAGCGCCGGACAGCAGAAATCAGTTTCAACCCTCATCATCATGACAGCGCTTTCTGATCGTCCGGGGCATACCATAATCCGGCAGAAGTGCCGGGTGGCAGTCTTTACCGCTGTCAGGTATGCCCGCCGCAGTATGCTACCCCTGACACGGATACAGCCGTTTGTATGCAAAGGAAAGAAAAGCCATTTTACTTGCATCCCGAATGTACCAGCTCAGCGATCAACCACCGCTTAACTGGTCTCTCGAATCATCATATCAAGCAACCGCACAACCTCGGCTGAAAGCGGAGCGATCGATTCAACCGTGGCAATCGCTGCACTCTTCTTACCCGCGTTATATTGCTCCACCGCCTGGCGTCCCAGCGAGTGGACCTTCTCGTGCGGAGCCTCCAGCTGCCTGAAGACCTTGCTATCGCCATATTCGCGCTTACCCAGATCGTCATACCATTTACCCAGACGGCAATCATGATGACTGGCCACCGTGGCAAGATCGATGTTACCGCGATCAAGCACCATATTCACCAACCGCTTCTTCCAGAGAATATGATCGGATTTGGCCAGACGAAGAATAGCGCCTCGCAACTTCATCGTCGCGAATGACTGAATCTCGGAGGTAAGCTTTCCTTCGAGCGAGTCGGTATCCTGTAACGTTTGCTCGACAATCCGACGGGCACTGCTAACCATGCCGGCGGTCTCGGCAACCGATGCAGCCACTTCCTGAGCTGCATTCGACTGCTCATGCGTACCATGGGTAATTTGCTCCAGCTCGGCTGCAATATTGTGCAGAGCCTCTCCCATCTCATTCATGCGCTGGCGGACCACATTCATATCCTGTCGTCCAAGCCCGACCGCCTCCGTAATCGCCCGTGTGGCATGAGCAATGGCAGAAACATCCTGCTGAATCCGGTGAATTTTTTCGACGATGTTGGCAGTTGCCATTTTGGTCTGCTGGGAAAGCTGCTTTACTTCATGCGCCACAACGGCAAAGCCTTTACCGGCCTCTCCTGCTCTCGCCGCCTCAATGGTGGCATTCAGGGCCAGCAGATTTGTCTGATCGGATATTTTTTTTATCACCGTCAGAATACCGTCAATTTCTCTTGATGCTGCCGACAAAGCTTCAACACGTTGACCGGCTTCCTCAACCCGCTGATTAATATTTCCAATCGCCTCAACCGCATGCATCACCGCATTGGATGCTTCCTGACTCTGCCTGTTGGCATGATTGACACTCTCATTCACCTGATCAATGCGCTCACCGACATGAACGACATTGGAACTCATCATCTCACTGGTTTCCGCCATCGTCATCGCATGACTATCCAGTACGCTCACATCCTGTTGCAGATGTCCCATGGATATAGTGGTTTCAAACGCATTCATCGTCATGCCGACCATCTTGTCGAGCTGATCAAGCATTCGGGCCTCCAACTGGGCTGCCAGCTGATTTGCCTGTCTGGTCAACTCATCATCCCCACTGGCCCGACAGGTAAAGTCACCATCTGCCAGCCGTGAAAACAGTTCTAATAGTTGCACTTTATCCTGACCCGCCATGAACGCCTCCAGAAAGGGTTGTACGATTACAAAGGCGCAGCAAAAAGCGGGCCAGCAAGATCAAATTGCTTATTATAAATATCACATTTTTCGCCACCGGGAATCATCAGAGGATGTCTGCACACAATTTTCGCAACAATTGAAGCGCGCCACGGCGTGCTCTATACAATCGAGGATCTGACGAGCTCCCTTCAGCCCTTCAAATTCCAAAGAAAATGCGCGTATTTCCATGCAGAACAAAACCAGCCAGTGACCGAGCCTGCGCCACCCGATATGGAATCAGGGCACAAGCCCCGATGAACAGATCATCCACTCAGGCCCGGCGCATGAAAATGGTGAAATCATTATCGAGATAGTCATCAATCAACGTGCAATCCGGCGTGATTTCCCGACACCAGGCAAGCACTCTGTCCGGCTGATGGCTTTGCAGATCATGGGCATTCAGGTGGCGTGCATCCAGCAGGTTAAACGCGACCCCACGTCGACAGACCTCATACATGCGTGCGATCACACGCTTTGCATACGCACCGTCATCGAGCAGATTCTCATTCAATGCACCGGATAGAATCACCCAGTCAAACTGCTGCTCGGTGAAATCAATATCGAACAGATCACCGACAAAAAAGTGACCGTCCTCATGCAGAAGTTTTGCCTCAGCCAGCAAATCGGCTGAAAGATCAAGACCTGTGTAATCCAGCGGACAGCCCCGCTCCTCACTCCAGCGTTTGAAGTCGCCAAATCCACAGCCGACATCCAGTACTGAATCACCCGCAGCCATACCAATGGCGGCCAGGTGCTGAAATCTCAACTCCTGCACCTCACGACTACTCCAATAGAGTGCATTGGCATGGTAACCATGCCGCTTGAGACTATCCCGATGCTTATCGACGATACGTTTACGCTGTTCTTCTTTCATATGATGAGTACACCTTGGGAGATGCTGATGTATTGCCATCCTGGCAAAAATCAGTTCGCAAAGACAAAAGCGTTGTTTTGTCTTTGCTTACAAATCAGACACTTACGCATCTGATTTGACGAGCCATCCATGGCTCGCTCGGATGCGCCGACACATCAGCGCTTCCCTTGAGAAAAAATAGCTGCAAGTGGCAATGATAAGTTATCGTTCGGCAGTGAACACCATCTTTTATCGAATATCTACGATACAAAGACTGGCGTAATACAGAATAGAATTTACCCCGGAGCAGTCATGAGTCGACCCCTTAAAATTTTTATGCGCGGCAAACGTGTCACGGTTCTGCAAGAGATCCTTCGCAGAATGGGATATCAAATGGATGAACAGCCGGGCCTCTTTGGCGTTCACACCCGTGATGCGGTCAAGGCGTTTCAAAAGCAGCACAACCTTAAACCGACCGGCATGGTCGATGATGAGCTGTTTAAACTGATGCAGTTCGGACAGGCGGGTATCGCCGAGCCGCAAGCAACCGATCAAGCTGAGCACACAGATACGAATCAACCAATCAATCAGCCTCAGCTGGATGCCCTGATCCGGTTACTCATACGCAAAGGAGTCATCACTGATAGCGAACTGAGTGCGGAAATGGCCAAATCACTTCCCAGCGCCCTTTACTAGTACCTGTTATCCCTGATGCTGCGACCCGAATTTACCAGTGACCTGGCCAACAAACTGATGGATGGCGCCTGGATCAATCTGATCAGCGCCCATGGCCAGGGGCGCAGAAGAACCCTTGCCGATCTGCGCCGTCACCTCCCGGCTTCACTGCCGGTCGTATTGATCGATCTGAAGCTGCATGCAGAGCAGCTGCCGGTACTTCTGTCCAGGCAATCAGCCATCACCGGACCAATGCTGCTGGTCATTCACAATTTTCATCTGTTACAGAACCCCGACCTGATCGGGCAGCTGCAGGAGCTGAAAAAGATCCACGGGTTAAGCCTGCTCGTCACATCCGAGGTCAAGTGCGATCATTTCCCGCTGGATACCGAGGATCTGATGCTTCCGCCACTGCAGAGAACAGAAATCGCGAATGAACTGCAGCGACGTGGCATCGATGCGGATTCGGCACTGATCGAGCAGATCATCCGGGCCGATATGCCCTGCAGCGAACTTGAAAAAATCATGGCGCCCTGAAAATCAGGACGCCACCTTTAAGGTGATGCTGATTGATTGCCATCCTGGCAAAAATCAGTTCGCAGAGACAAAAGCGTGAAAAAAGGCAGCAAGCCGATTGGACGGCCAACGGCCGCCCGCAGGGCGGTCAGGATGGGCGAGTCATTCGTTCTTTGCTTACACATCAGGCACTTACGCGTCTGATTTGACCCGCTGCATCCTGCCGCTCACCGGGCGGCGGCAAAGCCGTCCAATCCGGCTATCCTGCCGGATTGTGGCATCCGTCCATGGCTCACTCGGAAGCGCCGGCACATCAGCGCCTCCTTACTTCATGCCTACTTGGTCAGTGAGATAAACAGCTCGGGCAAACGCTCCGGCAAACGATCAATATGATCGATAATGGTGTACTGGCGCCCGAAGATATCGGCCACATATTCATCCGCCTTCGGATCGAGATTAATGCAATAGCTGTAGATGCCATCCCGATCCAGTTCATTCACCGCCTGCCTTGCATCCTGAATCAGCAGTTGCTGATCATTCACATCAATATCGGCCGGCTCACCGTCAGTCAAAATCAGCATCAGCTTCTTGTCAGCCTGCTGTGCCTTCAGATAGTGCGCCGCATGCCGCATGGCTCCACCCATACGGGTGGAGTAACCAGCTTCCATCGCAGCCAGCCGAGCCTTGACATCATCATCCCAGTTCTCAGTAAAACCCTTGATGTGGTAATAGCGGACATCGTGACGGGTATTGGAATGGAAACCGCCAATAGCAAAGGAGTCACCGACCTGTTGAATCGACCAGGCAAGCAAAGATACCGCCTCCTGACTCAACTCAAGAATGGTCTGATTGCACCCCTGAGCCTGTTCACTCAGCGACTGCGACAGATCCAGCAACAGGGTGACCGCAATATTCCGCCCATCGGTACGGTGCGACATATTGATGCGCGGATCAGGCGCACAGCCCCCCTTGAAATCAATCAGTGAACGGATCGCCACATCCAGATCCAGCTCCGATCCGTCTTCCTGGTAGCGAATACGGACCTTGTCCTGCGGCTTGAGCATATCAAGCATGGCTTTCAAACGCCGGGCCAGCTGACTGTGTTTTGCCAACAACTGATCAATCTTGCCGGCATGGCCACGCGGATGCAGCGTTTCATAGACACTGACCCAGTCAGGACGATATGTCTTCGAATTATAATCCCACTCGTGATAACGCCGGGGCGGCAACCCCTTCAGCTCTTCCTCTTCGGACTTGCGCTTGTCGAGATGCTCAAACATCTCATCTTCATCACTCTCTTCGATGTAGATCCACAGGTGGCGGTTGTCATCCCGATAAGTCACTTCGGTATTTTCGAAATAGATCTTCGGTGAAAGATCACGCTGTCCGCGCGTGCGGGCAATAAAGGAGAGTGCAATCGAGGCAATATCGCGACTACTCGATTCGCCCTTTTCCATCGCCGCAAAAAAACGTCCGACAAATTCACGCACATCGGCGTTTTCATACTGGTAATCCGGATCAAGGATGGCACGGGAAACCATGGCAAGCCGGAGCCGGAAGATGGAAATCCCCTCCTCCTCGAGCTTCAGATCCTCTTCTTTCGGAATCGGATGCAGTGCCAGGAAGAGTTTGCGCAACCCTGGATAACGTTTGCAGGCCAGATAATCCACACGCGAGTCTTCGAATATCTCGACACTGACGCGCTGAAACGGACTCCAGTTATCGACAATCATCTTCTGGGACCAGCAACGATGGGCAGCCATATGGGCCAGCGCCGCGCGGTATCGATCAATGCCCTTGATGCCCTGATAGTCATCATAAACATCCGGCAGGCGGATACCGAGCTGATCAAAATACGGCATCGGCTTGCGCAACTCATCAAATGCCAGTGAATAAGGGACAAGATAATCTGAATCGTTCCACAATGCGCGCAGATAAGTATCGAGCTTGCGCTCGTTATCCACCAGCAATGTACCATGACGCTCACGCTGCATCACAGCCACAGCATCGGCCGATTGCAGGCAAAAGTAGTCTATCTGGCGATCAGGATGGTTGTTATAGTTTTTAATGCCGTATTCAATCCAGTTACGGAACCCCTCCAGTGACAGTGCACTTAACAAACGTGGTGCCTGCTGAAGCAGATCAGGAAGTCCCGGACTGGGAAAAGTGGTATGGTGACCATGCACAGAGCCGGAGGTTCGATCCATCATATCGCGAATCAATTCGATATAGCGCATGAAGAGCTCATGACTCTGCAGGCGGCGCGCCACCGCCCCGCTTGTTTGCAGGAATGGAACCATCGCCTTGAAATTGGTATGCGTCGACATGTAGTGGGCAAATTCGCGCAGATCAACCAGCACCCCCTCACCGAGCTGTGCTGCTACCCCGGGCGCCTCTTCCAGGTAAACCAGCAATGGTTCGGGACCACGCCCCATCTTGCCGATAAAACGGGCATTTTCTATATAACTGTTGATTCCCTCTTCTGACAGCAGGGCCCGCGCTTCTTTCATGCACTCATCGAAAACCCGGTCAACCTGGGCAAAATTACAGCCCAGCTTCTGCCAGTACATTTTCACAACCATGTTTCTTTCGAATGTTTCAGTTAACGCCATTACCGACTCCCGTTATCCGCCAGTACTGATATATTCAGTACATCCTCGCACCCCACAGAAGGGCCTGCCATGATCCGACACGCAAACATTTGGCCCTGAAAGCTGGCGCAAAATAAAGCGACATATTTTCAATTCATTGCCGTGCCTAGCGGGCAAACACTGTTCTGTGCGGTTCAGGGCAGCCAGTGCCACCCTGAACCATCCACTAAAGTTAAGCGAATGTGGCCGCAATCGCGTGATCGAGCGTATCGCGAATATCGGCATCATCGGTAATCGGACGCACAAGTGCCATACGGCAGGCGGCCTTTGCCTCAACCCCACCTCTGATCAGGGATGCAGCATAGGTCAGCAAACGAGTGGAGATTCCCTCATCAAGACCGTGACCTTTCAGGTTGCGGGCCGCAGTACCGATCGCAACAAGTTTTGCCGCCAGTTCAGGCTCGATACCGGTCTCTTTGGCAACAATGGAGGTTTCCACATCTGCGGTCGGATAATCAAACTCAAATGCGGCAAAACGCTGCTTGGTTGACTGCTTGAGATCTTTCATCAGGCTCTGATAACCGGGGTTATAGGAGATCACCAGCTGGAAATCAGGGTGGGCAGCAACCAGCTCCCCTTTTTTATCCAGTGGCAGGGTGCGACGGTGATCTGTTAACGGATGAATGACTACCGTGGTATCCTGGCGTGCTTCAACCACCTCATCGAGGTAGCAAATCGCACCAATACGGGCTGCCGTGGTCAACGGACCATCGAGCCAGCGGGTACCATTGGCATCAAGAAGATAACGCCCGACCAGATCCGAGGCTGTCATATCCTCATTGCAGGCCACAGTAATCAACGGCTTGCCCAACTTCCAGGCCATATGTTCAACAAAACGGGATTTACCACAGCCGGTTGGTCCCTTTACCATCACAGGAAGGCGGGCGGCGTAAGCTGCCTCGTACAGCTCCACCTCATCGCCCTGCGGCTGATAGAATGGCTCTTCAACTACTTTATACTGTTCCTTGTCGGTCATCATTCGTGAAATCCTCCTGCAGTCGTATGGTCGTATGATAAACGGTACATTCAAAAAATCATGCTTATAATAATTATGCGAATCATAGTCTCTGCTTATATCCAATCCGGCTAAGGAATCGCTGATTCATCCAGCGATTCCGTGCGGGCCATGGACGGACGCCACAATCCGGCAGGATAGCCGGATTGGACGGCTTTGCCGCCGCCGGGTGAGCTGCAGGATGCAGCGAATCAAATCAGACACATAAGTATCTGATGTGTAAGTACAGGAAAAATGACTCGGGCATCATGCCCTCGCCCTGCGGACGGACAAAAAAAATGCCCCCACCGAGGTGAGGGCATTTTCCATTGCATCATGCAGGCTTACTTGTGTACGCCCAGCTTGTCGCGCCAATCCGGGAAGAGCTTGTCCGCATCTTTCGGGAAAGACTCGAATGCGCGTGCAAACTCAGGGTGAGTCTTGGCGTACTCGATCGGATCAGCACCGGTCTTCCAGCACTCATATGCCTGACCAAGAGAGATACCACCGGCAGCAGGGCTGTCGATGTGGCCGAAGGAACCGCCACCACAGGTATTGATCACGTTGCCGTGGCCCAGGTTTTCGAAGAAGCCTGGCAGACGCAGTGCATTCATACCGCCGGAGATGATCGGAGCAGTCGGCTTCATGCCATACCACTTCTGGTAGAAGTATGGGCCCTGGCACTCGTCACGCTCCAGCATGTATGCCAGTACGGTTTCCTTAGCGTGGCCTTCCATCTTGCCGTAGCCCATGGTGCCGGTGTGGATACCGGAAGCGCCCATCAGACGGGACAGCTTCATGTAGCACAGCGGATCCATGCCCATTGGAGACTTGTAGGAGGTCACAGCGCCGTGACCAGCGCGGTGGAAGTGCAGGAAGGTGTCCGGGAATGCACGACGTGCAGTGGTCACACCAGCAGGACCGGTTACGAAGCCGTCGATCAGGAATGCAACGTGCTTTTCGTTACCATACTTGGCGAACTCGCCCAGAATGTACTCACCGCGCTTGATGCACTCACCATGGAAGTCGGCAGTCGCGTTGGCAGAGAACAGCTTGGCCTGGCCGGTTTCCTGCTGAGCACGATCCATTGCTTCAGCAACCTTAGGAATCACAACTTCCATCGGGCAGAATGGCTGGTTAGCCTGTGGCTCATCGTTCTTGATGAAGTCGCCACCGAGCCAGAAGTCATAGCATGCCTTGGCAAACGGCTCAGGACGCAGACCCAGCTTAGGCTTGATGATGGTACCGGCGATGTAACCGCCGTCCACTTCCGGACGACCCAGAACGCGCCACAGATCAGCAATACCTGCAGAAGGACCGTCGAACTTCTTGATCATCTGCTCAGGAACCAGGAAGTCCAGCATACGCAGACCAACATGGTCGCCCATGCCCTGGTTGTTGCCGAGGATCAGAGACCACATGTGAGATACGTTGTAGCAGCCATCGATCAGGTTCGGGTCGAACAGCTCAACAGGGTAAGCAATCTTCATCAGACCGCCGCCCTTGACAGGGTCGTCGCCGAATGCAGTTTCGTCTACTTCATAAACCAGTGCGTCAACGCCGCGGGTAAAGTCGTCAGTCGTGGATACTTCCACGTTGGTACCGGTAGAAGATTCAGCAGCAACATGTGCAGCAACTTCCAGGAAGCCATAGCCTTTTGCCGGAATCAGCTTGTATGCAACAAGCAGGTGCTTGCCGCCAGCAATCAGGTCCGCTTCATTCAGGCCCAGATTGGCGTAACGATTCGATTGATCCATTAGAGAGTACCCTCCAAATTTAGTGTGTAAACTAAGGAAGCTTGCGCCCCACTCCTTCGCGGCAGACATCTTAGACCTCTTCAGCGATGTTGGGAAGTTTAAAAGTTGCTTTCATAAAGTAAAATAAAAGGTTATGATGTGATACATAAATAATTCCTATGGGTGGAAAAATGAATATCACACTCAGACAATTAAGAATCCTCGAAGCAGTTGTAGAGCATAACAGCTATACCGATGCAGCCAAGGCACTGTTCATGTCTCAGCCGGCTATTTCGATGCAGATCAAACAAATGGAGCTACAAATCGATCTCCCTCTGTTCAATCGGGAGGGCAAACAGGTCATTCTAACCGAGGCAGGCCATGAGCTGCTTCACTACGCACAGAAAATCCGTCAACAACTGGAGGAAGCCGAGCTGGTACTGCAGGAGCTCAAGGGATTAAAACGGGGAAGACTGCACCTGACCATGGCATCAACAGCCAACTATTTTGCTCCCCAGCTGATTGCCGCATTCCACCGGGTCTACCCGGGTGCCCAGGTCACACTGGATGTAACCAATCGAACCGGACTACTTGAGGCGCTCGACAACAACAGCACAGACATGGTCATTATGGGAAGACCGCCTGTCGGTCACCAGCTGACATCAATCCGCTTTATGGATAACCCTCTGGTCATCATCGCTGCCCCCAGTCATCCGCTCACCCGGCAAACAAAAACGATTCCGCTCAAAGACCTTGCCGATGAACTGTTTATTGTTCGCGAACGGGACTCTGGTACCCGTATTGCTGCCGAGCGGTTTTTTGCCAGCCATGATATGCAGTTGAAAACGGCCATGGAAATGAACCGATCGGAAGCTATTAAACAGGCGGTCATGGCGGAACTCGGACTGGGTATCGTATCGTTACACACGATTGAGATGGAGCTGGCGCTTAAACGTCTGGTCGTACTGAAGGTCGAGGATTTTCCGATCATGCGCCACTGGTATATTGTCCATCGCGACAGTAAACGATTCTCCGCCATTCCCGAGGCATTCCTTAACTTTGTGGCCAGTGAGGCCTCCACCCTCCTGCAAATTCCCGCAGTCTAGGCCGGCCAGGACGGATACAATGACTTGTGCAGCGTAGCCGTGAGAGCAACAATCGACCGGCCTCTTCTGCACGACCAGTTTCCATGCCGCTGCTTTTACTTCAGATTTGCGCCATGCAGCGCGACGCTATATATATAGATGAAATTCACAGCAGCGGTTTCACCTTTGATGACAGGGTGGCCTCTGTATTTTCCGATATGATCAACCGGTCGGTCCCCGGCTATGCCCAGACCCTGCAGATGGTGGAGCTGTTATCCCATCAGTATGCACAGAATGGTTCCAACCTTTATGATCTTGGTTGCTCCCTCGGCGCTGCCACCCTGGCCCTGCGTCGTGGCAGTCGTGAGCGCCAGTGCAGGGTCATTGGCATTGATAACTCTGCCGCCATGATTGATCGCTGCAGGCAAATACTGGGTCATGAGGATATCGAGCTTCACTGCCAGGATATTCTGGCCACACCGATTGAAAATGCTTCTGTCGTGGTACTCAACTTTGTTCTGCAATTCATTGCGATTGAACAACGCCAGCAACTGCTGCAGGCCATTTGCACCGGACTCAGGCCCGGCGGCATTCTGATCCTTTCAGAAAAAATTTCTTTCCCTGATCCCCGCGAGAACCGTTTGCAGATTGAGTTGCATGAAGCATTTAAACGCGCCCATGGTTATTCCGAACTTGAAATCAGTCGCAAACGCACAGCACTTGAAGATGTTCTTATACCGGAACCACTCTCTACTCACCATCAGCGCCTTGCCGATGCAGGCTTCTGCTCATCGCATACATGGTTCCAGTGCTTTAACTTCAGCTCCATGATTGCCATCAAATCCGTATGAATACGCATTCCGCTCAAGCTGCCGGCTGGCTGCAGCCGTTAACTGCAACCACAGCTCTCACCCCTTATCACACAGGACTGGCGGAGGTGCTCACACGCGCCTTTACTGCATGCGAACAACATGGTGACTATGCTCGCTGGCAGCAGGCCATCGCTGCCTTGCCTGGCACCCGGCCCTCGTCGACTGAACTGGATACCGATGCCATTCGCATCGGTCTGAGCAGCGACCTCAACGATGAGGAGAGGACGAAGCTGGTCCAATCTTTACAGCAGCTGCATCCGTGGCGAAAAGGACCCTTTGACTATTTTGGCACCCGTATCGAAACAGAATGGCGATCTGACTGGAAGTGGGATCGCCTGAAAGATGCGATCACCCCGCTTCACGGGCGCACTGTTCTCGATATCGGCTGTGGCTCCGGCTATCATTGCTGGCGCATGCGGGGAGCTGGCGCAGAACATGTCATCGGCATCGACCCGACCATCCTGTTCCTGATGCAGTTTCGTGCAGCCCAACGCTATATACAGGATAGCCGTGTACAGTTCTGGCCCATTGGTATCGATGATTTACCTGCAGGCATGGCCTGCTTTGATACAGTTTTTTCGATGGGCATCCTCTATCACCGCCGATCACCGATTGACCACCTGCTGCAACTTAAGGATTTGTTGCGCAAAGGTGGAGAGCTGGTACTGGAAACACTTGTCGTAGAAGGAGATGAGCACCATTGCCTGCTTCCGGCTGACCGTTATGCAAAAATGCGTAACGTCTGGTTTCTTCCCTCCGTCGCCATGCTGGTACGCTGGCTTGAAAGAAGCGGATTCCGTGATATCCGCCTGGTTGACACCACCCCCACCACGACGGATGAGCAACGATCAACCGACTGGATGCGTTTTGAGTCGCTGGCAAACTACCTGGATCCGCATGACCCGACCCGCACCATCGAGGGCTATCCTGCGCCTCTGCGGGCAACAATGACTGCCATCAAATAACTGCCCGCTGCATGCATTATCGCCCTGGCTGGCCGATGCCATCAAGACGATTACAGCACGCTCCCGATGGTCGCGCATGCAAGCAGTGAATACATATGCATCGCCATTTTCAGCCCGGAAATGTTGGCAGCACGATTCGAATCACATCGAGAAGGCGTGCATGTGGCACAGGCTTAACCAGCCACCCGGCAGCACCGGCCTGCCTTGCACTGGCTCGCTCATGTTTCTCGGTTTCCGCCGTCAATATCAGAATCGGTACCCCCTCGAATCCGGGCAGCGCCTTGACCTTACGAATCAGTGTAATGCCGTTATCACCGGGCATATGCAGGTCGGTAATGATCAGGTCATACACCGCCACCGGATCCGCCTGCAACAATGCCATGGCATCCTCGGCGGACTCTGCAGTATCCACCTCAAAGCCCATGGAGGTCAGCATCACCTTCATGGTCATCAATATCGTCGGTGAATCTTCAACCACCAGTACCTTCATCTCGTCCACACTCCATCATAGCTGTGACCACCAGCCAGTTACGGCTCATGATCCCAGATACATCCTGTATACAATCACATCAACAAACAGCCTGGGAACACTGAAAGAATCAATCTCCCTAACCGCGAACCAGTTGAACCAGCTTCTCTCCCATCGCATGCAGCGGTATCTGCTCTTCTGCCGCCCCGATTTTCACTGCAGCTCCCGGCATTCCCCACACCACCGAACTATCCTTGTCCTGAGCGACGGTCCGGGCTCTTGCTGACCGCATATTTTTCAGCCCCGCAGCACCATCTTCGCCCATACCGGTCATCAATGCACCCACAGCCTTCGCACCAGCATGTTGCGCGACCGAATCAAACAACACATTCACTGACGGACAATGACCACTCACCTTATCCTGCCCGCCCAAACGGCAAACAAAGCCGGCGCCCTGCTTTTCGATATAGAAATGCTGATCACCGGCACCCACATAGATATGCCCCTTACAAATCTGTAACCCGTCACTTGCAGCCACCACTCGCATTGCGGTGGATTGATCCAGCCTGTCAATAAATGAGGCGGCAAACACCTTGGGGATATGCTGCACGATCAATACCGCCGACAGGTCAGCCGGCAAGGCCGCCACAACCTGGCGCAGTGCCTCGGTTCCGCCGGTGGATGCTCCGATGGCAATAATTTTATCGAGCATGGCATGGTGCGGCCTTGCCTCTGTCGGCGGCAGCTTCGAAGCCCGATTTACTGCAGCAGGCGATGCAGCCGATACTGCACCTTTGTCAGCATATTTGACCGCTGTTTCCCGTACCTGACGAATCAACTTATCTGCAAACACCCGGTCATCCCTGACAATCCCCTTCGCCGGCCGCAACAGCAGCGCTACCCACCCGGCACGGATCGCCTGTCTGCCGACATCACCTGATGGCAGCAACCGCTCAGACAGCAATACAACCGGCATGGGTGCAGCTCCGGCCAAATAGTTCAGGAAGCCCTCTGTCTGCTCTGTATCATGGTGATCTCCCAGCACCAACAGCTCCGGCTTGCGCACTTTTACCTGCATGCGGGCCATCATCGGATCACTGGCGACTCCAACCACCTCGATATGTTCCGCCTGACTCAATATATCTACCATCGCCATGCGCGCATTGGCATCGCCTTCAATCACCAAAACCCTGAGCACAGCCTTCCTTTTCTCTCCCTGATCAGGAGCCGATGCAAACCGATTAGCCAAGAGAAAACTCCATCACACAACTTAATTTATTGCGTAACTGTGGCCAGTTCACCGGCTTGCTGACAAAGTCCGAAGCCTCTACCGCCATGGCACAATCCAGTGCTGCCTGTCCTTCCAGAGCGGTAACAATAAAAATCGGCAGCGTATCGCCGCCGGGCAGCGAGCGAATCACCTCACAGGCAGCAAAACCGTCCATTTCCGGCATATCGCCATCCAGCATCAACAAGGCAGGTGAAAACTCGCGACAGGCCTCCACGGCCTGGGCACCATCCGATGCTGTCACCACACTGTAGCCATTCGCCTCGAAAAATTGTTTCAACAAAACACAAAACATCGGATCATCATCAGCCACAAGAACAGTGGCTCCTTTCTCAATCAGATTCATTCCACTTACCTGCCCTGATCTGTATCACCGTTACTCCCTCACAAAGGTTTATCATGGTTGCACTCATCCTGATGCGAGCCGATCAGGGAAGCGCGATTGCTTCGGTGTTGCCATGACCGGCCGCCAGATCGACTACGCAAACGCCTGATTGTGAGCCCCAATCACGATTTACCTCGGCCGACTGATTGTTCCGGAACCGCCTAGCGAACCTCATCCAGCCAGGCTGCCGAAAACGCCTGCTGCACCTCACTTACAGCCATCCGGAAGGCATTGAAGGTACCTGCAGCCGCTTCGATATCACCCTGCCTGCCATATATCTCAAGCTGATGACAAAGCTCCGCCAGCGGTTTGGCCATCACCGAGCTGCTCGCACCTTTCAACCGATGTGCATTGCGACGCAATGCCTCGGCGTCCTCACTGGCAAGGGCCGCTTCAATGGCAGCCACCTGTTTAGGCAACTCATCCATGTATGTATCAAGAATCATACCAATCCCGAAACCGAGATCTTCGCGCAGCTGACGCAGTGCTGCTTCATCAAGCACCGACAGATCTTCCCCGGCCTCATTTGCGGCCTGCTCCTGCGCCCTTACAACCGCCTCTGTTTTTATATGATCAGCTCCAATGATGACATCAGCATCCACCTCTTCCGGTAGTGGCAACCACTTTTCCAGCATCTCCTGCAGCGCTTTACCAGTCAGCGGCTTGGTTAAATGATCCACCATGCCGGCCTCAAATGTCTGGGCACGATCATCCAGCAATGCATGCGCAGTCAGTGCCACAATCGGAACCGGTACATCTCCGCCAAAAGCTTCCAGTGCACGAATTTCCCGCGTTGCTGCGATACCATCCATTTCGGGCATCTGCACATCCATCAGAATCAGGTCATAGTCATAGCGGCCGAACATATCGACCGCCTCCAGCCCATTGGCTGCCACATCGACATTGACCAGCCCCTGATGCGCCAGCAATCCGGTGGCAACCTGTTGGTTCACCGCATTATCCTCGGCCAGAAGAATGCGTTCATGTCGCAGGGCAAAATGACGCGGCTGCTCCGAAGCGGAAGCTGTTGTCCGCATCCCCATCACCGTCAGCAGGGTTTCAAACAACTGCCTCTGATACAGCGGCTTGTGAATAAATGCATCCAGTCCGTACTGCTGACAAAGACCGGGGTCAAAACTGACATCCAGCGATGATGTCAGTATCACTTTCAGAGAGGAAAGCGTATCCCGTTGCCGAATAACCCGGGCCAGGCTGAGGCCATCCATATGGTCCATCTGCTGATCAATCAGAATCAAATCAAAGCTTTGCTCCTGCAGCATATGCAGAGCATCGCTACCGCAATCGCCGGCCTCCACCTGCATGCCCCAGAGTGAAAACATATCGACCAGCATTTGGCGGCAACGGCTGCTTTCGTTGACCACAAGGATGCGCCAGCCTGAAAATTCATCCCGATAACAGTGCGGTCCATCTTCTACAGCCACCCCTTTGGCCAGCGTCAACTCAAAATAGAAACATGAGCCCTTGCCCGGCTCGCTCCTGACCGCGATCTCTCCGCCCATCAAGGCAACGAGACGCTTCACAATCGATAACCCCAAACCGGTACCACCATGTTTGCGGGTATCTGTACCATCTGCCTGGGTAAACTCATCAAAGAGCCTGGCCTGATCTTTGGCCGAAATGCCGGGGCCGGTATCACACACCTGAAACCGGACTGTCATCGCCGATTCTGTCTCGCTCACCAGATCAGCGGCGATCATAATTTCACCCGCTTCAGTGAATTTTACGGCATTGGATAACAGATTCATCATCACCTGTTGCAACCGGTGTGCATCCACCAGCAACAGGTTCGGCAGCAGGGGCAGCTCCCTGACAATCAGCTCCAGTTTCTCCTCACCCTTATGTAGTTTATTGGTAAACAGCTTGGCAACACGCTCTATGACTTCATTCGGACTGGTATCGGTCGGCTTCATCTCCATCAACCCCGCCTCAATCTTGGAGTAGTCAAGAATATCGTTGAGAATCGTCAATAACGCCTGGCCACTGTATTGAACGGATTTAAGGCTCTCCCGCTGCATCGGCTGCAACTCCGAAGAGAGCACCAGCTCGGTTAAGCCGAGCACGCCATTCAACGGCGTTCTGATTTCATGACTCATCGTGGCCAGGAACTGGCTCTTGGCAACACCGGCCTGCCTGGCCTCGATGACAGCCGCTTCCAGCTTGCTGTTCTGCGCCTCAAGTGTTGCTGCCAGCTTTGAAAGCTCTGAGGTCCGCTGCTCCACTTTACTTTCCAGCTCCACATTCATGCGCTGCAACTCTTTGCGGGATGAAGCCATATGAAACAGAAGCTGGCGCAATGCATTACCAAGGCGACCGATTTCATCGTTGCTCTTCACCGGAAAAACGACTGATTCATCACCGTAGCCAAGTCGAACGGCGACTTCGATCATCTGCTGGATCGGCCTGACCATACGCCGGGCTAGCAGATATGTGATCAACCCCAGAGCGAGTGCCAGCGCCAGCGTCATCCACAACATCCTGTTGCGCAACCCCAGTGATTCGGCGCGCAACTGATTCAGCTCGGTATATGCCCCCAGTTGCAGATATGATGCGTGTGGGTCATGGTGATCATCAAGGTGAACGCGGCCCAGCTGCAACACAACCCCTCGCTGATCGAAAAGATATTCATCCGTATTCTCGCCGCGAAAACTGTAGCTGCGGTGCTCACTCGCACCTGCCAGATCATAATCCCCCTGCAACGTGGAGACTCTGCCATACTCAAAGGCCATCGCTTTTGAATCATTCGGATGAATCAGATAATCACCATGCTGGTTGGCCAGAAACACATTGTGTTGCGTTCCCTCCCCCAGCAACACGCTGGAAAAGAGTTTCATATCGACACTGATCACGAGAATCGCCAGCAGCCTCGCCCTGCTGTCATAGACAGGGGTTGAAACCCTGAGCATGGGCCTTGCCGGCTGACTGATCTGCCCGCCCTGTTCCCTGTCGAGCGTTACATCGGAAAAACGGATCTGACCTGCCTTGAGCTGAAGACTCCCCTTGAAGTAGCCACGACTGCCTTTCGGCTGCAAATGATTTTTTGCAATCACTGAAATTTGGTCACCGATTCGCGCCACCCGTACAAGCTCGCGTCCATCCGCAGCCAAACCGATCAACCGGATCTGATAGTACATGTCACGCTGGGTCAAAACCGTTTTAAACAGCGATTCAATATCCCGGAAATTCATCCAGCTGATATCTGCAACGCCAGGCTGATTGGTCAGGAACGAGCCCAGAATTTTAATCTCCTGTGCATTGGCCAGAAAGGTCATATCATTGCGAATCAGACGAATCTGATTTTCCAGTGCTGCCACATCCTCATTCATTTGCAGCGAGAGATTATGCACCGCCTCTTTTTCAAGCAGGTCATCCGACTCCAGGTAGGCCATCCAGGCCACCCCGATCACACCGAACAGGGTAATCACAAAAGAAAGCAGAGCGAATTTGACTGGCAGTGATATATACATGGATGCAAGTTCCCCGACTTTCGGCAGATGATAAGCCTCCCTGTATAGCAATGCTGGTGCCATCCGCATCATCGCATGAGACCAATGGGCTTCTTCCTGATCCTTTTATCCCCTCCTGATTCCGGTCTCTGCTGGCCGAATCAACACCTCCCACGCTTTGGCATCAAACTTTCTTATCCGCCCAGTCACCGGGGGGAGGCGCGGCGACTCTGTCAGCACTTCCATACGATCCATGGACGGACGCCACAATCCGGCAGGATAGCAGTCAATCAGCACCTCCCTGGTGATGGCCTATGCCAAGGAGTGAAGCGTGCGAAAAAATCTTCCCGTTACCCAACTGGAACATGTCATGAATAGCGATGAGGTTCTGGTATCCCGTACCGACCCGAAAGGTATCATCACCTACGCCAACAAGGCTTTTTGCGATATCGCCGGATACGCTGCCCATGAATTGATCGGAAAACCCCATAACATCGTTCGACATCCTGATATGCCACCAGCTGCATTCAGAGATCTGTGGGAAACCCTGCAAGCGGGCAAACCGTGGAGCGGCATTGTAAAAAACAGATGCAAAAATGGTGATTTTTACTGGGTGGTCGCCAATGTATCACCGGAGTATGACAGCGACAGAAAACTTACCGGCTATATTTCGGTACGCACAGCCCCGACACGGGCACACATCGAGCATATTGAACAAGTTTACCAGCATGTGAATGCTGGCAAGGCCCGGCTACCGGCCACATTGCAAACCCGATGGTATAAAAAAATCCCGTTAAAATTTGTGATGATTGCATCCGCAGTCACCTCTATTACAACCATCATCACCTTGAGCGCGCTGTCACTTCATACCCTGCAACAACAAAAAATGGATGCCGATCTGCGCACAGACGCATTGCCACTGATCAGCTCGATACGCAATGTCCTTGAGGTGCTGCCACAACATCGGGGCATGAGTCACGTCTGGTTACACGGTGTAAAAGAGAACGAGCGTAAAATCTTTGAAATTGAGCAGAACATAGACACCGCCATGCAACAGCTACTGTTGCAAAGCGAAAGTTCGCAGATCGCAGAGGCAGGCAGTGCGGTGAAACAGATACAGAGCGACTGGAATACCCTGAAAGTTCGCTGGAAAAATGAAACCGCCAACAAGAGTTTCGAGCAACACTCGGCATTGATTCATCAACTGCTGGCGTTATCTCAAAACACTTATCATCAGGGAAAAATCGTCAGTGATCAGGCGCTTGATATCATCCACCTCGGTGGCTTTATGTCGGAAACAATACCTGAACTGAACGATGCACTGGGACGCATCCGTGGCATCGGTGCCGGCATTGCGGCATCAGGAAAATTCAGCTCCGATCAGCGTGATACCCTGATCAGGCTAAGCATTCAGGCAGAGACATTGCGTGACGGACTTGTTGATGAGCTGGAGCATGTTATCACGCGATATAATCCCTCCCTGAACAAGAGCCTGTCACCACATATCGATGCATTAAAATCCAGCAGCGATGTTTTTTTCAACAGGGTACACAGTCAGATACAGCAGCCGGACAAAGTCATACTCGACAGCACACAGTTCTTCGATCAGGGCACCAATGCCATTCAAAAGTCACTGGCACTGTTTGATGCAATGAATCATAACCTCTCCTCCCTGCTGATACGTGAACAAGCCGAGGTCACTCGCAGCTACCATCTGACCATCGCCATGGCCGGTAGCGGCATCCTGTTATCGTTACTGCTGGTCCTGTTTATGATGCACAAAACCTTTGGCCCGCTCAAAGGCATTATTCGCGGCATGCGCCGAATTGTGGAGGGCAATTGCAGTCAGATGCCGCGCAAATATGCCCATGATGAACTCGGCGATATCGTTGATGATATGCGCGTCATGCAGGCGATTCTGCAATATGAGGTATTTGAAGGTAAGGCTGCAAACGCAGCACGGGAAGCAGAGCAACGGCAAATGGCTGAAGAAAAGAAACAGGCCCAGGAAACCCTTGCCCGTGACTTCGAGAACAAGGTTGGTTCACTGATCGCAGGACTCAGCAATGAGGCATACAGGGTCAGCAAAGAAGCCCGCGACATGGGAAGTATTGCAGAAAAGCTTGCCACCCAGAGCGGCAATGCCCTCTACGCTGTCAATATGGGCAGCGGTAATGTGAACAGCACAGCCGCAGCCATTGAGGAGATGTCCGTCACCATTGCCGACGTATCCAAACAGATCGGGGACAGCAGGGTCGTATCAAGTCAGGCCGTGCTACAGGCAGACTCAGCCACCCGGATGATGAATCACCTGGACTCTGTAGCCACCGAGGTCGGATCGATCGTGAATACCATTCGTGAGATTGCCGAACAAACCAACCTGCTGGCACTGAATGCCAGCATTGAGGCGGCCAGGGCGGGTGATGCCGGGCGAGGCTTCTCGGTTGTGGCCGGAGAGGTCAAAGAGCTGGCCAACCAAACCGCCAGAGCAACCGATAACATTCGCCGTCAAATTGATGAAATCCAGACCGAAAGTCATCAGGCCTCCGAGGCCATCGAAGCCATCTCGCAAACCATCAAGGCCATTAACCAATACAGCACTGCTATTGCAGAGGCCATGCAGCAACAAACGCTTGCAAGTCAGGAGATATCGAACGCAGCTCAACAGGCCGACAGCAGCATTCACGATGCGCGTGTATCCGTGGAGGAGCTGGCCAATGCGGCAGAAAATGTCGATCAATCCTCGGGCGAAATGACCAGCTTAACGGAACTCATGCTGCAACGAACTGAAGAGGTACAGCATGGTATCCGGGAATTTGTCGACACGCTTCGCCAGCGTGCATAAACCCTTGATAAAACAGATCCGGCCCCGCCTTCCGCCACACCACACGATGTCACGGAAGACGGGGCCGGATGTATATCAGCAAGAGTTACAGGTGAATAATATGCTTACGATCCGGGCCGGTTGAAAGCATGGTGACCGGACAATCACACACCTCTTCGATGCGACGGAGCAATGCCTGTGCATTGGCAGGAAGCTGATCCAGCGCTGTTGCGCCAAATGTCGACTCATTCCAGCCAGGCAGCGTTTCATACACAGGGGTCACCGCCTCCAGTCGCTTGCAGCAGGCCGGCACAGACTCGATACGCTCTCCATCCAGCTCATAGGCAACACACAACTTCACCTCGGCAAGACCATCCAGCACATCCAGCTTGGTAATAGCCAGACCGGTTACACCATTGATGCGAACCGCATGCTGAACCACCACGGCATCAAACCAGCCGGTACGACGGGGACGCCCGGTGGTTGAGCCGAACTCGTGCCCCTTCTCTGCCATATGTTTACCAGCCTGCTCGGCATCACACATCCCTTCAGCATTATACAGTTCAGTCGGGAACGGACCTGCGCCCACACGAGTGGTATAGGCCTTGCAGATACCCAGCACCTCATCCACCTGTTTAGGGCCAACACCCAGACCGGCAAGGGCTGCACCGGCAACGGTATTGGATGAGGTGACAAACGGATAGGTACCATGATCCACATCAAGCATGGAGCCCTGTGCACCTTCATACAGCACCGAATCCCCTGCCTTGATGCGGCGTTGCAGGATCAGCGGCACATCGGCGGCCAGCGGCAGCAGACGCTCCCGGGCCAGATCCAGTGCACGCTCGACGTCTGCACGCTCAACCGGAGCTGCATTCAGATAGCTGGTCATCATGAAATTGACATATTCCAGGTTGGCATCGATACGGGCATCGAGATCATCGGAAACCAGATCAACCAGACGGATACCGCGACGAGCCGTTTTATCCTCATAGCACGGGCCAATGCCCTTGCCAGTGGTACCGATCTTGTTTTTACCCTTGGCAACTTCACGCGCTGCATCCAGTGCACGATGGTATGGAAGAATCAACTGGCAACGCTCGGAAATCTTCAAACGCTCTGAAACCGGAATCCCCGCTGCCAGCAGCATATCCATCTCCTCGACCAGGCGGAACGGATCAACGACCGTACCGTTACCGATCAGGCAGAGGGTGTTGTCATGCAGAATGCCCGAGGGAATATGATTCAGTACCGTCTTCTGATCACCGATCACGAGCGTATGGCCGGCGTTGGGGCCACCCTGAAAGCGGGCAACGACATCCACATCCGGTGCAAGCAGATCAACGATCTTGCCTTTACCTTCATCACCCCACTGAATTCCAATTGCAATTGTATTTTTCATCTCAATCCCCAAATTGTTTCACCACAAAGGCCCAGGGCACAAAGGGTTTCATCTATCAATCTTATAATCACTTTTGCCAACAGAAATGCATACAGCAGCTGCTGTCAGAGTGCATCCAGCCAGGCCCACAGGTCACAGGAGAATCCGGTCGCAGCCATATCACGACCATGTGCAGACATCATTGCATCATAACGACCACCATGCAGCAATGCGTGCGCAACACCATCGGCATAACCGGTAAACAGGATGCCGCTATGATACAGGAAGCGCGGCATCACCGCTGCATCGGCATGCAGCTGAACATCACCCTCCATCCGTTCACCCACCTCATCCACCAGTGCCAGCAGCTCGTTGGCAGCATGAAGGAAATGTGCACCGAAATCATGGCGCCTTGCATCAATCCATGCCCGATCCGCTACACCGGTGGCCAGATCAAGCAGTGCGGCCCGGACCTGCTCGGTCAGTGGCTGATCCTCAAGTGCGGCCTGCAGATCATCCGGTGAACGCCGGCGCAACAATGATGTCCACGATGCCAGCGACATCGTGCTGCCCGCGACCAGTGCCTCCAGCAGACCGATATGGCCGACCAGCAACACAGGACTTTTGAACCCCGCCGACAGCATACTGTTGGCAGCCAGGTGCAGCACTTCAGCATCACCACTGGAGCCGGTGACACCAAGACACTCGATGCCCGTCTGCCACTGCTGACGGGAGCCGCCACGCAGTTCAGGCCGCGCCAGCATCACCGGACCGGAGTAACTCAACCGCAACGTCTCGGCATGCAGCAACCGTGTGGCAGCAATGCGGGCAATCTGCGGCGTAATATCGGAGCGCAATGCCAGCAAACCGGCACCGGCCGGATCGGTAAACACCACCGTCTGATCGGCCAGAAAACGGCCTGCACCGGACTTCAATGCATCCGGACGCTCCACCAGCGGTGGAATCACCTCTTCATAACCCGCCTCTGAAAACAGCTCCAGCAAGCGTAATTGCAATGAACGCAGTGACTGTGCACGCGCTCCAAATGTATCATCAAGACCTATAATCGGACGATTTGTCATGCCCCTATAACCTCACAACTCGCCCAGCTCAGCAAAGCGAACCATTAACATATTCGGCAGTTCCGAAAGCTGAGCCAATACCTGCTCATCCGGAACTGAATCTACCTGTATCAGCGCAACCGCATTGCGCACATCTTCACGTCGGCCAAGACGGAAGTCACCGATATTGATATCGGCACTGGCGAGAATCGAGCCAATCGCTGCGATCACGCCGGGCCTGTCCTCATTCTGCAAAAAGATCAGGTTTCCAGCCGGTGCAACTTCGATCCCACACGTGTCAAAACTGACAAGACGAGGACGTTTCTCATCAAACAGAGTGCCGGAAACACAACGGCTTCCCTCATCCCCCTCCACCTGCAAACGAATCAGCGTGGAAAAATTATCGGAATGCTCACATGCCGTCTCAACCAGCTCAATCCCCCGCTCCCGGGCCAGCATGCCGGCATTGACTTCATTCACCTCTTCCATGCTCCGGGAGAGCAACCCCTGCAGCACGGCATTCACCAGCGGCTTGCGATTCACCGTAGCGGCATGCCCCTCGAACTGCAGGCTCAGACGTGAATACCCGGGCCGCATGGTCTGGCCAATAAAGCTGCCCATCCGGCTGGCAAGCAGCAGATATGGCGCCAGCTGACGCTTCTCCTTCTCCGTCAGCGATGGCACATTCACCGCATTGCTCACCGCGCCGGCAAGCAAATACTGACTCATCTGCTCGGCAATCTGCACCGCCACATTTTCCTGTGCCTCATCGGTCGATGCACCAATGTGTGGAGTAAAACTGACATTCTCCAGCTCAAACAGAGGATGTTCGCGCACCGGCTCATGCTCAAATACATCCAGAGCCGCTGCCCGCAAATGGCCGGATTTGCAGGCCTCATACAGCGCATCCTCGTTGACAATACCACCGCGGGCGCAATTGACAACAATGGATCCTTTTTTCATTGAGGCAAGAATCTGCGCATCCACCAGATTACGTGTTGCCGGCAGCAGTGGCACATGAATCGTCAGCACGTCGACCATCGCTGCAAGTTCGGCCACCGTCGCCACCTTGGTCACCCCCATGGCAGCAGCCCGCTCATCGGAGATAAAGGGGTCATATACATACACCCCCATATGCAACCCCTTTAAACGATCGCAAACGATGGCACCAATATTACCGGCACCGATCACACCGGCCTTTTTGCCGGTCAGTTCCATGCCCATGAAACGTGATTTCTCCCAGCGTCCGGCGCGTGTGGAGGCCGTTGCCTGCGGAATCTGGCGCGCAGCAGCAATGATATGGGCCACAGCCAGCTCGGCAGTGGTGATGGTATTTCCGAACGGCGTATTCATGACCACAATGCCACGGCGCGAACAGGTTTCGACATCGATATTATCAACCCCGATACCAGCCCGGCCAATCACCTTCACCCGTTTGGCTGCATCAAGCAGGGCTCCCTTCAGCGTCGTGGATGAGCGGACAGCGATCCCGTCATAGTCGCCGGCAATGGCAAGCTTTTCCTCATCGGAAAGACCGGGCCGATAATCGACCTCCACGCCGCGTGCCCTGAAAATCTCAATGGCACGTTCACTCATTTTATCGGCTATCCAGACTTTGGCCATGACACATCTCCTCTCACATCAAAATTGCTAAGACTACCGCAACGACCGACGCCCCCGCTAAGGAAGCGCTGATTCATTCGGCGCTTCCGAGCGAGCCATGGACGGCTCGCCAAATCAGACGCGTAAGTGCCTGATTTGTAAGTAAAGACAAAACCACGCTTTTGTCTTTACGAACTGATTTTTGCCAGGATGGCAATAAATCAGCATCTCCATAACGGACTGCGTCAGGCCTCAGGGAAACGCCCGACCAGAATGGCCTGCGCTGCCGCCACACCTTTGCCCATATCGACCGGATATCTGAAACGATTCAAGGCAATTTCCAGCGCACTGATAGCCGTCACGACATCGAACACATCATGATAACCCAGATGCGCAATACGAACGATCCGGCCACTCAACTGCCCCTGCCCTCCGGCAAACGTGACACCCATTTTGTCGCGCAGAAACCTGACGAAATCACCGCCATGAATCGACTCGGGAATATATGCCGCCGTCGCCGATGTAGCCGGCGCCCGCGATACCTGCGCCAAACCCAGGGCCGCAATCCCCGCACGCGTGGCTTCTGCCATCAATGCATGACGGGCATATATCTGCTCCAGCCCCTCCTCCAGCATCATCTTCAGCACTTCATTCAGCCCGACAATCAATGAGGTGGCAGGCGTCCATGCTGTTGTGTCCTTGCCCTTCACCTGATTCCGGCGTTCAGTTTCAAGATCGAAATAAAAGCGACTGCAACGGGCCGAGGCCGCAATGTTCCGGTATTTTTCCGAACAGGCGATCATGGCCAGCCCCGGTGGCAACATGAATGCCTTCTGCGAAGCCGATATGACAACATCCAGCCCCCATGCATCCATGGGCATATCCATCACCCCGAGCGCGGTGATGGCATCCACCACCGTCACACAACCATCCATGCCGGCGGTCAGTGCTGCAATTTCGCGAATCGGGTGATCAGTGGTGGTCGATGTCTCGGATGCCTGAACAAACACCCCTTTGGCCTGCGGGTGGGCTGCAAGTGCTGCTTTGATATCAACAACAGTGACCGCATCGCCCCATTCGGCCTTCACCTCAACCGCGTGAACGCCATATTTTCCGGCAATTTCGCCCCAGCGCTCGCCGAACTTGCCGCCATTCACATAAATAATCGTATCACCGGGTGAGCAGAGATTGGCAAGCGATGCTTCCATCGCCCCCGTACCCGAAGAGGAGAGCAGCAATACGTCATGAGCCGTCTGAAATACCTGCACCAGCATCGCCCGTGTTTCGGCAAAAACAGCAGAAAACTGCGGCGTCCGGTGATGAATCATCGGATGAGCCATGCGCAGCATCACACGTTCAGGAACAGCCGTCGGACCGGGAGAGAGCAAATACTGTTTAATCAACCAAGGAGCTCCGGTGTCAGGATTAGCACACCTGAGTCGGAGTGCGTGGGTACTCTATAGCCGCCCCCTGATGGGTCAATGTTCAATCATGGCCAGCTCATTTTCATGGCAAATCGATGTGCGGAACGCCCTTTGAACCTCTCACCCGTCGCCGGATAGTGATTTATTTCATGCACTTCGCTGAGCGGATGGATATAGTTCAGCCATGGCGAATTTTCAATTTCAATTCATTGATACACCGGAGCAACTGGAAAAGGCAGCTGCAGCAATGGCAGCCTGCCCGGTACTCTGCGTGGATACCGAGTTTCATCGCGAATCCACCTATTATCCGGAGTTTGCACTGTTGCAGATTTACGGCAACCAGCAATGCTGGGTGATCGACCCGATTGCACTGACCAATCTCGACCCGATTTGGGATATTATGCGCAACCCGGCCATCCTCAAGGTCTTTCATGCCGCCCGTCAGGATGTCGAGATCATCTTCAAGGAAGCCGGCGCCCTGCCTCTTCCCATGTTTGATACCCAGGTTGCCGCAGCCCTGCTCGGATATGGCCAGCAGGTTGGCTTTGGCAATCTTGTTCAGCGCATCACCAAAAAAGCTCTGGCCAAGGGAGAGTCCTTTACCGACTGGAAGGCCCGCCCGCTCACCAAAAAACAGCTCGAATATGCCGCAGATGATGTGATATGGCTGATGCCGGTTTACCAGCACCTGAAAGAACGGCTTGAGGCCACCAGGCGAGCTGAATGGCTTGAAGAAGAACAGCAAACACTCTGCTCCCCTGCCACCTATCAACCGGATGACAACGATGCATTCTGGCGGGTTAAGGGCGTCAACAAACTGAAAGGCCGCCATCTTGCCGCCCTGCAGGCCATGTCGGCATGGCGTGAACGCAACGCCCGGCAGCGTGATATTCCGCGTCGCCGTATGATTGCGGATGAACCGTTGCTTGAGCTTGCTCGCCGGGACACCCTGAACATCGACACCATGCAGCGCATTCGCGGGCTCAATGCCGGCTTCATCAAGCGCTTCGGCGATGAGCTGGTTATCTGCTGGCAACAGGGTATGAACACCGAGGAGTCGTCCTGGCCGGTCGTTGAAGCCCGTAAAGGCAACACATCCGGAACCGACCTTCGTTTGGAGATGCTCGATACGCTCGTGCGCCTTAAAGCCGAAGAGGGCGAAATTTCAACCACCATTCTGGCCAGCAAATCCGATCTTTCCGAGCTTGCCTCCTGGGGCTATCGCTGCAAGGGGGAACCGCCGGAGGTCAGCTGTCTGCACGGATGGCGCTATGAGCTGGTCGGCCATGATCTTCTCCGGCTGCTGCGCGGTGAAATCTGTCTGCATCTGAATCCGAAAACAGGGATGCCAACCATCTCTCCGTGTGTGCCACCACTTTGAAACGCTGTTACTCGATCGACGCATTGTCGGCTGCCGGTGACAAGGCATGGCGACTGCAGGATGACGGCCAGTGGCGTCCCTGCACCTATGCCGAGCCGCTGCAGCCGCATGATGCCCGCATCACGGACAACAAAGAGGCCGAATACTGGCCGGGGCGCCGCCTGAAAAAAGACAATCAGGGCGCATTGATCCCTCAGCAGAAAGCCGGCGTGTTTGACTTCCTGATGCGCGGCATCTTTGCCCATGTGGTCACCCATCACCTTGAAGAGGTCACGCTACCGGAGCGCAAGCAGATGGAGTGCTGCATCGCCGACTCCCCTGCCGGCACACCGTGGCTGCTCTACCTGGATGCCGATGGCGGCTTTCACACCATGAATACCGCCACCCACTCGATTATCGGCAACCTAAATATTGCCGTACGCGGTGAAATCTCTTCAAGCCCCGACTTCACCGGCCCGCTGGCTGTCACCGATGAGGGACTGATGGACCGAACCTACCGCCAGTTTCTCGGCGGCTGGCTGGAACATTTGAACACGTCGCGCATGAATGTTTTCGTCCCGGATGTTGAAAAACTGAAGGAAGAGGCCGACTACATCGAGGCCATCCGCAACTGGCGCCACGAATAACACCGACAAAACCTGCTGTTCACACCGGCGCTTTATCGTAACTTGCCCCTACCTCGTCATTTAGTAACCTCTGCTGATGAATATCATCACTGCAAATTTAAATGGCATCCGGTCTGCAACCAAAAAAGGATTCTGGGAGTGGTTTGAGCGCCAGGATGCCGACATTCTGTGCCTGCAGGAGTTAAAAGCTCACGCCCACCAGCTCCCGCCTGAATCATTGCATAGCGACTATCACCGTCATTATCACTTTGCTGAAAAACCGGGCTACTCCGGCGTTGCCCTCTATTCACGCACACAACCGGATGCCGTTCACATCGGACTGGGGGCGATCGATCCGACCACCGACTGGTCCCGCTTTGATCGCGAAGGACGCTTTGTCATGGCTGATTTCGGCAAATTATCCGTCATCTCCGTCTATTTTCCATCCGGTTCCGGGAGCCCTGAACGGCAGGCGGGAAAAATGGTCTTTCTGGAGCAATTCCTGCCTCTGATCCGACGTCTGCAGGATGAGGGGCGTGAACTGATCATCTGCGGCGACATCAATATCGCCCATGCCCCGATCGATCTGAAAAACTGGCGGGGCAACAGAAAAAACTCAGGCTTTCTGCCCGAAGAGCGGGCATGGTTTGATCAATGGCTGCAGGCTGGCTTCATCGACCTTTTTCGCCAGCTCTATCCTGAGCAGGAACAATACAGCTGGTGGTCCAACCGTGGCCAGGCTCGCAGCAACAATGTCGGCTGGCGCATCGACTATCATATCTGCACCCCGGCCGTAGCCGCCTGCGGCAAAGCCGTCTCTGTTTTCACAGACAGCTGGTTTTCCGATCATGCACCTGTGCTGGCGATGTTCGACCTGCCCTGCGCTCAATCCGCGTCAGCACCCGCATAATCGCCATTGCACTCATGAGCTTATATTAGTATATTATGCTATATCTCCGACAGACAAATCACGCAAGGAAGTGAACCGAATGAAAATCATAATCGTAGGTGGTGTTGCCGGAGGGGCAACTGCTGCCGCACGCATCAGACGCAATGATGAGACAGCCGAAATTCTGATGATTGAGCGAGGCCAGTACATCAGCTTTGCCAACTGTGGCCTTCCCTATCATATCTCCGGCATCATTGAGGAACGTGAACAGCTTCTGGTCAGCTCCGAGCCGGCCTTCAAAGCCCGTTACCGTGTCGATGTACGCAGCCAGACCGAAGCGATCGCGATCGATCGCAAGGCAAAAACCGTTCGCCTGCGTAACCTGGCCAATAACGAAGAATACGATGAGAGCTACGACAAGCTGCTGCTCTCGCCCGGTGCTGAACCGATTCGGCCGAAGTTGGCCGGCATTGATTCACCACGCATCTTCGGCCTGCGTAATATTCCCGATCTTGACCGCATCATGGCCCATCTCAAAGAACACCAGCCGCGCCGTGCCGTCGTCATCGGCGGCGGATTTATCGGTATCGAGGTGGCCGAAAATCTGCATGAACGCGGCATTTTCACCACCCTGGTGGAAGCTGCCGATCAGATTCTGACACCGCTCGATTATGAGATGGCTGCCATTGTCCATGCCCATATGCGTGACAAGAATGTTGAGCTCTATCTTGAGGACAAGGTCGAACAATTTGAGGACCGGGACGACCACACCATCGTTTACCTTGGCAGCGGCCGCAGACTACAGGCTGATCTGGTGGTACTGGCCATCGGCGTACGCCCGGAAACAACACTGGCACGGGCATGTGGACTCGAGCTGGGAGCAACCGGTGGCATCCGGGTCAACAATCACCTGCAAACGTCCGACCCGGATATCTATGCCGTCGGTGACGCCATTGAAATTACCCAGAGCATCAGCGGCAAGCAGATGCTGATCCCGCTGGCTGGTCCGGCCAATCGTCAGGGGCGCATGGCTGCGGATAACATCATCTTCGGCAACATGAAAAGTTACCGTGGCACTCAGGGCACGGCGATTCTCAAGGCCTTTGATCTGGCTGCGGCCTCCACCGGCCTGAATGAAAAGCAACTGAATGCGGCAGGCATTCCATACTTAAGCTGCATCACCCACAGCGGCTCGCATGCCAGCTACTATCCCGGCGCCAAACAGATCAGCATGAAACTACTGTTCACCGACAAGGGGCAAATTCTCGGAGCTCAGGCCGTCGGTGCCGATGGTGCCGATAAGCGTATCGATGTCATTGCCACAGCCATTCATGGCAACATGACCGTCGAGGACCTGGCCGATTTCGAGCTGGCCTATGCACCTCCGTTCGGCTCGGCCAAGGATCCGGTGAATATTGCCGGTTATGTGGCTGGCAATATCCTCAATCAGTCGCATGAGATGATCGACTGGCGGACATTGCGCAATCTGCTCGATAGCAAAGATCCTGACCTTCAACTGATCGATGTGCGTACAGCCGATGAATTCAGCTTTGGTACCATCGCCACAGCCCGCAATATCAATGTCAATCAGCTGCGCGAACACCTTGATGAGCTTGATCGGGATAAACCGGTCATTCTTTTTTGCCAGATCGGACTGCGTGGCTATCTGGCCTATCGCATTCTCAAACAACACGGGTTTACCGATGTCAGAAACCTTTCCGGTGGCTACAAAACCTATGCATGGGCCGTTGATAAACAGGCCAACCCGGATATTTTCGACTACGAGGATATCAAGCGTCGCAGCCCCGAGGAGATTGAAGCGGAGCGCAATGGCAGCTGTGCTGTCAGCGCGGCCCTGATTGCCCCCGGCTCAACCGGTGAGGTCCACAGCCTGAATGCCGTCGGCCTGCAGTGCCCCGGCCCGATCATGAAAACCTATAAGGCGATGGAGGCGATGGAAGCAGGTGAACTGCTCGAGGTCACAGCCTCTGATCCCGCCTTCGGTCGCGATATCCGCGCCTGGGCCAGAAAAACCGGCAATGATGTGCTCTCTGTGCGGGTCGACAAAGGGCTGGTAATTGTACTGCTGCGCAAGAATGCAGCTGCTCCGGTTGCGGCAGCCACTCCATCATCAGAGAAAGACAAGCTTACGCTGGTGGTCTTTTCCGATGATCTCGACAAGGTCATGGCGAGTATGATTATCGCCAATGGCGCGCTGGCCATGGGCAAGCCGGTCAGTCTCTTTTTCACCTTCTGGGGGCTGGATGTCATTCGCCGTGTCGATGCACCGCATCTGAACAAACCGATGATGGATCGTATGTTCAGCACCATGCTGCCAACCGATGCTGATCATCTGAACACCATTTCGAAAATGGACATGCATGGTCTGGGCGCAAAAATGATCCGTAAGGTCATGTCCGACAAGGGCGTGGAATCCCCCGGCAATCTGCTGCACAGTCTCGTCGAGGGCGGCGCTCAACTGATCGCCTGCCAGATGTCGATGGATGTGATGGGCATTCAGAAAGAGGAGCTGATTGACGGCGTCGAAATCGGCGGTGTCGCGGCATTTCTTGGCGAGGCAGGTGAATCAGGCACAACGCTGTTTATCTGACCGGTAAAGCCATCGTATGCATCATGTGCGGCCGGTGCGCATTACTGGCCGCACATTCCGTTGAGCGGATGCCAAAAGCGCAACTCAAGCACCGGCATGGCTGTCAATTGAGTCAGCTATCAAGCAAGGAACTGCCCCCGCTTCATCCATATGTGGCAGGAACATATCAGCGATCTTTTTAAAGCCCTGTTTGGTGGCGTGGATCTCATCGCGCCACTCACCGGACTGAAGTGTGCCGGTGGTTTCGACTTTCACCATGTTGCTCGTGCTGGCGCATACAGCATCAAGCATCTCGTTCAGCCTGGTGATCATGATCTTCACCACCGCTTGCTGTATCGCTCCGGCAGGAATCCCCTTCTGATCCATATAGGGCTTGATCCATGGCTTCACCTTGACTGTGCCAAAGATAAAGGAGGCCGGCTTGTCGGTAGGGATCGGGAAGTCGTAACCGTGGGTGATAATCTTTGCATTCGGGCAATACTCATCGCGAAACAGAATCAGTTCACGGTAGGCCAGTCGAATCTGCTCCAGCCTGAGCTCAAACCGCTCTGTTCGGATACAATCAGCAGGACTCATGCCGGCAGTCCATCTATTGAGCAGATGAATCATGTCGTGTTCACCGACAATATCGTTGCCGCCTGCCGAGAAAAGAATGATATCCGGCTCTTTGCTCATTGCTTTCAATTGACTCAGCACATCATGAAAGCGGTGGCGCTGATCCTGAGACATCATCGCTCCGGCCTCATCGCCACTGCACTCCATTCGGAAGATATTAAACAGATGCGTCTGCTCAATGTGATCGATGATATTGGTGCCGGTATGCGATACCGGCACCATGCTGGCCGGATAGCCAAACCATGAATCGCCCTCGCTGATCACGGTCTTGCGATGGCTCTGTGTATGAAGCATCCCTTTAAAGTCTGAAAAACGTACGGCGGAATCCATACTCTCCTCCCTCTCCGGTGTGGTAAAATAATCCATGGCGCATGCGGGTGAGCCCTCCAGCATCAGTGGATACCGACCCTTTTGTTCAGAATATATCAATCACATATGTGGCAGAAACATCCGTGCAAATAGCCAGGCCAGACACCGTACCGATGGTCTGCCCTTCCCGGACCGCTGCTTCTGGTTATGATTGTAGTTGCGCCCGGATCGTTTTGCTCAACGCATCAATCTCATACGGTTTGTAAAGCACCGCTTCTATCACGGCAGTGATATGCCCCAGCCTCTCTTCTTCCCTGTTGTAGCCGGTGGTAAAAATCACCTTAATATCAGAACGAATCGCCCGCATACGCTCCACCGCATCAACACCACCAAGATTCGGCATCATGATATCGGTAATCACCAGCGAAATTTCATCCTTATGCGTCTGAAATATTTTCACCGCCTCCAGTCCATCGGATGCAAGCAGCACCCGATAGCCCAGTACCTCAAGCACCTCCTTACCGACCTCCAGCACCTGCTGTTCATCATCCGCAAGAAGGATCAGCTCTCCGCAACCACTTTCGCCATCTACAACCCGCTGCAACCGGTCACTGTTTTTCTCCTCGGGCAACAGAGGCAGGTAGAGACGGAAGGTTGTCCCCGCTCCGGGCACACTCTCCACCTCAATAGCACCATGATGGGTCTGCACCGCTCCTGTTACCATGGAAAGACCGAGCCCGGTCCCCTTTCCTACCTCTTTGCTGGTATAGAATGGTTCGAAGATGTGAGGCAAGTGATCCGCATCGATACCGGTGCCATTATCGGTCACGGAAAGGCAGGCGTATTCACTGGCATGAAGCTCCGGATGCCTGTGCAGAAAAGCCGAATCGGCCAGGAAGCGTTTGAGCGTGACGATAATGATCGGATGCGATAACCCATCCACCGCATCACGCGCATTGTTGACCAGGTTCAGCACCACCTGCTGAAGCAGCGTTGCATCCCACTCAACCACCATGGCGATCGGATCAATCTCCATCGTCAGCGTCACATTCTCGGGCAGGGACACCCGATGCACCTTAAGCGTCTCGCGGATGAAGACAGGCAAATCAAATGATGTTTTCTGAATAATGCCCTTTCTGGCAAACGAGAGGAGGTTTTTAATCAGATAGGCACTGCTGAAAGCGAGCGTTTCAATGCTATCGAGTTTTTTCAACACCACATCGGCATTGGCCACCTGTTTTCTGGCCAGATACAGATTACCGGTAATGCCGGCCAGCACATTGTTGAATTCATGCGCAATCCCTCCCACCAGCGTACCCAGTGCTTCCATCTTCTGCGCCTGATAAAACCTGCTCTCAAGCGCCTCATTTTCGCTCAGATCCAGCTGCAAGCCGATATAGTTGGTAATCTCCCCCTGTTCATTTCTGATCGGTGAAATGGTCTCCATGGCAGGATAAAAGGTGCCATCCTCTTTTCTGTCGATCACTTTCCCCTGCCAGATATGCCCGGCCGTAACCGTCTGCCATATCTCCTCATAGAAATCCGGGGCATACTTGCCGCTATTCAGAATGCGTGGCGTTTTTCCGATCACGGCATCCGCGTGATAACCGGTGAGCTGGGTAAAGGCGGGATTCACATACTCGATCACGCCATCAATATCGGTGATCATAATTGCCTCTCCGGCCTGCTCAACCACCTGAGCCAGCTTGCGATAGGAGGCCTCTGATTGTTTACGCTCGGTCAGATCAAGACCAAAGGCATAGTTTTTGTCACCAAGCGCGACAAATCCCCACAGAATGGTTTTCTTCGAACCATCCCGGCAGCTTACAACCGTTTCCATCGCCTCAATTTCCGAGCCCTCTTCAATTGCGCGCGCGACCCTTCGCTGCCACTCGGCTTCAAGCTGCTGCCGATACTTTGGGTCCGGATAAGCAATGGGCCACCACTCTGCAACAGTTGGCACCTCTTCCATGCTGTAGCCGAACCATTCGATAAAGGTGTGATTGATATATTCACAGCGCTGCTCAAGGCCCGTCGACACATAAATGGCCAGCGGCAATGTTTCAGCCATGGCGCGGAAGGTTGCTTCACTGTCCTTAAGCGCCTGCTCTGCCTGTTTCCGGGTATCGATATTGCTGATAAAGCCGTACCAGAGCACGGAACCATCCTGCTGCTTCTCAGGAATCGCATTGCCATATAACCAGTTCACCGTGCCATCAGGAAAGCGAATCCGCCACTCATGATACCATGGCAGTAATGTGGCAGCCGAGTGATGGATGGAGGCAAGCGCATCGTCATAATCATCCGGGTGAAGCGTCGCAAATACGGCTGATGCATCCGTGCGCACCTCTTCCGGTGTCACACGAAAAATATCCCGTATTGCCTCGCTGGCAAAGGGTAAACACGAGCTTCCATCCGGACGCAAGAGAAACTGATAAACCATGCCCGGCACACTGCTGGCCACCTTCTGCAGCTGACTGAGCGATTCTTCCTTCACCTCCTCCAGCTGTTTACGCAGGGTGATATCACGCATCACCTCCAGGTGAATTACCTCTCCCTGCCGCTGCATGGGTACTGCATGCACCTCCATCCACAGATGGCGCCCCTGAAGCCCCACCACTTCACAGACCATTTGCATCGATTCACCGGCCAGCACTCGTTCATGCAGCTGCTGAAATGGTTGGCGGAACTCAGGCGCAATAAACGGCAACACGGCCAGCCCCTGTACCTGCTCCAGTAAATCCGCCTGCAGATAGCCAAGCCCTGCAGGATTGACCTGAATCAATGATCCGGAAGCATCAATCACAGCAATACACTCCGGTTCATTTTCAACAATCGTGCGGAGATATAGCTCCCGCTCCCGCAACTGATTGGTCCGATTTGTAACCTCCTCCTGCATACGGGAGGTATAACCGGTGCCAAGCAACAGCAGAGCCCCCATAAGGCCCACCGCAAGTGCCCCGCCGCCAAGAATCCCCCAGCTCTGCCAGCCCCGGTGCTGCTGCAGATAAAGTGGCGTCGGCACCGTTTCCAGCTGATAATGGCGAGCACCGAATTCAAACTTCTCGACAAACGATGGCGTCATGTGATTTGAAGAAAAATGATCATAGACAACTTTTTGTGCATCCAGATCGATCAGGCGGGCAAACAGCAATGGCTGTGACTGCGGCAACAGTGCATCCATAAAATCTCCCATGCGCAGCACGGATGAAACCGCTCCGATCGGGTGATCCTTTGGCACAGCCATCAGCAACAGTACACCTTCCTGCTGCTGCTTCTCCTGCACCAGGTGCAGAGGTGCAGAAGTGATGGCTACTCCGAGCTGAATCGACTTGTTAAGGGCTTCAGCTCGCGATGGATTCGACATCAGATCAAAACCAATGGCCGCCCGATTACCCTCAACCGGCTCAATATAGGTGACAGGAAAATAGGACGGGCGCGCCCCGGCTCTCTGCAGATGACCTGCTGCATCACGCTCACGAATTTCAAAGTTCGCTATTTCAGCACTTTGCAACGCCTCGAAATGCGCCCGGTTGCTCTCCTCCACCCTGTATTCCCATGAGATCGCCTGAATCATCGAGAAACGTTGCAGTGATTTATCCACAAACAGACGAAACTGCTCGCGCGTCACCGGGGCACGCTGATCCAGCAAAAACAGGCTCGCCACCTGCTCAACCAGCGACTCCTGCCCGTTAAAGCTTGAGCGGATCTGATCTGCCAGCTGAGACGATTGCTGACGAAACTGGGCCAGTGAGTCGGTGTGCTCCCACTGGTTGGCCTTAAAATAGATCGCCACAAACAACACCAGTACCACCAGCATCGGCAGAGCCACGGTAAAAATACGGCTCCGCCACTGCTTGCGCGGCTCTCCTGCAACAATCATGACCAGCGGGAATGCGATCACCAACCCCAGCGCATCACCGATCCACCAGCTGGCAAACATCTCCACAATCCCTTCATGATCTACGACGCCAAGCAGCCATAGGGCGCTAACAGAAAGCGTTGCACTGGTCAGGCACAGTACGGGCGAAAGCAGTAAAAAACGCGAAATATCAGAACCTTGCGACAGAGGCGTCGGGTAACCTATCAAGTGGCGCAACGCCCTGCCTGCGATGCCGGCCTGCAACATCGATGCAAGGGCAATCATGAAGGCGATCTCAAAACTCAACACACCCGGCCGGGGACTCGTCGAATAAGAAATCCATAAATTGAGCAGCAATGAGCCGATAAAAATTGCAGGCAATACTTTTCTGCCGGCAATAAAGGCAGCTGCAATGGCAATGCCGGCAGCAGGAAAAATCGGTGATGCGTAGCCCGGTGGCAGCGCCAGCAGCAGCGCCAGCTTGCCGGTCACCACATACACCGCGACCAACCATACATGCATCATCCGGCAAACCTCAGGTGATCACCATGCATGGAGAGTGCGCCTCCAAAACAATGAATCCGGCATCCAGTCATCGGCGGCTCCTGCCCCCTTTGTTGTTCTCGTAGCGATGCTTGTGAGCCATATTGCGATCGTCAGCTGTACTTTGACACCATATACCCTAACGCCCAAATTGACAGGATGACAATATATTTTACCTGAGCTTATACCCTTCCAGACACCATACCTCAGATGAATAAAATCACAGGTTATTTCAATCGATCATCAAGTTGCTCACGCAGCGGCTATCCCCTCCCCCTGACACCATACGGATATACAGCAGCGCATATCCGGACAGAAAATCCATCCACCAGAATCACCACGCACAGCACCTTCATCAACGCATTGAGAGCCAGCCCGGGCAGCTACCTCCATTCACCCCAACTCAATGGATTCGCCATATTCCACCGACCAGCTTCCGGCTTTGCTCGATGACGAGAGGAATATAAACCAGCCGCACGTGCGACACTGATTCAATAGGGCGCGCATCAATCTGAAGCCGTCGGACTCTGTCACTGCACGTCCTCATGCCTTGAGGCGGGATTAAGTCAACTGCTCGTTCAGCGCGCCTCCTCCGCAAGATCGAAGCATGCCGGCATTGATCAATGTCGGCCGCTCAACGCCAGTGCCCTCACTCGATTTCGTCTTTCAGTGCAATGATGGCCATGATGGTGTCCTGGGCGCGGTTGGCGAATTCACCATGTAGCATATCCAGCGAGGCCGACTTCTGGTTCGCTTCAGCCTTTCTGACCACTTCTCCGGCGCAAAGATGGAAACTGGCATGTTTGCGCACCAGATCGGGGTAATGCACGGTATTGCTATGGGCTTTACCATCACCGTAAATCCATTTACCCAGTATGCAGAGATTATCCTTGCAGATCACTGCGCTATCGAGCTTTTCGGTGCTTGAGCCGTTGATAAAGTCGTGCAGGCGTTTCTTCCATTTGAGGTGAGCCAGAATGGCCTCATTAAAATGGGAGGTCTTCCATATAGCTGCAGATCCCGTATCGATTTTTGAGACAGCCGTACGATCGATTTTGAAGGCGGCAACCGAATTATTCAGGCGATCAGCTTCTTCTTCCAGCGTTTCAGCGGCAGCTGCAGCCTGCTCAACCAGGGCTGCGTTCTGCTGTGTCATTGTATCCATCTGCGCCACTGCCTGGTGCACTTGCTCGATGCCGATGCTCTGCTCCGACGATGCGGTGGTGATCTCACCCATGATGTCAGTCACCTGCTTGATCGAGGTGACAATCTCTTCCATCGTCTCCCCGGCCTTAGCCACCAGCTTGCTGCCGTTCTCCACCTTTTGTGCAGAATTATCGATCAGGCCCTTGATCTCTTTCGCCGCCTCGGAGCTGCGCTGCGCCAGATTGCGCACTTCGCTTGCCACAACCGCAAAGCCCCGTCCCTGTTCGCCAGCGCGCGCTGCCTCCACTGCAGCATTCAATGCCAGCAGGTTGGTTTGGAAGGCGATACCATCAATGACGCTGATGATATCGACAATCTTGTTGGAAGCTTCGTTAATTTCGTTCATCGTTGTGACGACTTCTCCTACCACGGCGCCACCCCTGATCGCGATGTCAGAGCTGCGAATCGCCAGCTGGTTTGCCTGCCTGGCGTTATCAGCATTCAGTTTCACAGTTGAGGTCAGCTCTTCCAGACTGGAAGCTGTCTCCTCCAGGCTACTGGCCTGAGACTCGGTACGTTGAGATAAGTTCTGGTTTCCTTTGGCGATATCTACCGTGCCGGTATTGATGCTTTCTGCTGCATTCATGATGCCATCCACAAGCGTTCTAAGATTTTCGGTTGTGGCATTGATTCCTTCCTTGGTCTGCCCGAACAGGCCCGGATAATCCCTGGCAATGGTCTGGGTCAGATCGCCCCTGGCCAGCAGGTTGGCTACATGCATGATATCTTTCAGGCCCGACTCGGTGATATCCGAAAGCTGATTCAATAATTCGGCCAGCGTTTTGGCATAACCCTTGCGGCCCTTCATATCAGCTCGTACGGTGAAGTCGCCCTGCCCCGCACAGAGTCCAATATGTAAAACATCCTCAACGATTTTGCTCAGTTCAATCACGGTGTTGTTGATGCTGTCTCTGGATTTTCCGAACAAGCCGGGATACTCATTGGTAATTTTCTGCGTAAGATCTCCGTTGGCCAGGGCTGTAGTGACACGTGTCATGTCCTGCAGACCTGTTTCAGTCACTTCGGAGAGCCGGTTCAACAGCTCGGCGAGCTCCCTGGTGTATCCCTCCTTGCCACTCGTCTTCATTCTGGTACTGAAATCACCGCGCATTGCGGCCGCCTCAACGACCGCCTTAATTTCGCCTACGGTCGCACGCATACTCTGCTGCACGGTTTTCAGTGACTCCATGAGCCCCCCCATCTCATCGTGCCGACCGATATCGATATCCGAAGTGAGATCACCACGGGCAATGGCTGCGGCAGCATTTTGCGCGACCGTCAGCGACCTGGAGATGTTGCGCATAAGCTGAAATCCGATCAATGAGGCCAGTCCAATGGCCAGAGCGATGGCCATCAGCGAGATGAGAAGCGCATGGTTGTTGTCCAGATTCATGACACTCAATGCTGTGAATCCGACAACTGCGAGTGCTGTCGACATAAGGATGATCAGGATAAACAGGCTTGCTTTGGTGGTGAAGCTTTTCAACATTTTATTCTCCTAAGTAGTCGTTTATTAGAAGCTTTTAAGCGGGTTTTACCCGCATACACCGGTTTGGCCGTGGAGCGGTGATTGATCTGTGAGTCGCTTGATCAGTATTTCATTATCCAATATCAGTTTGTATCCATAAAATTTATCTGGTTAGCAAGTGTGGTGCCTACTGATCAGAATCAGCCCTGAAGATGATCGCGCGAGTCGCTTCGCCTCTGATCATAAAATGTGTATCTGTAGCGTGCAGGTGACGGTTAATACGGGTGGCAGGCGTGTCTGTTTCAACTCACGCCCGTTCTCTAACCGGTATCGCATCAGCCGGCTGAACCGGATCAATCTGCAGCACGAGCCCCCTCCCGTACGATGCGCGCTAAAATTCAATGGCGCACGAATACCCGGTGGAACCATTGGAAGGATGATTGTCACTAACAGAGCAACATCCGTTTTATCTCTGCGCTTCGCATTATTTATAGGGAGATGCTGATTTATTGTCACCCTGGCAAAATTCAGTTCGCAAAAACAAACGCGTGGTTTTAGCACTTCCTTATGCAATTAGTTAAGCCAGGCACCGCTTAAAAAATGCGCAAAGCAAGACCAGGCACCGACACTTTTCACGCATCCATTCCCCTGACTTGAGGCTTGTTAATTCAGCCCCTCTCGATACTCTGGCGGTGATCAATATGGATCGCGTTCCGGAGATCGGTAAGTTGCTTTCCCGGTGTGCAATGGGGGCGGGATGTCTAAACATATCCATTTTAAGACCGCAGCCATTCTGTTTGGCGGCTTACTCATCTCCATTATCCTTTTTTTATTCATAAAAAGCTGGGAAGAAAAAAACCGGCTACATGAGTTCAGATACAAAGCCGCCGATTACGGTGCTGCAATTCACACCGAGTTTGAGCATATTCAGAAAGCGGTTGGACTGGTACGCTATCTGATCGAACATGATATCAATATTGAGGATGATAACCCGACAAAGCCGGATGATTTTATGCCGATGGCAGAAAAAATCATTATCGATGACCCTCAACTGCACAGCATTATCTGGTCGGTTATTGACCAGCAGCACGACAACCACTTCAGGATACTCTACATTAATCAGGGTGAGAATACGGATATTGCTCATACTGATATCAGGCCGGGAGATTACTACGATCCGTATATTGAATCGGCACTGGCAAAATCACAGGGCTCGCCTGTGGCATTTGTACATCAGGATCATACGGCTGATGGTCATGACCTTAGTTTTGTTGCCCCTGTCTATGATCTCAAATCATCCAGCAAAGAGGTGCTCGGTGCTCTGATAGTGGAGTGGCATATCGATGGATTGATCGAGCGCGCCAGCAGAAAGCTGCATGTTTCCTCTCAACATACGTCTCTTTACATCGTCAGTGATGACCGGGAAAAGCAAGCTGTCTATACCCGTTTATCCGACCATCACTCCCCTGCTGCAAACACAGCGCATACTGATATCACCGACACCATCAAATTTGACTTTGCCGGCCAGCATTGGCAGCTGGAGGTAGAGGCCACTCCGAAATATCTCCATGAGCACGCCATTGCACTGGCATGGCAAGCATTTCTATTCGGCATATTACTGACTGTTTTTTTCGTCTGGTACACGCACACAACCAACATGCAAAAACAGCGGATCGAACAGCAGGTTACCCTGCGAACCAGGGAGCTGACCCACAGCAAAGACACCTTAAAACGCATCATCGACAATTTACAGGACACCTATTATCAGACCGACATTAACGGATACATCACCCTCGTATCTGCATCCATCCATGACCTGTATGGCTTTACGCCTGAAGAGATGATTGGAACCCCCATCACCGACTATTTAGTTGCCCCCACTGATCGGGCAGGACTCCTGCACGCGTTGTCCGAAGCAGATGATGGAAAAATCCGGAATTATGAAATCAACGGAATACGCAAAGATAAAAATCATGTATGGAGCGCAATCAATGCTCAATTCCTTTACGACGAATCCGGTGCCATCACCGGCATAGAAGGAACAATCAGGGACATCACCGAGAGGCGCCTTAACGAGATCGAAAAAGAACGGATGCAACGTCAGCTTGAACATACCCAACGGCTGGAGTCTCTGGGCGTCCTTGCTGGCGGCATTGCCCATGATTTTAATAACCTTCTTGCGGCCATCATGGGCAATGCATCCCTGGCCAATCGCACAATCGCTGAAAAGCCACATGAGAGCCGTGAGTATCTGGCGCAAATCGTCAGATCCTCTGAACAGGCCGCAGGACTATGCCAGCAGATGCTGGCTTATGCCGGGAAAGGCCAGTTTGTGATTGAACCTATCAACTTATCCGCCCTGGTGAATGAAACCAGCAAACTGCTTGAGGTATCGATTCCACCATCGATCCACCTTAACTATCGCCTGAATGACAGCATTCCCTATATCAATGCGGACAAAGCCCAGTTACAGCAGGTGATCATGAACCTGATTACCAATGCCAGTGAAGCCATCGGGGAACATAACGGCACCATAAATATTTGGACCGGGATCTTTTTTGCTGACTACAGCTTTCTGCAGGGATGCGTATCCACCACACAAAAACCTTCACCCGGATTTTACTGTTTTATAGAGGTCATTGATGATGGCTGCGGCATGGATACTGAAACCATGTCAAAAATATTCGACCCGTTTTTTACCACCAAGTTTACCGGGCGTGGCCTGGGTATGAGTGCTGTCGTTGGCATTATCACCGGGCACTCAGGCGCCTTAAAATGCATCTCAACGCCCGGTAAAGGCACATCGTTCAGAGCCCTGTTCCCTGTCAGCCAGGAACAACCGGATCTGACCGCCTCCACTGAAGCAGGAATTATAAAAAGCCACTATAGCGGCATTGTGCTACTGGTTGATGATGATCTGATCATCCGGGAAGTTGCCAGCATCATGCTGATGGAGATGGGATTCAACGTCGTTCAGGCAATCGATGGCCTGCATGCCATTGAAACGTTCCGCAAGATTCATCATGAGGTGACATTTGTACTCATGGATCTTTCCATGCCCAATATGGACGGCTTAACCGCCTTTATGCAAATGCGGGAGATCGATGAAAACGTAAAAGTGATCATTTCCAGTGGTTATAACGAAATGGATGCGGCCCGCAAGCTGTCAGGGCACGGCCTTGGTGGCTGGCTTAAAAAACCTTATACCATTGAATCCCTCGAACAACGGGTACACCAGATCATGCGTAACCCGTGATCCCTGTGAGCAATGAAAGTCAGTTCGTTTCTTACATGGACATGGTCTGGTACGTCATGCCCCCGTGCCCCTCTTTCGACCTGCCTCTCCGGAAACACCGGGACCAGATAGTTTCGAGAAGAGATTAACACCCATAGCACCAATGAATATAGCACTGCAATCACCCGCAAGCGCTCCGGCGATTACGGGTGCTTCTTTTCTACTTCATGCTTCAGTCACCATCTGGTATGAGCCATGCGCACCGGGGTCAACACCGGGGTCAGGCATGAGTTATTGAGTTATTTCTAAGAAACTTGAGCTTTCCGGCGAACTCATCATCCGACCTGGCACGCTCAACAACCTTGCTTACCATCAGGCTTAGGGACGAAGGGTCGCGTTTCATTCTTCTTGCCAGCTCAGCCAGAGGCGACTGTCCGCACTCCAGAAGGACACCGGGGTCAGGCATGAGTTATTGAGTTATTGAGTTATTTCTAAGAAACTTGAGCTTTCCGGAGAACTCATCATCCGACCTGGCACGCTCAACAACCTTGCTTACCATCAGGCTTAGGGACGAAGGGTCGCGTTTCATTCTTCTTGCCAGCTCAGCCAGAGGCGACTGTCCGCACTCCAGAAGTAGCCAGCCCGCCACACCTCTCGCCTGTGCCAGTAAGCGCTTGCGACCCGGACCACAAAGCTCCCCGCTCTCAATGCCGAACTCCCGACAAACCGATGCAATCACCGCATCAACAGAGAGTGTATCGCGAACCCTTTCCCCGCATTGATCCATTACCCTGACAACAAACTTATCGTCGCCAATCACCCGGCAATCATCATCCCCATGGTGAAACTCACCCTTATGCTCGCCGTCAAGCGCTGCATCCACAAACCGGGCATACATCACTCTCGCGCGATCTGATTCGGGGGCGAACTGCGAAAGTACAGCTTTAGTCGTTAACCATGGAATCTTTTCATTTCCAATATATGCGCGATGACCGCTCCACTCGTAATCCTCCGGTGACGCTACCATTCCGGAGCGAACAGGGTTAAGGTGAATATAGCGTACCAGCTCCAGAAAATAGCTGTCTGCATCCACCAACAGTGCTTTATAGCGGCCCTGAAACAGATGACCCGATTGACCCTGCCTCTGATTAAACCAACGGGTATATCGAAACGACAGGTTTTGCATAATCTTCGCAAGAGGGACAGCGCCAACCTGCAGCAACAGGTGAACATGATTGCTCATCAGGCAATAGGCATGAATGCGATGACCGTATCGCTCCACGCCCTCCTGGATCAGGTAGTAAAACCGGCTACGATCTGTCGTATCAATAAAAATCACCTGCCCGCCATTGCCGCGCAGCATTACATGATACAAACCGCCATCAACATGAAGTCTGGGTTTTCGTGCCATAGCCTTATCATAGCATGATCCAAAATAACTCAACAACTCATGCCTGACCCCAGCATGACCCCAGCACTGATTTCGTTTACGCAAACCAATAGTCAAGAAGTCAAGCCAGGCACCGGCACACAACAGGATCAATAAATCGATTCAGCAGAAAATGCGTAAAGCAAGGCCGGGTACCGAAATCCGGTTGACTCCAAGAAGCGGGATGGGCCATCCCATTATGCCAGGCACCGACACCGTTGGTTAACTGAAACTACCATGAGAAGTGAAATGAGAAACAATAATAAAAACTTGAAACTTACTTCCCAATTACACTATAGTGACTCATGCTTAAGGAGCACAGGAGATAGTGATGACATACCGTGAAATAGACTATCTTGATAAGATAGAAAAGCTTCAGGAAGTGTATCCCATGTCGGCAGCAATGGCAGAAGCGATTGGGGTTTCAAGACGTTCGCTTCTCAATTGGCGAGACAGGCCGGAGTCGATCAAAACAGAACACCGTTTTAATATTGATGTGCTTTTCTGCAAGCATTTCATTATTCCTGAATGGGATAAAAAAGGAGAAACGTTTACCCCGACTCTTCTGCAGGATGATCTCTCGGGAAATGATGCGCTGCTGATGCCCTTTCTGCGACGTTTGAGCTATGGCACGATCGAAATTGAGACAGGTATGTCGAAAGATGATTTCGAGCGCGCAGTGGATGCAAAAAAGTTACCGAAAAACATGAGCATCGAGACATTCCACGAAGCAGTGAACACCTACCTCACCCATAAATGGTTGTGGCACAAATGCATTGATCGTGCCGAGCGCTTTGTGATTACAGAGGAGTCAGTCAAAGGGTTGCACGGCGATTTCATGCGCGGAATTCGTGAAGATGCAGGATTTTATTCTCAGAAGATTCGTGTGATGGGCGGTCTGGATGCACTGCATACCACACTGCCGGAGGATATCCCCGAAGAGATGAATCGCTGGGCCTACAAGTGCAGTGATGCAGCAACCATCGAGGCAATAGCCAAAGCGCATGCCTGGTTCATTGCGATTCATCCGTTTGGCGATGGCAATGGTCGTGTCGGTCGTGCACTGATTCTGGCGCAGTGTCTCAATGCCGGTCTTATGCCTCCACTGTTCGATAGTGAAAACCGGGCCATCTATTATGCCGCCATGGAACACGCCATGGTGCATGGCAGACATGCGCCCCTGATTCGCCTGTTCCATGAATCAGCTATCCGGGCCAGATAAGCATTTATTGCCGCGAGCAAAAAAATGCGCAAAACAAGACCAGGCACCGCCCCCCGGCACCGCCCCCCGGCACCGCCCCCAAAGCTGACAGCCTGCGGTTCCCCCCTTGCAGATCTGCCGAGGTGACCTGAATGCGCATGGAAAAGAGCAACAGCGTGACAAAGAGGCAGCAAGCCGATTGGACGGCCAACGGCCGCCCGCAGGGCGAGGCTGATTCATCGAATCAGTTGCTGATCAGTGTATGCGGTGGCGTCAGTTCATGAAGTGGCCAGCGCGGACGGGCATCCCATTCGGCAGGTGCCGGGGCTCCGGCGCCATAGCGGGCGAACGCCGCATAGGCGATCATTGCGGCATTATCGGTGCAGTGACGCAGCTCCGGCAAAAACAGCTCCACGCCCTTGCCACGACTGGCCAGCAGTCCACGCAAGTGACTGTTGGCAGCCACACCACCGGCAATCACCAGTCTGGGAGCCCGCTGCTGCCGGCAGGCACGCAGCGCCTTGCTGACCAGCACATCGCAAATGGCCTCTTCAATGGCTGCCGCCATATCCCGGCGATCCTGATCGGAAAGCGCTTCACTCCCCCCCAGCTTGCGAACAGCATACATCACCGCTGTTTTCAGGCCGGAAAAACTGAAGTCGAGATTATCCTTGTTCAACATCGGACGAGGCAGCGGAAAACGGCTGGCATCCCCATCTCTGGCAAGGCGGGCCACCTCCGGTCCTCCCGGATAAGGCAAGCCGAGCAGGCGGGCCGACTTGTCAAAACATTCCCCTGCCGCATCATCCAGCGTCTGACCGATCAGACTATAGCTACCGATCGCATCCACACGCACCAGCATGGTATGGCCACCTGACACCAGCAGCGTAATAAACGGGAAGGCCGGCAGCTGCCCAGCCAGTCCCGGTGCCAGAAGGTGGCCCTCCATATGATGAACAGGCAGCACAGGAATGCCGTGCACACAAGCCGCAGCTCGTGCAAAAGAGGTACCGACCAGCAGCGCCCCCATCAGTCCCGGCCCGGAAGTCACGGCAATCGCGTCAATGTGATTCCAGCCGAGATCTGCCTCCTGCATCACCGCATCCACCATCGGGGGCAATGCCGCCAGGTGCTCGCGCGATGCCACCTCCGGCACCACACCGCCAAATCGGGCATGCGTCTCAATCTGCGAAGCAATCTGTTCGGCAAGAATGCGCCCGCAACCGGTTGCCGCATCCCCGGCATAAAGGGCGACAGCCGTTTCATCGCATGAAGATTCAATGGCCAGTATGTTCATCTCAAATGTCCTTTTGCTGCCTGTTTTTAAGCCGGCTGCCATAGCCACCGCCACCGGGTGTTTCTACCCGTAACACATCACCGCTGACCAGTGTCTGCGTACATTTGGCCGGCAATGAGCGCCACGCCCCATGGTGATAAAGCATATTGCGCCCGCTGCTGCCATCTTCCCCGCCAGCCAGTCCGAACGGCGCGGTCTGACGTCGCTCACTGAGCAGCGAGAGGTGACACTCCTGCAGCACCTCCCACTCCCGCACCAGCCCGTCACCGCCACGATACATACCTTCACCACCGGAGCCTCGCCGCACGCCATATGTACGCACTCTCAGCGGATAATGCATTTCCAGCACCTCCACCGATGAGTTTTTGGTGTTGGTCATGTGGCACTGTACCGCTGATACCCCTGCTCCGGCAGCATGTGCCCCCATGCCTCCGGCCAGCGTCTCGTAATAGACCCACTCAGCGGAACCGAAGATCACATTATTCATCGTTCCCTGTGCCGCTGCCGGAATACGTTCGGGCAGCGCCTGTGCCAGTGCCCCCAGCATCACATCGACAATGCGCTGGCTGGTCTCGACATTACCGGCCGCAACCGCAGCTCCTTCGCCGGCATTCACCAGTGATCCGGCCACGGCCGTCAGGGTAATCGGCTCAAAAATTGCCGCAGTCTGCGGCACATGGGCAGGCATCAGGCAGCGGAAAACATAAAACACACTCGCTGCGGTTACCGCCAGCGGACAATTCACCGGCCCGGCCGTTTGCGCTGCCGATCCGGTAAAATCGACATGGGCCCGCTCGCCATCAATCGTCACACATACCCGGATGACAAGAGTCCCCGAACCACAGCCATCATCCTCCAGCACATCCTCAAACCGGTATATGCCATCGGGAATGGCTGCAATACACTGTTGCCCGTAACGGGATGAAACCTGCATCAATGCATGGAACATCGTCGCCAGCCACTGCGGAGCAAAGCCTGCCAACCGCCTGGCCCCGATAGCGCACGCTGCACGCTGGGCGGCAAGATCAGCCAGCCGTTCATCCACCGAGCGTACCCGCTGACGAAAGGCATCCATCAACGCCCCCTGTTCCTGCCCCGCCTTAAACCAGTAGCAGGGTGCAATCACCAGCCCCTCATCCTCAAGTCGTGTTTCGAGCCCCATTGATCCGGGAGAGCGGCCGCCAATATCGGCATGATGTGCCCGTGCCGCACTGAAACCGGCAAGCTCTCCCTGAATAAATACCGGCATCACCACGGTGATATCGGGGAGATGCGTCCCGCCCAGACGGGGATCATTAAAGACCACCACATCCCCTTCCTGCCAGTGAAAACGGCCTGTCACCTCACGCATGGCAAAAGCCATCGATCCCAGATGAACGGGAATATGTGCCGCCTGTGACACCAGAGCGCCACTGCGATCGAACAGCGCACAGGAGTAATCTTCCCGATCCCGAATATTGGGGGAAACAGCGCTGTGTCTGAGTACCGCCCCCATCTCTTCACAAATAGCGGCCAGCCGATGGGTAAACAGACTGACAGCAACCACATCCGTATTCATACCAGCGTCTCCAGCAGAAGATGACCGTGCGGCGACAATTGCAGCTGCCAGCCGGCTGGCAGCCAGGTGGTGGCAATATCCTCAAGCACCAGCGCAGGTCCGGTCAACTGCATCCCCGGCAGCAGCGCCGATCGCTGATAGGCAGGAACGGACATGGCGGTAGCGACATCCCCGACTGCAGCATAAACATCTGTAAAGGTGGAAGGCAACGCCTCCCCGCCCACTGACTGCATCGTTGGCCAGGCGAGTTCGGTGCGATCCACACAGGCAGTCAGGCGGACCGTGATCACCTCAACCGGCCGATCAAGCAGATGGCCGTATGCCTGACGATGTGCCCGGGCAAAGCGCTCCAGCAACAGCGCGATATCCACCGGCTCATTTCCATCCGGTAGCGAAATCAAGAGATGAAATCCCTGCCCTGCATAACGCATATCCACGCGCCGCTCAAACAACAGGGGCAATCCCGGCATCTGTTGCCGGGCCTCATCACTGAGCTCCCCGAACAACGAGGTAAGCTGAACCACCGTATCGGCATGCGCAGCATCCATACAACGGGTGCGGGAGAATTCACTCTGCTGCCTGCCAGCCAGCATGCCAAGCGCTGAAAATGCACCGCTGGCAACCGGGATAATCACCTTGCGCATCGAAAGTTTTTCGGCCAGCGCACAGGCATGCAAACCGCCCGCACCACCGAAACAGAGCAGTGAAAAATCGCCGGGATCATAGCCCTTCTGCACAGAAACCACGCGCAGGGCACCGGCCATATGCTCCTCGGCAATATCGATGACGGCACGGGCCGCCTGCAGGGGCGTCAGCCCCAGGGCCCTGCCATAGCGCTCAAATGCCTCTGCTGCTGCCTGACGATCAAGCGGCAATGAACCGGCCAGACGTGCATCAGCCGGAATACGCCCGAGCAGCAGGTTGGCATCGGTCACCGTCACCTCTTCTCCTCCGCGCCCGTAACATACCGGGCCGGGGAATGCGCCCGCTGACTGAGGCCCCACCTGCGGCAAACCGGCCTCATCGATCCATGCCTGTGACCCGCCGCCGGCACCAATGGTATGAATATCGAGCATCGGCAATGAAACAGGCAGCCCTGCCAGCTTGCCTTCGGTGGTCATCAGCGGCTCACCGCACATCAGGGCCACATCGGTGCTGGTTCCGCCCATATCAAAGGTCAGTAACTGATCGGTATGCAATTGCCGGCCCACGCGTCCTGCTGCCACCAGACCTCCGGCCGGGCCGGAAAGAAGCAGCCTGACGGCGTGCTCACCGGCGGCTTCCGCCTGCATCACCCCGCCGGCAGAGTGCATCACATAGAGATATTTGGGGCTCAATACATGCTGCAAACGGCGAAGGTAGCGTTGTACAAGCGGGCCGACATAAGCATTAAGAAACGTGGTTGCCGCGCGTTCGTATTCACGATACTCAGCCAGCACCTGATGCGATGCCGAGGCAAACAGATGCTCCGGCAATGCCGCAGCCACTTCACGCTCATGGGCAGGATTCAGGAATGAAAACAGCATGCAGATCGCTACCGCATCATAATTACCCGCACGAATGTAGCCGCATAACTGCTTCAGGGCCCCATGATCAAGCGGCTCGGCCGGCGCCCCTGCCGCATCAATCCTGCCGGCAAGACCCACACAATCATCACGACCAAGCCATTGCTCCGGCAGCTCCGGACAAAGCTGATATAGTTCAGCTCGGGTTTGCCTTCCGATCGTCAGCAAATCTTCAAAGCCTGCATTGGTGACGAAGAGTGTTTTCACACCTTTGCGCTCCAGCACTGCATTGGTGGCTACGGTGGAGCCGTGGACCAGGTGCAATTGATCCGCCTGCAATCCCATTTCGGCAATGCCCTGCTCAATGGCAAGCGAGGGATCGGTTGGTGTCGACAACACCTTGTGAAAACGCAGCCCTTGCGCGCTGTAATATACAAAATCGGTAAAGGTTCCGCCGGTATCTACGCCTAAAAACATGGCGCGATAGTATCGCCTTCCGGCCACAGCTGTTAGGGATAATCTGAGTCACAATATCCCGGCAGGGATTCAGCACGAAAATGGTTGAATTGCAGGAAAAATTGAGATCACGCTTTTGCCGTTGCGGAGTGATGTTTGCCAGGATGACAATAAATCAGCATCTCCCTAGATTTACCGGCTTCAGGCAAGCGGCAATCCGGTCCGTCATCAAGAACCGGCATTTCACCATTTCAATCATGGAGCAATCAATGAAGTACAAAGCAATCGCCCTGCTGGCAGCAGCCATTGGTATCAGTCATACAGCCCTGGCCGATGAAGCATTCTCCATTAAGCCGGGTTATATGCTCCTCTCTCCATCCGGTACATTCGGCACAACCATCAATAACGCCGGCAACCAGATGGATGTCAAAAAGGATCTGAATTTCGGCAACAGCAGCCAGGCATTCGGCGAAATTGATATCAACCTTGGCGATTCCACCCTGGCGGTCAGCTATGTCCCGTTCAATTTCGGCGGCTCATCGACGCTCACCCGCAATGTCACTTATAACGGTCAGACCTATACCGCGGCCACCGCCACATCGAGCTCCGTGCAGGGCAATATCTTTGATGTCGGATATACCTATTACCTGCTTAACATGGATGATCTCCCGTCGCGCATTCAGATCGGTATCGAAACAGCGGCCAAAACCATCAGTGCCCAGGCATCGGTCACCGGCGCCGGTGTGACCTCCAGTAAAAGCATTACCCTGCCGATCCCGACCCTCGGGCTGCGAGGACGTGTGGCGCTGGCGGATTTTATTGGTGTCACGGGCCGCATCGGGTATATCGGCTATGCCAACAATGCATTCACCGATATGGAAAGCCAGATTGAGTTCTCTCCGCTGCCTACACTCGGCATCTTTGCTGGCTACCGCTATATGAAACTGAAAATCGATAACAGTGGCTTTCTTGCCAACATGACCATGAAGGGACCGATCGTCGGCGGCTTCTTCCGTTTCTGAACGGTGAAAATGTATCGCAACGCATCATCTGCATGCACGGATAAAACTCCGGAGAAGATACCGCTCATCAGCATCTCCCTCATATAAAAAGGCCGGGGCAATGCCCCGGCCTTTTTATATTCCATACAATCAGTAACTCTTGCGGAACTCCGTAGAGTGACATGTCGGGCATGGTGGCACACGCCCTGTTTTTTTGAAGTGCAGTTCATGGCCACAGCTGCTACAGGTCAGCGTTCCGGCACTGGTAATCTCACCCGACCGGCAGGAGAGCGCCTTCTGTGTCCTTGCTGCCACTGAACTCAGCACATTGCCCGTAGCTGCCAACAACGTGGAAAGAGAGGCCAGCGCGCCTGCGCCGACGCGTGAGGGATTGAGCTTCTCGCGCGCCTCCTCCCGCATGGATTGGGCAATCTGTGAAAAATCACGCTCCAGGAAGGTCTTCAGATTCTTGCCCTGCTCCTCGGTAAATGCACCTGCAGCCGTCAGCTGCTGGCGTGCTTTTTCCATCGCAGTGCTGGCAAATTCACCCGTCTTCTCGGCGCCTGACTCGAACACTTCCTTAAATTGCTCTGCCAACCGGTCATACTGATCCACCGCCTCATCCAGCACATCAGCCTCCTGCTCCTGATGATCCATATGGGCAATCACAGCCTCGCTGAACTCCGAGGTCGACAGACGGGTTGCACCATCCATCAAACGGTGGAAATCATAGGTCACGGTCTTCGCAGATATGGCCCCATTGATTCCCCTGATCACCAGATCCGCCGCTTCACTCCATCCCATATAACGCAGCATCATCTCACCGGAGAGCGTCATCGATGACGGGTTGACCATGTTTCTGCCTGCATATTTCGGTGCAGTGCCATGCGTTGCCTCAAAGACAGCATGGCCGGTTGAGTAATTGATATTGGCACCCGGTGCGATACCGATCCCTCCCACCTGTGCAGCCAGTGCATCGGAAAGGTAGTCGCCATTGAGATTCAACGTCGCGATCACATCAAACTCGGTCGGGCGAGTCAGCACCTGCTGCAATGCGATATCGGCAATCGCATCCTTGATGACAATGCCATTCGGCAGCCTGCACCATGGTCCGCCATCGATCTCTTCAGCACCAAATTCACGCTTGGCCAGATCATAGCCCCAGTTACGGAATGCTCCTTCCGTGAACTTCATGATGTTACCCTTGTGTACCAGGGTCACACTCTTGAGATCATGATCAATGGCATATTGAATCGCTGCACGTACCAGCCGCTCGGTTCCCTCCCGGGAAACCGGCTTCACGCCAATGCCACTGCTTTCGGGGAAACGGATCTTTGCCACCCCCATCTCATTCTGCAGAAATTCAATGACCTTTTTAACTTCGGCACTGCCCTCTTTCCACTCGATACCGGCATAAATATCCTCGGTATTCTCACGGAAGATCACCATATCGACATCTTCAGGGCGTTTCACCGGACTGGGGACACCGGTAAAATGTTTCACCGGACGCAGACAGACATAGAGATCGAGCACCTGACGAATCGCCACATTCAGCGACCCCATACCACCACCGACCGGTGTCGTCAGAGGCCCTTTAAGGCCGACAAGATAATCGGTGATCGCGTCAAGAGACTCTTTTGGCAGCCAGGCATCATCACTCTGCCCGTACAGATTCCACGCCTTCTCGCCGGCATAAACCTCCATCCAGGAGATCTTGCGACTGCCGCGATAGGCCTTCTCAACAGCGGCATCAAGAATGGCCTGTGTTGCTTTCCAGATATCGGGTCCGATACCATCGCCTTCAATAAAGGTGACAATCGGATCATCCGGAACCAGCAGCTTGCCATCAGCACCCATCGTAATTTTATTACCATGTTCGGGCACACGAATTTTCTCAAAAGCCATATCTTCAACCTCGCTTGCCCTGACTCCCGGGAGTCAGCACTATTTGTTTAATTGTTGTTTGATACGAGCTGCTTCCTGCGCATTGCGACGCGCTTCCAGCGCCTTGTTACGCGCCCTGTCATATTGTTCTGCGCGCATCGCCTGCGCGGCCTCTTCCAAAGCCTGCTCTGCGCTCTGCAGATAGCGATCCGCCTTTTGAGGGTCACCGGGCAACTGCTGTGCAGTCCTGATGGCAGAACGCGCATCGGACATTTCCTGTGCGGGCGGCTGCATTGCACAAGCGCCAAGCAGCAGCAACGTAAGCAACAGACTGAATTTCATGCCTTGCATCATCCCGTGAAAGCTTGCCGTTGTCAATCTCTCTCTCATCACATCAACCATCAATTTCATCAATCTTTTCGGCATCAAAGCCTCTGAAACACGCCCTGCCCTCCGGGCATGCGAGCACCACACACACTCATTTATCGCACAGCGGTCCGGACACTGTTCCCCGAAGTCGAATCATCGATTATGATAGGCGGCTTACGCTCGGGCTTACACAGAAATGTGACCATAACATAGCGGAGGATTGCATGGCAAAAGTACTACTTGTTGACGATGATGACCTGCTGCGCTGCATCCTGACCGAGGTCATGATCAGCCAGGGATATGAAGTCATCGAAGCTGCCGATGGCAGACCCGTTGCTGACATGATCATCCGCGAAGAGCCCGATATCCTCATTACCGATCTGATCATGCCCGAGCAGGAGGGACTGAAGACGATTCAACAGGCACGCGCCCTCCGCCCGCAACTGCCGATCATTGCCATTTCGGGCGGAGGCAGAACGGTCAGCACCGACTTTCTGCAGGTCGCGCTCATCATGGGAGTCAATGCAACACTCACCAAGCCTTTCGACCACAATCAACTTGTAGCACTGGTTGATCAGTTCACCGGCAAGGCAAAAGCCGCATAAGCCACGCAGAAAATCGGGGCGGCTCAATTCACTGACAATACAAACAGCCGGACCAGTTCAAAGCATCCGAAAAGCAAAACGCCCGACTGTCACAGCCGGGCGTTTTTTTATTTTCCAGGGAGATGCTGATTTGTTGCCTTCCCGGCAAGCATCAGCGATTCCTTCACTCAGCTCTCCTGAAGCACCCTGCGCTTACGCAGCCCCAGCTCCTGCCACTGTGCATCAGAAACCTCGCTCGGTGCATTGGACATCGGATCTGCAGCCTTCTGGGTCTTTGGAAAGGCAATGACATCACGGATGGAATCAACGCCGGCCATCAGAGACAACACACGATCCAGACCGAATGCCAGACCACCATGCGGTGGTGCACCATACTTCAGAGCCTTGATCAGGAAGCCGAACTTGTTCTCCGCCTCCTCATCGGTGATGCCAAGCGTTCTGAATACGCGCTGCTGCACCTCGGGATTATGGATACGAATGGAACCACCACCAATTTCCGTACCATTCCATACCAGATCATAAGCCTGTGAACGCATATTGAGCGGATCGGTCTCAAGCTTGTCGAGATCCTCGGCATACGGAGAGGTAAATGGATGATGCAATGCCTCCGGACGCTTCTCATCAGGATTCCATGCAAACATCGGGAAGTCGACCACCCATACAAAGCGGTGATCACCCTCTGCTACCAGCCCCATATCATGGCCGACCTTGACGCGCAGGTTACCCAGCGCATCGTTGACGATCTTGGTTTCGCCGGCACCGAAGAAGAGCAGATCTCCATTTTCCGCACCACTGATCTGCAACAACTCGGCCAGCACATCCTCCGGCAGGAACTTCACAATCGGGGACTGCAGGCCACCGGCCAGATCGGAAAGGTCATTCACCTTGATCCATGCCAGACCTTTAGCGCCATAGATCGAAACAAATTTGGTGTAGTCATCAATCTGCTTGCGAGAAAGTGCGCCACCAGCCGGCACACGCATCACCTTCACCAGCCCGCCGTTATCGGCCGGCTCACGGAATACCTTGAACTCCACCCGCTTCATCAGCGCGGTAATATCCACATGCTCGAGACCGAAGCGGATGTCAGGGCGATCCACACCATATTTATCCATCGCTTCTGCATAGGTGATGCGCGGGAAGGTTTCCGGCAGATGGATGCCGACACCGGCATCAAACATCGAGCGCAACAGCCCTTCGGCGACTGCCATCACATCATCCTGACTGACGAAGGAGAGCTCGATATCGACCTGGGTAAACTCAGGCTGACGATCGGCGCGCAGATCCTCATCACGGAAGCAGCGGGCAATCTGGTAATAGCGGTCCATACCGGCGACCATCAACAGCTGCTTGAAAATCTGCGGGCTCTGCGGCAAGGCAAAGAAAGAACCGGGATAGACACGGGAAGGCACCAGATAATCACGTGCACCTTCAGGGGTCGACTTGTTCAGAATGGGCGTCTCGATCTCAAGAAAGTTCTGGCTGTCGAGAAAGTTGCGTGCTGCATGGGTCACACGATGGCGAAGCGCCATAAATCCCTGCATTTTCGGGCGGCGGAGATCAAGATAACGATACTCAAGTCTTGCCTGCTCACCTGTATCACAGCTGTCATCGATCATAAACGGCGGGGTTTCGGAGCGGTTCAGCACGACAATCGCCGAGGCCTTGATTTCGATGGAGCCGGTTGCAAGCTTTGAGTTCACGGTCTCTTCGGAACGGGCAATCACCTGCCCTACCACCTCAATCACATCCTGCTGACGCAGACTATGGGCCAGCTGATGTACGGCAGGATCATCCGGATGCACCACAATCTGCACCAGCCCTGTGCGATCACGCACATCGATAAACACAACGCCGCCGTGATCACGGTTGGTTTGTGCCCACCCGTTCAGACGTACCGTCTGTCCGATATGATGAACCCTGAAATCACCGCAATGTGTGCGTGGTAGCATGTTGTCTGCCTCCGAGATGAATATAATAAATATAAAACGTAAAAGGTCGCGCAGACTAGCGTCGGCTGACTACTCAGGCAAAGGAATGAATCAGCCCCGTGCAACCAGCTGCGGCAACCCCCATGATCAGGCCACCACATGCCGGTTATTGCAGACAAATCGCAGCCATCTTTTCACACCCGCTGCACCACCCGATATTTCCGCTTGTATGCCGGCATCGATTAACCTAAAGTGCGGCGCGTTTTTACGGAGGATTAGTCATGGCTAAACGTTGCGAAGTATGTGGAAAAGGCCCGATGAGCGGCAATAATATCAGTCACGCACACAACACGACCAAGCGTCGCTTCCTGCCCAACCTGCAGCAGGTCCGCGCTGTCGTTGATGGCCAGGCTCGCAAGGTCAAGGTTTGCTCCAGCTGCCTGCGTTCCGGCAAGATTCAGAAAGCCGCCTGATTCACACACCCAACCATAAAAGGCCTTTGTCCTGCATGGACAAGGGCCTTTTTTATTATGATCCAATCTCATATCCTGCCTTTTCAGGCGGGCTCTTTTTTTATTGTCCCGTCAGATACATGATGACGGCCACTATTCATGGTCACCACCCCATTTCAGCGAGCCATCAGCGCATAACATGAGGCTCATCGCACATGTGCGGGAAATATGGCTAAGGAAGCACTGATCAATTCAGTGCTTTCCTGGCGGGCCATGGATGGCCTGCCAAATCAGACACGTAAGTGTTTGATTTGTAAGCAAAGGAAAAATCGCGTTTTTGCCTTTGCGGACTGATTTTTGCCAGGAAGGCAATAAATCAGCATCTCCCTAAAGAAAACTTCTGATTCCCTGTCGTTTTAAAGGCAAAGAATAGGACAAAGGAAAGCCGCCCCCGATATGTTTGCCCTGCGGATTCCTTCATACGAACCATTCGCTACAGCCACTGCATCCGCAACCTGTTTAAGAAAGCACTGATTAATCCGGCCGGATTGGACGGCTTTGCCTTTACGGACTGATTTTTGCCAGGAGGGCAATAAATCAGCACCTCCTTAAGGAAGCGCTGATTAATTAGGCGCTTCCGAGCGAGCCATGGACGGCTCGCCAAATCAGACGCGTAAGTGTCTGATTTGTAAGCAAAGACAAAATGACTCGGGCATCATGCCCTCGCCCTGCGGGCGGCCTTTGGCCGTCCAATCGGCTTCCTGCCTCTTTGTCACGCTTTTGTCTTTGCGAACTGATTTTTTGCCAGGAGGGCAATAAATCAGCATCTCCTTAAGGAGATGCTTTTTTGACCGGCACTGGTTCCCGACTGCCGCGATGAACCTAAAAAAAAAGGGAGCATACAGCCCCCTCTTTTCAGTCAGTACTCATGCCACACTCAAACAGCGGCAATCAAATCCATTTCAATGCGCGCACCAAGCGGCAATGCTGCAACCGCAACCGTTGCCCGTGCCGGCCGATGCTCACCCAGCCAGGCCGCATAGATCCCGTTCACCAACGGAAAGTCGCCCATATCCGTCAAAAAGATATTCACCTTCAGAATATCAGAGAGTGAAACGCCCGCCTCATTCAGTACAGCCGTCAGATTACGCGTCACCTGTTGCGCCTGTGCCTCGACATCATCCGCCACCAGCTTACCGGTAGCCGGATCCAGTCCAATCTGCCCGGATGCATAAAGCACACCACCATGCACCACTGCCTGGCTATATGGCCCTACCGCCCTTGGCGCATCGGCCGCATCAATCATTGTCAAACCACTCATTCAACCTCTCCCTCATCACCTGAAGATTTCCTGCTAAACAAATTGCGCAGCGTCGCACCAAACGGGCGACCTGCCGGCTTACCACTTAGACCAACCTGATTTCTGCGCACCACGATACTGACACCATCCACCGACTTGATCGCACGCATCACACGAGCCAGATGCTTGCGATCCTCAACCTCGACAAGAAACAGCAACTCGGTCATGGAACCGCCACGCTGCGTCAGCCTCAAATCCTCAATACTGGAGCCTGCCTCGGCAATATTGCGGGTTACATTCGCCAGCATGCCGCGCATATTGCGCGAGTGCACCTCAATGCCCGTCCGGAACAACTCACCTTCCTGCGCCTGCCACTGTACCTCAAGAATATCGCGACCATCATCCTTAGCCAGCACAGGGCACTTACGGTGATGCAACACCATGCCCTCACCGATCACCAGCTGTCCCAGCACCGGATCCCCCGGAATCGGATGACAACAGTCGGCCGCGTGCATCATGGAGCGACCCATCCCCTTCAGCTTGAGCGGCATGAAGCGATCCTGATCCGCCGCCTCAAGCAAACTGTGAATGGCAATCTCGCCACGACCCAGACGCGCCTTCAAATCCGCCTGATCCACACAGGCCAGCTTCTCAAGCACGGCTTTACCGACATCTTTCTTGCCGATCGCCTCGCGCAGAATCTTTTCGCCCATGCGAAGACTTGCTTCCCGCTCCTGACGACGGAACCACTGCCTGATCACCTGACGTGCACGCGGAGTTTTAACATACTGCAACCACTGACGACTCGGTGACTGATCAGGACTGGTCATAATCTCGATCTGGTCACCGTTATGCAGACGGGTGGAAAAATCAGCCACCTCGCCATTAATACGTACGCCCACACAGTGATGGCCGACATCGGTATGCACGGCATAGGCAAAGTCGAGCGGCCTTGCCCCGCGTGGCAAGGCGAAGATATCGCCATCACGACTGAAGACGTAAACCTCCTGCACAAACAGGTCCAGACGTACATTTTCGAGAAACTCGCCGGGGTTATCGGTCTCCTGAATCAGTTCGGTGAGCTGACGCAACCACTTGAAACTCTCCTGGCCGGCCGTCTCACCTTCCTTGTAAGCCCAGTGCGCCGCCACACCATCCTCGGCGTAGCTGTGCATGGCATCGGTGCGAATCTGAATCTCGATACGAAAATTCTCCGGCCCGATCACAGCCGTATGCAGAGACTGATAGCCATTGGGCTTGGGCAGAGCGATATAATCCTTGAAGCGACCGGGAACAGGCCGATAGAGACTATGCACAACACCCAGCGCCTGATAGCAGGTGGACATATCATCCACAATCACCCGGAAAGCGACCAGATCATAGATCTCGTCAAAGTTCACATGTTTGCGCTGCATCTTCTCGTAAATACTGTAGAGATGCTTCATGCGACCGTGCACACGGGCATTTAGCCCCTTGCGCTGCAACGCCTCCTGAATCAGCGCCTCCAGCCGTTCGCGGGTCTGATTCAATATCTCAAGACGATCCTGCATCTTGTCGAGCAGTGCATGATAGGCCTCTGTTTCAAGATGAGAGAAGACCAGATCTTCCATCTCCTGCTTGATCCAGTGAATACCCAGCCGGTGCGCAAGCGGAGCATAGATTTGCAGCGTCTCTTCACCAATGCGACGCCGCTTCTCGACAGGCACAAACCCCAGGGTGCGCATGTTATGCAAACGATCAGCCAGCTTGATAATCAGCACGCGTAAATCCCTAGCGGTTGCCAGAATCATTTTACGAAAGTTTTCGGCCTGCTTCTGCTCGGATGAATTAAAGTGAATCTGACCGATTTTGGTCACACCATCCACCAGGTTCGCTACACCGGCACCAAAGTTCTGCTCAATATCCGCCAGGGTTACACTGGTATCCTCAACGGTATCATGCAGCAGCCCGGTAATCACAGAAGCCTCATCCATACCAAGGCTGGCAAGGATACCGGCTACAGCGAGTGGATGACTGATATAGGGCTCTCCCGAACTCCTGACCTGACCTGCATGAGCATGCGCCGCAAACACATATGCGCGGTTGATCAGGTCAAGATTGGCCCGGGGCGCGTACGAAGCAACGCGCTCGGTAATTTCAAAAATGCGACTCACAATTCAGCGGTCGTTGCCGTTACGCAAAAAATGCAAGTCGCAAAAATAATCAGGCCGCCCGATTCCCCGCATCATCGCTGAAGCTTGAAACGCGACGACGCTGCTGGTCATCCTGCTCAAAAAGCATGTCCCATGAGACAAAACCATCACCCATTTCACGCAGAGCGTGCACGGCCGGCTTGTCGCCTTCGGTCTCAATCAGACCAGGCATACCGTTCTGAATCTGGCGGGCACGCCTTGCTGCCAGCAACACCATCTCAAAACGATTTGGATAATAACGAATACAATCTTCTACTGTTACGCGAGCCATCTGGCTTACCTCCGGTAAAACTGTGCTTGAAGCTAGGAATAAAGGAAAAAAATGCAACCACGCATCATGATATCACGCGGACAGAATCATTCGCAGGCGCCGGTAAAAATCCCCTTCAATTCGCCCAGGGCTCGTTCGAAATCATCATTCACCACCTGGTAAGCGGCTTCTCCCGCATGGGAGATCTCCTCCTCGGCTGCAGCCATGCGCCGATCCACGGTCGCTTCATCATCCTGACCGCGACCGGACAGACGCCGGCGCAACTCTTCCAAAGATGGGGGCAGTATAAAAATGCGAATCGCCCCCGGAATCTTTTCAGCCACCTGCCGGGCTCCCTGCCAGTCAATCTCCAGCAGCACATCCCGCCCCAGCGCGAGCTCGGCCTCCACATCGGCCTGCCGGGTTCCGTAACGGTTACCATGCACATTGGCCCACTCCAGAAAGGCCCCCTGCTGCCGCTGCTGGTCAAACAGCTCCACGGTTAGAAAGCGGTATTCACAACCGTCCCTCTCACCCGGACGAGGCTGCCTGGTCGTACAGGAAATCGACAGGGTAAGGCCGGGACAAGCCTGCAGCAACGCCGCACAGAGACTGGATTTCCCTGCCCCCGACGGGCCGGAAACAACAAATAATCGCCCGCTCATAGCTGTCTCCCTGTCAAACGCTGATACTTTTCCTCAAGCTGGGACCTGGACTCCATGCGCCCCGGATTTACGGGGATACAATCGACAGGACAGACCATCTGACACTGCGGCGCATCGAAATGACCGACACACTCGGTACAGAGTTCAGGATCGATTTCAAATATTTCCGCGCCCTCGAAGATCGCCAGATTGGGACACTCCGGCTCACATACAGCACAATTGATACAATCCTCGGTAATCATTAAAGCCATTGCATTGCCTCCAGCGGCCGAACACTAGGAGGCCTGTTGTTAAATTCAATCAGCCACTCTAAAACAGCACAGACCTGAAACGATCATTCTGACCGCCCTGATGGCACGCTGCATGCTGCGCAAAAGCGCCGGCATCAGGCACCAACTGATCTATACCAAAACCGGCATGTACCGCATAATAGGCCGCTCATGGATACATACACATCGAAGAATGCAGGCAACGACAATCAGCTTATGGCCTATGCCGAGCTGGTGCAGCTCAGCCCGGATAACAAAAGCCACCTTCGCCATTATGCCGCCCTGCTTATCGAACACGGGCAAAGCGCAAAAGCCACCGAGCAACTGCACCGGCTGCACCACCTGTTAACGAAAGAGGGGCAACTGGCACAGGCAGAAGCACTCTGCCGTCAATACCCGCAACTCAACAGCACACGAAAGGAACTTCGCCGCCATATCACCTCTCTGGAAACGCTGCTGCCAGGCGGGATGCAAAACCGACTATGGCAACGCCTGCACCAGAAGCGACTACAGGAGGGGCAGTACCTTATTCATCCGGGTGAACGCAGTGACGCCCTGTTTCTTGTCCGCGAAGGCGAACTGGCCGAGTTCACCAATGGCGACAATGACACCCCGATACTGCTCAACCTGCTTGCTGCCGGAGAGATCATCGGCGGTCACATCCTGTTTCAACAGTCACAGCAAAAGACCTATGTCATTGCCAACAAGCAGAGCACCATTATCCGACTACCTCACAGCAAGATGATCAGTGCCATTGAAAGCCATCCGACATTGAAAATCGCGCTTCAGCAACGACAGCACGACCGCAACCTTGCCATCTGGATCTCCACCTGCCCGCTACTGCAACACATCCCGTTGAAAATGCGCAGGGAGATGGCTGGTGAAAGCCACCTTCAAACATATGAGGCAAACACGCTGATTCACAAGGCCGGCGACAACCTCAGCCATGTTGAACTGATCATACAGGGCAGTGCCAGCTACCTTTTAAGGAGCGGTGAGATCACCAAACACCTGAAATCACTGACGCCCGGCTCACTGGTCGGAGCCATGGCAAACATACAGGACAACAGATGCCCGGCTGACCTGGTCAGCAGTCAGGAGGTCGAAATCCTGCACATCCCTCAAGCGGTTTTTAATAAAGTGGCTGACGCATACCCTCCACTCAAAAAACAGTTGTTTACCTATGCTGAAAAACAGCAATTACATCTGATGCAAAGCCTGGATGAGCTGCAAACCCAACAATGGAATAAAGAGCAGGAAAAACGCAAGCCATACGAGCTATAGGCTGCTGTCACAGCGCGTGAACACACAAACAAAAAAGGCGCCGAATAACTTCAGCGCCTTTTAATGATTTAACCTCTGACCGCCTTGACGATCAACCAGCCGATCCCGACCGCCACGATACCGGTCAACCGTAAGGAGGCCGGCGGCATCTCCGGCAAGCGCCGCATCATATTGATCATCGCCTGGGGAAAGAGCGCATAAAGCGCACCTTCAAGGGCGAGCACCAGTCCCAGTGCCGTAAACAGATCATCCACCAAGGCGGCCCTTCTGATCAGCGCGAGTGCTCAAAGAAACGGAAAAACTCCGAATCAGGCGAGATCACCAACCGCGAACCATCCTTGATCGACTTGCGATAGGCCTCAAGCGAACGGGTAAACGCATAGAAGTCCGGATCCTTCTGATAAGCCGAGGCATACACAGCGGCCGATTCAGCATCCGCATGACCACGCAGAATTTCAGACTGCTTGTAGGCATCAGCGATAATCAGCTTGCGGTTCTTTTCTGCACCGGCACGAATCTCCTTGGCAGCCTCTTCACCTTCGGAGCGGTACTCCTTGGCGATACGGTTACGCTCGGACTTCATACGCTGAAAGACAGCCTCGGAGTTCTCAGATGGAAGATCTGCCCGCTTGATGCGCACATCAACAATCTGCAGACCAAGATCACGCACCTCTTTATCCGCACGATCACGAATGGCCAGCATCAGCTCGATACGCAGATTCGCCTGCTCACCACCGGAAACGATCTCATGCAGTGTATGTTGACCAAGCACCTCACGCACCTTGCCGCGTACCACGTCTTCCATGCGGGAAGCCACACCCTGCTGGGTACGGGCCACCTGATAAACAAGCAGAGGATCGGCAATCTTCCAGCGGGTGTAGTTATCCACCATGATGGACTTCTTGTCCTTGGTAATCACCTCATTCGGCTCGGCATCGCTCTCCAGCAAACGACGATCGAATGTCTCAATACTCTGCCATGGCCACTTAAAGTGGAGACCAGCTTCCTTCACCACATCCTTGGGATTACCGAACTGCAGCACCAGTACCTGCTGACGCTGATCCACCACATAGGCACAGGCTCCGGTCAGGAAAAATGCTGCCGTCAGAAAAAGCGCCATCAATGTCTGTTTCGGACTCATTTCGTCACCTCCACCTTACCGGTCTGACGGTCGAGCGGCAGATATGGCAATACCTGCTTGGCGACTGCACCATCCACAATGACCTTGTCGACACGGGTCATCACATCCTCCATGGTTTCCATATACAAACGTTTGCGTGTGACATCCGGAGCCTGTTTGTAAGCGGCTAGCAAGCTGTCAAAACGGGAAGCCTCACCTTTCGCACGCTCCACCACTTCCTGGGCATAGGCCTCGGCATCGAGCACCATCTTCTTCGCTTCACCACGGGCATTAGGGATAATGTCGTTGGCATAGGCTTCCGCCTCATTCTTGGCGCGCTCCTTGTCCTCACGCGCACTTGCCACGTCCTTGAACTCCTTGATCACGCGCTCAGGCGGCTGTACATCCTGCAACTTGACGGTGGCCACGGTAATGCCGGATGCATATGAGTCGAGAATGGACTGAATCAACTGTTCGGTTTCAACTTCAACCTCAGCCTTCTTGGTGGTCAGCACATCATCAATCATGGTACGACCGATCACCTCACGGATCGCTGAGTCGGCTGCATCCCGTACGGTCTTGGCCGCATCATCAATATTGAACAGGTAGTCCTCTACACTTTTGATCTTGTATTGCACGATGAAGGAGATATCGACGATATTTTCATCCCGCGTCAGCATCAGTGATTCATTGGTACGCTTGCGAATCGCGCCATCGGCAAAGTGGCGGAAACCGATTTCAAGACGCTGTACGCGCGTCACCGGCAACTTCTCGATTGTTTCCACAGGGTAAGGAATATGCCAGTTCAGACCCGGCCCCTTGGTTTCTGTGTGTTTACCAAAACGAAGCACTACCGCCTCTTCGTCAGCAGCGACCATGTAAAAACCGGAAGCGCCCCATACCAGCATCATGGCGCCAAGAATTCCGGTCAACATCCCCTTGCTGAGCTCCGGCCCACCGTCACCGCCATTGCCTCCGCGCCCACCGAGCACAGAACCAAAACGCTCCTGCATACGGCGTACTACTTCATCAATATCAGGCGGGGTTTGCTTACCGCCGCCACCACCACGGTTACCCCACGGGTTCTGGTTGGAACCATTCTGGTTGCTCCAAGGCATACCTGACCTCCAAAATCGAAAACGCGGCGGAGTGTATCAGCTCACATCTCCATTGCACCCCCTATTCACACATGGGAATGGGGGCCAATCAAGGCTCCGAACACGATTTCACCTGCATCCCCCCGATAAAATGAGGGAGCGAATACATTAGTATATGATGATGCATTGTCAACCTGTTCCTGCATGGCGACAATGGCGCGATACCGACTGAAGTCCATGCCATGCCTCCCTAGCCAGACAGCCTGGTCACTTCAGAAGATGCTGATTTCTCACTCTTTCACATGGCACCGGCTTCAAGCTGAGCAATCAACAGCTGAAGCACTGCCACCACCGAACAGGCCTGAATATCATGACGGCTACCTGAGAGCTGCAGCCTCCGGCTGATGGTCGGCTGGCCCGGCTGTGCAACGGCAATCCATACCGTACCGACAGGCTTGTCCGGGGTGCCGCCAGCGGGACCGGCCACACCACTGACCGCAACACTGACAACCCCTTCAGCGATCGCACCTTCGGCCATGGCGCATACCACCGCCTTGCTCACGGCTCCATGGCTGGCAATGCATGCTTCCGGCACAGCAACCAGCTCATGCTTGGCCTGATTACTATAGGTCACCCAGCTGCGATCAATGACAGCCGATGCTCCGGGCACACGGCATAAGCGGGCGACCAGAGCGCCCGCCGTACACGATTCCACACTGCGCAAGCCAAGACCGCGTCTGCGCAACAGTGCGATCACCTGCTCCTCTATCATCAACCCTGTATCATTGAGCAATACGGATGTATCCGCCGGGGGCTCAAGAGAGGCCGACAACCCGGCCTCAAGCGGCAAGCGCTGTGCCTCACCGCTACATACATACAGCGGTCGCATCACATCGCCCCGGTTAAAACAGGTAAGATAGTGGTGCCGCTGAAAAACGACATCCCCGACCGGAATCAATACGGCAGTATGTTCACCCCGCCTGAAGCAGCAACCCTGTCGATCTGGATTATCCAGTTTAAACGAGGAGATAACATGATCCTGCGAAAGTATCCGGTGAATATATTCCAGCTCATCTGACTGCCCGACAAACAACTGCCAGTCAGCCAGATCATGGCGCCAGTCGTCATGGTGAAGCCATTCAACATGCACCGACGCTGCTCCGGCAGCCATCAGCCAGGCACGCAACCAACCGGTCGTCACACCTGCTGATGCAAGGCTGAACATCCCCTGCTCACTCAACACCAGCGAGCACTTCATCGTCCGCCCACTCCGGCAAAATATGCGGCGACAAACAACAATCCCCCGCCCAGCGCACCGGCAACCATGTCATCAGCCATAATCGACCACCAGGCAGGCCCCACCCTCTCAGCCCATGAAACCGGCCAGGGTTTGAAAATGTCAAAGAGACGAAAGGCGATAAAAGACGGCAGAAGGATCACCCAGCTGATTCCTGTTATCGCAGCCACCATCGCGATACAGAGCCACTGACCGGCCCACTCATCGATCACAATCCAGCCGGGGTCCTGATCCTCCAGTTGCGGCAATACGATGGCACATACCCCACAGCCCAGCCCCAGGATCAATATGGCAGCCCAAAACAGGCCGGCGACACCAAACCAGTCAAGTAACAGCCATGCCGGCGGCAAAGCGGCAAGAGAGCCCCAGGTACCCGGCGCTTTCGGCAACCAGCCGCTACCGAATCCCGCGGCAATCCAGCCTGAAAAACCATACGACTTAACCAAAGTGATCATACCCTCTCTTGCCCACGCTCACAGCCTGCCCGTTCAGCCTGATTGTCACACCGGCGCCTGCAAAACAGCGACCGATTTTGACGGCAAACGGAAGGTTCACTCCCTCAGGGGCGGTACACAACAGTGCATAATCCTCCCCTCCGTACGCCACCCGCTGTAAGGCGACATGCTCCCCCAGTGTATCGACCAGCTGCGTCCAGCCGGGCAGAGAAGCCATCTCAATCTCCATCGCCAGCGACGATGCCCGGGCGATGTGGGAAGCGTCCTGCAACAGACCGTCACTGATATCCATACAGCAACGCACCCCGGCCTGCCGCAACCGGATGCCATCTGCCAGCAATGGTGTTATGTTTTTGAAGTCATCGACAAAACACCCGTCTTTTTCACCTGTTAGCCACTGATGTAAACCTGATGCATGAAATCCTGCACGGCCGCACAGCCAGACCAGATCACCGCTGTTGGCCATGTCACGCCGCATTGCCGTCCCTTCAGGAAGTGCTCCTGCCACGGTCACCGCCAGCGCGTTACTTCTGGAACGGGTGGTATCGCCCCCGGTCAGTTCAACCCCGTAACGGGCAAGTGCCGCAGTAGCTCCCTCCCCCATCTGTGCAACCGACTCCGCATCGGTCGCCATCACATTAAGCCAGCAACTGACCGGTTCTGCCCCCATGGCGGCAAGATCCGACAAGGCCGAGCAAACGGCTCGATCAGCAGCAATCGACAACGGCAAATCATCCGGCCAGTGGATACCGGCCAGCGAACTGTCTGTGCTGACCACCAGCTCCATACCTGCAGCCAGACGATGCACCGATGCATCATCACCGATGCCGAGCCGGGTAAACGGGTGACGAGCCCCGCCCTTGCCGGCAAAACAGTCACTGATCAGATCAAACTCACCCCGCGTCATAATACTCTCTGCTGATCCACACAACGCCGTGCATGAAAGAATCCATCATGTGCTTCAGCCGGGAAAAGACGTGTCGAATGCCAGTCCAGTCCGGTCATCGCCAACACCTGCTCATTTTCCTGACGGTGAATCGAGCAGACTGCATACACCACTGCCGCATCGGATCCGGCCACACGCAGTGCTTCAGTCAGCAGTTCTGCCTGCTGGCGGGAAAGTGCAGCCACTGACTGCTCATCATGAAGGAATTTGGCATCGGGATGGCGGCGCAGGATGCCCGATGCTGAACATGGAGCATCCAGCAAGACGGCATCAACCGATGCATCTGCCAGCGGCAGCACTCCGCCATTGGCCTGAACCACCTGCACATTGCGACAACCCAAACGGTTGAGATTTTCCATCAGACGGGGAATGCGTCGCCCGTTGAGCTCAACAGCAATGATCGTAGCCGCCGGAAAACGATGCGCCAGCAGCGCCGTTTTTCCACCCGGTGCCGCACACACATCAACGATGAGGCCGGATGGATTAAGCGGTTCAAGTGCCATCACTGCAGCCTGAGCGGCCTGGTCCATCACGGTAAAATCACCGGCTGCATAACCGGGTAACGCAGTGATATCGGTTCCGGCCGGCAGCAGTACGGCATAAGGGCTGAGTTGACCGGCTGACACCTCAATACCGGCGGCCATGACCTGTTCGATCCATGATTTCCTATCGACAAAAAGTGCCAGTGAGAGTTTCGGCACCTCTTTCAGGGCCTGACACAAGGCCTCGGTCTGCTCTGCCCCGAAATCATCCCGCCAGTGGCTATAGATCCATTTTGGCAATTCGGCGCGCTGATTCGGCTTCAACTTCTTCGGCGCTTCGTTTTCACCCACTCGCCTGAGCACGGCATTGACAAAGCCACCGGCTTTGGGGCGCAACTGCAGCACGGCAGCCACTGTTTCAGACACCGCCGCATGAGCCGGCACACGCATATGCCTCAGTTGATAGCTACCCACCAGCAGCGCCATACGGGCCACTTCATCCGGACGGGTACGACAAAAGCGCGAATAATCAGCCTCAAGCGAGTAATAATAGCGCAGCACGCCGTACACCAGCTCATGCAAAAACCTGCGCTCGCGATCATCCAGCGATGCACCGAAACGATCCATTGCGCTATCGGCCTTGTCATGACTGACAAACAGCTCCTCCAGACACTGAATCGCAGCTTTACGTACTAACATGTCATTGCTCCTGCCAGTGCGCAGAAGCCCGGCGATAGTTTATCGTTCAAGAATCAGCCGGAAACCGCTGTTATTATCGAATTTGTCGGCATCGTTCCACAAGCGGCCGGTCGTGGTAAGCATGGTCTCCGCATCATACCAGGAACCACCACGGAGTACGCGAGTCGTGCAGTTGCCCTTCAGGTTGGCAGACCCATCCTCCGGTGTACCGGCAAGCGTGTCATTCCAGCAATCCTGCACCCACTCCCATACATTACCGCTCATATCATACAGACCAAGATCATTGGCTCTCTTTTCACCCACCGGATGGGAGGTGTATTTGCTGTTACGCATATACCAGGCAATCTGATCCAGCTCACCTGTCCCGGCATATTGCTGCAACTTTCCCCCGGAACGCGCGGCATATTCCCATTCAGCCTCACTTGGCAGGCGGAATGTTTTGCCACTTTTGCTATTAAGTTTGTTGATAAAGGCAACCGCATCAAACCAGCGGACCCGCTCAACCGGATAGCGGTCCCCTTGACTGGAACCGGATGGATTGTCACCGGAAATCTTCCTGTACTGTTCCTGAGTCACTTCATAGGCAGACATCCAGAAATCTTTGGAAAAACATACCTTTTTACTATCAGGCGATAATTCGGAAGAGGATGCCCCGAACTGAAAACAGCCAGCCGGCACACGAACAAATGTCATTCCCGTCGTTGGCTCGGTGACACTTTCTGCTGCTGCAGATCCGATCATACAACATCCCAGCAACCATGCAGCCACCACTCTGAACATCACCATCCCCCCCGTACTTTCCCCGTCAACAGTTGCAGCTTAAGAGCACTCAGAGAGTCAGGCAAGCTTAAGCCACGGGCGAATGATGCGTTTGTACGGGGAGGTCACAACAAAAAAGTACCTCATGACCTTTCGGGACATGCTACGGACCTGCCCTGTTTACAGCACACTGCTTCCGCCTGCCCGCCCTGAATGCTTGCCTGATATACAGCCAGAATGCAGAAACTACTGCCGGGGTGACACCTGCAATTGGCCCTCGAACAGGGTATAGTCATTTTGATCGGCCTGCTCCGCAGCAAGCCGGATATGTTTCGATCCGTCATGGTGGCGGCTTGATTGTGCCAGCTGTTGATATAGCCCTTTGTAATAGGCATCCGGGATCACCAACACCCTGTAGCGAACAGCAACCGTGTTTCGCGACAGTGGTGATGCAATAAATGCCCGCTCCTCACCCGGCATCAGACGGGTATCCGACAACTCTTTCCAGCCATGATCGAAAGCCACCTTGCGCCAGATTTCCCATTGCCAGCTTCTGATCACAGCACCGGCGCGATCCACTGCCTCGGCGCGGATGACCACCTTCGGAGTCACATAGGTTGGAAAGGCATGACCAATCCACTTCGATCGCATGCGCAGTACAGCTGTATTGCCACTGCGTGCAATCGATATATCAAGCCCGCTTCGCACCATGCCGGCATCATGGATGCCACGGAACTCATGCCTCCGGTCAGGCATATGGCACTGCTGACAGGTAATTGACCGGCGGCCGAAATCGCTGTTCTTCCACTCGTTTAACGTGTTTTCAATAGGCTTTCCATTGATCGCCATAGAGGCAGGAAACTGATGACAGGAGGCACAGAAGGATGAACTTTCAAATGCATTGATGGCCGTGAATCCCTGATGCGCCGCACCGGATTGAGGATCACTTCCGCTTCGCAGCGGCGGACCGAATCGCTGCCAGCCCCGTACATGGCAGGCCGCACATGTCACACCGGCATGACGGAGCGGCAAGGTAGGCTGATCCATATCTGCATCCGCATTAAATCCATCCTGATGAGCGAGCATAAGCGCCAGCGATGAACGCACCCCCTGCATATCAGCATACCGCTGCTCCTGCAGCGGTGCATGACATACAAGACAGCCATTGGCTTTTTTAACACCAAGCGATGGAAACTGACCAATCATGCCGGGAGAAAATGCATGGGCATGGCGGCTTCCCCGCCAGGCATCAAACTGGGAACGATGACACTGTGCACAGGCTTCCGGATGCAGATCAGCCTCAAGTGATGACCAGTGATCAGGTGCAGCACGACCATCGGATGCCGATGGATTCTGCCAGTAACCGGCAGGTAGTGTGCCGGCTGCCTCCTGTTTAACACCTGCCCCGATCAATAGCAGTGCAGCAGCAATGAGAGATGCCTGCACAACGATTGTGGACGACATACGCAATCAGCGTGACAATGCTACAACAGCTTCCAGATACGCTTGCCCTTGAAAAGAACCTGCTCCCACTGCGATTTAATGCCGCTCGGGGTTTCTGCAGCACCGGTAATCAGGTAGCCCCCGCGCTGCATGCAACGGGCCAGCCGGTCAATCACATGGCAACGCTCTTCCGGCGTAAAGTAGATCAGCACATTACGGCAGAAAACCACATCAAACGGGCCGTGACTTCTTGCCTGCATCATAATGCGCTCTTCAATCAGATTACTGGTTTCAAAACGGGTCATGGCCTTGAGTTCCGGCTTTACATTCCAGCGGCTGCCATCCTGATCAAAATAGCGCAGCAAGAGCTGCACCGGTAACCCCCGCTGCACCTCCATCTGTGTATAGCTGCCGGTACGGGCATAATCAGCCGCCTTGGCGGAGAGATCTGTGCCAAACACATGCACATTGCCGCGTTCGGGCACACACTGGCTTGCCGTCATGGCGATGGAGTATGCCTCCTGTCCGGTCGAAGAGGCGGCCGACCATATTTTTATTTTCCCGATCTTTCCCTTGGACCGGATCAGTTCCGGCAAAATCATGTCGCGCAATGCATCAAACGGATACTGATCACGGAAAAAAAGCGTCTCATTGGTGGTCATGGCATCCATCACCTGATTGGCCAATACGCCGTTTTCATCGCGCCGAACAGACTGGGAGAGAACGTTAACATCGGCCAGGTTATGTTCGCGCAGCAGCCGCGTCAGCCGCGATTTCAGCAGATACTGTTTATCATCACTCAGTGACAATCCCATTTTTCGCAACAGAAAGTCACGCATGTACCGATATTCCGATGCGTCCATTACCTGGCTCCTCTTTCTGTACTGATTTGTGCACCATATTGATTGAGCAGTGGTGCAACCTCACTCAACGGCAATACCTGATGGGCGGCCCCCGCTTTTACTGTAGCCCCCGGCATTCCCCACACGGTACTGCTTGCTTCATCCTGAACAATCACGAACCCGCCGGCAGAAGCTAGCGCAGCTGCGCCTGCAGCACCATCCGATCCCATACCGGTTAACACCACCGCCAGCGTACGCACCGTCGGTGCCAGCCGACGCAGGGAAAAAAACATCGGATCCACCGCCGGTTTGCAGTGGTGAACCTTGGGCCCATCCACAAGCGATGCCTTAAATATACCGCCAACCCGGTTGACCTCAAGGTGAACATTACCCGGCGCAAGATAGACATGTCCCGCCAGTAACGGCATCCCTTCTTCCGCCACATGACATGTCAGTTGTGTCTCGCGATCCAGGCGCTCGGCCAGCGAACGGATAAACAGCCCTGGCATATGCTGGGTAATGACAATCGGTGTACGCATGCTGGCGGGCAAAGGGGTAAGCACGGCAGAAAGCGCCTGCGGCCCTCCGGTACTGGTACCGATGGCAATCACATCCGGGCGGAATGAGAGTGGTGGCGGCGAAGAAATCGCGACAACGTCTGCCTGCCGGGGACGATCGACAGAGGCTGGCGGTGAAGCTCTGCTGCGCAGCTTGCCACTCTTTCCTTTTGTCACCACGCTGATACTGCGTGCAGCCTGCAGACATGCCCGCAGCTGATCCACCAGTTCCTGCCTGTCTTCACTGCTTGCAGCCCGCGGCTTTAAAATAATTTCGAAGGCTCCTGCCTCCAGCGCCTCCACCGCCCGACCGGCATTGGACACCGTTTCACTGGTGACAATCACCACCCGGGTATCCGGCGACTGATCATGCAATGCATTGAGAACATCGATACCATCAAGATGCGGCATCTCGATATCCAGCGTGACCAGATCAGGCTTTAACTCTTCAATGCGGCGAAGCGCTGCTTTACCGTCTGCTGCGGCACCCACCACCTCGACCCCATCGATCTCACTCAAACAGCGACGAAGGAACGTCCTGAAAACCATCGAGTCATCAACGATCAGGGTGCGCAATGCATGCGTATTCACCTGAAACTCACTCGGAGCCAGGATCTGAGACCTCAAGACCGATCATCATCAGCTTCCCTGATACCATTTCACGGTCAAACGGCTTCATAATGTATTCATCCGCTCCGGCAGCGAGCGCCTTCATCATTGATCCCATACCCGTCTCTGTCGTCACCATAATCACCTTGGGTGAGTTGCCGAAACGACTGTCCTCGCGCATGGCCACCAGAAAATCGTAGCCGTTCATGACCGGCATATTCCAGTCGAGCATCACCACATCCGTATCCGGGTGGGCCTCCATCTGCTCCAGCGCCTCAAGCCCGTTTTCGGCTGTCACTGTTTCATAACCCAGCTGATTCATAATGCGGCCGAGCGCCACCCGCACCACTTTGGCATCATCAACTATCAGAGCTTTCATACCACCCCCGCTTTCGAGACATCATTTAAGATCATCCATTTCAGCATCTGAACTGAAACAGTTGTGTTACTATGGTTCCAGTCACCGGGGCAATGCAGCCCCCGCATTGGACGTGCATCCACTAATTCAACAGAGCCGGTATCTCCTGCATCTGCTGATCGGCTATCGTCAGGGTAATAAAGCGCTCCACATCGACAAGCACCAGCACATGGTCATCACGCTTGAGCACACCGTCACTCACCATTTGCCAAACCCTGGCCAGCGTTTTGGGCGTCTTTTCATAGTGTTCGGGATTCAATTCAATCACTTCACCCACAGCATCCATCACCAGTCCGAAGTCTTCTCCGCTGACCGTTTCAACAATAGCCACACGGTAATAGCTTCCCGTCCTCGGCGGTAAACCAATCACCCGCCTCACATCCAGCTGAGTAATCACCCGGCCGCGCAAATTGATCAACCCCATCACAGCATCCGCTGAAAGAGGCATATCAGTGTATTGCATCGGCGTCACGACTTCCCGCACATGCCGGACGGGTAAACCAAGCCACTGGTCCCCCACCCTGCAGGTCAACAGCTCGGAGCTGCATATACCGACCTTCGATGTCGGCACGACTGCATTCTTGCTCATCGTGTCACCTCACCTGATATAATCTGTGCATCCTCAACAGCCGGCGGCTGGCCCCTGTGTGCATGTGAAGCGAGCACGTCCCGCAAATGTTCCACCAGCGAGTGGCGATCGAATTTAACCAGCACCTCATCAAAATTCCGGCGCTGTTCCTCATCATTCTCATCCGGTGGCGTTGCCGTTAATGCCACCACCGGCAGATGCTGCAGCTGCTTGTTACTGCGAATCCAGCCGGCCAGCTCATAGCCATTCATCTTTGGCATTTCCAGATCTGTCAGAACAATATCCGGGACTCTCTCTTCGAGAATTTTCTTCGCCTGCTCACCATCACAGGCAATCCAGACCTCAAAGTGCATCGACTCAAGCACCGGTAACACCAGATTCCGGAAAAACGGTGTGTCTTCCGCAAAAAGAATGCGGCTACGCTGCTGCGATGCACCACCGGCTTTGCTCTTGAACCAGTCAGGGACAGCCCGCTTGATCACATCAAACACATCGACCACTTCCGCCACCTGATTCTGAATCACCGCAGTGCCAAGGAAGAACTCATCCTGCACCGGTTTTTTAATCTCCAGGGGCACCTCGATAATATCCTCGATTTCATTCACCTGCAGGCACATGCGGTGATCGCCATCCGAAAGAATCAGTCCGTAGACCTCTTCACTCAACTCATCGGGCTGGCCGATCAAATCGCCCCAGCGCAATACGCGAATCACCTCACCATGCCGATACTGCAAGACTTCAGAGCTGCCCGAACGCTCAATGCGCTCACGCGGAAAGTGCTCCAGGCGCTCGATCAGTGCCATCGGAATGGCATAGCGCCCGTCTGCATGGGTAAACAACAACACATGCTGAAGATCATTTTCCTGCCTGATCTCCTCCTCCTGCCTGATGCGCGCCGATGCCTCCATCTCATCGGAGATTTTCATCATCTGCGCCAACCCGTTGCAGTCGAGAATCGGAATCACCGCACCATCGCCCAGAATACTGCAGCCGCCATACTGGCTGAGGTTACGGAAGTGAATGCCTAGCGGCTTCACAACGATCTCTTCCGAACCGAAGATCGTATCCACCAGCAGCCCCAGTGAACGCTCACCGGCATCAATCACCACAATGGAACCGGCGTTACGACGCTGTTGATCAAGCTGCAGTGTTGAAGCCAGATCAAGCACCGGCAGCAAACGACCACGCAACCGGAAAAAGGGCTGATCGCCAATCATCCGCCACTCTTCCGATGTGGCAGGTGCACTGAGCAGCTCACGAATACTGATTTGCGGGACGGCAAATCGCCGTTCACGGCATCCGATAATCATCGCTGAAATAATCGCCAGCGTCAGCGGAATACGAATGCGCAGCGTGGTACCACTACCGATTGTACTGCTGATATCGACGCTGCCACCCACCTTCTCGATTTCGGTGCGCACCACATCCATACCGACGCCACGACCGGAAAAGTTACTGACCGTTTCCGCCGTCGAAAGTCCTGCATTGAATATCAACTGCAACGCCACCTTGTCATTCATGGCGGCAGCTTCATCCTCTGTGATCACGCCCATGGCAACGGCCTTGGCCTTGACCTTGTCGGCCGGAATACCTGCACCGTCATCCTCGATCAGGATAACGATATAACCGGACTCCTGGGCCGCATTCAGGCGAATCGTGCCCACAGCGGGTTTACCGGCAGCGATGCGGACAGCCGAAGGCTCGATCCCATGATCGCAACTGTTACGAATAATGTGTGTCAGCGGATCTTTCAACGCATTGAGAATCGTGCGATCGAGCTCGGTCTCTTCCCCCTCCATCTCGACCACGATCTGCTTTTGCAGTTGCTTACTGATATCGCGCACAACCCGAGGCATATTGCCCCAGATCGTCTTGATCGGCTGCATACGGGTACGCAACAGCTGGGCCTGCAATCGTTCGGTGACCTGATCCACCTCCCGGCCCACGCGCATAAATTCCATTGACCCGGATGCGGCAACCATCTGCACCAGACGGTTCCGGGTAAGCACCAGCTCCCCCACCTGATTCATTAATGAATCCAGCAGCTCCACATCCACACGAATGGATCCGGCACCGGCGGCAGGCTTCCGGCCTGCGGCATCTTCCCCTTTCTCAACCTCTTTAGCTGATACGGCTGGCAACGGCTCTTTTTCAACCTTCACCTCGGGCGGCGTACGCAGAGCCGGCGGCGGCGCACTCAATGGCTCAGGCGCAACAGGTGCAGCGGCGGGCGCAGCAACAGAAGCAACCTCCTCCATATCCGGCTCAACCGCTTCGGGCTCCGCTGCTACCGCCTTTGTTCTGATGCCGCCAGCCGCTATCACAGCTTTCGCGGCACCGAGTATTTTCAGTGCATCCGCCGGCGTCAGCGCATCCAGCTCGCGCAGTGCAGCAAATCCGGCGGCCACAGCCTGGGAGGGAGTTAGCCACCCCTTGTCCCGCAACTGGCTGTAAACCGCATCGTCAAAACCTTCGAGCCACATCTCGGGCGTTATATCGCCTTCGGCAACCATTCCCGAATCCTGATTCGCTGCAACAACCGGTTGAGGAGCCACTTTCTTCCCGGCAGCCGGGGCAGCAACAGGTTTCGCTGCCGGTTGCTGGGATCCGGCCATCACCTCAACCAGTCGTTCAGCAGCCTGCAAGCGCCGAATCAGGGCGCTGTGATCAATATCCGGCTCGACACCATCCGACTGCAACCCGTCAAGAATCGCATTGATCGCATCTGCACACGAGAGCAACAGGGAGACAATATCATCATTTACCTGAAACTTCAGTGCCCGCACCTTGCCGAGCAGATTTTCACCTGCGTGTGCCACCTTTTCCAGGCGGGTTAAACCGATAAAGCCACAACTTCCCTTCACCGTATGAATGATACGAAATATGGCGTTGACCAGCTCTTCATCGCCCGGATTGGCCTCAAGCTCCATCAACTGCTCTTCGATCGAGGCCATATTCTCGTTACTTTCGGTCAGAAACTCCGATAACAGCTCTTCATCCACCGGCAACTCCTTTCTGCCCCGCAGCAAGAGAGGCAGCCTTGTCCAACAAACAGGTCATCAGAATAACATACTTCCGACTGTCTCAATCAATGCATCAGGCTCAAACGGTTTCACCAGCCAGGAGGAGACACCGGACCCGTGCCCAACTGCCTTTTTCTCTTCCCCTGACTCGGTGGTCAGCATGACAATAGGCGTTTCAGCATAAGCGGCTGTTTCCCTCAGTCGCTTGATCATGCTCAGCCCATCCAGATTCGGCATATTCAGGTCTGTCAGAATCAGATCATAGGGCCGATCCATACTGGCCAGCGCCATATCCAGACCTATTTGACCGTCCTTGGCTTCATCCACAAGAAAATCAACTGCGGCCAGCGTCCGCTTGACCGTAATACGCACCATGGTTGAGTCTTCAACAATCAGAATTCTTGGTGCTCCACTCATAACTCCTCCCTGAGTACTGTGCGCTCCTCTTCCATCACGTAGCGCTTTTCCACTTCACTCTTCCACAAGGCTGAGGCCGGTGCGGCCGGTGCCGCCGATCCCCAGTCCTGCAAACAGGATTTCACATTATTCAACCGCTGCATGACCCGATCGATATTCTGCAGGTCTGTCAGTGCAGCCATAATCAACTCTTCAATTTCAGGACTGACACCGAGGTCGAGAATCTGGGTTAACTTGATCAGGCCATCTTCGGAGCTTGATTCAAGCAATGAAACTGAACCCTCCACCTGTCGCTCAAGTACTTTGATCAACCGCCTGTCGGCTGTTTGCGGCCAGACTGAACTATTCATCACTTCACCCTCCACTGCTGCTGGTTCGATCACTGCCACAGCGCCACATGCCATCTCCGCCCCGACCCGATCCGTTTCTACTTCTGCTGTTTCCACTGTTTCCACTGTTTCCACTGTTTCCACTGCTTCCACTGCTTCCACTGCTTCCACTGCTTCCACTGCTTCCACTGCTTCCACTGCTTCCACTGCTTCCACTGCTTCCACTGCTTCCACTGCTTCCACTGCTTCCACTGCTTCCACTGCT
>NZ_VBRY01000005.1 GCF_005818865.1 Mariprofundus erugo
CAGCGGCTCCAGCGGCTCCAGCGGCTCCAGCGGCTCCAGCGGCTCCAGCGGCTCCAGCGGCTCCAGCGGCTCCAGCGGCTCCAGCGGCTCCAGCGGCTCCAGCGGCTCCAGCGGCTCCAGCGGCTCCGGCGGCTCCAGCGGCTCCAGCGGCTGCGGCGGCTCCGGCGGCTCCGGCGGCTCCAGCGGCTCCAGCGGCTCCAGCGGCTCCAGCGGCTCCAGCGGCTCCGGCGGCTCCGGCGGCTCCGGCGGCTCCGGCGGCTCCAGCGGCTCCAGCGGCTCCGGCGGCTCCAGCGGCTCCGGCGGCTCCGGCGGCTCCGGCGGCTCCGGCGGCTCCGGCGGCTCCGGCGGCTCCGGCACCTTCAACGAATTCAGCACCACCTGCGAATACATTCCTGCGTGTGGATCGAACCAGATTATTGCGTCTCTCCAATCAGATCATTGAATTTGGTACGGATCGCTATCGTTCGGATGCCACTGAAACACAGCTGCGCAGCCTGGCCGATGAAATGCTCGCTCTTAAAGGGCGTATGCAGTCTCTGGCTTCGCTCGGACAGGGTGAGCAGCAGGCCAAGGCCCTGGCGGCCATGCAGATAGATATTGAGCGCCAGGCACGTCAACTGCAGGGCTTTGCCGGCGAGCTTCGCTATCATCACCAGCGTTCTACAGCGATGCTGGATGACTTGCGCGATCAGGTATTCGGTTTGATGCTACGCCCGCTCTCGTCTGTGTTTGCAGCCTTTCCGCGCACTGTGCGGGATGTTGCGGCACGTGCCGGTAAAAAGGTTCAGCTGACGCTGGCCGGTGACAAAATTGAAATGGATCAGTTGACGGCTGAAGCCTTGATGGAGCCGCTTGTTCATCTGATCAATAATGCCATCGCTCACGGCATTGAAAGCAGCGAGGCTCGTCTGGAGCGTGGCAAGCGCGAAGAGGGCAAGGTTGTTATTGCTGCTTCCATGCAGGGGCACATGGTCTGTATCGATGTGATGGATGATGGTGCCGGCCTGGATCTGGATGCGATTGCAAGAAAGGCCATAGCCATTGGTTTGATCAGTGCTCAGGAAGCTGACGAGATGAGCGAAAATGAGATGCTTGAGCTGATTTTTCAGCCTGGATTCTCTACCCGTTCTACCGTGACTGATCTGGCCGGACGGGGCATGGGTATGACCATTGCCCAGGATGTCATTCGTGAGCTGACCGGTACCATTCATATTCGTACCGAAAAGGGAAGGGGAACTCGATTCCGCCTGACGGTACCGGCTGCGGTTGGTTTGCAGCAGGTGATGATCTTTACTGTGGCCGGACAGCAGTTCGGTATGCTGGAGGATCTGGTTGAGCAGGTCCTGCCTTTACAGGAGCAGGTGATCAAACAGGGTCATGGCCCTTATGCGCGTGGTTATATTGATTATGAGGGGCAGCGCGTACCTCTGATCGATATGGCGCAGATGGTCGCAGGCGTTCAGGCGCGGGATCACTCAGCCAGCAGTGTTTTGATTGTCAGCCATATGGATGGTTATCTGGCGGTCGTGGTTGATCAGCTGCTTGAGAGTCAGAAGGTGATGCTGCGTGAGGTGGATCCATACCTCAGGCACTATCGTCCGGCAGGGCTGATGGGCTGTGCCATTATTGCCGATGGTTCGGTGTTGTTGATGCTGGAGCCGAACGGGCTGAAGATGATGTGGCGAACAGCGCCTGATATTGATCTTGAGAGGGTCAGGGATGCGATACCGCAGCCGATTCAGCGCCATGTTCTTCTGGTAGATGATTCCTCACTGGCCTTGCAGATCGAGAGGGCGATGTTTGAAACGATTGGCTGTCGTGTTGATACGGCGATCGGTGCGGCTGACATGCTCGAAAAGGTTCGTTTGCGTGATTACGACCTGCTGGTGACCGATATTGATATGCCGGATATGGATGGCATCACTCTGATCTCGCGTCTGCGCAGTCAGGAGGCGTTGAAGGATACACCGATTCTGATTATTGCGACGCGAGAAAGTGAACATGACCAGCAGCTTGCATTGGCAGCTGGTGCCAGTGCATTTCTTGCCAAGCGTAACCTCAAAGGCGGTGAAAACATGTTGTCGGAAATATTGTCTGAAATTTTCGATTGACGAAGGCTCTCTGCAAGGTTAGAAATCGCCGCCCGCAGAGAGATGCTCCCATCGTCTAGCGGTCAGGACGCTGGCCTCTCACGCCGGAAACAGGGGTTCGATTCCCCTTGGGAGTACCAAACAAGAATCTTGATTGATTCGAAAAACGAAAGCCCGGAAGCTTATGTTTCCGGGCTTTTTTTATTTCTGCTGCCGCCTTGTGATCGCTGCAGCTGACAGGTGCTGTCGGCGCTGTTTGATGGTTGCCGGTGATGCCTTCGTCTCTTTCGGGATTCGAACCCGCGCCAGCAAGGTGACGGATCAATAAAAAAGGCCGCCATGTTTCAGGCGGCCTTTTACTTACCGAAATAACGCTCTACTTTTTGTACTGGCCAAGAATACAGTATTTTGCATAGGTGCCGGCATCATTCGCACTCCAGTCACTCTTGGGTGTATCCTTGATTTTATTGCACCAGGCTTCGCTTCCCGGTTCCGGCGAGCAGGCTGAAAGGGCAAGCAGCATGAGCAGAGATGCCGTAGCGGTTGTAATCAGTTTCATGATGACTCCAAAGGTATCGATTAGTCGTTGAGTTTCGTCTGATCTCAGGCGAGAAGCTGCTGAATTTCATCCTGTGTCAGCGGGTTTGGCAGTCGGGCGCCCAGCTGCGAAACCACGCGTGCAGCTGCATGCGAACCCAGGTGGCCGGCCTGTTGCCATGTCAGGCCATTGGTAATGCCATAAAGCACACCTGCAGCATACATGTCACCGGCGCCGGTTGTATCAATGGCCTCGACAATAACCCCCTCTACCGGCAGTGCATCGCCCTGATGCATGATGATTGAGCCATTTTTACCCAGTGTCAGCGCGACGTTGGCACAGTGCTTGTGGATGGCATGCGCACAGGCAATCGGATCCTCAAGGCCGGTCAGGGCGCGCGCCTCCTCTTCATTACAGAAGAGAAGATCAACGGATGTCTCAATCAGGCTCTGGAACTGATCGCGACAGATATCTATCAGAAACGGATCTGAAATGGTCAGGGCAACCTTGACGTGATTCTTCTTGGCCAGCTCAATGGCACGCAGCGCAGCAGAGCGGGTGCTGTCGCCGGCGAAGAGGTAGCCTTCGATATAGACATATTCGGCTTTGGCAATTTCACTTTCCGAAATGTCATCAGCCGAGAGTGAGGCGGAAATGCCCAGGTTGGTCAGCATGGTGCGCTGTGCATCGGGGGTGATCAGCACCACGCAGCTGCCTGTCTGACCGGCACTGGATGCAACCTCAATGGCCACACCGATCTTTTTCATCTCATCCAGATACTGCTCACCAAAGCCATCGCTGCCTGTTTTACATGCATAGGCAGTGGTACCGCCCATATCGGCAATGCCGACAATCGTATTGGCAGCGGAGCCGCCGGAGCAGTAATTCACCTGATGATCAGCCAGCGCGTCCAGCACATGCTTCTGGCGCTCTTCATCGACGAGTGTCATGATGCCTTTTTCGATGCCGGCAAGTGCAAGGAATTCATCTGAGCAGCGAACCTGCATATCCATAATAGCGTTGCCTACGCCGTAAACATTGTATCCCATGAGATCCTCCAGAATTGATGCAGTGCAGACTTGCGACCATCACCGGCAGCGTCAACCTCGGGTATACAGGTATGCTTCATCTGTGTGGTTGCTTCGCTGTCTGGGCATTATCACAATGCGCGGCAGTTTTGAGAACGGAGGGATAAACGGTGCAAGAGCTTGCCCGGCGCGTGGTTTCAGCCCGTGCTTTCGAATATTTTATTATTGCAGTGATTCTGTTCAGCGCTGTCCTGATTGGACTGGAGACGTCTGAAGAGCTCAGTGCCACCTATGGCGGGCTCATTCAGTGGGGGAACAGAATCGTTCTCTCGATCTTTATTGGGGAGGCGATGCTGAAGATCTTCGCCGTTGCTCCCAGGCTGCGCCTCTATTTCGGCAGTGGCTGGAATCTGTTTGATTTTTCTATCATTTTACTTGCCATGCTGCCCAGCACCGGCGAAATGGCGATGCTGGCACGACTGGCGAGATTGTTGCGGGTGTTGCGTCTGATTACGGCCATCCCTGAGCTGCGCCTGATTGTTGAGACGCTGATCCGTTCGATTCCAAGCATGGGCAATATCATGCTGTTGATGGGAGTGATCTTTTATATCTATGCCGTCGCCGGTCAGCAGCTGTTTCATGAACATGATCCGGAGCACTGGCGTGACCTGGGGATTTCACTGCTGACGCTGTTCCGCATTGTCACCCTGGAGAGCTGGACATCGGTGATGTACACGGCGATGGAGATGAATCCATACAGCTGGATCTACTTTGTCTCCTTTGTGATTATGGGAACCTTTGTGATTATCAATCTGTTTATTGCGGTGGTGATCAATAACCTTGAAGAGGCGAAGCAGGAGCGTCTGGCCTCCATGCGGCAGCCACCGTCAAAAGATGATCTGTTGCGCGAACTTGAGCAGACACAGGCTGCACTGGAGCGTTTGCGTGGCGAGCTTTCCCGCAGTCAGGAGGAAGAGCGAAAGTAGAGGTGGTGACAGGCAGCGGCCACACCTGTGCAGCCGCTGCTTATGATGCCTTCGCTTTCAGCTGTTATTGCTGTTCTGATACAGCGCATTCATGCGCCGGATAATCTGCGGCAGTACACTCATGCGTCTGCGATCCAGATGCATGCGCAAACGCGGCAGATGGGCATAGCAGGGGTCATCTGATTTTGGCCAGCCGAATACCTGCTCAATGGTGCCCTGGCAGAGCACATCACTGAACTCGGCATTCAGTCTTTGCATGGTCTCATCATTCAGCGGGTTAAGCAGGCGCAGCAGGGTACACTGGCCGACATAGCGGAAGCTGTGATAGTTGATGTAATAGTCGCTGATATAATCGACCGCTGCCTCAATGTTGTCGGTATGGTAGAGCAGGTGGTGGTCATCGGCATCGATCAGGTGATCGTTGGCCAGGCGGCGCATCCATGAGTGGGTAAACGGCCCCCAATAGTCATCGCCGGGTGCCTCCAGCAATACAACCGGTATCGGCGGGTTACGGCCGGTTTGCAGCAGGGTCAGGGTTTCAAATGTTTCGTCCAGTGTACCGAATCCGCCGGCTGTCAGGATGACCGCATCACTCTCTTTGAGAAAGAATAGTTTGCGGGTGAAGAAATACTGACAGTAGAAGTGGCGGGGGGAGCCATCCATGATGGGATTAGGCTGCTGCTCCATCGGCAGGTTGATGTTGATGGCGAAGGAGTTGGTTTCACCGGCCCCTTCATTGGCCGCCTGCATCATGCCACCACCACCACCGGTGATAATCATAAAGCCGGCCTCTTTCAGGGCACGGGCACAGTCGCGCGTATGCTGGTAGCGCAGGCTGGTTGGAGCAGTGCGTGCCGAGCCGAAGACTGCAACCTTGCGCCATGACTGGTAGGGCTTGAATACATTCAGCCCCTTGCGCAACTCAGCCAGTGTTTTTGCCAGCATTTTGATGTCGGCATTATTGTAATCACCGCTGAGCAGTCGCATGGCCTCAACAACAATGGCCCGCTTGTAGGGGGAGTCATGCTGATAGTCGCTGAGCAGGCGATGTACATCGCTACGCAGTGGTTCCGGCAGATCATCCATTCGTTCCAGTTCTGTCATGATAGCTCCTCATATCTGATGAAAGAGTACGCACGAGTTGTGCCAATCTTTCAGGTGACAGTGCTCTGGCTATTTAGTGGCAGCAGCCTCGATAATAACATCAATGCGACGATTCATTTCCCGGCCTTTTTCGAACTCATTGCTGGCTATCGGGCGAACCTCACCATAACCGAGCGCTTTCAGATGGGTGCCGTCAGCACCGGCAGAGATGAGGAAATCACGCACCGATTCCGCACGTTTGAGCGAGAGGGCCTGATTGACTTTGACATCACCCTGATCGTCGGTATGGCCCTCAATGCGCACGGTGCGATCGGCATAAATGGCGATGGCGGATTTAAGATGGCCCAGCATATCATAATATTTGGCATTGATTTTACTGCTGCCACTGGCGAATTTGAGCGCGCTCAGTCGAATCAGCAGTGAGCCATCGAGATTGACGAAGATATCGGCTTCACCCTGCTTGAAGGTTGCATGCATGCGTTGCTGGCGTTTCTGTTCATAGGTTTCCCGCTCAAGCTTTACCTTGAATGCCTCACGGATATCACTCATCTGCGACTGTTGCGCCTGCGCCAGTTCATTGCGCTGTTCGTCCAGGCGTTTGGCCAGTTCTGCCTCAAACTGCTGCTTCATCTCCTTGCGTTCAGCCTTGCGGGCACTGCGCTCATCCGCCAGTGCTGTTTTCAGTTGTTTGGCTGCAGTCAGCAGCTTTTCACGCGGGATATTGTTGATCATCGAGTTCTGTTGATCGATTTCCATCCCCAGTATCGTTGCCAGTTTGAGTTTAAAGTCACGGTTCTCCAGAACCATCGACTCATGACTGCCTGAATCCTTGCGCCATACCTTCACCTGCTGAGCAAGATGCTTGGACTCCTGCGCCAGATAAAGCGCTTCAGCCGGGTGGGCGGGTGGTGTGTGGTCAATGCCATCGATATAGTTGCGCAGTGCCGCCACCCGTTCTTTTGCGGTGCGATAGGTTTCAGGTGCAAACTGTTTGGCGCCGGCATTGGCCGCTTTGCCGATATCGTTTTCCGCCAGGTCAGCCAGCCAGGGCAGGGACTGATCCAGCAATTTGCGATAACCGCTCTCTGCAGCTGCTGCGTGTTCCTGCGTCTGATTAAGGTCACCCTGTTCATGGGTTGAAATGGCCAGTTGCAGCTCCTTGTTGGCGTCTGCAAGTGCCTGTGCCGATGTGCGGTCAGAGGCCCCCTGGCTTGATGTGGCGATGATTTTAGCGATGGAGGTGGCCGTTTCACGGAGATCCAGCAGCTGACTGAAGCGGGAGCGGAATCCTTCAGCCGTTTGTCTGGCCTCGGCGACACTTTGTTCGCCCATGTTCAGTGCGGCACGCTCATCATCGATTTTTTGCTGTTGCCGGGCCATCAGGGCGGCACCGAGATAGGCTTCGGCCCGCTCAATGGTTCTGGGCGCGTAAACGCTGTTTTCCCCCTCCTTGAAGGTTGCAATACTCTCCTGCAACGCATCCTCATCCGGATCAGCAGCCAGCAACTGGCCGGGCATGCTCCAGCACAGGAGGGTTAACAGTGCTGCGGTACAGGTGGGGGAGGTGTTTTTACGCAAGGCTTAACATCCTTTCCAGTGCCAGTTTTGCCAGGCGTTTCTGGTTGTCAGGGACAATGATCTGGTGGGTGATGTTGCCATCACGAATCGAGAGCAGGGCCGCATAGAGGTGCTGCGGATCGGTGCGGAACATGGTGGAGCACATGCAGACCATCGGCGAGAGAAACCAGATCGGTTTATCAGGAAACTGAAGGCGCAAGCGGTTAACCAGGTTCAGTTCGGTGGCAATGGCAAACTTGCTGCCGGCCGGTGCTTCTGCGACATGCTTGATAATCATTTCGGTCGAGCCGACGAAATCGGCGGTTTCGCATACGGCCCGCGAACATTCAGGATGCGCAAGTATCTCAATGCCGTCATGGTTGCGTCGCATGGTGTCGGCATGCTCTGTTTTGAACAGCTGATGTACCGAGCAGAAACCTTTCCAAAGAATGAGACGGGCATGCTCGATGGCGTCACGACTGTTGCCGCCCATCGGCAGGGCCGGATCCCAGATAATCATCTGATCATCGGGGATACCCATGGTCACGGCAGTGTTTTCTCCCAGATGCTGATCGGGGAAGAAAAGTATTTTTTCACGCTGAGCCCACGACCACTCGAGAATCTTGCGGGCATTGCCGGAGGTGCAGACGATGCCGCCGTGCTCACCGCAGAATGATTTCAGCGCCGCAGTGGAGTTGATATAGGTCACCGGTGTCACGCACTCATCCGGATTGATGACTTCCGAGAGTTCACGCCAGCAGCGGTTGACCTGTTCATCATCCGCCATATCGGCCATGGAGCAGCCGGCAGCAAGATCTGGTAACAGTACCACCTGATGTGGGGCCGTCAGAATATCGGCAGTCTCGGCCATGAAGTGTACGCCGCAAAAGATAATATTGGGCGCATCAGTTTCTGCCGCCTTCTGCGAAAGTTTTAGCGAATCACCGGTGATATCGGCGAAAGCGAACACCTCTTCACGCTGATAATGGTGTCCAAGTATCAGTACCTGATCGCCAAGGTCGGCTCTCAGTTGTTTGATTTGTGCGATTAATTCGGATTCGGGGGTGTCGTAAAGCTGTTCCAGCAGCGCCTGTGCATTCATAAGCGAAAGTTTCCGGTGCGACTCCACCCTTGTCAAATGCTCACATCCATATCTTCACCCCAAAGTTTCGCAGGGTATGGTCATAAACTGGTACATGGTATGTCTTTGTGCAGGCTGGAGGGGGCAGGCATTGCCACCAGCGAATCGATTTAAGGTTTTCTTTGTGTAACTCTCTGCCCTCTGTGGTGAAAGCATTTGTTTGCCGTTACGCTTCGCACACGTTTTTGACTTGGAGAGTTTCTATGCCTGCTTATCGTTCCCGTACCTCGACCCATGGCCGTAATATGGCTGGCGCCCGTTCGCTGTGGCGCGCCACCGGCATGAAGGATGAGGATTTTCAGAAGCCGATCATTGCTGTGGTCAACTCATTCACCCAGTTCGTACCGGGCCATGTCCACCTGAAGGATCTGGGCCAGATGGTGACGCGTGAAATCGAGGCAGCCGGTGGTGTGGCCAAGGAGTTCAACACCATCGCCATCGATGACGGTATCGCCATGGGCCACGGCGGCATGCTTTATTCGCTGCCGTCCCGCGATCTGATTGCCGACTCGGTGGAGTATATGTGCAATGCGCACACCGCCGATGCCATGGTCTGCATCTCCAACTGCGACAAGATCACCCCCGGTATGCTGATGGCAGCCCTGCGTCTGAATATCCCGGCCATCTTTGTCTCCGGTGGGCCGATGGAAGCGGGCAAGATCACGCTGAACAACCGCGAGCTGCATCTCGATCTCGTTGATGCGATGGTGATGGCCGCAAGTCCCGATGAGAGCGATGAAGATGTCGATGCGGTTGAGCGTTCGGCCTGTCCGACCTGTGGCTCCTGCTCGGGTATGTTTACCGCCAACTCGATGAATTGCCTCTCCGAAGCGCTGGGTCTGAGCCTGCCGGGCAACGGTTCGCTGGTGGCGACCCACGCCGATCGCAAGGAGCTGTTCCTGCGCGCCGGTCGTCTGGCGGTGGAGAATGCCAAACGCTGGTATGAGCAGGATGATGCAAGCGTTCTGCCGCGCTCGATTGCCACGTTTGAAGCGTTTGAGAATGCGATGGCGCTGGATATCGCCATGGGCGGATCATCAAATACCGTGCTGCATCTTCTGGCCTGTGCCCAGGAGGCCGGTGTCGATTTCACCATGGCCGATATCGATCGTTTGTCACGCAAAGTGCCGTGCCTGTGCAAGGTGGCACCAGCCACGCAGGCGTACCACATGGAAGATGTGCACCGTGCCGGTGGTGTTACCTCGATTCTGGCCGAGCTGGATCGCGCCGGCCTGATCCACCGCGATGTGCCGACCGTACATACCGCCACACTCGGCGCATCGCTCGATGCCAACGATATCGTCAACGAGGCCAATGCGGCTGCCCGCACGCTGTTCGCGGCCGCTCCCGGCGGTATCCCGACGCAGGAGGCCTTCATTCAGGATGCGCGCTACAAGTCGCTCGATCTGGACCGCGAGGGCGGCTGCATCCGTGATTTCGAACATGCCTACTCGAAAGAGGGGGGGATCGCCGTGCTGTTCGGCAATATTGCCGAGCGTGGCTGCATCGTGAAGACGGCTGGTGTGGACGAATCGATCTGGAAGTTCACCGGTACTGCCCGCGTGTTCGAGAGCCAGGACGATGCTGTTCACGGTATTTTGAACGACAAGGTTGCTGCCGGCGATATCGTGATCATCCGCTACGAAGGCCCGAAGGGCGGCCCCGGCATGCAGGAGATGCTCTATCCGACCTCCTACCTGAAGTCGAAGGGCCTCGGCAAAGTCTGCGCACTGCTCACCGACGGCCGCTTCTCCGGCGGCACCTCAGGCCTCTCCATCGGCCACGCTTCTCCGGAAGCGGCTGAAGGTGGTGCCATCGGTCTGGTGGAAGAGGGCGACAAGATTGAAATCGATATCCCGAACCGCTCGATCCAGCTGGTTGTTTCCGATGAGGAGCTGGCCAGCCGCCGTGCCGCCATGGAAGCGAAAGGTGCTGCTGCCTGGAAGCCGGTGGATCGTGATCGCTACGTGTCCAAAGCCCTGCAGGCCTATGCAGCCCTGACCACTTCTGCCGACAAGGGTGCAGTCCGTAACCTTGATCAGCTGAAGTAACCGACCGCGCTTCAACACATCAAAGCCCTCTGCCGGTTTACGTGCTGGCAGGGGGCTTTTTTTTGGCGCTTGATTGGCGATCCGTCAAATGAAGGTGTATTGTGCGTATAAACCATGCGCGCAAATTGTGCTGAGGTATCTGATGAGTAAACCGCTTAAACGGGCTGTGAACCTGCGGATCGATGAGAGCCTGATTGATCAGGCAAAAGCGATGGGGATTAATTTGTCCCAGACTCTGGAGCAGTCGCTGGAAAGTATACTGCGTGAAAAGAAACGTGCTGCGTGGCTGGCTGAAAATGAAGAGCGGGTGAAGGCGTATAACAAGCGTATTGAGCAGCAAGGGACGTTCAGTGACGGACTGCGGCGCTTCTGATGGCGCAGTTCGACCTTTATCAAAATCCAAATTCGGATACAAACGCATTTATTCCATACTTGCTTGATGTTCAGGCCGATCTGCTGGATGTGTTGGCCACTCGGGTGGTCATCCCGCTGTATACCAACGAGTCGATTCCAAAACCGATGCTTCATCTGAATCCGGTACTGGAGGTGGATGGCGAACGGTTTGTGTTATCTACTGCAGAGCTTGCAGGTGTATCTCTGGCTGTTCTGGGAGAGTCGATCACCAATCTTCAATGCTATCGGGACGAGATTATTGCAGCACTGAATTTTGTCTTTACCGGAAGTTGATCCCAAAAAGGGTAGCGTCCCCTTTAGATCTGCGGGCAAGCGTGGTTTGTGTGGGCTACGTTATTCGTTGATGCTGATACTCCAAGCCTTCATGCACTGCTTCAGAAGTGAGGCCTCATCAGGGCATACATCACCATCATTTTTGGCGGAGCGGTTCATGGAGTCCAGCATGCTTTGTCTCACCCCTTTGGATTGCCGGCTGATGGCAACGATATCACTGCTGAGCCATTCAACCATGTCCTTTTCACTATCGAACGAGAGCATTTTTTTGATGACTTGATCCACGATATCGCCAGGAATTTCCATTTTTTTCCCAATATCCCTGATTCGCCTGGCTTCGTAGTCATCGATGTTGTTATCCACTGCTGCAATTGCCACGGTGATTTTAAAAAAACTTAATTGAATCGGTGTCATGTAAAGCCCCTTTGAGATATTGAGTCACAATTTTTGCTGCCAAACGCTGCATTGCGTTCTTCCGCACGATCATCAGAAGCAAAGATAGGGCCACAGCAGTGGGGTGGTCTGTTTTCACGCGTTTCGCACGGAATTTCAGCATGCGCCGAATGAACGCCATGTCCAATGCGACACCATCGTATTTTCGAAAGGCATGCATGGCTGTCGCTCAGCCCCCCCCCCCCAAAAAAAATTTTCCCCCCATGTAGATTGCCGAAGGTAAATCCAGGAGTGGTCACAAGTGGAGCTCTAGATCCACACGGAAGCAGGCGAAATTATTTTGCAATACGCTTATAAATTAGGGGGATGCTGATTTATTGCCCTCCTGGCAAAAATCAGTCCGTACAGACAAAAACGTGACAAAGAGGCAGGAAGCCGATTGGACGGCCAACGGCCGCCCGCAGGGCGAGGGCATGATGCCCGAGTCATTTTTCCTTTACTTACAAATCAGGCACTTACGCGTCTGATTTGATTCGCTGCATCCTGCCGCTCACCTGGCGGCGGCAGAGCCGTCCAATCCGGCGATCCTGCCGGATTGTGGCGTCCGTCCATTGCTCGCACGGAAGCGCCGAATGAATCAGCGCTTCCTTAGTGACCTGCAACAAAGAGAAGATTCACCCATAAAGTCCGGGTCAGGCTTTCGGGCGATCAGTTTGCGATTGATCTCCTCGATGGCAGCCCTTGCGAGCATGGGGTTTTTTCGGGGGCCAGGGCTTCTCTCTTCGAAGCGTGTCGAGTTGTCTGCTTTGCCGGATCACTGTGGGCTCCGTGTCCGCCGGTTTCTTTTGCCAGACCGTGTTGTCCATGAGCTGCGTGGTCGCCGGCTACTTCCCCCGCAAAGTGTTGTGTCGTCAATTCCCACTTAACTCGATCGAGTGTGTAGCAAACCTCATCATTCCGATACTTGATCAGACGGCAATATTTGATGCGTTTTTTTGAGAAGGAGACAACACGCTCTTTGTAGCTGGTATCCTCACTGAGTGGAAACTCGAGAAAGTCCAGGTGGGAGTCGTCTCGCAACCTGAAGCTTTTGTTTTGATCATCGATTTCATAAATCCAGTAGCCCAGACCACTCGCTGCCTTGCAATAGGCGTTCGAAGTTTCGGCAAATGCGCTGCCGCTCACAAAAAGCGCCAGAGCGAGTCCGCCGAAGAAGAGCAGAGGCTTCCTGGCTGAGGTTAATCCCCAGCAGTGGGGGACGGCACCCGATTTATCGGAAAAATTTGAGCGGTTATCTGAAATACGGAACTGCTGAAAATGCAGCATATTGGTTGCTCCATGAATGAATAGTTGATTGAGCTTTCCCTGAATCTATTAGATGTCTGCAATTCTTCATAGACTGCATTCACATCGTCAATCGCGAAGATTCGGGGCCAGTTCTTTAGTTGATAGTGTGCCTTCATTGAGGGTTTTTATTGTATTTTAAAGTTATCCGTGGTGTTGCTATAAAGTAAAGAGCTGCCCTGCGGCTCTAGGTTCTTTGTCAGGTCTGATATCCACTCCTGCTTCTCGATCTGAAGCCGCATCATCGGCAGTGGATTGAATGGGTGGCTTTTAAATCGTTCGACAGTGAGCGATTTCAGGCGTGCATGAAAACCTGCGTTGGGAAATGCGGCAATGAGACCTTTCAGAAAGGAGGCATCGATACCGAAGGCCAGCCATCCTTTTGAAACATCGATCCAGTCGGCCTTGCGAAATGATTCCGCAAGCCATTCGGGATGCAGTCCGTATGGTGTGAATTTGTGATGGTATCCGATCATGGCTTCTATCTCCTCATGCCATTCATTAAGGCCATGCTCAATAAGATATTCGCAAGCCAGTGTTTTGGCGTGAGGGAGATAATCGAAAGTGCCATGGCTCCAGATGCCCGGATCATGGAAGGCCACAGCAATAGCCGTTTTTTGTATGGCCGGTTCATTCCTTTCGCAGAAGGAGAGGGTGAAATTGAGCACCCGGTAACAGTGGTTCCTGTAGGCAATAAATCAGCATCTCCTTATCTGTTGCGTATCTCCGGTCGCTACCTTAGAAGGTGATACCATATGATCTATATCATATGCTGAGGCGAGCGATGTCCTGGCCAGTACAACAGAAGCAAATCAGTCGGAACCGGATTCTTCAAAGTGCGATCAGGCTGTTTTCATCGCGCGGATTTGATGGTGTTTCAATTGCTGACGTCATGCGGGATGCCGATCTGACGCATGGTGCTTTCTATGCGCACTTCAAATCAAAGCAGCAGCTGTATGCCGAGGCTATTGATCTGGCTGCAAGTGATAGCTTCAGTCGAAGGCATCATACAAGCATCGGGAAAAGCGATGGTGCTTGAACTCATACAACAGTACCTGGATCCGGCACATGTGGATCAGAGTCAATCACCCTGTCCGCTGGCGTTTCTGGTGACTGATGTTGCCAACCGCGAAGCTGATGTGCGCAGTACGTACGGAAAGGCTTTCAAAAAAGCTGCCACCCCACTTGATGCGCAGATGGCTGAGGATTTTGCTGACAGTCGGAACAGGTCGCTTGCACTGCTTGCCATGATGATTGGCGGTGTTGCCATCGCTCGTGCCGTAGATGACAAGGCCTCGAACAATCATTGTTTGAGGCTTGCCATGCAGTCGGGAGTTCGTTGGTTGAATGATTGCATGCCAATATGGTTGCAATAACCAATCAGGGAGTCTGAGTCGCTTCAGGCATCTGTCCCGAATCTTATGCCCTCTGGCGATAGACCTTTTGCACATTCGGTAACTGCCGGATTTTATCCGAGACTTTTTGCAGTTGTTCGAGGTCTTCGATTTCCAGCATGATTTGCATATCTGCCATTTGCGTATCTTTATTGGACAGGGTATGAACACTGAGTACGTTGACTTTCAGATCGGAAAGGATGCTTGTGATGTCTTTTAACAGGCCGGTGCGATCAACAGCCTGGATCGAAAGGTTGATCTCAAAGGTCTGGTGATCATGATCCGCCCACTCAACAGAGACCAATCGCTTTTGCTTTTCATGTTCCAGATTGAGGATATTGATGCAATCCTGCCGGTGCACCGAAACCCCTTTGCCGTGTGTGATGAAGCCAATAATCTCATCTCCGGGAACGGGTTTACAGCAGTTGGCCATATAGGTTAACAGGTTGCCTACACCGCAAACATTGATCGCTTGATCATGCGAGCCTGTGTTTTTCAGCTTGCGTCCGGGGAGCCTTGACTGGGGTAATGCCTGAACCGGATCGTCGAAATAGATATGATTTAATCCATAAGCCAACTGACGGGATGTGATATCGCCGCGTCCTACTTTGGCATGCCACTCTTTTTCGCTGTTCACTTTGAAATGAGCGAGCGATTTTTGCGTATCAGGGTTAGCAATGTGCATACGTTTGAGTTCGCGATCGATCGCGGTTTTGCCATCCATCACATGTTGCTCGTAATCCTGTTGCCGGAACCAGGCTTTGATCTTTGAGCGTGCCTTGTTGCTGGTGATATAACCCAGGTTGGGATTAAGCCAGTCGCGGCTGGGGCTAGCCTGATTCGTGGTTAAAATCTCGACCTGCACACCATTTTGAAGTTGCGTGGTCAGCGGAACGATCTGACCGTTCACTTTGGCGCCACGACATTTGTGACCGATTTCTGTGTGAATGGCGTAGGCAAAATCAAGAGGGGTCGAGCCTTGTGGAAGGTCAATGATTTTTCCATCCGGGCTTAACACGAACACCCGATCAGAGAACAGTTCTGTTTTAAAGCTGGCTAAAAACTCTTCATCCTCACTATCCGGTGTTTCCAATAATTTTCTGATCGAGTGAATGGTTTTTTCCAGCACTTCATCCTGTTTGGTACGCTCTTTATAACGCCAGTGTGCTGCGACACCGAATTCTGCAAATTCATGCATGGCTTTGGTTCTGATCTGAATTTCGACAGGCTTCCCTTCCGGTCCGTACACGGCTGTATGCAGACTCTGATAACCATTGGCTTTTGTGTTGGCGATATAGTCATCAAACTCGTTGGCAATATAATGCCAGTGGCCATGAATCAGCCCCAGTGCGGTATAACACTCTGTGATGGTATTGACCGTGACCCTGATGGCCAGCACATCAAACAATTCTGAAAACTGTTTGTTCTTATGGGTCATTTTTGACCAGATGCTGTAGATATGCTTGGGTCTTCCATAAACCCTGGCATCGATATCCGCACTCTTTAGCAGCGTATCAACTTCTGTGACAACCTGACGAATATAGGATTCGCGTCCGCTTCTTTTTTCCTCCAGCAACCTGGCAATGCGCTTATAGGTTTCAGGCTGCAAATAGCGAAATGATAGATCTTCGAGCTCCCATTTCAGTTGTCCGATACCCAGTCGGTTGGCGATCGGAGCAAAGATCTCCAGTGATTCAGCGGCAACCGCTTTTTGTGTTTCGACATCGGCTGTTGCCAGTTCCCTGAGGCGCTGCACCCGATAGGCCAGTTTGATGAGCACGACGCGTACATCATCCACCATGGCTAATAACATGCGTCTCAAACGCTCGGACTGTTCATGACCATTCTGTTTTCCGGCTTTAAACCCATGCAGTTTTTCAAGCCCTTTGATCATCTGCAGTACTTCATCAGGAAATTCACGTTGAATGATCTTGTGAAACTCAGGTGAGCGTAGCCGGCTGTCGCTGAGTAAACATACAATTATCGTTGTCTCATCGGCACTTAACTGGCTTAGCAATATTGCGACATCGAGGCTGCTCGGCATCTCGGACTCAGTGTCCTGTGCATGCCACGCATATTGACATGCTTTTTCCAGCAAGGCGGAACTTTGATAAAGATGCGCTGAATGATTGACGAGAAGGTCGATATACGCCGGGATCGAATATTGCGATATGAGATGATGTTGATCTCTAATCTTCTTCATTGCTGTATGAATCGCCTTTATGTTTTCTATATACACTTGAGCGCTTTTAAATGCCGCCGTTCGAACCTGTTCGGTGCGACATTGTTATGATAGCCGTCTATTTTACACTGGATTGCAGAATATTCGGATCCATCGCTGCTACTCGATTTTACGTTTTTTTCGTGACTGCCAGATAAACAGCAAGGCAACGCCAACCATAATGGGGGCGGCAACACCTTTGAAGGGTACCGGATCGAAGTTCAGAGAAAAATAGGCACAGACCTCTTCACCAACATAGGTCAGTAAGTTAACTGCATAGTAGGTGAAGATGGCGATAGATAGTAGCTCAGCCGCCGATTGTAGTCTGAGTTGCAGGTGGAAGCGGTTGTTCATCGCTTTTAACAGTTCATGGGTCTGCTGCTCATGACGAACATCGATTCTGGTCCTGAGAAGCTGGCTTGCATGGGCGACGCGTTGCGAAAGCTGGTCAAGCCATTGTGATACCGATTCACAGGTCATACGTGATGGTTCCAGACGCCGTTTAAGGAAGCCGTCGATTGAAGGCGTTGTCTCCACCGATTTGATGTGCAGTTCATCCAGTCGCTGCGTGATCATGTTAAAGTAGACTCGCGAGGCCGAGAGCCTGTGATAATTAGCGGCGACCAGCTTCTCCACGTGCGAAGCCAGAGCCGTCAGATTTTCGAGCAACTCCTCATCTTTATTGCCTCCGCTTTCCGCAATCGCCTCAGTGATTTCAGTGAGTCTTGTATTGGCATGTTGCAATACCCTGAGCAGCGCTTTGGCATCCGGTAGTGCCATCAGCGCGAGCATGCGATACGTCTCTATTTCAAGCAGGCGTAGTACCAGACGTCCGTTTTGCGATGGCATAGAGGAGCGGGAGAAGAGCAGCATGCGAACAATGCCATCACTTCGAATCATAAAATCGCTGATTACCAGTCCGCCGCTTCGGCCTGCTTGTGAGGCGGTTAGTGCCTGCTGGTTGAAGCAGTTGCTGAAACGTTCGACCAGCGTTGTTTGTGGAGTATCAGTCGGGCAAGGCAGTACGGGGAGATCCATGGCGATCAATATTTTGCCGGGCAGTCCTGTCAGCCATGATTTTAAAAATGGTGGCATAGGGTCATCTGCAAACGGATCCTGTTGCATCTGATCGCTGACCGGAAACACGAATTTGTAGCGTGTGAATTCCTGGTGACACTCCATCTTGAAACGGAAATCGCCAAAATCCCGGCGTATGCGATTGCTGCCCTGTTCCAGCTTGTGGCCGAAATGTTCGAGCAGGCGCTGCAGGTGTATGCCTTCAGCGCCACGTTGTTCGGGGGATACAAGCATGGCAATGTAAAATACTCGTACAGGTGGTGACAGCGGCTCGTAGGGATGCTGATGCAGCTCGGCATTGAGCAGCTGGCGATGGGCGAAGTTGTCGAGCAGTTCGATATCCATATATGGATCATCTGTTGCCTGTGGCGGAAATCAATACCTGGTTGATAAGGGTTTTATACGGATGATGTGAATAAGAGGCCTTATTCTGGTTATTTATCTTTGAAAGCGAAGTGGCATAGGTCTGCCTTTGATAAGCAGGGAGGAAAAATATCGGGAAACAGGTAGGGTTGCCTGAATTTCTATTCGCGATGGTAGCCAACAAATGACTGATAAAATGATCGTAACACACAACGGTAATTTTCATGCTGATGATGTATTCAGCGTCGCTGTATTCAAAAGCCTGCTCCCGTCTTTTGAGTTGATGCGCACACGTAACCCGGAGCTGATCGCGAAGGCTGATATCGTGATTGATGTGGGGCTGGAATATGATCCGGAGAGGGATCGTTTCGATCATCATCAGCGGGGTGGTGCCGGTGCGCGCGAAAATGGCATACCCTATTCGTCATTCGGTCTGATCTGGCAGAAATATGGTGTGGATATGTGCCATGGCAGTCAGGAGGTTGCCGATGCGGTGGACGCAGGCCTGGTCTCTACGATTGATGCCGTTGATTGCGGTCATGTGGAGGGGATTCAGCAAGGCATCAGCCTTAGCCAGACGATTGGCATGTTTAACCCGACATGGCAGGAAGATACCTCTTTTGATACTGCCTTTCATGAAGCGGTTGATTTCGCAGTGCGCGTGTTAACCCGCTTTATTGCCGCAGCACAGGGTGGTATCAGCGCCAAAGCGATTGTGGCTAAAGCGATTGAGCAGGCATCCGATCCGCGCGTGATTGTACTTGAGCAATATACGCCGTGGAAAAAAACTGTACGCACCCTGTCTGAGGAAGCGCTGTATGTGATTTACCCATCGCAAACCGGTGAGTGGCGCATTCAGACCGTACCGGTTGAGCACGGTTCATTTGAAAACAGGAAGTCGCTGCCTGCAGCATGGGCCGGCCTGTCCGGTGCCGAGCTGCAAGCGGTGACCGGTATTGATGATGCCATGTTCTGCCATAACGGCCTGTTCATTGCAGGCGCGGAATCATTTGACAGCACCATGAAGATGGCTGTCATGGCCGTGGAAGAGGCATAAACAGGCGTCAGGGCCGGATCGGACTTTTTCTGCATTGTTGTTGACTTGATAGAGGTGCAATCAGCAGAAATTGACGAATCCTGATCAGGGCATATACAAAGCCTGCTGCGATTCACATGATATCATCGCTTCAGTAGAAAAGGACAAAGGGTTCCATGCAATGAGCAAAGGTTTTGAAATTCAGGTTTTTAACCGTTACGCAAACAAGATCGAGATCGAAAAGGTCTATGGCGATGGTATGGTCAAGTTTGCCTATGGCAATCCCGTCGGGCGGATGCTTGGGCCTGTGATTGCCAGCAAATGGTTCAGCCGGTTTTATGGAAACACTCAGGATAGTCCGAAGTCGGCCAAAAAAGTCGCTCCCTTTATCAGGAATTTTCACATCCGGATTGATCAATATAAAAAGGGCTCTTTTACAGAGAATCCAATTGAAACATCCTATCAATCATTCAACGAGTTCTTTATCCGTGAATTTAAGGAGGGGCAGCGAACCTTTACCCCGAACGATCATGAAATGGGGGCATTTGCGGAAGCACGCTACTTCGGCCATGAAAATATGACTGACGATCTCACGATTCCGGTGAAGGGATCGATGTTGCGCGCACTTGATCTGATTGGAAATCGGGAGCTGGCCAAAGATTTTACCGGTGGCCCGCTGATGATCGCGAGACTTTGTCCGGTCGACTACCATCGTTACCACTATCCGGATCATGGCAAAACCCTGCAGGCTTTTTCTGTTCCCGGTGATTTGCATTCGGTCAATCCGCTGGCCCTGAAATACAGGCAGGATATTTTTATCAAAAACGAGAGGCGCGTTGCGATTCTGGAAACGGAGCATTTCGGCAAGCTTGCCTATATCGAGGTAGGTGCTACCTGTGTTGGTAAAATCGTGCAGTCCTTTGATGAAGCCGGGCCGTTTAAAAAGGGTGATGAAAAAGGATATTTTCTTTTTGGTGGCAGTACCGTGGTTTTATGTGGAGAAAAGGGCAGGTGGGCTCCCTCTGCCGACATTCTGAATAATACAGCGAAGGGGATTGAGACCTACATCCGGCTTGGCGATGTGGTTGCAGAAAACCACTGATAAACAAGGGGTCAGATTCGATTGAATTTGGCAATGGTGACGCCTAAGCTTCTGCTCATTTTTTAAGTGAGGTGAAAGCATGGCGCGTCAACCCAGGTTTATATTACCCGGCCAGCCACAGCATGTGATTCAGCGGGGCAATAACCGCGATGCGATCTTCGCTGCCGATGAGGATTATCAGTTCTATCTGGAAAAGCTTGCGATGGTCTGCGAGCGGTTTGATTGTCAGTTGCATGCCTATGTGTTGATGCCCAATCATGTTCATCTGTTGATGACTCCGAATACAGGGAACGGGATCGGAAAAGTGATGCAATCACTGGGCCGCTATTATGTTCAGTATTTCAATCGTCAGTACCAGCGAACCGGTACGCTTTGGGAGGGGCGTTACAGGTCCACCGTGCTTGATTCGGAAGCATATCTGATGGCATGCAGTCGTTATATCGAACTAAATCCGGTCCGTGCGGGCATGGTGGAGCATCCCGGCGAGTATCCATGGTCAAGCTATGAGTATAATGCCCAGGGGTATGAGAGCGATCTGGTGACTGCGCATGCGCTGTATCTGCAGCTCGGCAATCATCCGCAGGCGCGTTGCGAGGCTTACAGCCGTTTGTTTGAGGCGGATATGGACTCAGCGCTGCTCGATGAAATTCGTGAGGCGACGAACAAATCATGGGTGCTTGGCTCAGGGACGTTCAAGGAGCAGGTTGAAACATTAACGAAAAGGCAGGCATCACCGAAGGCCAGGGGCGGCGATCGCAAATCCAAAGCGTACAGGGATAGCAAAATGAAAGCTGACCCCGTTGAAATACACGAGTGACCTGTCCCGTACTCTACAGCTTCAGACGTTGTCCTTATGCGATCCGGGCCAGGCTGGCTCTGTCGTATGCAGCTGTTCAGTGCGAATTACGCGAGGTGGTGCTGAAAGCCAAACCGGAAGCACTCATTGGTGTATCACCGAAAGCGACGGTGCCTGTTTTGACCCTCTGTGGTGGCCGTGTGATTGATGAGAGTCTGGATATTATGCTTTGGGCTCTGGAGCAATCGGATCCGGAGAGCTGGCTTAAGCCGGAGTCAGGAACATGGGATGAAATGCTCACGCTGATTGCATTGAATGACAGCGAATTCAAGCATCATCTTGATCGATATAAATATCCGGAGCGGTTTGTCCCGGCGCTGGAGCAGCAAAAGAGACCGCCGGAGGAATTACGGGCCGGGCATCTGAAGCAGGCAATGGTGTTTCTAGCCCGACTTGATCAACAGCTACAGGATTCCATCTATCTGTTCGGTGATGATATCTCTTTGGCGGATGCCGCACTGTTTCCCTTCGTTCGCCAGTTTGCTGCGGTGGATACAGGCTACTTCGGGCATTTACCATTGCGCCATCTGCAGCGATGGCACAGCCAATGGATGCAGGATCCTCTGTTCATAAATGTCATGACAAAGTTTCAGCCATGGCAGCCGGGGAATACAGCCGTTTTTCTGTGAGATAAAGCCGGGCGCCGGGCGAGCTCTTTTACCTCGGCATGGGCACTCTGTCCGAATCCCTGCCGCTGGAAGAGGTTTTATGCCAATCACCTGCTTCTGTCAGATCGCGAGGCTGGTGATAGGTGACGACATTGTCATGGTGATTGAGAAACCCCCATCCTTTTGTCCGTTTCCCATGGATGAACAGGGTCCATGTTTCGGGTTCTGCATCGGCAATGCGGTGAAATCGGTGGCCGGGTATCCAGTTGAACCAGCGGACGTGGCGCATTTTGGCTGTCCATCCGGCCTGGTCGAGCAGGTTGATGTGACGAACCCACTCTTCGCGGTAGGAGCCGGAAAGCACGATCGACATGGCAATCCGCCAGGGATGATCATGCACTTCCCTGTCGCCATCAGCTGCAATGAATCGATGTAAAAAAGCTGTAAAGCCAAACAGGGAGCCAACGTAATATCGCTCCAGATAAGGTTGTCCCTCCACTTTGATCAGCCGGCAGGGAAGATGCCCCGATAACGCGAATAGCATTTTTTTCATGCTGAAATCCCTCCATGATGCCGCAGACTATAAAAATTGGTGGTGCAGGTCTGTCATCACAGGGGATCTGTTGGCATATCTATGGAGATGCTGATTGATTGCCCTCCTGGCAAACATCAGTTCGCAAAGACAAAAGCGTGACAAAGAGGCAGGAAGCCGACTGGACGGCCAACGGTCGCCCGCAGGGCGAGGGCATGATACCCGGGGCATTTTATCTTTGCTTACAAATCAGTCACTTACGCGCCTGATTGGGTTCACTGCATCCTGCCGCTCACCTGGCGGCCATCCATGGCTCGCTCGGAAGTGCCGACACATCATCGCTTCCCTATACAGGCAAGTGCATTCGTTATCCCGTTTTGCCTGTCGTCTGAGGGGTTATCAGCAAGGCGGTAATCGCCGCCTTGCTGATACATCGGATCAGTACATCGCGATGCTGGATGGCGGACGATGATAGTCGAACGTACCGTTGATCGGCTGTTGTTGATCCGGCAGGGAAACCGAGAACTTGATGTGATACATATCGGGGTCGGCCAGATGAAAGTAATTACCGTAGCTGACCAGTTTGTCGATATGGATCGGCTTCAGCGCTTTTTCGGAGAAGTCGAGGCCCCCCAGGGCTTCCACCCTGGCTTTAACGTTTGCATTGACGATGCGTTTGCCCGTTTTTGCATCGAACATGGCAAACAGCACATAATAGCGCTGATTCTCCTTGTATACCCTGGTGGGAAGATTTAACTCATCGGCTTCATTTCGCGCCATTTGAATCGGTAAAATACCGAAATAGATCGATACGCCATCAATGATCTGGTGACGTCCGGCCTGGTCGGACGTGGCCATCACCGGCGCAGGCATCAGTAAAGCGATGCTTATTCCGGCAAGCATCCATAGCGGGACTGATTTTTTTAACATACGAACCTCCTTGTCGAAGAATGCGGATGCACTCAGGGCTGCAAGAGGTCGGTTCCAAAAAGCCGGCCAGAGCATTCTCCGGCGGTGAGTACAGGGTAAGCCTGCACTGGCAGTGACCAGTATAGTACAAGTCAGACTAAAATAGTAGGTTATTACAGGTCTGATAAAGGAGGGGGGTCAGAACGCCTCAGGGGAAAGAGACTCTGCTTATGATCCGGGGGCTGGTTCATCTGTGCCTTCCTTCATCCACCATGGCATATCGAACAAGCGCAAGCGTTTAATAATCTTCTGTTCCTCGGCAAAGACCTGGCGATAGAGCGCCTGTCGCTGGGAGCTATCGGATTTTAGCTCGATACCAGCCCTGAACCAGGCGCCGGTAACAGACTCCCAGCAGACCAGCCCGGCCAGATCATCAAAATGAACATTGCCGGTTATTCCGAAACTGCATAAAACAGCGCTATCCGTAACCAGTTTGCTGCCGCGTATTCGAATTCCGATGCCACCGCAGGAGATATCGATAATTTCAGCCTGTAATTGATGGATTTCGGTCTTTAGTACGACCTTGAGCGGTGTATCGAGGCGGACACGTAAATCGCGTCGGCGTTCACGTTCGGCCCGTTCAATGGCACCGATTCTGGCTCCGACGCGCCCCTGTTCGAAGCGCTGGGCACGTACATGAAAGTTATACATGCGATCAGGGGTTGAGATCAGGGCGCTGTTCATGCGAGGTGAGACACAAAAGACTCTGGCAAGGTTGTCGTTTGCCTCCATCCAAAGGATACCATCACTGTATTCGATAAATCGGGCACGGGTGGAAACCGGCATTTCCTCGAAGTAGTTATGCAGATAAACCCGGCCGCTCTGCAGCCATTCATGATGGCAGTCCTCCAGCTCTTCATCGCGCGACTCCACGTCCATGCTTTCCCGCCAGTTTCGATCTGCTGCCGTGATGATGGCTTCCTGCAAACTGTTGAAATGCTCGATCGAGCGGGAAAAACGCTCGACCTGACGTGCATCGGATTCCTCACTACCGTGTGTCGCTATCAGTTGCTGAACGCTGATCCACTCGCAGCGGAGCAAGGCTGCCACCAGCTGTCCAACACCAATATTGGATGCCAGCAGTGATGTTACCAACTGGTCTATGCTGCAACTGATCTGTCGCCCGATGATCACATCAGCTACCTGCTGGAGGATACTTGGCTCAATGCCCGGCAATTCTTTGGCAAGCAGCGCCGGCAGCTTTTTTTGCATGAGGTTTGCCGAATTCATCGAGTACTCCTTACTGTTTTCATGTCATAAGCAGCAATGGTGCCATCGGATGCATGCGGTCCTTTGTATGAACCGGATGCGCAGCAACGGCGGCGGCAGGAGAGAGGCATATATGATTCTCAGCACTTTCAGAAACTATTGCGGTTGATCGCTAAGTAAAGGGAAAACATTGATGTTTTCTTTGCGATTTGATGTTGGTCCGGGTGTAAACATGGTCATTTTCTGGTACGCCTGTGCCATAGAAATAAATCATAGATGACAGGCACGTCTGCCATGGCTATGGCTTGCGATTGAAGCGTAAGCCATAGCCATGCGAGGGGACATCTGCTGCCTTGCTGTTAGTTTTATTATCGCGGTTGGCTCACCGATTTTTTGATGTTAGTGGCATGGTAAGTGCTTGTGTTTATGGGGATTGATTTCATGACAAGGATACAGCCAATGACACAAGATGCGAAGAAACGGATTCTGATCGTCGATGATATTGAGGCAAATCTCTTTCTTTTGCGCTTTATGCTGGAAAAGGCGGGGTACCAGGTATGCCAGGCGACGAATGGCGTGGAGGCATTAAAGTGTCTGGAGCTCTCTGCGTTCGACCTGATTATTTCAGATATTCTGATGCCTGAGATGGATGGGTATCAGCTTTGCCACGAATGCAAGCGTCATCCTGTTTGGAAACATATTCCGTTTATTGTTTATACCGCTACCTATACTGCCAAAGAGGATGAGCGGTTTTCTCTCGCACTGGGTGCTGTTCGCTTTTTGCTCAAGCCTGCGACACCAAAGGTTTTGTTGAATGAGGTGAAATCCGTGCTGGCTGAGTGGCATGAGGGGGCACGGCAGGTTGCTGTCTGTGAGATTGATGACAATGCCGAGTATCTCAAGCTCTATAACGAGCGACTGATTCACAAACTGGAAGACAAGTTGATTGAGCTGGAGGGAAAGAACAGGTTGCTCAGCGAAGAGCTGGAACTGCGTAAAAAGGCGGAGTCCAAGGCCATGCTGCTGCTGCAGGCGGTTGAACATGCGGGAGAGTCGGTCATGATTTCTGATCGCAGGGGGGTGATCGAATACGTGAATCCTGCATTTACTGCATTGACCGGATTCGCGAGTGAAGATGTTGTCGGGCAGATGGCCCGCCATCTGGATCCGGAAAGTCGCCATGGCGGATTCAACAAAGAGATCCTGGATACCATCATGCATGGTGAGAGTTGGTATGGCAGGATTAACCAGATGAAGAGAGATGGCAGCTTTTATCCTGCCATGATGACGGTTTCTCCGGTTCTGGATCAATCGGGTATTGTAGATGCCTACCCTCATATCGTTTCCATCCATTCTGATCTGAGCAAACTGGTGGATATGGAAAACCGCTTTTATCAGGCGCAGAAAATGGATGCGCTCGGTACACTGGTTGGTGGTATTGCCCATGATTTTAACAACATGCTGGCAGGTATGACCTGCAACCTCTATATGGCCAGGCAGAAGGTAAAAGGCCTGCCCGATGTGGAAAAGAAAATTGCCGATGTCGAGAAAATCTCATTTCGTGCCGCCGACATGATTCGTCAGATGCTCTCTTTTGCCCGCAAGGGCGATGTCGCGATGAAGCCGTTGCTGTTCTCCTCGCTTGTGAAGGAGACCTTACGCTTTCTTGGTCCGATATTGCCGGATAATATCGATTTCCGCCAACATCCGTGCAAGGAGATGCTTCGTGTGGTTGGTGATGCCACTCAGATTCATCAGGTGTTGATGAACCTGATCAACAATGCACGTGATGCGGTCGATGGCGTAAATGCCCCGCGCATCACTGTCAGCATGGAGTCATTTACCGCTGACGATAGCTGGATGGCAGCACATCCATATTTCAGATGTGGTACCTATGCGCATGTCAGCGTGGCGGATAACGGCTGTGGTATTAAGGAAGATCAGATGCAGCATCTGTTCGAGCCATTTTTTACGACCAAGCAGTCGGGTAAGGGCACGGGGCTCGGCCTGGCCATGGTGTACGGTGCAATAAAAATGCATCGAGGGTTTGTCGAAGCCGAAAATAATGCAGAAGGCGGTGCGACCTTCCACATTTATGTGCCACTGGTACAGGCTGCGGATGAGGTTTCTGCCGGGCCAGTCTTCGCAGAGCCGGTGATGACCGGGCAGGGGGAAAAGATTCTGCTGGTGGATAACCAGCGGGACATTGTTGAGCCCGTCAGGGAGTTGCTGGAAATGATCGGTTACACCGTACAGGTGGCTATCGATGGCAGGGAGGCCATTGAGCTGTTCTCCGGGCAGCCATCATCTATCGACCTGGTTATCATGGACCTGGTGATGCCATCGGTGGGAGGGGTAGAAGCCGCACAAGCCATGCGCATGGTTGATCCGGATGCGAAAATCATTTTCTTTACGGGCTATGATGCTGAAGTGCGCCATGATGTGGAAGGCGAGATTGTCCTGGCTAAGCCGTTTACGATAGAAGCACTCAGTCGCCTGATTCGCAGCGAGCTTGATCACTGAGCAGCTCTGATTGATTCAGTGCTTCTGTGCAGGCCATCAACGGACACCACAACTCCGGCAGGAAAGCCCGGATGGGACGCTTTTGCCATGCCGGCTGCTGATGTCTGCCAGGGGAACAATCAATCAGCATCTCGATAATCACATTCCTGGGAGCCTGTCGTACTTAAGCAATCCGTAGCGAGCAGGAGCAAGCCGTTGAAGCCATGGCATGACTTCAAATGGCGCGATAGCAATGTCTGCAAGAAAAAATGTTCCGGGATTGATGAGCATAGTGGTGACTATGCGACAAAAGCCTGGGGCATTTTGGGCCGCTATCCCTGCCGCGCAGTAGATTTGAGTTAAGTCCGACAGACTCCTGGTTATCTGACAGACAGGGTTCTTTGCCGTCACTGTTACAAATGGCGGCAAGGGTGACCGGCTCTCTGAAATGCCAGGGCTGAAGCCCTTATCAACTGATGACAGGCGGGGGAACTGCCTGTGCCTGAGCTCATATCGACACATGACGCCCACCTGCCGTAAGAGGGGGAGAGCCCTGCGGGCATTATGTTTTCCGGTTGAAGGGGGGAAGTTATTGCAAAGAGAACCGGTAATTATTGCCCGTTCTTAAGTGTTCGTTTGCAGGTGAAATTATTAACTATTTAATATTAAACGATTTTGTTTCTTCTTTCGTTTGGCTGACTGCTTGCATTTATCCTCTTCAAGGATGTGAATTAAAAGGAGTTGATATGCAACAGAGTGGAAACGCGAAAGGTGTTGACGGGCTGCAGCAGTGCGCCAATGCGGTGCAGTCGGCTTCGATGAATCATCACAAGGAGCGGATTGACGAGATCATTGAAATGACAGGGGCTATACCGTTATTTGACCGGATCGATAATACGCAGGTTGCAATGATAGCTGAGGAGATGAAAGTCGTTCGCCTGGCGGCCGGCAAACGGTTGTTTTCCGAGGGCGATGAAAGCGGTTACATGTGTTTTGTTGTGTCCGGCAAGCTGGAGGCATTCAAACAAACACGAAGCGGAAAATCTGTCTCCGTTTTGACGTTGAGTCGTGGTCGTACCATTGGCGAGATGTCCCTGCTCGACCATTTCCCGCGTTCCGCCACCGTTGTAACCTGCAGTGAATGCACGTTGCTGGTGATGACGCGCGAGCGCTTCGAATATATTCTGGAAAGACGTCCGCGTGTCGGTACAGCCCTGATGCTGGCGATTTCGCGTTCGCTGAGCCTGAATATGCGGCGGACTATGGGGCAGCTGGCTGATCTTCAGGATTCCGCCAGAGCGGTTACCGCTGCCACAGTCATCAAAGCCGAGCAACCCAGGGCGAAACAGCCTGGCTTTATCGATCAGATCATGAACAGGAAACAATCCGGTCTGCCGCCGTTTATCAGACAGTTCGGTTGACAGAGGCAGGATATGGGCAGGGCGGATATCATGATATCCGCCCTGCGATTACTTCAATAGATGATAGTCACTCAAACGGAACCACTTCCGTGAAAAGATAAATTCTGTCACCGGCTCAGGTGACAGGCTGGTCACCTCTTCGGTCATGTTTCGCCGGTAAAAGGCCGAGCAGGTTGCATTCTGCCAGACGGTCTTTTGCATTTTCGCGCGCATGTTGGCGACATAGGCCGCCTGCAGATCGGCTCTGGCATCGATGGCCCTGATGCCCGGGTCGCGTTTCACAGCCGCAATGGCCTGCACGATGTAGCCGGTCGCGGCCTCCATATAGGAGATCTGCGAGCTGTGACCGGAGCCGGTATTCGGGCCGTTCACCTTGAAATAGTTGGGATAACCGGAAACGGTCATGCCCTTGTAGGAGACGATCTCCTGCTCCCATTCGCTGTTAAGGTTGCGGCCTCCCAGACCGTAAACCTGAAAGGTCAGTGCCCGTTTCATATCCGAATAGGCATAGTAACCGGTGGCGTAAACGATGATATCGAGCGCAATATCCTTGCCGTCCTTTGTCCTGATACCTGTGGGCGTGATGCATTCGATACCGCCGATCTCGACATCAACATTGTCGCGACCCAGCGCCGGCACATATTGATTACTCAGGATCAGACGCCGGCTGCCGAAAGCATAATCGGGGGTCATGTGCGCGCGCAGCCTGTCGTCATCGATGTATGTCTCAAGCTGCTTTTTCAGCTTTTTCAGGTACCCTCTTTTCACCGGCGCCGTGATGGCCGAAATCAGCGGATAGTGGCGGAAGGCGACAAAGCGGATATCGTAGAAGATAAAGATCGCCAGGCGAATCAGGTGCCGGATTCCCGGTAGAGTTCGCAGATAACGCTCAATAGCGCTGAACTGGCGATCTGTGCGCGGCAGAATCCACTGCGCCCTGCCCATAAACAGGGTGAGCCGGGAAACCTTGTCTGCCATGGCCGGCACGATCTGGGCTCCTGAGCAGCCCGAGCCGATCACACCGACGCGCTTGCCGGCGTAATCCACCGTATGATCCCAGTGACCGGCGTGGAAGATCGGGCCATTGAAACTCGCAGCCCCCGGAATATGGGGAATATGCGGATTTGCCAGCACACCGCTGGCATCAATGACAAATCTTGCCGTATAGCGGTCGCCTGATTCGGTCTCGATGTGCCACAGGTAATTGCTCTCGTCATAACTGACGCTGCTGACGGTCTGATTCGTTCTTGCATGTTTGCGCAGCCCGAACTTTTCGATGATGTGATTGGTGTATTCCAGCAGCTCGCTTTGCGGCGAAAAGGTTTTACGGAACGGAAAGGGAATAAAGGAGATCGAGTAGAGGCCGGTTGGCACATCCACCTCGGCACCGGGATAGGAGTTGATCTGCCAGGTGCCGCCAAGCTCCGGGCTCCTCTCCAGCAGCAGGAAATCATTGAACTTCTTTTTCTGTAGCCGGACGGCTGCCAGCAGCCCGGAAAAACCGGTGCCGATAATGAGGGTTTCGACATATTCAGGGCTCTGCTGAGAACGTGTCAACGCCGGGGATGGCATGGCTTCTTTCATATTCGCTGGGGCATTCAATGGGGGTGACCAATCCTTCTAATTGTCGTCAATGCAATGTCTTCAGGGCCATTCAACGCTCCGGATATGAGAAGTGAGAGCATAAGCCAATCGTTTGATTTGCCCACCCGTCCATGGGTACAAGGGGGACCGTCTTTTCGCAGCCCTGCTGGAGAGAACCCTGCTTGTCTCCCTGTTCCGCCACAGGATAACAGCGATGATGAAGTATCAGCAAGAGCGGCCAAAGTATCGCAGCCAGGATAGAAAAGGTGGTTCTTGCCGCAGCAGCATGCATCATAGCCGGGCATGATGTTTTCGTCCGTTTTTTCAGCTGATTTTGCTCGCAGAACTGTACAGGCGATGGCTGTCTGTATTCGCTCATTGAGGAATCGGCATTGCGGGGGTATCTTGTTCGCGTTCGAAAAACTGGCGGGGGCGCAGATCGTCTGTGCCCAGAAATTACCCGGGAAAAGGAATATTAACCATGGCTAGAAAGTTTAACTTTAGTGCAGGGCCGGCAATGTTGCCGACTAGCGTGATCGAGCGCGCGCAAGCTGAGATGCTTGACTGGAACGGGTCGGGAATGTCCGTCATGGAGATGAGCCATCGTGGCAAGGAGTATATGTCGATTGCGGCCAGGGCGGAAGCCGACCTGCGCGATGTGATGGCAATCCCTGATAACTATAAGGTTCTTTTTCTGCAGGGTGGAGCCTCTTCGCAATTCGCCATGATCCCGATGAATCTGGTGGGTGACAAGCAGAGTGCCGATTATATCAACACCGGTATGTGGTCGAAAAAAGCGATTTCCGAGGCGAAGCGTTATATTACGGTCAATATCGCTGCCGACACCTCTGACAGCGGTTTTACCACTGTGCCGAGTCAGGATCAGTTGAAGCTCAATCCCGATGCTGCCTATGTGCACTATACACCGAATGAGACCATCGGTGGTGTTGAGTTCGACTATATTCCGGATACCGGCGATGTGCCTCTCATTGCAGATATGTCCTCGACCATTCTCTCTCGCCCGATTGATGTATCCAGATTTGGCATGATCTACGCTGGCGCACAGAAGAATATCGGCCCGGCGGGACTCACCATTGTGATTATTCGTGAGGATTTGATTGGTAAGGCCTCTGCCGGTACGCCAACCATGTTCGACTACGCTACCCATGCCGAAAACGAGTCGATGTACAATACCCCGGCGACCTACAGCTGGTATGTGGCCGGGCTTGTATTCGAATGGCTGAAGGAGCTTGGTGGTCTTGAAGGCATGGCCGCGATCAACAAGCGTAAGGCGGAAAAACTCTATGCTGCTATTGATGCCAGTGACTTCTACGCCAATCCGGTGGCCATTCATGCCCGTTCATGGATGAACGTGCCATTTACGCTGGCCAATCCGGAGCTGGATGCAGCCTTCCTCAAAGGCGCCTCCGAACGCGGTCTGGTGACACTGAAAGGTCACCGTTCCGTTGGTGGAATGCGTGCAAGCATTTATAACGCCATGCCGGAAGAGGGTGTGGATCTGCTGGTTGCCTGGATGCAGGAGTTTGAACGTAATCAGGGCTGATCTTTAATCAGACCGGACATATGAATAAAGCCCCCTGCCAAAACAGGGGGCTTTTTTATGCCTGTATCGTTGATGTACGCAAGCCTGTTTTAGGGCGATGCTGATTTATTGCCCCCCTGGCAAACATCAGTTCGCAAAGGCAAAAGCGCTGTTTTGCCTTTGCATACACATCAAACATTGGCGCGTTTGATGTGACTTGCTGCATCCTGCTGCTCACCGGGCGGCGGCAAAGCCGTCCATGGCCCGCATGGCATCACCGGACTCATCCGCGGTTCCCTCAGTACGCAGGAGGCTATTTATTTACCATGCACTTTGTGGTCGACCAGTTGTGCGGCGAAAATCACCGTGCCGATAAGAATGACGCCAAGGGAGAACTTCAACAAATCGTCAATCGTGTGAAACTCAATGCTAATCGCCATCTCAAAAAACTTTACAACCAGAATCATCAAAATCACTTTACCCAGGCGGGCTTTCAGATCATCCAGACTGGAAATGGAAAGCATATGTTTAAAAGCACTGCCTTTGGAGTAGGCCCGGTCAATGCGGCTGACATACAACTCATAGATGCCATATGAAAAGATGAGTAACACGATGGCCAGCAGGAATCCGTCAATCACTTCAACAATATGCCCAACCAGATTGGCCCGCATGATACCTCTGGCCTCATGCTCCTGTATTGCGGGATACTCCAGTACCATCTCGGCAACATGAAATACATCGACCGAACCGATGATAAACATACCTGTTGCTGTCAGCATTCCCCCCATCACAGCAATCAGTACCATCCAGCGACCGAACCACAAGCCATCTTCAAATACTATTTCAATATGGGATTGTTCAGACCTTGGCTTGATACCTTCAAGGTTTCTGTCATCTGGCATCTGATTTTCCTCTCTGAGTCGGGGCGATTGAATTTCCGCCGGCATTATAGACAAGTTCAGGCGTATTGCATGGGCCTGCTCCACATCCCTTACATCCGGGGCGGAATGGACAGATCAGGTCACCAACATGTGTCGTGATTGAGGAGCACACATTGCTGTTCTGGACACGGCGTGACCTGTTATAGGATGATCCCTGCTTATGAAATATCAGAAATCAGCGAACGCCATTGCCCGCCTGACGCCCGAGCAGTATCGGGTGACACAGGAAAATGGTACGGAATATCCCGGTACGGGTGAATACCTGCGCAACAGCGAGCCGGGCCTCTATGTCGATATTGTCTCCGGTGAACCACTGTTTGTCTCATCCGACAAGTTTGACTCGGGCTGTGGCTGGCCGAGCTTTACCAGGCCTGTTGAACCGGCGCATGTGCTTGAGTTGCAGGATCGCAGTCATGGCATGTTGCGTGTTGAGGTGCGCAGCCGGGATGGTGACAGTCACCTTGGTCACGTATTTCCTGACGGACCGCAAGAGCATGGCGGGCTGCGGTACTGCATCAATTCAGCAGCACTTCGCTTTATTCATCGGGATCAGATGGAGGCGGAGGGATATGCCGCCTGGCTTGATCAGGTAGAGGAGGGCTGAATGAAACATGAGCGTGCGATTCTCGCCGGTGGTTGTTTCTGGGGGATGCAGGATTTGATTCGCAAGCTGGCAGGAGTGGTTAGCACCCGTGTCGGTTATTCCGGTGGCGATGTGCAATATGCCACCTATCGCCACCATGGCAGCCATGCCGAAGCCATTGAAGTGATCTTTGATCCTGAAGTGATTTCATATCGCAGCCTGCTGCTGTTCTTTTTCCGCATTCATGATCCCACTACCCTGAACCGGCAGGGGAACGATCAGGGATTATCGTATCGTTCGGCCATCTATTATGTCAGTGAGGAGCAGAAGCAGGTCGCCCTCAACCTTATCACCGAGATAGAGGCCAGCCACATTTGGCCCGCAAGCATTGTGACGGAAGTAGCCCCGGCTGGGGCTTTTTGGGAGGCGGAAGCCGAGCATCAGGATTACCTGTTGCGATATCCGGGCGGTTACACCTGCCATTATCCGCGTGCAGGATGGGTACTGCCCGAAGAAGAAGAGGGTGGCAGTCGACAGACGCAGCCACTGTAACGCATATTTTCAGCCGGATGCTGGTGAGTCGCGGGCTGGCAACTCATCAGCATCTCCAAAGTGAATTGATCAGTGATCTCCGGCCATGTTTTACCGGCACAGGGCACTCCTGCAAGCGTTACCCGGTCAATATCCGGTCATAGGTGAGAAGTTGATCGCGCGGTATTATGATGCCTGTTTGGCTTCCTCACTGCTTGCAACTGCTGCATCAGCTTTCCGCCTTCTCATCTGCAGCAGCCAGAACAGTGCAGCCAGAATGACCACGGAGCCAACGCCCCACATGGCAAGTCCCCAATAAGAGCTCTTATGGGGGGTACGGGCCGGTGGCTGCCAGTTACCCATGTCCATGGCGGGAGCGGTGGCTGTGGCAGGATCTGTGGCTGCCATACCGGTATCGATAGCGATTGTGTCAGGGGCAGTGGCTTCAGATGCGACAGCCTCCGGTGTTGAGGCAGTTCCCGGAGCCGAGCTGGTTGCAGCCGGTGTAGCCACGGTTTCTGCCGGTGTGGCGACAGCCATACTGGCCGGGGCGAGATCAGACTGGTGAATCCAGCCGGGATGACCCGTGCTGTTGACCGCAACCCTGACCCAGACATCCTGTTTATCCAGCCAGGTGACAACCTCGTTCTTTTCGACTTTTTCAATCGCCCTGGATGAGCCGGAAGCTTCCGCATGCAGCTTTGATGCTCTGCGCAGCTTGAGTTGCGGTCCGTTGAGAGGTTGCACCACCTCGCTTGTTGGTGGCGCAGATGGGGAGACTGCAGGCGGGGAGGCCTCTCTGGTCGTTGCTGGCATGGATACCGCTTTCAGATAGCTCTGGTGAATCCAGCCGGTACGGCCGTTCTTTTCCATGCGCAACTGGATCCATTCACCCTGCTGATCAAGCAACTGGCCGGTTGCATCGGTCCAGACGATTTCCAGTACCTTGGATGGGCCCGAGGCTTTTACATGCAATTTGGCCGGTTTGAGCAATTTCATGGTTTGCCCGACCTCTGCAGCGCTGGCCACACTCACACAGCTTATCTGCGGCTGAATCGTCAGCAGAGCTCCTGTTGTAAGTAATGCAGCTGTGATCATGAGTGCATGCGTCGACCTCATAAACCTTATCCCTCCCTCAATGCCACTCGCGAAGCCGGTATTCACATTCATCTTCAGTGGTTACGCTGGTACAGAGTTCCCGGTCATGGTGCTTGCCCGGAGGCAGCGGGGGTCGAAGCCGGGAGTAGTTCTGCATAAAAATGATGAAGTGTGGGCTTATTGAGCGGTGAATGAATAGCAGGTGTAGGCCGGCTGGTCAATCTTCCCGGACATTTGGGCAGGGTAATCGTATTAAAAATTCCTTTGTTTCATAGGTCTTTATAAAGCAGCAACAGACCGCAGAAGTAAACGCCGGTGCTCCCGGCGCGCGATAGTCTTTGTTTTTAATAACGCGCAGAGAAAGTCCGGAAATAGTGTGCATGAAGAGGTGCTGATCTGGCCGGAGATTCCATACATCCCGCCACAATCCGGCAGGATCGCCGGATTGGACGGCTTTGCCGCCGCCCGCTGAGCTGCAGGATGCAGCGCGTCAAATCGAGTGCGTAAGCGCCTGATTTGTAAGCAAAGGCAAAATGACCCGGGCATCATCCTCGCTCTGCGGGCGGCCTTTGGCTGTCCAATCGGCTTCCTGCCTCTTTGTCACGTTTTTGCCTTTGCGAACTGATGTTTACCACGAGGCCAATAAATCAGCATCTCTGTTTATGGGGACTGTGGGTGGAAGTCACGCGCAGGGCGAATACAACCACTTAATGCTGTAAGCACTTGCTGTTCTTTGCGGTGAAACGGTTTTAAGTGGCGGCCCTCCTAATGCGATGACTCTGGCCATTTGGGGCTGTCAGGCCAGCTGTGATGCTGCTATCTGTCAACGGCAGGACAGTGCATGGGAATGGCGTGCAGAAGGACATGCTGTCATCATGGGAGTAGCGGAAAGCGGCTCAACAGGAGCTTTGTATTCGGTCTTGCTGCGGGCGGTTAACCTTTATCCGTGCGCTGCGGTGGCGAACGACCGGTTCAGAGGCGAAACCTGCCGCTATCCAGTGATTGGGCCCATATGAGCAATTCATCCGCCGGCAATGCCCGTTTGATTAGATATCCCTGGGCAATATCGACACCCAGTGTGCTGAGTGCCTGCCATGTATCGGCATCTTCCACTCCTTCAGCCACCACGTGCAGATTCAGTGTATGAGCCAGCGAGTAGATGGTGGCGACAATTTTCCGATCGCTTTCGTTGCGCATGTAATCGCGGATGAAAGACTGATCAATTTTCAGCTCGTTCATGGGCAGTTTGCGCAGGTAGGTCAGTGATGAATAGCCGGTCCCGAAATCATCAATCGAAAGACGAATGCCCATGTCGCTTAACCTCTGCATGACCGAGAGGGCGAGATCCGGGTGGGTCATGATATCGCTTTCGGTGATCTCAAGCATAAAATGATGCGCCTGATGCTCATAATACTGCAGACAAGCGCCGATTTTTTCCGGCAGATGCAGGTCAATAAGATTGCGGGCGGAAAGGTTCACTGACATCTGAATATCCAATCCTGCCTGCCGCCACAGCTGATCCTGCCGGGCCGCCATATCGATGGTCATGAAGGTGAGCTCTTCAATAAATCTGGATCGCTCCGCCAGCGGAATGAACTCTGCCGGTGAGATATACCCCTCCCTGTCATCGGGCCAGCGCAGGAGCGCTTCGACACCGCATAATGTTCCATCCTTCAGCGAAACCTGTGGCTGGTAGTGAAGCTGCATGACATGGTTGTCGATGGCTTCGCGCATCCGGCTCAGCAGGTGAACACGGCGCAGTGCTTCCGAGTGCCATTCCGATTGATACAGAAGGTAGCGGATCTGTTCGGTTTTGACCCGCCGGTGTACGGTGCGTGCATGTTGTAACAGGTCGTTGACCGAATGACCGTGCTGCGGATAAATGACCACCCCGAGACGAACAGGGATATTGATCGCTGTTCCGTCAATGATGAATGGCTCCTCCATACATTGCTGGGTCTTGTTGACGACAATGTGAATGCTGGCTTCGTTCACCCCTGACCAGATCATCAGAAATTCATCTCCTTCCAGACGCGCCACCGTATCAACGCCGCGGACAATACTTTTCAGCCGTTTGGCGGCCATTTTCAGGACCTGATCGGATTTATGCTCGCCAAGAAGCGTATTAATCTCGCTGAAATGTTCGATATCCAGATAGCCGAGTGCAAAAGATCCCGAGGCCCGACGGGCTTCTTCAATAGCCTGAGCCAGACGATCCCTGGCCAGGTTCCGGTTGGGCAGATCGGTGAGGGCGTCGTAGAGGGCCAGATACTCCAGACGTTCCAGGTAGCCCATTGCCGTACGTGACTGCTCTCCGAGCTGGACTTCAAGCAGCCGTTCGTAGCGATGTTTTAACTGATTTAATCCGGCGGCGATCAGCGCGAAAAAGAAAAATGTGGTAAAGCCGTAAAGGAGGTGATGGCCACTGTAAGCCAGATGGATCAGCGATTGCCACTGCATGATAGCCAGTACCGTCGTACTGGTAACCAGAGTGGCCAGCCAGTACCAGCCCTGTCGCTGGCCGCTGATAAAAAATGCCAGGAACGGATATAGAAGCACCCAGTAGATGCCTGAGTTCATCATGCCGCCATCGCAGATCAGCCCGAGTGCAATGGTGGTACAGCTGAGCATGATCACATGTTCGCAACGTGATACCTTGTCTGTGGGGGAGAGGCGCAGGCAGCCGATGATTGCAATGGCCGAGCCAAGCAGCGGCCCTGCAACCAGTGGATGGCCCAGCCAAAGATCAACAGCGCCGAATATGAGGGCAGCCGGGACGAAGACCAGCGCGAAATAGCGCACGCCCTTATTGCGCTCGTGAATATTTCTGCTGCTGTCACCGGCTGTGCCGGTCAGGCCTGAAAACATTTGTTTCCAGCGGGTGAACAGCTCTCTGATCAGTAGAAAAGATGTATTCAATTCGATATGACCGTCCTTTACGAACAGGAATACAAGTATCGTGCCATCTGCCGATCATCTTGTGCATCCATGAAAACTTTTGCCTTTATAGGCTGTGTGAGTCCCTGGTCGCCCGGGATGATGTCATGTTTTCAGTATTGATATATTATGATTGATTAATATAATATCGTTTATCTACCAAGGCACGCAGAGGAGAGCTTATGGCAACGATTGAATTGACCCGGGATAATTTTGAGCAGCAGGTATCGGGCACAGGCATGACTGTGATTGATTTCTGGGCGCCGTGGTGTGGCCCGTGCAAAATGTTTGCTCCGATTTTTGAGCAGGTATCAGAACACCGTGAAGATGTGCGCTTTGGCAAGGTAAACACGGAGGAGCAGCAGGAACTGGCTGCGCATTTCGGTATCCGCTCAATCCCGACACTGATGATCATCCGGGAGCAGGTGGTTCTTTTTTCACAGGCCGGTGCATTACCGAAACATGCGCTTGAAGATGTCATCGATCAGGCTGCGGCCGTCGACATGGCACAGGTGCATGCTGATATTGCCGAAGCCTCGAAGAGTCGCCAGGGGTGATGATAGCGGGCGGGTGTCGGGTGATTGTACAAAGCAGCCGATCAAATCGAACGCCTCATTGACCGATCTGCAGGCAGGCAAACCGCGTTTATTTCTTTGCGGAGTGATGGTTGCCATGATGGCCATCAATCAGCATCTCGCTAATTGCTGGCAAACTGGAGTGGATCTCCTTTCAGGTAAGCGGTTTTGCCCGAGGGGAGTTTCATTCTGAACCAGTCGGATTTGCCATTGCGCCAGGTTTCGATGGTGGCGCTCTTACGGTACCAGCCGACGCGGGCCGTTTTGATATCGGCTTTTTCCCTCAGGTTCTGGTAGCCGGCATAGCGGAAGCTTTTCTTCTTTTTGCTGTTGAGGGTCAATTCGGTTTGCACTGACTGGATAATGGATTTCTCAACCGACTCTTCCCGCATGGTGCGCCGTACCTTGACGTTGATCGTGGTGAGTTTTGGCGTCATGGATCTCAGTGTGATCTTGCCGGTCAGATTTTCATCTGTAAATGCAAGCGAGTAGCCCTGTTCCTCAATTTCGACGACATCGACGTCCAGCTTCATGGTGCGCAGGCTGGACTGAATGGCAGCCAATATTGTGTTCGCACTGTAGGGGAAGCTGCGTTCTTCGCCGGCAAGCTGGGTGGCAGCCATTTCCACCAGGGAGCCGGGTACGGCTGAGGCAGCGGTCACGGCCGCGCAGCCATGCAGCCACAGGGCAGAGAGAATAAAGGTCGGAAAAAGGATCAGTCGTCGCATGGGTGAATGTTTGCTGCTCGCGCGGCTGAAAAATGTGCGGTAGCTCACGTTGTCAGATATTTTGTTCTGTGAATGCTTACAGATCAGGGCCGGGCGGCCCCCTGCAGCAGAATATTGCGAGGCGTTAATGTGCGGTCACAGAAGGTGGATATATTGACGAAATATCCATGCGCTTCCAGGTAAACAGCCATATCCATCACCAGCCAGAGCTCAAGTACGCGTTTAAAACAGTGGCGTAACAATTGCAGTCGTACGACCTCATGCCGGCGCTGATATCCGATTTGCTCCCAGTGGCTGAAGTCTGTGGCAGCAGGCAGGTAAAGCTTCTCCCTTGCAGACAGCTTCCGGCAATAGGACTCAAAGCCATCATTGAGCCATGCTTTGGGTACCGGTTTAAATGGCTTGTACTCCATCGGGACAAGTGACTGTCGCAGTTGATGAAAGGCAAGCTTCCATGCTGAATCCTGATCGCGCTTTTCAATCTCATGGTGACGGGCGGTCACGGTTTCATTCACGGCCAGCCGCAGCTCCTCTCTGCTGATGTTGAGTTGAAGGTGGTGATTAAGCGGAGTGTATCTTTGTGCCTGTCCCAGATGATAGCAGCAGGGAACGATGGAAAATCCGGTTGTGTGGCTGTGTGCAAGCCGTTTGACCAGCTCACGGTGCAGGTCACCGCAGGCATGCAAGGCGACCGGGTAGTGGTGATCCAGGTATGGGGCACAGGCATCCGTGCATACATCCACCTGCCTGAACTGCTGTCTGGTTTTGTGTTTGGTGGCGAGTGTGATGCCGTCCCGGATCAGCTGCAGGTCGATCTCAAGCGTTGTCACCGGCTGTTGCCACTGCGTTGATAGCAGGCGTCCAAGATAGCCTTTGCCTCCACACCATTCAGTGATGGCCTGATGCGGATTTTCCATGGACCGGTACAGCGCGCTGATTTGCTGCCATTTCCGGCCGGGCATGCCGGTGTTCAGGTGGGCAGGGACAGGATCCCCGGAAGTTTGTCCGGATTCGGGCAGGGCAGTGAGTGTGCTGATTTGCGCAAGTGGTGGCAGCCAGGCTGAGATGAAAGCGATGCATGCATCCTGGCAAGAGTCGTAATGATAAAGGGTCGCGTCATCCAGGTCGAGCAATGCCTGTGTGAGCTCAGGATGGCTGAAACACCATGCCGGCCGCACTGTTTTGAACGGCTGAGGTTGCCAAAGTGAACTGTGTTCGACGAGAAATTCATCGAGTTGCTGCAGGTGGAGGTCATATGGCATGTGAGTCATGGCGGGGCAATGATAATAGGCATATGCCCTGACGGCTGCAGAAAATCAGAGGGGGATTTGCAGGCAGGGAGGGAGACCGCGCCATCTTTCGATGGCCGTGAACTTGCTAATGTATGTCTGATAACTCAGGAGCATTCCTGATATTCACAGAATATCATGCAGGTGGTGACCGATGGATAACAGACCCAGGGTAAAACACGATCCGCTCAATGTTTTGTTGCGTGAGGAGAAGATCGAAGAGGCCAATGAACTGATCAGGCGCGGTATTCAGCCTGACTTCTCGGGGACCGATTTCAGAGCACTTCATTTACGCGGCCTTTTGACGGAAAACCTTGATTTTTCCAATAGCTATTTTCGCATGGCTGATCTGCGCGGGCTCGATTTCAGAACGTGCAATCTGGAAGGTGCCAGTCTGCATGATGCACATATTACCGGCTGCTATTTTCCGCCTGAACTTTCAGCCGATGAGATTCAGATGTCGGTAAAGCTGGGCACACGCATGCGTTACAGATGATGTCCGGGCTGAGGCGGTGGCGAAAGCGATTGCCGTAACCGTGTGGCCAATGTATAAATCGAGACTGGGGTATGGGGAGGACCGATCCGGTGTGACGGGATTGGTTTCCGGGCTTTCAGGGGAATCACTGAAAATATTTCAGTTGTGAAGGCAGGGAGGTTTGAATGCTCTATCGACGCTGTAGAGGATCTGCAGCGATCAGCCGGATGATCGCCGGGCTGATTGGCAGCCTGTTTTTATGGGTCGCGGGGGTGGTGATAGCAGAGGAGGCTCAATCCTCTTATGTCGGGCGTACCATCACGGTTGGCAGCGAGCTCGATTATCCGCCCTATGCCATGGTCGATCAGGATGGCCATGCTATCGGTTATTCGGTGGATCTGATCAGGGCGGTTGCCCGTGAAGTGGGCCTGAAGCTGATTTTTCAGGTGGGACCATGGAGCGAGGTCAAAGGCAAGCTGGAACGCGGCGAGATCGATGCCCTGCCACTGGTCGCCTACTCGGTCGAACGCGATAAATATTTCGACTTCAGCCGTCCACATATCATCAGTCATGCGGTCGCCTTTATCCGCAAGCAGGATAAACAGCGTTTTCATTCACTGGAGGATCTGCGCGCCAAAGAGGTCATTGTGATGAATGGCGACTCATCCCACGAATATGTCAGATTCAGTCAGTTAACCAATAAAATCACCCTGACCGATACCATCGCCGATGCATTCAGGCTGCTTGCTGACGGGCAGCATGATTTTGTCATTGCTCCCAAACTTTCCGGTCTGATTCTTTTGCAACAAATGGGCATTGCCAATATCGAGCCGTTGGGTCAGCCGCTTGAGGCATACGGCAAGGGCTATGCCTTTGCCGTGCATGAAGGTAACAGTGACCTGCTGGCGGAGTTGAATCGCGGGCTGGTGCTGGTGCAGGCCAGTGGCGAGTATGACCGTATCTATGACCGATGGTTTGGTCATATTGATCCCCGCCAGACTAAATATGCAGCCCTGATAGAAAAAACTCTGATAGTCACGGCCATACTGGTGGTCATCATTCTGTTTGCGGTTCTGTGGAATGTCTCTCTCAGGCGGCAGGTCCGTGCGCAGGTGAAGGATCTGGAGCTCCTCGGCAGTAAATATCAGGATCTGTATGACAATGCGCCGGATATGTTTGCCTCCGTGGATGCTGCTACTGCATGTGTGCTGACCTGTAATCAGACGTTGCTTGATAAACTGGGGTACACAAAGGCGGAGGTGGTCGGACAGCCTGTTTTTCAGCTCTACGATGAACGTTGCCTTGAGGATGTTCATCGGGTCTTTGAAGGCTTTATCAGCTGTGGTGAAGTGGTGAATCAGCAGTTACAGGTCAAATGCAAAGATGGGCGCCTGATTGAGGTGATGCTGAATGCTTCTGCGATCAGGGATGAGCATGGCCATATCATCAGCAGCCGCTCGTCATGGCGCGACATCACCGATCTTAAACGGGCTGAGCAGGAGCGGGAAACATTTTTTGCCCTGCTGCCGGATCTTGCCTGTATTGCGACAACCGATGGTTACTTCAGAAAATTGAATGATACATGGCAGCGGATACTGGGGTATGAAGCCGGGGAGCTGTGCCGCCGACCATATATCGAATTTGTTCATCCGGATGACCGGGAGGCGACGCTCAATGCTTCATCTTCACTGGCCAATGGCGTGCGCATCTTCCAGTTTGTCAATCGTTATCGCTGCAAGAATGGCAGTTATCGCTGGCTGGAGTGGGTATCGGTGCCGGCATCAGACGGGCTGGTTTATGCCGTTGCCCGTGATATCACGGAGCGACGTGAGCTCTATTTGCAACTGGTCCAGCAGCGCAATCAGGCACAGCGCTACCTGGATGTGGCCGGTGTGATGCTGGTTGCCCTGAATCCCGACGGATGCGTGAAATTGATGAACAGAAGAGGGCTGGAGATGCTCGGGTTTGACGAGAGCGAACTGCTCGGCCAGGACTGGTTCACCCACTGTGTACCGGCGTCATCGCGGGAACTTGTCCGGGATGTCTTTAAACGGCTGATGAGCGGTGAAGACGGTGCGTTGAAGTATCATGAGAATGAAGTCATGACCCGCTCGGGTGAGCTGCGAATGTTCGCGTTTCATCATGAGCTGTTGATGGATCACAATGGTCAGGTGACCGGTATGATCTCATCCGGGGAGGATATTACCGAGCGCAAGAGAGCCGAATCACGACTGAAAACACTTTCGCAGGCGATCGAGCAGGCAGGCGAAGGGGTGATGATCACCGATAGTATGGGCGTGATTGAATATGTGAATCCGGCATTTTGTCGCATCTCCGGTTACAGCGAGGCGGAGGCGGTCGGGCATAGCGCCAACCTGCTTGAAAGCGGAGAGCATGATCCCTCTTTTTACAAGGCCATGTGGACGGAGCTGGGCGAAGGCAAGGTCTGGCAGGGGCGCGTACTCAACAGGACACATGACGGGGGTGTATATCCGGTACTATTGACGATTTCGCCGATTCGCGGCGATGAGGGGCAGCTGACTCATTATGTGGGAGTGCAGCAGAGTTTGAAAGAGTATGAGGATATGGAGAATCGCTTTCATCAGGCTCAAAAGATGGAGGCAATAGGGACGCTGGTCGGTGGTATTGCCCACGATTTTAATAACTCGCTGGCCGGGATTATCAGTAACCTCTATCTGATCAAACAGAAATCCACAGATCCTGATATCGTTGGCAAAATTGAAAATGTTGAGTCGTTATCCTTTTCTGCCGCTGCCATGATTCAGCAGCTGCTCAGCTTTTCGCGCAAGGCCGTGGTCAATATGAACACCTTGCAGGTCGCCCCGTTTCTGAAAGAGATAATCAAACTGCATCGCGTTTCAATTCCTGAAAATATTACGCTTGAGCATGCGATTGAAGAGTCCGGCTTGAAGATCCGGGGGGATATTAATCAGCTGCAACAGGTGTTGATGAACCTGATCAATAATGCCCGCGATGCTGTTGAAGGCGTGGCTTCTCCACGCATTACGGTCACCATGGCACGGCAATCATTGCCGATAGCGGGTGCTGCCGCTGAGGATGTGGTTGCTACTGACGATTATGTCTGTATCACTGTGATGGATAATGGTTGTGGTATCGACAGGGCGTATCTCGATCATATTTTTGAACCGTTTTTTACCACCAAACCTGCCGGTAAAGGCACCGGACTTGGATTGGCGATGGCATACGGGTGCATCAAAACACATGGCGGCTGGATTTTTGCCGAGCCGGGTGAGGGGGGGCATGGCACCGCCATGAAAATCTATTTGCCTCTGGTGGATCTGGATGAGGAGCCGGCTATTCAGTCTCATCGGGATGCGGTGGTCGAAGGGCAGGGCGAAACGATCCTGCTGGTGGATGATAACGAGATGGTGCTTGAGGTGACCCGGGAGCTGCTGGAAGGGTTGCATTACCGTGTTTTGACAGCCATGGATGGCGCTCAGGCCATCGAGGTATACAACCGGCATCAGGGTGAGATCGATTTGTTGCTGCTGGATGTGGTGATGCCGAACATGGGCGGGGCAGAGGTACTGACATGGATACGGCAGTCGAACCCTGATGTGAAAGCGCTGTTTGCCACTGGTTATAACAAGGGTGGAGCGGTTATGGTCGGCAATGGATTGCAGGGCGAGCGAATACTCTCCAAACCGATTTCGATCGCTGTGCTCAGTCATGAAATAAGAGATTTACTGGAGAAATAAGGCCAGCATGCCGTGTGGATGTGTTGGTAAATGTTTACTCCACCAGGAGAAGGTGATGCGAATTCAGATATTTACAGCCGTGCTGGCACTGATGCTCATTGGCGGTTGTACTCAGGAGCAACAGAACAAGATCAGTCGCGTGGTGCAGAATTATACCGGTACAGATGGTGTGCTGGAGATTTATGCCGGTGACAAGCTGGTGAAACGGTTTATCAAGATCGACAAGATTTCCACTGCCATCAGTACCAATGGCGATACACCCCGTCCCTATCGATTTGGTTATGGTATTCTCGATAGCAATATGAATATGCAGGCGGATGCCGGTGAGAAAAAGGTCTATTTCGAGTTCAGTGATTACGCCACCAACTATATTTTTTACGGCCACCCGTAGTGCGAAAGCGCTGACGCATGCCGTGCTTTCGTGCATTCCGGATGATGGGCGAAGGCCTGTCAATCATCTGTTTCATCATGGGATGAGTCTCTTTTCGACCACTTGCACTGCTGGCTGCCGGATAGTGAAAACTTCGACTTTGCATTGTTAAATCAATAAGCATAACGTTTAGCAGTAGGGGATAAGGCAACGCAAAACATACATCTTTCCACTGTTCCGATGTTGGATAGGGTGTATGGTCGTTGCGTCGCTGGTTTGTTCTGGCACCACACGGGGGGCGTTTATACGCACGGTGGATGCCGCAAGACCATACGACAGAGGGATTGTGCTTATGAGTCAGCAAGGCAGTTACGATATTGATTCGATCAAGGATCTGGACGGTATCGCGCATATTCAGCTACGGCCCAATATGTACACCGATACGGGGCTGGAGCTTGGCTGCCATCATATTGCGCAGGAGGTGCTCGATAACTGTGGTGATGAGGCCATAGGCGGTTTCTGTACCCGTATTGTTGTCGAGCTTGAATCCGAGACGGTGATCAGCATCAGTGATAACGGTCGCGGTATTCCGGTGAAGGAAAATGCCAGTGGTATGTCCGGTGTTGAGCTGGTGCTGACCAAGGACAAGGCCGGTGGCAAGTTTGACCACGAGGCCTATAAGGTCTCAGGCGGATTACACGGTGTCGGTGTGACGGTCACCAATGCGCTCTCATCATGGCTGGAGGCGACGGTCAAGCGGGATGGTGGCGAGTTCACCATGCGTTTTGAGAACGGACGCCCGGTTGAAAAGTTGCGCCGGGTGGGGGATGTCGGTCCGCGCACGCACGGTACCCGCATCCGTTTTTCGCCCAACCCGAAGTATTACGAACGTGCCAAATTCCGTGTTCAGCAGCTGCGCCAGCAAGCCATGGACAAGGCGATTCTGATTCCCGGTCTTGAGGTGGTGTTCAAGGCACCGGGGCTGGAGCCCGAATCCTTCTGCTTTAAAAATGGTCTGGCTGAATTTATGAGTACCCGCATGGAGTATACGCCGGTATTCGAATTTACCGGTCAGCTGGGCGAAATGGAAAAAATCCACTGGTTTTTTGCCGCCTTTGTTGAAACGATCCCTCTTTATACGCGCTCCTATGTGAATACCGTGCCAACGCCACGGGGTGGTACCCATGAGAAGGGGTTTGAAACCGGCATTCTGAAGGCGGTGCGTGAATATATTGAAATGCGCCCGGAGCTGAAAAAGTCGCTGGGTAAAAACACCCGTATTGCAGCCTCGGATGTGATGACCAATACCCAGCTCGGTCTGTCGGTTTATATTCAGGATGTATCCTTTGAAGGGCAGACCAAACAGCGACTGACCTCAGCTGAGGCAAGCAAGTTTGTTGGCGGCGTCATTCATGACTCCGCCTCGCTATGGCTGAACCGGGATGCGGAGGTTTCCGATGCCTGGGTCAAACTGATTATCGACCGGGCCACTGCACGTACAGCGGCTGAGAGCGGTAAGGCCAGAAAGGTGGATCGTAAAACCTATACCGGCCGCACTCCCTTGCCAGGCAAACTGCAGGATTGCCGCAGTAATGATATCGAACATACCGAACTTTATCTGGTCGAGGGTGATTCTGCCGGCGGTTCGGCCAAGCAGGCCAATGATCGTGATCTGCAGGCGATTTTTCCGCTCAAGGGTAAAATTCTCAATTGCGAAGGGGTGACCGCCGAGGATGCGATTGGCAGTGAGGCGATCGCGGATCTGGTGACGGCCATCGGCTGCGGCATCGGTGAGCAGTGTGATCCGGAAAAGCGGCGTTATGGCAAAGTCATTATTATGACCGATGCCGACATTGACGGCTCCCATATCCAGACATTGCTGGCCACCTTTTTCTGGCGTCAGATGCGTCCTCTGGTTGAAGCAGGCCGTGTCTATATCGTGCAGCCGCCTCTCTATCGCGCCACCATCGGCAAGCAGGTCCAGTACGCCCAGGATGATGAAGAGCTGGACGGGCTGAAAGCGATGGCGCTGGCTGAAGGGAAAAAGATCGAGTACATCCGCTACAAAGGTCTGGGTGAGATGGATCCGCCTGAACTGGCCGAAACCTGTATGGACCCTGAAAACAGGGTGCTGGTGAAGGTCGATCCCAGAAACTTCGATCGCATGGACTCATTGATGACCAAGCTGATGGGTGATGATGCCGAGCAGCGACGGGATCTGTTGATGGGGAAGGAAATTGAGGAGGCGCGTTTTATTGCCGACCCGTGTGATGTCACGGAAGAGGTGGATGAGGCGGGATGCTTTCAGCCCTATGAGTCAGGAAATAACCGCATTGCACCGTTTGAGACGGTGTTTCGTGAGCTTTACCGGGGTTATGGTCTGAAGGTGGTCGGTGATCGTGCCATCCCCGATGTGCGCGATGGTATGAAACCTGTTCATCGCCGTATTCTTTATGCGATGGAGATGCTCAAGCTGCGCGCCAATGCCGGTACAAAAAAAGCCGCCCGCGTGGTCGGTGACGTGATCGGTAAATATCATCCGCATGGCGACAGCTCGGTATATCTGGCCATGGTGCGCATGGCTCAGCCGTGGGCGATGCGTTATCCGCTGGTCCATGGTCAGGGTAACTGGGGCTCGATTGATGGCGACTCGGCTGCGGCCATGCGATATACCGAGGCTAAAATGACGCCGATTGCGGAGGCGATGCTTTCGGCTGATCTTAAGGATGGCATCACTCCCTACCAGCCCAACTATGATGATCAGGACAAGGAGCCGATGGTGCTGCCCGCACCATTTCCGATGATCATGATGAATGGTACGACCGGCAACCCGGCTGTGGGCTTTAAATCAGAAATCCCTCCTCACAACCTGACTGAGCTTCTGGGGGCGGCGATTGCCATTGCCAAACGTCGGAAAAAGAGCGGTCAGGCTGAGTCACCGGGTGATTTTGCCCTGGTGCGTAAGCATATTACCGCCCCCGATTTTCCGGGTGGTGGCATTATTGCCAACAGCCATGAAGAGCTGGAAGCGATGTATGCCAAAGGTCATGGCCGCATGCTGTTGCGGGCAAGATGGCACGTGGAGCAGCTTGGCAAGGGGCTATGGCAGATTGTTGTCACCGAATTACCGTTTGAGGTAGAGAAGTCGCCATTGCTGGTGGATATCGGTATGCGCATCTCCGATAAAACCATCGCCGAAGCGCGCCAGTTGCCGATGCTGGATGATTTGCGCGATGAATCGAGCAAGGATGGTATTCGTATCATTCTCTATCCGAAATCGAAGAATCTCGATCCCGAACAGATTATGCTGCATCTGTTTTCAGCCACCAATCTGCAGGTCACGATCCAGTATGCCACCTATGCACTGGAGCAGTGGGTGGATGGAGCAAATGGTGAACGTTATCGTCTGCCAAGCCTGTTTCCGCTGGATCGGATGATTCACTCCTTCCTCAACTACAGGGAACAGCTGGTGATGAATCGTGCGACGGTCCGGCTTGCCGAAATTATGGCCCGTTTACATATTCTCGATGGACTGTTGCTGGCATACCCGAATATCAGGGAGATTGTTGAAATCATTCTCGATCATGATGAGCCGAAACCGATCATCATGGAGCGATATTCCCTGTCAGCCATTCAGGTGGATGCGATTCTTGCCATTCGCCTCTCCCAGTTGCGCAAGCTCGAAGAGATGAAGCTGCGTGGCGAGCACGATGCACTGAGTCGGGAGGCGGAGGATTTGCGACAGGTGGTGGATGATTATGGCCACCGCTGGGGACGCATCACCGTCGAGCTGCAGGATACGCTCAAGCGTTTTGGTGATGAGAGACGTACCGAGGTGCAACCGGATGCGCCGAAATCACGGCCGATGAGCCGTGAGCAGATTGTATCCCGTGAACCGATTACGGCGGTGCTTTCAAGGCAGGGCTGGCTTAAGGGCATGCGCGGCTCCGGCATTGATGTGGCCTCTGTGAAGTTCAGGGAGGGGGATGCACTGATCGATTCAGCGGCCGGTCATACCACCGATCAATTGATACTGATCGGCAGGACAGGACGTGCATTCAGTATGCTGGCTGCCGATCTTGCCAGCGGCAGAGGTGCCGGCGACCCGGTTTCCAAGAATTTCATCTTCTCGATCAATGATGCGCCGAATCGGCTGGTGATGGTGAGGCCGGAAGCCGAATACCTTGTTGCCACAACCGCCGGCCATGCATTCCGGGCGATGGGCAGCGACATGGTTTCTGCCAATCGCAAGGGTAAGGTGTTTCTCAACCTGCCGGCCAAATCGAAGCTGCTTTGTATCCGGGAGTTCGGCCCGTCAGATGATGCCATTGCCTTTATCGATTCGGATGGTCGCATGGGTATTGTGAAGCGGGAAGAGTTCCCGCTGCTCGGCAAGGGTAAGGGGTTGACTGCGATTGCCATGCGTAAAGGGGCGAAGGGGCTGCGCGATGCAGCACCGGTGAATACCTCCGGCAGTATTCGTGTGGGTACAGAAAAGCGTGCGACCACCATTACCGAAGAGGAGATCCTTCACGAATATCTGATTGCCCGCGCCAAGGCACCGAGACCTCTGCCGATGGCCGCCGTCAATGGCATGGTTGTGGGCTAACGACGGAAAATAGAGCGCCTCAATCCGGCAGGATAGCCGGATTGGACGGCGTTGCCGCCGCCCGGTGAGCAGCAGGATGCAGCGAGTCAAATCAAAGGCAAAACCGCGCTTTTGCCTTTGCGAACTGATTTTTGCCAGGACGACAATAAATCACAATCAATCAGCACCTCCTCAGGAAGGGGGAGACAAAGTTGGCGGAAGATTTGCTGAGAGACGACTCAGGCGAGAGAACAATGTCGAGTGGGGAGAGGCATGTCTGGAACAGAGGATACACTCAAACGGTTTAGTGAGTTGATATGCAGGCAGACGGGTCTGCACCTTTATGACAAGGATATGGACAAGCTGTTGCTGACGGTACGCTCCCGCACCGACCATGGCGGTTTTGCCAGTGAAGATGCCTATTATCATTATCTCATGAGCGGTGGTCACGAAAGCGAATGGGAAACGCTGATGATCAGGCTGACCTGTGGTGAGAGCCATTTTTTTCGTGATAAAGGACAATTGCAGCTGCTACAACATCGGATTATACCCGAGCTGATCGAGCGAAATGCGCATAAACGCAGTCTGAAAATCTGGAGTGCCGGCTGCTCCACCGGTGAGGAGCCCTATACGCTGGCAATTCTTATTCATGAGTTGTTGCAACAGCGACAGGGGTGGCGCCTTACGCTGATTGGCAGCGATATCAATGAGACGTCGATTCATGATGCACAAAAAGCCATCTATCGTGACTGGTCGTTCCGTGGCACAGGCGATGAACAGATTCGTACCTATTTTCATTCTCATCGCAGTGGCTGGCAGCTGGATCAGAAGATTCGGCAAATGGTGTCGTTTATTCAGGTGGATTTGATGAATGATCGCTTCCCTGATGTGACGTCGTCCCTGTTTGGCATGGATCTGATTATTTGCCGTAATGTCTTTATCTATTATGGCCAGGATGCAATCAACACCATGATGCGCAAGTTTGCAGCAACCCTGACCGATGGTGGCTACTTGCTGACCGGTCATGCCGAAGTGGCCAACCCGGAAAAATCAGGTTTGAAGTTACGCAGTTTTGCCGAGTCCACGATCTTCCAGCGCCAGCCGGAGCATCAGGAGCAGGAGATCGTGGTCAGGAGTGGCAGCGCTCACTTGGCGTCTCCGATAAAACAGCCGGTGACAGCCCGGCCGGCTGCAGCCAGGCCGCATCATCCGGCGAGCAGCTGGCAGCGCCAGTTACCTGCGGCGCATTCAGCCAGTCAGAAGGCGTTGTTATCACTGTCTGAACTGGAGAAGCAACTGCTGCGCGGGGAATATCGACAGGTCGCAGGTTTGCTTAAAATCTACCTGGACCAGGATCCCGCCAGCATCAAGGCGAATGTGATGATGGCCCGTTGTATGGCCAATACGGGGGATCAGGTCGGGGCAGAGTCATTATGCCGGCGGCTGGTCAGGCAGCACCCGTTATGTGCAGATGCCTACTATATCCTTGCCCAGCTGGCACAGGAGAGAAGCAACGGTGATCAGGCCCGTGAGCTGTTACAGAAGGTGATCTACCTTGCCCCCGAGTTTATTGCTGCGCATATGGATCTTGCCGGAATCTACCAGTTCGCAGGCGAGTCCGAGCGGGCGGCCAGAGAGTGGGCGGTCGCACTTCATCTGATCGGACAGCTCTCTGACGGTACGCCGATTCCCTTTATGGAAGATGTCGCCTTGAGTGAGGTAAAATCGCATCTGGAGCAGATGGCAGCCGGGGGGTGAGCAGGTGCATGGGTTTTATTGTCGTTTCGTGTTTAAGCTGCCGGTGAATGGCATGCTGTATGCGTATCATAGCCATGGACAATAAAGTGCTATGATGAACGCTTATACAGACAAGAGCGCGGGCGGGGGGCTGTCCTGTTTGCTGTTTACTTTGAACGGTCTCGATTTTGCCGTGGATGTGGCGACGGTGCGCGAGATTGTCTGGTTACCAAAGCTGACACCGGTTGAAGAGGTACCGCACTATGTGGTTGGTGTGCTGAACCTGCGCGGTGTGATTGCCCCGGTCATTGATTTGAATCTTCGCTTCGGCCGGGTTTCGACTGGCTACAGGGTTGAACACCAGGTGATCGTGCTCGAGTACGCCAGTCATCTGGTTGGTATCATTGTCGATGATGTCTCCGATGTGGTGGATATACCTGCGGCTGATATCGCCGATACGCCAATGGCAGAACAGAAAAAGCGCCACCCTTCCAGCTACATATGTGCAGAGATCAAGTTGGCCGAGCGCATTGTCATGCTTCTGAGTGCAACGGCCGTTTGTGCGCTGGAGCTTGATCACGATGTCATTGCGGATGCCGATGAGGGCATGGCTGAGGTACCACTATCACCTCACCGCCGATTTTGTCCGGCAGCCACGGATGAGGAGATGGAGGTCTTCAGGGGGCGGGCCAGGGAGTTGATGGTTTCTCCTGCAGGAGAGAATGGCGTCAACGAGAAGATGGTTGCTGTGATCTCCATCGGTAAGGAGCTGTTCGGGATTGAGCTCGATCTGATCAGGGAGTTTACCGAGATCGGTCATGTGGTGCCGATTCCGTGCGTACCCAGGCATATTGTCGGTGATATGAATTTGAAGGGCGAAATTTTGACACTGGTGGATATCAGGGGGCTGATCGGTGTGCCTGATCGCAGTGGTGTCAGGGCAGAGAAACTGATCGTTGTGGCGATGGATGGACAAATTATCGGCATCCTCATTGATGAGGTGCGTGATCTTATCAGGATTTCCGGCGATCTGGCCGGTCACGCAGGCAATGACAATTACCTGAAATGTACCATCGCCTATGACAGCCAGATGCTGGGCATCCTGGACCTTGAACAGGTGATCAGAGCGCCGGAGCTCGTGGTTGATGAGATGGTATAGCGGGAAGCAGGCATTCGGATGCAGGTATCCACAGGCAGGTGATGATGTTGAACAAAGGGGCGAGGTGAAATATGTTAAATCTGATAGGTAAAGGCTTGATGCGAAAACTGATTATTCTGTTGCTCGGGGTATCAGTGATTCCGGTTCTGATTGTCGGGGTGCTCGGATTTCAGTTTGGCAAGCAGGCACTCAATGATCAGATCATCGAGAGTTATACGGCGATCGCAGAGGGACGTGAGGCCACGGTCATTCAGTATCTGGATGCCAAGCGTATACTGAATGAATCGATGGCGGCAGATCAGTTTATCGAGGAAAAAGTACAGGGACTTGTCAACGGTTCGGCGAACAGGGATAACGCGGACAAGCTGGTCGAATATCTTAAAGTCAAAAAAATGCCGCTGGATAAATCGATCATCGAAATGTTGATCATCGGTATGGATGGCAAAGTGATTACATCGACGGCCAGTCAGGAGATCGGCCGTGACTATGGCCGGGAGGCAGTATTTCTGCAGGGGATCAAACGCTCCTATATTGATGATGTCGCAGTGGCTACTGGTAAGGAGTTGCCCTGCTTTACCATTGCATCACCGATCAAGGATCTGCATGAGGCCGGAAAGCTGCTCGGCGTGATTGTCAGTCGTATCGATCTGAAAGAGTTGAATGCCATTGCGACCAACCATGAGGGACTGGGTGAGAGCGGTGAGGCATATATTGTCAATCAACATGGCTTTATGGTGACTGAATCGCGTTTTCTTAAAGATGTGATTTTGAAGCAGAAGGTGGACAGTGAACCGGTCCGTCTTGCTCATAACCAGAACCGGATGATGGCAGGTATCTACAACAATTATCGCGATATGAAGGTGGTGGGCGCCTCCATGGGCGATGATCTGAATGAAAAGTTTCAGCTGGGCTGGACGATTCTGGTCGAGATCGGGGCCGATGAGGCATTTCAGACGATCGCCAATCTTGCCCGGATTATATGGATGGTCAGCGGTGTGATCGTGGTGGCGGTGCTGTTGCTTGCCGTCTATTTCGGCCGTTCGCTGAGTGAACCGATTCGCAGGGTGGCCGAGAATCTTGCCGCAACATCCACCCAGATGGCGACGACTGTGGAAGAGCATGAACGTACCGCCTCCTCGCAGGCATCGGCCGTGAATGAAACCTCGACGACGATGAATGAGCTGGGTACCTCGGCCAGACGGGTGGAGGAGCAGGCCGATGCAGCCATGGCAGGTGCCAGCGAAGCGACAATGCTGGCTGAAGAGGGCGGGCGCAATGTTCATGAGATGCTTGATGCCATGATCAGCATGAAAGAAAAGGTGGCGGCAACGGCCCAGCAGATTCTCAGCCTCAGCGAGCAGACCGCCCAGATTGGCAATATCACCTCACTGGTTCGTGAACTGGCCAACCAGACCAACCTGCTCGCCCTGAATGCGGCCGTAGAGGCAGCCCGTGCCGGTGAGCATGGTAAAGGCTTTGCCGTAGTGGCAGCTGAAATCCGCAAGCTGGCCGATCAGAGTAAAAAATCGGCCGAGCGCATCAATGCACTGGTTGAGGATATCCAGACCTCAAGCAATTCAACGGTGATGGTCGTGGATGAAAGTACCAAGATGGTTGAGCTGAGCGTACGACTGGCCAACAACACGGCCGGTGGTTTTGAGGGGGTTGTGCATGCAACCGGAAGCGCCTTTGAAAGCCTGCAGCAGATTGCCCTGAATGTGAAACAGCAGGCAGCGGCAATCAATCAGGTGGTGCACGCCATGCAGGGCATTAATGCCGGTGCCAAGGAGACGGCAGCCGGTATCAGCCAGAGTAAGGTCGGTATCGGAAACCTCAAGGATGCTGCCCAGAAGCTGAGAACTCTGGTCGGACATGCTGACGACACCCATTAAATCCTTGATCGCTGTCACCGGGGGCTATCGCTACCCGGTCAGTCGGGGGATATCAGATGATCGATGAACAGGAGTTTCGCGACCTCTTCAAGGAGGAAAGTGACGAGCACCTTCTCTGTCTGGATGAAGGATTGCTGGCACTGGAGAAAAATCCGTTCGATCAGACCACACTTGATCAGGTGTTCCGGGCAGCTCACAGTCTGAAAGGTGCGGCCCGCATGCTGTATTTAACTGATGTGGAGACGGTGGCGCATCGCTGCGAGGATGTACTCAGGCTGGGGAAAAACGGAGATAGTTCGTTTTCCGGGGTCGTGGTCGGTCATCTCTTCCCGCTGCTCTCGGCCATGCATGCATTGATCGATGAAGCTTTGGGAGGGGCCAGGGCTGACATCGATGTGGCAGGAGTGATAGCGACCCTTGATGCGGCACTGGCCGGCCATGGCAGTGACTCTGCGCCGGTTGAAGCCGTGCCGGTTGAAGCAGCGCCTGGCGCAGTCGCAGAGCCGGTGGTTGCTGAGCAGCCTGTGGCGCCTGAGGCGGAGGTCGCGGCACCGGATGAAGAGGAGCAGGCTCAGCCGGGCCAGCCGGTGAACCAACAATATCGCATTGAAACGATCCGGGTGCCGACGAAAAAACTCGATGGTTTGTTGAGCCAGATGGGGGAGTTGATTGTGGCCAGGGGGCGGGTCTCCCGTCGTATGGTTGAGATCGAGCAGCTTGCCGATGCATGGGAGGAGTGGCAGCGATCACCCGTTGCTGCCGCATTTCTCAATCAGGCCGGACAGGGCGGCGGGCGCAGCAGATTTGATCAGTTGGGCAGTATGATTCAGTCGCTCTATCGCGCCTCGGCTGAAGATATGACCCGTCTGGAAAGTGTGGCGGACAAAATCGCGGCGGAAGTGCGTAATATCCGCTTGTTGCCGTTGTCATCAATCTTCAACCTGTTTTCAAGACTGGTGCGTGATCAGGCTGCCGAGCAGGGGAAAAAGGTGGATTTCCGTGTCTATGGTGGCGACACCCAGGCAGACAAACAGATAGTCGAAGAGATGAAGGACCCACTGATGCATATGCTCCGGAATGCCGTGGATCACGGCATTGAAATGGAAGCTGAGCGGGTGGCCAGAGGCAAGCCAGCCACAGGTACACTCTCTATCCGGGCCCGGCAGACGGCTACAAATATTGTCATAGAGATTTGCGATGACGGACGCGGTATCGATCCGGAAGTGATTGCAAGAACCGCTTTGAAACGAAAGCTGTTAAGCAGGAAGGAGCTCGATCTGATGAGTATCGAGCAAATTCAGGCACTGATTTTTTCTCCCGGTTTCTCGACCAGTCAGTTTGTGACCGATATCTCAGGCCGTGGTGTCGGCATGGATGTGGTGCGTAACAATGTCGAGCGCCTGAAAGGACACATCGAGATTGATTCTGTTCCGGGTAACGGGTGCACGATGCGCATACTGTTGCCGATGACGCTCTCTTCCACCCGAGTTCTGGTTGCAGAGGTTAATCACCGGCCCTATGCGATTCCGGCCGAAGCGGTGAACACCAGTATTCATCTGGACCGAAACATGATTTTTTCCATTGAGGGACGTAAAAACATCACATGGCAGGGGACAGCGCTGCATGTGGTGGCACTGGCCGATCTGCTTGAGGTGGACGAGCGGCTGCTTAAATCGAGACTGGTCGAGAAGCAGGCGCAGGAGGCGGCGCCGGCAAAGGCTGAAAATGGCTATCTTCTCTGTGTTGTTGTGGAGGTGGCTGGTGAACGGTTCGGCTTGCTGGTCGATGACCTGCTGGATGAGCGTGAGGTCGTTGTCAAACCACATGGCTCCCTGCTCAGGCGTATTCGCAATGTTTCCAGTGTGACGATTCTCGATAGCGGTGAGGTGTGCATGATTCTCAATCCGCAGGATCTGGCCCGTTCCGTACACAGGCATGTCACCATGGACAGTGAAGAGGTGGAAGCAACGGTGGAGCAGCGCAAGCAGGTGGTGCTGCTGGTCGAGGATTCGATGACAACCCGCATACAGGAGAAGAGAATTCTTGAGGGCGGAGGTTATGAGGTGGTCACGGCAGTGGATGGCATCGATGCAATGAACAAGCTGGTGACCAACCGGATCGATGCGGTGGTATCGGATATTGTGATGCCGAATGTGGATGGCCTTGAGCTGACGGCGATGATCCGACGGGAGAGCAAGTATAATGAGATGCCGGTGATTCTGGTGACGACCCTGGCATCGGATCAGGATAAAAAGGCAGGACTGGCAGCTGGTGCCAATGCCTATATCTCCAAACCCCGCTTTGATCAGAAAATACTGCTTGAAACATTGCGCCGGTTGATCTGATGTGGTGTGTACAACAACTGCGTCGTGGTGAAGTGCGATGATCAGGGTTCTGCTGGTTGATGATTCACCGATTGCACTGCTGACGATCAGTCGCATTCTCGAAACAGCGCCGGATATCACGGTGGTCGGGCGGGCTGCCAATGGCCAGGAGGCACTCGATCTGATTCCGGCACTGCAGCCGGATGTGATCTGTACCGATCTGCATATGCCTGTGATGGATGGGCTGCGCTTTACCGAGGCGGTGATGCAACGTTTTCCCCGTCCGATTCTGGTGATCAGTATCTCCGTGTTTGACAGCAAGTCTGATAATGTTTTCAACCTGCTTCAGGCCGGAGCGGTTGATGTGTTTGCCAAACCGCGTTCGGGGCTGCGTACGGCCGATGAACCTGTCGCCCGCGCACTGATTCAGAAAATTCGCGCGATCAGCGGTGTGGTTGCCTTCACCCGTCGCAGCCATGGCGCCGCGCGTGTATCGCCACCGCCACCGCGACCTGCCACGGTGGAGTTACCGCCTGTTGCCGGAAGTTTTGATGTGCTGGTGATCGGTGCCTCAACCGGTGGGCCACTGGCTTATGAGGCTATTCTGTCAGCCCTGCCGGCCAGTTTTCCGCTGCCGGTCATCTGTGTTCAGCATATCAGCGAGGGTTTTTTACCCGGCATGGTCAGCTGGCTCGACTCATGCTCGAAACTCAAGGTCAAACAGGCCTCCCATCTTGAGTCGCTGAAGGCCGGGTTTGTCTACTTTGCACCGGAAGGAAAGCATCTGACAGTCAACGCCAATCGTCTGTTGCAGTTCTCTCCGCATAGTGAAGGGGATCTCTATTGCCCTGCCGTGGATGTGTTGTTTCACTCCGTCGCCAACCATTTCGGCGCCAAAGCGATTGCCCTGCTATTGACCGGCATGGGGGATGACGGAGCGCGCGGATTGAAGCGAATCCGGGAAGAAAATGGCATGACAATTGCGCAGGATGAATCAAGCTGTGTGGTCTATGGCATGCCTCATAAAGCTGTGGAGATGAATGCCGCCCGCATGGTATTGCCTCTGGCGCTGATGGCAGACAAAGTTGTGACACTGGTAACCGGGGCCGGCCGGAAATAAATGATGATGGAAGGGGATAAACGATGGCGACAGCACTGATTGTGGATGACTCGAAGCTGGCACGGGTGCTGGCATCCAGACTGCTGCGTGAGGCCGGTTATGAGACGATCGAGGCAGAAAATGGCAGACAGGGTGTAGATCGGGTGCTGGAGCTGCAGCCGGATGTGATTCTGATGGATATGCTGATGCCGGTGATGGATGGAATCGAGGCATTGACCGAATTGCAGCAGCGTGGCGTGAATATTCCTGTTATTGTGCTAACGGCTGATATTCAGGCAACGGTCAGGGAAACCTGCCTCAACCTGGGAGCTGCGGGCTTTCTGATCAAACCGGTGAACAAGGCGAACCTGATGGCCGCCCTTGTGCCGTTGCAAAAGAAATTCAGAACCAGACAGCTTGAAGTGAGTGATGATCAGAAAGATGCCTTCAGGGAGATTCTCAATATCGGTGTCGGCAAGGCGGCCAGTTCACTGAGCGAGATGCTGGACTGTCCGATCAAGCTTGAGGTACCGGTTGTCTCTGTCTATACCGCAGATGCCATTGTGCATGGTATCAGGGAGCTCAGTGCCGAACGGCTTGCCAGTGTGCGCCTTGATTTCAGAGGCCAGGTCAACGGAACGGCGGCGCTGATTTTTCCACCGGTCAGTGCGGTCAAGCTGGTGAGTGGTCTGACCGGAGAGGTGCCGGGAAGCCCCGATATGGATTCGGTGATGGCCGGTACGCTCAATGAAGTCGGAAACGTGGTTCTCAATTGCGTGATGGGGACGGTGGGTAATCTTCTTTATACCCATTTTGACTATTCCCTGCCGAACTATCTGGAGGGAAGTCTGCTTGAGCTGATGGGGTCCAGGGCACCGCATGAGCAGGGCGTACTGATTGTTGTGCAGACCGTGTTTACTGTGGAAACCATGCAGGCAGAAGGTAGTGTATTTCTGGTCTTTGACCTGGAGTCCTTCGATGCCATGATGGAGGGGCTTTCCAGACATTATGCTGTCAAGTGAGTTAGTGAACTGATGCATCTGAATCTCGATATTCTCGACCATACCCCGATAGGCCACTTCGTCCTGCGGCATGATTATGTCGTGATGTTCTGGAACCGGTGCCTGGAAGACTGGACGGGAATCAGTAAGGAGGAAATCACAGGCCGGAATCTGATTGATGTGTTTCCTCATCTGCAAAACCGCAAGTTTCTCGGGCGCATCAATCAGGTACTTGATGGCTCGATGCAATCGACGGTGTTCTCTTCGCAGTTGCACCGCTACATGATTCCCGCCCCGTTGCCGAACGGAGAGCTGCGTACGCAATATGTGGTGGTGACGCGGCTGCGGCCAGAGGGGGAAGAGGATAATCTCGCCCTGTTTTCCATTCAGGATGTAACGGACCTGACAGCTGCCATTCACAGCAATCGCAACGCGATTCAGCGTATCAGCCGGGCGATGGATGAGGTGAAGGAGACCGAGCGGCAGCTGGCTGAAAAGAGTACCTACCTCGATAATATTCTGCGCAGTGCGACAGAGTACGGCATCATTACCACTGATCTTGATTTCCGGATTACCTACTTTAATCCGAAAGCGGAAGCGCTGTTCAGCTGCACTGCCGAAGAGAAAATCGGCTCCTCACTGCAGCAGCTGTGCATGGATATTTGTCATATCGGCACAGAGTTCGAGGCGATGATCGATCAGGTCCTCCATCGTGGCGAATACAACTTCACCATCAGCGGGGGTGAGGGTGGTGCCAGGACGTTTGTCGATGTGCGTGTTTCCGGCATCCTCAATCATGATAACCACATTGTCGGGGTGGCCCTGTTTTGTATGGATGTGACAGAGGAGAGACGGCGCAATGATAAGTTGCGTATTCTGTCCCAGGCGATCGAGCAGGCGGGGGAGTCGATCATTATTACCGACAGGAATGGTCTGATTCAGTATGCCAATCCGGCATTTACCCGTCTTACCGGCTATCACCTCGATGAGGCGATCGGTCATACCCCGCGCCTGCTTAAAAGCGGTAAGCAGAATGAGCAGTTTTATGAGGACCTTTGGGAAACGGTGGGGGGGGGACGCGTATGGCAGCGATTGCTGGTGGATCGCAAAAAAGACGGTTCACTCTACTCTGCGATGATGTCGGTTGCGCCGATCGTCGATGATCACGGCCAAATCACCCACTATGTCGGTATTCAGCAGGATATGACAGAACACCAGGCGCTTGAGGAGCGTTTCAGGCAGGCGCAAAAAATGGAGGCGATCGGTACACTGGTAGGCGGTATCGCCCACGATTTCAACAATATGCTCGCCGGTATTACCGGCAATGTATATCTGGCAGCACAAAAGGCGAAAGAGTCTCCCGAGGTGATGCAGCGGCTCGATGTGATCAGGGAGCTCAGCTTTAAGGCAGCGACGATGATTCAGCAGCTGTTGACGTTCGCCCGCAAGGGCATTGTGGATCAGAAGCCGTTCGGACTCACCTCATTTTTGCGGGAGGCAGCCAAATTGAATCAGGCCGGGGTGCCTGAGAATATTCATCTCTCCAAGTGTCTGTCGGGGGAAGAGCTGGTCATTCGCGGTGATGTCACCCAGTTGCAGCAGGTGGTGATGAACCTGCTCAGTAATGCCGTGGATGCCGTGGAAGGAGTGGAAAAACCTGAAATTACACTGGGACTTGAGCTTAAGCGCGCTGACGAAATTCAGTTGCAGGATGATGAACCTTTATCCGGCGATTATGCCCATCTGTTTGTCAGTGATAACGGACGGGGCATTCACCCCTCGGCGCTCAAGAATATCTTTGAGCCGTTTTATACCACCAAGGATGTTGGCAAAGGGACAGGATTGGGGCTGGCGATGACCTATGGTGCGGTAAAATCGCATCAGGGCATTATTGATGTGGTTTCCGGGGAGGGCGTGGGTTCAACCTTTCATATTTATCTGCCGCTGGTGGGGGAGGAGGAGCTAATTATCCCGTCCTATCACGAGGATGATGTGATTCAGGGGCGTGGTGAAACGATTCTTGTGGTCGACGATAATGCCCAGGTGAGGGAAACAAGTCGCGAGGTGCTCGAGAATATCGGTTATAAAGTCCTGCTTGCGGTAGACGGGCTGGATGCCATATCGATGGTGCAGCGGCATGTCAGAGAGATTGATCTGATTATCATCGATATCGTCATGCCCCGATTGGGCGGAGTCAAAGCTGCAGGTCAGATTCTGGCCATGAACCCGCATATCAGGGTCATTTATGCGACCGGCTATGATAAGGATGAAACACTGAGGCATGAGATGCCGTCGTCGGATGCGCTGGTGATCAGCAAGCCATATACGATCGGAACACTGAGCCATGTGCTGCATGAGCAGCTGAACCGGGCTGGCTGACAGGGATGATCTGAATCTATCGCTGTCACTACCTCGCTGTAGTGGGTCGTGATGTGAGGTGTATACCGCTCCCCATCTGGCGCTGGCTGCCCGCATGAGGGGTGACAGGGTATAAAGGGGCCGAGCCGTTCAGCGTCAGGTTAAACGATCATGGCCTGTAACCCTTCTGCGTGGTTACGGCTGTATCGCAGTCGGATGATATTTTTGCAGTTCGCGCGGTACATACCAGTGCTCACTGTTATAACCGATGCCGGCAGGGGCAGGCTTGATGCCGTGAATGCGTTTGTGCATGACCGGCAGTGAATATGGCGCAAACAGAAACACCATGGGCACATCACGCCAGATCTCTTCCTGCATCGTGTCGTAATATGCTTTGCGCTGTTTGCGGTCAAATGTTCGGCGTGCACCGTCAAGGGCTGCATCCACCTTGTCATTGTGATAGGAGAGAAAATTAAACTGCCGTGGCCCGGTCTGGGATGAGTGCCAGATGGAGTACTGATCGGGATCCGGGGATAGCGACCAGCCCAGAATCACCGCATCAAACTGTCGTTTGTTGATAAAATTCTCAATAAAAGCGGACCACTCGACCAGTCGAATCCTGACCTCGATACCGACCTTTTTTAACCGTTGCTGCATAATCGTGGCGGCATCGGCTCGCTGTTGATTTCCGTTATTGGTGAGTATGGTAAAACTGAACGGTTTTCCATCTTTATCGAGGATGCCATCCCCGTCACTGTCCCGCCAGCCGGCTTCAGCGAGTAGGGCCTTCGCTTGCTGCGGATCAAAAGGGCGGGGTTTGAGTTGCCGGTTGACCCAGTAGGTTCCGGGTTTGTACGGGCTGGCAATGGTTTCACCAAGACCGAGTTGTACACCGTCAAGGATCTCCTGCCTGTCGATGGCGTAAGCAATGGCCTGTCGCACGCGGACATCGGCAAAAAGCGGACGTTTGAGATTGAAGCCCAAGTAGGTGTAAATAAAATCAAGATACTTGTAGCGCTCATAATGGTTTTTCAGTGACGGGCGCTGGTCGAACAGACGACGAAACTGAATCGGAGTCAGGCTGGCAGAGTCTATACGGCCTGACGACAATTCAAGAAACTGGGTGGCTCGATCGGGAATAATGCGGGTGAAGCGTTCGCTGATCCACACAGGCCCGTCGAAATAGTCTGGATTGGCACGCATCAGGATGGATTGCTGCGACTGCCAGTCCGCCAGCATGTAGGGGCCGATTGTGGCTTTGGGGTGGCGCGACAACTCCGTATGCATGATATCCTCATGGGCGAAAACATGCTCGGGCAGAATTGCCAGCGAGGACCAGGAGGCCAGGGCCGGTGAAAACGGCTCCTGATAATGGACGATAAATGTGAGCGGGTCAGGCGTATCAAAGCTGCGCACAAGGGCATAATCGGACTTGTATGCACTCTGGGTATGCTCATCCTGAATCAGCTTCAGGGTGAAGGCGCAATCGGCCGAGGTGAATGGTTTGCCATCGCTCCATTTCAGGTCAGGGCGGATATGAAATGTGATAGAAAGGTTATCGGCTGAGACTTCCCATGCGCTGGCCAGCTGACCTGTCAGATTCAGCTCCTTGTCATATTTTAACAGTGGCAGATAGAGCTGACCTGCAATCGCATGACTGGATGCGTCACTGGCGATCATCGGAATCAGGTTGCTGGCATCGGCGCTGCTTGCATCGACCAGTCGGTCACCGGCGGCAGGAATGTCTGCAACAGCGGAGTAGGGGAGAGATGTGGGCTGATCACTATCGGAAGCACTGCAGCCACACAGGATCAGGGCCAGCAGATATGTCGCGAGGGGGGCGATCAGCTTGGCGAAATACGGGCCTTGACCCATAGTGTGTCTCCAGCGCGGATCAGTCCGTTATGACGCAGGCCATTATAACGGGCAATCTCCTGAGGTGTGGTGCCGAAACGATTCGCGATCAGCCACAGGGAGTCACCCTGACGTACGGTATAGCGCAATCGCTGCCTGGAAACCGGTAGCAGGGGGTTCGCTCTCGCCGAGCTGGCAGTGGCAAGCTCTCCTGCCGGTACTTTCAATTGCAGGCCGATATGAATGACCTTGCCGATACCTTTGTTCAGATTCTTGAGCATATCAACGGTGATATGGTGGGCCCGGGCAATGCTCCAGAGTGAATCACCCTTGCGGACCGTGGTCATCACATACTGCGGTCCGGCCATCTGCACCTTGTCGGCTACCTGCTGATAATGTGATTCAGGCACATGAATGGTAATCGGCTTTTTCAGATACTGAGCCTGATTCAGGCAGGGGTTATAACGGAATATCTCGTTTTCATCCATGCCGCTGAGTGTGGCCAGTCGGTGGATATCGACGGGTGTGTTGAGTTCAATGGTGCGTGTTCTGATCTGTCCCGGAAAGGTGAACTCGTTCTCCTCAACCAGTGCTGCCAGGCCGATTATATGCTGGACATAGAGGCGGGTCTGCTGAGGAATCGGCAGATGTTCAAGTCCGTCACTCTCATTCCACGGCGATTTTTCCAGTCTGTGGGCCACCGCATTGGGGCCCAGGTTGTAAGCGGCAAAGGCCAGAGGCCAGCTATCAAAGCGGTCGTGCAGTTGCTGAAGATAGACCACTGCCGCACGGGTGGAGTCAGCAATGGATCTTCTGCCATTGGTCTTGTCATTGGAGTCAACACCAAGGCCATGTGCGGTACGGGGCATCAGCTGCCATAAACCAAGGGCTCCTGACTGGGAAACAGCGTAAGGGTTATAGGTGGACTCAACGGCTGGAACTACCTGCAGGGAGAGAGGGGCTCCAAGTTGCTCCAGCGTTTCAAGCATACGATGGCGGACAAAGCGGGAACGTTCACCGATAACTTTCCAGCTGCGCCGGAAATTGTGTCTGGCCAGAAGTTTGGCCTTGTTGATATCCTCATCACTGAGGCCTGCCAGAAGCGGGTCAAGCGGACGGCTAGCCTCTGTGAGGCCGGCATGGTCCGTCACACCGGACGTAGCGGGCTGTACAATCGCAGCCGGTACGTCCGGTGTGGTGTGGACGGAAGCGAGTTTCCCCTGCATGCCTGCGCATGAAGAGAGAAGGGGCAAAAGAGGTATAACAAAGAGCGACCAGCCTTTAAGGCGGTGAATATGACAAACCACGTTATACTGTTATGCGGCAGGAGCGATAAAAAGAGCGATCACGTTCAGGCTGTACAATCAGAACAGGTCTTCTGTATCGTAATCATCATCATAGTCTTCATCCGCCTGCGCTTCGACCAGAGCATTGCCAAGCAGTGTCAGGGTCAGCATCTTGCCGCTTTCCTTGTCACGTGCATCGACCGGAATGACCATGGTATCGCCCAGTTCAAGGAAGGCTGCAATCTCATCCGGGGTCTTCGCACCGGGCAGATCCTGCTTGGTGGCGCCGACAACTACAGGAAGATCCACATGCTCGGAGAAATAGAGGAACATCTTTTTCATCTCAAGCATGGATTCATCGCAGGTACTGTCGACCAGGAAGATGGCGCCAATGGCGCCCTTGGAAAGAATCTTCCACATAAAGTTGAAGCGCGACTGTCCGGGTGTACCGAACAGGTGCATTTCAAGGGTGTCATCGATCTTGAGAATGCCGAAATCCAGTCCGACTGTCGTCATTGCCTTGAGCTGGGAAACGGAGTCGGTCGCGGCTACGTCGGTGGCTGCAACCTGTGAGTCACTAAGATTCTGCACCATGGTCGTCTTGCCAGCATTTACAGGACCGGTAATGACCAGTTTAACAATCTGTTTGCTTTCAGTCATGATTACAGGCCCCTGATTCGATTAATAATACGGCTAAGAATGGAAGTTTTCTTGGCTTTCGGCTGTGCAGACGACGTGGTGGCTGCTTTGGCCGTTTCTTGTGGCTTCTGGCTGCTTCCCTGAGCACCGCCATTCAGAGGCGCAATCAGACCCAGAATGTAGGTCGCCATCATGACACGCAGGCGAACCACTTCATCACGCGTATTTTCAGCCTGTGAAATATAGTTCTGCATACGCAATACGCCGTTGTGCTGAAACTGCATGTGCATTTTCATGTAGGCACCGTTATCCTGAAAGGAATAACGCTGCATCGGGTAGAGTCGGACGATCAGCGGAGGCAGACGCATGGTAAAGCTAAGCAGTTCTGCACGGGTTGCCGGCGTGAATGAGTAACCTGCAAGGGCTGATGCAATCGCCTGTGGAGCAAAAATACGCTGGCTGCTGACGTTGCTGAAGTCGGGGTCGGTGACCACTTCGACGGAATCTGCTTCGAAAATGTCGCGCAATTTCTGTGATACATCAGCGTATGAGCCTTCAAAGCCCGCTCGCTCATAGTATAGGCTGTTCGTTTCTGATCCCTTCGTATAATCCAACCTGGCTGGTTTCTGGTTGATGATCATACGGCGGAGATAAACAAGAGAATTCATAATTCGTCCCATCCCACCTTTAATTAGTCGCAAATATACAGACTGCTGCAGGAGTCGCAAGAAGCAGTCCGGCTATTCGCCATGATATTGACAGTGTATCAGCTTCAGCTGGGGAAGCGCTGATTAATTAGGCGCTTCCGAGCGAGCCATGGACGGCTCGCCAAATCAGACGCGTAAGTGTCTGATTTGTAAGCAAAGACAAAACCACGCTTTTGTCTTTGCGAACTGATTTTTGCCAGGAGGGCAATAAATCAGCATCTCCCTGGGGAATCGCTGATGTGTCGGCACTTCCGGGCAAGCCATGGACGGCCGCCACAATCCGGCAGGGTGGGCGAATTGGATTGCATTGCCGTCGCCCGGTGAGCTGCAGGATGCAGCGAATCAAATCAGGCACGTAAGTGTTTGATTTGTAAGTAAAGGCAACATGACCCGGGCATTATGCCCTCGCACTGCCGGCGGCCTTTGGCCGTCCAGTCGGCTTCCTGCCTCTTTGTCACGCTTTTGCCTTTACGGACTGATGTTTGCCAGTCGGTCAATCAATCAGCATCTCCCTGGCGGTGCATTAAAAAAAATCGCCCCCTCTGCCTGCGTGGCGGAGGGGGCGATGGCTGATCCCGTTCAGATGGTCTGCGCCAGCTGTTCCTGAGCCTGGCGTGCTTCCAGGAAGACAAGGCCGAGATTGGCGCCTTTGGACACAGTCAGGATGAGCGCTGCCCGCCCTTCAATATCAAACAGGAGGATACCGGCATTGCTGCCCCGGATATTCACCTCCTGAAACTCACCGACCTTGAGTGTGGTGGTCACACGCTTGGCAAGACTGCCGAGCGCTGCCCCCATGGCTGCTGTCGCATCGCCCTGATTGCCGCCGAGCTGGTCGGCGATCATCATGCCGTCCGGGCTGATGACGCCAAGCCCCTGGATATCAGCGGTTGCCATCTTAAGGTCGTTCAGAATTGCATTGATCTTTTCCTGTTTTGTTGCCATGTCCCTTCCCCTGAATGAATTTTTTACCCTGTATTGTCAGCTGTTCAGCCGAAGCTCATCAGTGTTTCAAGCAACTTCTGATTCATGCCGGTCACCTCAGACATGCGACGCATACGATCTTCGTGGTATGCACCGACAATAATCAGGGCATCAAGATCGAGAATGGCGAGTGCAGCCTGCAGAGCGGCCGGATCTTCTTTGATAAGAATCTCGGCAAAGGCGCGACGCAGAAATGAAGTGATGACTTCAACAAAGTAGGGGGCAATTTTAGCCTTTACATGGGTTTCACCGATTTTGTAACGGCGATCAAAGTAGGCATCGCCATAGGTGCCGTTGAAGAGCTCTTCCATCCACACCTTGTGGGTTGCCTTCAGCTGGTCGACACGGCCAGCCACAATTTTTGCAGCGATCGGGTCATTGGAAAGTGCGCCATAAAATGCATCGGTGATGGCGTCCTGATGCTTCATGACAATATCTTTCAGGCCCGGCAGTACCGGAGCGTATATTTCATCAAATTTGTTGAATGCCTTGGCTTTTTCAAAGCTTTCCTTGGTGGCTTGTGCCATTGTAATGTACCTTCCTTTTTAATTGTTCAGTGATAAGTAGTGTAAAACGGTGATCAGATGGTCTGCGCCAGTTGTTCCTGAGCCTGACGGGCTTCAAGGAAAACAAGGCCGAGGTTGGCGCCTTTGGAGACCGTGAGAATAAGAGCTGCGCGTCCTTCAATGTCGAACAGCAGAATGCCGGCATTGCTGCCGCGGATGTTGACCTCCTGAAATTCGCCCACCTTCAGTGTGGTGGTGACGCGTTTGGCAAGACTGCCGAGGGCTGCGCCCATGGCGGCGGTTGCATCGCCCTGGTTACCGCCGAGCTGGTCGGCAATCATCATGCCGTCCGGACTGATGACGCCAAGTCCCTGGATATCGGCTGTTGCCATTTTAAGGTCGTTCAGGATTGCATTAATTTTTTCCTGTTTTGTTGCCATGTTCTGTACCCCTTTCCCTTCATTGTGTTTTCGTTGCCAGTCTTATGGTTGCTGGTCTGTACAGTTTGTTGCGAGCACTGCAGGGGTGGCGGATTATTTGATCACTGTCATCCATGCAGTTGCTGTGAAAAGGAAAGCCCCGATTTCCTTTTCGACTCTGATGCCCGGCTGTTGCCTGTATATCAGAATCTCTTTGAGGGTCGCGACAGCAGCATAGGCTGTCTGACCGGTGTGCGATGATTCAGCCGAAACTCATCAGCGTTTCGAGCAGATTGAGATTCATGCCGGTTACATCGGACATCCGATGCATGCGATCCTCATGGTAAGCGCCAATGATAATCATGGCGTCAAGATCAAGGATGGCCAGTGCTGCCTGTACCGCAACAGCACCCTCAGCGACCAGGATCTGGGCAAACGAGCGGCGCAGTGATGAGGTGATGACCTCAACAAAATACGGTGCGATCTTGGCTTTTACATGCGTTTCGCCGATTTTATAACGGCGATTGAAGTATGCCTCACCATATTCACCATTGAACAGCTCTTCCATCCAGACCTTGTGCGTTGCCTTGAGCTGGTCGACACGACCGGCCACGATTTTTGCTGCGATCTCATCGTTGGCGAGTTCCTTGTAGAAGGCGTCTGTGATGGCGTCCTGGTGCTTCATGACGGTTGCTTTAAGTCCCGGCAGTACCGGTGCGTAGAGTGTATCAAAGTTGTAGAAGTTTTTTGCTTTGTCGAAGTTTTCTTTTGTGATATTTGTCATGCATCTCCATCCTTATTGATCCATTGCCAAAGGCAATGGTCGCTACTTTGCCGCGAGTAGTGAGCTGGCAGCAAGCGGTGGTTGCTTATATGAAGTTGTGCCCATTGAACCGTTGTTAGCGGCAATGGGCACAATTCTGTCGCGAATCTTTGATTGCCATGTTAGTTGATGGCGGGTTACGGAATAAAACGTTATTTTGAAGTATCTGCCCCTCGACGGAGGGGCGGATATCAGATGGTCTGTGCCAGTTGTTCCTGTGCCTGACGGGCCTCAAGGAAAACCAGACCGAGATTTGCGCCCTTGGATACAGTGAGAATCAATGCTGCACGCCCCTCGATATCGAATAGCAGGATGCCGGCATTGCTGCCGCGAATGTTGACCTCCTGAAACTCGCCCACCTTCAGTGTGGTGGTGACGCGCTTGGCAAGACTGCCGAGGGCCGCGCCCATGGCCGCGGTTGCATCACCCTGATTACCACCGAGCTGATCGGCAATCATCATGCCATCCGGACTGATAACGCCAAGGCCCTGGATGTCGGCTGTTGCCATCTTCAGGTCGTTCAGAATTGCATTGATTTTTTCCTGTTTTGTTGCCATGTCTACCTCCAGTTATTTAAGTTGTGCGTAATTAAGTTATGCGGGCAGTTTGTATATGTCTTGCATATAGTCTGCGCCAACTTCCAGCCCTTCGACCCAGTCGATAAAGCTGTTGCACATTGCTTTACCCTTGAAGATAGCGCCATGTTGCGGTGCGATGGTTTCAATATCGAGGCCGCGCACCATGTTGGCCCAAAGTCTGCAGGCCGTATTGCTTGCCATATAACGCTTGTGGAAGCCGTCCATGTGTTTTACATGTGCATCGAAATCCTCGACAAAGCGGTAATCCACAAGTGCAGCCCCGAGATCGCCGGTGTAAAGGATTTTGGAAACCGGATCATACACATGGAAGTTGCCTGCCGAGTGCAGGAAGTGCGCCGGAACCAGCATCAGCTTGCAGCCGTTGAGGTCAAGCGTCATACCTTCGTCCGGAATCGTTTTCATTCTGTCCATGACACTGCCATCGACGCCGAAGTGGGCTACAAAGCGACGCCAGATGCCGGACATATATGCATCCGCATCCGTCACCATGAGCCAGCCATTGATGGAGGCGACAATATCCGGGTCCTGATGAGATAGGAAAAGATAGTCGAGGGCGGAAGGGGAAAGATACTCGGGCATAGCCGAGAAAATCTTTGAATATACCTTGTGTCCACCCGGATCAAGCAGCATGCCTTTGCCGTTATGAATGATCAGGTGCTGATTGGCTGACACCATCTCACCTTCGGTGAAGTCTTCGAAGAAGATATTACGATGTCCGCTCTGATCAAATAGAATATCGGCCATTTAGTTGTTCCCTCCCTGGTAAGTATTTGTCTCTGTGAACCCTTAAGAGTAGGAGTTCATCGCATCGGCGATGCGATCTCTGAGCTGATTTAAAACCTGTTTAACGCCACGCGGAACACTTGCTGTGTCCAGTACAAGAACGTACGGGGTCTTGTTGATGACGATGTCCCTGAGTACCATCAGATGACTGTCTTCCAGAATCAGAGCGATGCAGGTAATGCTTTCGTATTCGCCAAGACGTGCTGCATGATTGCCCACGCGGATTAACTCCGGCGCGATTGCGGAGATGCCTGCGTGGGAAATGGTTCCGGCATGACATACAGGCAGTCCGTGATGATCGGCCAGAAGCAGCGAACGCAGGCCATGTTGGCTGCGTGTGTCCTCAAGTATGCCATGCAACCGCTTATCCAGTTTGATTGATGTATTCACCCTGTTTAGCCCTCCCTTGCCATGGCGGTAATATAACCATAAGACAGGGGTGGTTGCCACAAAAATATTGTGCTTCTGACAAGGGGAAATATTCTGAATTTGGCTGCGGGGGTTTGACCTGACTGCCCTCATGACGTAGCCATCAGGCAGTTGTATTCAGGAGTCAGTATTCTATGGAAATATCCATAATTGGTCGGCCGGGGGCGGATTGTATTGCCGATGAGGCAAGGGTTGAGCAGCTGCTCGGAATGGAGCCTGTCAGCTTCTCGCACAGGGGTATTTTTACCGGTAAGCCCGAGACCTGTATTTACAGTGATGGTGAGCTGGTGTTGAAAATGAACCGAAACCGCCGCTTTCCAACGGGCAGTGTGGCCGAGCAGTGGTGTCGATCCCAGCTGGCGAAAGAGGAAGAGTATGCGGTTTATCATCCGGCCAGAATATGGGTGGTGCTGCAGATAGAAGGGGAGTGGATGGCGGCCAACCTGACACCCTATATGATGGCCCTGCATCAGGTTGACTTTAACGCACTTCCCTCTGCCGAGCGCATGTCGCTGCTGGAGCGTCTGCTGGCGTGCTACGTGGATTTCCTGTCCCGTTTTAATCTGAAGCTGGATGACGGATTGTCGAACTTCGCCCTGTTCGAGGGTGAGCTTTATTATCTGGATGATGATATTTATCCGTGGGATCATTTTACGGCCTTTACGGCGATGCTTGGGCACTGGTTGCGTTTGTCCGGCAAGCTCGGTCTGGATGAGGATGCGTGGAAGCGACTCGGGACTGTGCTTAAGCCTTTGCTTCGCACCTACTCGTCGGATGCCGGTGATATGGTCTGTGAGGGGCTTAAAGATCAGATCGTGGGACGCAGTGAGTCCCTGAAGGAGTCATTTCTTGATACCCTTTGTCCGCGCGCTGTCTCGGTGGCTGCGGCGAAGGCCGAGGGGCAACTTATATCGGGTGAAGCTATTGCGGTGATTGCCGATATTCATGCCAATCTGCCTGCATTTGAGGCTGTATTGCAGGCAATCGATGCGCGAGGAATCAGTCGTTATCTGCTGTTGGGTGATGTGGTGGGATATGGTCCCAATCCAAAGGCCTGTATTGATCTGGTGCGTGAGCGGGAGATGTACTGTTTGCGCGGCAATCATGATCACTATGTGGCCTATGCCGGTGATGTCAGGGTGGCCATGGGGATTATGGCCAGGCGGACTGCTGACTGGACGATAGGGGTGCTCGATGAGTCGGATCGGCGCTGGCTGGCGGAGCTGCCGGTTCGCTATCGTGGTGATAACTGGATGGCGGTGCATGGTGCACCGGTCGACAAAAGTTTCTTCAATGCTTATGTCTATGATATGACCGCTGAGAGAAATCTGGACTGGCTGATTGAGCATGAGATGCCGATCTGTTTCCATGGTCACTCCCATATTCAGGGCGGTTATGTGCGAATGGCCGGAGAATCCACGCAGGTTCTGGCTGAAAATGGTGTGCTGCAGACCCGTGAAATGGAGGCGGCTCTGGTTTGTCCGGGCTCCATCGGTCAGGCGAGGGTGGGTAATCCGGTGGCTCAGGCGGCCATCTATTATCCGGATGATCGCAGTGTGGAGATGTTGGCGATTGAGTATGACAGTGGCCGGTTAATCGAGGATATGAAACGTGAAGGATTTCCTGAGGAGTTGATTCGGCGCATTCGTCAGGGGGTTTAGTCGATACGGATCGTCGGGGTGCTACTGATCATCGGTAAGTAAAGGTGAGGGTATTGCAGTAGTTTTTTTCGGTCAATCAGTATGCGCTGGAAAACAGTGGCCGAAAGAGCCGGGGGAGATCGTGCAGGAAGGCTGCCTGTAAAACGAACAAAGCCTTCAGCGGTTGGCTGAAGGCTTTGCGGCAGATGGTGATTGTTATGGGCAGAGCGGTGAAACGGCTTTTAGTGCATCTCTGGTTGCCATCCAGCCGGAGCCGAGATTGGTAGTGATGCGGGTGATGAAGACCAGCAGGTACTCAGGCTTGTCCGGCACAATGGCCATGAAGTGGTAGGTGCCGTCGGTGGTCATCTGAATTTCCTTGATGTGATACTTCAGTTCGTTGCCGCGCTGTGCTGCCATCATGGATTCGACGGCGGTAATGGTTTTACCGCGAAAAATGTCGACAGAGGCTGCGCCTACTGCATCAACGTACGACTGCGTGAAGTAGGGGATGTTGTGGTAAGCGCCGACAATCAGACCGTTATTGAGATCAACAACGGCTGCGGCAAGGCCTCCATTTACCTCTTTGACAAGTTTTTCCAGTGTTTGGTTCATTGGGTCCCTCTCCCTCAGATGGTTGTGCTGGCAGTTTAGCGGTTTTGTGCTTCCTGCATAACGCGCTTGACCAACTCCTCCAGCAGTGCCGGTTTCTTCTCTGCTGCAGGTTTTGCCTGTTCACTCATTTTCTTTTCTTGTTTGGATTTGTTGATGAGGTCGACAATGATTTCTACCTCTTTGCGTGCGTGGCCAAGCAGCATGCCCAGCTTCAGTTCGCGGCTCCCCATCAGGGCAAGCAGCATATCCGGGCCGGCATGGATCAGTGCAACGGTGTGGCCGCGTGACTGGGTCACAACCTGAATGCAATCCTCATCATCGCCGCCCTGAATGGCGAGAGCATCACCAAGCGAGAGCATGGATGAGCACATGGCGGCAATTGCATCAGCTTCAATATCAATGCTGGCGGCATAAGCAACTGGCAGGCCGTCAACGCTGCACAGCAGGGCGGCATTCAGATGGGCTTCTCTGGCGACAAGCTGACCGAGCTCGTCATGACAGGCTTTGATATATTTATCCAACTATATGCTCCTTATAACCGTCGCCCAACAGAGCTTTGGCAATGCATTCCACAATTCTCCGGATCAGGCGCTGTACGCCGGCCGGAACCTTGCGGCATAAAATCGACAGGTAGATTGACTCGCCATCGAGTCGGGTCTGATACATGATCAGCATGCGTCCGCGCTCAAGTATCAGCGCGCTGCATACAGGCTCACCCAGCTGCCCGATGGTCGCCATCTTACTGGCATTCTCCATGATTGACGAGGAGTAGGGGGCAAAGTCTTCGCCTGGTGAGTCGCCGACTTCAGCCATTGCCAGTCCCTCTTCGTTGACGACAAGGATGAAAATAAGATCCATCTCTTGCAGCAACTGTTTAAGATCATCATGAAGTGAAATGTCCTATCCCCCTGTAAAACAATAGAAAACGCGCATAATTTACGTGATCATCGGGATAGTGTCAACCCGATTGGCAAAAAATACCAGTATAATTCAGCTGTTGGTAGCGAATGTGCGGGTGATTATCGGCGCTGGATCATGTGTGGTCCACAATGGCATGGTGCACATGTGGCTTATTCGCTCTTCTGCACTTGTTTGTCAAAGCCGAATCGCTCGATGTCGGTCACGCGTTTGGCGTCGTCATAGTGTATTTCAACTCTGCGCTTGATGAGTTTGCCGCTATCCTTGTCTTCATACTCTTCATAGTAGACGGCTCTGTCCGGATGCATGGCGTCGTTCAGCGTCGGTGCACCGAGAATCTGCTCAATGTGAAACTTTGTGTCGCCTTTCTGAATGCGATCGACTTTGCCGACCTCAAGCCGGTTGCCCTGATGGATCGGTTCCGCAGTGCAACCGGCCAGCAGCAGTATAAGGATGGCGATTCTAGAAGCGTGCATCAGTAGATCTCCAGTGGGCCGCGGTGGCCTTGTTCGAGCAGGGTAATGTACTCTTTCATGCCGTCCTCCAGCGACCATTCCGGCTGCCAGCCCAGAATGATGTTGCTGTCTGTCAGGTCGGCTTCGGTGTGTTCCTGGTAAAAGCTGTGCGGATTATCAAAGTAGATGGTTTCCATCCGGTTGTTCAGGTTGTCCGAGAGGATATCGACGATATCGTTGAAGGTGCGTGCCCGGCCGGAGCCTACGTTGCATACGCCTGAACGCGGTGCATTCAGTGCGGCCAGATTGGCATTGACCACATCGCGAATATAAACAAAGTCACGTTTTTGCTCGCCATATTTAAACAGGCGGGGCGGTTTGCCTGCCTTGCGCTGCTCATACAGCTGCAGGATCATGGAAGCGGTTTTGTTGCCATCTTTTTCATTTTTGTGAGTCTCACCGGGACCATATACATTGAAGTAGCGCAGGCCGATCAGTACGGCCGGGTGTCGTTCATACCAGCGGGCGGCAACGCGGTCCATGGCCAGCTTGGAGAAACCGTAAATGTTTTCCGGCTCCTCACCATGTCCGACCCGGTTGGGGGCGGGGGAGTTGCCATAGGTGCCGGCAGAAGATGCATAGATGACCCGTGTGCCCGAGGTACAGCTTGCCTTCAGGATGCTGGCAAAGGCATTGGTGTTGACCTCCACCATGCGTCGCTGATCCATGATGGTAGTGTCGGTAATGGCGGCCTCATGAAAAACCGCCGCAAATGCGCCGGCGGCAATCTCTTCAAGCAGAGCTGGATCGGCGCAGTCACAGGCGCGCACTTCGCAGTCAACATGTATCAGGTTTCGCCAGTCACCGGAGGAGAAGTCATCCACAACGAGGACATCGGTCCCCGGTCGATTGCTCAGTGCTGCGGCAATATTGGAGCCGATGTAGCCGGCGCCACCTGTTACAAGAATTCTTTCGCGCATGCGTCCTCTTCCATTTGATCTGTTGGTTTGCCCGGATGGTGGTCAGCTGGCTGCTGTGCCGGCTCGTTGCTGTTGCAGTTGAGCCAGGGCGTCGCAGGTGGCCTCGTTACAGAGCGGGTAGCCAAGCTTGCCATTAACGATGGCGGCAATCTCCGTAGCCGGCCGTTGCAGGATATCCATGTGGCTCAGACCAGCCTGGGCAAAGATTCGTGCAATCCATGAGCCTACGCCTGCATGATGTCTGATGCGAACAATGCGAATCAGCTCGTCGCAGCGTTCAGGTGATACTTGCCCGCCGGTTGCTTTGGACAGCTCATCTGCATCGCTGTCGATAAATGAGTCAACAGGCTTGCATAACAGTTTAAAAATGACCCATTCGCTTTCCGAGAGAAAGTCTTTTTCTTCCTGAAGCGGGAATGCTCTCTTTTGTTTGTTATTCATTCGGTATAAGCAGTCGGGCCGGCAATATATGCGCCTTTCATGGCCCACTTGCTGATTTTTGCCAGTGTCCGGTTGGCATGTGTCAGGTTTGCCCGGCGCAGGCGTGCCCCGGTCAGATCTGAATTATAGAGATTGGCCAGATTCAGGTTGGCACCGCGAAAATCCGCTTTTTGCAGGTTGCAGTCAGACAGGTCGCTGGAGCGCAGGATGGCATCCCTGAAATTACAGCCGGAAAGGTCACAGCCGGGCAGCTTGGCCCCTGTCATGTCCTGTCCTGAAAAATCAAGCCCGGAGAGGTTTTTACCCTGTATGGTCCTGTTCTCCTGTATCTCTTTTAGCACCGTCGCGACGTCCATATTCCCTCCGATATCATCGGCCCCTGTGGGCAGCATAATGTCAAAATGCTACGTACCGACTCGGATGGCGCAAGTGTTAAGACACGATGGCGTATTTCAGTTGCTTTTGAGGGGCTCGGGATCGTGTCGAATGGTCACGCAGACAGGGGGCTCTTCAAGGTTGCAATCAGGGGCGTTGAGGGCAGACTTTATGCAGGTGGCTTGCCATCAAATGATACAGCTTGTGACTGTGTGGTTGAGTGCACAAACAGGAAAGGAGTCGGAGTATGCGTTGGTCGAAAAAGAGTGGTAATGACAGTCCGGCGTTTCACCGTAAAAAGGTAACGGTCGTCGGGGCTGGTAATGTCGGTGCAACAGCTGCATTTATGGTGGCCCAGAAAGAGCTGGCGAATATTGTTCTGATCGATGTAATGGATGGTGTTCCGCAGGGGAAGGGGCTGGATATGTATGAGGCATCCCCTGTGATCGGATTTGATGCCACGGTGATGGGAACCCAGGACTATGCCGATACTGCCGGATCCGATCTGGTTATTATTACGGCCGGTGTGGCGCGAAAGCCGGGCATGAGTCGGGATGACCTGTTATCGGTCAATGTCAACATTGTTGCCGGGGTGACAGAGCAGATTGTCCGTTATTCTCCCGACTGTGTGATACTTGTGGTGACCAATCCGCTCGATGCGATGGTTTATACGGCGTTGAAGGTCTCCGGCTTTCCCAGGGAACGGGTGATAGGCATGGCCGGCGTGCTTGATTCGGCACGGATGCGTGCATTTATTGCCAGCGAGCTGGATGTTTCTATTGAGGATGTCAGTGCTTTTGTGCTGGGAGGACATGGTGATACCATGGTTCCGCTGCCTCGCTATTCAACGGTGGCCGGCATTCCGATTACCGAGTTGCTCAGTCCGGAACGGGTTGCTGCCATCTGTCAGCGAACTGCCGATGGTGGTGCGGAAATTGTTCGCCTGCTGAAAACTGGCTCTGCCTATTATGCGCCGGGAGCATCGGTGGTCGAAATGGCCGAGGCGATTCTGAAGGATAAAAAAAGGATTCTTACCTGTGCGGCCTATCTTGAGGGGGAGTACGGGGTTGATGGCTATTACCTGGGGGTGCCCTGCAAGCTGGGAGGGCGCGGCATTGAGAGTGTGATTGAGCTTGATTTGACCGCTGATGAACAGCAGCAGCTTGAGCAGTCACTGGCAGCGGTCAGGCAGCTGGTGCGTGATGTGGATGCGCTCGAACATTTTTAGGGAGATGCTGATTGATTACCCTCCTGGCAATAATCAGTTCGCAAAGATAAAAAAGCTTTTACTGTTGCTTGTAAATCAGGCACTTACGTGTCTCATCGGACTCGCTGCATCGTGCAGTGCGCCGGCAGTGGTAAAGCCTGCATCGCGGTAACTCAACGTATCCATGCAGTGATTTTCGGGAATCGCTGAGAGCTCCGTGTATGCCATCGTGGACGCCGTGTCATAATCCGGCAGGATTACTGCCTGAATATGCGCAGTGTGCCGGCACCGGCAAACGCGGCTGCTGGCCGCCTGGCGATAGCCCGGATATGTCGTGGTATGTTGGTCCCGATTGTTGCAAACCCACATTTTCCCGGAGAAAGGAGCGATCTTGAATATACATGAATATCAGGCCAAAGAGATCCTGAAACGTTTTGATGTGCCGGTTCCTTGCGGGCGTCTGGCGCTATCGGTCGAAGAGGCCGTTGCCGCTGCTGCCGATCTGAGTGGTCAGGTTTGGGTCGTGAAGGCCCAGATTCATGCCGGAGGCCGGGGAAAAGCGGGTGGGGTGCGCCTGTGCCGCTCTGTTGAAGAGGTGCGGGAAGCAGCGGACGGGCTGCTTGGCAGCACATTGGTAACCCATCAGACCGGTGCGTCGGGAAAGCGTGTGAACAGGCTCTATGTTGAGCAGGGTGTCAGCATTGCGCGCGAGTATTACCTCAGTTTGCTGGTCGACCGGGAAAGCGAGTCGGTATCATTTGTTGTCAGTCCGGCCGGCGGTATGGCGATCGAAGAGGTGGCGCTGGCATCACCTGAAAAAATTCTGACGTGTCCGATCGATGGCAGTGCGGGACTGACGGCCGATGATTGTGCCACCATGATTGCCATGCTCGGCCTTGGTGAAGCTGCAGCAGCGGCATTCCCTGCTCTGGCCGCATCCCTCTATCGCGCCTTTTGCGAAAGCGATTGCAGTTTGCTTGAACTGAATCCGTTGATTGAAACAACGGATGGAGCCCTGATCGCACTCGATGCCAAAATGGCGATTGATGATAATGCCTTGTATCGCCATGCCGATTTTTCGGCCATGCGGGACCTGGATGAAGAGGATCCGAGAGAGATTGAAGCTTCTGCACATGGTCTCAATTATATTGCCCTGGATGGCCGGATTGGCTGCATGGTCAACGGTGCCGGGCTGGCTATGGCAACGATGGATATTATCCAGCTCAAGGGTGACCGGCCGGCCAACTTTCTTGATGTGGGAGGTGGCGTGACTGTCCATGCCGTGTGCGAAGCATTCAAGCTGCTCTTTTCCGATCAGCAGGTGAAAGCAGTGCTGGTCAATATTTTTGGCGGTATTGTTCGCTGTGATATTATTGCGCAGGGACTGCTTGAGGCGATTCGCACGCACCCGATGCAGGTGCCGGTGGTGATGCGTCTGGTGGGTACCAATGAGGAGCAGGGTCGGCGACTGATTCACGAGGCCGGACTGGATGTGCGATGGGCTGCTGACCTTGATCAGGCGGCCGAGCTGGCGGTTGCTGCCGCAAAGGGGATATAGCGATGGGCGTATTGCTGGATCGACACACCCGTGTCATCTGTCAGGGTTTTACCGGTCGGCAGGGTTCATTCCATGCCAGCCAGATGATTGAATATGGAACAACGCTGGTTGGCGGTGTGACCCCCGGTAAGGGCGGACAGACTCACCTTGACCGCCCTGTTTTTGACTGTGTGGCTGATGCTGTCAGGCAGGAGGGAGCTGAGGCCTCGGTGATTTTTGTGCCGCCACCCTATGCTGCAGCGGCAATCATTGAGGCGGCGACGGCAGGAATCAAACTGATTGCCTGCATTACCGAAGGTATCCCTGTACAGGATATGCTGGAGGTGAAACGCCGGATTGAAGGTATCGACTGTATGCTGATCGGTCCGAACTGCCCGGGAATTATTACGCCCGGTGAGGCCAAGATCGGTATTATGCCGGGGCATATTCATCTGCCGGGCAGGGTTGGCGTGATCTCCAGATCGGGTACACTGACCTATGAGGCGGTTGCCCAGTTGACTGACGCGGGGTTAGGCCAGTCCACCTGTATCGGTATGGGCGGCGACCCTGTGCATGGTCTTGATTTCATTGATGCGCTGAAGCTGTTTGAGGCGGATGATCAGACTGAGGGTGTGATCATGATCGGTGAAATTGGCGGCGTCGATGAAGAGCATGCTGCCGAATATATTCGCGATCATATCAATAAACCGGTTGTCGGTTTTATCGCCGGAGCCACGGCGCCAAGTGGCAAACGTATGGGCCATGCCGGTGCGATTATTTCCGGCGGTAAAGGAACGGCCGAAGCCAAGTATGCGGCTCTTGAGGCTGCCGGTGTATGCGTTGAACATAATCCTACGCTGCTGGGTAAGCGCATGCAGGCGCTGCTCGACTGAAGAGGTAACGGGCAGTCATCAGGGAGTCAGTCTGGTTGTCTGCCTGATTAGCGGGGTTGTCTGGTGCAGGGATACTCTGAATAAGTCAGAATATCCCTGCTGGCCATGCCTGGTTTTGTGAGAAAAGGGAAAATCGTACTTTTTCCTTTTCGTGCTGAATCACTACCGGGACGCAGGCTTCATCTGATCCCTGGAAGCGCAGGGTGAATCAGCGCTTCTACATAGATGAACCGATCATGGCGCTGATTGCGGAGCGGGAGGACCTTCTCCTTCTGCTTTCTTTTTGCGAGTGCGTTTCTCTATCTCGTGACTGATCCAGTCGGGAACCATCTCCTGTTTGGCCGCATCGGTGATGCGGGATGCCAGAAAACGATCCTTGCACAGCTTGCGCAGCTCGGCGGGCTGCTCAATCCCCTGATCCATCAATTGCATATACAGCTGTGTATCAAGTTTTGTCGTGGCTAACAGGTGAAGGCGGATCCACATCTCTGCCGCCAACTCCCTGCATGGCTGTGATGGTTGCTCAGGGCCCTCAAGCAGAGACTTGTCGGCACTGCCTGTTTCCGTGTGTTGCGGGGCGCTGACCTCCTTCTTTGATGTGTCTGTCGGGAATACACTCATCGGTTTGATGAGCTCTTCCGGGATGACATGGTCGGAACGATCACTGCTTTTTTCAAACCATTGCGGAAACTGTGTATAGATGAACAGTCCGGTACCGGCACAGAGAAGAATGGTCAACAGCACAGCAAAGAGCAGAAACTGGGTATTCAGTTTTTTCTTCAGCCTGACCGGCCGGGGACTCTTTTCAACTGATACAGGTTCATTTTCATCGGTAGCAGGTGCGGCGACTTGTTCCGCTACAACAGCGGGAGGAGTCACTTGCGCCGGCTGCTCTGGCATGGGGGGATGGTGCTGATCCGCTTCGGCAGGGCGAATCTGTTCACTGCTGCTGACAGGTAATTTATCCGGTGTTCCGCTAATGACGATGCGAAAGGGTTGTTGGCAGTGTTTGCAGCGGATCTGTTTGCCCAAAGCCTGACGCATACGGTCGTTGACCCCGTACTTGTTCAGACAGTGCGGACACTGGATATACTCCACATGGACCTCCTGATCGATTCTGTTTCCCGCTACAGTGATTGATGCCCGGATAGAAAATGCACGGTGAACTGAAGGTGATCAAGGGTTTCTATCAAGTTGTATGCCAGATATGTCCGGATGCGTGCTGCGCTCAATGAGGTTTACAGAAAAAAAGGGTGTTGTAGCAAAGGCGGGAGTATATCTGTGCAGTTTGATACAGAGCCATACTTGCATGGCCTGCCGCATCACGTTTCGGTCGGATGGGATGGGCAGGCCATGAGTATGATATTCACTACTTACATGGCATCTTCGATAAATGAGAAGATGTGGCCGGAGTCATCCTGACAGGTGATCAGTGATGCAACGCCCGGGATGATCAGCTTTTCCCTGACGATGCTGCCACCGGATTCGAGAAAACATTCGGCGATATGATCGACGGAACATACTTTGTTCAGTTTGCCAAGGGTGGCAATATTGACGGTGAAATAATCAAAAGGCGCATCTAGTTTTTCAATATCCCAGCCACTTGCGGTCATCTTGCGTTCAAAATATGCATCTGGCTGATACTCGTAATTCAGGTCGGATACTTTCACTCTTAACATAGCAGACCTCCATTCGGATATTCTGATCAGTTCTGGTGCCTCATGTTAATCTATATCGCAGAAAAGCGGGTGACTATTAAAACGGCTTACATATCAGACTTCCAGCATATGGCATGCCAGCCGGGATGTTCATTCAGGAGATACTGCATTTTACCTGGATGGTAATCAATCAGCGCCGAGCCGGTTATTGCTTATCCAGCTTGGCCCACGGCGAGTTATCCTTGCGCTTTTTTTCGGCCAGCATGGTGAGGTAGAGCTGTTCGACCTTTGCCCGTGCCCAGGGCGTTTTGCGCAGGAATTTCAGGCTCGATTTGACCGACGGGTCTGCGTTGAAACAGCGGATTTTGACGTGAATGCCCAATGCTCCCCAGCCATAATGGGCTACCAGCGCGTTGATGATGGCTTCAAGCGTCATGCCGTGCAGCGGGTTGTTCGGTTGCTCATTCATAGTCAGCCTTTGTGGTCAATGGTTATGGAAATGAGGCTGACTCTAGCTCAAAGCGGGCAAACAAACAGAAGCAGGTATCCGCACGGGCGCATGATGAAAGGATGCCTGGCTACAACGTGTATCACATGTGCTGTTGCAGGGAAGCACTGATCCATTCACAGCACTTCCCTGACGACAGTATTCGATCCGCTCAGCCTGAAATGAAGTCAGGGCAGATATTCACGCGAGAGGATAAAAAATCGCTCACAGCCACACGCTACTTTAAGGGCAGGTAGATATCGGTGAGCAATTCATGCTCGGGTACGTCCGGGAGCAGTTTCAGATAGTGAAAAAAGAGGTGGGCATCCCGCAGCTCTTCGCCACTCTCCGGCAACCACTCACGGTAGAGATAGTAGATCTTCTCACCAATCTGATCGAGAGGTCCGGAGTGGCGTAGCACTGCACAGCGCCCTCCGGGAATCACACCGCTTTTCACGCCTTGCACGTTTTCCGGCACATCCGAAGAGACCTCGCCGCAAATATCGAAACGGAACTTCTCCGGCTCCACAGTGGCCGGATCATCGTAGACCAGTCCCAGCGTGCGACTCGATTTTACCGGAGATAATCCGCTCTGTTGGCGCCACTCGATAAATTGCATCACCGAATTATTAACCAGTTCCGGCGCTCCGCGGTGTTCCAGCACTGCGACCCTGGTTGTTGCAAAATCAACTATATTGACTTCCATTTTCTCGCTCCTTTGCCTTGGCGGCGGTTGGAACAGCTCGTTCCACGGCTTCCATAACGGCTCTTTTCTGAATTGAGAGGGGGATTGCCCGAACGACTGCTTAAAGGCACGCGAAAAAGATTCCGGATTTTCAAAGCCGGCATCCAGCGCGATATCGATAATCCGCTCTTCTGTGCAGAACACCAGCCGGTACGAAGCCCGCCTGAGTCGCATCATACGGATATAGGCGAAGACACTGATGCCCGCATACTGCGAAAACTGCCGATGGAAGTGGAACTTCGAGAAGTTGGCTACACGACTCAGCTGCTCAATGTCGAGCGGCTCAGCCAAATGATGATCGATATAGTCGAACACCCGTTCAAACCGTTTCACATATGACTTTAGCGTTATCTCATTCACTGACATTTTCCTCACAGTGCCAACTCTGCTGTGCTATCAGAGTGCAATCCTGACTGATATTGCTCTATGGCGATGCCGACAGGGAAGCGCTGATGTGCCAGTGCTTCCGTGAGGGAGGGCCATGATTGCCGCCGGTGGCGGGGGACGGCTCAGGCTTTGGGCGAAGCTGGCCCTGTTGATCGTGCAGATTGCAGATAAGCGACGAGAGATAAAACGGTTGTAAATTACCCGGGAGGGAGGGATACCTCTGGAAGGCATTCAAATCCCGGCTTCGCGAACAGGTAGCCCTGAAACAGAGATATGCCTGTCTGGCGTAAAAAGTTGAATTCAGCCTCAGACTCGACGCCTTCGGCCAGCGGGTCTATGCCCAGCTCCAGGCATACCTGAATGATTGCTCTTACAATGGATTGCCGAGGACCATGCAGTTCAATGTCGCGTAACAGAGACATATCAAGTTTGATTATATCCGGCTGAATCTCGGCAAGCATATTCAGTCCGGCGTAGCCGGATCCGAAGTCATCAATGGCAATGGTGAATTGCTCCCGACGTGCATCGTTTAATACTGCCACGAGATGTTTTATGTCATGAATACATTCACTTTCAGTGATCTCTATCACTAATTGTGAGGTATGCATCCCGAGCCTTACAGCTGCCTGCATGGTGTCATGCACATAACGTCCGTTCTCAAACAGAATAGCGCCCGGTGTGAAATTAAGATTGATACGGCAAGAAATGCCCAGGTTTCTGGCCATGACAAGCGCCTTTTCCCGGCTGAGCTGATCAAACAGCATAAGTTTTGCCGGGGTAACTTTTCCAAACACTGCCCCGGGGGATTCATTGCATTTTCCGCGTAATAAAACTTCATAAGAAACAATCTGCCCGGTATCCATGTCGACGATCGGTTGAAAGGCATGGGTGAACTCAATACCACTGAAAAGTGAGTCATCTGTCATCATAATCGCCCTCCGTTGGGCCGCAAGCGTGGTAGCACTCCGGCCTGTTAAGGAATCGCAGATTAATCCAGCGATTCCGGGTGAGCCATGGACGGCGAACTGAGTTTTTGCCAGGAGGGCAATAAATCAGCATCTCATTAATGCAGCCGCCACATACCCTTCGTATATGCATGAAGAAGTTTTTTGGCTCGTCCTTCATCAATATCAGCAAGACAGGTGCTTTGGTCAAAGAAGTCATTCAGGCCATCAATCGAATTTAAATCTTCCCGGCTTACCGGGGCATAGCCCATACTCCAGTTGGAAAAGTGTCGGTGAGGGATCGCCTCCCTGACGATTTGCACGATATTGTAATGTCTTTTGTCTTGAGAAATTCGATCAAAAAGATGGCTTACCACGGTTTCTTCGCCCTCAAGCACCTGAAAAAAGCTGTTACCATCGAATAGCAACATACCGGTTACATTTAAGGCTTCATTGTTGTCTCTGGCTTTGGTCAGCAGCCCCAGAACTGTCTCATTGGTAAATCCAGCCCGATCCTTGCTGGCATAAATAATGTGAGTTAACCTCATACATGCTCCCGATACCTCGCCCCGGCATCTATTGATCTGCAAAGCTTGTGCCCAAATGTTTGAGCAAAAAGCATGCCGGAACAGGGGGCGATGCCTTTATCATGGCCAGTGATGCCGATATTAAGAGGTGGCTTACTGCATCCGCCAATGCTGGCAGGCGTTTGTTCAGTGATGCGAAAGGCCATCCGGATGGCCTCATTTTCGAATGAACGATCGATGCTTGTATCTCTATCTGCTGCCATTCAGGGTTTGAAATGGTTGTGAATGCGGTATGCGGCTCGGACAGCCAATGTTGCCGCCAGAGGAGGGCATATGAAGTGGATATTCATCGTAACCGGACTGTTGCTGGCGCTCGGGTTCATCACCTTTGTAGCCATGGCAATCTATTCACATAAAACACCTGCAAACCTGGGGTTGCAGCAGGGTTTGCTGCGGCCGTGCCCGGATTCACCCAACTGCGTTTGCAGTGAGGCACATAGCCAGGCAAGTCAGCAACATGCCATCCGGCCGATCAACCTTGCCGACAGAAGCTGGGTACAAATGAAAAGTATCATGGTGGCTCAGGGCGGTGTGATTGAGCAGGATGATGGGCATTATCTGCATGCGACATTTACCACGCCGGTATTTCGCTATGTGGATGATGTGGAGTTGCGCCTGGATGAGCAGCAAGGTGTGATTCATATCCGTTCTGCCTCGCGGGTGGGGCACTCCGATTTCGGTGTTAATCGCAAGCGGGTTGAGCAGTTGTCGCAATAGCCCGTTTTTGCCTGTGTGGATTCCGGAGAGTGAAACGATACAGTACGATGCCGCAAGATTCGGAGGTTAAGTCATGTCAGCGATTCAGATAGGTACACCGTTATCAGCCACAGCAACAAAGGTGATGTTACTCGGTTCAGGTGAGCTGGGTAAGGAGGTGGTGATTGAATTGCAGAGGCTTGGTGTTGAGGTGATTGCGGTGGACAGTTATCCGCATGCGCCGGCGATGCAGGTGGCCCACCGTGCACATGTGATCAGTATGCTTGATGGTGTTGCGCTACGGGCCCTGATCGAAGCTGAACAACCGGATCTGATCGTGCCTGAGGTGGAAGCCATTGCCACAGATACACTGGCGGCGCTGGAGAAGGAGGGGTTTCATATTATCCCGACGGCCAGAGCAACCCAGTTGACGATGAATCGTGAGGGCATCCGCCGGCTGGCCGCTGAAACACTGGGGCTGGCGACATCCCCCTATCGATTTGCTGCAACCTTTGATGAGTTTGAGACGGCGATCGCTGAAATAGGCCTGCCCTGTGTGGTGAAACCGATCATGAGCTCTTCCGGCAAGGGGCAATCTGTTATCCGTGAAGCCAGCGCTGTGCAGGCTGCCTGGGATTATGCCCAGAAAGGGGGAAGAGCAGGCAAGGGCAAGGTGATTGTCGAAGGATTTATCGATTTTGATTATGAGATTACCTTGCTGACAGTGCGTCATCGGGATGGTACCTCTTACTGTCAGCCGATCGGTCATCTGCAGATCGACGGGGACTACCGTCAGTCGTGGCAGCCTCAAGCGATGAGTGCAGAAGCGTTACAGGCAGCTGAAGAGATTGCCGGCAAGGTTACAGCAGCATTGGGGGGCTACGGCTTATTCGGCGTAGAGCTCTTTATCAAGGGCGATACGGCCATTTTCAGTGAGGTTTCCCCCCGTCCTCATGATACCGGACTTGTGACGCTGATATCTCAGGATTTGTCGGAGTTTGCCTTGCATGCCCGGGCAATACTCGGGTTGCCGATTCCCAATATCCGTCAGCATGGACCGGCCGCCTCATGTCCTCTGGTTGTGGAGGGTGACTCTGACCAGGTGATATTTACCCGGCTTGATGAAGCACTCTCTGTTCCGGATACCCAGATCCGTTTGTTTGGAAAACCGGAAGTCCATGGCAAGCGACGCATGGCTGTGGCGCTGGCAAGAGCAGACTCAATCGAAGCGGCGAGAGAGAAAGCCGTTGCAGCCTGTCATCGTATCGGGATTATTCTTTAGGGAGATGCTGATTTATTGCCTTCCTGGCAAAAATCAGTCCGCAAAGGCAAAAGCGCGATTTTTCCTTTGCTTACAAATCAAACACTTACGTGTCTGATTTGGCAGGCCATCCATGGCCCGCCAGGAAAGCACTGAATTGATCAGCGCTTCCTTAGGGAGCTGCTGATTGATTGCCAGGAGGGCAATCAATCAGCAGCCACCTGGAAGGGGGGAGGTGACTGTTTTCGTCTTAGTGGCAGGGAGATAAACAGTCGAACACCGTGTCCCGGCGTACTATGCAGGCTGTATTCGCCCTTGAGTGCATAAACCCTTTCCCGGATCGTGGTCAGTCCGACGCCGGTCGGAGACTGGCTCATATCAAAGCCGATACCATCATCGCTGATTTCAAGCTCGATCTTTTGTGTGTTTTCCAGTGCGGCTATGCGAATGCTCACATGGCTGGCTGAAGCATGGCGCATGACATTGGTCAGGCTTTCCTGAACAATACGAAAGAGGGTTGTGTTCAGGGCATCGGAAAGGTTTTCCATGCTGCCTGCAGTGGAAAAGTCGATTTCTATTTGGGTGATTTTCCGCCAGTCAGCCATCATGGCCTGGAGACCAAGAATCAGGCCGGATGTGTCGAGCATGTCCGGATTGATGCGGGTGAGAATTTTGCGAACCAGCTCAAACAGCTGTTTGACCGTCACACTGATGTGATCGGCATGTGCAATGACACGGCCCTGGCTGGATTCACCTTTGATCATGGCGGTCAGTGTGCTGATTGCGGTCAGTGATTGCCCCAGCTCATCATGAAGCTCGTGCGAAATGAAGCGCCGCTCATCATCACTGGTGGTAATCAGGCGCTGGGTTAGCAGGCGGTTGGTTTGCTCGCGTTGCAGCAGGTGATCCGTTCGTGTGCGGACAACCCGTTGTAACCTTTGAATATGTAACGTCAGCAGTAGTGCAGTCAGCAAAAACAGGGCGATCGTGATGCTCCATATATGCTGTTTGATTGCATCCATCAGTCCCGGCTCAGGGCGGTATATGAGCGAGTCCACCTGAAAGTTCGGCGGTAGCAGGCCAAGGCTGATGTAGGTTTCAGCAATTTTTTGCCAGCGATGGTGACTCATATAGCCGATTTGAACCACGTCGCTGAGAATCATGGCTTTCGCCTTTTTTGCCTCATATAGCAGTTGGGCGCGCGGCAGGTGCTGGGGGTTATATTTCTGTTCGATCACATCGATGGTTTCATCGATGTGATCGAGTGCATATTGCCAGCCGCGCATGGATGCATCTGTAAATGTCTGGGCTCGCTCGGCGTGATGGAGAACTTCATCGTTGCTGGTCACCAGAATATCACCGTAAAAATCGATGCCATAATCGGCTGGTAAAAAGAGTTGATAGTGAATGCCTTTCAGCTCCAGCTGATAGGGTTGATCAGAGATGTAGACACTGAATGCATCAGTCCGTCCGTCAATCAGGTCATTGAGGTCCAGGCTGTTTCTGAGTCGTATAAAATCGCCCGCTCCGACACCGGCGATGGCGAGCGCTGCATCAATATGGGCACTCATACCGGGTAGCATCATGATGCGCTTGCCGCGCAGATCAGCAAGCTTGTGGATATCAGGACGCTCAAGCGTCATCAGAGCCAGTGGGGAGTGCTGAAAAATTGCTGCCAGAATTCTGACCGGAGCACCTGCCGCAGCATCTTTCAGGATACCGGGGTCCGTGACCAGATAGTTGTAGTCGCCATTGTTGAGGCCATGGGTGATATCGGTATCCGGTTCCAGTTGTCTGATCTCGACATCAAGACCTGCATCGCGGTAGTACCCCTTCTCTTTGGCCATATAAAATCCGGCAAACTGGAATTGATGCTTCCACTTCAGTTGCAGAACTACCGGCTCGGCAGAGGCCGGAACAGATAAAAGCAGCAGCAGAGCCAGAAGCAGCGAGGTGGGGAGGAGCCGGTGAGCAGTGATGGCATGAGTTGAGTTCACCGGGTCTCCTGTCTTTGCAGCCTGTTGATTTCGCTCGCGCCTGCATCGGGATGGTTAATCATTTGAAACTATCACAGTATAGCCAATCCGACGGTGTTCAAACAACGGCCAATTGCATGCACCTGGCTTGTGTCGAGGTGCGATTGTTTACTATGTCTTGCACGTCGCTCATGCAGATGGTCCTGCAATATGATGGCAGTAGCCAGCTGCGCCCGTGGTAACTGCCATCATGATCGATTCCTGTTGAGATCTGTGGTTGAGCTGCTCTTTCAGCGAATGAATTGTATGTCGAGGGTGCGCATATAAGTATGCAGGCCGGCATCCTGAACAGGGAATACATAGGCATCCTGATCCGATTCGTTGTGATGGGAATGCCACCATCCGGGAGGTGTGACAAATACGCTGCCGGTTGCCCACATGGCTTTGACCGGATGGATGATATTTCCTTCCGGGTCTACCTTTTTACCGATCAGGGTATAGGTGTCCGGACCTGAGAATACAGCCAGATCCAGTGCCACCGATTGGTGGCGATGTGGCTTTTGTACGGCTCCGGCCGGGAGCAGATTAAACAGTGACCACATGGTGTGGGTCATCGTTTTCGTTTTGGTACACGCGTTGTTGCCCAGAATGATGCCGACACGGTTGCGGTTCTCGCGAATGGCAATCTCTCGCAGCTTTTCAACTTCGGAACACATATACGCCTTGCTGTAAAAAGCCGGGCTGAACATCGGTCTGACGGGGGCGACCCCCATATACTGCAGTAAGGGAGCATCATGGCTCCAGTAAAGTGCACTTTCGTCATCGGCATAATGGGTTACGCCACTGTTGCAGGGCAGGGTGAATGCATCTCCCTGCTGCCAGGTGATGACGCCATCAGCCGTTTCTGTGCGGCCGGAGCCGCGCAGGACAAAGTAAACTTCAGATGTTGCAGTCACCGAGGTGGTGATCTGCTCACCGGCACAGATGCGAATATAATTGGCCAGCAGGTTGGGAGCGGTGGCCAGATAAGGGGTTTCAAGTTCAGCCGACAGGTCGAGTGCAATGACGCGTGTTTCGCCCTGTTCATACAGGCTGGCCGGGAATGGTTGAATAGGCACCTCATGAAGGTCAGGGGTTGCTGCCGAGGAGTATTCCCAGCTCACCACCTGTTGGGCCCATTGATCGTTGTGATACATCATCTGTTTCCCCTTTGGCTGCAGAAAAAAGTATGGTCGGGACTTACCCGGACGGGGGTGTCGCGACCATGCCGATGCTGGGGGGATTGCAGGTGCTATGCAATCATGTGGAGGCAGTAATTCGCCATCGAAAGAGTCAGGTTATTCAGGCCCGCCAGGCGCTATCCCTGCCCAAACAGGTTCCAGTTCGCGGTTTACTTGCGCATCAGACGATGTTGTTTCGCGGTGACCTTTTGTATCAGAGTGATGTAGATGGGATCTCAATTTCGATACGGTCTCTTCCGTTGGATTTGGCGCGGTATAGTGCCTGGTCCCCGCGCTTTAACAGGTCGGTGATTTGACATTCATTCGGTAGCATCATCGTAACTCCAAATGATGCAGATACGGTGATTTCATCGTTCTGGTTCGGAATGTGAATCGTTTTCACCGCTTTCCTGAGCCTCTCTGCAACCATGACGGCTGCTTCAAGGCTTGTTTCGGGAAGTACGGCCACGAACTCTTCTCCACCGATACGACCCGTAAAATCAAATTGTCGAATTGTATTTCTGCAGACGTGTCCGACCTGCCTTAAAACGAGATCACCAATGTAATGCCCATAGCTGTCATTGATGTTTTTGAAATGATCGATATCGAAGTAGATGATGGTCAGGGGACGTACATATCGGATGGCCCGGTCTGCTTCATGTTGCAGCTTTTCCATGAAACAGGTGCGTGCATATAGCTCGGTCAGCTCATCGATGTTGGCTCTTTTTTTCAGCTCCTCCTCGAGTCTGACCTTATCCGTTCGGTCTATCAGAATCACGAGAAGAAGTGGCTCACGAAAGTTTTCAACATTCAGTTTTCCAATGCTGATTTCTGTCATGATTTCCGTACCATCGGCCAACCTTGTCGGAAAATAGTTGCCGCTCGCCCCCATAGAGCGCTGCTGTCCACTCATGACAAAGCCTCTCATGAGTGCGTCGTGTCTGGAGTGAAAGCGCTCCGGAATCAAGTCAATGATATGAAGAGTGATATCTTTTTCGCCAAAAGGATGTTTCAGTGACTCAATGGCATGCCGGTTGGCCGCCATGATCTCCCCGTTTGGCTTCACCAGCAGTGCGGCATCGGGCAATGCCTCCATAAAACAGTGAACTTCTCTTACTTTCATATCTGATTCCTTATGGCCATGGTCGAGTTGCTCCCGCCTTACAAGTGTGCGCGCAATGGAACGGGAAGCACAACTGACAACTTAGTATCAGCTTAGCAGACAATCAGGCGAACCGGCTAAGGAGCAGCTGATTTTTGCCCGGGACGGCAATAAATCTTCGCATGTTAATTGTGATGATCAAAAATCGAATGAACGACATGATAGAATGCATCGGGTGTATATGGCTTTTGCAGGAATGCGGTGACTTCATGATTCAGGAAGCGGGGGCTGACCGTCTCTTTGGAGTAACCGGAAGCGATGATGACGGGGACGTCAGGGCGTAGTTTTCTGATTTCCCGGCAGCAGTTTTCGCCGCTCAGCTTCGGCATGGTCAGATCAAGAATGACCATATCGATGTGTTGCATGTGCTCTTTAAAGCGGGCGATACCGTCCTCACCATCAACAGCTTCCAGGGTGTGGATTCCCTGCTCATTCAGTAAAACGACGGCAAGTTCACGGATGCTCTCCTCATCATCAATGACCAGCACGGTTTTACCCGGATATGAGCCCATATATGGTCTTGTTTCTGTGTCGACCAGAGACGGCGTTGTCCGCTTATCGCTGACGGGGAAATAGACGGTAAAGGTCGTGCCGGATCCCGGCGCGCTGGTTAGTTTCAATGCTCCCTGATGGGCTTTGATAATGCCGAGGATAGCGCTCATGCCGAGGCCGCGTCCGGAGAGTTTGGTGGTAAAGAACGGCTCAAATATTTTCTTCTGGACCTCTGGCGACATGCCGCAGCCGTTATCCCTGACTTCGATCCACACGTATGATCCGGGGACGGGCTTGTTGGCCAGGCAGCTATCAAGCAGCGATGGCCCGGCATCGATGACGCCGGTGGATACGTGAATCTCCCCGCGTTGATCACCAATGGCCTCTGATGCATTGATAATCAGGTTCATCATCACCTGCTGGATCTGGGCTGCATCGCCACTGATGGAAGGGAGCTCGTTTTCCAGTTGATAGGTGAGTGTCACATGCTTGCTGATGGAGACCGAAAGCAGTTTGGTGATCTCCTGCATCATGGTTGAGAGATTGATCGGTCTGATCATGAACTTGCCTTTGCCGGCATAGGCCAGCATTTGCTTGCACAGGTCTCCGCCTCTTTCGGTGGATTCAATCACACGCTGGAGGCGATCGTATGCCTCGCTCTGGCGGGGGATATGGCGTGACATAATAGCTGCATTGCCGAGGATGGTTGTCAGGATGTTATTGAAATCATGGGCAATACCACCAGCCAGGACGCCGAGGCTCTCCAGTCGCTGGGTATGTTCAAGGTGTTCCCTGTGCTCCCGTGCTTCCCGCTCAAGTTGTTTGCGCATGCTGACGTTGCGATAAATGGTGTGGACTTCAATGAGTTTGCCATCTTCAATATGCGCATGGGATGAGCCTTCAACCTCAATCTGTGCCCCATCCCTGGTCACCAGTATGCTTTCAAAGAGTCCCGGGCTACCGCCGTCAGCCAGTTGTTCGAGTCGTTTAAAATGATCGATGAGGCATGGCCGTGCCACAATGGAGCTGATATTGATGCAGGCTATCTCATCCGGTGTGTAGCCCAACTCATCCATCCAGCGCTGATTCACATAGCGGATATCACCTTCAGGAGAAACGCTCTGAATCAGCTCATCCGCCTGATTGAAGAACTCATACAGGCGCATCTCCGATATATGAAGTTGCTGGCGTGCTTTCTGTTTTTCGGCTTTCTCCTTGTTGATTTCCTGCTCATGTACCTCAACGACCTTTTTCTCAAGCAGGTGTATGTCATGCTCAAGCCTTGCCAGTGAGTCGGCGGACTGACTTGAGATCTCAACGCCGAGGTGCTCCCGGGCAAATGCGGCCACTTCACGGGATAAACGTCGCATGCGATAGGTCAGGCCTGCGATGGCCAGGATAAAGACGAGTGCAAGGCCTGCGGATTGCAGGTTGCGCTGCTGATTGGCTACATGCAGCACTACGTTCAGCTTATCATCAATTTTCTTTTTGCTTTGCAGTGAAATGAAATGGAGTGGCAGATCAGATGATCCGTAGTCAAAAAACTCCTTACCGGTGACCAGGTATGATTTTTCGATTTCACCAAGCGGCATCCCGGGCGGCACCAGTTCGCTGTTGGAGCTGGCCAGTATGACCGGCTCTTTGCCGGAAACATCCACCAGTGCGGTAAGGTTGGGGGCGACATCGTAACGGTGGGCGTTGGATAAAAACTCGGCATCCAGCGGGCTTGCCAACATCAGATAGCCCTGTAGCACCCCCTCATCATAGACCCCGGAGGTAGCCAGGACCCAGGGCTTATTGTCTATCATCGATAACATGGTCTGGCCGATGGAGTGGGTGAGCAGGTAACCCGAAGGCGGTTGCAGCGAAATCGGGATGGATCTCAGCTGGGTGCTGAATGAGTTGTGAATGGTTCCATCCGGATTGAGCAGCATCACCAGTCTGGGGTGAACCTGGCTGCTGATCAGCGAACGACCGGGAAACCAGGCTGGTTTCCGGCGCAGATTAATCTTCAGCTCGCCGGCTTTCCCACTGTGCAGCTGCCTGATCAGGGGAGGGTAATTGGCGGCAACCCGACTGATTTGCATGAAGAACTTGATCTGGTAGTCAAATCGAAGCCGTTCGATGCGAGCCTGTTGCTTGAGTGTATCCAGCAGCTCCGATTCATAGAGTTGATAGAGTTGCCTGTTATGGTAGGTATCGATGATGAAGCTGAAGAGTGCCGCAGCCAGAATTGTGATGATCAACAGCTTCAGGGTGAGTGGCAGCCGCTTTAGCATCCGTTATTTCCAGTGATCAGGTTCGCCGGTCAGCTCATCTCCCTGGAAGTGCCAGCCCTGTTGACGCAGCAGGGAGGCGGGAACAAGGTGGAAATGAGCAGGCAGTGTATCGGCTTGCTTCAGAAGGTACTGGATTAATTCCTCGGCCAGTCTGTTTTTTGCAGGGTCACTGCTCCATGAGGTAAGATTGTAGGTTCGGTAGAGAGGGTAGCGGGTGGATGCAATTTCATCCGGGTAGGCGCCGTCGATGGCCACTGTTCGTACGCTGTGCTTGCTGTTGAATGTCTGAATCATCCACTCTGTTTCATAACCGATGGCCTGCTTATCCATGGCAACGGTTCGGATCATGTCCGAAATGGCCCCTACCTCCATCAGGTCAGGACTGAAATCGTCTTCATGCTCGAGCAGTAGTCGCCAGTGACCGGGTCTTTGTTTGCAGTGCAGGCGTCCGATCGGATGAATCAGTCCGTCGATCTGACTGCCCACAACCTCACCCCAGTTATAGAGGTTGCCTGAAAAAATATCCCTGGCCTGAGCGAGTGAAATGGTCCGGGTGTGATTCGCTGTTGGAACAATCAGGGCGATCGGGGCAATGCCGATCGTGTGCCATGTCAGTCCGGGTAGGCGGTCGTTTTCGGCTGGCGGGCAGCAGAAGCCTCCGATATCAACGCTCTTTTTGTCGATGTTGCCGGCAGAGATACCGCAAGTACCTTTGCCGGTTACGATGGTCAGATGATGGTCTCTGGCATAGGTGTTAATCAGCGGCAGCATGCTGTCATAAAGTTGCTGATCCAGTGACAGAACGATGTCGGCATCAACGCCCTGATCGTAGACAACAGGCTGTTGTATCCATTGTGTTGATTTGCCTGTGTAAACCTTTTCCGGTGAGGTGAATGTCGGAATATCACGGGGAGCTGCCTGGAGAGAGGCAGGAAGCAGGGAGGAAAGTAACATCAGCATGTAAAGCAGTTTCATGAGTCCGCCCCCTTGAAAGTAGTTACATAAACTCATGCCGTCATACAGTCCCGGTTACTAACAAGTACGCTGCCAAAATCAGGTGGTAAAAGCAATGTCGAGCCGTCGTGATGAAGCGGGGATGGCGCAGAAGGTGCGCATGGATACTTTCCACAGATCCTGTGGAAAACTCTGGGGACAAACTGGCAGGGGTATTGTGTTTGTTACGTTTTCCGGCTCCTGCATACATGTTGACTAATAATTGTGCATATCAGATTAATCTATATGAAATAATTGTTTGTGCTATTTTTATAATGTTAATTATAGTTTTATTCGCTAACTTGCTGACGATGCCCCTTCGCCCTGGCGGGCGGTGGAAAAATACGATAAATTCCGATTGAAAAGAGGGGGCGGAGCTGATAGTGAGATATCGATCAGCGGGTTTGCTGCAAGTGATTGCAAAGGCCAAAGCCTTGCGTTGATCTTGATGGCCAGGAGGGCAATAAATCAGCAGCTCTTTAGTAGATCTCAACGATTTCATAGCTGCGCAACTTTCCGGCGATGGTGATATGGATCTCATCTCCGGCGCTGTGGTTTAGCAGCGCCTGGCCAAGCGGTGATCTGGGGGTGATAACCGTAACCTCGAGGCCATGATAGGGGACTTTAAGGCCACCGGCCTCCGGCGATAACCAGAGCAGTTGCTGCTTTGCCTCTTCATCGGCAAGCAAAACCAGTGATGAGAGGCCGATGTTCGTGTTGGCAGTCGGTTTCAGTCGCTTGAAGTATTCCAGTGCACGCACAACCTCAAGCAGGCGTGTTCCCTGGCCCTGCGCCAGATAGGATGCCTCCAGCGCCATGGTTTCATATTTGCTCGAGCCAAGACAATCGCCATGGGTAGCCGTGTCCCGTGCCAGTGCTACAGCCTGTTCAAGGATCGATAAATCGGTACGTAGCCGTGTTTGTATCAGGGTGAGAATATCGTGTTTATGAATGACCATTGCGGCGAAATATGCATATTGGCCGATCAAATGTCTTTCCTGTGCATCAGGGCGACGATAGCCTGATGAAGTACATCAGTTCCGGAGGAGAAGAGAGATGTCACTGGATTTATCAGATACGCTGGTCGTTGGCATCTCGGCGACAGCACTTTTTGACCTGACTGCAGCTGATGCGCTGTTTCGGTCAAAATATCAGGAAGATCGCGAGGGCTCGGTTCGGGCCTATCGGGCCTATATGCTGGAGAGCGAAAACAGTGATCTGGCCGATGGAACCGGGATGCCGCTGGTGAAGGCGCTGCTCGACCTGAACCGATACCAGCCGGAGCATGAGCCATCACTGATCGAGGTGGTCGTGATGTCTCGCAACAGCCCTGAAACAGGTGTCTGTGTGCTGCATAATATTCGCAAACGGAAGTTAAATATCACCCGACACGCATTTACCGGTGGTGAGTCGGTTGTTGATTATCTCGAAGCATTTGATGTGGACCTGTTTCTGACTACCAGTGTGGAGGATGCCCAGCGGGTGATCGATGGTGGCAATTGTGCCGTCGCGATCGTCAAGGCGCCTCCCGGTTCGCCATCGAATATTCCCGAAGGACAGGTTCGTATTGCCTTTGATGGTGATGCAGTCCTGTTTGATGATAGCAGTGAGCTTGTTTACAGATTGGAGGGGTTGAAAAACTTCCAGGAAAATGAAGACAGGAATCAGGATATTCCTCTTTCCGATGGCCCATACTCCACACTGTTGCGCAAGCTTTCCCGCCTGCAGGACCGCCTTCCTTTCAGTGTCGATTTTTCGCCGATTCGAATTGCAATCGTGACGGCCAGGAGTGCACCGGCAGAGATGCGGGTGATCAAAACCCTGCGTCACTGGGGTGTTTATGTGGATGAGGCTTTTTTTCTGGGCGGTGTTGAAAAGGCCAGCGTGTTAAAGGCGTTCAGACCCCACATCTTTTTTGATGATCAGGATCTTCATCTTGAGAAGGCGGCGAATTTTGTTCCGTCCGGCAAGGTGCCCTACAAGAGCAGCTCTCCGCTCGGCAAGGAGAGGAAGTAAGGCGGATTTGCTGCATATGAGGGGCTGAACGCCTCTATATGGTCAGGGGTTCGGGAAGTGCTCCGGTTCTCCGATCATGCATCAGCTGACCATTCACTACATCTTCTGGTGCCAGGCATCCACATCCTGAAAATCACGCAGGTATTTCTCATATGCCAAAGCCTCATGTTCGGTGGCAAAGCCGGTGACGCGGATTCGGTACCAGTTTTTGCCCTTTAACTGAACGATGATGTATTCGGTTTTGATGCCGCGCAGTGCAAAGCGGGAAATCTCGTTCATTGCTTCGGCTTTCGTCTCGACCGAGGTGAGGTTGACGGCCCAGTGACCATTGGCCGTTACTTTGGGCGTAAGTGATGGTGCAGCAGGGTTTTCCTCTGCAACGGGCGGAGTCGGGGCGGCTGCTTTGGGCTCGGGAGCAGGAGAAACCGGCTCAGGTGTCACTGTCGGTTGATCGGGTGCCTCGGCAGCGGGCACATCGCTCTTTTGGGGGGATGATGCCGCCAGTGCATCCTGCCACTGCTTGCTGGCCTCACTGGAGAGAACCATCGTCAGTGCGCGAACCTGTTGTTCAAGTGATGCCATCCGTTGTTCATAGGCTTGCGTCTGTTCATGATGGCGTGAATCCATCTCCTCCAGTCGCTGCAATACGGCCTGGTTGCCCGCCTCCTGTTGTGTGGCCAGTGCGGCAGAGCTTTGCTCCACTTTTCCGACACGTTCCACGGCACTGCTGGCAAGCCAGGTGGCTCCCGCGCTGATCAGCGCCAGCGCGGCACCAAGGATGTAGGGCATACTACCGGCCAGTTTCATAGGTTTATCTCCATCATCGGCAGATGTGTCATGTTCCGGGTGCACTTCATCAGTGACGCCCATATTGGGGGGAGGTGGGGTGCCGGGGTTTCTTTTATCGTTTTGGGGCGGAGTATCAATAGCGCCATAAGCCACCGGCCCGGGCTCATCGTTCAGCTGCTTGCTTTCACGAGAGGCCAGAGATGCAAGCTCGTGCTCGATATCCGAGACATCTTCAACCGGTGCCGCAGGAGTCTCTGGTTCATCAGCTGCCAGCTCCGGTGCGTTATCCTCAGCAGACTCATCGATGAGGGGGCGATCCAGATCAAGAGGCTCATCAAGATCCAGTGGTTCAAGCTCATTCGAAAAGGCGGGCGGGGTAGCCAGCAGCTCATCCAGTAATGGTTCAGTATGAGGGGGACTGGCAATGAGGCTCTCGTCCGCCGCAAGATCTTCAGGCAGTTCAGGCGTTGGCGAGACAGCCGGTTCAGATTCATCTGCCAGCCCGTCATTCTCATCATCCTTGCCAGCTGGATTAAGCGAGGCAGAGAGCATTTCATCGAGCGATGCCTCTGAAGGCGCGTGATCGTTGAGTGATTCGGATGGGGTTGCCAGCAATGCATCCGGTGACGCTTCAGTATGAGGCGGGGCGGCGGCGGGCTCATCTGCCAACAGCTCTTCAGGTCGCTCGGTTGTTGCATCTCGAGCTTCCATTGCAGCTTCATCGGCAGCCCCGGCATGCTCATCCTCGTGACCTCTGTCAGAAGCGTTAAGTGAGGCGGAGAGCATTTCATCCAGCGACTGTTCAGGAGGGGGAGTGTGAAATGAATCGGGTTGCTCTGCCAGCAGCTCATCAAGAGAAATGCCGCCGGCAAGACCAGTGGGCTCTGAGGTGACGGGTACGCCGCTATCCGGGCTGTTCAGGGCCTGCTCAACATCGGCGGGGTTGCTGCGCCCCGGATGTAGCGATGCGGAAAGCATTTCATCAAGCGAGATATCAGGCGGTTCATCGCGTGGTGCTGTTTTGTCCGTATCGTCACGGGAAAACTCTTCCATCAGCTGATCAAACTCATCGAATTGATCCGGCTTATCATCCAGTGATGCAGAAAGTATTTCATCCAGCGATGGTTCTTCTTGCCGGGCGCTGGCCTCTTCCGCATTTGTATCCGATGGGTTGGCGGCTTCCGGGGTTACAGGTGTGACCGGATCATCCAGGGAGATGTCGAGATCAAACAATTCATCTGAATCAAGAATGATATCATCTGGATCAGTATGCATGGTGCCAGGGTGCGGCTCTTTTGCTTGGGTCATGATATCTCCGGTAATACGTGACCGGCCATCAGCGGATGATCGTGGTCATGCAGGTTAATATTTTTGAGTCCACGCATCTTTGATGCCATGTTTTTCTGCCAGCATTTTTTTATACGCATCGGCCTGCTCCCTGTTGGGAAATACCGGTGTGTGTATGCGATACCATGTCTTGCCGCGGATAGTCGTTTCAGAAATTTCGGTACTGATCCCCTGAGCCTGCAATCGTTGCTGTGCCTTTTTGGCGGTTGCCAGCGCGTCCAGGGAGACAATGTTGATGGCCCATCCGGATGTTGTGCTGTGGCTGACGCTGCGGACGGGGCTGGTTACAGGTGTTGAGGCATGCGTTTGCGAATGGGCCGGCGCCGGGGCAGGAGCGGCCCTTTGCTCCTGTTGCCGTTTGGAGATCTCTGCCACGCCTCTGGCCAGGGTGGCAAACTGCTCCTGTAACTGGCTGATTTGTTCTTCATAGTCGGACGGTTGACGGTTTTTCTGCAGCTCAAGATCAGCGACCTGGCGCTCGAGTTGCTGAAGTCGACTATTATATGCTTCCTCAATAGGCGAGTTATCCTGTGTCACTGTTGTGCCGCCGGAAGCAAGGGCGATCAGCGATAAAATCATTGCAACAGAAGCGAGCGCTGCAGGTGCATAACGGAGCAGTGTATCCATCTGATTGCCGTTGGCGGCGGCCGCAGCGGATGGCGGGTTCATGTCGGCGGCGTGGTGGATGGGCTCTGATACAGGCTCGGCCTTCACATCACTTTTCGATTGATGTGACTGATACGGATCGTACAGATCATCCGGATCGGTTGCTTTAATGACCGGTTCGGTGCGTGAGGAAAAATCCGCTGCAGGTGGTGTTTGCTCCCATGTGTTGCCGAATGGAAAGTCATGCTCATCTGTCGCTGCATCCGTCCGGTGGTCCAGTGGCGGCATGGAGTCGAATGTCAGCGGCTCATCATGTGTATGGGAGGGGTGGGCGGAATCATCCAGATGGTTGAGGGCAAAGTCACTGTCATCTGATTTTTTGTAGGTCATCAGGCGGCTCCGGGCGTCGTTGTTGAGTCGGAATTTTGTACACCGACAGCATGCACCGGAGACGGGGCGGGATCAACCGTCTGAGATGGCTTTTCCATCCGGGCCCACCAGCCCAACCTCGGCAAGCCAGCCGCTTGAAGCATCCTCAATCATGTCGGCATAGGGGATGTATGGTTTGATATCGAGTACCGGCGTACCATCAAGCATGTCGTGGCCTTCGATAAAGAGTACCCGTCCCTTGATTCCGGTCAGGCGTACGGCGGAGAGGCCGAGGCTGTTGGGTCTGTGCGGCGCCCGGGTTGCAAACAGCCCCCGTCGCTGCTTCGGTCCTCTGGGCGGCATCACGGTGGGATTCCAGCCATTGTTCAGGTGCATCCAGTAGATCACCCAGATATGTGAGAAACCGTTAAGATCAGCGAGGGCCTGCTCAAAATTCAAGCCCGGATTGAGGTGAATCTCTGCCTGTTCCGGTTGATCCAGTGATGGCTGACGGGGAGTGGCAAAGCGCTCGCGATAGCTGCTTTTGACCACACCGATGGCTGCCATGCTGATATGCATGGCAGCGCTTTCAGTGTGGTTGAATTCATCGGTATACTGCTTTGGCGGTTTGATGCGTGTTCTGCGCTGATGGGAATGACTCATGCCGGGATGGACGACTCCTCCGAGTGATGCAGGACAAGCTGGTCCTGCTCGCATGCGATGCGGGCAACGCCGCCTTTTTGCAGCTGACCGAACAGGATGGCATCTGCCAGCGGTTTCTTGATGTGCTCCTGAATCAGTCGCGCCATAGGCCGTGCACCCATCAACGGGTCATAGCCGCGACGAGCCAGCCAGTGACGGGATTCATCCGAAACATCAAGTTCAACCTTCTTGTCCTGCAGTTGAGTCTCCAGCTCGATAAGCATCTTGTCGACCACGTGCAGTGCAATCTCCTCACTGAGCGGTGCAAAGCCGATAATCGAATCCAGTCGGTTGCGGAACTCAGGTGTGAAGATACGTTTGATGGCAGCATCATCGTCACCCTTGCGGGGTTGAGGGTTGAAGCCGACCGCATTCTGCTGCATTTCAAAGGCACCGGCATTGCTGGTCATAATCAGAATAATATGGCGGAAGTCAGCACTGCGGCCGTTATTATCCGTCAGCGTACCGTGATCCATCACCTGCAATAACAGATTAAACAGATCACTGTGCGCCTTCTCTATTTCGTCCAGCAGCAGCACTGCATGGGGGTGTTTGTTCACCGCCTCGGTTAACAGGCCGCCCTGATCAAAACCGACGTAACCCGGAGGCGCACCGATCAGGCGCGATACGGTATGCGACTCCATATATTCGGACATATCAAAGCGGATCAGCTTCACGCCCATGATGCGGGCGAGTTGTCGTGCCGCCTCAGTTTTACCGACACCGGTCGGACCGGTAAAGAGAAATGAGCCGATCGGTTTTTCCGGATGGGAAAGGCCGGCACGGGAGAGTTTGATGCTGGCAGCCAGCTGATCAATGGCCTTGTCCTGGCCGAACACGGCGAGTTTCAGATCACGATCAAGGTGGGCCAGGCGTTTGCGATCATTGGCATTGACCTGCTGATGCGGAATGCGGGCCATTGATGCAATCATGCTTTCGATATCATGCACATTGATGCGGGAGCGCCGTTTCTCTTCCGGCTTCACACGCATGGCCGCCCCGGCCTCATCCAGAACATCGATGGCAGAGTCTGGCAGGTGGCGCTCGCTCAAGTGACGTTTTGCCAGTCGTGCCGCATGTTCAATGGCCGACTGACTGTAGGTGACCGCATGGTGCTCCTCCAGGCGGCTCTTCAGCCCTTTAAGGATCTCGATGGTTTCTTCCACACTTGGCTCGGGAATATCAACCTTCTGGAAGCGGCGGGAGAGGGCGCGATCTTTTTCAAACAGATTGCGATACTCCTGATAGGTGGTGGCACCAATGCAACGCAACTCGCCATTGGCCAGTGCCGGTTTGAGCAGGTTGGAGGCATCCATGGTACCGCCGCTGGCGGCACCGGCGCCGATGATGGTGTGAATCTCATCAATGAACAGCACAGCCCGTTCCTGCTGATGCAATGCCTGCAAGACGGCCTTCAGCCGCTCTTCAAAATCACCCCGATATTTGGTGCCGGCCAGCAGGGCTCCCATATCGAGAGCGTAAATGGTGGCTCCGTGAATGACATCCGGTGTTTGCTGTTGCTCGATGCGCAGTGCCAGCCCTTCGGCAATCGCCGTTTTTCCGACGCCGGCTTCGCCGACAAGCAACGGATTGTTTTTCCGGCGCCGGCAAAGAATCTGGATGCATCGACCAAGCTCTTCACTGCGACCGATCAGCGGATCGATTTTCCCTTCCCTGGCGCGCTGGGAGAGGTCGATGCAGTAGCTTTGCAATGGCGATTTTGCGGTTTGGCTGCCGCTGCTTTCACCTGCGGCTGGGGGTTGCTGGGCGCTTTCACCCTGCACATGTTCATCGCGCACAGTGTTATGTGCCATAAAGCTGACCACATCCAGACGGGTAATGCCCATACGGTTGAGGAAATGGACTGCATGGGAATCTTTTTCGGAAAAAATTGCCACCAGCACATTGGCCCCGGTGACCTCATGGCGGCCGGATGCCTGAACCTGCATCACGGCGCGCTGAATAACGCGTTGCAGACCGATGCTGGCTGTGGTTTCGCCCTTGTCATCGGGAAGGATCGCAACGTGGTCGCGGATAAACTGGTTAAGTTCATGGCGCAGTCGCTCGATATCTGCCCGGCAGCCAAGCAAAACTCCCAGTGCATTCGGGTTATCCAGCAGGCCCAGCAGCAGGTGCTCGACTGTGACGAACTCGTTACGACGTATATGGGCGTTACGAAATGTATCGTTCAGTGTTTCTTCAAGTTCTTCGCTCAGAATTCCCATGGCAATCACCTCGTATTCATCGTGCCGCAATAATGGTGCCAATTTGTATCCATATCCGGATCAGTCGGGCCTGTCCTGTTCCATCACACAGCGTAGCGGGTGGCCGCTGGTTCGACTGGCCGTTTCCACCTGCTGCAACCGGGTTTCAGCAATGTCCCGGGTGTAGATGCCACATACTGCACTGCCTTCATTGTGAATCTGTAACATCAGCTGGTTCGCAGATTCCTCCGATTTGTGAAAGAATCGCATCAGCAGGTCAACCACAAAGTCCATCGGGGTAAAATCATCATTTAACATCCGTATACGAAACATCGGCGGTGGCTGCAGTTGAGGTTCAACCACTTCCGTCGCAGGGTTGCGTACATGGTCAGGTACGGTAATTTTGCTCATGCGGCGAGCATAGCAGGGCCGGAAAATCTTGTCAGGAGGCGTAACGTAAATGGCGGAACTGAAATGTATACTCTGGGATGTGGATGGCACACTGGCCGATACCGAGCGTGACGGCCATCGGGTGGCATTCAACATGGCATTTGATGAAGCAGGTCATGCGCGTGAGTGGGATGTACCGACCTATGGTGAATTGCTGAAGGTGACCGGTGGCAAGGAGCGTATTCGTTTTGATATCGAACGGGGTGGCATGGCCGATATGGCGGATACCGCTATTGCCGGTTTGCATGCGCGCAAAACCGCCCACTATCAGGCACTGATTGCCGAGGGGCGTATACCACTCCGGCCCGGTGTCAGGCGGTTACTTGAAGAGGCATATGCTGCGGGTATCACGCTGGGGGTGGCTACGACGACGACACCGGCAGCACTGGATGCCCTGATTGAGCACTCGCTCGGCGCAGAATGGTTTGATCGTTTCGCTGTATTGGCAGCAGGGGATATTGTCCCTGCCAAAAAACCGGCGCCGGATATCTACCAGTATGCCATGGAGCAGCTCGGTGTGGAGGCGGCCAGTACGCTGGCGCTGGAGGATTCAGGTAACGGCTGGAAGTCGGCACAGGCTGCCGGTCTTAAATGTATTGTGACGGTGAACGACTATACCCGTGATCAGGACTTTAATGGCGCTGATCTGGTGGTTTCAGAGTTCGGAGAGCCGGATGCTGCAGCAATAGAGGTGCTGGATAATCCGCACGGGCTGGTTGATCTGCACTGTGTGACCCTCGATCATCTTAAGGCTGTGATGCAGGATTAATATGTCACAAATCGCTCTTTTCGATACGCATTGTCATGTCGACTTTCACCATTTTGATGAAGATCGTGATGCCGTATTTTCACGCATGCTCGCAGCAGGTGTGACCAGTGCGGTTGCGGTCGCGGTTGAGCTTGAACAGGTAGCGCGGCTGATTGCGCTGACGGAAGAGCGTGAGCGTGTCTGGTTTTCTGTCGGGGTACACCCGAATCACGAGGTGGAGCAGGAGCCGGCGGTGGATGAGCTGATTCGTCTGGCAACGCACCCTCGCTGTGTGGCCATCGGTGAAACAGGAATGGACCTGTTTCACCATCGCGTCGATCCGGCCATTCAGGAGGCGCGTTTTCGTGCCCATATCCGGGCAGCAACAGCACTGGCCAAACCGGTCATTGTACATATGCGTGATGCCGATGAAGTCACCCTCAGGGTGATGGAGGAGGAAAATATCGCGGCTTGCGGTGGTGTGATGCACTGTTTTTCCTCTTCATGGCCGGTGGCAAAACGGGCACTGGATATGGGGCTGTCGATCTCATTTTCCGGCAATGTCACGTTTAACCGGAATGTTGAGTTGAGAGAAGTGGCCCGTATGGTTCCCGATGATATGCTGCTGGTTGAAACCGATGCCCCCTATCTGGCTCCCATGCCGATGCGGGGCAAACGCAATGAGCCGTCATTTGTGCGCCATGTGGCTGAATGCATTGCCGGCGTGCGAGGTGTTTCACTGGCTACCCTGGCTGAGCAGACCACAGCAAATGCGATGCGCCGTTTTGGTATAGCCTGATCTGATTGCAGGGGGGGCTTGCCGGATTCCGGTGAGCTCCCGCCCTGCAATGGACGGTGTCCGGTTGTGTGGCTTTTGTTGTGGCCGGAGCACGGAGCTGGTCAGCCGGGCAGGCGCCTGCCTGCGCTCATGTCACAATCTTCTGCAGCCAGCGGACGTCCAAAATAATAGCCCTGCATGTAATCCGCCCCGAGAGAGGCAAGAATGGCTGCCTGCTCTTTGTTCTCAATTCCTTCTGCTATGATGTTCATGCCCAGATCATGTGCCATATGAATAATACTCCGGACCAGTGCACGGGCTTTCTCATGGTCGACGATATCGTCAATGAACGCCTTGTCGATTTTCAGGCAGGAGGCGGGCAGGCGCCTGAGATAGGAGAAGCAGGAGTAACCGGTGCCGAAATCATCGATGGCGAAGCTGATACCGAGCCCGGCAAGTTGCTCCAGCAGGCCAATAATCTTTTCAATGTCACCGGCAAAAACGGACTCGGTGATTTCCAGATGAATGGATTCCGGCGGAATGCCGAACTCCGCCACGGCTTTGAGAATCTGATCGGCCCAGCTGATATCCAGGCTCTGTACGGAAATATTGACCGATATAAACATCGATGCTGATCCGCCATGGAGGATCCATTCCCGGTACTGCCGGCAGGATTCACGAAATATCCACAGGTCAATGGCATGAATGAGTCCGGCCGATTCGGCCAGCGGAATAAAATGGCAGGGGGCGAGCAGGCCGCGTTCAGGGTGTTGCCAGCGCACCAGGCTTTCAGAGCCGGCGATTGCTCCATCGGTTGCCGAGACAACCGGCTGATAAAAGACTTTTAGCTCGCCATGGCTGATGGCATGGCGAAGCTCATTTTCAAGGCGAAGATGATCAATGGCCTTGCCATGCAGCTGAGGGTTGTAAATATGTGTAATGTTTTCGCCGGCCTGACGGGCAATGGACTCAGCCGAGATCGCATCCTGAATCATCATGTCTACGGGGGTGTCGGCTATGGCCGGTAATGCAATACCGATGCTGGTAGTGCAGTAAATCGTTTCGTTAAAGATGGAAAAGGGTTCTGCCAGGCAGTTCTGAATATGTCTGCCAATTTTGAGCAGTTCCGCATGTTCTCCGGGGATGCCTTCAAGAAGAATCATAAAGCGGTTATCCGCCAACAGACTGATAAAGGCCGGTTCTTTCAGTTGTGTCAGAAAGTCGCCTGTGGATGTCAGCTTGTTCAGTCGTTGGGCAATGGCCGAAGTTAGCTTTTCATAGCCGGCTGGTCCCAGTGCAGAGGTAACTTTCTCCTTGTGGTTGAGGCTCAGTGAAAACAGTGCCAGTCGGATATTGATGCCGGTGCGGCAGGCATGGGCATGTACGCGGCGCAGGCGATCCATAAATACCGCTGCATTGGGCAGGCGGGTGATCGGGTCGAACGTTTTGCTGGCAGAGATATCAGCCTGGGCTCCCGTCATGCGCAGTGGCTTGCCTGTATCGGAAAACAGTACCCTGGCCCGGCACATCATCCAGCGATAATTTCCATCAGCATGCAGGGCGCGATACTCCTGTTTGACGATACAGTGCGCATCCTGCAGATGTGCTTCGACAGCCTGTCGTAACGCCGTGATATCATCCGGATGAACACGGTCAAACCAGTCATCAATGGAATCGAGATAGCAGGCAGGTGAAATGCCCATCATTTCATGCCACTGATCGGAGAAAAAGACCTTGCCGGTGACAATGTTCCAGTCCCAAAGGCCATCATTGGCTGCCGAGAAGGCGAGCGAATAACGTTCCTCACTGGTTTTGACATCCTTGTAAAGCCGGCACATCTCCAGCTGCATGCGCACACGTGAAAGAAGAATATCTTTCTGAAAAGGTTTGCTGATATAGTCATTGGCGCCCAGTTCGAGAGCCCGGGTGACACTGGCAACCTCGCTCATACCAGTGACCATGATGACCGGCAGTTCATTAATCTGATAGCGCCGTCGAATGAGCTGCAGTGTGGTGAGGCCGTCAACTTCAGGCATGACCATATCCAGCAGTATCAGATCATACGTATGTCGTTCCATCAGGGCGAGTGCAGCGGTGCCGCCTTCAGCGGTGGTCGTGATATAGCCGAGCGCATCCAGCAATCGGGCCAGCAGCGTTCTGTTTCTTTCGCTATCATCAATAATCAGAATGTGAGCGGTCAAATCAGCCCCTCTGTGATCAGCGTGATCATTTGTGCCGGTATCAATGGCGGCAACGTGTTTGGTTGTGTCATCGGTGCATCGTTTGCTCTGTTGGTTCATTGCGATTTGAAGCTCCGACTGCGGGAACCGGTGTCACCATATGGTGTATATAAAGCATGTTTGCGGTGAATATTTCTCATCATGATGGCAGTACTAGCAAGTTCGGTGCAGAGTTTTTATTTATTGCCAGATATGATGGTGTTTCCAGCGGGGAGGATGATGGCCGGTTCGGGCTGGCGTGGCTGTAGCCCCCATCACACAAGCGGCTTTTCACCAATACGGCCGACCGGCTTCATTAAGGAAGCGCTGATTAATTAGGCGCTTCCGAGCGAGCGATGGACGGGCGCCACAATCCGCCAGGATAGCCGGATTGGACGGCTTTGCCGCCGCCAGGTAAGCTGCAGGATGCAGCGAATCAAATCAGACGCGCAAGTGTCTGATTTGTAAGCAAAGACAAAATGACTCGGGCATCATGCCCTCGCCCTGCGGGCGGCCGCTGGCCGTCCAATCGGCTTCCTGTCTCTTTGTCACGCTTTAAACTTTGCGAACTGATTTTTGCCAGGAGGGCAATCAATCAGCACCTCCCTAAAGCTGTCTGGGCGATGATGGCATTGGCGTAGCCAGCCTGGCGAGGTCTGCTGCGGGGGCAGCTGAATGAACGATCAGTTGATCCATTTCATGAATGATATTTTTCAGCCATTTTCCACCATTGGGGTCATGGGCCAGCGCCACGGCAATATAGCGGTGACCATCATGTTCGATCAGGGCACTGTCGGCATGCCAGTCGCGCCACGAGCCGGATTTCCTGAACATGTTGATCTCCGGGTGCTCCATCGCCTGTAAGCCCATGACGAATTTATGATTGATACCAGGCTTACTCATAATCCGCTTCATTTCAGTCGAATAATGGGGTGAAACGAGTTTTCCCGTCTGTAACATATAGTAAAAACGGGCGACCTGTATGGCGGTCGCACCATGCGAGATGTTGTGCAGCGGATCACGCTCGAATGGTTCGCTATCAGCGTACTCCTTGCCGACCCATAATCCGCCATTGTATTGACGATCATACAGGCGGTATTTGTCCGATTGCATCAGCTGATTAATGTATTCCGGTCCGACAAGATGAATCATGGCAGTGGCATCACGATTGGACGAAAATCGGATCATCCGCGTCATCATTGAGCGTGTCTCATCGTTGAGAGTGAGTCTGCCCTGCTGAATGCGCTCAAATGCCGCCAGAAGAATGGCTATTTTCGGCAGGCTGGCCGCATACATCATCTCGTCCCCGTTGATCTGGGCAAGTTGTGGCGTCAGCGGTTCTGTCATATCCACCAGCACGACAGCGAGATGCTTCTGGCGTACCGCCTGAGTCAGGTGCAGTGATTTGATGCGCTGATCGAGAAGTTTTTGCAGAGGCTGACTTGCATGACTGCGAATGGGCTGCTGGCCGGGTTGTGCTGCGGTGGATTTATATGGCATGAACAGTGAAAACAGGGTCAAAGCCAGAAGCGGAAGCCGAATCTTCTTTTTCGCGTTCATGTTGCCCTCCCGTGCAGACCGGATGCACTCCCAGAGTAGCATGGCTATAGCAGCAAAGCAAAGTTGTATCACACGTACGGATGCAATCGATCCGTAGTCGTCAGACAAGTGACGGGCAGGCCAATAGCGGAGCGATCAGCTTTCGTCTTGATCGTTCGGTTGACTGGCAAAAAGAGCAATCACCCTCCCGTTGTTGGAAAGCAGGAGATCAGGATACAGGTTGATACTGGCAAGCCGTATGACGATCACTTACAATTTTTGCCATATGAGATCCGTTTCGAAAGCCGCATGGTCATGGGCCATGTATGACTGGGCCAACTCCGCCTATACCACGACAGTGATGGCAGGTTTCTTTCCTGTATTTTTCAAGCAGTTCTGGGCTGCAGATCTTTCGGCCAACGAGAGCACGTTCTGGCTGGGGCTGGCCAATGCACTTTCCGGCCTGCTGATCGCACTACTCGCACCCGTGCTGGGAGCGATGGCCGATCGCGGCGGTCTGAAAAAACGTATGTTGCTCAGCTTTACCACGCTGGGCGTATTAATGACGGCAGCCCTCTTTCTGGTTGATCATGGCGAGTGGGGCTGGGCTGTGGTGATCTTCTCTCTTGGTGCGATCGGTTTTTCCGGAGCCAACGTCTTTTATGATGCCTTGATTGTCGATGTGGCACAGCGCAGTCAGCTGGACCGTATCTCTTCGCTCGGATATGCACTCGGCTATATCGGTGGTGGTGTACTGTTTGCGGTGAATATCGCCATGACGCTGCATCCGGAGTGGTTCATGCTGGCTGATAAGGCGGAGGCAGTACGCTGGTCGTTTGTCTCTGTTGCCATCTGGTGGGGGCTTTTTTCATTGCCGCTGGCATATCATGTCAGGGAGGCCGATGTTGAGGGGGGGACGCACTGGCATCAGGCGGCCAGGGATGGGTTTGCTCAGCTGGGCGACACATTCCGGCATCTGCGCAGTCTCAGGCAGGTATGGCTCTTCTTGCTGGCCTATTTTCTCTATATTGACGGGGTGAATACGGTGGCGCGCATGGCTGTTGATTACGGTCTGGCGCTTGGCTTTGATGCCTCGGTTTTAATGACCGCGCTGTTGATGACCCAGTTTATTGCCTTTCCTGCAGCACTGGCTCTTGGCTGGCTGGGCGAGCGCTGGAGCTGCAAAGGGGTATTACTGGTTTGCATCGGGGTCTATGCAATGGTCTGTATCTGGAGCTCGACGATGCAGGATGCCGGTGACTTTTACTGGCTGGCCGGCTCGATCGGTCTGGTTATCGGTGGTATTCAGGCCTTATCCCGTTCGATGTATGCCCGTATGATTCCCGAACATCAGTCGGCCGAGTTTTTCGGCTTTTTTAATATGCTGGGTAAATTTGCTGCTGTGGTCGGGCCATTGTTGATGGGCGCTGTCAGTATGGTAAGCGGCAGCGCCCGTTTTTCGATTCTGGTGATTGTGATCCTGTTTGCAGCCGGGGCTGCGTTGCTCTATCGTGTACAGGTGAATGATAAGCCCTGATCGGATGAACGGGTGAAGTACCTCCCGCTGATTCAGATCCGGTTATCGGGCTTGTGGTAAACACAGGAGACGAATGATGGTGACTGTATTACTGTCGGTGCTGATCGCAATCGGTATCATTTTAATCTATGTGATTGCGATTTATAACCGCCTGGTGCGTATGCGTAATCGCTTTAAAAATGCATTTTCCCAGATCGATGTGCAGCTCAGACGGCGCTATGATCTGATTCCCAATCTGGTTGAAACGGCCAGGGCCTATCTCAAGCATGAGCATGACACGCTGGAAGCAGTCATTCAGGCCCGCAACCACGCGCTGACAGCGATCAAGGCGGCAGGGGCTCACCCCGGCGATAGCAGCGGGATGAAATCTCTGGCCGGCGCAGAGGCAGCCATGGGTAGCGCACTGCTGAATCTTCAGGCTGTGATGGAAAACTACCCTGATCTGAAGGCCGATCAGACAATGGCACAGTTATCGGAAGAGCTGGTCTCGACTGAAAACCGCGTCTCATTTGCCAGACAGGCCTATAACGATGAGGTGATGCTGTTCAATACCGAACGCGAGACCTTTCCGGCAGTGATCTTCGCCGCCATGTTCGGCTTCCATGAGGCCGCATTATGGGAGCTTGATGAGGCGGCTGCAGGCAAGGCGGTCCGGGTAAGCTTCCAGGGGTCGGACACGCTCTGAGTTTATTGCTGCCATGGTAGATTTCTTCGGCCAGCAGGAGCAGGCACGACGGCAGACCACCCGCCTTGTCATCCTGTTTGCCATGGCGGTACTGCTGATCATTGTGGCTGTTTATCTGGCTGTCAGTCTCGGTCTCCTGTTCGCCGATCTTTTTCAGGGCGGGCAAGGGCTGATTTCTGTTCAGACACTTTGGCAGCCAACCCGATTTGGCTGGGTCTCCCTGTTAACGATCATGGTCATTGCCGGGGGGAGCTGGTATCGGCTGTATAGTCTGAAGCAGGGGGGAGGGCGTGCCGTTGCCGAGATGCTTGCTGCTTCCCGCATTCCTGCGGCCAGTGCCGACCCGCTGTTGCGGCGGTTGCTCAATGTGGTGGAGGAGATGGCTATCGCATCCGGTCTGCCTGTACCGCCGGTATATCTGTTGAATGAGGCAGGTATCAATGCCTTTGCAGCCGGATTCTCACCTGCGGATGCTGTGATTGCCGTGACGCAGGGGGCGGTTGAGCTGCTGGAGCGTGACGAACTGCAGGGGGTGGTTGCCCATGAGTTCAGCCATATTCTCAATGGCGATATGCGCTTGAAAATGTATCTGACCGGGGTGCTATTCGGCATTACCCTGATTTCAGATGCCGGTATTATGCTGCTCTCATCAAGGCGATCTGTCGCATACTCCAATGATAAACGGGGGACGCATCCGGCCTTGCTGGTGATCGGTTTCCTGCTGTTTCTTGCCGGGACTGCCGGCGTGGTGTTTGCCGATCTGATCAAACGGGCGGTCTCCCGTCAGCGTGAATTTCTGGCAGATGCAGCAGCGGTTCAATTCACCCGTAATCCGGCAGGGCTGGCTGGTGCATTGAAGGTGATCGCCGGATATTCACGAGGGGCTCGCGTTGCTCATCCGGCAGCCCGTCAGGCCAGTCACTTTTTTTTCGGTAATGCCATGAAGGAGGAGGGATCCGACTGGTGGGCTAGCCACCCGCCGCTACTTGAGCGAATCCGCCGGCTGCAACCGGGCTTTCAGGGGCGGATTGAACCGGTGCAGGTGGCCGCGCGCAGCACGCACATCCTCGATGAGGCCGTGCACGCCATGGCCGGTATCACAACAAATGCGCCACCTGTTGCCGGGGAGCGATCACATGATCCGGTGACAGTCGTGGATTCAATTGGCCAGCCGGATTGTGAGCTGGCGCAGGGAATATTGGCTGAGCTGCCGGCGGCCTTGAGAGGTTTTGCCCGTGATCCTTATATGGCGCGTGCCATGGTGTATTGCCTGTTACTGGACAGTGAAGCTGCCATACGCGGACGGCAACTGGATGTCTTGCAGACCCAGGCGGATGCTGCCGTGTTTGGCGAGGTGCTGGATATTTATCCCCGGCTTGCAGCCATGGATATTCGTATGCGCATTCCATTGCTGGAGTTGCTGATGCCGGCTTTAAAGGAGCTTTCTCTGGCGCAGTATCAGCAGTTCAGAGCCAATACCATGATGCTGATCCATGCCAATCACGAGGTCAGCATGTTTGAGTTTATGCTGCAACGTATGGTAGAGCGGCATGTATCACCGGCATTTGAGCCGGTGCAGCCTGCCGGCAACAGGCCGCTGCCTGCCGGAGAGGTGTTGAGCCATCTGGCGGTGGTCGTGGCGATGCTGATCCGGCTGGGGCACCATCGCCTGCCTGAATCGGTCTATCGTGATGCCATGCGGCAGTATGGCACAGAGCTTGTTCCGCCGATGCCAGGGCGTGAGATCTGCACGATGGAGAGGCTTGATCGTGCCCTGCATTTCTTGCGTCATGGTATGCCATCCATGCAGAAAAAAATCGTCACGGTCTGCACGGTCGCGGTGATGGCGGACGGGCGTGTGAGCGGCCAGGCGCAGGAGATGCTGCGTGCGATCTGTGATGCACTGGAGACGCCGCTGCCCCCCTGGTCACTGGCATAACAGCAGCATGACTCCCGGGGCCATCGCATTAAAACCCCCTTTGTCCCTGGCTCTTATCACAGCCATGCACCACAGAATTAAACGCCGGTGCTCCCGGCGCGCAACAGGCTGTGCATTTAATCAAGCGCAGAGGAAGTCAGAAAAGTGTACATGAAGCGGTGCTGATCTATCAGTACTCCCATACAGGTCACGGACTGGACCGTTTTGCCGCCGGCATATGAGCTCGAGTCAAATCACGCGCGTAAGCACTTGATTGGTCAGTAAAAACAAAGTGACCCGGGCATCATGCCCTCGCCCTGCCGGCTGCCTTTGGCCGTCCAGTCGGCTTCCTGCCTCTTTGTCACGTGTTTGCCTTTACAGACTGGTTTCCGCCGGGATGGCAACCAATCATCACTTGATGTGGATAGGGTGGAAGCCACATGCCGGGCGAAGGCAACCATTCCATGGTGTGAACATGGCGTTTACTCTGCGTAACTCTGCGTCCTTGGCGGTGAAAGGTTGTTGGATGACGGGCTCTTTCATGCGATTGCCCGGTCATTACTCCTGACTGAGCTGCAATTTTCCGCCCTCTTTGATATGAATATCCCGTTGCGGGTAGGGGATGGTGATGCCGTGTTGTTTGAATGCCCGCCAGATGGCCAGATTGACCTCGGAGCGTACACCCCCCAGCCCTTTTTCCGGATCGGCAATCCAGATTCTTAATTCAAGCACAATGCCGTTATCGGCAAATTCAATCAGCCGGCAGAGCGGTTCAGGCGTGAGTAATACGCGGGCAGATGCCCTGGCGCACTCAAGCATCAGTTGCATGGCCTGTTCAGGGTCGTCGTCATAGCTGATCTGAATACGGATTTTGATGCGGACATTGGGGTCGGAATAGCTCCAGTTGATCACCTCGGATGTCACCAGATTCTCATTCGGAATCAGCGTCTCTACACCGTCACGGTCACGGACAACGATATAACGCGCCCTCAGCTCCTGTACCCAGCCGAACTTGTCGCGCACGGTGATGACATCTCCCGGTTTGATGGACCGGTCAAAGAGCAGGATGAAGCCGCTGATAAAGTTGCTGGAGATGCGCTGCAGGCCGAAACCGATACCGACGCCGACGGCACCACTGAAAACGGTCAGAGCGGTGAGGTCGATACCGGCAGCATCGAGTGCGATCAGTATGGCCAGGGCAATGAGGAAAAACTTGCTGAACTTGGAGAGGGCGACCTGTGCACTGCTGCTGATATGGGGCGAACGATGCAGTTGCTGTTCGATGATATTGGCGATCCACAACGCCAGAATCCAGAAGAATACAACCGTCAGGCATAGCTTGATGGCAAGCAGCAGCGAGATGCGATTATCACCGAGCCTGAATGCCAGTGTATCGAGTGCTGACAGTACATCGGGCAGCCAGCCCAGCAGGTGCAGTGCGACCATGCACCAGATCACCGAGGCAATGACATTTTCCCAGGCTTTGATCAGAGGACCGGGGGTAAACACCTTGCGCAGCAGATAGACTGCGATGCGGATACCTGCCAGCGACAGCAGCAGCGGGGTGGCAACGATCAGGATCGACGATGGAAGTCCGGCAGCATGCAGAATGGCCTGTCCGACCAGTGTGACCAGTAACATGGAGATGGGAAACTGAATGCGCTCCAGCGTATGCCATGAAATGGTACGCAAACGATTCTGCTGGTCCGTATGATGGTGTGATTCAGGTATCCGCTTGATCCACTGACGCATCGCAAGTGCGGTCGTCACAGCCAGCCCAAGCACGATGAGCTGCCACCAGAATGCGCTCTGTTGCATCATATCTGTCCAGACCAATGCATGTTGTTGAATCCACTCCGGCATGGAGGCCTCCTGTGTGCGTTGTGCCCCGGGAAACGATGATATTTGCCAGGCGGCAATCATCGACATCTGCCCCGGATGGCAGGGTCATGCTTCCTGCGCTGTCACTCATTGACTGTAAATGAATGGATCAGACAGAGCAAGCTGAGGGATGGTGAGCTGCAAGTAAGCGCAGATGTATTCCGCGCTTCCGTGCAGGAGATGGATTGATGCCACCATTTGTCAGGCCGGGCGGATCGGACGCCTTTGCCACTATCGGCTGGAATATATGATGCATCGAGTCAAACAGGGGGCATCACTGTCGGCATTGTAAGCGCAGCCAACGCCTCGTTTCGCATTTGCATGTTGATGCGTCAGCAGCTATTTAATAAATGCTTATGAGGTCGTCTCTTTTGCCGGAGGAGCATGCATCTGCAAGGCGGGAGCCGGTAGGGGCAATCAACAGCAAGCCGGGCGCGTGCACTGTAAATTTCAGGTGTAATAATTGACAAAATCGTCAAAATCGTCAGATATTCGCAGATCTTTTGGCAGGAGGCTGGCAGGTGTTAATGACGACAGGGAAGGCGGCCCGTATATGCGGGGTGGGCCTGAATACGATCAAAAGCTGGATTCGGAGCGGCCATATAAAGGCGATTCAGTTGCCGAGCGGTCACTGGCGTATTTCAGCCGCCGAGCTTGATCGTTTTCTCGCTTCGGCCGGACAAAAAAACGGGCCCGAAGAGGAGCGCTGTGTTGAACCGGCGGCAGCTGCAGAGTCGTTCCGTATTCTTGTTGTCGATGATGACCCGCATATTCATTCGTTTGTAGAGGATGCCTGTATGATGGGGGGCATCAATGCGGAATTTGTATTTGCCCATGATGGTTATGCCGGTTTGATCGAAATCGGCCGTTTTACACCGCATTTGCTGGTGCTTGATATCATGATGCCGGAGATCAACGGCCTGGAGCTGATTGAGCGGATTAAAAAGGATGCCGAACTGGCCGCGACCATGTCGACCCTGGTGCTGACCGGTGCTCAGGATCGCAGGCTGGTCATGCAACGGTTGAGCAAGGCGGGACCGGATGCCGTACTGCACAAACCCGTCGCTGTTCCGACGCTGGTTGAGACAATCGGCAGTTTGCTGATGGCAGGGAAGCAGCAGGTGGTTGCCCATGGGTGTTGAGCCAGGCAATAAATCTGTTTTGATTGTCGATGATGACCCCATTCAACTGGAATACTACATCGCTGTGCTCGAGTTCGATTATGAGATCATCACGGCTGGCAGTTTTTCAGAAGCCCTCCAGATCCTGAGCAGTGATGTGACGGTGGATGCGATGACCTGTGACCAGCATCTGGATGGTGGGCATACCGGCACAGAATTACTGGATCATGTTGCCATCTGCAGACCCGGCCTGCTTGCCCATACGGTGCTGGTCAGCGGCGACTATTTTACGCACGCCGGTGAGCACATTGCTCCGATTGTGCTAAAGCCGGTTGAGCCGGATCAGCTGTTGCAGGTAATCGGGCAGATCATGACGCCGGGTAATCTGGCTGTTGCATGTTAACCGTGGAGGCTGAATGGGGGTTGGAATGAGGAGTATCAGCGTAAGAACATCCATGGTGGTGGGAGGACTGGCTGCCCTGATGCTGGCCCTGTGTGGCGGCTGGCTTGACCGGGTGGGCAATTCGCTTGCCGATCAGGGCGAAAAGGAGCGGGCACTGGCTACCGCCAGCTCGCTGGAGGCGAGTCTGCGCAGCATCATGCTGACCGGCCATGCCAATATTGTTCGCGACTGGATCAACCGCATTTCATCACTGCCCGATGTTGAAAGTGTGCGCATCTATCGAACAGACGGGAGCGAGGCATTTGTCGATCCGGGTACCCTCCGGCATGTCAACCAGTGGCTGGGAGAAGAGCGCTTTCCTGTACGCGAAGAGCATCGATCCCCGTCAGTCGTACCGGAGAAACTGGCTGAGGCATTTAAGTCGGTAGCCGCATCGGCAACACCTTATCTGCGCCGGGATGACAGTGAGCATATGACGCTTCTCTACCCGATCCATGCAGAATCCTCCTGCATGCAGTGCCATGGATATGATCAGCACAGTAACCGTGGTGTGCTGGCATTGTCGCTTTCGACTGTACAGGCCGCCTCACTGGTTGAGTCCCTGAAAGGGCAGGCATTGATGATCTTTTTTGCCATGGGTATTTTGCTGGTGCTTGGTGTATGGCTTTACACCCGTCAGACCATTCTCAATCCGATTATGGATTTTGCCGAAACCGCCCGCCGGATTGTGGCGGGAAGTCGTTTGCAGCGCTTTAACTGCTCCAGTCAGGATGAGCTGGGTGAGCTTGCAGCCTGTTCCAACTCTCTTCTGGATCAGCTGGAGGCCGAACTGGTTGTGGAGCAGCGCTTGCGTGCGAGAGAGCAGGCGTTGCTGGAGGCAACGGTCAGCCTGTCCTGTCAGAGGGTATCACGCGAGGTGTTAAAGCGGGTCGGTGAGCTGGCCATGGAGATGACGGGAGCCCGTTATGTCATGCTCAGCCACCTTGATATGAACGATCAAAAACAGTTTATCTCACTTGGCATGGATCCGGAGGTGGAGCAGAAAATCGCCCGTATGCCGGAGGGCAAGGGGCTGCTTGGGCTGCTGTGGCATGAGGGAAAACCGGTTCGTATCGATCACATTCAGGCACATCCTGCCAGTGTCGGCTTCCCTGAAGGGCATCCGTTTATGCGCAATTTTCTGGGCTTGCCGATTCGTTTCGGTGAGCAGGTGATTGGCGCGCTGTATCTGACCGACAGGGTCGATGGCGAGCCGTTTTCTGCCGAGGATCAGACGGTACTGGAGGCATTGGCGGCGGCCTGCGGTGTGGCGCTGGCCAATGCACAATCGATGGAGAAGCTCAGGCGGCTGAACGATGTGCTGGAGAGCCAGGTGTGCGAGCGAACCGAGGAGCTGCAGACATCCAATGCCCGTTTGCGTGCCCGTGAGGTCGAGCTTGAGATTATCAATGAGGAGCTGATGCAGGCCAGTGAGGCCAAGAACCAGTTTCTGGCCAATACCAGCCATGAGTTGCGTACGCCGCTGAATGCGATTATCGGTTTTTCGGAGCTGATGGGAAATCCGCGGCTCGGTGCCCTGAATGAAAAGCAGAAGCGATATGTCGACAATATTCACGGCAGTGGCAAGCGGTTACTGAAAATTATCAATGATCTTCTCGATATCAGTCGTATTGAGGCTGGTATGATGGTGGTCGAGGAGCATCTGTTTTCACCGGCCGAGGTGGCAGAGCAGGTGCTGGCTGAAATGACCCCGCTGGCCAGGGTGAAACAGTTAACGCTCAGTCTTGAGCAGCAGGAGGATATGCAGGAGCTGGTCCGCACCGATCGCGGCAAATTGCATCAGATGATGGTCAACCTGGTGGGTAATGCCATCAAGTTTACCCCTGAGGGTGGCAGCGTTGAGTTATCCATGCGCATCCTGGCTCCCGAAGGCAGCGAGAAAGAGCTGCTGGTGGATGTAAAGGATACCGGTATTGGTATCTCGGCCGAAGATATGGAGAAAATATTTGAGCCGTTTGTCCAGGCCAGGGGCGGGCTGGCTCGCGCCTATGAAGGGACCGGGCTGGGGCTTGCTCTGACACGCAGACAGGCCCGTTTGCTGGGCGGTGATGTCAGTGCGACCAGTGAAGTGGGTGAGGGCAGCATTTTTACCATTCACCTGCCATGTGAGATGGTCATGTCCGGATCGGCTCAGGAGATGGCTGAACAGCAGCTGTATGAACAGGTGCATGCGCCGATAGCCGAACCTGCGGAAGTGGTGCCAAGCCATGGTCCTCGTCCCCGCATTGTGGTGATTGATGAGTGGCAGGAGCGGCGCAATGCTGTGGCAACTGCACTTGAGCGCGAGGGTGGATATGAACCGGTTCAGTGTGCAGATGTTGCCGCGTGTCTGGAGGCTTCCTCAGCAGGGTTTCCATTCCTGATCATGTTGGGCATGTCTGCCGAGGGCGAACAGACCCACCGAAATCTGCAGGCGATCAAATCATGTCGTCGTACCCAGTCGACACCGGTTATTCTGGTGGGGGGCACAGCCGATGTACCCGAATACTCCATGGGCGAAGTCGGAGTGATTGAAAAAGGGATGACCCAGCATGAAATGATCGATGTCATTACGCGCTATGGTCGCTTGATCCCCTCCCGTTCGGAAATGGCAACGGTTCTGGTGATTGATGATGATGCTTCGGTTCGGGAGCTGCTCAAGGAGACCCTGCTGCATGAAGGCTATCGCATTTTACTGGCGGCGAGTGGTGAGGAGGGGTTGCGCAAGGCGATTGAGCGGGAGCCGGATCTGATCATTCTCGACCTGATGATGCCTGGTATGACCGGCTTTGATGTGATGTCGAGTCTGAGAAAGAATCCTGCCGTGGCGGATATACCGGTACTGATCTTTACGGCCAAGGATCTGAGTCGTGAAGAGATTCTGCAGCTGGGTCACCAGGCAGATCGCGTGTTGCTCAAGGGTGATTCGAATCAGGCTGAGATTATGCGTCAATTGCACCGGCTGGAGCTGCTTTACCCTGTGCAGGCGCAACTGATTGATGTATCGCTTGGCTGTTTTAACCAGCGTTATATGCGCCGGCGCATGGCTCAGGAGACATCGACCGCATTGCGCCACCACCTTTCATTCTCGATCCTTGGCTGGGAGATGGATGGATATGATGCCTATACCGAAAAATATGGTGAGCGCTGGGGCATTGCCGCACTCAAGGACATGACCGATACAGTCAAGACGCTGATTCGTCATGGTGATGTATTTGCCCGCATATCGGAAAAGCGCTTTGAGGTGTTTTTGCCAGGCATTACCCCTGCCGGTGCCGCACGTGTGGCAGAAAAATTACGCATTCGGATTCAGCACCAGCGTTTTCCACTGCCGCAGGGGGCGATGGCTGGCTTTACTGCCTCATTTGGTGCTGTTCATTTCTCATATGATGGCGAAGATGCGGAAAAGTTATTGCGACTTCTTGAAGAGCGGATCGATGAAGCCTGTGAGAGCGGTGGTAACCATTGTGTGCTGGGGGATGTCTGATATGACGTGCGTACTGGTTGTGGATGACAATGCGATGAATCTGGAGCTCGTCACGGATGTGCTCGAGCTGGAAGGATTTGAAGTGGTGAGTGCAGCAACCGGTGAGGAAGGGGTTGAACTTGTTCGTCAGAAGCCTCCGGATCTTGTGCTGATGGATCTGCGTATGCCCGGCATCAGCGGCCTTGAAGCACTGGAGATTATCCGTGCGGATGGTTTTACCACGCTCCCTGTGGTGGTGCTGACTGCCTCGGTGATGAAGGGCGAGCGGGAGCGCTTGCTGGAGCTTGGCTTTGACGGCTTTATGCAGAAGCCGATTGATCCGGGTACGTTCGCTCAAGAGGTTGCTTCGTTTATCAAAGGCTGAATGTCAGGCCGTGCGAAACGTGATTGCAGTGATCGATAAAAAGAAATGTTGAAATGTTGACATGATTGAGCCACAGGGTAAAAATGACTCTTCTGCTTTGGTAATGCGCATCATGGGTTCGGGGGTATACGGGCACAGGGTGTCAGAGTAGTCAGGAGTGGCGCGGGGGCGATCATGCAGGCAAAAAAAACAGCCTTGATTCTGATTGGTTATCAGAATGACTATTTTTCGAAAGACGGTGTATTACGACCGGTGATTGAGATGAACGCCGACAGCGTTCTGGAAATCACCCTGCAGCTGCTGCAAGCCCTGCAGGATACCGGCGTGACCATGATTTCAACGCCGATTCTGTTTACTGAAGATTATCACGAATTACATGAGCCTGTTGGTATTCTCAAGGCAGTAAAGGATGCCGGTGCATTCCGGCGAGGGACATTCGGGGCAGAGGCCATTCCGGAGTTCCGACCTTATGCCGACAGGATCATCGAGGTACCCGGCAAGCGGGGGCTGAATGCCTTTGCGGAAACAGGACTGGATGCGCTGTTGCACGAACGCGGGATTGAGGATGTGGTGCTGGCCGGAGCAGTCACCTCCATCTGTATTGATTCAACCGGCCGTTCGGCCCATGAGCGCGGATTCCGGGTGCATATGCTTAAGGATGCAACCTGCGGCCGAACCTTTCTCGAGCAGGATTTTTATTGCAATCAGGTATTTCCCCTCTATGCCGATATATGGAGTTGTCAGAATCTGATTTCAGCACTGGCGGAGTAAACCGATGACCCGCCCGACAGATGAAGAGAAAAGCATTCAACATCACTACCGCCTCATTGAGGCGCTCAGCGAAAGCGAGCGGCGATACCGGGAGCTGGTTAATAACCTCAAAGAGGTGGTGTTTCAGACCGATGCCCAGGGATTGTGGACCTTTCTTAATCCGGCATGGTTTGAAGTGACCGGCTTTTCCGTCGAGGAGAGTATGAACACGCTCTTCCTCGATTATGTTTACCCGGATGATCGTGAGCTGAATATGGAGCGTTTCAAACCACTGATTGAGCGCAAAAAAGAGTATTGCCGCCATGTGATCCGCTATCGCCATAAAAATGGTGGTTTTCGCTGGATCGAAGTATTTGCCCGACTCACACTCGATCATGCCGGAGCTGTGCAGGGGACAACCGGTACGCTGACCGATATCACCGAACGCAAGCAGGCTGAAGAGGAAGCAGAGCAGCTGCAACTCAAGCTGTTGCAAAAGCAGAAGCTTGAGAGTCTGGGCGTGCTGGCCGGAGGTATTGCACACGATTTCAATAACCTGCTCGCTGCGATTATGGGCCATGCAGCCATGGCCGAGCGCAAGCTCCCCGGCCAGTCCATGGCTCTTCAGAAGCATATGCAGGCGATTGTCAGCTCCTCTGAAAAGGCTGCCGACCTCTGTCGTCAAATGCTGGCCTACTCGGGACAGGGCCATCTTGTGATGCAGACAGTGGATTTGTCGACCCTGATCGAAGGGATCCTCAATATCATGGAAGTCACCATGAACAAAGGGGTGATTCTCAAGCTCTCGCTGACAGAACAGCTGCCCGGTATTGAGGCGGATCCATCGCAGGTGCAACAGGTGGTGATGAATCTTGTCACCAACGCCAATGAGGCCATAGACAAGCGCAGCGGTGTGATCGCGATACGCACCGGTGTCACCTTTGCCAGCAAGGACTACCTGAATCAGTGTCTGCATAGTGATGAAGCCAGAGAGGGCTATTTTGTCTTTGTCGAAGTCTCCGATACCGGTTGCGGTATGGACGCCCAGACCATGAAAAAGGTGTTTGATCCATTTTTTACGACCAAATTTACCGGTCGGGGGCTGGGGATGAGTGCGATCCTCGGTATTGTGCGCCGTCATCATGGTGCGCTGAAAGCATATAGCGAAAAGGGGCAGGGGAGCACATTCCGGGTTCTGTTTCCGGCCATGAACTATGTGGGCAACGATCAGGTGCATGCGGAGAGCAGACCGCTGTCCCGTTATGGTGCCGGTGTTGTGCTTGTGGTCGATGATGAAGAGATCATCCGTGATATGGCTGCCATGATGCTGGCCGATCTTGGCATTGACGAGGTACTGACCGCTTCCGACGGGAAAGAGGCGACCGAAATCTACCGCCGGGATGCACACCGGATTGCCCTGGTGCTGCTCGATCTGACCATGCCACGCATGGATGGTGAAGAGACATTCCGCCAGTTGCGTATGATTAATCCGGATGTAAAGGTGATTCTCTCGTCCGGTTATAGTGAACAGAGTGTTCAGGATCGTTTTGCCGGTAAACGGTTATTCGGCTTTCTTCAGAAGCCATATACCCCTGAGGCCATGCAGGCGCTCGTCGAGCAGGCACTGACTGCAGATAAGGGCGAGTCGCCACTGTAGTTGAGCGCTGCTGTTGCCTCCGCTTGAATAAAGCGGGCTGTGATCAGTCGTGAATGTATCATCCGCTTACTTTATCGGATGAAAGCGCAGGTGGTTGACCCGGAAGAACTCGAACTGCTCTGCGGGTAGCTGGAAGGGCGCTGCTGCATGGATGGCCCGGATCAGTGATGCATCCAGCAGCTCATTGCCTGAGCTCTCCACTATTTTTACTGCGACCACGCTGCCATCAGCAGCAAGCTCCATTTCGACCAGAGGGTCGATGGTCGTGGCCGCACTGGCCGGCACCTTCCAGTGCTCCTGCACGGCCGCCTGCATCATGCCGATATATCGTTCCATCTCATTGCTGGACAATTGTTTGCCGGCAAGGTCCGCAAGCTCCGTTCGACGGGTGGTCGTGGTGTTTGCCTTGCTGTCTGTGGAGGAGGCAACCGGTGCGAACGGATCAAAATTTTCATCAGCCTTGACCTTTTTTTTCTTTTCACTCCTCACTTTTTCCGCCTGTTTTGGCGGTTCGGCAGGCTTTGGTTTTGTGGCAGGCTTCGGCTTCTCCTCAAGCTTCAGGACCGGTTTTGCCTGTGGTTTTGGCCTGGGCGCAGGCTTCGGCTTTTCCGGTGCCGGTTTGGGTGGCCTGGATTCGGTCGGTTTGTGTTGTTTGACCTGTTTTGTTGCCTTGCGTGCCTGTTGCTCCATATCAGCCAGTTGCCTGGATGAAATCATCATCACCTCAATACGCTTGAGTGGTTCATCCGGATGGCGCTGTTGCCAGAAGGCCAAAACAACAATCACAGCCAGTACCACTGCATGAAGCAGCAGGGCAAACAGCAGATCAGATTTGCTCAGATCTGCACTGATACGGGGCTGCCTAGCGGTGCGGCTCGGTGACAAGGCCAACCTTCCGGATGCCGGATGTTTCCAGCAGACTCATGACCTCGGCAACCCGTCCATAAGGGGTTTTGGCGTCACCTCGGATAAAAATGGGTAGTCCTGGTTTCTGTTGGCGCATGGCCTCAATGCGGGGGGCAAGCTGCTCAATGGCGATGGCATGATCCTGCATGTAGATCTGACCATCTGCCTGAATGGTGACGACCAGCGGTTCCACATTCTGTTGCATGGCCGGGGACTCACTGTCCGGCAGATCAACATTCACCCCTTGTGTCAGCAGGGGTGCCGTCACCATAAAGATGATCAGCAGCACCAGCATCACATCGACCAGCGGGGTGACGTTGATTTCACCCATCGGCTCACTATCCCTGTCCCATTTACTTTGACCGGCCCACATAATTTACCCCTTGATGTGACGGGAGATAATATTGAGGAATTCGGAGGAGAACTGCTCCATATTGGCGCCCATGCGCTTAAGGTCGGAGGTGAATTTGTTGTAGGCAACGACAGCCGGAATCGCGGCGACCAGTCCGAATGCGGTGGCCACCAGTGCTTCGGCAATGCCGGGGGCAACAGCGGTTAATGAGGTATTCTGGGTCATGGCAATCCCCTGAAATGCGTTGACGATACCCCACACCGTACCGAACAGACCGATAAACGGAGCGGTTGAACCAACCGTGGCCAGAAAAGCCAGGTGGCGGGAGAGTTTTTCGATTTCACGTGAGAAGGCTGCATCGAGTGATCGGCGCACGCCGTCAATGCCACCGCCGGCGGTGATCTTGGCGCTGTGCCCCTGGCTGGCATCACGTCGGATGCGCATGAATTCACGGTACCCGGCCTGAAAAATATTGGGCAGTGAGCTGTCAGGGTATTGCTGTGAAATGCCTGTCAGTACGGTGTCCATATCCGTACCGCTCCAGAATGTCTGTGAAAATGCCTCCGCCTCGCGGCGGGTTTGACTATACAGCCGCCATTTGTTGAAAATGATGGCCCAGGAGATCAGCGATAGCGTGATCAGCAACAGCAAGACCCCCTGTACGATGATGCCGGCATGAAGGATCAGATGCAGTATGGAGAGATCCTGACTCATATAAGCTCCTTGTTCAGGTGATTCTGTAATGTTTGAAACAGTGTGGCTGGAATACGGGATGGCCTTCCGTCCCGGTTGATACAGGCAAGCCGAATGGTGGCTGTGCACAGCTCTTTGCCGGACTCGCGGTGGCAGACCTGCTGGCTGAAAGCCAGACGGGCACCGGCAAGTTCGATCAAACTTGTGCCGATATCAAGCAGGTCGTTGAAGCGGGCCGGCATGCGATAGCGAACATGGGCCTCGGTGACAGCAAATTGCACACCGAAGTCCGTGTCGATGATATCCAGTTCAAGTCCCAGCGTACGCAGAAACTCGGTACGACCGCGCTCCATGAATTTCAGATAATTGGCATAATAAACAACACCACCGTGGTCGGTGTCCTCATAGTAGACCCGTACAGGAAAGGTTTCCTGATATGTGCTCACAGCAGTGACTCCTGTCTGAGACTGCCCGGAAGCGAGCGGTTCATATGGGCGTAAGCCAGCGGGGTTGCCGTGCGGCCGCGCGGTGTGCGCGCAATCAGCCCCTCCTGCAGCAGGTAAGGCTCAAGCACATCTTCAATGGTGTCCCGTTCTTCGGAGATCGAGGCCGCCAGCGTATCAAGGCCGACCGGGCCGCCATTGTATTTATCGATCATGATCGACAGCAGCCGCCGATCCTGATGATCCAGACCAAGGTGATCCACCTCAAGCCGGGTCAGCGATGAATCGGCAACAGCACCGGTAATCACACCGTTATGTTCAACCTCGGCAAAATCGCGTACGCGGCGCAGCAGCCGGTTGGCAATACGCGGGGTGCCGCGTGAGCGACAGGCAATTTCCATCGCACCACTGTGATCGGTCTGAATATTGAGCAGGCGGGCTGAACGATCGACGATGCGGGCGAGCTCCTCCCTGGAATAAAACTCCAGCCGTTCGATCACACCGAAGCGGTCACGCAACGGGTTGGTCAGAAGGCCGGCCCGGGTTGTGGCGCCGACCAGCGTGAAGCGGGGGATATCCATCTTGATCGAGCGGGCTGACGGGCCCTGGCCGATGATGATATCGAGCTGAAAATCCTCCATCGCCGGGTAGAGAATCTCTTCTACCTGCGGGCTGAGGCGGTGAATTTCATCTATAAAGAGGACATCACCCTCCTCGATATTGGTGAGCATGGCCGCCAGATCGCCGGCCTTTTCAATCACCGGTCCCGAGGTGGCACGAATGTGGACGCCCATCTCCATAGCGATAATGTTGGCCAGTGTCGTTTTGCCAAGTCCCGGCGGGCCGTAGAGCAATACATGATCGAGGGACTCATTGCGCGCCTTTGCCGCGCGGATATAGACGGTCAGGTTGGCACGAATCTTCTCCTGCCCGACATATTCATCGAGCATTTTCGGTCGCAGCGCTGCATCCCAGTTATCACCGTGCCCGCTGGATGCCCCGTCAACGAGGCGCTCGTCATGATCCTGATAATCCATCATATTCAGGCAATCACCTTCAGTGCGGCACGGAACATGGTTTCAAAATCAGCCGGTTCAATGCGTTTCAGGGCGGCATCGACCTGTGCAGCCTTGTAGCCCAGGTTGATCAGAGCCGAGTGCACCTCTTCAGCCTTGTTGTTGGTGACACCACCTGTTGCCGGGGCGGAGCCCAGTTTACCCTGCAATTCGAGGATCAGGCGCTGGGCCGTTTTTTTGCCTATGCCCGGCGTGCGGGCGATGGCCAGGTCATCGGCCTGCTCAATGGCCCGGATCAGATCCTCGCAGCTCATGCCGCTCATCAGGTTCAGGGCCATGCGGGCACCGATACCGGAGACCGTGGTCAGCTTGCGAAAAATGCCGCGCTCACTGATGTTGCTGAAGCCGAACAGGGTGATCTGATCTTCACGCACATAGGTATGAATGGAGAGTTCAGTCGCTTCACCCGGGCGCAGCTTGCACAGGGTTTGCAGGCTGACGATGACGTCATAGCCCACGCCACCGGTATCAAGCAGGACGAATCCAGCCGGGTCGAGTGCTTTTACAGTACCGGAAAGCCAGCCGATCAACGTAGCGCTCCTGTGACATCAGGGTGGTGCCGCGAATCGGCCGGGGTTATGACAGAAATGGATGTTAACATATTGAACTCACTAATTTTTGCATGGGTGCATGATGCGCATGACAGATTGCCACGGCAAGTGCATCCGCAGCATCTTCTGCCAGTGGCTCGGGTGGATGAAGCAGCACACGTACCATATGCTGCACCTGCTCCTTTTCCGCTCGTCCGAAACCGACAACGGCCTGCTTGACCATGGTGGGTGAGTAGGGGCTGACACGTAAATCACACTCGCCGCATGCTGCGATCAGGGCGCCGCGCGCCTGGCCGAGTTTCAGGGCTGAGTTCACATTTTTGGAGACGAATACATCCTCAATGGCAGCTGTTGCCGGCTTGAACTCTCTGATCAGGGATCTGAGGCCGGTAAAAAGCAGGTGCAGGCGGGTATCAAAATCGCCATTGCCACAACGAATGACCGTATGGTGGACATGGCGAATACGGTTGCCCTGTACATCAATAATGCCGACTCCCGTTTTCAGCGAGCCCGGATCAACACCGATGATTCTTACAGGTTTCATCAGGAGGTGACCGGCCCGCAGAGACATGAGGATGTGGCTGTGAACATGAAAGAACCCCTTACAGAAAAACGGCCGCAACCATAGCACTGATGTGACAGGGCGTCATGGTCGGGGGTGCATGGAGGGAAGCGCAATTTGAATGACTGTGTGGCGCTCGTTGATTCATGCGAAAAGCGAAAACGGCGATGGATTCTTTCCTGCCGGACAGCGAGCAAGTACAGCGGATGTGGCGATCAGCCATGGAACGCAGTGCGGATCAGTAGCTGTATGTATCGGCAGGTGATTTTGCCGGCGGCGTTGTAAGGCCGCCCGCAGCTTATACCTTCTCTGCCAGGCGGGTCATCACTTTGGAGGTCAGCTGCATCAGCTGCTTCACCGGTGGCGGCAGCTCGGCGGCACCCAGCGATTCGGCCAGTTCGGCGTGGCCCTGCTCATCGATCTTCATCTGTTCAACAATGGCGCGGCTGCGCTGGTCATCGGCAGGAAGGCGGGCCAGGTGGCTGTCGAGATGGCGGACCACCTGATGCTCGGTTTCAGCAAGAAATCCCAGATTCCAGCGATCCCCGGCAATGCCGGCCGTCATACCGATGGCGAATGAGCCTGCATACCAGAGCGGATCAAGCATCGACGGGCGCTCTCCCAGCTCGGTCAGGCGGCGTCTGCACCAGTTAAGGTGATCGCTCTCCTCAATGGAGGCATGGCGAAGTCTGGCGGAAAGTTCCGGGTCGCGGGCGGTCAGGCTTTGCCCCTGATACAGTGCCTGGGCCGCCATCTCGCCGGCATGATTGACGCGCATCAGGCCAGCTGCCAGCTGCTTCTGGGCCGGACTCATCTCGGCAACGGGCTTGATAGCGGTTGAATCGCTGACAGGAAGATCGGCGACAGCGGCGGCCGGAGGATAGGGACGGGAGCTTGGCTGTTCGCAAAAGATATTGTTCAGTGCTCTGTCCACTTCGCCAATCATACGGTCAGCGAGCGTGGGGGTGCGAAAAGGTTTCTCAGACATATCGTGATCCTCCGATGGCTTAATTTTTACCTGAATCGGCGGCATTGCAAGTTTTCACAGCCTGTTTCCACAGAAGCTGTGGATAACTGTGTGGATGAAGTGCCGTATTTCTTTGCTGATAAGGGATTCGAGGTGGGGGGAGGGTGATTGCCTGTTTATTGTGCAATAAAAATAGATCAAATAAAACAAAGTGATATGAAATGTAATGCATGTATCAGGTGAGATTTTTCGTGGATGTGGTTGAAACCGGCTGCGACGACCGATCAGATCGGCAGTCGGTGAACAGATGTGCCGTTTATATATGCTGCCGCCGCCTGTTCACCGCGACGAATGGCTGCCTCAATCGTTGCCGGCAACTGACCCGGGAGAGGACGCTCGCTTGCATCAATGATGCAGGCGGGTAGCTGACGGGGGGCTTTGGCCGGGCGCACGAGGGTGGTCGCGCGCTGTTCACGCACGACACGGCTGTGTACGAGTTCCGGCAGTTTCGGCAGTGAGCAGAGCCTGGCCAGTTCATGCCGGCAGCGCATCACCAGTGCAGGGTGATCATGCGACTCATGATCGGCACTGATGACGGCGCATAGGTGTTGTCCGGGCAGGCTGTGATGCCATTGGCGCGATATATCGAAATACCATTGGCCGGTGCCGCCGATACAACCGACAAGCGGAGCGGGCATGGAAACAGGTTCATCCAGCCAGAGATGGATGTTGGTGATGGCACGTGTCTCTGTGCTGGCCGGTTGCTTGAGTAGCCTGTCGGCTGCATGGGCGGGAAGCGCCAGAATCGCTGCATCAAAGCGGTGATCATCGAGCACAGCCTTGCCATGCTGCACCTCAAGCTGGCGTACCCGGTGGCCGGTGTGGATGCGAACGGCAAGAGAAGATGCTTTGTTCAGCAGTGGCTCAATCAGGGTGGTTTGCAGGGGGCCGTTAAACCAGCCAAGGCAGGCATCGCGGCGGCTGGCGAAGCTTTCCTGCAAGACACGTTTGAACGAGTGCGGGCAAGCTGTGTCCATCGCCTCATTCATGGCGCCGAGGCACAGGGGTTCAAGCATGTCGCGGACAAGCTCGGCCGGGATACGCAGGGATTGCAGCCATTCCCTGACATGATCCGCAAGCGGGGGCGCTTTGCGTTGCAGTGCGATGGCCATGCGCAGCATGGCTGTGGCGGAATGCAGGCTGTGACCGGGAAGGGTGGCTGCGGCTTGCAGGATGGCCAGTGGAAAGGGGAGGAGAGCCGCTGGCTGAAAGCAAAAGTGGCCACGTGGCTGATCCCATAATGGCAGCGAGAGTGATGGTTGCCAGTGCAGGTGGTGATCGGCGGCGCAGTCCTGCAGCAATGTACGGGTTGCACGATAGGCACCGATCAGCAGGTGCGGGCCATTATCGCACAGCTGCTGCATGGTCGGCTCAAAAAATGATCGGGTACGTCCGCCGGCAGCAGGGGCTGCTTCAAACAGTGTCACCTCGTGCCCGGCCTCGGCCAGACGGATGGCAGCAGTTAAACCGGTGAGGCCGCCTCCGATGATGGCGATGCGGGATGGCACCGGTATCAGAATTCCAGACGAATCGGGCGTTGCCGCTTGCAGGCCTTGCATTCATAACGCCAGGCACGCCAGGCAATCCACATCTTGCGTAAGGGCAGGATGCGGACCGGTGTGCTCCATACATCAAAGCCGATGGCGCGCAGCTGGCGCAGATAGGCATAATAGATTGTGGCCATCACGATCGACGGGCGCAGGCTCTCCCTGTCTTTGGGGGGCAGCATGGCCACTGCATCACGGAAGGCATTTTCCGCCTTGTCGCCATACTCCTGCAGCAGCTTCTGCATGGATTCATCCACGGTTCCGGTTTTGAATGCCTGATCACTCACCTGATACCGGCTGCGTACCTCTTGCGGGATATAGATGCGGCCAATGGCAGCATCCTCGGCCAGATCACGCAGGATATTGGTCAGCTGCAATGCCTCTCCCAGCCGGGTGGCAAAGTCGCGACTTTTGCGTTCGCTATAGCCGAATACCTCGATGGAGAGCAGACCGACGACGCCGGCTACACGGTAGATATACAGCGATAAATCCGATTGCTTGATGAATGGTCTGGCCATGATATCGGTTTGCATGCCATCGAGAATCTCCAGCAGCAACTCCTCATTGATGGGGAAATGGCCGGCACACCATAACAGCTCATGGCCGACAGGGTGGCTTGCCTGACCGGCAAACGTCCGCGCCAGCTCCTCACGCCAGAAGTTCAGCTTGGTCAGGGCAACCTGCTGATCACTGACTTCATCGGCAATATCGTCAACCTCACGACAGAATGCATACAAGGCCATCATGGCGCGCCGTTTTTCTTCCGGCAGGAAAAGAAATGCATAAAAGAATGAGGAGCCGGAGCCTCTGGTTTTGTCCCGGCAGTAGGCTTCAGGGGTCATGTGCGGTTCCTGTGAATGGCGCGTAAAGGGAAAAGTGTGTCGATCAGTGTGCCTGCGGCCAGTTTGAACCAGTCGGCGCGGCTGAGGGTGAGTCGTTGATGCAGCGGGTCTTCCAGCTGGCCAAGGCGATCAAGCAGGGTAAAACCGGCGCGCAATGTGGCGGCAATCTGGAAGCGGAGCCTTAACGGCAGCAGCGGCAACAGCGGAACACCTTCGCCGAGAATGTCACGGGTGACGTCGATGGCATGCAGAAATACCGGGCGAAACTGCTGAGAGGAGATCTCCCCGGCAAGCAGTTGTCGTGCTTCAAACTGGTAAGGTGATAACCACTCTTCCGGGATATAGCAGCGGCCTCTTGGCAGATCGATACTGAGATCCTGCCAGAAGTTGATCAGTTGCAGGGCTGTACAAATCCGGTCCGAATAGTGTTTTGCCTCGGTGCTGTGAATATCATGCAGGGCCAGCATCAGCCGTCCGACCGGGTTGGCGGAATGGCGGCAGTAAAAGAGCAGCTCGCTGATACTGGCGTATGCATAGAGGGTGACATCCATGCGGAAGGCAATCAGCAGGTTATACAGCTCCTCCACGGGCAACTGATGCGAACGGATGGCATCAGCAAGGGCCGTAAAGATCGGCTGGTCAACCGGCTGACTCTTTTCGGCTCGCTCAAGCAGGGTTTCCCATGCATCCAGCTGTTTCAGCCGGGTTTTTGCCGAGAGATCTCCCTCATCGGCAAGGTCGTCGGCATGACGTGCAAATGCATAGATTGCGGCAACAGCCGGGCGTACATCAGCCTTGATCAGATGCGAGGCTGTCGGGAAATTTTCATAGTGTTGTCGTGCGATTGCCATGCATTGCTGATATGCTTCTGCTAATTGCATGGAATCTGTAGCTGTGGCCTGCATGGCGGCATGGTGGCGACATAGGATGGCCGGTGCAAGCCGGATCAGGTGTTGTTGCAACCGGATGGCTCAATTCGCTGCCATTCCGGGTGGTTGTCGGGGGCCGGTTTTGTCCGGGAGGATGCTGATTGGTTGCCATTCGGGCAAAAGTCAGCCACAAAGGTCAAGTATCCAATTCGGCCTGATTGTGGTGAGCTGTTCATGGCCCGCTCGGAAGCGCCGGGTGAATCAGCGCATTCCCAGGCAATTGTTGCAAGGTGGTCCAGGAGGGAGATGTGAGTCAGACAGGGGCAGGAATGCGTGTAGCTGTGATCGGCGGAGGGGTGGTTGGTTGTCTGACGGCCCTGTATCTGCACCGTTTGGGAGCAAAACCGGTGGTCATCGAGCGGGGGCGGACAGGGCAGGAGTCCTCATGGGCGGGTGCCGGTATTCTCTGTCCGATTCATCCGTGGCTTTACCCGGACAGTCTGAGCCATTTTGTTGATTACAGTCTCAATCTTTATCCGGCGCTCAATCGTGATCTTTATCATCTGACCGGCATGTCGATTCAGTGGCGGAAGTCAGGCCTGATGATTCCGCTGTTCTCCGATGATCGGGTCAATCATCAGGCGCAGGCCATCGCCTGGTCGCAGCAATTCGGCTGGCAGCTGGATCTTCTCAACCGGCAACAGGCAGTTGATGCTGAACCGACGCTTTCACCCGAAGTGGACGGGGCACTGCTGTGGCCGGAGGTCGGGCAGGTGCGCAATCCGCGTTTGCTGCAGGCGGCCCGTAAGGCGCTGGAGCTCAGTGGCGTCGAGATTCGTGAGATGTGCGAAGTGACGAGCCTGCTGGAAGCCGGTGGCAGGGCGACTGGCCTGATGCTGGCCGATGGTTCGTCGATTGAGGCGGATGCGGTGTTGCTTGCTGCCGGCAGCTGGAGCGGGGAGCTGGCCGAACAGTGGGGCATCTCATTGCCGGTAGAACCAGTGAAGGGGCAGATTGTGTTGCTTAAGGATACCCCGGGCAAACTGGCTCATATCGTCAAACATGATGATGCCTACCTGGTGCCGCGTGTGGATGGCCATATTCTGATAGGTGCAAGCATGGAGAGGGTCGGCTTTTCCAAGGGGAATACCGAACCTGTCGTCAACCGCCTGCTTGAAGCGACCTGGCGGATGGCCCCCGGGTTGAAGGATGCGGAGATTGTTGAGCAGTGGATGGGCTTCCGGCCGGGAACGCCTGACGGACTGCCATATCTGGGACCGGTGAACGGGCGCCCCGGCTTGTGGGTGGCGACCGGCCACTATCGCAACGGGGTGGTACTTGCGCCGGGTACCGCCGAGTTGATGAGCCGCTGGATGATGGGGGAGGAGCCGGCCGTGGATGTCACCGGCTTCCGCATTGACCGGCCGGTGTACGAGTCTGCCGCCGTCGGATTCCCCGATCGCTGAGGTAGCTCTTTCCTTCGGGTTACCGCTTCGGTACCGTACTTTGGGTATTTTTTTGCATCCGCATGCGTGCAAAAGAGTGATTACAAATCATAAGATAGCCACTCATGTCATCCATTTGGATGGCTTGCAAAATATTCCCATTCCCTAGAATGACGCGTTGCTCCCGGATGATTCGGAGCATGGGAGTGGAGTGATTGATGGGATTTCAGGGGATGGCTGTTGAGCTGCAGCAGGTCAGCAGCGGGAGCCAGTATCCTGAAGATATACGTATGACCGTTCTGTCTGTACAGGCAGGTGCGTTTTGATGATAGCGCCTCGTCATCAAATCTCCAGGGCCAGCGTTTTAAGTGCCGGGAAAGCATATGCAACAGCGTTTACCCTGATCGCGCTCAGCATTGTTCTGTCCGGCATGTTTTTCCTGCTGGTCGGTAATTCCACCATTATGAGCAGTTACTACGCACTTACCGCTTTGGCGATCGGATCTCTGCTTATATGGATATCCTATGGCTTCTGGCAGCTGAAAGCATGGGCTTACAAGTGGACAGCTATTGTTTGTGGCGTCGTCGTTCTGATCGATGTAATGCGCATCGCTAACGGCACGACGGTTGCAAATGTACTGACAATGCTCTGGGCCATTGGCACGTTTCTGTTTCTCATGAAACGAAAAACAAGGATCTTGTTCGGTTTCATTACGCTGGCTGAAGACGAGCGGCAGCATGAGTCGGGCCGTGATTTCGACATCGAATCACTACGGAATGATCTGCAGCATTTGAGCGTTGCCGGGGTACTGAAGTTCTGCGCACGATGGCTGCGACGCGTGCTATGGGCGCTGACGCACCCCGGATCGGTCATTCATGATTTCAATATAAAAATAATCCGTATGATTGCTTTTTTCGTGGCGATAGTCGGGCTCTTGATTTTCGGGATAGGCAACCAGAAAACTAATATGAACAATGGCTTGATATCCAATTGGACCGTGGATTTCGTGTTGCTTGAATGTATCGCGTATGGCTTTTTGCGACAGAAGACATGGGCCTTCAAAGCGACGAAGGCCGCATGTATCCTGCTGATTCTAATTACTTTAAACCTCGCCCTTTTCGGCAGAGCCCCTGTCCAAAACCCGATGGAGATAAAGAGTGTCGTCGCGATAATTTTCCTGTGTCTCGCTGGTACACTGATTTTTCTCGGCAGAAGAGAGACTCGAATTCTGTATGGTATCCCGGTCCCGTCTGAGTCGGAGAAGATGATCAGAGCTGAATACCAGGATTCTGTTCCGCGTCCTGCGGGCGTGATGGGGTGGCTGCAAGCCACTGAATTTTGGCAGCGAATGATTGTGCGCGCACTAAAGCGGCAGGAATCAAAAAATATTTATATTTTGATACTCATAGCAACCTCAATGATAAGTCTTCATAATTATCAATATAAATACGCCGATCCTGACTTTGGAACAGATGGACAAGCGGGAGGTGGTACTCACGGCGGTATATCGCGTGGGAAAAAGTCGTGATATGTGGCTTGGCGTAAAACGTCCGGATGGTTCTTCCGCATCGTATCGGTTCATCCATCCTCTGTTTGACGATTTTGAACGACTCAAGCCATTGATTGGTGAAGCTGTGACTATCCTGAGTCAGTCCAGATTAGGCCTCCTTATAACGATAGATTTTGGCTATCACGATTGGGTGATGCAGGTGGAACATCATGGCCAGATTGTCACCAATTATAAGGATGTCCGGGAGATATTAGAGTTGGATAAAAACGACTGGATTGCTCGTAACATTATGGATGTGATCGTTGGGATTTGGGCGTTCCTATTGCTGTTAGTTATTTGGAAAAAAAACAAGGAGCCTTTGAAAACAATGGGGTCAGTTCTTTAGTTGCTAGTTACGGGTTGAGCCAACTATAAGTACGTTATGTCTCGCCCGCTACGAATTGAATATCCCGGAGCCTGCTATCATCTGACTGCACGAGGTGATGGTAAAGATAATATTTTCCTCGATGACTCTGATCGAAACTGTTTTCTTGAGCTGCTCGGTCAGGAGATCGAACAGCAACAGTGGATCTGTTATGCCTATTGCCTGATGGATAATCACTATCATTTACTGGTCGAAACGCCGGAGGGAAGCCTTGTTAAGGGAATGCGCCGACTGAATGGCAGCTATACGCAAGGGTTCAACCATCGTCACGGGTATGTCGGCCATGTTTTTCAGGGCCGTTACAAGAGTATCGTGGTTGAAAAGGATGCCTATCTTCTTGAGTTGGTGCGCTACATCGCCTTAAACCCTGTGCGGGCCGGGATGGTGGAGGCCCCGGAAGCATATATATGGAGTAGCTACAGAAGTTCGGCTGGTTTGGTTGCATCTCCACCGTGGATGGCATTGCAGCAGTTGATGAAATATTTCGGGGATGAAAAATCTTATGCCCGTTTTGTCCTTGACGGGATGAATACTGCATCGCCATGGGACGAGTTGCATGGGCAAATATGGTTGGGCAGAGAGGCTTTTCTAGAACAGATGCAGCGGCAGGTGCCTGTGGATGGGGTTGCCAATATTCCAAAAGTACAGCTACAGCCAGCCCGTCCGACTGCTGATGGCGTTCTGGGTACTGTTGCAGGGTATTTCAGCTGTGATGTTGAAAGTGTACTGTCGCGATCCCACAGGAAGGCCTATGCTTTTAGCGTAGTTCTGTTGAGAAGGGTGGTGAATTTATCCGTGGGGGATGTTGCTGCGCTGTTTGGCATCTCTGTTTCCAGAGTTTCCCAAATTCAGAGGGAGCTGCTGGGCAGTCATCACGCAAATGAAGTGGCTGAACTGGCTGAAAAGTGCAGACTAAAGAACTGACCCCGGAAGAGGTTTATCCTTAAGGGTTCGGATGGATTTCAGAAAATTTGTCGAGCATTCAGTGCATAGTCCATGACTGATTTTTGGAAGCGGGTCGTATTGAAACAAATCGGCAGAAGTGATTTTATCTTCGATAGCATGCCAGTTGCCATCCCGGCCCTTCAGATCGCCGCAAAATGAACACATTGTGATGATATTATGCTCATTATACTGCTGTGGAATTGCCTGAGGTTCACGCGGACGCTGTTCTGTAATAGTAAAGTTAAGTTCTAGCCAATGATGCGGTAGAGGAATAACCCGCACATCCAGAAAGCGCATCTCATTGAGGTCATCGCAGCGCAACCTGAAAGCAATGGCCTGGTAGGAACTGCGTGCTTTCTCGAAAACCTTTTTATAAATCATCGTGGTTTCAGCATCGGAGATTTGTGACCAGAGAGACTTTCCCCTGATCTGACTCAGACAGCAGTTGGCACCATTATGGTTTTGCGCGAATGCGTCCCAGACTTTGTTGGCGTAAACGATGATATCATCGGCATCGAGCCTGTAAGCAATCAGGTTATCCATAGTTGAGGGTGCATAATGCTTACAGAAGCTGCAAGTATCCAGTCGAGCCAGGAACTCCCGTCTGTCGCCATCGGTGACCTGTTCGATACTCCAGCAGGGCAGAGCATGTCGGCAACATTCTGCAAGCTCTCGCCCCTGGCATTTCATCTGGTCCCACTGCATGGTGCCTCCTCAGATGTGTGGCCTCAAGATTGAGTCTGAATGATGTCAGAGCACAAAATATGCCACTTCCAGGCCGTTCGGGCAAAGCTGGATGCGCTTGCTTATGAGCCCTTCTTTTTGATTGCCTGCAGGGCATCAAATACTTCTGCCCAGAGGATGCCATAGGCGAGAGCCGCCGGAGAGTGGGGATCAAAACAGGGGAGCGGCATGCGCCGTTCAGCCATCTGCTCAACGGCACTGGCATACGGGATCTGGCTGTTGAGCATCACTTTGCCCATGCGGTGGCGTTCAGCGATGATCTGCCGGTGCAGGCTTTTGCGACTGTCGACCATATTCAGAAATGCACGAATATGCAGCTGTTTGAGGTGATGCTCTTTTTTAAAGTCGAGCAGCTCTGCCAGCATCCGCAATGAAAGGATAGAGGGCAGGGTGGGGAATACCACCAGATCGGCAACCTTGAAAATGGCTTCGGAGAGAAGGGTGAGGCCGGGAGGCGAGTCGATGATGATAAAGTCATATGACTTTATCATCGGTGCAATCACCCGGCTCAACTGTTCTTCCGGCTTCTTCATATCACTGAGCAGAAGATCGGCGTGGCGAAGCGAGAAATCAGCGCGCAGTAAATCGAGATGCTCATAGGCGGTACGGGTGATGGCCTTGTCGGCAGCCAGCTTGCCTTTTAACAGCTGATCACTGCGTTTGCCCGCCTTGGCCTGCAGGCAATAGGCCGCAGCTCCCTGCGGATCAAGATCCCAAAGCAGAACCTGTCCGTCATGACGGGAGGCAAGCCAGGCCAGATTGACCGCCGTGGATGTTTTGCCGACGCCACCCTTGATGTTGTAGACAGCGATAATCTTTGCCGGTTTCTTGCGTGAATAGAGGTAGTCTGCACTGTTATTCTGCACATGTTTCACGCGCTCTCTCCGTCGTCCCGGTTGCGCATAAAATCGGCAATGCCGTAAAAGGCGGCATAGAGCTCGTCGCGCAGCGGCTTATCGCTGACTACCTCATCCAGCGCGAGTTTCATGCACAGCATCCACTGATCCCTCGCTGCTGCTCCGATGGCGAAGGGAAGATGACGCATACGCAGGCGAGGGTGGCCGTATTTTTCAATATAGAGGGATGGTCCGCCCATCCAGCCGGAGAGAAACAGAAACAGCTTCTCCTCAGCTGATTGCAGGTTGTCCGCATGCATCCAGCGAATGGACTGCGTTTCCGGCAGTGTATCCATGTGGTGATAGAAGCGCTGTACAAGCAGGCGCACGTTCTCTTCACCGCCTATGCGCTCATAAAGGGTACGGGTGTCATCTTGAATGTGCACTGGACGATCTCCTTAGGAAGCGCTGATTCATTCGACGCTTCGAGCGAGCCATGGACGGCTCGCCAAATCAGACGCATAAGTGCCTGATTTGTAAGTAAAGACAAAATGACTCGGGCATCATGCCTCGCCCTGCGGGCGGCCGTGGGCCGTCCAATCGGCTTCCTGCCTCTTTGTCACGCATTTGTCTTTGCGAACTGATTTTTGCCATGATGGCAATAAATCACCATCTCCCTTATGCTGCAAGGGTCACTTGCTGAAGGTGGAAAGACTACAGCAAAAAAAAGAAAAAGGCCGGGTAATCATACCCGGCCCTGACATACATACCGGTATCAGATCACTTTGGAGAAACTGGTACCTTCTTTTTTCTTCTGCAGGTATTCATCAAATACCATGGCCACGTTGCGGATCAGGAGGCGACCGGCCGGCAGCACACGCAGTCCGTCATCGCGCAGCTCGACCAGCTGATCGGCCTGCATTTCGGCAAGATCCGCAAGTCCATCAGCGAAGTGGGCTTTGAAGTCGATGCCGAACTCCTGTTCAAACTGCCCGTAATCGAGAGCAAAATCACACATCAGGCGCATAATCACCTGGCGGCGAAGGTGATCTTCATCCGACAGGATATAGCCACGGAATACAGCGAAATCGTTGCCTTCAACCGCCTCTGTGTATGCATCCATCTCGCGTGCGTTCTGAAAGAAGCCACCGCCGACATAGCCAATGGAGGTGACGCCAAGGCCGATCAGATCGCAATCAGCCTGCGTGCTGTAGCCCTGGAAGTTGCGGTACAGCTTGCCTTCCTGCTGCGCAATGGTGAGCTCGTCGTCAGGCTTGGCAAAGTGATCCATGCCAATGAATACATAGCCGGCATCAAGCAATTTATTGATGCTGTGCTCAAGGATATTGAGCTTTTCCTGTGGGCTAGGCAGGGCTGCTTCATCAATGCGCCGCTGTGGCATGAACATGTGCGGCAGGTGGGCATAGTTGAACAGCGCAATGCGATCAGGGCTGAACTCGATGATGGTGTCCAGTGTACGATCAAATGTCTCTACCGTCTGGTGCGGCAGGCCATACATCAGGTCGATATTCATCGACTCAAAGCCATGCGCGCGCGCCTCATTGAGCACACGCATCGTCTCTTCCTTGCTCTGAATGCGGTTGACTGCCTTCTGCACGATCGGATCGAAATCCTGAACGCCCATGCTCATGCGGTTCAGGCCGATCTCCTGCAGCACGGCAACGGTGTTTTCATCGCACTCGCGCGGATCAATCTCGATGCTGAATTCACCCTGATCGGTCGGCACGAAGTTAAAGCGCTCGCGCAGGCGTGCCATGATGATGCGCATCTGATCGTTGTTCATGAAGGTCGGGGTGCCACCGCCGAAGTGAAGCTGGGTGACCGGGCGACGGGTGTTACCCATGGCGTCTGCCACCATATCGATCTCTTTCAGCAGCAGCTCGAGATAGGGGGCTGCACGATCATACTGTTTGGTGACAATCTTGTTGCAGCCACAGTAGTAGCAGACCGTGTTGCAGAACGGGATATGAATATAGAGCGACAGCGGCGCCTCATCGTCTGCAACCCTTTTAAGGGTGGCGGCATAATCGGCAGAGCCGATACCGGCATGGAACATCGGTGCAGTCGGATATGAGGTATAACGAGGACCGGCCTTGTCGTACTTTTTAATAATGTCCAGGTCAAAAAGATCAGCGCCCCCCAATTGGGAGGCGCGATTTTCGTGCATGTTATCAGTCATTACTGTGCTTCTTTCCTCATGTAGGCAATGATATCCTGCATATCATCGGAGCTGATGGCTTCCACTTTCTTGCCGGCGCGATCAATGTGACGACCGTGACGGATACGCAGATCCAGCAGGCGATCAGAGAGATCCGAGATCGAGCGGGTTTCTGCAGCGTTACCGATCAGCTTGATGGAGCGCGGGCTGCTGTGGCAGGAGGCGCAGTTGCTGGCATAAAGCGCCTTGCCGTTAGCAGGGTTGGACATGTAACGCAGTGAGTTAACGTAGTAAGCGATATCAGCAATGTCGGTGTTATTCAGCTGATGGCGCTTGCTGGTCATCAGGGTGCCCGGACGGCCATAACGCATGGTGTGTACGATTTCAGTCAGATTCAGGTTGGTGTAAACCAGATTCTTGGCGCCGATACCGGTCACTGCACGACCATCCATACCATGGCAGGTTGAGCAGACGGCTTCGAAGCGAGCCTTGCCGTTGGCGAGGTTAGGGGTGTAATCAAAAGTCTGAATGTAATCAATCACTGCTTCAATCTGCAATGCATCCAGGGTGTACTTCTTGGGGTTCATCGCCGTGCCTTCTACACCGTAAGTAATAATACGGCGCAGTTCATCGCGGCTGACCAGCTTTGCGATCGCACGATGATTTCTGGCAGGGAAGGGTTTCAGGGTTTTACCGTAGTCAGATACTTCACCGGTTTTCCCGTGACAGAGTGCACAGTTCGCCTCGTATAGCGCCTTTCCATCCAGTGTGTCAGATGCTGCTGATGCGGCTGCAGGCATAATTGTCAGGGCAGCCAGAACCCCGATCCACTTTTTAATTCCCATAGACTCTCCTTCCCTCCGAAATGATGGCCTAACTATTTACCACAAGGATGGCCAGCGCAAGGGTTAGTTGTGCTGGTTGCTCTGAATGAATGCCACCATTGCATCGATCTCTGCCTCATCCAGTTTGCCGCTGAATTTAGGCATCATTTTGCGGCCGTTGGCGATGGTTTCTTTCAGGGCAGCTGCATCGGTGTTCATCTGTGCAAAGCCCGGTCCAACTTTTTTGCCATCCACCTTGTGGCATCCCTTGCACTTGGCGTCGAATATTTTTTGCGCATCGACTTCGGCCATGGCAACCTGAGAGGTCAGTGCAAAAATGGCGGTTGTTGCAAGCAGTACAAATGATTTTTTCATGGTCGTTCTCCTTTAATCTGCTCCATACGGAGCTATCATAACCCCTGGCGCGATTCATGCACAGATGGAATGAATGCGCGCAGGGATAAAATTGTACACGTTCGTTACATGTCGACAGGTATCGATTTCGGTTTATACAGCCACATCTGATACAGGCTGGTCAGCAACTGACCACCGAAAGAGATTCCCATCAGGGCACCGTTGGCGATTACCACATAGGCAAAGCCGGGCATGATCTTGGTGATGTACCAGGAACTGATATCCATCAGCAGAAACATGAACGGAATGGCCACAGCAATGCGTTTGATGAGTACGGGCATTTCACAAAGTATGAAAATTCGACCGACAAAGAAGAGGATAAAGGCAATGCCGAAGAGGTGAATATGGGAAACGCGCACCAGTGCCGGAATGGTGGCGCCGGTATCTGTTTCAGTCAGCTGCACCACATTGGCGTATGAGGTAAAGTGAGGGATGGGCAGGCCACTTTCAGCCGAGTGGCACATGATGCAGTTTTTCTGCATGATCGGCTCGACCTTCTCGTGGAACTCGGCCTCTTTGGCGCCATTGTTGATCCAGTCCAGAATGGTTTGTTTGGCCGCCTCATTGGGCAGGTTGGGTTCCATCGGGCCGTTAATGGCTGCGCCCAGACGGGTCTGGTTGTGGCTGCCGTAATAGGCCAGCTGTACGTCCCGGACCGACAGGCCAGGCTTACCGTCCCGTCCCTGATGGGTATAGTAGAGGTTCAGCAGGGCAAACATATAGGCGACGCCTATGGTGATAAGGAACATCGAGTCGAGAATCTTTTCACTGACAGATGCATCAGCAAAGCGTTTGTACTTGGGCATCAAATAGCCACCTTTTTTTCTTTTCGGCATTATATGGCCGATCGTTAAAATAGCAACGAAGCGAAAAGGGCTATTTTCCTGATTCCGACAGGGCACGATTCCGCTGCAGTCATAGCTATTTCTGTGCGCACCATCGTGCACCGTTGCTGCAGGCGGTCTGGTGACTGGCATTGTCTGGCGGATTTTATATAGTCCGCGCGGAGCAGATGCGGAAAGTCCGCTGGCTTATCAGCCATGGTTGGTTTGCCCGGAAGCGCTGAAGTCAATCAGCACTTCCATCGTTGAAAAGGAATCCATGCTTTCCTTTTCGGTCTGATTCACCGGTGTGCCGGGAGTCAGTCTCTCCGCAGCAGAAGAGGGGGTTTGAATGTTTGGACTGGGAACAACCGAGTTACTGTTGATACTGTTGATTGTGGTGCTGCTGTTCGGTGCAGGAAAACTGCCGCAGCTGGGGGCAGGGCTGGCCAAGGGAATCAAGAATTTCCGCAAGACCATGTCCGATGATGAACCCGCCGGCAATGCGACAAAAGGGACTGACGATATTGCCGCCAAGAAGGATTAGGAGCGCTTATGCCCGATATCGGGCTGTTTGAACTGTTATTGATCGGTATTGTCCTGTTTGTCGTGGTCGGTCCCGAACGTATGCCGGAGTTCCTCGGCCAGATTGGTCGCTGGGTGCGCTATGGTCGCAGCTGGATGGGTCATATCAGCAGTGAAATCCACCGTGAAGCAAGTGATATCACGCGACCGGTGCAGGATGCCGGCAATCAGTTGAAGTCGGAGCTTGATCATATCAAGGCATCCGCCTCCGATGCCGAGATTGCTGAAGCTCGCCCTCAGACAGATGCAACGAACGGGAAACAGTAATGGCTGAAGCCGGAGAAGGGTTTCTCTCCCACCTGAAAGAACTGCAGTGGCGGATACGTCTGGCGCTGGCGGTATTTGTTGCCGGTGTCATGGTGTTGATGAACTGGTCGGCACCGGTGTTCAACTTTATGGCGGCGCCGTTGTTGAGCGCCTTGCCTGCCGGCACACCGATGATTTTTCTTAATGCGCCGGATGTCTTTTTTACCTATCTGAAGATTGCGCTGCTTGGCAGTCTTTTTGTCACCTCGCCGCTCACCTTTTACCAGTTCTGGGCCTTTGTGGCCCCCGGCCTCTACAAGCATGAAAAGCGGTTGTTCCTGTTTGCCGTTGTAGCCAGTGTGATTCTCTTCAGTGGTGGTGGTGCATTCGCCTACTACATTGTGTTTCCGCTGATTTTCCAGTTTTTCCTTGGCTTTGCCACCGATCAGATTCATGCGCTGCCAGCGGTGAAAGAGTATCTGTCGCTGTTTCTCAAGCTGGTCTTTGCCTTCGGACTTTGCTTCCAGATTCCGATTGTGATGATGGTATTGGCGCGCCTTAATATTGCGACAGCCGAGGGGATGGCCCGCCAGCGTCGCTATATTATTGTCTGGGCCTTTGTGGTGGCAGCGATTCTTACGCCGCCCGATGTTATCTCACAGGTGTTGCTGGCCATTCCGATGCTGCTGCTTTACGAGTTGGGCCTGATGATTGCACGCATAAGTGTACCGACCGCAGACACCGGCAAGGAAGCTGCCTCCTGAACAGAGCTGTGCGCCGATGTATGGATTACGATGATGGCGCGACGGCTTCAGGGGGGATTTCACGTGCAAGCCATGTGCGGGCACTGTCGATGTCGAAAAAATCGCCGTTCAGCTGCGCCTCGTAGGCCTTGGCGAGCAGTGCGCCCATGGCCGGGCCAGGCTCAATGCCGCAGTCGATCAACACCCTGCCCGTAATCACTCTCCGGACAGGATGGTGGTGCTGCTGCATGGTGATGGCAAGTTGTAACCACTCCTGAGCCGGTCGTGAAGGGGGGGCCGGAAAGCGGCCGGATGCATCCGCTTCGACCAGCATCTCCCATAATTCAATGTTTGCCGGCTGCAGACGGAATGCCAGCCGGCGTACGCTTTTCTCACTGGCAATGCCGTGCATATGGGTCATATGCTCCCGGATCAGTGGCGAGATATACGCTTCCATCTCTTTGGGGAAATCAATCCGGCGCAGAAAGCTGCCGGCCCGCGTCAGACTTTGCAGATTGTGGCCGGGGGAGCTGATGCGTCCGTTATCATGGCGGATGGTGGTATCGACCTTCCCCATATCATGGCAAAGAGCGGCGATCAGCAGTTGTTCGCGCGCGTGCCGGTCAAGCCCCTGACGATCCGCAATCCGGGCTGCCTGATCGACCACCTGCAGCGTGTGTTTCCATACACTACCCTCAGGATGCCAGCGGGGATCCTGCGGACAATCAGTCAGTGCAAAAAGTTCAGGGTAGAGGGCCAGCCAGCCACTCTCCCTGAGTGCACGCAATCCGTAAGAGGGGGTGGCAGCGTGACACCATTTCATCCACTCCTCTCTGATGCGGGAGCCGGGCAGGGTGGTGGCCTCATCAATCAGGGCGCGGCAGATGACGCCCGTTTCCGCCGCCAGACGCATACTGAATCGGGCGGCAAACTGCATGGCGCGGAGCGGCCGTAGCGGATCCTCACCAAAGGCTGCACTGACATGGCGCAAGGTGCGGGAGGCCAGATCGCTTTGCCCGCCATGCAGGTCCAGCAAGTGCGCATGGATGGGATCATACATCATCGCATTGATGGTGAAATCACGGCGCAGACTGGCTATTTCAGGGGTAAGAAAGGGATCACTCTGTACGCTGAAGGCGCGATGGCCCTCGCCCTGTTTGACCTCGGTACGGGGCAGTGCGACATCAATCGTGCGGCCGTGCAGCCACAGCTTGTGCACGCCGAACTGCCTGCCGACCTGTTCACAGCGGCCGAGCTGCTGCAGCGCAGTGGTCAATGCGGATTCATGCAGACCGTACACTTCAACATCATAATCATGCGGGGGAATGCCCAGCAGCAGGTCACGCACGCAACCACCGACCAGCCAGGCCCGCCCGCCGCTGGCGGCAAGGTGCCGGCACAGCTGCAAAAGATCAGCCGGCAGCAGGAGGGGATCAATGGCTCTGAAAGGATCGTGCTTCACCTGCATATTTGACGATGATCAGGGGGAAAAAGCAATGCCTGCCCGACTGGATCTGTCGCTTCTGCAGGTGAGTCTGTGACCGGAGCGGTGTTGATTCATCCACCTCTCCTGTGGGGTTCATCTGCAATCGCGGTTGGCTATAGTGCGCAAAATTTTCATGGGGGTGGATATGCCCGTATATGTTGAATCCGGAGCCGCTGCTTATCACCGGGCCAGGGGCACAGCCATGCGTGGTTGCTTTGGCGCCACCATGGCGGTGGCCATGATGCTGTCACCACTCGCAGACGCTGCTGAAAAGGCATTGCCGAAGTGGGAGCTCGGGCTTGGGGGTGGCGCGGTGTCATTGCCGCAATATATGGGCAGTGATGAGCGTTATACGCTGGCAGTACCCGTTCCCTATGTGGTTTACCGGGGTGATCGCTTTAAGGTGGACCGCGATGGTATCCGGGCCGAGCTGTTCGGATTAAAACAGCTGACTCTGGATGCATCATTCGGGGCCGGGCTACCCGTGCGCAACTCCAATCGTGCACGAGCCGGAATGCCGGAGTTAAAGTTTAATTTTCAGGCCGGGCCGCGCCTTAACTGGCAGATATATGACTCGGAACTGTCGGATTTGAAGCTGCGTTTACCATGGCGCGGTATTATCGATACATCCGGTACCACGCCGGGCTGGTTGCTGGAGCCTGATCTGCAGTATCGCCTGCGTCCGACATCGCAATTAAGTCTGAGGTTGAATGCCGGAATTCTTTATGCATCGCGCGGGTTTAATAACACCTATTATGGTGTTGCACCGCAGTTTGTGACGCCGGCCAGGGCTGCCTATACAGCGAGGGCCGGTCTGCATTCGCTGGCAGCCGGAGCAACGGTTCGTTACGCCATTACTGATGATGTCACCCTTTACGGGGCCTTGCGCTACCGGAATCTTAAAGCGGGGGTGGTCAGCAACAGCCCGCTGGTTCGCAGTCAGAACTATCTGGCAATCGCAGTGGGCATGACCTGGAGCATCTGGCAGTCGGACGAGTCCGCGACCACAGAGGAGCATGAGTAGAGGTGACGCGGGAAGCGCTGCCTTATATTCAGTTCAGGTAGCGCAGCAGCATGGCCTTAAGTTCAACCGGCTTGGCCGGTTTGGACAGGTAGTCATTCATGCCCGCTTCGATGCATGCCTCGCGGGTCCCCTTGATGACATTGGCGGTCATGGCAATCACCGGTATCTGTGCCCACTCACCGTGACCTGCCCGTATGGCGCGGGTGGCGGCAAGTCCGTCCATCACCGGCATGTGCATATCCATCAACACCAGCTGAAAATGACCCTGCATGACTTTCTCGACGGCCTCCTGGCCATTGGCTGCCAGCTCCAGTTCGCAGCCCAGTTTTTTCAGGTGCAGCTGAAGTACCTTGCAGTTCACCGGATTATCGTCGGCGGCAAGAATGCGTGCGCCGAGCAGGCGTGAATGATCGCCATCGTGGCCGGTTGTGACTGGCGCCGCCGCCGCTTGCCGGGCCACCGGCAGTGCAAGTTCGATGGTGAATGTGGAGCCTTCTCCATGTTGGCTTGCCACCGTAATCGTTCCTCCCATCAGCTGAATCAGATCGCGGCAGATACTCAGGCCAATACCTGTACCTCCGAACTCGCGCGAAGTAGAACTGTCAGCCTGGGTAAATTTGTCAAAAATGGCATCCAGCCTGTCAGCGGGAATACCGATGCCGCTATCGGTGACGGCAAAGGTCAGGGCCACCTTTCCATCGCTTGCCTCCTGCATGCGCAGGGCAACCGAGATGGTGCCGCCTTTGCCGGTAAATTTGATGGCATTGCCGACCAGGTTGATCAGCACCTGGCGCAGGCGGGCAGGGTCCCCGAGCACAAGCTGGCATCTGTCTCCGGGTAACTGCTGGTGTAGCAGAATCGATTTCTCTTCGGCCTTGATGCGCAACATTCTGGCCACTTCATCAACCACCATACATGGCTCGAACGGGGTGGCCTCAAGCTCCATCTGGCCCGCCTCGATCTTGGAAAAATCGAGAATATCATTGATCAGGGAGAGCAGAGCGCCGCCGGAAGCGAGAATGGTTTCAACCTCATCCCGCTGCTCGCGGGAAAGACCGCTCTCTTTGAGGTGTTCAGCAATGCCGAGCATACCGTGCAGCGGTGTACGAATTTCATGCGACATACTGGCCAGAAACTCTGATTTTGCCCGGTCCGCCTTTTCGGCACGCTCCTTCTGTTCGGTCAACGCCTCCTCTGTACGTTTGCGTTCACCGATCTCAGCCGTCAGGGCATTGCGTGACACCGTCATGGCCTCAATGTTGGCAGCCATTTTATTGATATCTGCCGCCAACTCGCCCAGCTCGTCACTTGTATCAATGTCGATGATGGTATCAAGCTGGCCATTGCCAATGCGGGCACTTGCCTGTTTGAGCCGGGTAATGTTTCTGACAATCGAGCGTGAAATAATCCAGGCAAGCAACATGGCGAACAGGAATGCAGTCAGGGTAACAGCACCGGCGGTTTCCATGTCCCGGATGATCATTCGCCGTATTTCGGTGACTGAGGTCGCGATATTATTGACAGCACCGACCTCAAGTTTCTCTATGTTTTCCTGGGCCTCTCTGGAGGCAGGCTGCATCTGCTTTTCAAGGGCGATTGCTGCGGCCATGGGCGGATGTTTGCCATCGGCGTACAGCGCCATCAGCTGCTCGGCAATGGATGTCAGTGTCTTGATCTGACTGGTCGTTTCGACAAGCTGTGCCTGCTGCTCACGGATGACGGGCATGGATTCGGGGTGATTGCTTGCAGTCACAGTTTCTGCGTTATGGGCAAGTGTCTCGTTGAGCTTTTTACTCATCTCATCAAGTTCATCCAGACTGTTGCGTGCCTGCAGCATGGCATAGTCGCGATCATTTGCCGTGCCGTATTCAGATTCGAGGATCAGCAGGCGCAGATTTGATTTGGCCCGTTGCAGGTGATAGGCGATTTCGTGGGTGAAACGCATTTCACCGATATTCGATGTATAAATAATGTCGACTTCATCTTGCAGCTCCTGCTGGTTTTTGGTCGACAGAATGCCGAGCAGAATGACGAACAGCGCCACCAGGGTAAATGCAATGATCAGTTTGTGATTGATTTTCATGCAGCTTCCGCCTCCCCGTTCCCTGATGCCGGCCTACACATGGCCATATCAAGCACGTTCGGTGCCATCATGCTACGTGTACGATCACGGGTTGCAGCATACAGCAGCTTCAGGAGAAGTGGGGTGGATTACAGTGACAGTCTTATGCCATCAAGCAGTTCGCGGATATGCTGACTGAGGGTGGAGGGGTGGACAGGTTTGGTGATCACCTCCCCGGGCAGGAGGCTGCCATCATGCATGCAGCTCTGGTTCAGCCCATAGCCGGTCGTGAACAGAGCCGGAACCGGTTTGATCTTCTGGATCTGTGTGACGGATTCAATGCCTCCCATCACCGGCATGACCACATCGGAAATGATCAGCCTGATCTGATCGATATGGGCAATAAACCTGGCAATGGCCATTTCGCCATTCTCTGCAGTAATGACGTGATAGCCCATGCTTTCAATTACATCGCGTGTCGCGCCAAGCACCCGGCTGTCATCATCGACAAGCAGGATCCATTCGCCATGCCCCTCGACGATTTGTGAGTGGTCGGCGAGCATGGGTTCAGAGGCTGTGGCCTGTAGCTGTGGCAGGTAAATATGAAAGGTTGAGCCTGTATCCTGGCTGCTTTCTACATCAATCAGGCCCTGATGTGACTGGATGGCACCATAAACCATCGCAAGCCCGAGGCCGGTTCCCTTGCCCTCACTTTTGGTGGTGAAAAATGGTTCGAATATTTTATTGAGATCAGCGGCTGCAATGCCGCTGCCGTTGTCAGTGATCGACAGGTGGACGTATGCGGGGGCGAGATTCATGTGGTTGAACTTGCGTTGAAAACGTTCATCCGGAGTGAATGGCTGCAGTTCAACCCTGATCAGAGGGTGGGGCGTTGCAGCCAGCGCATCGCGGGCATTATTGAGCAGGTTAATCATCACCTGATGCAACTGGGTTGTGTTGCCCCGAACCGTGAGTTGTTCCGGGCTGACCACAGATTGCAGATGAATATTTTCCGGGATAGCGACCCGGGCCAGTTTCAGGGTCTCTTTGACAAAGGGGACCATCGCAATGGGTTTGGTATCGATTTCTGTTTTGCGGGAAAAGGTGAGCATCTGGGCAACAAGCTCGGCCGCCTTGAAGCAGAGGTTCTCGATGTCGGAGAATTTTTTGCGCATACCCGGGTGATCATCGGCCTGACGCTTGAGCAGAAAGATGTTGCCGGTAATGCCGGCCAGCATATTGTTGAAATCATGCGCAATGCCGCCGGCAAGTGTACCGATCGCCTCCATCTTCTGGGCATGGTTCAGGCGATCCTCAAGTGCTTTTTGTTCGGTAATATCCTTGAGTGTCAGCAGGGTGGCAGGTTCACCCTCATAGACAATGACAGCACTCGATATTTCGGCAATCCATGCCGATCCGTCATCTTTTGCCAGCCTGATGATTTCATTGCTGATGTCATTTTCATGGGTTAACAGTTTGTCCAGCTCACTGGAGAAGGCATCGATGCGGAGTACATCGGTGATCAGCCGGCCGATCAAATCACATCGGCGCTTGTATGCGAACATCTGCATTGCTGCCTTGTTGGCATAGATAATGGTCCCCAGCTTGTAGACCAGCATGGCGTAAGGGGCATTTTCAGTCGCCTGCAAATAAAAATTCTCGATCGCCGGCAGCTGCTGCTCCTGCTGCAACTGTGACAGCACCCTGACCTGCCTTTCAGCCATCACCAGTTTGCGGATCAGGTAGCGGCCCAGATCATGAAAAAAGCAGGAGCGGGTGATGATGCCCTTGATCCGGTTGGCCGTATCGGTCACCAGCAAGTGATGAATATGGGTCGCATGCATTTTAAGCAGTGCATCCTGTGCGGTTGCGTGTACCGATATGGTGATGACAGGCGCAGTCATGATCTTCTCTGCCGTTGTACTGCTTTCTGTCTGGCTTGAGATCAGGCGTGGCAGATCCCGTTCGGTAATAATGCCGACCGGCAGCGAATCTCTTGTGACAATCAGGCTACCGATCCGCTCGGCCAGAAAGATCTCCATGACCTCATCAAATGATGCTTGTGATGAGATGGTGATGACCTCTGACTTCATAATCTGGATGATCGTTTGCGAATGCATCAGATCGGCAGATCCCAGGCTGTCCATAATATCACTTTCTGAAATCATGCCTTCCAGTTCATCCCTGGAATTGACAACGGGAATATGACGAATCCCTTTATCAAGCATGATATCCAGTGCATCAAGCAGTGAAATATCCTGCAGACAGGTCGTCACCGGTGAGGTCATCACCTGCTGAATCGGAGCGGAGCGATCGGTGTGGTGCTCATAGAGGCGGGGGAGGTCGCGGGCGGTGAGAATGCCGACAGGGCCACGGGCACCGCAAATCACAATGCTGGTACTCTGCATATCCGCCATAGCACGGATGGCTTCAGCCACCGGTGTATCCGGCGTGACCCGGACTACATGCCTGTTGAAAATATGACCCACACGGTTTTCTAACATGCCTGCTCCACCTCCTCCCATCCTCATGATGCAATGAGCGCGCCTGATGATCAGGGTGACAGCATGGTTTTATTCGTCAAATCAGGCAAGTGATCATTTGGGCGGATGGGGTAACATCCGGTTGACCAGACCTCGCTTCGTAACTTCCGGCTTAAAGGCCATATATGGTTTAATCCTTGTGTGCAATCATCCCCTGCGGATCTGATTTGACCGGCGTTTATATGCCGGCCTGTGTAAACGTATCGTCCGTAAGAGGCTTTGGCACTGTGCTGTTTCCCTGGCGATCAGCGCAGCGTCAGCCACATGTTTTCAAGTTTTTTCACCGATACCGGTGTCGAAGTTTTCAGCTCCTGGGCAAACAGCGAGACACGCAACTCCTCAATCAGCCAGCGGAACGTTTCAAGATCAGCGGTGTCGCCATGAGCGGAAATGATCGCTTTCTGGCGGGCGTCATACTGTGACCACAGCTGGCTGATGGCCTGACGGTGCTGACTATCCTGTTTCAGGTTACGGCCGGCCTTTTCGAGGCGCAGAGCTGCAGCCTGAATAAAGCGAGGGAAGTGGGACAGCCATTCAGCAGGTGTGGCGGCAACAAAACCGGGATAGATCAAACGGCTCATTTGCAGGCGTATATCCTCCACCACCGGCTGTAATTGCAGTGAACGCACGCCCTCCAGAGCCTGGCTCAGGCCGTGATAGGCGGAAAGGGCGGCACTGACGGCATCCGCCAGTTCACCGGCCCGTGCGACAATGCGGGAGCGGCCGGCATCCAGCCGTTTTACAAAATCGGCTTCTGTGCGCGGAAGCGGTGATTGCATGAACAGGGCGGTAAAGGCCGCTTCGATCAGCTCCTCTTTCAGCGCGGCAGGGCTACCGATCAGCGCATAGAGCAGCGTCAGCTTTTGCAGTTGCGGGCTGTTCTTTTTCAGCAGCTCCACCTGCTGGTGCAGTGAGAGCATGAACAGGCGGCGCAGGCCGGGTTGCATGGCACGGGCCGCTTCATGACGATTTTCGAAGATGCGGATGGCAACGGTTTGACCGCAGTCGCACAGGGCCGGGAAAAATTGCAGCGACAGTCCGTTTTGTACCCTGGCAATCGATTCGGGCAGGTCGCCGAAATCCCAGCGGGTGATTCCAACACGTTCAATGTTCCGGACGGTATCGATCGATTGCAGGCTGCGACGGCTGGTTTCGGCATACTTTTCCTGCAGCGCTCTAAGGTCATGGCTGCTGGCCAGGGATTTGCCATGCGCATCAACAACACTGAATTTCATCTGCAGGTGGCGTGGCAGGGGATCTGTTCCCCAGTCGCTGCGGTGTGGTTCAAGCCCTGTCATGCGGCCGAGTTCACGTGCCAGGGCAGTCAGTAAATCCCCTTGCGCAAATGCCATGTTTTCGCCGGCGGCACGGGCAAATTCAGGGGCTGGCACAAAGCGGCGCCGGATTGATTTTGGCAGGCATTTAATCAGCACAGTCAACTTTTCCACCAGCATGCCCGGTACGAGCCATTCAAAAGGTTCCGGCTCAAGCTGGCCGAGTACCGGGAGGGGGACTAACAGGGTGATACCATCGGCCTGGTTGGATGGATCAAAGTGGTAGCTGTATTTCAGCCTCAGTTTGCCATTGCTGTATTCGTCCGGGAATGCCGATGCGTCCACGCTGGCACTGTCGCCGTGCAACAGTGTCTGCCGATTCAGAAAGAGGAGTCGGGGCGATTGCTGTTCTGCCTGTTTGCGCCACTGCTCAAAAAGTTTGCCGCTGAAGATCCCCTCAGGGATCACTGCATCAAAGAATTCAAAGCGTGCCTGCTCATCGGCCAGCAGGTCGCGCCGCCTTTGTTTGGCTTCAAGCGCTTCAAGCTCTGCGATCAGCTGTTGGTTATGTTGCAGAAACTTGCCGTGGCTGCGGAACTCCGATGCCACCAGTGCATGGCGGATAAACAGCTCGCGCGAAATCACCGGATCAACAGGGCCATAGTGAATCCGGCGACGCCCGATCACCGGCAAGCCGTAGAGTGTTACTTTTTCCCAGGCGTGAACCTGAGCCTGTTTGCTCGACCAGTGCGGCTCACTGTAGCTGTGCTGCAATATATGGGGCGCCAGTCGTTCCAGCCACGCCGGATCAATGGGTGCAATCGTACGGCCAAAAAGGCGTCTGGTTTCAACAAGTTCTGAGCAGACCACCCATTTTGGCGGCTTTTTGGCCAGAGGTGAGGCGGGGAAAAGGGCAAACCTCAGGTTGCGGGCTCCCAGATAACACTTCTTTTCATCATCATAGAGGCCGACATGACTTAACAGCCCTGCCAGCAGTGCCCGGTGTACGGCATCAGGGTGGGCTGGCTCACTGTTCGGCATCATCCGCATTTCCTGTACAATGGAGAGCAGCTGACTATGCAGGTCATGCCATTCGCGCAGCCTCAGATAGGAGAGAAATCGATCGTGGCAGAGTTTGTGCATTTTTGAACGGGAGAGATGACGGGACTGCTCGTGAAACCAGTTCCACATGTTCAGCCAGGTCAGAAAGTCGGAGGCGGGATTGGCAAAGCTGCGGTGCTTCTCATCCGCCTGCTGTTGCATATCCATCGGGCGACCGCGTGGATCCTGTACGGAGAGGCCGGCAGCAATAATCAGCAGCTCCTGCAGAGCACCTTCTTCGCCAGCCTGCAGCAGCATGCGGCCAATGCGCGGATCGACCGGCAATCGTACGAGCTTTTTTCCGATCGGGGTGAGTTGCCTGCCGCTATCGACCGCCTGCAGCTCCTCCAGCAGCCGGTAACCATCGCGAATGGCCTGTTGTTCGGGTGCATCCATAAAGGGAAATTTGCCGAGATCCCCCAGCCTGAGATTGCTCATCTGCAAAATCACACTGGCCAGGTTGGTGCGGCGGATTTCAGGATCGGTCTGTTCAGGGCGGTTGTTAAAGCTCTCCTCGCTGTAAAGACGGAAGCAGACGCCCGATGCGATACGGCCACAGCGGCCTGAGCGCTGGTTGGCCGATGCCTGCGAAATCGGTTCGATCGGCAGGCGCTGCACCTTGGTACGGACGCTATAGCGGCTGATACGGGCAAGGCCCGAGTCGATGACAAAACGGATGCCGGGTACGGTCAGTGAGGTTTCCGCCACATTGGTGGCCAGCACAATACGGCGGCCGGGATGTGACTGAAACACCCGATCCTGCTCGGCCGGTGAGAGACGGGAGAGCAGGGGAATGACCTCTGTGTGTTTCATCGCATGGCGGTGAAGCAGGTCGCTGGCTTCACGGATTTCCCGCTCTCCGGGCAGGAATACCAGGATATCACCGAACGGGTCGATCGACGCCGCCTCATCGACGGCATCGGCAATAGCCTGTGGCAGATCACGGTCCAGCTCATCCTCATCCCCCTGAATCGGGCGATAAAGAACCTCAACCGGATAACTGCGCCCTGATACCTCAATGACCGGGGCATCATCAAAAAATGCCGAAAAGCGGGCTGTATTGATGGTGGCCGAGGTGATGATGACCTTAAGATCACGGCGCTGCGGCAGAAGCTGTTTCAGATAACCGAGCAGAAAATCGATATTCAGGCTGCGCTCATGAGCCTCATCGATGACGATGGTGTCGTAGGCAAGCAGTTGCGGATCACTCTGTATTTCAGCGAGAAGGATACCATCGGTCATCAGCTTGATCAGGGCATTCGGGCCGGTATGATCAGAGAAACGCACCTTGAAGCCGACGTGCTCGCCGATGCGGCTGTTCAGTTCTGCTGCAATACGGCCGGCGACCGAGCGGGCGGCAATACGGCGCGGCTGGGTATGACCGATCAGGCCTGCAATGCCGCGTCCCAGCTCCAGGCAAATTTTGGGAATCTGGGTCGTTTTTCCGGAGCCGGTCTCACCTGCGATAATGATCACCTGATGGCGTTCAATAGCATCGGCAATCTGCTGGCGTTTACCCGATACAGGCAGTGACTCCGGGTAGGTAATCACGGGCCGGCTTTGCATGCGCTGTTTGAATGTCGCAACCGATGTGTGGATGGCATCCGTTAATGTTGCCAGTGCCCGGTCCACCGGTTTTCCCTGTTTGCTGCGCTGGCGAAGTCCGTGCAGTCGTTTGCTGAATGCACGTCGATCGCTGATCATGCAGGAGGGGAGCAGATCGAGCAGGGCATTGATGGGATGAGCGATGTTATCCATAAGAGCGCAGCACTCTATATCAAGGCTGTTACCATTGTCCTTGATAAACTACAGGGAAGCGCTGATTTATTCTGCGCTTCCGAGCGAGCCATGGACGGGCGCCACAATCCGGCAGGATAGCCGGATTGGACGGCGTTGCCGCCGCCGGGTGAGCTGCAGGATGCAGCGCGTCAAATCAGATGCGTAAGTGACTGATTTGTAAGCAAAGACAAAATGACTCGGGCATCATGCCCGCACCCTGCGGGCAGCCGTTGGCCGTCCAATCGGCTTGCTGCCTCGTTGTCGCGTTTTTGCCTTTGCGAACCGATTTTGCCAGGAGGGCAATCAATCAGCATCTCCTTCACGCTGTAAACCATTGCGGTTACTTTGTGTAACTCTGTCTCCTTTGCAATGAAACGCTTTTAAGTGACTGGCTTTTTCATGCGATTGCCCTGTACAGGGAAGTCATCCATCCGTTGTGCACCCTGGCTGATGACCGGAACCGGGCTCATCCGGGCGGGTGATAAAAGCAGGATCAAAAATATGCGTTTGGCAGTTAACAGAAGAGAATTGAGGGTGTAACATTCAGGCCCATGATTGTAGATATTATCGATGATGAGCGTCATGTTCGCGAGATGCTTGCTGAAATAGCCGATATCCTTGGTTATCAGGCCCGCACATATCAGAGCGGTGATGAATATTTCGCCTATGTCACCAGCCCTCAATATCAGCCGCCCGGTGTGGTGATCAGCGATGTGCGTATGCCGGGTATTGATGGCTATAACCTGATGCGCAAGGTGAACAGGCTCTATCCCGATGTCCCGTTTATCATTGTGACCGGCTATCAGGAAGTCGAGGATAAATGTTCGGATATTCCGCATACCTTTATGCGTAAACCGTTCAATCCCGAGGTGCTTGAGGCGGTTCTGGCCGAGCTCAATCTGCGTTAAAAAGTTCTTTTCAGCCTCGGCAGTTTGTTCACCCTGACCGAGGTCTGCCTGCATAAAAGGTTCATCGCCGAAGTCCCGGGAACCAGTGCCGTTCAAGATGAGCTGATGCCGTTTCCTCTCCTGCAAGTCAGAGTATTCCTGGTTCATTTCTGTGCACGGAGGGGCAAAGCCGCTTGATTCCCCCCCTTATAGATTTGCCGAACAGAGTGATTCACTACAGAAACAAGCTGCGGATGCAGCGGCTGTAGTGAATGGCTCGCATGAGGGAATCCGCAGGACAAAGATATCGGGGGCGGCTTTCTTTCACCCCTTTCTTTACCGATAAAGAAAGGGGCTGCTCTGCTTTAGCAGAGTAGTCGCGTAGTTTTAAATGCATCTTGTCGCTGACAGGGTATTAAAAAACTGCTTCAGCCATCTTGCCTGTTCATGCGCGATGAACCAAAAAAGGTTCATCGCGAAAGCCCGAAAACCAGTGCCGGTAACGATGGGTGGGTGCCGCTTGATTCCCCCTTATAGATTTGCCGAACAGAGTGATTCACTACAGAAACAAGCTGCGGATGCAGCGGCTGTAGTGAATGGCTCGCATGAGGGAATCCGCAGGACAAAGATATCGGGGGCGGCTTTCTTTCACCCCTTTCTTTACCGATAAAGAAAGGGGCTGCTCTGCTTTAGCAGAGTAGTCGCGTAGTTTTAAATGCATCTTATCGCTGACAGGGTATTAAAAAACTGCTTCAGCCATCTTGCCCGCTCATGCGCGATGAACCAAAAAAGGTTCATCGCGAAAGCCCGAAAACCGGTGCTGGTAAAGAGGAGTGGATGCCGCTTGATTCCCCCCCTTATAGATTTGCCGAACAGAGTGATTCACTACAGAAACAAGCTGCGGATGCAGCGGCTGTAGTGAATGGCTCGCATGAGGGAATCCGCAGGACAAAGATATCGGGGGCGGCTTTCTTTCACCCCTTTCTTTACCGATAAAGAAAGGGGGATGCTCTGCTTTAGGGTGATGCTGATGTGTTGCCATCCTGGCCATGATCGAACGCAAAGGTTGGATGTACGTTTTCGCCTTTGCCTGCAAACCCAACATTCACGCGTCTGATTTGATTCGCTGTATCCTGGAGCTCACCGGGCGGCGGCAAAGCCGTTTGATTCCCCCTTATAGATTTGCCGAACAGAGTGATTCACTACAGAAACAAGCTGCGGATGCAGCGGCTGTAGTGAATGGCTCGCATGAGGGAATCCGCAGGACAAAGATATCGGGGGCGGCTTTCTTTCACCCCTTTCTTTACCGATAAAGAAAGGGGGATGTTCTGCTTTAGCAGAGTATTCTGTGTTGCTTTAAATGCATCTTATCGCTGACAGGGTTTCAAAAGCTTGCTTCACCATATTGCCCGCTCATGCGCGATGAAATCGTAAAAAAGGGGCTTCTAATCAAGCCCCTTTTTTTACGCATATGATGAAGCGGGTAAGCGTCAGGCGGCCTGCGCTGCCCGCTCAAGAAGATTTCGGGTCATCAGCTCAAGCGTGCCCAGGTTGACCAGCATCCCTTCAGCATGGCCGGGGTATTTCACGAAGATCTGGGCACCGCCCCTGTGATCCACGACAGCTTTTTTGGTATACGCCTCTCCGTGTACATGGGTGAGAGCATCAAGATATTCCCGGATTGATTTTTCAATAAATTGCATAGCAACCTCCTTTTGTTGTGCATGCAACCTGAGGTATAGATCAATAAAGACCGAGTGTCAAAGTCGGACTTTATGCCTGAAGGAGACAGACAGGCGTATCTATGCGCTCCGGATCAGGCAGTTGATACATTCATGATGGGTTGCACAGCGACAGAGGAGATCCCGTGAGGAGGGTAAAAGGGGGGCAGTTATGCCCCGGCGATCGTCATGCCCTCAATGGCAATGGAAGGAACTGCCGATGAGCCGAACCAGGTAAGATCGGAGCCGACATGGCTGATCTGTGCAAACATCTCTTTCAGGTTGCCGGCAATGGTGATGCCCTGAACCGGTCGTACGATCATACCATTTTCGATCAGGAAACCGCTGGCGCCACGCGAATAATCGCCGGTGACGGAATTCACACCGAAACCGATCAGTTCAGTCACCAGCAGACCATGGCGGATTTGTCGGATGATATCGGTCTGTGACAGAGAGCCCGGCTGCCAGATCAGATTGGCACTGCCGATGCCGATGTCGCCGGTTAATCCTCGCACAGCACTGCCCGTTTCAGGCATGCCGAGTCGTCGGGCTGTATAGCGATCGGTAAGAAAATGCTGCAATACACCATCGCTGACCAGGCGGTGGCTGGCAGTGCGGGTGCCTTCGCCATCAAACAGACGATTCCCCAGTCCATCCGGGTGATCCGGATTGTCATCGATACAAACGCCGGCCGGAAAGAGGGGCTGATGCAGGCAATCGGTCAGAAATGAACGCTGCTGCAGTATGGCCCGTCCATTGATGGCCCCGATCAGATGGCCGAGCAGGGATGTGGCAATGCGGGGCTCAAAGACGACCGTGGCTGCACCGCTTTCCATGCTGCCCGGATCAAGGCGGCGCCAGGCCCGTTCGGCAGCTTCCCGGCCGATCAGGTCGGGGGTGCGCAGCCCTGACACATGCAGAGCCCTGTGCCAGGCGTAATCGCGTTGCATGCCATCACCATGGCCGGCAATGACGGAAATACTCAGTGATGCGGAGGCTTTGCTATAGGCGGCTGAAAACCCGTCGCTGCTGGCATATACGACATGGCTGATACCGAAGCTGGCGGCAGCACCTTCGCTGTTACTGATGGCTGTGGAGCAGGAGAGTGCGACCTCCTCGCACGCGAGTGCCGCATCCCTGGCTTCTTCCAGCGACCAGCCGGCATCGGATTCCGGATGGCGGAGGCGCCAGTCGGCCAGCTGCTGTTCGGTCGGGTGGTTGGCTCCAACCGGGGGAACGGCATCCGGATCGGCTTCTGAGATGCGTGCCATGGCAAGCACCTGTTCGGCGAGTTTTTGCAGCCCCTGTGGCGACACATCAGATGTGGATGCTGTGGCAAAGGCCATACCACTGGCGGTTTCCACAAAGGCGCGCAGACCTACGCCGCGTGCATCCTCCCGCTCAACCGATTCAACCGTGCCGTTACGGACATTGATGGCATCGCCGGTATCGGAAACGCTCAGTGCATCGGCATGCGCCGCTCCGGCCCTGAGAGCGGCATCGATCAATTGACCGGTATAATCATGGGTGGAGCGTACTGTGGATTTCATGCCTCGGTTCCTCCGACGGTCAGATCATCAATGCGTATGGTCGGCAAACCGACGCCGACCGGCACGGATTGACCGCCCTTGCCACAGGTGCCAACACCCGGATCAAGCGCCAGATCGTTGCCGATGCTTGAAACCTTCTGCAGTACCTCGTGACCGGAGCCGATCAGTGTGGCCCCCTTGACCGGGTACTGGATGATGCCGTTTTCGACGTAATAGGCTTCAGATGTGGTGAAAACAAATTTGCCCGAGGTGATATCGACCTGGCCGCCACCGAAGTTCACTGCATAAATACCCCGATCGAGAGAGGCAAGAATATCGGCCGGATCATCTTTTCCTGCCAGCATGAACGTGTTGGTCATACGTGGCAGGACCGGGTGGGCGTAGGATTCACGGCGACCGTTGCCGGTTGGTTGCATGCCCATCAGCCGGGCATTCTGACGATCGAGCAGGTAGCCGGTGAGGATACCATCCTCGATGAGGACTGTCCGGTGACTGGCGGTTCCCTCATCATCGACATTCAGGGAGCCACGGCGCTCGGCGATGGTGCCATCATCCACCACGGTGATGCCGGGAGCGGCCACCCGTTTGCCCATCTTGTCAGCAAAGACGGAGCTGCCCTTGCGATTGAAATCCCCCTCAAGACCGTGACCGATGGCTTCATGCAGCAGGATGCCGGGCCAGCCGGGCCCCAGCACGACCGGCATGCTGCCGGCGGGTGCCTTGCGGGCGGCAAGGTTCAGGGTGGCCAGACGTACGGCCTCCTGGACCAGACGTTCAGGTTCATCACTGTGGATCATACGGGCGAGGGAAAAGCGGCCACCGCCGCCGGCACTGCCTGTTTCACGCCGTCCGTTCTCTTCAACAACCACTGAAATATTCAGCCGGATCAGCGGGCGTCCGTCATGAATATGGGCGCCATCCATACGGATCATATGAATGTCCGAGTAGGAGGAGGAGATATTGCCGAATACCTGTCTGACACGCGGATCGAGATTGCGCGCCATGGCATCCAGACGTTGCAGCAACTGTTTGCGTGCCGAAAAATCTACCGATGCAGCCGGGTTCTCAGCGCTGTAAAGAGCGACCTCACTCGCAGCACGATGGATACGCACAGAGGTGCGGTTGCCACCCGAGTCGGCAATGGAGCGGGCCGAGCGGGCTGCCTGCATCAGGGCTTCCGGCTCCAGCCGGTCGGTATAGGCATGACCACTGGCCTCACCCTTGATCACGCGGGCACCGATGCCCTGCTGTGTCGAGGCCGAGACATGTTTTACCCGCCCCTCCTCAAGTGAGATGGATTCTGAAACCGAGTGTTCAATGTAGAGGTCCCCATCATCCGCATCGGCCGGCAGCATGGCGGCAAGCACACGTTGTAACGCCTCTTCGGCTACTGGCAGTTGATCGCGGGAATCGGATGGTTGACTATGCATATGGGCAATCGTGTGGTTCGTATACATCTATTGTCAAGCGACATGGCCATCACTGGCCTGCCGGTCAGCCTGGTTTTACGGCCAGTCTGAACAGGGCAGGCCATTGCTTGTGCGTGACGGGGGCAGGCCTGTTGCATAAGCTGGCCTTTGCCATCGGCGATTGATACGGTCATAGGAGAAGATGTGATTAAGGGTGTATTTTCATTGCTGGCAGGGATCCGCCTGCTTTTTGTCGAGCCTGATTTGCGCAGCGTACTCTGGCGCATGCTTGCTTTGCTCATCGCGCTGATGGTTGCGGCAACCATGGCGGCATTTCAGGGGCTGGATTACCTGGCCACGATCTGGTTGCCACAGGGGGATGCCTGGTACTGGCAGCTGTTGTCGGCGGTGGTCTGGGTGCTGGCATTGTTGTTGTCGCTGGTCACCGGCGCACTGGCTTATGTGGCACTGGGATCGGCAGCGGTGGCTCCGTGGCTGGATACGCTGGCTGTGCGAACGGAAAGGCTGCATGGTGTCGGTGAGTCTGCCGCTAACAGCGATAGCTGGATGATGCAGGTGACCGCCAGTCTGGCCAACTCGATCCGGCCGCTGGGCGGGTTACTGGCATGGGGAGCGGTGGCGCTGCTGTTTATCTGGTTGCCACCGCTGGCGACGGCGATCTGGACCTATGCCGGTATCCGCTTTCTCGGCTATGAACTGATGGATACGACGGCATCGCGGCAAGCATGGGCGTTTCATCGCCGCAAACAGGAGCTGAATGAACAGCGCTGGTTCTATATCGGTTTTGCCGGTGTGGCGATGCTGCTGTTAATGGTGCCCGTACTGAATCTGCTGGTGATTCCGGCAGCGGTGGTGGCGCTCTCATCCCGTCCTTATACGGCGGATCAAGCGCTGAAAGGCTGAGCGCTACAGCAGCTGAATCGCATCGGGCAGGTCGGCAACCGAAGGGAGAAGAAGATCCGGTTTGATGCCGGAATGACGGAAAAATGATTCACGATATTTTCCTGTCTGCACCATACCGGTACGCAAGCCGGCTCTGCCGGCGCCGTCGATATCCGACTCGATATCATCACCAATCATCAGCGTATGCGCCGGTTTTGCCTGCATCGCCTTGCAAATGGCATGGAAAAAAGCCTGCGATGGTTTGCCAAGCAGCGTGGCCTGTTTGGCCGTGGCATACTCAATGGCGCTGACATAGGCGCCCAGGTCCATATGGAGGCCATCTTTCTTTTGCCAGAAACGGTTTTTATGCAGTGCCAGCAAGCGGCTGCCATCCATGACAAGGCGGAATATCTGCTGGAGTTGTGCCTGACTGTAACCGGCCCCACCGACATCGCCCATGACAATGAAGTCGGGCTGATCGACGACTTGTCGTATCCCGTCGAAATCCTCCTGCAGTGAATCGTGTATATACAGCCGTGCTGTCCGCTGACCGATCAGGCGGGCGGCGATCGCGGCAGGGGTATAGATCTCATCGATTGCGATGGCGATACCGAAACGCTCGAGCTTGTCAGCGATCACCCGGCGCGGGCTGGTGGTTGTGTTGGTGACGGCAGCAATCGGAATCCGCCTGCTGCGGCACCAGTCAATCGTCGCGGCGGCACCGCGAATGACCTTGTCATCAATGTAGAGGACACCATCAAGATCGAACAAAACAGCATCAATAGCGGGTTGTTTTCGGGATTTCATGGCCGGATTGTAGCAGAGGAGGCCGGTATTCCCCAATCGGGGAAATCCTTTTGTCCTGCATGGGGCGTTCATCACTGCATTTTACGGCAAGCTGCTGACATATTGCTGCAGACCGGCCGTCCATTCGCCGGATTCATCAGCGATTCCCTAAAGATCCAGTGACAGACCGTGCACTTTCAGCCAGTTGCGGGCGTCGCGATAGTCCGGGCAGAATCGTTCGACCTGTTGCCAGAAGGCGCGCGAGTGATTCGGATGGGGCAGGTGGCAGAGTTCGTGGACGATGACATAATCGACCACCGCAGCCGGTGCCATGATCAGGCGCCAGTTGAAATAGATGCGTCCATCCGTATGACAACTTCCCCAGCGGCTGCGATAGCTTTTAATACCGACCAGAGACGGGGTATAACCGGTGATGCCGGCATAATGAGCCACCCGCTGGCGCATATATTCACCGGCCTGACGCTTATACCAGGCTGTGAGCAGCGGGCGCAGCGTATGCTCATCGGCTTCGGCTGCCGCCGGCAGATGGGCTGAAATCTCCTGCTGGTCAAAGGTGATGCGGGCCCGCCGCTTGCCTTCAACGATGCGCAGCAGAAACGGCTGATCCAGCAGGGTGAATGATGCGCCGGCATGGAATCGTTGCGGTGAGGCTTGAGTGCGCACATGGCTGTTAAAGTGAAGCTTGCGTTCGATCCACGATTTTTTGCTTTGCACCCAGCTGTGAATGCTGCTTAAAGGTGCTCCCGGCGGGGCCAGGACCTCAATACGGTTGTCCGGATGAATGACGATGCTGGTGGTCGTGCGACGGGGGCGCCGTACGATCTGATAGCTGAGTCCGTTCACCGGTTACTGTAATCTTGATGGCGTGACGCTGTGGGCAACAGCGTAATGGTTGCCGCAATACTGGCATGTCACGGTAATATGACCGCTGGCATCGACCAGCTCATCCAGCTGTTCTGCCGGGATTGCGCGCAGACTTTCCGCCATCATGGCCGGACTGCAACCGCAACGGTAGCTGTAGTTGTCGCTGCCAGCCTGGCGGCAGTGCAGGCTGTCAAAGTAAGCGAGCAGGGCTTCCGGTGTCTGTTCAGCCATGGCCGAGGCCGGAATTTTTGCCAGCGCCTCCACGGCTTTGAACCAGTGCTCTTCGTCGCAACCGGGCATGGCTTCGATCATGATCGCCAGATCATCATGCAGGACGATATCGGCACGAATCTGTACGGATTGGGCCAGATAACGGACGATATGGTCGGCAAGGTAGGGGGAGTCGTGTTCCACCGTGGAGATGTAGGGCTGGCCAAAGCCGGGATCACGTACAGTCGAGAGACGAATGGTGCTGCCCATACGGGCGGCAAGAGATGGTGCATCCGGTTCAGCGTTGCTGTCGTTGCGGTTGATGTAGCCGCGCACGGCGCCCGGCCGTGTTTCTGCCAGAAGTCGTTGCCATGAGGCACTCTTTACCGTTGCATCCAGCTGCAACACCTGACGTACACCGCCCTTGCTGATCGAAAGCAGCAGAATCGATGAGAGCAGGGCCTGTCCGAAAAGCAGACCATCGGCCGCATCAAGGCGGTGCATGCTGGCGGCTGTTTCAATGATCTGTTTGCCCCTGATGATGGCGCCGCGCGTAAATGCGTCGGGCAGGAGGAAGCGGATCAGTTGATCGCCCGCCTGCTCTGTCGGATCAGATGCAGTGGTTAACTGTGATGGATGAGCCATTGATGTACTCCGGTCAGGGAATCGAAGCAGTCATGTGCACCGGCTTCGGTTAATTCAGTTGCGGTAAAGCCGTCACACAGGCCAAGTGCCCGACTGCCGGCGCGACAGGCAGCCTTCATATCGGCGACGCCATCGCCAACCATGACCGTGTGGGCAGGATCCACCTGCAGTATGGAGCAGGCCAGCAGCAGCGGGGTCGGGTCCGGCTTTTCCGGCCGGCCGGGAATCTTGCCGACCACGGCCTGCACAAGGTCGGTCCAGCCAAGCACCTCCAGCTGGGCCTCGGCGCGCGACTGGGACTTGCTGGTAACAATCGCACAGGGGATGGCACGCTCATTCAGCCAGTGCAGCAGGTTCTTCGCCCCATCCAGCGGGGTGATGCGATCGAGGTAGTCTTCATCGTGAATTTCGAGGAAGCGGGCACCGGCCTCTTCCCGGCGCTCACCAAACAGGGCAATCATGCTGCAGTCGCCGCGTCCGGTATGTCGCTTGACCTCCTGATCAGTCATGGTGGGCAGGCCGAATTCGACAAAGGTCTGATTCAGGGCGCGAATAATCGGCGGGAATGCATTGACGATGGTGCCGTCCATATCGAGAAGTACACCCTTGATCATGGTTGTTGTGTTGCTCCTGTGCGTAATTGTTCAAACTCTTCCAGCATCCACTGGCGCAGGGATGTGGCGACAGGGCCGGGGTGGCCACTGCCGATGATCTGCTCATCCACCCGGCAGACCGGCATGATGGCATCGGTTGTACTGCACATCATGCATTCACTCAGGCCCGGCTCGTTCAGTTGCCAGGGACGCTGCTCAATCGCAATGCCGTGGCTTACGGCAAGGCGCAGCGTCATCCGCCGTGACATGCCATCAAGGATATGGTGGTCCAGCGGATGCGTGACCAGTACCCCGTCGATGACCGCCAGGCAGTTACTGGCACAGCCTTCCAGCATATGGCCATGTTCATCCAGCCAGAAACACTCATCGGCTCCGGCCCGGGCCGCCTCAAGCTCACCCAGTACACTGGCCAGCAGTGCGATCGATTTGATATCACATCGCTGCCAGCGCATATCCCGCAGGGTAATGGCATATGCCCCTTTTTCGATCTTCTCCTGCCCGGGTTCCGGCAGCTCGCGGGCGGTGATGACTAGCGTCGGCTCGATCGGCTCCGCCGGATGATGGCTGCGCGGGCTGATGCCACGGGTGATCTGAATATAGATCATCGCATGGGGAAACGGATTGCGGGCGTAAACCTCTGCAATCAGCTGTTCGATCTCACCCATCGGACGGGGAAGCCGGATAGCGACCGCATCACATGAGCGCTGCAGGCGGGAGAGGTGGGCATCCAGATCAAGAAAGGCACCGGAGAAACAGGCGATAACCTCATAAACGCCATCGGCAAACTGAAAGCCCCGATCCTCAATGTGTACCACTGCCTGCTCAAGGGGAACAAAATGTCCGTTGACCCATGCGGTCAGTGGCATGTTATTTGGCTTCGCTGTTGCCGGTTACGTTTTCAATCGCATCGCTGTTATCACGCATCCACAGGCGCAGCCCGTCCCACTGGCGACTGATCCATGAGGCCTGTCCGACAGAGGCGGCAGCCACCATCGGGAAGGAGCGAATAACATTCACCTTGCCATCCTTGCCGGTGATGATGGCGTCAATAACCCCCAGCTTCTGATCTTGGCGGATCGGGGCCTTCAGCGGTGCATCATAACGCAGGCGGAAGGAGAGGGCGCTTTCACTGCCCTTGGGAACGGTCACCCAGATATCGGTCGTTGGTTTCAGCCAGACGTGATCTTCTGTGCCCTCAAATACCTCCACCTGACGACGGATATCCCGTTCGGCCGGACGCAGGGTGACAAAGTGGTTGAAACCGAACTTGAGCAGGGTGGCAGTTTCCTGGGCGCGTGCACGATCCGATTTTGTGCCGAATACGGCTGCAACAAAGCGGGTGCCGGCTTTTTCAGCTGAGCCGACCAGGCAGTAGCCGGCTTCCTGTGTATGGCCGGTCTTGATGCCGTCCGCCTCATTGAAGGTCCACAGCAGGCGGTTGCGGTTGGGTTGCACATGGCCGTCAAAGGAAAAATCTTTTTCGCCGAACAGTTTGTACTGATCCGGATAGTCACGCCAGAGGGCGGCGCCCAGGGTGGCCATGTCGAGAGCGGCTGATACATGCCCCTCGGTCGGGAAGCCGGTGGCATTGGCAAAATGGCTGTGCAGCATGCCCAGCTCCCTGGCCTTGGCATTCATGCGCTCGGCAAAGGTCTCTTCACTGCCCTCCATATGCTCTGCCAGTGCGATGCAGGCATCATTGCCTGAGAGTGTGGCGATGCCGTGCAACAATTCTCCCACCTTGGGGTGCAGGCGGGGCTCAAGAAACATCGTGCTGCCACCGATTTTCCATGCTTTCTCACTGACCGAGACCCGGGTATCCAGTGACAGGCGTCCCTGTTTGATTGCCTCAAAAGCAAGATAGAGGGTCATCATCTTGGTCAGGCTCGCCGGCGGCAGTGACTCATCACCATTATGGCTGGCAATGATCTGTCCCGAGCGAGCATCGATCATGGCCCATGCCCGCGCATCCAGCTTGGGAGACTCCGGCCAGTCCGATGCCTGAGCGTAAGCGTTGGTTGCAAATGGTAACACCAGAAGCAGCGTGATCAGCCTGAACACTCCATGTATGCTGAACGTTGATTGTTGTTTTACCATTGCCAATCCTCCTCGGGGGGGCTATTCCATTGTTTTGTTTCCGGCAATGCCGGCGTGCTGATGCACAGGCTGTCGGCATGTAGCATCAGACGGGGATGAGCTCTGCCGCCATAGCGGCTGTCTCCGAGAATGGGACATCCTAGAGCACAAAGATGGACGCGCAATTGATGGCTGCGACCTGTATGGGGAATCAACCCTATCAGGGCGCGGTTACCGCGTCTCTCAAGAACGGTCGCTTCACTGTCGCAGGCACGACCATCGGGAGTTACGTGATAGCGGCCTTCAGCATCACGTTTGGCACCGATCGGCAGTTGAATACGCTGCCTCTCCCATGCCGGGGCCGGCTCAACGACAGCAAGATAGTGTTTGCTGACGGCCGTATGCCAGTGCGCCTGCAGTTGCTGCAGTTGCGCCGGACTGGATGAAAAAAGCAGCAGTCCGGAGGTGCCGCGATCAAGCCTGTGTACGGGTCTGAGCAGCTCGGTCTGAGCCGGTGGCAGGGCCAGATGACGGGCGAGCTCGTCGGGCAGGGTGCCACGGCTGCGGTGCAGTGCCTCCTGGGCATACTGTCCGCACCTTTTATGAATGAGATAGAGAGGCGGCTGTTGCCAGATCAGCTGCTCCGGAACAAATGGCGTCAGTACTTCATCATCCAGCAGTACGATTCGGAGGCGGTCGTTGCAGGCCAGTTTGCGCCCGGCAGTGCGGCAGCGTTTGCCGTTGAGGTAGATCCCCCCCTCATCAATCGCCCGGCGGATGCGGCGGCGGGAAAGGGGGAATATCTCTGCCAGCCCCTGATCCAGACGCTGGCCGGCAAGTGCTGCAGTTGCCGTACCTTTCAGGTCCATATAGCCCGCTTTACTCATCGACGGAACCTCTCTTTATAGCCGGCAAGCGCCTGCAGCACGTCTGTGTGGGTGTGGCAGATCTGCATGCAATCAAAGGCGCGATCGGTGGAGAGCTGCAGCTGCTCTGCAAGCGTGTGGATCACCGGTTGCCACATATCGCCGTAGAGCAGCAGCGGCCTGGGCTCAAGTACCCGGATCGCGATCAGATCCCAGGTCATGGCCAGCTCCGCCAGCGTTCCAAGGCCGCCGGGTAATACGATCCATGCATCCGCCTGCTCAATGAGATGGCCCATGCGTTCAAAAAAATCGGCAGCTCGAACCTCTTCGCTCAGGCTGTTGCCGGGCGGGGTGGGGAAGCGCTCCAGCGTAATGCCGCGCACATGGCCACCACCGGCATCCATGCCCTCAGAGAAGGCGGCCATCATGCCCTGGTGGCCGCCGGTCATGCCATTCCAGCCGGCCTCACCGATAGCTCTGGCAAGTCGCGAAACATCCGCATAGGCGGGTGAGTCAGCTGCTGTGCGCGATGAACCGAAGGCCGCCAGGCGGGGGCGGTTGTCTGTATTTGCCAGCTTATTCAATGATCACCATCGGGTTATTGAACCCCTCCTGTTTGAGTGCCTGTAGCGTCTGTTCGATCATCTGCATATGGTTATAGGGGCCCAGTCGAACCCGATAGAAGGTTTTATCGGCCGCTTTGAATGGCATCAGTCTGGTTTCAGGGTGACGCGGCAACAGCATGGCCTGTTGGCGGCGGGCATTTTCCTGAGAGCTGAATGAACCGAGCTGGACAAAAATATTGCCTGTGGCAGCCGGTGGTTGTGGTTGTGGCGGAGCCGGGCGCACGGGCGGTGTTACTGCAATATTGGCTGGCGGCAGCGGAGCCGTAGCCGGAATATCCAGCGTTTGCACCCGTACGCGGGCGGTGCCCTGTTTATCAAAGGCGAGCTCTTTTGCCGCAGCGTAGGACAGATCGATCAGGCGGTCCTTGACGAACGGGCCGCGATCATTGACCCGCACGATCAGGGAGCGACCGTTATCCAGGTTGGTGACGCGCACCAGTGTGGGCAGTGGCAGGGTTTTATGCGCGGCTGACAGGCTGTGCATGTCATATTGCTCGCCATTGGCTGTGGCCTTGCCATGAAAATCACGGCCGTACCATGAGGCAATACCGGTTTCATCGTAGCTGACATCTGCCTGCTGAATCGGGTTATACCAGCGGCCATCCACCATATACGGATTGCCGGTCTTGCGAACACCACCCTTGCCGTCGGGCAAGCGGGGGGTATCGGCTGTCGGCACAACGGGTGACTCACGGTCGACGGGTTTGGCGCAGCCTGCCAGCAATGCAATCGACAGCAGGGCTGGCATGATCAGGTGACGGCGAATGACTGACCTCCGAGCATGGCGGCAACCTCGGTCGCGGCCATGGCATAATTGTATGAGCGGTTCCAGCGTGTGGTGACGTAGAAATTATAATGGACCAGTGCAAAGCGACGGCCCTGTGGTGGCTGCATGTCGATCAGGGTGACCTTGTCATCATCCTGCCATTGCGGTGGCAGTGCAGGCAGTTGCCGGCGCAGGCTGGCAAGCGTCACCCACTGATCGAAGCCTGCTTCTGCATGCGCCTGCAGTTGCGGGATCACCGGTAGCCAGTGGGCGCACGGACGCCCCTGCTGCCAGCCATGCAGGTGAAAATAGTTGCCGACACTGGCGATAATATCGGCCGGAGAGTCCCATACATTGCGGTGACCATCACCATCGGCATCGACTGCATAGGCGCGATAGGATGACGGGATAAACTGGGTGGTGCCAAAGGCGCCGGCATATGAGCCGAGCTGTTGTGTTGCATCCAGGTGCTCTTCTCTGGCCAGCAGCAGGAATTCCCCCAGCTCCTTGCGGAAAAAGTTGGCCCGGCGAGGGAAGCCGGTGGCAAGGGTATAGAGCGAATCGACGATACGATCCTTGCCCCGGTGGCGGCCGTAGCGGGTTTCCATGCCGAGAATGGCAGCAATGATCTCTTTGTCGACACGATAGCGCTCTTCCACCGCAGCAAAGTGTTGTTGCTGTTGATGCAGGTAGTCACGGCCCATTTTTTCCATGCTATGGCCCAGAAACAACGGCCTGTACTCGGCATAGGAGCGGGACTCATACGGTGTGGTGATCTGCCTGATGATGGCGGGGGTGAACGTTGCGTGGCCGAGCATGCTGGCGACGTAGCTGACCGGCAGCCCTGTTTCAGCGGCTACAAGCCGGATCAGTGTTTCCCGATCCACCTGCTGGTGCGGATGTTTGATCGCAGCGGCGACAAGCGGGGAGGGCAGGCACAGGGTGATGGCCGCAAAGCCCGCGCCGCGCAACAGCGTGCGTCGCAGAGGGTTGGCAATGGGTTGTTCGCTGTCCGCTGGACAAGGTGCCTGGAGCAACTGCATGGCGGCCATGCTAGCGGCGAAAGGTGGTGAGAGGTAGTCCTGTCAGAAAACAGCAGGAAAATTCGGTTGTGTACACCTCTGTGCGATGACGGTGAGGTCTATTTCAGGGCGTTGTTGTCAGCATCGATGCCGAAATAAAAGGCCCGCTCCGCCATGCGTACTGTACGGGCCCGCTCGCGTTGCTGCTGTATTCTGGCCTCTCTGGCCAGATCGGGGGTCAGTGCAGGGGCATGCCAGCTGTTGTTGATGATAACAACCGGTTGCAGGGGGACGGGCATCGGGGTGGCAGCAGCCAGTTGCGGCTGCCAGACAGGCGAGGGGGCGTCGGCCACATCGCTGTTACGTTCGCTGGTGCCGGCTGACTGAGGCAGATCAGCCTCAGTGTCGCGGGCAGCGCTGGTCTGTGCTGACGTGCACTGGGCTGATGTCAGCAGTACCACCAACAGCAGCAGCGGGGTATATGCTGCTGCAGGTCCGGATCCTCTATGCATGGGAATGTGATCGAATGCTTTGGCTATCAGAAAACAAACTGACGTGTTGCCGGCAGTCCTTCCATATCCAGCAGCAGGGTCTCAAAAATGCCGATCTGCTGCCATGTCTGGCGTACCTTTGTTCTCATCACAAGAGAAAGGACCGGGTTCTGGCCAAGGAAGGCAACCAGCTTGCCGCCATCATTCAGCATGGCTTCGATATGGGCCGGGATGCTCTGCAGGGCGGCACCGAGCACAATGGCATCAAACGGCTCACGCATGGCCGGGTTTGCTGCCATGGCAGCTGGATCCATTGCATTGATGGTCAGGACGCTGGCGTTGCTGACACCGTGCTGTTCAAGATTGCTGCGGGCGGCCTTCGCCAGTGCATCGTGAATCTCGCAACTGACCACCTCTTTGGCCTGCATGGCAAGCATGGCAGTGAGGAAGCCGGTACCGGTGCCGATTTCAAGTACCCGCTCGCAACCGGTCAGGGCCAGATGCTGGATGATATTGGCCTCCTGCAGCGGGCTGAGCATCTCCTGATTACACGGCAGCGGAACATGACCCTCCATATAGGCGAGGCTTCTTACATGTGCCGGGGTGAAGTTTTCTCTCGGCATGGACTCGATCAGGTCAAGCGTGGATGCATCCAGTACCTTACAGCAGCGGATCTGATGATCCACCATGTTTTTGCGCGCAAATTGAAAGTCTGTAACGGTCATGTGACGGCTCCCTCCCCAAAGGTGTCCTGTGCGGTGTGATGAATTGTATCCGCTGAATCACGATATTGCGCAGTAATTCAGCACGTTATGCTTCCGATGCTGGCAGCCAGCAGAGCGATGAAGGCACAGCAATATGCAGTCGCTTCAGATAAATAGCAAGTAACAACCCGGCTTGCCGGGTCAGTTCGGTATCTCGATACGATGGTCGCGCAATACCTTTTTGCCATCACCGAGGCTGCCGGTTTCTGCCAGCAGCCTGCCATCCACCCAGATGCGCAGCGATGGTGCATTGCCGCAGGTCAACCACAGGGCGCTCACCGGCTGAGTGATGCGTACCTCTCCGCCTTTATGTAGCAGGACCTCTTTAATCAGCTTGCCTTTGCCGCGATTCACCGCATCCGGCAGCGAAATTTGCATCCAGACCGCACCATCCACGGCCTCGAATCGATAGGTGTGGGGCTGATCAGCGACCCGGTCAGGGCTGGCTGCTGCCATATCGATCTGCTCTTTGACCACCACCGGCTGGATGGCATCGGGAATGGCTGCCCGCGCCGTGGTCGGTGCTGCTGCCGGTGTTGCAACCGGTTCAGTCGGCGTGCTGACCGGGACGGCGTCGGCTACGGCAGGGGTCGTGTCGCCTGTCGCGCTGTCATCGCGGGCAGGAGTGCTCTCTTCCCTGTCTGCTGTGGCAGTGGTGTGGTCGCTGCCCTGGTATTCATCCTGATGGATGGGGGCGTTATCATCGCGGCTGACGTCACTGCTGTTGTCTGACGTTGAAAAGCCCTGGTAAACCATGTTGAAGGCCAGCATCAGCACAAGAAAGCCGCCCGCCGAAAGCCAGGCCCAGCGCCGTGATGGTGCAACCGGCGGGTCGGGAAACGTCAGGGGGCGTGTCAGGGCATAGGTGCTGCTCTTCAGTCGCTCGATATCATCACTGAGATCAATGCCGAGATAGGTGCTGTACTGACGCAGGAAGCCCATGGCATAGACGCCTTCAGGCAGGATCGCCCAGTTGCCGTTTTCAAGTGCTTCAAGGTGTTTGCGCCGCAGCTTGAGCTTGCGGGCCGGGTCCTCCAGCGGTTCACCTGTTGCCAGTCGTGCCGCTGTCAGTTTCTTGCCAATGCTGATCAGCAGCTGCTGACGCAATTCGGCCGGATCAACCGGTGGCGCCGGTTGTTCGCGTCTGGTTTTTTTGGCTGTCTCTTGCTCGATTTGATCTTTCATGGGGTAGGCAGCCTGTTGATCTGTTCAATCGACCATGCGCGATCAGCAACCGATTCGCTCTGTTTGCTGAAATGGTTCAGATAACGTTGGGCATCATCAATTTTGTGCTGTGCCACCAGTACCTGTACCAGACCTGCGACGGTGTCGCGGCTTTGTGGCTGAGACTGGATCAGGGCTTCGTAGAGGGCCTGGGCCTGCAGCAGGTCGCCGGCGGCGGCATAGGTATCAGCCAGGCGGAGATTGGCCAGGTTATTCGCCGGGTTGAACTGCAAGGCCTGCCTGAACGCATCGATCGCGGCCGGGTAATTTTTCTGGCCGGCCATGGCATTGCCAAGGTTGATAAAGGCGAGATCCTGGTTGGAGTAACGAGGGTCATTGAGGGCCGTGCGGGCAGCTTTTTCCGCTTCATCATAGCGGTTGAGGCGGTTGAGCAGGCTGGCATAATTGTTCTGTGTTGCTGCGCCGCCACCCTGGCGCAGGGCCTTGAGATAATAGCTTTCCGATTTGGCCATGTCGCCGCGCATCAGCCATGCATAGGCCAGTGCATCCAGCACTTCGGGCTGATCCGGACGTATGGAGTCGGACTCCATCAGTTCGTCAAAGGCTTTGGGGAGCAGTCCCTTGCCGAGCGCATCCACACCGATCTGGTAGTGCAGGCTGGCGAGTTTGTCGCGATGGGCGGTATCCTGAGGCGTGGTGGTGACACAGGCCGCGAGGGTTAACAGGGAGGTAAGGGCAACAAGCCGGCAGTAGTATTTCACAGCAGTCGCGCTACCAGAGCATGCACAGGGCGGATGGCATCATCGTCGAGAGAGGAAAGGTCGGCAAAAATCCCCTGTTCAAGGGCCTCGCGACAGCCACAATGGCAGGTCGACTGCTGATAGCCGGCAAAGAACGCATGCAACATCGCTTTTGCGCGGGTGACGTTTTGCTGCATCACTTCAACAATGGACTGAACCGAAACATCCTCTTCCTGACCATGCCAGCAGTCATAATCGGTGCACATGGCGACGGTGGCATAGCAGATCTCCGCCTCACGGGCGAGCTTCGCTTCAGGCAGGTTGGTCATGCCGATTACATCCATACCCCAGCTGCGATACAACTCGGATTCGGCGCGGGAGGAAAACTGCGGTCCCTGCATCACCAGGTAGCGGCCGCCCTGATGGGTGGTGATATCGGCTTTGCGGCAGGCTGTGGCCAGCTCTTCGCGCAATTCATTGCAGACCGGGTCGGCCATGGAGACGTGAGCGACAATCGGGCCATCGAAAAAGGTGCTTTCGCGGCCATGGGTGCGATCGACAAACTGGTCGACCAGTACAAATTCCCCGGGGTGGATGTGTTTGCGCAGGGAGCCGACGGCGGAAATGGAGATCAGGCGATTTACACCGGCCAGTTTCATGGCGTAAATGTTGGCGCGATAGTTGATTTTGTGCGGTGGTATCGAGTGGTTTCGGCCATGCCTTGGCAGGAATACAATTTCCTGATTACCGATGCGTGCGAGCACCAGCTCATCGGACGGTGCGCCGTATGGCGTATCGATCGTAAGGGTATCGAGTACTTCAATACCGTCGATATGATACAGCCCGCTACCGCCAATAATGCCGGTGCGGTGAGGGGTAAGCCGACTCATGAAACCTCTCTTGTCTCCGCCTTGAGTTGCCCGCATGCGGCCATGATATCCTGTCCGCGCGAGCGCCTTAGAGTGGCACGAATGCCTTTTGAAATCAAGTCTTGCGCAAATTTGCTCATGTGTTCCTTCGGCGTTCCGCGATAGGGACTGCCAGGATAGGGGTTGAACTGGATCAGGTTGATCCGTTCACGCTCCGGGTTCACAAAGCGTCTGAGAGCAGCAATATCCTCAGGCTGATCATTGACGCCATCGAGCAGCACATACTCCAGTGTAATATGGCGCTGGGTTGGCAGCGGGTAGTTGTCGAGGCAGTGGCGCAGCTGTGTCAGCGGGTATTTGCGGTTGATCGGGACCAGCACATTGCGCTTGTCATCCATGGCCGCATGCAGCGAAATGGCCAGGTTGACCGGATGCACCTGTCCCAGCCGGTCAATCTGCGGGATCAGACCGGAGGTGGAGACGGTAATCCGTCGCCTGGACAGCTTCAGACCATCTTCATCCATCAACAGGGCCAGGCTGCCATGCACTCCCTCCTCATTGGCCATCGGCTCGCCCATGCCCATATAGACGATATGGGTGACGCCATCGTGCAGGTCGCCGGTCATCGGTTCATGCAGCAGGTCGGCCTTGATCATCAGCACCTGGGCCACAATTTCTCCCGGACTCAGGTTGCCTTCAAAGCCCTGTGTGCCGGTATGACAGAAGGGACAGTCCAGCACGCAACCGACCTGGGAAGAGATGCAGACCGTGCCGCGCTTCTCTTCCGGAATAAACACCGCTTCTACCATTTTGCCGGCCAGGCGGGGGCGGTTGAGGGCAAATACATATTTGCGTGTACCATCACGGGAGCACTCTCGCCGGACCAGTCTGAGCGGCTGGCACATCAGCGAGCTGCTCAGGCGGTCGCGCAGTGCCTCGGGAATATTTTTCATCTCGACCGGATCAAGGATGCCCTTGTTGCGCCAGTCCAGTACCTGTTTGGCGCGGAACTTCGGCTGTCCCCAGGCCTCCATCAGATGCTGTAGCGCAGGCAGTGTTAATGCGCTCAGTTGTACAAGATCCTGTGAAGCGGGTTTGGTTACCATGGTTTCTGTCATGTGCGCAATTGTGACAGAGAGTTGCAGTGCGGCATAGTGAAAGGGGAGGAGGGGGCGGAGGGTAAAAAAAATGGCCATGTCACATTGCATATGGCGAATTGCTGCTACAATGGGGATTTTGATGGGGAACGGGTGCGATGCAGTAACGGGCTGTGGTCGCACAGGGGTTGGGAAATGGATAAATTTGATCGTATTTATGCATTGCACCGGATGTTTACGGCGCGCCGTTATCCGGTGTCATTGCAGGCAATGTGTGACGAGCTGGAGTGCTCTGCTTCCAGCGTCAAGCGCTTGCTCGGAGAGATGAAGGACATTCTCGGTGCGCCCATACGAAGCCAGCGCGGCGTCGGCTACAATTACGACCGTGATGTCGCTTTTGAGTTGCCCGGCGTCTGGTTTAATACGCAGGAGATGCTGGCACTGCTGGTCATGCAAAGGGCTGTGGCAGGGATTGGTGATGGTTTCCTCAATGAAGAGCTGGGCAAGTTTCAGCACAGGCTGGAAAAAAGTCTGGGCAGGGTCTCATCCTCGGCATTAAAGGAGCTGGCCAGAATCCGTATTCCCGATTTTGGACGCAGGAGCAAAGAGCTGCCCCTTTTTCCCGAACTGACAGGGGCGCTGTTTGAGCGTAAGCGGTTGCGGGTAGTCTATAACAGCCGCAGCCAGAATGAGTCCTGTGAGCGCGAAATTTCGCCGCAGCGACTGGTCTACTACAAAAATAACTGGTATCTCGATCTCTGGTGTCATGAGCGACAGGCACTGCGTATCTTTGCTGTGGAACGGATGGTGTCAGCCACCGTACTGACAGAAGCGGCACTTGATATCGACGCTGAAGAGCTTGATCGCAAACTGACCCGTAGTTATGGCATTTTCGGCGGCGAACCGGATGCTCAGGCGCACCTGCGCTTTACCGCCAGAGCTGCCCGCTGGGCGGCAGAAGAGGAGTGGTTTCCCGATCAGGAGGTCAAGCCGCTGGCGGATGGTCGATATGAAATATTGATTCCCTATGGCAATCCCACCGAGCTGATTATGGATATCTGCCGCTATGGCCCGGAAGTCGAGGTGCTGGCTCCGGCCTCGCTGCGCCAGGCCGTCGCCGATCATCTTCGCAAAGCTGCAAATCAATATGCTTAAGTACCGAGTTTTAAGACATTCAGCTGTCAGGCTGTGGCGCATGGTCACAGACTTTTCGAAATATTATCAGGCACTCGCTGGTGCAGTGAGGTGGATGTTGATGGCTAGTACCAAATATGCAGCTCATATTAATGAGGCGAAAGAAATTCACCATCTTGAGGAGCATCTTCTGAAAGTGGCTCACAAGGCTGCCGGATATGCAGAAGCGTTTCATTCGGAACTGTGGGCTGAATTAGCTGGGCGTTGGCATGATCTGGGTAAGTATTCAGCTACATTCCAGAAGATGATTTATGAAGCCAATGGGATGGATGCGCATGTTGAACCGGAGACTTCCGGTCCTCGCAATCACTCATCAGCGGGCGCTTTATACGCGGTCGAAAAACTGGGAGTTGCCGGACGTGTTTTGGCCTATCTGATCGCCGGACATCATGCGGGGTTGCCTGATTGGTTTAAGGTCGATGCGCCGGGGCAGGCATTGGGCGAACGTTTGCAGGAAAAGGAACACCTTGAAGATGCGCGCAAAGCCGATATTCCATATGAAATTCTGGCTGGAGCAACACCGACTCAAGCACCGGTTGGTGGCAGTGATGGTTTCGCCCTTTGGGTACGGATGCTGTTCTCCTCACTTGTCGATGCAGACTTTCTCGATACCGAATCGTTTTATGACCCGGACAAGGCAGGGCAGCGAGGCAACTATCCGTATCTCTGCGACTTAAAGTGCAAGTTCGATAACCATATGCGAGTGATTTCGGCAGAGGCTGACGATACAGAGGTGAACCGAATTCGCGCAGGAATCCTTGCCGACTGCCGTCGTGCCGGTTTGAAGGGCTCGGGCATTTTTTCGCTGACCGTACCAACCGGCGGAGGCAAGACGCTCTCCTCGATGGCCTTCGCATTGGAACATGCGGTGAGACATGGCAAGTCACGAATCATTTATGTGATCCCATACACCAGCATTATTGAGCAGACGGCTAATATTTTTCGGGGAATATTCGGTGACAGCGTGATTGAGCACCATAGCAGCCTCGATCCCGATAAAGAAAACCACCGATCACGTCTGGCATCTGAAAACTGGGATGCGCCGATTGTGGTGACAACCAATGTACAATTTTTCGAGTCATTGTTTGCCGCACGCACCAGCCGTTGCCGCAAGCTGCACAACATTGCCAATAGCATCGTGATACTCGATGAGGCTCAACTGATGCCACCAGAATTTCTGAAGCCTATTCTCAAGGTGATGAATCTGCTGAGTGAGCATTATGGCGTAACCTTTGTAATTTCTACCGCAACACAGCCGGCGTTGGGATCAATGAAAGATCCGTTTGGCAGAGTGTCGCTGGATGGGTTGGATGATGTGAAGGAAATCATTTCTGATCCGGATGAGCTTTATAGTCAGCTTGAGCGCGTGTCAGTGAAAATGCCGGATGACTTTCAGCAACAAAACAGCTGGGAGGATATGGCATCAGAAATTGGTGCTTATGAATCTGTATTGGCCATTGTGAACACCCGGCAGGATGCGCGTGAACTGTATCGTCTGATGCCGGAATGCACGATTCACCTCTCTGCATTGATGTGTGGCGAGCACCGCTCGCAGGTGATTGCCGAAATCAAACAACGTTTGAAATCAGGGCTTCCGACGCGAGTGGTTAGTACGCAATTGGTTGAAGCCGGTGTTGATCTCGATTTTCCGGTGGTTTATCGCGCCATGGCTGGGCTGGACTCGATTGCGCAGGCTGCGGGCCGTTGTAATCGCGAAGGTAAGTTGCAGGAGAAGGGGAAAGTCGTGGTATTCGTGCCACCGAAGCCAGCGCCAGTCGGGCATCTGCGTCGTGCTGAAACGACTACGGTTTCCCTGATGAGTGGCTACAAAGGCGATCCCTTGGCGAGGGGGAACTTCAAGCGCTTCTTCGAACATTTTTATGACAAGTGCGAATTGGATAAAGAGGGCATTGAAAGCTTGCTTTGCCCGGAAGCTGATTTGGCGGGTGTGCAGTTTCGCACTGCGGCTATGAAAATGCAGTTGATCAAAGATGCCGGTGTGCAGGTTCTGGTTCCGGCAAATGAGGAGAGTGAAGCATTGCTGGATCAGCTGAAGGTTACAGGCCCATATCGGGAACTGATGAGAAAGCTTCAGCGATACTCGGTCAATGTATCGCAATTCTGGTTCGACAAGATGAAAGCGCGCGGCGATGTGATCGAGATTCATTCCGGTATTTTTGCATTGGTGAGTCCGGCGCTTTATCACAGGGAATTCGGGTTGTTGCTTGAAGGCGAGCCAATGGCTGCCGAGCAGACGATTTGGTGAGGTGGATATGAAGAACTTTTGTCTGGAAGTGTGGGGTGATTTTGCCTGTTTCACCCGCCCTGAAATGAAGGTGGAAAGAGTCTCCTACGATGTGATTACGCCCTCCTCGGCGAGGGCGATTTTCGAGGCGATTCTCTGGAAGCCTGCGATTCGCTGGCATGTACGCAGGATCGAGGTGCTGGCCCCGATCAAATGGATCAATGTGCGGCGCAATGAGGTGGGCGCTGTTATTTCAGAGCGCAATGTCAAAACCGCGATGAATCAGGGCAAGGGCAACCTCGGGCTTAATATCGAGGAGGAACGACAGCAACGGGCGAGTCTATTCCTGCGCGATGTGAAATACCGCATCCATGCCGCATTTGAGATGACCGACAAGGCAGGTGATGGCGATACGTCGGTTAAGTTCTCCGAAATGTTCGAGCGGCGCGCCTCAAAAGGACAGTGCTTCAATCAGCCCTATCTCGGCTGCCGCGAGTTCTCCGCCAACTTCAAACTGGTGAACCCGAAAGAGGAAACCGCCCCATCAATCAGCGAATGCCGCGATTTGGGCTGGATGCTTTACGATCTGGACTACGGTGATCCGAAAGACCCGAAACCTCTCTTCTTCCGGGCTGAGTTAAAAAACGGAGTGATCGAAGTGCCGGCATTCGATAGCGAGGAGGTGCGCGGATGATTCTGCAAGCACTGGCTGAATATTATGATCGAAAAACAAAGGCGGGTGATGGTCTCGCCCCGGCAGGATTCGAAAACAAGGAGATTCCATTTGTTCTGGAAATCGATCGGAACGGGAGTCTGGTCCAGATCGAGGATACCCGCGAACAGGTCGGAAAGAAGAAGCGCGCCCGTTCGGTGTTGGTTCCGCAAGGCGTAAAAAAGACATCGGGTGTGGCGGCGAATCTGCTCTGGGATACGGTTGAGTATCTGCTTGGCGTCGATACGCGGGGTAAACCGGAACGCGTGGCCGAGCAGCTTGCGGCATTCAAAGGCCGCATCGCGCAGTTGCCGGGTGTTGAAAGCGATCCCGGCATCGAGGCGATTGATAAGTTCTATAGCTTGCTCGATCTGGACACGTTTGCCGCCATACCTGAATGGAAGGAGATAATCGAATCCAATCCGAATATGACATTCAGGTTGCAGGGTGACCGTGAACTGATTTGTCAACGCCCGGCTGTGATTGCTGCGATCCGGGCTATGGCGATAGGAGACATCTCAGGCAAAGGGCGCTGTCTGATTTCCGGTAAGGAAGATGAAATTGAACGCCTTCACACTGCCATTAAGGGTGTATGGGGGGCGCAATCATCAGGTGCGAATGTGGTTTCATTCAATCTCGATGCCTTCAACTCCTACGGCAAAACGCAAGGCCACAATGCTCCTGTCGGAAAAGAGATAGCCTTTGCCTATACCACGGCTCTCAATCACTTGCTTGGCAAAGATTCGGAACAACGTATGCAAGTCGGGGATGCCAGCACTGTATTTTGGGCCGAGAAACGATCTGATCTGGAAACAGCAGTGCCAAACATTTTTGGCGAATCACCGAAGGACGATCCGGACAGGCATGCTCGGGCTGTCGAACAGCTCTTCAATTCGGTTCAGAATGGTCGTTACACCCCTGATGACGGACATACCCGTTTTTATGTGCTCGGTCTTGCTCCCAATGCGGCGCGCATTGCCGTGCGCTTCTGGCATGTCGGCACGGTGGCTAATATGGCCGAACGCATCGTTCAGCACTTCGTTGACCTGAAAATCATGCACGGCCCGAAGGAACCGGAGTTTCTGTCGCTGTTCAGATTGCTGGTTGCCACGGCAAGCCTCGGCAAATCTGAAAACATCCCTCCCAATCTGGCCGGCGATTTCATGCGCTCCATTCTTGAAGGATTGCCGTATCCGCAGACCCTGCTTGGAGCTGCGATCCGGCGTATCAGGGCCGAACAACATGTGAACTATCAGCGCGCCGCACTGATCAAGGCGTGCATAAATCGCGCAACGCGCTACTCGAATTCGGAAATAAAGGAGGAACTGAAAGTGTCACTCGACGAAAACAACACCAATATTGGCTACCGGCTCGGACGGCTGTTCGCTGTGTTGGAAAAGGCACAGGAGGAGGCGAATCCGGGTATCAACGCGACGATCCGGGATCGCTACTACGGCTCAGCCTCCAGCTCACCGGTCACGGTATTTTCAACCCTGATGAAGCTTAACAAGCACCATATTGCCAAGCTGGGCAAAGGACGGGCAGTAAACCTGGAACGACTGACGGGCGAAATCGTTGCTGGAATTGCCGATTTTCCGGCGCACCTGCCACTTGCCGATCAGGGGCGTTTTGCCATCGGCTACTACCACCAGCGCCAGAACTTTTTTACCAAAAAATCAGAAGAGAAGGAGATGATCCATGAGTAATTGCATTCAAAATAGATATGACTTCGTACTGCTGTTCGATGTGCAGGACGGCAATCCCAACGGCGACCCCGATGCAGGCAATCTGCCGCGCGTCGATGCCGAAACCGGCAAAGGGCTGGTCACTGATGTCTGCCTCAAACGCAAGGTGCGCAACTATGTAGGACTTAAGCATGGCGAGAAGCCGCCTTACGAGATTTATGTGAAAGAGAAGGCCGTGCTGACCAATCAACAGGAGAAAGCATACATTGCGCTCGGGCTTGATCCGAAGGGCAAGGATGGCAAGCGTAAAGGCGGGGACGACGTGGATAAGGCTCGCGACTGGATGTGCAGGAATTTTTTCGACATTCGCACATTCGGTGCCGTCATGGGCTTGAAAGAGGCGAATTGCGGCCAGGTACGCGGACCTGTGCAGATCACCTTCGCCCGCAGTGTCGATCCGGTCGTCACGCTGGAGCATTCGATCACCCGTATGGCCGTGGCAACTGAGGCCGAAGCCGAGAAACAGGATGGCGATAACCGCACCATGGGCCGCAAGTTCACCGTGCCTTACGGTCTCTATGTCGCCCATGGCTTTGTCTCTGCATCGCTGGCAGGGCAGACAGGCTTCTCCGAAGGGGATCTCTCTTTGCTGTGGGAGTCGCTGAACAATATGTTCGAGCACGATCGTTCGGCTGCGCGCGGCATGATGGCCACCCGTAAACTGGTGGTGTTCAAGCATGAATCGAATATGGGCAACGCTCCGGCGCATGTGCTTTTCGACAGGGTGCAGGCAGAGTTGAAAGACGGCGTTACCGCACCAAGAAGTTTTGCAGATTATGACATCAGCGTGAATTCCGATAATCTGCCGAGTGGAGTTACGATTCTGGAGGTCTGACATGGCTGTACCTGCAAACCTGCTCAAAGATGCGCTGGCGCTGGAAGCGACCAGCCGGGCGGAACTTGTGGACGAATTGCTGGCCAGTCTCGACCAGCCGGACAAAGCCATTGATGCGCGGTGGGCTGAAGAGGCGGAACGCCGCCTCGATGCCTATGAACGCGGGGAGATGGAGTCCGTATCCGTTCATGAGGTATTAGCCCGTTATAAGACGGAATGAAAATCCGTTTTCTGCCACCGGCTATTGCAGAGCTGGATGAAGCGGTCGCCTGGTATGAACGGGAGCAAGCTGGGTTGGAGCGAAGGTTTCTCAACGATTTTACCCATGCGTTGAATTCGATAGCGGCCTTCCCCGAAGGTTGGCATCAATTGTCCAGGCGTACCCGCCGTTGCCGGTTGAGGCGATTTCCTTATGGGGTCGTTTACCAACTGCGAGAGGGTCAGATTCTGGTGATTGCGGTTGCTCATCTCCATCGTGAGCCAGGCTATTGGCAAGGCAGAGTAAGTTGACTGGCAGCAGCGACCCCATCCCGATCTCGGCATTGCAGCATTTCATCTACTGCCAGCGCCAGTGTGGGTTGATCCACGTGGCGCAGGTGTGGAGTGAGAATCTGCATACCCAGAAAGGTCGGCGTGAGCATGATCGTGTCGATGTGCCGGAGTATGAGGTGAAGGCAGGGATGCGTATCGAGCGGGCCCTTCCTGTCTGGTCTGAAACTCTCGGATTGATAGGTAAATGCGATGTGGTCGAATTCCATGACGACGGAGCTGTTTACCCGGTTGAGTATAAGCACGGGCCGCGCAAGAAGGGGCTGCACGACGATATACAGCTCTGCGCCCAGGCGATCTGTCTTGAAGAGATGCTGAATGTGACGATAGCGGAAGGGGCTATCTATCACGTCAAAAGCAGACGGCGGCGAGTGGTGGCCTTTAATGAAATGTTGCGAGGTAAGCTGCGGGAAACGGTGGTGGCGGTTCGGGCGATGGTTGAATCAGGCGAGATACCCGGCCCTGTGTTGGCCAGGCATTGTGAGCAATGCTCACTGAAAGAGATCTGTTTACCGGAAATGCAGGCAAGAGCGATAGATCTGTATGAACCGATGGCGGAGGAGCTATGCGTCAGGTATTAAATACGTTGTTTGTGATGACGCAGGGTTCGTATTTGCACCTTGAGCGCGAGACGCTGAAGCTTGAAATCGACAAGCAAACGAAATTGCGTGTGCCGATGCATCATATCGGTGGCATTGTGTTGTTCGGTAATGTGATGGTGAGTCCGTTTGCATTGCACCGTTGTGCAGAAGATGGACGCAGTGTGGTGATGTTAAGCGAGCAGGGCAGATTCAGAGCAAGGCTTGAAGGTCCGCAATCAGGCAATGTTCTGCTCAGACGAGCGCAACATCAGTTGCTTGATGATGAAAAGCGCAGTGTTGAGCTGATGCGAATAGTGGTGGCTGGCAAGCTGCAAAATAGCCGTGCTGTTTTGTTGCGCGGTGCCCGCGAGGCAAGCTCACCGGAGTATGCGGCACGGTTGCGCCTGGCTGCCGATAATCTGGCAGGCTCCATTCGGGCTTTGCCACAGGCGATAGACGCGGATGTCTTGCGTGGAATCGAAGGGCAGGCAGCGCGAGAATATTTTGATTCATTTAATGCGTTATTGCGGCACAACCAGGATGCCTTTGCAATGAAGGGGCGCAATCGGCGGCCGCCACGGGATCGAATCAATGCATTACTCTCTTTCCTTTACGCGTTGTTGGCCAACGAGTGTGTATCTGCGGTTGAAAGCGTTGGGCTTGATCCGCAGGTTGGCTATTTACATACACTTCGTCCGGGCAGGCCTGGGCTTGCCCTCGATTTGATGGAGGAGTTTCGTCCATTGCTGGCGGATCGACTGGCGCTAACACTGATCAACCGGCAACAAATTAAGCCGGATGATTTCGAGGTGCGGCCGGGTGGTTCTGTACAGATGTCCGAAGATGCGCGCCGGACGTTGTTGACTGCATGGCAGCAGCGTAAACAGGATGAAGTGAAGCATGAGCAGCTTGGACAATCTGTGCCGATTGCCCTGATGCCCATGGTGCAGGCAAGGCTTTTGGCGCGGTTTATACGTGGGGAGTCGGCTGAATATACGCCTTACATGCCGAGATAGAGTATGAATATTGTTGTTACTTATGATGTAAATACAGAGACAAAAGAGGGACGCCGTCGATTGCGCAGAGTGGCCAAGATATGTGAAGACTATGGGCAACGCGTACAGTACTCGGTATTTGAGTGCTCGGTAGAGCCGATGCAGATGGATGCGATGCTGGCTGCGCTGAGCGATGAGATAAATACAGAGCTTGATAGCTTGCGAATATATCGCCTGTATGGCCAGCGGAGTGGGGCTGTTTATACGCTGGGCAGAGATTCATATCGGGATTTTTCAGCACCATTGGTTATCTGAGGCGCAGTTGTTCTTTATAATTCGGAATCAAATGCGCGAACCCTTAGTGATGTCTGAACACACGGGGGCTTCGCGATTGAACTATCTGTTTGATTTTCATGGATATATTTGGGAATATGTCGAAGGTGATGAAACTTTCCGGGCTTGCTTGAAGTGGTTCGCGAAAAGCCCGGATATTTTCATTGCCGCTTCACCAGTTAAACAGGTGGAGCTTCTCCCGGCCTCCGGGTCGGGAGCGGATTGAAACTTATGTACGAGCTGGAGAATGGTGAAGTTTCATCGCTTCTCCCGGCCTCCGGGTCGGGAGCGGATTGAAACCCGAAGGTGATCACGTGGTCGATAGCCCATGACTGCTTCTCCCGGCCTCCGGGTCGGGAGCGGATTGAAACAGACGATCCGCAACCTTGAAGTCAGAAATATTGCGCTTCTCCCGGCCTCCGGGTCGGGAGCGGATTGAAACAGTTTTGTGCAGGCTAAAACAGGGAATATATTTAACGCTTCTCCCGGCCTCCGGGTCGGGAGCGGATTGAAACTTTAGCACGTTAAGCACCGCCAACCGGGCATGCAGCGCTTCTCCCGGCCTCCGGGTCGGGAGCGGATTGAAACAGCCACTTAGCCAGTCTCTCACTAGCCGCTTTCTTCGCTTCTCCCGGCCTCCGGGTCGGGAGCGGATTGAAACCAATACTACTGCCTGAATAGACAGCGTACCAATCCGCTTCTCCCGGCCTCCGGGTCGGGAGCGGATTGAAACACCTACCTTTACTTTAAATTCAACCAGTCCATTCTCGCTTCTCCCGGCCTCCGGGTCGGGAGCGGATTGAAACATGCCACTCTCATCCGCAAAACCGATAAACAGCGTGCTTCTCCCGGCCTCCGGGTCGGGAGCGGATTGAAACTATAGAAGTGGAAAGAGGTGTCAATCTTTTTCAATCGCTTCTCCCGGCCTCCGGGTCGGGAGCGGATTGAAACTACAGTAATGAAGTGGCGCGTGCTGCTGCAAGTAACTGCTTCTCCCGGCCTCCGGGTCGGGAGCGGATTGAAACAACCTTAACGCCTGCAATCGCCTCCTGCATAGTGTTGCTTCTCCCGGCCTCCGGGTCGGGAGCGGATTGAAACATCGGCGGAAAGCTTCGCACCCGCAAATGGACCAAGCTTCTCCCGGCCTCCGGGTCGGGAGCGGATTGAAACAAGAGTGAATGAGCCGGTGATTGATGGCGTTGAACCGCTTCTCCCGGCCTCCGGGTCGGGAGCGGATTGAAACTTCCAGACCGCCCATGTTGAAGATGTTAAAATGAAGGCTTCTCCCGGCCTCCGGGTCGGGAGCGGATTGAAACACGAGTAAGCCTGTTGATTCGGCATCCGTTAGCGCGCTTCTCCCGGCCTCCGGGTCGGGAGCGGATTGAAACAACACTTGGGTGCAGCTGTTCGCCTGCGAAAGGTGCTTCTCCCGGCCTCCGGGTCGGGAGCGGATTGAAACGTGTACGCGATCGACAGGGCCAAGCCCTGCAGCCACGCTTCTCCCGGCCTCCGGGTCGGGAGCGGATTGAAACATGTTGGCTGCAGTGTCCGGCCTACGGATATACCCGCTTCTCCCGGCCTCCGGGTCGGGAGCGGATTGAAACTGCTCAACTTCAATATATCCCTTATTCGCCGCCCAGCTTCTCCCGGCCTCCGGGTCGGGAGCGGATTGAAACTGCAGGGAACATAGCGGCCACGGCATCCCCCAGCGCGCTTCTCCCGGCCTCCGGGTCGGGAGCGGATTGAAACCCGCAGAATACCACCAAACCGCCGCAGGGACATCCGCTTCTCCCGGCCTCCGGGTCGGGAGCGGATTGAAACTTCGGGGGAATTGGAGTCTGGAGCTACGCCCTACGCGCTTCTCCCGGCCTCCGGGTCGGGAGCGGATTGAAACGATCTTTTCAGCTATCTCATTTGCATCAAGTTTAGGCTTCTCCCGGCCTCCGGGTCGGGAGCGGATTGAAACATAGTCGACAATTACTGGCAATTTATGGCCGCGAAAGCTTCTCCCGGCCTCCGGGTCGGGAGCGGATTGAAACGCGCAAAGCTTGCGCTACGTTGTCAGTCTCACGGGGCTTCTCCCGGCCTCCGGGTCGGGAGCGGATTGAAACTTGCGATCTGCTGGTATCAGCAGAAAACAGCAACGCTTCTCCCGGCCTCCGGGTCGGGAGCGGATTGAAACGTGAGGCTGACCTCCACGGGGCTGACCTTAGCGGAGCGCTTCTCCCGGCCTCCGGGTCGGGAGCGGATTGAAACTCCTCAGATCGCATAGCTGCTTGGCATACGGCTAAGCTTCTCCCGGCCTCCGGGTCGGGAGCGGATTGAAACAGTCCATTCAGCAGTGGGAGTCCGACAAGACGACTCGCTTCTCCCGGCCTCCGGGTCGGGAGCGGATTGAAACATCGCGTCCAAGTGGGATAACGTGCATATCGATGGCTTCTCCCGGCCTCCGGGTCGGGAGCGGATTGAAACCGGCACAGTAAGGCGACGCTTGCCAAGAAGAGGTAATGCTTCTCCCGGCCTCCGGGTCGGGAGCGGATTGAAACCATCATGCCTACAATGCATCGCTGATCGGGCAGACGCTTCTCCCGGCCTCCGGGTCGGGAGCGGATTGAAACGCAGGCTGGATATACAGAAACCTTGAGGCTGAATATGCTTCTCCCGGCCTCCGGGTCGGGAGCGGATTGAAACACGTATTTGCATCCGTCATTGTGAGTAAAACTATCGCTTCTCCCGGCCTCCGGGTCGGGAGCGGATTGAAACGCACTGGCGTGCCGCAAGCTGTGCCGGCGTCATGGGCTTCTCCCGGCCTCCGGGTCGGGAGCGGATTGAAACGTCGATTAAAGATGCGATGACCTGCCGGTGAGTCGCTTCTCCCGGCCTCCGGGTCGGGAGCGGATTGAAACGCCAGCATCTCTGCGCGGTCGCTGGCTGGTATGGAAGCTTCTCCCGGCCTCCGGGTCGGGAGCGGATTGAAACAGCAACCGTTGCAAGCGGCGCAATGTCCGCGAACACGCTTCTCCCGGCCTCCGGGTCGGGAGCGGATTGAAACTGAATGGTGAGTTGAAGGAAATGCTGACTGCTGCAACGCTTCTCCCGGCCTCCGGGTCGGGAGCGGATTGAAACATGCACTTGCAGTTCTGGCCACCATCCATCTCTACGCTTCTCCCGGCCTCCGGGTCGGGAGCGGATTGAAACAGATGTGCGCGATCATTGCGCAGCATTGGCTAGTGGCTTCTCCCGGCCTCCGGGTCGGGAGCGGATTGAAACATCGCGTCCAAGTGGGATAACGTGCATATCGATGAGCTTCTCCCGGCCTCCGGGTCGGGAGCGGATTGAAACTGCATCCCATATATGTCAGCGCAGGAGATGCCAGGCTTCTCCCGGCCTCCGGGTCGGGAGCGGATTGAAACTGCTTTCGTAATTCTCTTTGCCATGAGCGAGATTGCTTCTCCCGGCCTCCGGGTCGGGAGCGGATTGAAACGCGGATGCTCCACGGGCCCCGATCATTGTTACCTGATGCTTCTCCCGGCCTCCGGGTCGGGAGCGGATTGAAACGTTGGCTTCGTCGGCCTCGGTCAGCGTGTAAGCTTGCTTCTCCCGGCCTCCGGGTCGGGAGCGGATTGAAACACGCATATTGCATTGTTCTGCATACAGTTAACTTGTTCTATCCGACATCAAGTTCGGCATGGATTTGATTTTGACATGCGACTGCAACTATGTTTGAACTGTACAGTCCCCCGAATTCAACGAATCTGGAACCATGCCTGCCGTAGTCGTCTGAACTTTCTCGGCAGGAGTCAATGCGGTCGTTAGATGCCGGAGTGGCCGGGCAGCAATTGCGGCGGGCAGGCGGGCTCGGTGGTGTAGTGGGGAAGATAGATCTGAACCCTGGTGCCGAGGCCGGGGGAGCTGTCGATGCCGAGAAAGCCGGCCATTTCCTGAACAATACCAAAAACGACGGAGAGACCGAGGCCGGTACCCTGGCCGGGTTCCTTGGTGGTATAAAACGGTTCCATCACATGCGGCAGATCTTTTTTGTCGATACCGGCGCCATTGTCCTGAATGGTCAGGCAGACATAGCGGCAGAGTGATTCGGGTTGCCTGAACACATATTTGTCGAGCCACTCGCTATCGGGTTGTTTCTCCTCAAGGGTGATGGTGATGACGGGGGAGTGTACCTGTGCCACTGCATCGGCTGCATTCTGCAACAGGTTATGTATCACGGATTCGACCTGTGCCTGGTTACCGAGCACGATGAAGTCATCCGGCAGCAGTGTGATGTTCATGGGTACGGTGATTTTTGTTCGCCTTGCAAATGAGTCGATGGCCTGCTGAATCACCGGCTGAATCACAAGCGGGGTTCTCTCCACCAGGTCATGCTGGATAAAAGTCAGCAGCGGGCGGATGACATTGCCCATCTGGAAGGTCATACCCTCCAGCTTTTCCAGTCGATTGCGCAGGGAGGGTTCGGCCTGACAGGCCCCTTTGGCCAGATAGAGCTGTACCGCCATGCCGGCCAGAATATTGTTAAAGTTATGGGCGATGCCGCCAATCAGTACGGAGGTTGAGGCCATCTTCTCCTTTTCGATACGAAGTTGCTGCAGCTGATATTCGGCCGAGTGATCGACAATGGTGCCGACCAGTGAGTGGAGGCTGCCATTGCCCTGATAGATGCCCTGGCCATTTTCAAATACTCGCCGGCTTGAGCCATCGCGATGCATGACACGATATTCAATGGAATATTCACTGTGCTCATCGAGTGCCTGCTCAATGGTGGCGAGCACACGGGAGCGGTCATCCGGATGAATCATGTCGATCAGGTTGCGCTGGCCGGGAGGGGTGAAATCGTCAGCCGGGTATCCGAACAGGCTGCGGGTCTGCTCGCTGATGAAAAGAATGGTGGCGTGTTCATCATGTTGTCGCTGATACGAGACCCCGGGCATGCTGCGAATCAGTCGTTCCATCTTCAGGCTGGATGCCTTGATCCATGCATTGGAGATACGAAGCTTCACCATCAGTAGCAGGATCAGCACCAGCAGCAATGCGATGGCAATGAAAAAATAGTGATATTTTTTCCATAGCTGCAGATAAAAGTAGTCTGGAATCTGGTCGTAGGGGTTGACCGCCATGGTGCGCATAATATTTCTGACCGGTTCATAGTTTGCGGCGACGTTGAATCCATGCAATCCCATGCTGCCGGCCAGCGCACCGCCATGAGGCATGGACAGCAAGGCTGCGGTAAAGTTGTTGACGGTGGATGAGGGCACCTGGGGCAGTGCCACCACGGGCCATTCCGGATAGAGGCGGGTGGAGGTGGCAAACGGATAGTCGCCGAGCATCTGACGGTGGATGATGCGCAGGCGATCGGCCTTGAGTTTACCTGCGCTGATTAGCTGCTCGATGATGCCTGCACGTATGAATCCGGCATCGGCAACGCCGTGCAGCACCGCCTGAATGACCTTGTTGTCCGGCATATCGGTCCAGACCATGCGCAAGCCGGAGAGATCGGTACCTGCCCGGAACAGTTCATAGGCCTGCATCTGGTAGCCGCCCAGGGAGTCGGGTGCGGTGGCGGCTATGCGTCTCCCTTTCAGATCATGCAGCGAGCGGATCTCCTTGCGGTCACTGCGGGTGATGATGACGCCGCCAAATGAGGCGACCGCCTTGCCATCGATCAGCTTGACCTGTGTGGCCAGTGCTCTGGAGACCAGGCCATGAAATTCCAGCTGCACATAATGACCGGGACTGGTGATGGCGAAGTCGATGCTCCGCTTCTGGATCGCCCCCAGAAGTTGTGCATCATCCATCGGAATGATCTCGATATGGGTAGCCAGCTTGTTTTCAAGGTAGTGTTGCAGTGGGTGCCAGCGGCTGGTGGTCTGATTTGTCGGGGCAAGCGATAGTATGCCGATACGCAGTGATTCGGCCCATGCCGGGGAGCTGAACAGGGGGATGATAACAAGCAGCAGCAGGATCTGTTTCAAGGCTATTGCTCCGGCATGCTGTGATACACATGCAGCAATATGTCGGGCATCACCAGTGCAGGTCCGTGTAGTTCGTTGCCGATCATGCCCTGGCGGTATAAGAGTCTGGAGAGTGCGGTGGCCGTAGCCTGCAGGTGCGATGGTTCCCCTTGCATCAAGCGGGCATTGTAGCCGGCACCGGGCAGGATCAGGCCACGCAGCGTCTGCCTGACCTCGCTGCTCTCCATGCCTGCCTCCTGTGCCAGGCGGTAGATGGTGTCGTCCGGCTGTGTCATCAGATTACTGACAGCGATGAACTGACCTCGGATGATCGCTGCCAGTGCATCCCGATGCGTTTCAGCGAATGAGCGGTTGACGACCAGCACATCAAAGACGGTATCCGCAATCTCACGGGTATCCATAAAACGGATCGCCCCCTGCTGGATCAGGGTCGCAGCCATCGGTTCGTAGGTGATCAGCATATCGGGCTGTTGCTGTTGCCAGAAATCAAGGTGCTGATCAGCCGGTATATTCGAGATGATAAATTTGTCCTGATCAAGGCCCGATTGTTCAATCAGTTTGGCCAGCATCAGGCTGCCCAGTGCATTTTTTTCCAGCCCGATGGTGATGTGGCTCATCTGCTTCAGGGTGGCGCTATCATAACGGGAGAGCACCACATCGGCACCGGATGAGATATCAAAGGCCATGATGACAGCCACATTCACTCCCTCACTGCTGAGCTGGATGGCCTCATCCAGTGTCAGGGCGGCTGCATCCACCTTGCCCTCTCGCATCAGTTGCATCGATTCTGTTGCCGAAGGGGTGGTCGTGATTGTCAGCAGATCGGGGTGAATCCAGCCCATATTCACAGCGACGGGAAGAGTCTGATAGCCGAGCCAGTGATGCATGGCGATGCGTACGCTGTCAGAGCCCGAACAGGACGTGAGCAGCATGACCGACGCTAATACAAGACACTGTAGAATCCATCGCATGGGCGATACCTCGAGATTTCCCTGTCCGCTCAACCCCGGAATGGCAGGTGAACAGATCCGCTCTGATTATAAATGGTGATTGGTCGGGGTCAAACGGCGCGCGGGCGACGGCAGGTCCATTGCATTAAAAGAGGCAGTCACTTAAAACCGATTTGCCGCAAAGGACACACATCTCCCTTAAGGAAGCGCTGATTAATTAGGCGCTTCCGAGCGAGCCATGGACGGGCGCCACAATCCGCCAGGATAGCCGGATTGGACGGCTTTGCCGCCGCCAGGTGAGCTGCAGGATGCAGCGAATCAAATCAGACGCGTAAGTGTCTGATTTGTAAGCAAAGATAAAATGACTCGGGCATCATGCCCTCGCCCTGCGGGCGGCCTTTGGCCGTCCAATCGGCTTCCTGCCTCTTTGTCACGCTTTTGTCTTTGCGAACTGATTTTTGCCAGGAGGGCAATAAATCAGCATCTCCTTAAAAACAGAGCCTGTCGCGCCCGGGAGCACCGGCACTTACTGCTGCGGTCTGTTGCTGCTTTATAAAGATCAATGAAACAAAGGAATTATTCATGCAAGAGCCTGGGGGCGACGGATACTTCTGCATAAGTCAGATGACCTTTTGATTGTCATCGCCTTGTCATGGTGCTTGCTCAGTATGGCTGTGAAAGAGCACAGTATTTGGATGGGCTCCGGTTGTATGATCGAACGGTGCAGCATCAGACAGGAAGGGAGAGTGCCATGAGTTATGAAGTGATGAATGCCATGATTGAGCCGCTGGACCGGCTGGAGGTGCTCTCAAGGCTGGAGGTGGAACAGCTGCTCAATAACAGCAGCGGCGGCTTGCATCATCTGTTCAGAAGCTGTGCGCTGGCCGTGCTGAATTGCGATGGTGAGCTGGATGATGGCAGGCTTTTGCTGGAACGATACAGTGATTTTGACATTCGTGTGCATCAGGTGGCACGCGGCATCCGTCTGGAGCTGCTGAATGCACCGGCCAGGGCTTTTGTCGATGGCAAAATGATTCGCGGGATTCATGAGCATCTGTTTTCGGTGCTCCGCGATATCGTGTTTGTGCATGATGAGATCACCAATAACGCCAATATTGATCTCTCTGCTTCCGCCGGCATTACCAATGCCGTCTTTTATATCTTGCGCAATGCCGGTGTGTTCCGGTCGATGCGTGCGTCGGGGCTGGTGGTGTGCTGGGGCGGTCATGCGATTTCGCGCAATGAATATGATTACAGTAAACTGGTGGGTTACGAGCTTGGTTTGCGCGGGCTGGATGTCTGTACCGGTTGCGGGCCGGGGGCGATGAAGGGGCCGATGAAAGGGGCAACGATCGGTCATGCCAAACAGCGCATTGATAACGGTCTGTACCTGGGGGTGACCGAACCGGGCATTATTGCGGCAGAATCACCCAATCCGATCGTCAATAACCTGACGATTTTTCCTGATATTGAAAAACGGCTGGAGGCTTTTGTGCGGACCGGCCACGGGGTGGTGGTCTTTGCCGGCGGCGTCGGTACGGCCGAGGAGATTCTCTATCTGCTCGGCGTACTGCTGCACCCGGAAAATCGCGGCATACCATTCCCGTTGATTTTTACCGGTCCGGAATCGGCCCGTGCCTATTTTGCCCGCATTGATGATTTTATTGTCCAGACACTGGGCGAGGAGGCCAGACAATGTTATCAGGTGATCATCGATGATCCGGTGGCCGTGGCCCGAGCCATGCACAGCGGGGTGGAGCAGGTCAGGGAATATCGTCGCCAGATGGGGGATGCCTGGTACTTCAACTGGTCGTTGACGATCGATCCTGTTTTTCAGCACCCGTTTGCACCCACCCATGAAAATATCAGGGGACTTGCCCTGCATAGGCAGCAGCCACCGGCGCTGCTGGCGGCGAATCTCCGTCGTGTCTTTTCCGCACTGGTTGCCGGCAATGTGAAGGATGAGGGGATTCGTGCGGTTGAGCAGTTCGGAGATTTCGAGATTCATGGTGAGCGGGAGATCATGGCACCGGTGGATGCATTGCTGTCAGCCTTTGTGGCACAGGGGCGCATGAAGGTCACAGCGGAGAATTATCGGCCGTGTTACAAAATTTCTGATTTTTAAACGATCATGCTTTCGGGGCATCTGTTTTGCTTGCTGAGTGGCATGTATGACGTCGCCGCCAACTCGAGAATTCGCCTGAAGATGCCGGATAACTGGGGGCGGGTGCATTATTTTGCGGCCATTCTGCTGCCTGCCATCGTGCTGGTGTCGGCCATTGCCTGGCTGATCTACTGTGTTGAGGCAAACTCCCGTATCAACCTGCAGGTTGAGCGGAACATGGGCACCATCGCGCTGCAAAAAAAGGGAATCGAGCAGGAGCTTTCCAGGATTACCTCCGATCTGCTCTATCTTTCCCGCGAGGTTGAACTGATTGTACAGTTACGGCAGGGCAGTGATGATTTGAACGCCATTCTCGCCGGCAACCTGGCTGATTTTGCCAGTACCAAGAAGCTTTATGATCAGGTTCGCCTGATCGATAACGATGGCATGGAGCGTATCCGTATCAATGCGAACGGAGGGCATGCCGGGATCGTGCCGGATAGCGCGCTGCAATCGAAAAAAGATCGCTACTATTACACGGCGGCCTCCGGTCTGGCCCATGGAGAGATTTATGTCTCTCCGCTGGATTTGAATGTCGAACATCAGGTGGTTGAGGTGCCCTACAAACCGGTGATCCGCCTGGCCACACCGATCTTTGATCAGCGGGGAAACAGGCTCGGTATCCTTATGCTGAACTACCTGGGGCAGCATCTGCTGGATAACTTCGCGGCTGTTAACGGCAGTGCCTTGACCGAGAGTTATCTGTTAAACCGTGATGGTTACTGGTTATATGCCCGCGAGCATGCGCTGGAGTGGGGGTTTATGTTGAATGACCGCCAGTCGTTTCAGTTTCAGCATGCGCATGCAGCGGCCTGGCATGCGATCAGTGGCACGGAATCCGGGCAGCTTCGCAATGATGATGGTCTCTACTGCTATACAGTGATCAAGCCTCTTGCCGGTATGGTTACGACGAATGGTACAGCACTGTCATGGCGGATCGTTGCCTATGATTCGGCTTCCCGGCTGCACGAACTATTATCAGATACGCGCTTATATGCACTGCTGTGGGGCGGGGTGTCGATTCTGCTGATCGGCATTATCGCCTGGTTCCTGGCGGTTCACCTGGTCAGGGAGAAGCGTGAGCATGCCAAGGTGCGTAAATTATCGCAGGCCATTGAGCAGGCCGGTGAGTCGATCATCATTACCGATCGCTGGGGCATTGTGGAGTATGTCAATCCGGCTTTCACCGAGATGACCGGTTATCTGCCGGAAGAGATTATCAATAACAATCCCCGCATACTCAGCAGCGGCAAGCAGGATCGCCGGTTTTATGAGCAGATGTGGGATACGCTGAAAAGCGGGCAGTCATGGCAGGGGCGGATCGTTGACAGGAAAAAAGATGGTACGTTGTTCCCGGCTGTACTGACGGTTTCGCCCATTTTCGATGCCAGTCAGGTGATTACCCACTATATCGGTCTGCAGCAGAATCTGCAGGCCTATGAGGAGCTTGAGGCACGTTTTCAGCAGGCTCAGAAAATGGAGGCGATCGGCACGCTGGTTGGCGGTATTGCGCACGATTTCAATAACACCCTGGCGGGTATCACCGGTAATCTGTTTCTGCTGAAACGAAGGGCAAGCGGACAGCCGGAATTACTCTCCAGAATTGATTCGATCGAGACGCTGTCACAGCGGGCATCCGGGATGATTCAGCAGCTGCTGGCATTTTCCAGGCGTAATATCATCAGCAAGCAGCCGATCTACCTGCCACCCTTTATCAAGGAGACGGTCCGCCTGCATGAGGTGTCGATTCCTGCCAGTATTAAATTCAATGTGCAGGTGACCTCCGAAAAGCTCTATGTCAGTGCCGATGCCAACCAGTTGCAGCAGATGCTGCTGAATCTGGTCAATAATGCACGGGATGCGCTGGAGTCCACAATCAAGCCGGTGATTACGGTGGAGTTACGCCGCTATGAGGCGGATCAGAAGTTTTGTGACCGTCACCAGTATACCGATGCCAGTGAGTTTGCCTGTATCACGGTGCGTGATAATGGCAGTGGCATTGAAGCGGAGCATCTGAATCAGATTTTTGAACCGTTTTTTACCACCAAGGAGGTGGATCGCGGCACCGGTCTTGGACTGGCGATGGTCTATGGCTCGGTTCAGTCACATGGCGGCGCCATTGAGGTTGAATCCGAGCCGGCCCATGGCACGGCATTTCATATCTATCTGCCGTTGATTCGTCCGAAGGACGGTGAGTTGCTATCGAGTAAAAAAGCTGAAGATGAACCTTGTCAGGGCCATGGTGAAACGATTCTGCTGGTCGATGATGACAGCACGCTGGTCACCACCCATCGTGATATTCTGCAGGGGATGAACTACAAGGTGGTGGTGGCTAACGATGGTATTGAGGCCGTGCGCCAGTTTCGCCTGCACCGGGATGAGATCAGTCTGGTGATTCTTGATGTGGTGATGCCGGGCATGAGCGGTGTGGATGCACTCAAACAGATGCGTGCGATTACCCCTCATATCGCCTGCATTTTTACCACCGGATATGACCGGATGAAGGTCATTCAGTGTGAAGTCAGCAGGAGTGAAACGGTGCTGGCCAAGCCTTATGACATTTATGAATTAAGCCGGCTGATTCATGAGAAACTGACGGGAATCAGCGTCGAGTGATGAGCGGAAGGTGCGCTGATCCATCGGCTTGTGTGCATGGCCGGCAAGATGATCGGCAGCCGTGAAAACGATGCAGAACCAGGGGCGCAGAATCCGGTCAGGTTGCCCCGGTCATGCATTGATCAGCGTTTCGTGCCTTATGCTGTTGATTAGGGTAGGGTGCGCGATTGAGGGGGCTGCACATGCGTGTGCGGCCCCTTATTTATTCGATTGCAGGGTTAAAGCACCCTGTGAAACAGGTGTGTGAATGACTATTGATGTAACGTTTAGCGAACTGGGCTTGAATGAGCTGGTTCTCAAATCTCTGGAAGCAGCCGGCTATGAAACGCCTACGCCGATTCAGGCGGAAACCATTCCTCTGCTGCTTGCCGGTCGGGATGTGCTCGGCCAGGCGCAGACAGGTACCGGTAAAACCGCAGCCTTCGCGCTGCCGGTGCTCTCCAATATTGATCTGTCCCAAAAAGATCCGCAGGTGCTGGTACTGGCACCAACCCGTGAGCTGGCCATTCAGGTGGCCGAGGCATTCCAGCTCTATGCCCATCACTTGCCGGGATTCCATGTGCTGCCGGTTTACGGTGGACAGTCCTATGATATTCAGCTGCGTCAGCTTAGCCGTGGCGCCCATGTTGTGGTTGGTACCCCGGGTCGTGTCATGGACCATATCCGTCGCAAGACGCTCAACCTCGGCAAGCTCAAGACGCTGATTCTCGACGAGGCGGACGAGATGCTGCGCATGGGCTTTATCGATGACGTTGAGTGGATTCTTGAGCAGACGCCGAAAGAGCGTCAGATCGCACTGTTCTCGGCAACCATGCCGCCAGTGATCCGCAAGATTGCCCAGTCGCATCTGAATAATCCGAAACAGGTCACCATTCAGGTGAAAACCGAGACAGCACCGACCATTCGTCAGCGCTACTGGATGGTCAGCGGTCGTAACAAGATCGATGCGCTTACCCGTATTCTCGAGTTCGAGTCATTTGATGGCATGATTATTTTCGTGCGTACCAAGACTGCCACCGACGAGGTCGCTGAAAGGCTTGAGGCACGTGGATATGCCGCTATGGCACTTAACGGTGATATCAAGCAGAGCCAGCGTGAGCAGATTGTAAACCGCCTGAAGAGTGGCAAGATTGATATTGTTGTGGCCACCGATGTGGCTGCCCGTGGTCTGGACGTAGAGCGTATTTCACACGTGATCAACTACGATATTCCGCACGATACCGAGTCCTATGTTCACCGTATCGGCCGTACCGGTCGTGCCGGCCGCAAGGGCGATGCGATTCTGTTTGTTGCGCCACGCGAAAAACGGATGCTCTATTCAATCGAGCAGGCGACAAGGCAGCGGGTAGAGCTGCTGGAGATGCCGAGTACCGAGGATATCAACAACCTTCGTATTGCCGAGTTCAAACAGCGCATTACAGACACGCTGGCAGGCGAGCAGCTTGAGTCCTTTGCCAGCATCATCGAGCAGTATGAGCAGGAGCATAACGTGCCGGCTCAGGAGATTGCCGCTGCACTGGCCTGCATGGTTCAGGGTGACAAGCCGCTGCTGCTGAAGGATGAACCGCGCCCGCAGCGGGAGGTCTCTCAGGCCCGTTTCGATGAGCCGCAGGATAAGCGCAGAAGCATGCGTAACCTGCGCAGTGAAACAGTGGAGGAGTATCTCGGTGAAGAGCGCAAGCCGCGTCGTGAAAGCCCTGCACCGCGTAGCCGGGACTCTATCGACCGTCCGGCTCCGGCTCGTGGCCAGGATCGTTACCGTCTTGAGGTCGGACGTGCGCATGGTATTGAGGCGCGTCATATTGTCGGTGCGATTGCCAATGAGATCGGTCTTGAGTCCGAATTTATCGGTAATATCTCGATCAGCGATGATTCAAGTACCGTGGATCTGCCGGAAGGCATGCCAAAAACGGTATTCAAACAGCTGCAGCAGTTGCGTGTATGCGGTCACCCGCTGAATGCCTCACTGGAGCTGGGCCGTCACCTTCCCGAGACCCCGTTCAAGCGCAAGCAGTTCCGTCCCGGTCGCAATGATGGCGCTGCCGAGCCGAAAAGGGCAGGCGGTGGTCGTGGTAAACCGGTGCGTCAGGGTAAGCCGGATCGCAAGCCCGAGCGCAGGAAAAAGTAACATCATTGCCGACGATACGGTAATATGTAAGCCGTAAGCGAAAGGTGAGCCCTGCAGTCGGGGCTCACCTTTAAGCTGTCAACCGTGTGGCGAACAACTTGCTCATCGTGTCTTGTATCGCACACGTAAACGAGGTAAGTGTCATCATGAACGCAACAGTGAACGATTCCGTACGGCAACCCTGGGCCCAATTTTGTGGCGGTAACTGGGAGCGCTGTATTGATGTTCGTGATTTTATTCAGAAAAACTATACCCCCTATGACGGGGATGATCGCTTTCTTGCATCAGCAACGCCACGTACCGCCCGCTTGTGGGAACGGATATCGGCACTGATTGCAGAGGAGAGAGTCAAAGGTGTGCTGGATGTATCCAGTGATATTGGCGCCTCCATTCTTGCCCACAAGCCGGGCTATATCGATCAGGATCTTGAACTGATCGTCGGATTACAAACCGATGCACCATTAAAACGTGCCATTGTTCCCAATGGTGGCCTTCGCATGGTTGAAGCGGGGCTTCAGGCCTACGGGTTTACGCTCGATGAGTCGGTCCGGCAGGCGTATCAGCGCTATCGCAAGGATCACAATCAGGGCGTATTTGACGTGTATAGCCCGGATATTCTTGCCTGCCGTAAATCAGGAATTATTACCGGTTTGCCCGATGCATACGGTCGCGGCCGAATTGTCGGTGATTATCGGCGTGTTGCACTCTACGGCACCGATTTTCTGATCGCGGACAAGCGTCGCGAAAAGGCGGAGCTGGATGATGTTGTGTTCAGTGAAGAGGTGTTGCGCACACGGGAGGAGTTATCCGAGCAGATCCGGGCGCTGGATGAGCTGCGCCAGATGGCGGCAGCCTATGGTTTTGATATAGCTCGTCCGGCTACGACAGCGCGTGAGGCGGTGCAGTGGACCTATTTCGGATATCTGGCGGCGATCAAGGAGCAGAATGGTGCGGCGATGTCGATCGGCCGTATATCCACCTTCCTGGATATCTATATTGAGCGTGATCTGCGTGAGGGGACCCTGGATGAGTCATCGGCACAGGAGCTGATTGATGATCTGGTGATCAAGCTGCGCATCGTCCGTTTTTTACGGACGCCTGAGTACGATATGCTCTTTTCAGGCGACCCTGCCTGGGTGACCGAGGCCATTGGTGGTATGGGCGAGGACGGTCGTACACTGGTCAGTAAAAGCAGCTTCCGCTTCCTGCATTCACTTTACAATCTTGGACCGGCACCCGAGCCGAATCTTACGGTGCTGTGGTCCAGTGCCATGCCGCGCGGATTCAAGGATTTTTGTGCCCGGGTCTCGAATGAGACGAGTTCGATTCAATATGAGTCGGATGATCTGATGCGCCGCCAGTGGGGTGATGATTATGCCATTGCCTGCTGTGTTTCGGCCATGCGCATTGGCAAGCAGATGCAGTTCTTTGGCGCGCGTTGTAATCTGGCCAAGACGATTTTGTATGCGATCAATGGCGGAGTGGATGAAAAATCCGGCGTGACGATTGCGCATGGCTTTGAGCCGGTGACATCTGAATACCTCGACTATGATGAAGTGATCGAAAAATTTGATCGTATGATGGAGTGGCTTGCCTCGATCTATATCAAGGCGCTGAATGCCATTCACTTTATGCACGATAAATATCACTATGAGCGTATCGAAATGGCGCTGCATGATCGTGATATCTATCGCACCATGGCTTGTGGTATTGCCGGGCTCTCTGTTGCCGCCGACTCATTGGCCGCGATCAAATATGCCAGGGTGCGCGTGATCCGGAATGAGCAGGGGATTGCCACCGACTTTGATATTGAAGGGGCATACCCGGCGTATGGTAACAATGACGATCGTGCCGACCGGATTGCGGTCTGGCTGGTGGAAACCTTCATGGAGAAGATCCGCAAGCATAAAACCTATCGCAACAGCGTGCCGACCCAGTCGGTACTGACGATTACCTCCAATGTTGTTTATGGCAAAAAGACCGGTAATACGCCGGATGGCCGTCGGGCCGGGGAGCCATTTGCACCGGGTGCCAATGCGATGAACGGTCGTGATACCAAAGGATTTATTGCTTCCGGGGCATCGGTGGCCAAGCTTCCCTATCACGCGGCACTCGATGGTATTTCATGGACAGCAACCTGTACGCCCGATGCACTGGGGCATACGCTCAGCGATCGGGTGAACAATCTGAGTAACTGCATCGATGTATTCTGCAATGCCAATGGTTTTCATGTGAATGTCAACGTGCTGAGCAGGGATACATTGCTTGATGCCATGGAGCATCCGGAGAAATACCCGCAGCTGACCCTGCGCGTATCCGGTTATGCGGTAAATTTCATCAAATTAACTCGTGAGCAGCAGCTGGATGTTATTAACCGGACATTTCACCTTCATTTTTAATGGCGCAGCCCCTGTCTGCCTGACCGGCAGACAGGGTGATCGCAGGTTGTGTCATTGAGTCAGCAGACGCCGATCAGGCACCCGGTCTATATAGCGCCCGCCTGTATTGATGAGCAGGGGCGTTTGTCCGGCTTTGTCCACTCATTTGAGATGGGGAGTGCCGTCGATGGACCGGGCATGCGCTTTGTTCTGTTTGTCTCGGGCTGCCCCTTGCGCTGCCTGTATTGTCATAACCCGGATACCATCAAGATGCATAACGGCACCCTGATGACGGTCGATCATGTGATCGGTGAGATGGCTGAATACGCATCGTTTTTGCGTTTTGCCGGGGGGATTACCATATCGGGTGGAGAACCGCTGATGCAGGCCCATTTCATTCGCGAAATTTTCTACCTCGCCAAACATGACCTGCATTTACATACCGCTCTGGATACACAGGGCTTTCTGGCTGCACAGCTGGAGGATGAATGGTTTGATGATGTCGATCTTGTATTGCTTGATATCAAGCATATCGATGCAGACAAGTATCAGGCACTGACCGGCCATGAGTTGCAGCCGACGCTCGATTTTGCCCGCCGTTTATCCGATGCGGGGAAAGCCATGTGGATTCGTTATGTGCTGGTTCCCGGCTATACCGATGCGGTGGAGGATGTGGAGAAGCTGGCGGAGTTTATTGCCACGCTGAATGGGGTTGAGCGGGTGGAGGTGTTGCCGTTCCACAAGCTTGGGGAGCATAAGTGGGAGGAGCTGGGCTTTAAATATCAGCTGAAAGAGGTTCAGCCTCCGGGTGCCGAGCTGACAGCGCGGGTGGTGGGGCAGTTCCGCGCCCGCGGGCTGTATACCTGCTGAGATTGACCGGGATTTGATCGGGGTCAGGTCTTGATTTGCTAATAAAATTAGCAAATCAAGACCTGACCCCGGATGTGACCCCGGCTGGGGAAATCTGGCGGATGTCATTGCTGTGGCCGATGCCCGGAGCTATGGGAGAAGACAAAAGCGGTTTCTCTTGTAATATTTACGCCGGGAAAATCGGGAGTGTGTGTGAGTATCAAGAGTTACCAGACCGTAGACAGGCAGCAGTTGGCGAAGGATCTTGATGCCATCCATCGTGAAGCCATGGCGCGGATCAGTGATGAGGATTTTATTCATTTAAGGAAAATGGAGCGCTGGGGGAGGTTCTGTACGCTGGCCGGTTATGCCACCGCATGGATTGCCCCGAACCCTGTCTCGGCACTGTTGATCAGTCAGGGCAGCTTTACACGCTGGACTCAGATGACCCATCCACTTGTGCACAAAGGGTATGATAAGGTCGATGGCGTTCCGGGCAAATATACCAGTAAAACATACGCCGGTGGCTGGCGGCGATTTATCGACTGGCCGGACTGGATTACGCCACAGGCCTGGCATCATGAACATGATGTGTTACATCATTACAACCTGGGCGAGAGGCGCGATCCCGATCATTTGCAGCACAACACGGCATGGTTGCGGCAATCGGCCATGCCGCTCTTTTTGCGAATCATACTGGTGGCGCTGTTTTCAATGGTCTGGAAGCTGGTCTATTACGCACCGAGAACACATAAGGAGCTCATGCTCCGGCAGGCGAAAAAAAATGGTGAGCCGGCACCGCGCATGCAACGAGGCAGTGGCTGGAGTCCGTTGACCCGTCATGGGCGGGCATTATGGCTGCAAAGTATTCTTCCCTATGTCGCATATCGCTTCCTGTTGTTGCCATCACTGTTTTTGCCGTTAGGCACAACGGCCGCCATCAGTGTGTTGCTGACCTCCCTGATGGCGGAAGTGTTTACCAACATGCATACGTTTTTGGTGATTGTGCCGAATCATGCCGGTGATGATGTGATGATGTTTGAGGAGCGAGGCCGGGGTAAAGGTGAGTTTTATCTGCGTCAGATTCTGGGCTCGGTGAACTATCCGACCGGTTCTGATATCAACGACTTCTTTTATGGCTGGTTGAATTATCAGGTGGAACATCATCTCTGGCCTGATCTGACGCTGCGGCAATATCAGTTTGTTCAGCCGAAAGTGGCGGCGGTGTGCAAAAAGCACGGCATACCGTATTGTCAGCAGTCGGTGTTCAGGCGGTTGCTGAAAGCCGTGGATATTATGGTCGGGCGTACATCGATGTTAAAACCGGTGAAAGCGGATCAATAGTTCGTCCGGGTTGTGGCTTTGCGAGCTCTATATCAGGCGCATGAAGAGTGCGCCGATGCATCTACTGGATGCAATTGCTGCCATCGGGTTAGACTGCGGAGGTTGTGCCTCTGCAATGGCCAGGGCCCGGGGCTTTAAAATCAAATACAAGAGAGTGATATGACTGCACTGAATCCGCTTCGTGAAATTCCCACCCAAAATATTTTCAGAAAGGGTGATGTGTTTGTCCTGTTTGGTGAGCTGTTCGGGCGCGGCTATGTCAATGGCCTGATCGATGAAGCGCGCGCTGCAGGCATGACGATTGTCGGAGTGACTGTGGGGCGCCGTGATGAGAAGAACCGGCTGCGCCCCTTGAATGATGAGGAGCTGGCGGCAGCTGAGGCCAATCTTGGCGGCAAAATTATCAATATCCCGATGATGGCCGGCTTCGATCTGGATGCCCCTGAAGGGGAGCCAACACCTGCAGAGTTGCTTGCCAGAATGACCATTAAAAGCTGGCCGGATGACAAGCTCGACTGGACACATATCGAGCGCTGTCGTGAGGTTGGTGTCAATCGCTTTAAATCGTCACTGGCACAGGTGGTTGCAGAACTTGAAACCATGATTCCGGATGGTGCCAATGTCTATTTTGCCCACACGATGGCCGGCGGTATTCCCAAGGTGAAGGTGTTTCTTGCCATCGCCAACCGCGTCTATAAAGGCCAGGGCGCTCGCTTTATGTCCTCCCGTACGCTGCTGGAAAGCGATCTGGGTGAATTTATTCTGATGAATTTCGATGAGGTTTCAGCCAACACATTTGGCTATCTGATTGAGGCCACAGGTGCGCTGCGTAAGCGTCTGGAGCTGAGCGGGGGCAAGGTTTGTTACAGTGCTTACGGCTATCATGGAACCGAGATTCTGATCAATGATGTCTATACATGGCAGAGCTACAGTAATTATACGCAGGGCTATGCCAAAATGCGGCTGGAAGGAATTGCCGAGGCGGCCTGGGCTCATGGCATCCGTGCAACCGTATTCAACTGCCCCGAGATTCGCACCAACTCATCCGATATTTTTGTCGGTGTTGAGCTTTCCCTGTTTCCTCTGCTCAATGCACTGAAAAAGGAGGAGGGCGGAGCATGGGCTGACGCCCAGTGGGAGCAATGTCGTCGTTTGCTGGCAGAAGGGCACTCCCTTGAAGCGCTGCTGGCTCAGATCGAGGCTTACAATGCGGATAGTGTCATCACCGAATTCCGTAATTATGAAGCGTGGCCGATGGACAATAGTGAGCAGCTTGCGGATGTCATGATTGGTACCTCCGGAGAAATCACGGCCCTGCATGCCGACCGTAACGCATTGATTACCGATCACCTGAGCAGTCTGGTGCTGGAAGGGACGGGGCCGTTGATGTTCCATGAGATGTCCGCTCCGTCGGCGCCGGTGTTGTGGTTGAATCACGATGTGATCGCAAGGCAGCTTAACCGCATGCATGGCTAGGGAAGCACTGATTCATTCAGTGCTTCCGAGCGAGCCTTGGACGGACGCCACAATGCGGCAGGATAGCCGGATTGGACGGCTTTGCCGCCGCCGGGTGAGCTGCAGGATGCAGCGAATCAAATCAGAGACGTAAGTGTTTGATTTGTAAGTAAAGGCAAAAGACCCGGGTATTATGCCCTCGTCCTGCGGGCGGCCGTTGGCCGCGTCCAATCGGCTTCCTGCCTCTTTGTCACGCTGTTGCCTTTACGGACTGAAGTTTGCCAGGATGCCAATGAATCAGTCTCTCCCAGGGCAACCGCACCGATGAATTGGCTGTGCCTGCGCTGAGTCTGTAGCGCAGGCACAGCCGCTTTTGTTCCATCTGCACGCATGAAGCTGTGCAGGTGGACTCGCGCGGCGGATATGCTCAGGTTTCGTCCATTCTGAATTCGGAGCGTGTCGTGCCCCAGTATCGATCCAGTTACCATGTCTGATCACCTGATTCATATTCTTTCCCCTCAAGTTGCCAACCAGATTGCTGCCGGTGAAGTGGTGGAACGTCCCGCCTCGGCGGTGAAAGAGCTGGTTGAAAACAGCATCGATGCCGGTGCTGCCGCTGTGACTGTGCGTGTCGAAGGGGCTGGCAAGCGCCGTATCGAGGTGGACGACGACGGTTTTGGTATGGGGGCTGCGGATGCAGCGCTGGCTTTGCAGCGTCATGCGACCAGTAAAATCGAGAGCTCGGAGGATTTGCACCGGATCGCCAGTCACGGGTTTCGCGGTGAAGCGCTGCCTTCGATCGCATCTGTCTCCCGATTTCGTATGCAGACCGCACTTGCCGGCGCAAGTGAGGGGATCGAAGTTCGTGTGGATGGTGGCGGTGAGACGGTTGTACGACCTGCCGCCCCCCGTCGCGGTACCCGCATCGAGGTGCTTGACCTGTTTCTGAATACGCCGGCGCGCCTGAACTTTATGCGTAGCGATAAGACAGAAGAGGCGGCCATTATCGACGTGTTCCGTGCGCTGGCGCTGGCCAATCCGCCGGTGGCGATGAGGCTTGAGGTGGACGGACGTACACGGCTCGAATATCCCGTTCAGGCGGAGCGGGCGCGTGTGCTGGCGATCATGGGTGATCAGTTTGCCGATAACTGCATTGAGCAGGTGATTGAGCATGATGGCATGCGGATTTCTGCCTGGCTGGGCTTACCGACGTTTCATCACCGGGATTCAAACCGGATGATGTTCCTGGTCAACGGGCGGGTGATCCGTGACAAGCAGCTGATTGCAGCGCTTCGTGCCGGCTACCGGGATGTGATATTCCATGACCGTTATCCGGTTGCGGTGATTCGTATCGAGATCGATCCTGCAGATGTCGATATTAACGTGCATCCGGCCAAGCGTGAGGTGAAGTTTAAATCCCCTCAGTCGGTCAGTGCCGGTATTGTTGCCTGTGTTCGGGCCGGCATTGAGCGAATGGGGCAGGTGGTTGCCTCAACGACGACCGATCAGGCGCTGTATACATTGCAGCGCTCTGCCGGAACCTCCTCACCGCCATCGGTACGTGAGCCCCTCTCATCCATGCCGCGATTCAGTTCCGGTGCATTTCAGTCTGGCGGCGGTCAGCGCTCGCTGCCCCCGGCCATGAATCGTATGCTGTTTTCTGCGCCTGCATCGATGCGTGGCGGGGAGCCGGTTACTGTGGCCGCCGATGCCTCTTCCCCGCTTGATCTTGGACGGCCGCTGGCGCAGGTGCACCGCTGCTATATTCTGGCGCAAACCGATAGTGGCGTGGTCCTGGTGGATCAGCATGCTGCGCATGAACGCATGACCTATGAACGGCTGAAGGCCCAGCTGGCTGGCGGAAGTATTGCCACCCAGATGCTGCTGACGCCTGAGTCGCTGACACTCTCCGGTGAGGCGGCAGCGTGGCTGGCCGATCACAGCGATGAACTGCATCGCTTCGGTGTTGAACTTGAGGTGGCAGGTCATGAAGTTTTTCTGATCCGTTCAGTGCCGGCTATGCTGGTGGGAGAGCCTCTGCTTGAACTGGTGGCTGAGCTGGTGGACAGCTGTCGCCTGCTCGGGGCGGATGCCGAGGCCGGCAGCAGTGGCGGCGCCAGAATACTGGAGCGCTGGCTGGGTAATCGTGCCTGCAAGGGCTCCATCAAGTCCGGGCGTCTTCTGTCCCACGATGAGCAGGAGTTGTTGTTGCGCGAAATGGAGCGGACCCCGAATATTGCCCAGTGTAATCACGGGCGTCCCACCTATGTAAGGCTTTCGCTTGCTGAGCTTGACCGGCTGTTTGGCCGACAGGAGTAAGTTGGATGGATATTAACTACGTTCTGCTGGCGCTGGTGGCAGTGATTGGTTGTGCCATGCTGTTCGCTTTTGTATTACGCTCCATGCGTATTCCCGCTGCAATTGCCTATATTATCACCGGCGTGATTGTCGGGCCGTCCGGCCTGGGGATGGTGAATGATCGTGAGTTGATGACCCACATGGGCGATCTCGGGGTGATCATGCTGCTGTTTTTTATCGGCATGGAAGTGTCATTACCGCGTCTGATTGATGGCTGGCGAATCGCATTGGTTGGTACGCTGGCGCAGATTCTTTTAAGTGTCGCAGTATGTATTGGCGGTGCCTGGTTGTTTGGCTCGACCTGGAAGGAGGGGCTTCTTTTCGGTTTTCTGATCAGCATGAGTTCAACTGCCGTGGTGCTGACGTTGCTTAAGGATGCCGACGAGCTTGATCTTCCCTTTGGTCAGAATGCGCTTGGTATCCTGCTGGTTCAGGATATGGCCATTGTTCCGATGATGATCGTGCTCGGGGTCGTGGGTGGTGAGGGCGATGTTGAGCCGCTGACCATTGCCATGCAGGTGGTCGGGGGGACATTGCTTCTGGCGCTGGCTGTCTGGTTGATGCGGCGACCTGGCTGGCGCTTTCCCGGCGTACTGAAACAGTCGCTGGACAGCAAGATTATGCTGGGATTGCTGCTCTGTTTTTCGGCAGCAGCGTTGACCGCTGAAATCGGTTTATCAGCCCCGTTCGGAGCATTTCTGGCAGGTATGATTCTGCATGCATCGGATCAGTCGGAGTGGGTGGAAGAGCATTTGCGATCGCTTTACGTCGTGTTTGTGGCCATATTTTTCATGTCGGTCGGGATGCTGGTCAGCCTCGACTTCGTTTCTCAACATCTGTTGATGCTGATGGCAATGACGCTGCTGGTGTTTATCGTCAACTCCGGTATCAATGCCGTTATCTTGCGTATACTCGGAGAAACATGGGCGATGGCATTGCTGACAGGCGGGTTACTGAGTCAGATTGGTGAGTTTTCCTTTCTGCTGGCGTCAATGGGGCTCGGCTTCGGACTGTTGAGCGAGGACGGGCATCAGATGGCAATGGCCGTGATTGCACTGAGTCTGATGTTCAGCCCATTGTGGATGCTGGCAGTTCGGCTTATGCTGCATGAGGAGACACAGGTGATGGAGAATCCGGGCCAGGAGGCCTCGATGCGCGAGCGGGCACATCAGACATTGCTGGAGAAGGAGCACAGGCAGTGAGTGGTTTGCATGCAGTTGCCCTGATGGGAGCAACCGGCACAGGGAAGTCAGCGCTGGCGATGACGCTGGCCAGGCAAAGCGGCTGTATGATCATCGCATGTGATTCGATGCAGCTCTATTGTGGTCTGGATGTTGGTACGGCGAAGCCCACGCAGGCAGAGCTGGCTGAGGTGCGTCATGCCATGGTGGATTGCTGCCGGCTGCCAGATCTATATTCGGCAGCGCGCTGGGCGGCTGAAGCGACTGAGTGTATTCGTCAGGCCAATAGCGAAGGAATCACGCCTTTGATTGTGGGTGGGACCGGTCTCTATTTGCGCGCACTGCTTGAAGGTTTTGCAGATATTCCGCAGGAGAACCCGGTGGTACGCAGTCGCTTTGAAGCGCTGCTTGTCGAGGCCGGTGTCGAGGTTCTTTATCAGTTGTTACAGCACAAGGACCCGGATATGGCGGCCATTCTCAGTCCGCATGATACCCAGCGCATTATGCGGGCATTATGTGTGAACGAGAGCACCGGTATTCCATTAAGTGTATGGCAACAGCGTCCGGCCACGGCAGTGCCCATTGCGTGCCCGGTCTTTGTGCTGGATATGCCACGCGATCCATTGCGCCGGCGTATCAGTGAGCGGTTCCGTAGTATGATGGAGAACGGCTGGCTTGATGAGACGCGCTGGCTTGCGTCACAGACATTGCCCGAAACCCATCCGGCCATGCGTGCCGTCGGATATCGGCAGTTGCTTGATTACCTGAACGGACATCTGACGCTGGAGGAGGCCGTGCAAAAGGGGATCACGGCAACCCATCGCTATGCCAAGCGACAGGTGACCTGGTTTGCCCATCAGACGCCTGGTGCAATTCACGGGGATGCCGCCGCTCTTGCGCCGCAGTTGCTGGCGCAATTCACCCGTTGCGAGTGATTGCCGCGCCGGGTGCATATTTCGAAGTTTTAATTTTCTGTAGCAAAAAGACAGGGTGATGACATTGCAATGTGACTCTGTACGAATGATGAACAGGGAGAGGGCTGCCAGATGAGCAGTACATGGGAAACAGGCGAGGGGCCGGATCTGGTGATCACGGTTCATCCGGAGCTGGCGAACCGCAGGCTTGGCGAACAAACATGGAAAGCACGTGCCGAAGAGTTCGACCGGCTGGTTGATGCCGCCGCGTGCGTGATCGTTTTGTCACGGCGATTTCCGGTTCGCAAGGCCGTGGCCGGAATGTTGCTCGGCGAAGGGCAGGTCGAGGAGATTGCCAGACAGGTGGAGATCCACGAGGCCGCCGTCGTGTTTGTGGATCATCCGCTGACACCGGTGCAGCAGCGAAACCTGGAAAAGGCATGGAATGCCAAGGTTGTCGACCGGACCGGTTTGATTCTGGAGATATTTGCTGCCCGGGCGCGAACACGAGAAGGCGTGCTGCAGGTGGAGCTTGCCAGTTTGAACTATCAGCTGGGGCGGCTTGTACGCAGCTGGACCCATCTTGAGCGTCAGCGTGGTGGCTTCGGTTTTATGGGCGGGCCGGGTGAGCGCCAGATTGAGCTGGACCGGCGCATGATCAAGGTGCGCATCAGTGCCCTTGAGCGGGATCTTGAAAAGGTGCGGCGCATGCGGTCGACCCAGCGCTCGGGTCGAAAACGCAAGGATATTCCAACGGTTGCATTGGTCGGATATACCAATGCCGGCAAATCAACCCTGTTTAACCGGTTGACGGAGTCGGGGGTCTATGTGGCTGATCAGCTCTTTGCGACGCTGGACCCGACGTTGCGGCTGCTTGAATTGCCGGGGGGGCTCAGGTTGATGCTTTCCGATACCGTGGGATTTGTGCAGGAGCTGCCGCATGAGCTGGTCGATGCCTTCCGGGCGACCCTTGAAGAGGTGATAGAGGCGGATCTGATTCTGCATGTGCGTGATGCTTCCGATCCGATGCAGTCAGAGCAGGCAAATGTGGTGCATGATACACTGCATCAACTGGGGGTGGTGGGGGATGATGCGCCACCCGTGATCGAGCTGCTGAATAAAAAAGATCGCGTGGAGGGGCTTGTCTCTTTCCATGGTGAGACACTGATCTCCTCGCGACTGGCGATATCGGCACTCAGTGGTGAAGGGATCGACGAGCTCAAGACGCTGCTGTGCCAGTGGCTGGGTCAGGAGATGAATGTTTTGCACCTGCGTCTTGATGTCAGTGACGGGCGCTCGCTGGCCTATTGCCATGAGCATGGTGTGATTCTTTCCACGCATACGGAAGATGAGGTGCTGTGTCTGAGCGTCCGCATGGGGCCTGCTGATGCCGCCCGCTTTGACTGTGATGGTGACGTCCATTTTCTGAAACAGAGGCAGCATTAAGCCATCACGATTGGCTTGTCGGAGTGGATGCCTGGCTGCTTTTGACACGCTCATTCCCGGTGACGGAAGTCAGGGATGACGTGGCCATCCTCTTTCGACATAATGCGCGCTCTAATGTCCGGCAATGGCCGGCGTAGCATGATGCGGGAAGTGCAATTAAAATCCTGCCCGCCTCTTTATCTAATTCAGGAGCATCCATGTCTGACCGCAGTCAATTTTTTAATGCGCCCCTAAGCGATACGGCAGTTGCAGAGGCCATCAATGACGAACTTGGTCGTCAACAGCACACACTGGAGTTGATCGCCAGTGAGAATATTGTGTCCCGGGCGGTGATGCAGGCTCAGGGATCAGTGATGACCAACAAGTACGCAGAGGGTTATCCGGGGCGTCGTTATTACGGTGGTTGCGAGCATGTGGACAAGGTGGAGCGTCTTGCCCAGCAGCGCGCCTGTGAGCTGTTCGGCGTCAAGCACGCCAACGTGCAGCCACACTCCGGTTCCCAGGCTAATATGGCCGTCTTTATGGCGACACTGAAGCCGGGTGATACCATTATGGGTATGGACCTTGCGCACGGCGGTCATTTGACGCACGGATCGCCGGTCAACTTCTCCGGCCGTCTGTATGAGGTTGTGGCTTACGGTGTCCGTAAGGATAACGAGCTGATCGATTACGATGTGATGCAGAAGCTGGCTGAAATTCAGCGTCCGAAACTGATTATCGGTGGCGCCTCCGCTTATGAGCGTCCGATCGATTTTGCCCGTATGCGTAAAATTGCCGACTCGATCGGTGCATTGCTGATGGTGGATATGGCTCACTATGCCGGCCTGATTGCTGCCGGTGCCTATCCGAGTCCGGTTGGGCATGCGCATGTCATTACCACAACCACCCACAAGACCCTGCGCGGTCCGCGTGGTGGTATGATTTTGACCGATGACGATGATCTGGCCAAGAAGATCAACTCACGCATCTTCCCGGGTATTCAGGGTGGTCCGCTGATGCATGTGATTGCCGCCAAGGCTGTGGCCTTTGGCGAGGCTCTGGGTGATCAGTTCAAGACTGACCAGAAACAGGTCGTAAAAAATGCCCGGACTCTGGCTGCTACCCTGACCGCGGGCGGGCTTCGTGTTGTTTCCGGTGGTACAGATTGCCATATGTTCCGTCTGGACGTACGTCCGCAGGGCATTACCGGCAAGCAGGCCGAAGAGGCGCTGGAAGCTGCGGGCATCACCGTTAACAAGAACACGATTCCGTTTGATCCGGCTTCACCTTTTGTCACCAGCGGTATCCGTATCGGTGCTTCCGTGATCACCTCTCGCGGCATGAAAGAGGCAGAGGCTGCGCAGATTGGTGGATTGATTCTGAAAGTGCTGCAGGCACCGGAAGATGCTGCTGTGCATCAGGCGGTTGCCGCCGAGGTTCGTGAGCTGACTGACAAATTCCCGATTTACAACGATTAATTCGGGACTTTTGTGTTTTGCCCGTTTTGCACCCACGATGACACGCGCGTTGTCGATTCCCGTGTGGTGGAAGAGGGGGCTGCAGTCCGCCGTCGACGTGAATGTGAAGCATGTGGCAAGCGTTTTTCAACCTATGAACGGGCTGAATTGCGCTTGCCGCTTGTCGTAAAGAAGGATGGTACACGGCAGTCCCTTGATCTGGAAAAAATCCGTTCAGGTATGCAAAAAGCACTGGAAAAACGTCCTGTTTCAGCCGTTCAGCTTGAGCAGGGGTTAAACGAAATTGTGCGCGCTGTACAGGAGACAGGGGAGGCCGAAATAGCGGCCCAGACCCTGGGTGAGTTTGTCATGGAGCAATTGCGCCGCCTTGATGGTGTTGCTTATGTGCGCTTTGCTTCGGTGTATCGAGAATTTAAAGATGTGGATGATTTTCTTACTGCGGTCAGGGCCGCAGTGGGTAAAAAGGAGTAGAGATGGCAGTCAGGATTGCTGTGTTGCCCGGTGATGGAATCGGACCGGAGATTGTGCGCGAAGCGGTGAAGGTGCTGGATGTATTGAACAGTCACTTTGGCCTGGATGCGACATGGGAGGAGGCTGCGATCGGCGGTGCCGGATATGATGCGGCCGGTGATCCTTATCCTGCCGCAACGCAGCAGCTTGCACATGCATCGGATGCGGTGCTCCTGGGTGCTGTGGGAGGGCCGAAGTGGGAGGCTCTCGATAAACCGTTACGGCCTGAGGCCGGCTTGTTGCGCATTCGTGCCGACCTCGGTCTGTTTGCCAACTATCGCCCGACAAAGGTGCACAGCCAGCTGCTCGATGCCTCTACGCTGAAGCCTGAGGTGATTGACGGTGTGGATATTCTTGTCGTGCGTGAGCTCGTTTCCGGTATCTACTTCGGTCAGCCGCGTGCCATCGATATGGTCAATGGCGAACGCCGTGGCTACAACACAATGGTTTACACCGAGAGTGAAATCAGACGTATCGGACGCACCGCGTTTGAGGCGGCCCGGCTTCGTTCCAATCGTGTATGCAGTGTTGAAAAAGCCAATGTTCTTGAAGTGTCAGAGCTGTGGCGTAAAGTGATGATTGAGCTTCATCAGGCTGAATACAGTGATGTCGAGCTGTCTCATATGTATGTGGATAATGCGGCGATGCAGCTGATTCGTAATCCGCGTCAGTTCGATGTGATTGTGACCGGTAATCTGTTTGGCGATATCCTTTCCGATGAGGCATCGATGCTGACGGGTTCAATCGGCATGCTGCCATCGGCATCGATCGGCGAAAAATTTGCCATGTACGAGCCTATTCACGGCTCGGCCCCTGACATTGCCGGTCAGGATAAAGCCAATCCGCTGGCCACCATTCTTTCGGTTGCCATGATGCTGCGCTTCTCGCTCGGTCGTGATGATCTTGCGGTGAAGGTGGAGCAGGCGGTTGAACATACCCTCGATGCCGGTGTGCGTACGGGTGATCTCTGTTTCGGTGGCGAAAAGCCGGTTTCGTGCTCAGCCATGGGTGATGCTGTTTGTCGTGCTCTGGAGGCTCTGGCATGATTGCTGAACGTTTTTTACCTGAAAAAGATGGTTATGTGGTCGCTGTCGTGGGTGCAACCGGCGCAGTGGGTCAGACGATGCTGGAGATTCTGGATGAGCGCAAGTTTCCGATCGCCGACCTGATTCCAGTTGCTTCCAGTCGCAGTGCCGGCTCTGTCATTACCTTCCGCGGGCGCGAATATACGGTTCGGGATCTGGAAACCTTTGATCCTGCCGGTGTGGATATTGCCCTGTTTTCTGCCGGAGGAGGTACATCCCTCAAGCATGCGCCCCGTTTTGCCGAGGCAGGCTGCTATGTTGTCGATAACTCCAGTGCCTGGCGTATGCATGAGGATATTTGTCTGGTTGTGCCTGAGGTCAATCCGCATGCGCTGGAGATGGCGAGGGTCAACCGAATTATTGCCAACCCCAACTGCTCTACCATTCAGATGGTCGCTGCCCTCAAGCCTTTGCATGATGTGATGCCGATCAGGCGTATTGTGGTTTCCACCTATCAGGCTGTTTCAGGGGCCGGTGGACGTGCCATTGAAGAGCTGGCCAAACAGACCGGTCAGTTGCTTAACGGTCAGCCGGCTGATGTAAATGTGTTTCCTGCCCGTATTGCCTTTAATGTCATTCCTCAGATCGACCTCTTTATGGATGATGGATATACCAAGGAAGAGCGCAAGATGATGGATGAAACGCGCAAGATTATGGAGGCGGACATTGCGGTGACCGCCACAACCGTGCGCGTGCCTGTTTTCTATGGCCACTCCGAGTCTGTCAATGTTACCTTCTCCGGTCCGATGGATGCGGCTCAGGCGCGTGACCTGCTCGCTCAGGCAGATGGAATCTCTGTGGTGGATGATCCGGCAGGGGAGGATTATCCGCTTGCCAGTGAGGCAGCCGGGACTGATCCGGTCTGGGTTGGCCGTATCCGCGATGATTTCTCTTATCCGAATACGATCAACCTCTGGGTTGTTGCCGACAATGTACGTAAAGGTGCGGCCCTAAATGCAGTGCAGATAGCGGAAATTTTGATTTCCTGAAAAGTTTCCCCTATCCTCCGCAACATGGGTTATGGAGGGTATGCATGAAACAGTGGATGAAGCAAGTCGCGGTTGCTGCATGGCTATGGGCGATTCCATTATTTCTGACGAGCAATGCGAATGCCGCGTCACTCGGCCGAATTGAAGTTAACAGTCGGCTGGGGGAACCGTTTTATGCAGAAGTTCCACTTGAACTGGATGCGGATGAGGTTGCATCCAGAGTCCTTGTTGAAATTGCTGATGGCGGCGATTACCGGATTTTCGAGGTTTATCGTGATCCGGTACTCGACGCCATTCGTGCTGATATCGTGAGTGATAAACGCGGCACCCGTGTAGAGCTTTCATCCCGTACCAGTATCAACTCACCGTTTTTTAATCTGGTTCTGAAGATTCGGACCGGCCGCGTTTCTCACTTCCGCAAATATCCTGTCATGATCGATACGGCCAAAACGGCTGAGGTGGCAGCACGTGCGCCGCAGGCGGATGCCGTTCAGCCGGCAGATAACCAGCCGATCAATCCCGTGACCACAACCACGGGGCAGGTGGCCGCTGTCGAAACAAAAGAGGCTGCTCCCCAGCCGGGTCCTTGGGCAAGAACAGATACCTACGGACCTATTGTGCGGGGCGACTCTCTTTCAGTCATTGCCAGCCGCCTGCGCACGGATGACCGCTACAGCGTTAATCAGGCCATGGTTGCCCTGTTCGAGAAAAATCGCGACAAGTTTGACAAAGAGAATATGAACCTGCTGATGGCCGGCAGTGTTCTCAAGGTGCCAACCGCAGCTGAGGTAGAGAGTCACTCGGCTGCCGAGGCTCGCAAGATACTGCGTGAGCATGAGAAAGCATGGAAAGAGCTGGTTGAGCAGCCACGCTATGCTGTCGCAGCCGAAGAGCAGCGCACCCGCTATACAAAACGCATCAGTGTCGGTGAGCAGGCAACTGGCGGAACGGCTGCTCCGGCTCTAACCCCTGAAGCCGAGAGTCGCACCGAGCCGGTATATCAGCCTGTCACCGCGACTTCTGCAGAAACTGACGCCGCTGTCGCCAGCGCTGAACAGCCATCCGCCGATACCACCGAGAAACCGGATACGGCAGCCATTGACGCAGCCCGTGAACGTGCGTTGCTTGACGCGGCGCGTGAGCAGACCGATCAGATTCTGGGCAAGATTGAGCAGAAAAATGACCAGCTGCAGGAGCAGCTTGATAAGAACAACCAGAACATGGAGGCCCTCAGCAACAAGATCGATTCTCTTGCCGTTGAAGCTTCCAAGGCCCGCATTGACAAGCTTGAGATTCTGATTGCGCGTTTGCAGAGCCAGCTTGAGAAAGAGCGTCAGCCGGTTGTTCAGCAAAATGCATCCGGCCTTGGTGACTGGGTTGCATGGCTTCTGGCAACAATAGTACTCGCTTTGCTGGCTGTGGTTGTCGTATTGCTCCGTCGCGAGCCTGCTCACCCGGCAACTGTCGCTGGCCTTGCTGAACAGGCCGTTGAAACAGAGAAGGAGGCCCCGGTCGCTCAGGAGGCAGGTGATCTCCTCGCCGCTGCAATCGAAGAGGAAGTGGCTGCTATCGAGAGAGATGACAGCAAGCCAAATGCTGTCGACAGTCTCGTGGATGCGCTGACCGATACCGACACGACCGAACTGGATTCCTTTGATGAGTCGGCTCAGGAGCCTGATCCGAATGTGGATTATCTCTCCGAAGCAGCGGTTTATATCCGTTACGGCATGGCGGATGAGGCGCTTCAGCAGCTGGATATGGCGCTGCGTCTGAATCCTGCCAATGTGGATGCACACATCAAAAAGGCTGAAATTCTGCTTGGAAATGATGATCGTAAGGGCTTTGAGGCAGCTGTTGCTCTTGCCAACCGGTCACTTGCAGCCGCACAGGTTGTACAGTTCAGACAGGCCGTTGCAGGCCTGGGTACGGATACAGGTGTCAAGTCGCCGGTTCAGGTTGTGGCGGATGATTTGCCTGCGCTTGATGATGTGGCGACTGATACCCTTTTGCTGGATGAGGCTGATGTTGATGATCTGCCAATCGAGTTTGAAGTGGATGATGATGCGGCTGCGGTTGAATCACAGCCACAGGTTGCCGCTGCATCTGGTGATGAAGGTGGCATGGACTGGTTGTTCGACGAGTCCTTTGACAACGCAGGCGAAGGCGCTGTCGATGCAACGCTGCACCTGAATGATCTGCTCGGTGAATTTCCTGTTGAGCAGGCGGTTGCAGCAGAGCCTGCTGCTGCCGCAGCAGCACCTGTCGCTGCCCCAGTGTCATATGAGAGCGAAGAGGAAAGTGCACTCGATTATCAGGTAAGTGCGACGCTCGAGCTTGATAATCTTCTCCAGGCCTTTGCTGACGAAGCGGATGAAGAAGAATCTGTCGATGCTCATGCACAAGAAGAGATCGCACCTGTTGTAGCTGATCGTCTTGAGGTTGATGCACCATCATTTGAAGCCCCATCTTTTGAGTTCCCTTCATTCGATGCTCCGGTAGCAAGTCAGCCGCAAGCGGCAGCCAGCTCATTTGTTGCCGAGAGAAGTGTAAAATCGGCTGAGGAAATCGCGGATGAAGAGATGGGCGCAACCATGCGCCTGGATCAGTTGCTCGGAGAGTTTGATTTCGGTGATGACGAGCTGATCAATTTTGATGAGGAAGCGGAGCTGGATAGCTCGACCTTCTCTGTCGCTGATGTTGACTATGCATTCGATGACTCTGCTGCCGAGTTTGATCATGGCGCCACTCAGGAGCTGGACAGTCTGCTCAGTGAATTCATCAAGGCTGAAGTCGAGCCTGAGGCTGCACCGGTACAGCCTTCCTTTGCTGCACCTGCCTCGCCGGTTGTTAAAGAGCCAGAGGCTGCCGGGCAGAAAGAGCTGATTGATGCGGCTGCAGAAGAGTTCCATGCTCCGGTTGACGAACTTGACTGGCTCTCCGACGGTGCTGCGGATGTGGAAGAGAGCACATTCTCCGAGCTGACCTCGGCGGATGAAGTGGCTGAGGTTTCTGCGTCAGAGGATGATTTGGCCCTGACCGGCGCAGACGATGCAGCGGATGAATTTGACCTGTTGCAGCGTGATCTTGCCGCCGGCAAGAGCGATGAGACGGATCTTTCATTTGCGCTTGAAGATGTCAGTGATCTCGATGAATTCGATATGCTGCAGAGCAGTTCAGTTCATAAAGATGACCAGAAGGATGCTACCGAAGAGCTTGGTTCGCTGCTGAGTGGCTTTGCCGAAGATGATCAGAAGGATGCCACCGAAGAGCTTGGTTCACTGCTGAGCGGCTTTGCCGAAGACGATCAGAAGGATGCCACCGAAGAGCTTGGTTCACTGCTGAGCGGTTTTGCCGAAGACGATCAGAAGGACGCCACCGAAGAGCTTGGTTCGCTGCTGAGCGGCTTTGCCGAAGACGATCAGAAGGATGCCACCGAAGAGCTTGGTTCACTGCTGAGCGGCTTTGCCGAAGATGATCAGAAGGACGCCACCGAAGAGCTTGGTTCGCTGCTGAGCGGCTTTGCCGAAGATGATCAGAAGGATGCTACCGAAGAGCTTGGTTCACTGCTGAGCGGCTTTGCCGAAGATGATCAGAAGGATGCCACCGAAGAGCTTGGTTCACTGCTGAGCGGCTTTGCCGAAGACGATCAGAAGGATGCCACTGAAGAGCTTGGTTCACTGCTGAGCGGTTTTGCCGAAGAAGAGAAGCCGGATAGTGATACCGCTGCAGAACTGGATGCGCTGATCAGCAAGTTCAATGAAGGCGATGAAGATGACTTCCTCAACTATTATGCCGAACAGGGGTCTATGGATGGGTTGGATCATCTCGATTTTGATCAGCCTTCCAGTGCTGCGGATAAAGGCAAAAAGAAAAGCTGAGCTGGTTTGATTCTGCTGTTTGATTCGAACCGGTTTATGGATAGTCAACGAGGGCAGCCTGAAAAGGCTGCCCTCTTGCATGATTGCCCTTTTGCATGATTAAATCAGTGCTGCTGTCCAGATTGTATTTGGCACATCCGGTTGCACGTCTGCTGGCTGGCATGGGATTGCTGATACCGGCAATACTCAGTCACTCTGTCTTCGTTACGCTGTTTCTGGCACTTGCCGGTGCCTCTCTTATCCGTCTCTTCGATGGCAGCTGGCTGGCAATCCACCGGCTTGTTCGCATGCTTGGCTGGTTTGTCATCCCGATTTTATTACTGCACGCACTGCTTTCTCCCGGGCAGCTGATCTTTCCGGGAACCGGGTTTCCGGTCACAAGGGAAGGGTTGTGGCATGGGGGTTTGCTTAGTAGTCGTCTGGCAGCCATCTTCATCATGGCACTGGTATGGTTCCGCCTCTGTTCTCACTCCGAGTGGCTGGGGATGATCGCTTCGGTTCCGCTGTTTGGAAGAAAGTTGCTGCCTTATTTGTTGATGATGAGACCATTGCATGCAGAAATTCGCATGCGTTTGCAACTGATTCACCGCCAGTATCGCCTGCGCAGACGCTGGCGTGATGTGCCGGATCTGCTTCTGTCCGCCTGCCAGCATGCGTTGTCGACTGCGGCGCCGGTGGCCAGGGTATTGTGGTTGCGCTGGCCTGAAAGTATTGATTTTAATGCGGGTCATGATGCGAAGGGGTTGTTCAATATCGAGACTATGGCCGTGGCCGGATTCGGGTTGAGCACTCTGCTGATATTTGTCATAGCTGGAGGATGATCACCATGCAACGTATCGCAATGGCGGTGGAGTTTGATGGACGCCCATTTCATGGTTGGCAGCAGCAGGATCATGCCAGCACTGTGCAGGGGAGTTTGCAGGATGCCTTGCAGTCCATTGAAGGACGTACTGTATCGACGGTTGCTGCCGGGCGCACCGATGCGGGCGTGCACGGGGAGGCTTTGCTGGTGCATGCGGATGTGTCGGCCAGTCGCTGGCAGCGCTCTCATCGAGCCTACCTGCATGGCTGTAACAGCAGATTGCCTGATTCGGTTCGAGTGGTGGGGGTGCGTGCCGTCGAGGCCGATTTTCATGCCCGCTTTGATTGTCGGGGGCGCTCATATCGCTATCAGATCTGGAACAGGCAGACGGCCCCGGCGTTGCAACAGTGGCGTCACTGGTGGCTGCCAAGGCAACTGGATATCGGGCTGATGCAACAGGCGGCTATGCATTGCCTTGGCAAGCATGACTTCAGCGCTTTGCGGGCAGCAGGATGTCAGGCAGCGCATGCCGAAAAGGAAATTCGTATGCTTGAGGTGAGCCGGGACGGATATTGTATCCATATCCAGGTTGCTGCTGATGCCTTTCTGTATCATATGGTGCGAAACCTGGTTGGCAATTTGGTAGAAGTGGGGGCCGGCAAACGAACACCGGATGATTTTGCCAGCCTGTTGGCCAGTCGTGATCGTCAGCGTGGCGCTGCCACTGCACCTGCACATGGCCTCTATTTTACCAATGCATTTTATGATGATTTTAATGCCCGGGACCTGATCGCCGGATGCGACTAATTTGCCGGGGCGGCAGTGGTAAGGGGAATATGCGGCGACCATGCATGGTTGCGACGGGGGCACTATGAGGGCGTGGGCCGATGAATTTCCACTCGATGAGGGGCTGATTTATCTTAATCATGCAGCTGTGGGGGTATGGCCAAGACGAACAAGGGATGCGGTCAGTGCCTTTGCTGATGAGAATATGTATCGCGGTGCAGCCGGCTATCCGGCGTGGCTGAAGGTCGAGCAGCGACTGCGTGAGCAGTTAAAGGGAGTGCTGAATGCGGAGTCGGCAGATGATATCGCGCTTTGCAAAAATACCTCTGAGGCACTTTCGCTGATCGCATACGGGCTGACATGGCGGGCGGGTGACAACATCGTCACCAGTAACCAGGAATTTCCTTCAAATCGTATTGTCTGGGAGTCACTGTCCCGGGCCGGTGTCGAGTTGCGGCAAGCCGATATTTCAGTTGATGACCCGGAAGGGGCGATGCTTGCCATGTGCGATGCGCGGACCCGATTGCTTACGGTCAGTTCGGTTCAGTATGCCAGCGGTTTGCGTATGAATCTGGAGGTGCTGGGGGATTACTGCAGAGAGCACTCTGTGCTGTTTTGTGTCGATGCTATTCAGAGCCTGGGGGCGCTGAAGTTCGATTTGCAACATTGTCATGCGGACTTTGTCGTCGCTGATGCCCATAAATGGTTGCTGGGGCCGGAGGGGTTGGCTCTGTTCTACTCTTCTGCTGAGGCCCGGGAGCAGCTTGGCTTGCAGCAGTACGGCTGGCATATGGTTGAACATGTGGGGGACTTTGATCGTTTGACGTGGTCGATTGCTGACTCTGCACGTCGTTTTGAGCCGGGTAGCCCGAATATGCTCGGTATTCATGCTTTGCATGCCAGTCTTTCATTGTTTGAGGAGGTTGGCATGGCAGCGGTTGAAGCCGAAGTTCTGGATCGAGCGAACCGGTTGATGCGCTGGGTTGAAGATGAGGCGGAGTTACAGCTGGTCACCCCGCCTGATTCTCTCAGATATGCAGGCATTGTCAGTTTTCGCTGTAGAGAACTTGATGCTGTCGGGCATATGCAGTTATGGCAGGCGTTAATGCGGGCCGGGCTCATATGTGCCTGCCGCGCCGGTGCCATCAGGTTTTCACCGCACTTCTATTCGAATCTCGAACCATTGGCCGGGGTCTGGTCGCAGGTGAGAAGCTCCCTTCGTTAGGGAGATGCTGATTTATTGCCTCCTGGCAAAAATCAGTTCGCAAAGACAAAAGCGTGACAAAGAGGCAGGAAGCCGATTGGACGGCCAAAGGCCGCCCGCAGGGCGAGGGCATGATGCCCGAGTCATTTTGTCTTTGCTTACAAATCAGACACTTACGCGCCTGATTTGGCGAGCCATCCATGGCTCGCTCGGAAGCGCCTAATTAATCAGCGCTTCCTTAGGGAGATGCTGATTTATTGCCCTCCTGGCAAAAAATCAGTTCGCAAAGACAAAAGCGTCCATGGCCCGCCCGGAATTGCCGGATTAATCAGCGATTCCTTAAGTCGAATGGGTGATTCGCTCAGTGCTCCATGGCGGCTGTGGAGAATGCGCCGGTTGTCCCCCGGGAATCCGTGTGTAATTTCGAGCGACTGATCCATGCTGTTGTGTAGCCGTATTTCGCTGCGAGCTCATTCATTCGCAGTGTGGCTTCGGCCGGAGTGGGGAAGCCGTCGATATAGACTCTGTACCAGATATGACTGGCCACAGAAACCTTTTTGATGGCAGCCATGTCTCCCTCTTTGCCCATGCGGTTCACTTCCAGGTCAGCCAGTTCACGGTCCCTGAATGAGATCAGATTAATGCGCCATGCCGGTGTCAGCAGGACTGTCCCTGAGCTGATTTCGTATGCGTGTGTCGACTCTTCTTCAGGATCGAGCGGGCTATTAATGGTCACCACTGACGATGGGGCTTCATTCATCCGGGCGGTATCAGCGGTATCAGCGGTATCAGCGGTAGCAGCGGTAGCAGCGGTAGCAGCGGTAGCAGCGGTAGCAGCGGTAGCAGCGGTAGCAGCGGTAGCAGCGGTAGCAGCGGTAGCAGCGGTATCAGCGGTAGCAGCGGTATCAGCGGTATCAGCGGTATCAGCGGTATCAGCGGTATCAGCGGTATCAGCGGTATCAGCGGTATCAGCGGTATCAGCGGTATCAGCGGTATCAGCGGTATCAGCGGTATCAGCGGTAGCAGCGGTATCAGCGGTATCAGCGGTAGCAGCGGTAGCAGCGGTAGCAGCGGTAGCAGCGGTAGCAGCGGTAGCAGCGGTAGCAGCGGTAGCAGCGGTAGCAGTGGCAGCAGCGGTAGCAGCGGTAGCAGCGGTAGCAGCGGTAGCAGCGGTAGCAGCGGTAGCAGCGGTAGCAGCGGTAGCAGCGGTAGCAGTGGCAGCAGTGGCAGCAGTGGCAGCAGTGGCAGCAGTGGCAGCAGTGGCATGTTCATGAGGCTGTTTGTCAGCTACAGGAGGGATCTGGCCGGCAACAAAGGCGGCCGGAGGTGCGGTATGGCCGGATGAATGTGTGCCGGACGACAACAAGGTTCCGGAAATGGTTGCGATAACGGCAAGTCCGCCCACTGCAAGGGCTAATGTTGTCAGAAATGCCCGGCCGTCGTTGTGAATGTGGGTGGCTGCTTCGGGATGGGTGGCCGGGGGGGCAGCATGTGCGGTCAGCTCATCAACTGCTGAGGCGGCAACAGAGGCTGGCGGAGTATCATCATCGAGTGCATGAAATGCCTCCTGCATCTGGGAGAACAGATCCTCAGCACTGGAGTCCATTTCATCACTAAAGGCGTCGGAATTTCCTGCTTTGGGGAAGATGGGGGAATCGTCATGGTCATCTAAATGAGGTGGAACTGGACCTGCCGGCATACTTGCTCCTTTTCATGCGTTCAGACGACAGCCGGAGTTCCCGATGGACGCCATGGCCGATCTTGCTGCAATGATGCCGTAGCGGTGTCGATACGTCCACTTGCAAGGCATAAAAAATCACCGGATAAAATGGCGATTAACCGTTATGAAATAAATACCTCCGCAATACATGGGGTGCTTGTACGGGTATTTCTTTTTTGCCGGATTCCGCTTGCAGCTTTTCCAATACCATCAGCTGCGCTAGGGTTGGCGCGCTGGCGGGTGAGTCATGGGCTTACCCGTTTTCTCTGTCTGGAACCGTAACTTCCCCAAGGAGTCGCTGAGAACATGCCACGTCGAACGGATATACAATCCATAATGATTTTGGGGGCAGGGCCGATTGTGATCGGTCAGGCCTGCGAGTTTGATTATTCCGGTGTTCAGGCCTGCAAGGCACTGAAAGAGGAAGGGTTCAGGGTGATCCTTGTGAACTCCAATCCGGCAACCATCATGACCGACCCTGAATTCGCCGATGCCACTTATATCGAGCCTGTTACATGGGAAGTCGTGGCCAACATCATTGAGAAGGAGCGTCCTGACGCCATCCTGCCAACGATGGGCGGTCAAACAGCATTGAACTGTGCTCTGAATCTGCATCAGAACGGTGTGCTGGAGCGTTTCGGTGTTCAGCTGATTGGTGCTCAACCGGAAGCCATCGACAAAGCCGAGGATCGCGGGCTGTTCAAACAGGCCATGGATCGTATCGGCCTTGAGATGGCGAGAGGTGGTTTTGCCCACTCATTGCCGGAGGCGCGTGCACTGGCAACAGAGATCGGCTATCCGATTATTATCCGCCCCTCCTTTACGCTTGGTGGTTCAGGTGGCGGTATTGCCTACAATCAGGAAGAGTTTGAGCAGATTGCCAGCTCAGGCCTTGAAGCATCCCCGACCTCGGAGATTCTTGTCGAGGAATCCATCATCGGCTGGAAAGAGTACGAGATGGAAGTGATGCGTGATCATGCGGATAACTGCGTGATCATCTGCTCTATTGAAAACTTTGATCCGATGGGTGTTCACACAGGTGACTCCATTACTGTTGCGCCGGCGCAAACGCTGACCGATAAGGAGTATCAGCGTATGCGTGATGCTTCGATCGCAATTCTGCGTGAGATCGGTGTGGAAACAGGCGGGTCGAATGTACAGTTTGCCGTGAATCCGGTCGATGGTCGTCTGATTGTTATCGAGATGAATCCGCGTGTATCGCGTTCTTCTGCACTGGCCTCCAAGGCAACCGGATTCCCGATTGCCAAGATTGCCGCCAAACTTGCAGTGGGCTATACGCTGGATGAGATTCGCAATGATATTACCGGCGAGACCTACGCTGCGTTTGAGCCAACCATTGATTATGTGGTGACCAAGCTGCCACGCTTTGCTTTTGAGAAGTTCCCCGGTGCCGATGTTCGTCTGACCACTCAGATGAAGTCTGTGGGTGAAGTGATGGCCATTGGCCGCAGCTTTACCGAGTCGCTCGGCAAGGCAATGCGTGGCCTTGAAACCGGAACCAGCGGTTTTGATCGTGTCATTCCGGACGATGTGGATCGTGACCGTTTCCTGCAGGAAAAACTCACTGTGCCTGGCGAGCAGCGCCTGTGGTGGGTGGGTGAAGCCCTGCGTTTGGGTGCTGATGCAGGATGGTCCGAGCAGCGTGTGTTTGAACTGACCCGCATTGACCCGTGGTTTTTGCGCGAGATCAATGCTGTCATTGATCTGGAACGCTCCCTTTCCGGTCGCAGCGCTGCTTCATTGTCAGCAGAAGAGTGGCTGAATGCCAAGCGAGAGGGCATCTCCGATCAGCATCTTGCCGGCCTGATGGCAACCACTGAGCGTGAAGTGCGCCAGCTCAGACAGCAGGCAGGTGTTCGTCCGGCATTCAAGCGCGTGGATACCTGTGCCGCCGAATTTGAGGCGCACACCCCGTATCTCTACTCCACCTATGAAGAAGAGTGCGAGTCCCGGCCTACAGATAGCAAGAAAATTATGGTGCTTGGCGGTGGCCCGAACCGTATTGGTCAGGGTATCGAGTTCGATTACTGCTGCGTGCATGCCGCTTTCGCGCTCTCCGATGATGGTTATGAAACCATTATGGTGAACTGCAACCCTGAAACGGTTTCGACCGATTATGATACATCGGACCGACTCTATTTTGAGCCGCTGACATTTGAAGATGTGATGGCAATTGTCGATGTGGAAAAACCGGATGGTGTGATTGTTCAGTTCGGTGGTCAGACACCTTTGAAACTGGCTGCTGCGCTGGAAGAGGCCGGAGTACCCATCATTGGTACCAGCCCTGATATGATTGATCTGGCTGAAGATCGTGAGCGCTTCCAGAAGCTGCTCCATGAACTTGGACTCAGGCAGCCAGAAAACGGGACTGCCCGTTCTACTGAAGAAGCTGTGGCTGTGGCTGCGCGAATCGGGTATCCGGTGGTCGTACGTCCTTCCTATGTGCTTGGCGGTCGTGCCATGCAGATCGTTCATGATGAAAAAGGGCTGCTGCGTTATATGCGGGAGGCCGTGCAGGCATCACCGGATCACCCGGTACTGCTTGATCGCTTCCTTAACTCTGCCATTGAGCTGGATGTCGATGCGCTGGCTGACGGAACCCGCGTTGTGATTGGCGGCATTATGGAGCATATCGAAGAGGCAGGTGTTCACTCCGGCGACTCAGCCTGCTGTTTGCCTCCGCATTCGATCTCCGAAGAGATTACCAGTGAGGTGCGCAGGCAGACTGAAGCACTCGGACTGGCACTGAATGTGAAGGGACTGCTGAATATCCAGTTTGCTGTTCAGGGTGAGACCATCTATGTACTAGAGGTCAATCCGCGCGCATCCCGTACCGTACCGTTCGTATCCAAGGCAACCGGCAAGCCGCTTGCCAAGATTGCCGCCCGTATTATGGCCGGCCAGTCACTGGATGAGCAGGGAATCACTGAAATTCCGCAGCCTTCTACATTCAGAGCGGTGAAAGAGGCGGTATTCCCGTTTGTGAAGTTCCGTGGTGTTGACCCGTTGCTGTCACCCGAGATGAAGTCGACCGGTGAGGTGATGGGTATTGCCGAGGTGTTCCCGGCTGCCTTTTCCAAGGCTCAGCTGGGTGCCGGTCAGCGCCTGCCGGAACGTGGTACCGCCTTTATTTCGGTAAAAGATGCTGATAAGGATGGGGCGGTACAGATTGGCCGCATTCTCTCCGGGGCTGGCTTCACCCTGCTGGCGACCAGTGGTACCTATGCGGCCCTGGTCAATGCAGGCATTGAAGTACAGTCCGTTCCCAAGGTGATGGATGCTGCGCGGCCCCATATTGTTGATCGCCTGATCAATGATGAGGTCGACTTTATCGTCAATACAACCGAAGGGGCGCAGGCGATTCATGACTCGAAGTCCATTCGTCAGGCGGCCCTTGAGCGCGGTATCGTTTATTTTACCACCATGGCAGGCGGACTGGCGGCAGCCAGTGCAATGGCCGGTCATTTCGATGTGACAAAGGTGAAGAGTATTCAGGAATATCACAGAAAAGGTTAATCATTTTGCAGTACCGGAACGGGAGGCGATCCTTTGCCTCCCGTTTCTATTTTAACCACATCAACCAAGGAGAGTTAGTTGGAACGTGTTCCCATGACCAAAAGCGGTGCTGAAACATTGAGACAGACACTGGCATATCTCAAGGGTGAAAATCGCCACCGGATTGTTGCGACTATTGAAGCTGCACGTGCGCACGGTGACCTGTCAGAGAATGCCGAATATCATGCTGCCAAGGAAGAGCAGGGGCTGAATGAAAGCCGCATTACTGATATCGAAGACAAATTGGCCAGAGCACACATCATCGAGCCATCCACGATCAAGGCAGAGAAGGTGGTGTTTGGTGCCACTGTTGAGCTGATCGATGTGAATACCGGTACCGAGGTGGTTTACCAGATCGTTGGTGTTGATGAGGCTGATATCGAGAAGGGAAAAGTATCGATTACCTCTCCGATCGCCCGTGCCATGATCGGCAAGGAGCTCGGTGATGTCGCTGTGGTTCAGGCGCCCGGTGGCGAGCGTGAGTTTGAAATTCAGGCGATTGATTATATCTGATGGTCTCGGAAAAAGTCCATCGTGGCCCTTTTCCTCCACGGAAAGCGAAAGGTGTGATGTTCACTTTCCTTACAAATCAGATGCTTGCACTGCAAGTATCTGATTTGCGCGCCCGTCCATGGGCGCGTTGATGACTTCATTCGAAGTCATCATATCTGATCATCCTGTTGCGATAGCCGCTTGTGCTCACGGCTTGATCGGTGTGGCATGGGGCGGCTTCGTTTTTTCATAGTGATGATGATCTGCATCAAGTGAGGCAGCCTGGTGAAGGTCGGGAGGTAGTATGAAAATGACTTGCTTGCGTGCCGGCGCAATTCGATTGTGTCTGGCCATGATGCTGGCTCTGCTGGTGATACCGGGATATATCGTCGCACCTGTTCTGTTTGCCGGGGCCGGCAGTCAGGCGCTTGCCGGCGAGCTGGCCGGCAGAATTTTTCATCTTAGTCTGGTTACATTGCTGTTTCTGGCGGCTGCTGTGGCCTCATTCTGGTGGCGGATGCAAAGTGACGGTCAGATTATCGGCCGGCGCAGCTGGATATTGCTGGCGGCTCTTTGTCTGCTGGTGGCCATCAATGTGTTTGGACTGGCCCCCCTGATGGCAGATATCAAGCACCAGATGGGGCCCATTGATCTGATTCCGAAAGACAATCCGCTGCGTCAGAAATTTGGTATGTGGCATGGCATCAGTGCGGTATTGCACCTGCTGGCAAGCATTGTGGCTGCGATGCTCGTTGCCACATCTCCGATCGGAAATGACTCGAAGAAGGGCACATGTCCGTCTTTATAGCCTGGCTCCGGGAATGGCTGGCAGACACAGAGCTGGTCATGCTTCTGTCCTCGCTGCTGGTCATTTTCCTGTTGCTGATGCTGCTGATTCCGGTATTGGCTCCGCTGCTGTTTGCTATTGCTGTGGCTTATGTGCTCGATGGTGTGGTCGAGTTGCTGAGGCGCTGCCGGATTCCGCGCATGCTGGCCATTGCCATGACCGTTGGAAGCGCGCTGTTGTTGTTGCTGTTTGCACTGTTAACGGTGATGCCTCTGCTGACCGCACAGATCGGCAGGCTCGTGTCGCACGCACCGCAGTATGTACAGTCGTTGCGCGATATGCTGCAGCAGGTGCAAACCAACCATGCAGAGTGGATTAATCCCGACTACCTGCAGCAGGTCATCGCCGCGCTGGCAGCAAAGATGCAGGAGTGGGGCGGGGCCCTGCTGAAGTTTTCCATCGCATCCATACCCGGCATGATCACGTTGCTTGTTTATGCAGTACTGGTGCCGGTGCTGGTTTTCTTTCTGCTTAAAGATAAACATCAGATCATTGCCTGGGCACAACAGTTTCTTCCTCGTGAGCGTACACTGCTGCAGCGGGTATGGGCCGAGCTTGATACACAGATCGGTAATTATATTCGCGGCAAATTTTGGGAAGCTTTCGTGGTAGGGTTGGCCATGTGGCTGAGCTATTGGCTTATGGGTCATGATTACGCCCTGTTGCTTGGGGTGCTGACCGGTTTGTCTGTATGGGTGCCGTTTGTCGGCATGGCCGTGGTCACGGTGCCGGTTGTTCTGCTCTCCTATTTTCAGTGGGGGTGGGGAGAAACCATGGCGTATGGGGTATTGGCCTATCTGGTTGTGCAGACGATCGATGCCAATCTGATTGTGCCGTGGCTGTTCTCGGAAATTGTCAATTTGCATCCGATAGCCATTATTGTTGCAATTCTGATGTTCGGCAGTCTTTGGGGTATTGTCGGTGTGATCATCGCCATACCGATGGCGGCTCTGGTCAAGAGCGTCGTTTCCATTGTGTTGGAGCGCAGGCTGGCAGGCGCTGAAAAAGGCTGACGTTGACAGCAGGGGGCTGCCTTTTAGGCTGCACCCATCTTGCGATGGCTGTGAATTTCATCACCCTGCCTGTAGTTGACATCGATATACTGTTTCGGTGTTCACGCTGCGGTGTATCAGGGGGGTGCAGATTTGTTGCCATCCTGACAAAAATCAGTCCGCAAAAGCAAAAGCGTGATTTTGCCTTTGCTTACAAATCAGGCACTTGCGCGCTCGATTTGGCGGGTCGTCCATGGCCCGCAAGGAAGAGCTGAATGATCAGCACCTCCTTGGAGTCACACAGCTTGGCTGCAGTCTGATTTGCAGATGTAATACGGATAGCAGTTTCAGGAAGGGAATCAATGAACCAGAATGGATCAGACAAGAGCGTGAATGACGTTGAGCAGGAGATCCTGCTGAAGACGGAAATGGAAGAGTTAAAACGCGATATGCGTTCGGCTCAGTGGCAGGATTGGGCCAAAAAGAACCAGCAGTCACTGGTGGTTGCTTCATTGCTGCTGGCTGGTGGTCTGGTCGCCGGCGGTATGTGGCTGGAGCATAGCCGCTCGCAACAGGCTGCTGCGGCAACCCTCTATCAGCAGGCCGTGAATGAGGAAGACAAGGCGAAAAAAAGCGCCTATTTTAACAGTCTGGTGTCAGGATTTTCTTCAAGCAGTTATGCGGCACTGGCGCAGATGCAGCTGGCTGTGGTCGACGCCGGACATGCCGAAGAACACCTGAAGGCACTGGAGCATCACCCGGCTGCGATGGATGAATGGAAGTGGCAGGCCCGCCTTGACCTGGCCAGCATGAAAATCGAAGCCGGTGATAACGCTGCCGCAGCCACACTGCTGCAGGAGCCGGTGGGTAAAGAGTATCAGCAACTGCGCTATTACCTGCTTGCTTCCATTGCAAAAGATGCGGATGAGAAAAAGCAGCAGCTGCAAAAAGCTCTCGATGCCGCTTCACCGGATGAGCAGCTGAAGCAGAAGATTCAGAAACAGCTCGCTCTGCTTGCCTCCTGATGGCTGTTATGAAGCGCACATCTACGACCTTGCTGTTAAGCCCGCTTCTGGCGACTGTGCTGCTTGCCTCGGGCTGTTCTGCGATGAATACGCCTGAGCAAGCCGCTGCCTCGTCAGAGATCGCCAAAAATGCTGCTGTCGTTCTGCGTAGTGCACCGATTGAGCTGGTCTGGCGAAACAATCTTGACCAGCGGCAACCTGCCTCGCCGCCCGGATTCAGTCTTCCGGCTGTGATTACGACGCCGGAGGGCGATCTTATCATTGCCGGGGCACAGGATAACCGTGTCAGAGTATATCGCGACAACGGCAGTGAGCAGCAACGCATCAGCATTGAGGCAGCGGGTGAGTCCGGTGCGCTGCAGCTGGATAACGGGCTGGTGGTGCTTGGTGATGTTGCCGGTAACCTCTACGGTCTGGATTTGAAGACGTTTGCGATCAAATGGCGCTATGCCCTCGGTTCTGCCCTGATCGGGCGCCCGGTAGCGGTCGATCACGACTTTATCATCCAGGCAGCAAACAATCAGATATACCGATTCACAGCCAACGGTAACAAGGTATGGAGTTTTTCAGGCAACCTGGGTGGGCTTGGCATGCATCTCACACCATCTCCGGCTGTCTATGAAGATCACGTCTATGCCGCACTCAGCAATGGTGATGTGGTCGCCATGAGGGCCGGCGATGGCGGCTTTTTGTGGAAGCGGCAGATGGTGTTGAATAACGATGCTGCCGTTCTGAGTGAATTGAAGGTGCCGGTTGCCTCGCCTGTAGTGATTCCTGCCGCCCAATCAGGGCGTGATGAAGATCTTCTTGCTGTATCGCTGTTTCAGGGGGAGCTGAGCTTTCTCTCCCTGCAGGATGGCAGTCAGCTCAGGGCCCGTCACCTGTCAGTAAAGTCAACTCCATTGCTGATTGGTCAGCGCCTGTTTGTGGCGGACACGGCCGGTTCTGTCAGTGCCCTGGATGCGGGCAGTGGTGAAACCCGGTGGAAACTGCAGCTAAGCAAGGGTGAATTAACAGGCCCGGTCCTGTCGCAGGGGATGCTTTGGCTGGCGGATGATCAGGGTAAGGTTTACCGAATAGATCAGGAAGGTCACCTTTCCGGTCAGATTGAACTCTCCGGCCGCATTGATCGTGCTCCGGTTGCTACCTCCGGCGGTGTGCTGGTGAGGAACAACCTGGGCGTGCTCTATATGCTGCGCTAATCAGGACACAGGATACCACATGAGCGGAAACACCATTTCGAATGACCGGCCGGCTGACAGGCTTCCCGGCCGGCTACCGGTCGTAGCGATCGTCGGACGACCCAATGTCGGTAAATCCACGCTTTTTAACCGGCTGGTTGGCAGAAGGCAGGCGATAGTGGGCGATCGCCCGGGCGTTACAGTTGATCGCCTTGAAGGGGAGTGTTTGCTCGGGGCACGCCATGTTGTGCTGGTTGATACCGGCGGTATCGGAGAAGGAACGCATGATGTGATGCAGCCGGCCATCGACAGCCAGGTTGAGGCTGCACTTGAGATTGCCGATATTGTTCTTTTTGTTGCTGACGGGCAGGCAGGGGCGACAGGTGTCGATGGACTGATTGCCGATAAACTTCGCCGTCAGGGAATCCCGGTGCTGCTGGTGGTAAACAAGGCCGAGCGTTTCTGTAGTGCTGTTGATTTTTACTCATTGGGCATCGCTGAGCCGCTGCCTGTCTCTGCGGTTCATGGCCAGGGCATTCCTGAGCTGATTCAGCGGCTTGAATCGATTCTGCCACCGGTCGTTGAAGGGCAGGAAGAAGAGGAGGGCGAAGAGCCGCTGGCAAATATTGCGGTGATCGGGCGTCCGAATGTGGGTAAATCAACACTGATTAACGCCTGGCTTGGTCGTGAGCGCATGGTGGTGAGTGCGATTGCCGGGACGACTCGCGATGCGATTGATTCCACGGTTCCCTACAAACATGGTGTTGTCCGCCTCGTCGATACAGCGGGGCAGCGTAAGCATGGTCGCATTAGCGATGTGATTGAGTTTGTGGCCCGGGTAAAGGCTGTGCAGGCCTTTAAGCGTGCGGATGTGGCTGTCATGCTGCTTGATGGCGGTGAGGGAATTGTTGAGCAGGATATGCGCCTGATGCAACTGGCACAGGATGAAGGGTGTGCACTTCTGGTGGCTGTGAACAAGCTGGACCTGCTGACCGAGCAGGACTGGAAGTACTACGCAGAACGTCTTCATTTCCGTATGCGGGCTCTTTCCGATGTGCAGGTGTTTCGCATTACTGCAAAAGAGGGTAAAGGGGTTAAGAAACTGTTGGATGAAGCGGTCAGGGCTGCTGCACGCAACCATTTCCGTCTTGGCACCGGTGAGCTGAATCGCTGGCTGACAGCTGCTCAGGAAGCCCAGCATCCGCCGGGCACGGATGGCGCCATTGTGCGCCTGAAATATGCTTCCCAGACGGGAACCAATCCCCCTTCGATCAAGATCTTCTGTAACCGACCGACAGCACTGAAAACAAGCTATCGTCGTTATCTTGAGCAATCGTTCCGAAAATCATTCAACCTTGCCGGTGTACCGGTCCGTTTTTCATTTTCCTCCAGCAAGAACCCGTATGTGGACAAGAAGGATTAACGTTCAGACATGTTGAGCGATATTTTTTACGCCATGCCCGGGGTCATGTAGTCCATGCGAAGTTTCGAGGAGACGCGTACGATTGCATGCTCGCCGGCAAAAATGTTTGCCGTGGTTATGGATATTGAGCGCTACCCCGATTTTCTTCCCTGGGTGGCCGGGGCGACAGTTTTAACTCGCCAGGATGGGCAGCTGACGGCTGAACTTGTGGCTGATCTTGCCGGCACCCATCACAAATTCAGGACAGTCGATCGTTTTGTGAACAATAAACTGGTCGAAATTCGTCTGCTCGATGGTCCATTCCGCTTTCTTGAAAGTGTCTGGACGTTTGAGGTGGCGGGTGAAGATCGCTGTAAGGTTCACTTCTCAATTGAGTTCGAATTTCGCAGCATGATGCTTGATCTTGTTGCCAGTCCAATTTTTTCAACTGCGTGCAAATCGATGGTTCAGGCCTTTGAAAAGCGCGCAATGTCGGTGAATTGATGCGTATTACAGTCGTTTATGCACTTCCTAATGAGCAATACCTGCAGACCTTTGATGTGGTGGAGGGGACGACGGCAGAAGAAGCTGTGAAGATGTGCGATGTGATGACCAAACATCCAGAGATTAATTTGTCTGCCAACAAGCTGGGGATATTCGGGAAGCTGGTGCCAGCTTCACAACCGTTGCAGTCCGGTGACCGGGTGGAAATTTATCGGGCATTGCCGCGTAAGCCGCGTGATGCGCATGCCGTGGAAGACAAAAAGTCCCGTATTCGGGCGCGTAAGGAAAGTCGCGGCAGTGAGGATGCTTAAGGAAGCGCTGATGTGTCGGCGCTTCCGAGCGCGCCACAATCCGGCGAGCTGCAGAATGCAGCGAATCAAGTCAAACGCGCAAGACCTTGATTTATAAGCAAAGATAAAATGCCTCGGGCATCATGCCCTCGCCCTGCGGGCGGCCGTTGGCCGTCCAATCGGTTCATGCCTCTTTGTCACGTATTTGCCTTTGCGAACTGATTTTTGCCAGGAGGGCAATCAATCAGCATCGCCTTAGTGATCTGATAGCTGGCTGGATGCCGGTTTATCAACATCACCATCACCGTTCAATGCTCATGTTCCTGAAGTTCCACAGATCGATCCCTGTTAACCCGCTGGTTGCAGGAGTGGCTGCAATTTTCTGGTGGACGTTCTTCACCGTTATGGTGGGATTCTTGTTTCCCTCCGCATGATTTGTGTTGTCATCAGCAGTGAGGATGTTCATTTCATCCTGATCATCATAACAACCCGGGATTAAAAGCATCAATTTTTCACCTGAGCAGGCACGTGTTGGCAGGCCGGATCATGAAGGCTCTGGTACGCATGCAGATATTGATCGCATTGATGTAACCGGCTGTTGAGCGTCAGCTGACGGGTATGTATGGCGGTGGCTATTTTCTGCATTGATATGCCGATGGCAGCTATGTCGCCTGCCTGTTTTGGTGGTTGAAAGTGGAAGAGGGGAGTGTGCTCATGTCAGTGATTGTGACTTATGCCTCTGTCTATATATCATGTTATACATGAGTGATATGCCATAACATGTTGATCATAAAGTTTTTTTCCTGATAAGATGTAATTCCTGTATATGATGCACCTATATCGCTGTGCTGAAGGAGTTAAATATGAATGATGTATTCCTTAGAAAGTTTCAGTTTTATGGTGCCATTATCTTCGTTGTTTCCCTGCTTGTAGTGCTGGAAATAATGAATCGCTGATTCATGGGTGGCCGGCATCTGTCTGGCTGCCCATACAGTTTTGCTTACCAGAGACGAGCGCTGCTATATGTTGTGTGATCAGATATTGAGCGCCGTTCACCAATCAGCCACTATAAGCCGATGTATCAGTATATGGCGCTTCCGCTGTCTGCGGTAAAGGGAATTGGTCCGTCGCTGGAGAAGAGGTTGCACGGCCGCGGCATTGACTGCATTGGTAATCTTCTTCTGCATCTTCCGTTAAATTATATTGATGACCGTCGAGTCTCACCGATTTCCTTGCTGCGTGAAGGCGAGTCCGGCCGTATTGAGGGACGGATCATCAGCAAAGAGGCTCGTGGCTATGGCAAGGACAGGCAGGTATGGATCCGCCTTGCCGATGATCATGGGCAAATTCGCCTGAATTTTTTTCATGCCGGTTTTATGATGGGTGATGCCCGTCTGACTGAGGGACGGCTGATTTCTGTTCGAGGTGTTGCCGAACGATGGCAGGGGCAATGGCAGATGACGCATCCGGAGTGGTGTGTTGCAGAAGCATTCGAGCCGGGCTATCAGCCGCATTACGGGGCATTGGCCGGGTTAAGTGGCAAACGTATCGGCACGATGATCCGGCAGGCGTTGCTGATGTTGCCTGCGACTGCCACCAGTCCGCTCGATCACATATTAATGACACAATACCGCATGCCCTCTCTAAGACAGGCATTGCTGCAGTTGCATCAGCCGCACGCAGCCGACAGTGACATGCTTCGCCATGCATCTTCACGGCTTAAAAGCGAAGAGATTATTCTGTATCTGTTGCTGATGCGGGATAAGAAGCGGCAAGCCGATTGTCCGGGAATTTTGCTTGCATCACAACGGTTGAGCAGTGAGCTGCTTGAGCAGCTGCCTTTTCCCCTGACCGATGCACAGCAGTCAGCGTGGCAGGATATATCCGCCGATATGACATCAGGCCGTCGAATGCACCGCTTGCTGCAGGGGGATGTGGGGGCCGGTAAAACGTGGGTTGCCGCATTGGCCATGGCCTCTGTGGCTGGCAGTGGCTATCAGGCGGCGCTGTTGGCACCGACCAGCGTATTGGCCAGCCAGCATGCTATCACGTTGCGCGAGCTTCTGATGCCGCTGGGGCTCGATGTTGCGTTATTAACCGGCAGTACCCGGGCTGCCGAGCGCAGAAAGATTCTGGCCGCTCTGGCCAGCGGCAAAATCAGTCTGGTAGTGGGTACCCACGCCTTGCTGACAGATGATGTCTGCTTTGATCATCTGGCACTGGCGCTGGTGGATGAGCAGCACCGCTTCGGTGTCAGGCAGCGCTGGGCTCTGGCTGAAAAAAGAAAGCCGGATCATCAGGCGGTGCATCTGCTTGCCATGACTGCTACGCCAATTCCGCGCACGCTTGCGCTTGCGCTCTACGGCGATATGGATCTCTCAATGATGCGCGGTATGCCTCCGGGTCGGAAACCTATTGAAACACGCGTGATCAGCGCAGATAAAATGCGGCCTCTGGCTGACGGTATGCAGCGAATGCTCGATGTGGATGGTCGAATTTACTGGATTGTCCCGCGCATTGATGAGGATGACGATGGCATCTCTGTGGATCAGCGGGTGGAGCTGCTTAAGGGCTATTTCCCTGCCGCCGGTGTGCTCGGCCTGCACGGGCGCATGAAGGCCTCTGTCAAGGATGAAGTGCTGCAGGCATTCGCATCCGGTGCATGCAAGATCCTTGTTTCCACGACCGTGGTAGAGGTTGGCGTGAACGTACCTGAGGCGCGACTGATGATTGTTGAACAGGCTGAGTCGTATGGTCTGGCGCAGCTGCATCAGTTGCGCGGACGGGTAGGGCGCTCATCCGAGCAGGGGTACTGCATGCTGATCGCCGGTAAGCAGGCAAGTCAGTCATCACTGGGCCGGCTTCAGCAGCTGGTTCGTAGTCATGACGGCCTGGAGCTGGCGGAGGCTGATCTTGCCATGCGTGGCAGTGGTGACGCGATCGGTACCCGTCAGCATGGTGATGCAGGCTTCAGACTGATCAATCTGGCCGGAGATGGAGAGCTTATTCGCCAGTGGTATGAACATTTACCGGATTTCGCAGCTGATGAAGCGATGTTGCGATTCTGGCGCCCGTTCGCGGATTCAGCAGATTAGGAGGGGGCGTCCTGAAAAAAGGTATTGGCGCAGTCGTTAAAGCGTGTGCACCGTATGATGCAGTGATGAATCGGCAAGGTGACAGGCCAGAGAGGCAAGGGCACTGGCAAGGACGGATGCACCGAGTGCAAGCTGTTCCGGCGATGTGTATTCGTCAGGTGAGTGGCTGATGCCACTGCGACAGGGGACGAAGAGCATGCCGACAGCAATACTGCTGCCATTGTTTCTCTGAAAACGATGCAGCGCGGCAACATCATGCCAGGCACCACTGGCCAGCGAGGTCGTGGAAGCATCATGTGCATGGCAGCAGTCGTTTAACAGTTGCTGCAGTCCGTGATCCAGGGCGGGGATACCCTCCACAACAGAGAACTCATCGATCTCGACGGTAATGCCGAATTCAGCTGCTGTTTGCCTGATAACATCGCATGCATCCTGAGAAAAATTATGAACTTCCAAGCTGTTGCAACCACGGACTTCATGTGAAAAGTAAGCGTAGCCACTGACTTTGCTAACGGCATTGTTGTAGATCTTCGCTATCGAGTCGTTCAGGTCCCTGCTGGCATTGACCACACCAACGGTCTGAACAAGGTCTGCGCCGGCAGTGATAGCTTCGCTGAGCAGTTGGTCCAGGCGAACCTGCATATAAGCCATGGCTAGGTTGGCATCCCGCCTCCATGTCGTTCCCATGGGGGTAGCGCCTGAGTGATCAAAGGCGCCTTCAAGATGGACCCAGCGACGGCTGGAGCCACGGATACCGGTGACAATACCGAGATCAAAATTCCCCTGCTCGAGTATGCTTCCCTGTTCAATATGGAGCTCGATATGGGCCACAATGCCATCAAGTTCATTTAAGCTGATGAGCGGCAGGCCGGCTCTGATGGCGCCGGGGTTACCACCCTGGGAGGTGATGGCCTCCGCCAGCGTGCGATTTTGATAGGTTCGGGTCAGCACGGCAGGATCAAGCAGCCCGAGGGCTGCCCGGGAGCCGGCAGAAACGGTGCCAAAGGTCGATGACTCCTCACCACGCCAAATGCGCAGGCGCAATCCGCGTTGTAAAGGCAGTGGTCGCTGGAAGATGGCTGTGATGGCGGCGAGCCCCGCAACCACACCGGCCGTGCCATCAAAATTGCCTCCCCCGGGTACTGTGTCCATGTGCGAACCTGTTTCCACCCATTCTGCAAACATCCCCGGTGTTTCAATGATGAGATTGCCAACAGGATCGCGGCGTGAAGTCAGGCCGGCAGCCAGAGCGGCGCTCTCAATATGCTGCATCGCCAATGACTCTTCGTCAGACCAGGGTGCACGCAGAAATCCGGCGCCCGGACCAAGGTTGCCGATGCGATCAATGACCCGGTAGAGCCCGGAGATGGTTGCGGCAGGGATATCAAAGCGATGAGGCATGAGGGATAATCAGTCAGCTGTCTTGCTGTTTGTGGCATTGGGCAGATGATCGATGCCATCTTCGATCAGGCAGCGCATCTCTTCGAGCGCATCCCGGTTGTCGGCCTCGATGAGTCCGATGATAAAGTTTTCAATCGTACGGGGAAGTATGGTCGGTTCTTCGACGGTGCCGCGCGAATAGATAATGAAGCCGTTGAGAAACGCCTCGAAATGCTCATCGGAGAGTTTCTCATAGTTTTTATTTTGTGAGCCGGCCATAAATGCCTTGATCTGGCTGCTGCTGAATTCTAAATCAGCGAGCTCGAAAATCTCCTTCACTTCAAAGTGCTTGAGATTGTTGGCGATGCATATTTTTTTTAGAATATTGTTATTGGTCAAGGGTTTGCTCCGGCTTGATTAATGTATCACATAGGTGTGAAAAGCGGTGGTGAGAGTGATTGCCGTCGCCACGATACATTTGAATCGGCGAAAATAACAGGTATGAGGGTGGTGGACTGAAAGCCGGCAGCGTCAACTTGATTGCATGAAGACGGATACGGATCGCTTCAGTCCGACAGGCACCTAGGAGTCTGCGCGGCAGAAGCTAGTGCTGATCGTATGATTCATGTTTAGGATGAAGCATGAGTACGAGTTATCGCCCCTACCACCCTGATCAGTCGCTGTTGTTGCCGCCATCGTTATCGGATTG
>NZ_VBRY01000006.1 GCF_005818865.1 Mariprofundus erugo
CGTCTCGCAAGATCGCGAAGAAATTGCATGAAGATGTGGCATTCCGTCTTCTGGCCGCGGGTAACTATCCGGCCCACCGCACGATATGCGATTTTCGTGCATTGCACCTGAAGGAGTTATCCGACCTTTTCGTGCAGGTCGTCAAGCTTGCGCAAGAATGCGGCCTGGTTCGCCTGGGCACGATCGCGGTGGATGGCAGCAAGATCAAGGCGAATGCCAGCCGTCACAAAGCGATGAGTTACAAGCGGATGCTGCAAGCTGAAACCGAGTTAAAGGCGCAGATTGAAGGCTTGCTTGAGCGTGCCGGCAAAGCGGATGCGGATGAGCGTGATGAGCCGGATGTGGATCTCCCGTCGGAGATAGCCCGCCGAGAGGATCGACTGGCCGTCATCAAGGCTGCCAGGGCACGACTGGAAGCGCGTCAGAGAAAGATCGACGAAGAATGCGGACGCCGTCCGGATGACGGACGTCAACCTCGTCACCCGGACGGATCACCCCGACGAGGCGGAAAATTCAAGCGGGACTTTGGCATTCCGGATGAGAAGGATCAGGAGAGTTTCACCGATCCGGAAAGCCGGATCATGAAGCACTCCAGCGGAGCCTTCGAGCAGAGTTACAATGGTTATACGGCCGTGGACGCGGAGCATCAAATCATCGTTGCCGCCGAACTGACCAACTGTGCTGCAGACAGCAATCGTCTGCCCGGGATGATCGAAGCTGTTCGTGACAATCTGGATGCACTGCCTGCACAGGCGCTTGCCGACGCAGGCTTTCGTGGCGAAGAATCCTTACAGGAGCTCTCTGGCTTGCCATGCAATGTGATCGTCGCGCTCGGCAGGGAGGGTCGGGAGAATGTATCTGTCAACGCTGATAAATATCCCCATACGGCGGCCATGGCAGAGCGTTTGCGGAGCGATCAGGGAAAGGCTGCCTATCGCCGGCGAAAGGCTATTGTTGAACCTCCCAACGGATGGATCAAGGCAGTCATGGGCTTCAGACAATTCAGTCTTCGCGGCCTCGAAAAGGTCGGTGCTGAGTGGAAAATGGTTTGCATGGCACTGAACTTAAGGCGAATGGCTTATTTGTGATGGCAACTGCAGCCGATGAGGCCGCTTATCGCATGACTATGCGGTCCTCTGATGCACCCTGGCAATTAAAGATGGCTGCGACCAATTTGAAAATTCGACTCGCCGATAAATATAGGCCGGCATTTGTCCTCTGCCGCGCAGACTCCTAGCTGCCCGCATTATGCAGATTTGCGATGTCTATGATGCACTGCGCAGCAAGCGGCCCTATAAGCCTGCATTCAGTCATGACAAGGCGACGGGCATCATTGTCGATGGTGATGGCCGTACCGATCCATCGCATTTTGATCCGGCGGTGCTGGCGGCATTCAGGGCCTGTGCGGATCGATTCGATGCCATTTTTACAGCCCACAGCAGGGGTGAGGTTGAATAGAGACTGCGCTGCAAACAGACGGGGCGCGATGGCGCGCCTCACTGCGGATTTACTCACTCCTGATAACATACCCGGTTGCGACCACTCTCCTTGGCCCGGTAAAGGGCTGAATCGATACGCTCGATGAAGTCGCTTAGCCCTTCACCCTTGCGGCGATGGGCGACACCGAAACTGGCACTGATCTGTTTCCCATGCATCGGCTCGGCCCATGTAAGGCCGGCAATAAGGGCGCGCAGCCGTTCGGCAAAGCGGAGGCTGTTGGCGATGTCGCTGTTCTGGGAAAAAATAATGAATTCCTCACCGCCCAGTCTGACCGGGATATCGGCAGCCCGGCAGTGATCAAGGACGCAGCGCGAAACCTCCCTGAGCACGATATCCCCCTGATTATGGCCCCATGTATCGTTGATGAGTTTGAAGTGGTCGATATCAATCATCACCCCGGCCAGCATCAGTTCCTGCTGTCGATCCTGTTGCTCGATCATTTTATGTACGAAATCCGTCATATAGATGCGGGTAAACAGGCCGGTCAGCGGGTCGCGAATGGCTCTTTGGTAGATCTTGTCCCGTTCACGGTCCATGTCCCGGTAGATCATCTCCCGTTCGATGGCGACCTGTAATGGCAGACGCATCTGCTCAACCATGCGCCCGAGCTTTTCACTGTCAAAATGGTAGTCGGCCAGATGCAACAGGATGACAGCCTGCACATGTCCTTTTTCGGGCAAATAGAGCGCGATCATGACCGCTTTCTTAATGACGCCGGTGCGATCGGTATGGTCCATGATCTGGAACTGTGAGCCCGGGTTATCGGCGGTGGCCGGCGGGGGAGAGTCGAACACTGCCTGCACATAGGCCGGCGGGGTCACCAGCTTGCCGCGATACTGGTTGCTTGCAGCCAGGTAGATCATGCCCTGATTGATATCCTGAACGTAGAACTCGAGAGAGTCTGTGGCGACTTCGCAGCGGATGATGGTGAGAAGCTGCAGGGCAATCTGTTTGAAATCACGGTAAATCGTCATCGTTTTGGTGATGCTTTTCAGCGTGTCGTTAAATGCAGACAGCTTTCTGAAATCGGTGGTGCCGCGCAGTAACAGATAAAGCCCGCAATCCAGCGATTTCAGGCCGTTGATCATGAAACGGATCAGATGCTGCGGAATGATGGACCCATGCTGGGGAGCAATCATCTTCATCGGGTATTTTTCGATCTCATGCAGGACATATTGCAGGATATCATTGCTGGGCATGTAGTGCTGGTGGAACGGCTTCATGCACTCAAGATAGCTCTCGCCTTTGGCAAACAGGGAGAACTCCTCGGTCAGACCGCCGAAAATATCGCTGGAGAACATGATTTGTGATGCCGTATCAAAGGTGGTGAAGGCTCCGGGAAAGTGGGCATATGGCGTGAAGCAGAACTCCAGTACCCGATCCTCAAGCGGCAGGCGCCAGTCGTGATCATCAAGCAGCCAGTAGGGCATCTGCATGCCGTAATGTTTAATAATCATTTTAGTACGCCAGTGTGTGACAATGACCGCATCATCACGCGTCAGCATCTTTTCGATCAGCGGCATGGCTCCGGTGATGTCGGGGTCCTGATGCTGGCAGATGAAATATTTGATCGATGAAAAAGGCGTGATCTCTTCGATTTTTTCCAGCGTGTTGGTAAATGTCAGTGTTGAGCCGGGGTCAATCAGCACCGATTGATCGCCCTGTTCGATCAGGTAAACATGGCACTGAAACGGATCATTCTCCTGCACATGGCCAACCCACCAGACGCGGGGGGCAATCTGGATGGCATGATCAGTATGATAGCTGTCATGAATGTGTATCTCTGACAATGACATGGTGCGACCCTCTGATGAGATGTTTGCGTCTTATGTTCCGTACGGAACACGTTCAGGCAAGCATCATGACGGCCACTGTGACGTAAAAATGCTGTGCGAATGTTGGTTTTTGTCTTTCCATGCGGGCCGTGATGCCGTTCAATCATGATGTGATGTGCTTAATATATTGTAAAACAATAGTTTTTTCAGTGTTGATCATTTCTTGCCGGTCAATATAAATCAGAGTTTTTCCTACAGGTGAAATCCCCGTTTACCCTCTTATGCACAGCCGCTTCCCGCCGGCATCATGCCCCGCTCACCAGCGTATGGTGACGGTACGACGGCCCCAGCGCCGGGCCGCCCTGATATCGTTTCCCATGTAGATATCGATTTTATGTTTCCAGCGCCTGTTCATCTTGTCCTTCACCCGATATGTGCCGGGCAATCCCTCTATTTTTACCACGGTGTTGTGCTTCAGGCCCAGGCGGATCAGGTCATGTGAAACGGCAATGACTTTCATGCCCGGTTTCAGCCGGTCTCCCCAGGCGGTGAGGGTTGGCCTGTTGTTGGTCTGGGCCCGCACCGAGTTATATGCGCTGGCGCTTACTCTGAGGCTGTGCGTTTCCGCAGCATCGCCATGGCAGCTGCCTGTCGCGAGGCTGGCTGCGAGCAGCAGTGCGGATAACCATACGGGAGCTTTTAACATCGGCGTACACTAACAGCATATCGGATGATGATGTGATGCCGCCACTGTTTTTTCTGAACCGGTCATGGCTTGAGCGGCAATGGTAGCGGTAGCCGATGAACGGGGGAGAATTCACCGGTTGCCCGGCCGACTGCAGCACGTAGCATGGCGGACTATTTTTTTCGTCACCCAGAGGAAGTTCCATGAGTCAGCATGAGTTAGCCAAAACCTACGACCCGCAGGCGGTTGAGCCTGCCATCAATGATCAGTGGCTCAATTCCGATGCCTTCCGCCCGAAAACGGCCAGCAGCGATCAGCCTGATGACTCCTACTGCATTGTGATTCCGCCACCGAATGTGACCGGTAGCCTGCATATGGGCCATGCCTTCACCTTTACCATTCAGGATACACTGATTCGCTGGCAGCGTTTGAAGGGGAAGTCCACGCTCTGGCAGCCGGGAACCGATCATGCCGGTATTGCCACCCAGATGGTGGTGGAACGACTGCTGGATAAGGAAGGCGTACATCGCCGCGATCTCGGACGTGACCGCTTTCTGGATCGTGTCTGGGAGTGGAAGGAGCACTCCGGTGGTACCATCGTCAACCAGCTCAAACGTTTGGGAGCATCGTGCGACTGGTCGCGCGAGCGCTTCACCCTTGATGAGGGGTTGTCTGATGCGGTGCGCGAGGTGTTTGTGCGCCTCTACGAAGAGGGGCTGATCTATCGCGGCAAGCGTCTGGTCAACTGGGATCCTGTGCTTGAAACGGCAGTTTCCGATCTTGAGGTGGCGCACGATGAAGAGCAGGGCCATTTCTGGCATATGTGCTATCCGCATGCCGATGATCCTGCACAGCATGTGATTGTGGCGACGACCCGTCCTGAAACCATGTTCGGTGACGCGGCTGTGGCAGTACACCCGGATGATGAGCGCTACAAGGCACTGATTGGCAAAGAGCTGATTTTGCCGCTGACCGGCCGCACCATTCCGGTGATTGCCGATGAATATGTCGATCCGGCATTCGGTACCGGTTGCGTGAAGATTACCCCGGCCCATGATTTTAACGACTATGAGGTAGGCAAGCGCCATAACCTGCCGCTGATCAATATCCTGACGCCGCAGGCGCATATGCTTGATTGCGAATTTGTACCACAGAAGTTCCGTGGTATGGAGCGCTACGAAGCGCGTGAGCATGTCGTCGCCGATCTTGATGCTGAAGGGCTGCTCTACAAGGTGGAGGAGCATACCCATCAGGTCGGGCGCGGTGATCGTTCGCATGCAGTGCTGGAGCCCTTCCTGACCGATCAGTGGTATGTCTCGATCAAGCCTCTGGCCGAGCCTGCGATCCGGGCGGTTGAAGAGGGCGAGATCCGCTTTGTACCGCAGTTCTGGGAGAAAACCTATTTCGAGTGGATGCGCAATATTCAGGACTGGTGCATCTCGCGTCAGCTGTGGTGGGGGCATCGTATCCCGGCCTGGTACTGTGGTGCATGTGATCATATCACCGTCAGTCGTGAAACGCCGGAGTGCTGTGGCGGTTGCGGTTCGGCTGCTATTCATCAGGACGAGGACGTGCTGGATACATGGTTCTCCTCCGGTTTGTGGCCCTTCTCAACACTGGGCTGGCCGGAAAAAACACCGGAGCTGGAGCAGTTCTATCCGACCAATGTACTGGTCACAGGCTTTGACATCATCTTCTTCTGGGTTGCCCGTATGATCATGATGGGCATGAAGTTCACCGGTCAGGTGCCGTTCAGGGATATCTATATTCATGCGCTGATCCGTGATGCACAGGGCCAGAAAATGTCCAAGTCGAAGGGCAATGTCATTGATCCGCTGGAGATGAGCAGTAAATACGGTGCGGATGCCCTGCGCTTTACGCTGGCCCATATGGCGACACCGGGCCGTGATGTGAAGCTGGATGAGTCGCGCATTGAGTCCAATCGCAACTTTATGAACAAAATCTGGAATGCTGCCCGCTTTGTGTTCATGAACCGGGGTAGTGCGGTTGCCGATGCCTCTGTTCGCCCGCAGCTGGATGTGAATCGCTGGATTCTGGCGGAGCTGGACGGCGTGGCGGTCGAAGTGGACCGGGCGCTGGTCGAATATCGTTTCAATGAAGCGGCCGGTTCCCTGTATAACTTTATCTGGGGTACCTATTGCGACTGGTATGTTGAGGCGGCCAAGGTTTCGCTCTACGGCGATGATGAAGCGGCGAAAGTGGAAACGCAGACCGTGATGCTGACTGCACTGGAGGGGTGGCTGAAACTGCTGCACCCGATCTGCCCGTTTATTACCGAAACGCTCTGGCAGGAGTTGCACGGTGCCGATGCACGACTGGTCACCGCCAGCTGGCATACGCCGCGTGAGGATCACGATATGGATGCGATGCAGCGCATGCGTCGTGTGATTGAGGTGGTGACGGCGATTCGCTCGATTCGCGGTGAGATGAATGTCAATCCGGGCAAGCGGATCGAAGCGGTGATCGCCTGTGATGCAAGCGTACAGCAGGCGCTGCAGGCTGAAGAGCGTCTGCTGATGAATCTGGCGCGGCTTGAGTCATTGAACTGGATAGCAGCAGACGGTGAGGTGGATGGTGCCGCTGTGGCACCGCTGGCGGATGCCAGGGTCTATCTGCCGCTGGCCGGTCTCGTCGATGTCGCGGAAGAGATGGCACGTCTGGGTAAAAATATTGCCCGTCTGGAGAAGGATATCGCTATGCGCGAGGGCAAGCTCGGCAATGCGAAATTCCGCGATAATGCACCGGCGGATGTCGTGGCCAAGGTGCAGGAGGAGCTGGCTGAAGCGAAGGCGAAACAGAGTGAAATGCTGGCCGGTATGGAGCGTCTGCGCGCTTTGGTCTGAGCTGTGCCGGATTGACACAGGTCGTTTGGGCAAGTGCAGCGGAACAGCACGTGGCTGATAAAATCATTCCGTTGGCAGTGGCCTGTTTTGACATTGTCGAAATATGGTCTAAAAAATCAATTCGATTGTGGCGCAAGCCGTTCAGTCTGAAAACGTTACCGGAGGTTATAATGAAAAAGATTGTTGTGGGTGCGGCCATGATGTTGATGGGAGGGGCTGCTGCTCAGGCTCAGGATATGGCTCCCTATGCCGGTGTGGGCATAGGTGCATTTGGACTGGAGTATCAGGAGCCGGGTTTAAACCAGAAGAACACTGTATTCGGTGGCTATGGCAAGTTCGGTATTGATGTGAATGATTACTTTGGCGTGGAATTGCGCCTGGGCGCAACCACAAAAGGAAGCAAATCCTATGCAGTCGGTTCGCTGGGTTCAGCCGTGCCATTCAGCCTGTCATTCAAGGATGACTATTTCCTCTCATATCTGGCCAAACTCCAGTATCCGGCATCACAGGACTTTCGTGTCTATGCCATGTTAGGTGCGACGTCAGCCAGCATCAAGCGCACCTCCGGCGCACTTGGTATTAATGACTCTGCCAAAAAGACTGCGTTCAGTTATGGTGTAGGTGCTGATTTTAACGTGACCGAACAGATTTCCGCCGGCGCTGAGTGGATGCAGTACTGGAACAATGTGACGGTCGGTTCAGGTATCAAAATGAAGATGTGGGGCGCAGTCGGAACCGCATCGTTCCACTTCTGATCGATGCTGCGACACTGACGGGATTGAAGGGAGGGGGCTTTTTAGTCCCCTCCTTTTTTATGGCGGGGCGACAGACCCGTGGCGGCGATCTGGACGCGATGGTACAGGGCTGCGGCTTTTGGCATGGCGTATGCGATAGGGAAGGTAAGACAGGTTTCAGGATGTCTTGCCGCGTGCGTATGACAGGGCATCAGGAGGTGTAGCATGGATGCTGGAAGAGCTAAAAAGATTGCCACAACCTTTACCGGCAATATGCATTTCCGGGTGCGCAGTCATGCCAACGGTTTGCTGGTTCGTTATCAGAAACATACCCACTATTTTATTCGTGAATCCTGCTTCTGGTCCTATGTTTACAAGGCGGCCGGCTTGCCTGGCCGGATTGATTAACCCGGCACAGGTTCAGGCGCTGACAAGCGGCAGTGTGATATCCACCTGCAGACCACCATCGGCATGGTTGCCGGCAGTGATTGTCCCTGCATGCAGTTCAATGGCGCGTCTGGCGATGGCAAGACCCAGGCCATACCCCGAATTATCATGCTCACGTGCGGCCGAGGCACGGAAAAAAGGTTCAAACAGATGTGCAAGTTTTTCCTCTTCCACGCCATGGCCATGATCACGGATGTGGATTGAGGCGACTGCACTTTCAACGTTCAGACTGATCTCGACACTGCTGTCGACCGGTGTATGACGAATGGCATTGCGGATCACATTTTCCAGTGCCCGTTTCAGCCAGATCCGGTCAGCCATGAAGTGGCATTCGGGCAGCTCACCGGTCTCAATGCGCCTGCCTGTGGCTTCAGCCTCGAAGGTGGCATCACAGCTGATATCCCTGATCATCTGAGCAAGGTCTATCCGGGCCAGCGCGGCGTGTACTCCCCCCTGATCAAAGCGGGCAAGCGTAAGCACCTCTCCGATCAGATCATTGAGCCGATCGGCTTCCAGCCCGATTCTGTCCAGTTCAGTTTCAGCCTGTTCACCGGCTGTATTGCGGGCCAGTTCAAGCGCGACCTGTAACCGGGCCAGCGGCGAGCGCAGCTCGTGCGAGATATCCCGTAACAACTGCTTGTGGCTGTTAATCAGCTGATCAAGCCGGTCAGCCATCTGATCGATCGTTTGCGCCAGATCGCCAAGCTCGTCGTTGCGTTCGCTGACGGCAGCTTCCACGCGTGCTGACAGTTCGCCATGGCCGAGTCGTTCGCTGGTAGCCTGCAGGCTGCGAATCGGACGGGTCAGCATGCGGGTGAGCAGAGCGCTGACAGCTGCAATCGTCAGCAATGCCGTGAACAGTTGCAGCAGGCGCATACTGCTGCCGGATTGCCGCATCTCTTCCGGAGAGAGAAGGGTGGTGGCGGCCCAGATATATTCGCCCCGGTCGCCCTGTATTTGAATGGCGATACTGAGTCTTGGCGGCTCAATCATGGTGACCGGCTGTTGCTGGTGACGCGCCTGCTCAATCAATGGATGCATAAATTCGGGCACAGGGCGGGGCGGTTCACCCGGTCGCCCGATGCGGTGGACGGGGCGACCCTCACGATCGGTTAACATGCCGAATGCATGCAGCTGGCGCAGCTCCTGATGAATGGACTGCTGATAATGCCGTGCCCCCATATCCTCATACAGACGGACGGCCGTTTCTGCCAGATCACTCATCTGGGCGAGGCGGGCTTCGATAAGCTTGTTCTCCGTGCGCCATTTCTCGCCCAGCCATTGTGACAGCGCGGCGGTCACCAGCAATGTGCAGAGAAGAAGCAAAAAAACCTTGGTAAACAGGCGCATACGTCAGGCCTGGTCGGGAACGAACAGCCAGCCGACACTGCGTACGGTCTTAATGCGCGGCTCGCCATCGGCGGCAGGGGCAAGCTTTTTACGCAGATGACCGATATGGACATCGAGTGAGCGGTCAAACGGACCGTAGCGTTTACCAAGAGCCTCTTCACTCAACTCAAATTTACTCACGACTTCACCGGCATGCTGTATCAGGGTGGCCAGAATATTGTATTCCGTGGCTGTGAGCTCAATGGCGACGCCATGCTCAAGGATTGTGCGTGACTGGGGGCGCCACTCGATACTGCCAAACAGGCAGTTCTCTTTTTCATTGCCCTCCTGGCGCGGTTCGCTGCGACGCAGAACGGCCCGGATACGGGCGGCAAGCTCTCTCGGATTACATGGTTTGGGCATATAATCATCAGCACCAAGTTCAAGGCCGAGAATACGATCCATCTCTTCGCCACGTGCGGTTAACATGATCACCGGTACGCTGGAGAACTGACGCAGTTCACGCAGCAGGTCCATACCATTTTTGCCCGGCATCATGATATCCACGATCGCCAGCTCAAAAGCCTCCTGTCGCAGACGCTCTAATCCGCTGATACCGTTGTGTTCACAGCTGACGGTAAAACCTTCGCTGGCCAGAAAGCGGCCCATCAGATCACACAGTTCACGGTCGTCATCAATCATCAATATGCTCATGCTGGTATATTGCCATGAAAACGGCCGGCTGGAAGGTGGTTTTACACATTCATTACATTGCATTGCAGAAATTTTTCACTCACGATGAGCTCTGTTGCAGATAAAAGCAGAGTGTTCGCCTTGTGCCGTAAAGGTGTTCGGAGATGGCCCGAAAAAAGTGGGGTCCCCGGGACACCACGGTGAATGAATATCTGAATGAACAGGAGAATATGATGAACCAGATCCATAAAGAGAAACGGCACTCAGGCCTGATTGTTGCTATATCGGCGGTTGCTGCCCTGTTATGTGCCAATGTGGCATATGCCTGCCCGCCGGGCGGACCGGACGGCAACGGCCCGTATATGCAGCGCATGGCCGATGAGCTGAAGCTGACCGATCAGCAGCGGCAGCAGTTTGACAAGATTCACAATGATAGCCGGGAAGAGGGAAAATCGATGCATGAAGCGATGCGCATGAATCATGATGCCATGCGCAAGCTTGATCCGGCTGCGAGCGATTATCATAAGCGTCTGGCGGCACTGGCCGAAGAAAAGGGCGAACTGGTCAAGCAGATGACGATCCATCGCGGTGAGGTGCGTGCCCGTATGCATGCGATTTTGACTCCTGAACAGCGGAAAATTGCGGCCGAGCTGAAAAAGAACGGTCGTAAAGAGGGATCGGGCCGTCGCGGGCCTGGTGGTCCGGGTGAAGGTGGCTGCTTCAATCCACCTATGGGGCGCTGATGAAGCACTGATCCATCAACGCGGCCTGGAAAACGCTCTGCTAAATGCAGGGCGTTTTTCATTTTTAACGTTATGATGCGGCCATGCCTATCATGACCCTCAACCACATCGATAAAGCTTTTGGATCCCAGGTTTTGCTGGATGATATCAGTCTGAGTATTACCCGTGGCGTACGTATTGGCCTGATCGGCCGTAACGGCGAGGGTAAATCGACACTGCTGAAGATTATCGCCGGTATAGTTGAGGCGGATGCCGGCGAAGTGACGCTGCGCAGTGGTGTGCGGGTTGCCTATCTGCCGCAGGCACCGCACTTCGATGCAGGCTTTAGTGTGTTTCATGTTGTGGCCGAAGGGCTGGGGGATGTCGCCAGAACCCTGGAGGCCTATCATGATGCATTGCACCGCCTGGAAGAGGAGGCGACACCGGCCCTGCTGAAGCAGGTGGATCAGTTACAGGCCGAGCTTGAACATGGTGGTGCATGGCAGTTTCACAGCCGCATTGAGATGGCGATTTCAAAGCTGAAGCTTGATGCGGATCGTGATGTCGGCGAGCTCTCGGGCGGCTGGTTGCGCCGGGTGGCGCTGGCCCGGGCTGTGGTGGCTGAGCCGGATATTCTGTTGCTGGATGAGCCGACCAACCACCTTGATATCGAATCGATCGAGTGGCTGGAGGATTTTGTTGCGGCATTTCCCGGCTCGGTTCTGTTTATTACCCATGACCGCTACTTTCTCGATGCAGTGGCGGAAGAAATTATCGAGCTTGATCGCGGCCACCTGACCCATTTTCCGTACTCTTATGCTGAATATCTGGATAAAAAGGCGGAGATGCTGCTGATCGAGGAGAGTCAGCATCGCAAGTTCGATCGTATGCTGGCCGGTGAAGAGCGCTGGATCAGGCAGGGAATACCGGCCCGGCGGACGCGCAATGAAGGTCGTGTACGCGGTCTTGAAGAGCTGCGTCGTCAGCGTGCAGCCCGCCGTTTGCGCAGCGGTGATGTGGAACTGCGAGTCTCCAGCGGGGTCAAACCGGGCAAGATGCTGATGGAGGCGGTGGAAGTTTCACACGCATTTGGTGATACCACGATCTGCAAGAATTTTAATCATAAAATTATGGCTGGTGACCGGGTCGGTCTGATCGGGCCGAACGGTATCGGTAAAAGTACCGTGTTGCGCATGTTGCTGGGTGAGTTAACCCCGGATGCGGGGCGGATTCGCCATGGTGTGCGTCTGGCACCGGCATTTTTAACCCAGATGCGCGAGTTGAAGCCGGAGATGCGACTGAAGGATGTACTGCTGCCGCAGGGTGGTAATTATGTGCATATCGGTGGTCATGAGCCGCGCCATATTGTCAGCTATATGCAGGACTTTCTGTTCGACAAGGAGCGCCTGAACGCACAGGTCGCCGGCCTTTCCGGTGGCGAGCGCGGCCGCCTGATGCTGGCGAAACTGTTGCTGGAACCGGCCAACGTGCTGGTGCTGGATGAGCCGACCAATGATCTCGATATCGGCACGCTAACCGTACTTGAGCAGGCACTGGCCCGTTATGAGGGTACAGTGATTCTGGTCAGCCATGATCGTGCGTTTATGGATCGGGTGGCTTCACGGGTGCTGGCCTTTGAATGCGATGGCAAAATTATCCCGATTGAAGGCGGCTATTCCGACTACCTGGCCTGGAAAACGAGGCGTCAGGAAGAGGCGCAGGAGGCTGAGCGGCAGGTGGTGCAAAAAACATCCGTCCAGAGCAGCCAGCCGAAGCCGGTGAAAAAGCAGACCAAGCTCTCTTATAAGGAGCAGCGCGAGCTGGATAACCTGCCGGCCGATATAGAAGCCATGGATGCAGAAAAGTCCATGTTGGAGGAGCGCTTCTGTGATCCGGACTATTTTACCCGCGATGCCGCCGCTTTTCAGAAAGACCAGCAGCGTCTGGCCGAGCTGGAGACGAAGCTGGCCACGGCCTATAGCCGCTGGGAAGAGCTGGAGATGTTGCAGGAGTCCCTGAACGGCTGAATTCGGTTCCTGCTTGCGGCGGAAGACTCCGCCAGATTGACCGTTTACACAAAATTCAGGACATCCTCACCATGTGAGATTGCAACTTCTTGCGGACTGCACCATTCAACGGGGAGTCGTATCCTTAAATCCGCCGATGAAAATGCGCGAAACGAGTCCTGACCCCGATCTCTTACCTCAGTCAATGCAGGTGAGGCTGGTTTCAATAGTCCTGTCGGCGAGGTGACTGCAAATACTGATGCAACGCAAGCTCAAGCTTATCTGAGGTTGAATGGTGAGATAAGCGGACAAAATAACTATCAATGGGGCACTATGGACTTTGTAAACAGATATTTCACTGGAGGGGGAGATGTGACTTTAAAATCGGTGGGATTAGGTTCAAGTTTTGAGAACGCTGCTTCCGTTCAAAGTCAGGTGAGAGATTTTATTATAGGTACAATTATTTATGCCCAAGATGGGTATAGCTTTTCGGATAGAGGAGTTAGCAACGTGACATGGGAACCCAATTTGTTTTCTGTGGGGAAAAGTTCATTTTTTAAAAGCGTTACTTGTTCAAGAGGTCTTTGCATATATAATTTTGGAATCAAAGATTGGTTTAGAGACCCAATTGACATTGGCGTTGAATTGCCTGGTGGAACCCCTTACAGGATTAGTCATTCTTGGTCGTTGAAGGTGGCGTACTGATGCGAATGATATTATTGATATTAGCTTTTATGTTTTCAGGATGCACCGATTTTAGTCGTGATATTGATGGGGACTATAGGTATATTAAGTTGGATAGCGACAATCATATTATTGCGAAAAAAAATCGACAGGTCGTATATCAAGATGTGACTAAATATGTCCAAAATAGTGAGTATATAGTCGGTCTAAAAGTGAAATCAAAGTTTTTGACTAATGCCTTTCCGGAAGTGCCTGATAAGCAGCCCTATGGTTACTTTGTAATTAAAAAAGATACAAGTGAATTGTTGTTTCTTGAAGAAAGTGAGTTCCTAAAGTTTGTAGATAAACAAAAGATAGAATGGTGAGCCACTTGCAGGCTCTTCAACGCTTTCATACGGTAAGTTAAATGGTGGTAATGCCCAGACACATCTTATAGAACATATGTTTACGACAACAAGTTGTTCGGAGGCATATCATGGGCATTACCATACCGGCAAAGATAGTCGATTTTCGCGGCCAGTGCATTGAATCTGTTAGCGTGCAACCATAGGGGTCAGGACTTGCTTTGCGCATTATTGGCGTTGGCGTTGGTGAGGAAGAAGGGGGCACCATAGACAGATCGTCGCGGATAGAGTTTGAATGTGCCGATTATCTATGACATCACGTGGTAACGCGCGCTCCGCTTTCAGCGACTGGGCGGCAAGACAGGGAGCGAGGCGACTGAATACGGGAAGCCTGCAGGAAACACGGCTATACCATGCGAGATTGCAACTTCTTGCGGACTGCACCATTCAACGGGGAGTCGTATCCTTAAATCCGCCGATGAAAATGCGCGAAACGAGTCCTGACCCCGAGGCTTGTTGGGTGGAAAATATAAAAACAGGGCAGCGAGTTGAGTATAAGAGTAAGCTTGAGAAAGGGTGGTAATATGGTGAGCATGGATCAAAAGAATAAATCTGAAGAGGAGATTGCCCGATATTCTGCATCAATTATTAGCAATGAACTTGACCCAATTGAAGGCTGTCGATTGATATTAGAGTTATGGTATGGATTGGAAGAAGAGTCTAATGATGATATTAATTACTTGATAGCCATCGAATCGGATAGTGAGCATTTTCCGTGTTCGAATAATAGAGAACTCTATTCGCCCAGCTACTTAGAAACATTAGATCTAGAGAAAGAGAAGCTTCTCGCTTCTGAATATGACAATATTAAAGAAGTATGTATTTCGTTAATGCACAAATATAGACGTGGTGAATTCAAGTTGTAAGTGCATCACTTTTAGATAAAGGGGCGCTACCCACGGTTGAGTCCCTATATTGCTGTAAATTCAGGATGGCTTGGAGGCCATCTGCTTTCCGTTAGTCTTGGTGTTACGACGCATCAAAGAGTAAGGAGAGAAAGCAGATGGCCGATTACGAGATTAGCCTGAGTTCGGAACAGGTGAAAGGACTTTAACCATAGGGGTCAGGACTCGCTTTGCGCATTATTGGCGTTGGCGTTGGTGAGGAAGAAGGGGGGCACCATAGACAGATCGTCGCGGATAGAGTTTGAATGTGCCGATTATCTATGACATCACGTGGTAACGCGCGCTCCGCTTTCAGCGACTGAGCGGCAAGACAGGGAACGAGGCGACTGAATACGGGAAGCCTGCAGGAAACACGGCTATACCATGCGAGATTGCAACTTCTTGCGGACTGCACCATTCAACGGGGAGTCGTATCCTTAAATCCGCCGATGAAAATGCGCGAAACGAGTCCTGACCCCGATCTCCCTATGTGATGAATAATCCATTCAGGTATACTGATCCATCAGGGAATGGGTGGTGGTCTAAAGCCAAAAGTACAATCCTTCAAAATAGAGCATTCCAGAAAACGGTTGGAACTGTCATCGGCGTTGTTGGGTTAGCCGCCGGAGCAGCGGGCTGTCCATATGGCGCATATATATTTGCAATTGGAGCCACATATGCCGAATCAGGAACTATAGGTGTCAGAGCAGATGCTACTGTGGGCACTTCCCCAGGAGGCGGAACGGACGTTAACATTACCAGCACTTTTGGCAGTGGCAGCTACTCATCAAGTAGTGGGTGGAGCTATAACTGGGGCTCTGGACGTGGGGGTCCAAGCTTCTCTGGCAATATTAGTTTCAATGGAATGCAGGGCGGGAGCAATCGCTCTCAGTTCTCATTAGGAGGCTCACCAGCCTTGGATTATTTGTTTGGGCAGAAGGCATTGGATGCCGCTACTTCAGCTGCATTTTCAATGGTTGGCCCTAGTACGAATACAATTGGAGTATCAATTAACTATACAAAGGGAAAGTATGCTCATGGTGGAACTGCAGGACTTCTGTTTGCTGTTGATCGCTCAGGTAGCATGGCTGCATTCGAAACTCTAGGGGGTGGAAAATTTGCTGGAAATGGAACTAGTGTTACTGTGGATCTAGAGTTAACGAATGCTTTAACAGTTGGTGATTTGAGAGGTGTAAGTGGTCAGGCAATGGTTGGATTGAGCCATAAGAATATAGCGCTAGAAGGTGGTGTGATGGCAGGACGTGGATATATAGGCGAGGTCTATGGGGCTGGAAGAGCAGGAGCTGGGACTCCAGTAACATCTGGAGTGTTTGTGGTTGATGCTATTCTTTTATGGTCAAATAAATAGTAATGGCATTTAGTGGCCTTCTTTTTGGATATGCAATCATTTCTATGGTTTCGTCGTTAATATGGAAGCTCATTAGTAATCGGACACTAAGGTTGATAAAGAAAGATGATCCAGAGTTATATGATGAGATTACTCAAGGATATAAAGAGCGCTGGACTGAACCTGGAGGTGGTTTCGATACTGTTAAAGATAAAGCAATGGTAAACAGGTTTCATGAATATATTCTAACCGGGAAATGTTCGAATTACATGAGTGAGAGGCTATATTGGACTTATAGAATTGTATGTTGGATTGCTACTCCTTTTCCATATTTACTCGGCATAGTTATATTTATTGCTCTGTGTTTAATGATTTTTTTGTTTGTTTCAAGTTAATGATTGCAAGACCCCGAGGTTCTCTATATGAACATGAAGCCTTTGAAAAAGTCGCGTAAAAAAATCCGTGCTGGAGATATATTCGCTCTGCAAGTTGATGGAGTATATCACTTTGGAAGGGTGATACGAACTGATGCTGGTTTTGGGGGAAATAAAGAGTGGAATCTTATATAATATATGAGGCCAATCTGATGTTAAAAATGAGGTTCCATATTTAGATAAACACAAGTTGCTAATACCACCTTATGTTACCAATCGACAAGCATGGCTACGTGGCTATTTTGAAGTCGTAGAAAACAGGCCAATAAAAGAAGATGAGGTTTTTCCAGTACACTGTTTCATGCGCTTTGCCGGAAGGTACTTTGATGAGGTCAGCTATTATGACGCACAAGGCAACTTGCTTTCTCAGAGGAGCGAACCCTGTAGCGAATACGGATTGGCTGGATATGAGTATATAGATGAAAAAATAGGAGAAGCATTGAAGAGATGAATAGCAACCATAGGGGTCAGGACTCGCTTTGCGCATTCCCTTCGGCCAATCGATGCACGATACGAGTCCTGACCCCGAGGCTTGCTGTTTGGGACTTGCCTGCAATGGGGTACGCATCCAGTATTATTGTTGGTTTTGGTGATGGTGTTTCAGGTGGCTATACTGCTACACTAAGGCGAGCTTTTGGTACTAATGGCTATGTAAATCAGAATGCGGCTGCATATCAAGCAGCACTCGTTGTTGGTACGGCTTGGCAGATTGGACTTACTGGTGCTTTTGGTGCCGCTAATACATTTGCTAGTTTTACTGCAAACATTTGGGAAGGTGATGCGAATAATGCTGTTGTGGATTCAATCACTTATGGAACGGCAAGAAGTATGTCAGGGTTTCCAATGGTAAAAAATCCAAGTAACAGCCTTCAGGTGTTTGGTAATGTATTTGGATATGTCTTTGGGCAAACGGCCAGTTCCACGGCGCCTACAGCGTATCCTTAATAAGGGCTAGATATGACAACCAGAGCAAAAGCCTTACTGATAAATATTTTTTTTCATTTTGTGGTGCTTGGCGTTGGGGTGAGGCTTTTATTTTTTCCAAATCTACCAGATGGACATTGGTTTGTTTTACTGGTGATGACATTTTTCATGGACCCTATTGTTGCGTATTTGTTTGGTTGGAGTATGAATATGCGAACCACAGTGGGAGCTGATGCACCGAAATCGCACAGGTTCTTTACCTTTGTTGTTGGGCTAATAAGTTATATGTTTATTTTCTTGATTTGGATGGGTGTCATAGGTCATTGGTATGATTAGGCAAGGGGCAGGCTTTCAAACCATAGGGGTCAGGACTCGCTTTGCGCATTCCCTTCGGCCAATCGATGCACGATACGAGTCCTGACCCCGAGGCTTGCTGCTACGCTAAGTCGGTCTTTCGGTACTGATGGCTATATAAATCAGAATGCAGCTGCATATCAAGCAGCACTCGTTGTTGGTACGGCTTGGCAGGTTGGAATAACGGGTGTTTTTAGTATAGCTAATACGACAGTTAGCATTATTGTAAACGTTTATGAAGGTGATGCGAATAACGCGGTTGTGGATTCAATAACTTTGGGATCATCGATGGTTATGTCAGGGTTTCCAATGGTAAAAAATCCAAGTAACAGCCTTCAGGTGTTTGGTAATGTATTTGGATATGTCTTTGGGCAAACGGCCAGTTCCACGGCGCCTACAGCGTATCCTTAATAAGGGCTAGATATGACAATAAGAACAAAGTCGTTTTTTGCTAACCTCCTGTTTCATTTTGTGGTTCTTGGATTTGGGGCAAGGCTTCTATTTTTACCAGATTTACCAGATGGGCATTGGTTCATTTTACTAGTTATGATATTTTTTATGGATCCTATTATTGCATATTTTTTTGGGTGGAGTATGAGCCTTCGCGGCACGGTGGGAGAGGATGCGCCAAAATATCAAAGGCTTATTTCCTTGGTTATAATGGTAACCGGTTACATATTCATTTTCTTGACTTGGCTGGGAGTGATTGGACATTGGTATGATTAAAGCAGAGAGGGGATGCAAATGAGGAAAGCTGGTGGCACCACATTAATATTGGTGGGAATTCTTCTTATTGCACTTGCTGCCTTGCGAGCGCTTGGTGTCCTTACGATATTTCTGAATAATGAGACCTCGGCCTATGGAGTGGGTTTTCTCGCAGGTACAGCAGTCTTCCTAATTTTGCTTTCTTTCTTGGGCGTAAAGGCCTTTAAGAAGGGGCGAGGTATGTTGAAGCCATCTGAAAACTAGGAGTCAGGGGGAAGGAGTAGAAAGGGGTCAGATACTTTCTTCAGAACTCCTGTCAACTGATCCGTTTCATCCTGCATTCTGAACAACCTTTTGCACTCTGATTCCACCGTTCGGATCGAAGGGCTCACGGTAGGTTAGCACGCCCCAAATGATGTGAATCAGCTTGTTCATATGCAACCATAGGGGTCAGGACTCGCTTTGCGCATTATTGGCGTTGGCGTTGGCGCGGAAGAAGGGGGGCACCATAGACAGATCGTCGCGGATAGAGTTTGAATGTGCCGATTATCTATGACATCACGTGGTAACGCGCGCTCCGCTTTCAGCGACTGAGCGGCAATACAGGGAGCGAGGCGACTGAATACGGGAAGCCTGCAGGAAACACGGCTATACCATGCGAGATTGCAACTTATTGCGGACTGCACCATTCAACGGGGAGTCGTATCCTTAAATCCGCCGATGAAAATGCGCGAAACGAGTCCTGCCCCCGATCTCCCATGGCCTCCACAAACCATCTGCTGCCGGTGCTGAATGCTTTACTCCTGATAGTAGTAGTCGTACATGCGCAACAGTGATTCGGTCAGATTCCATGCCTCGGTATAGGAGAGGCCGCTGTCATCCGGGAAGACAATGCGTACATACAGCTTCTTGCCATACTCTTTCTGCAGCTGATCAAGCCTGGTATGCAGGCCGGTTCCGTCGACCGGAATAAATGCAGCATCGTTTTCCGCCTTGATCTCAATGGCAAGCTGGCCGTCCTGTTTGTGGTAACGGACCATGACCACATATTTACCCAGTGATGAGCGGGCAGGGCGGATCAGCTTGTTATATTTGACCTCAAGGCTGGCATATTCAGCCTCAATCTTTTTCAGCTGATCCAGTTGGGTGGTACTAAGGCTTTTAAGCTCGGCAATCTGGTCCTGGCTGAGTTGATATTGCTGCTGACGCTCCTTCAGCTCCTGATCACGTTGCAGCAGGTTTGCAGCAAGTTCCGCTTTGTTTTTCTCCAGCTCACTTTTTTCTGCCATCAGGGTGTCATGGCGCAGGGTCAGGGCGGCAAGGGCTGCCTTCAGATCGGTGTTGGCCTGCTGGCTGGCCTGCAGTTGAGCCAGCGTATGCGTATTCTCCTCGCCCAGATCGATCAGTCGCATGCGCAGCATGGCAGCCTCTTCCTCAAGGTGCTGCAGACGCTGACTTAACTGGGTGTTGATGTCGGTGGTGGAGCGGGCCTGCATGGTGGCCGTGCGCTCGGCCTCCAGTGAGGAGCGTAACTGGGTTACCAGATCCATATTTTTCAGCAGCAGTGTCAGCATTGCCAGCAGAAAAATCAGGACGATGACCATCATAATATCGGTGAACGAGGGCCAGAAGCTCTCGTCATCCTGACTGCCATTGTTCAGGCGAAGGTCAACAAATCCCTCAGACATTATTCTTTTGGCAACCTGAATCCGTCTTTCAGCACGGATGAGAGCATACGCAGCTCCTCCAGCAGCGCCTCATGCTGTGCCCGGGATTGCTCTGCCGCCTGATCAATGCCTTCCCTGAGGCTGGCCAGATCAAGGGCATCGACGCTTTCATGGACTGACTGGACCAGCTGATGGGCCTCGCGCACCAGGTCCAGAGCCTGGCCGGTGACGGCCTCTTCGGTCACCTGGAACATCGGCAGCAGCCGGGTTGCGGTCAGTTGCTCGATATGACCAAGCAGTCTGGTTTGCAGGTTTTGTACGGCAGAAAAGAAGTAGGTCAGAAACAGATAGCAGAGTACGGCGGTCATGGTGGTGGAGAGGGCGGTCGACATGCCGTGAATTACCATGCCCATGCCAGTGGAGGAGACGGCCTGCTCCAGCAGGCTTGAGGCTCCTACCAGCGCGATCGACAGCGAGATGATTGTTCCCAGTACACCGCAGAGAATCAGGATGTTATGAATAAAGCGGATCAGGGCGGTACGTGTACTTTCATGAGCCAGCAGGGTGGCGGCCAGTGCCTGATGATGAATCTCGGCATGCCTGATACTCATCCCCTCCAGCAGATCCATGCGGCGGGCAATAATCGATGCCGGCGATACTCCCTCCAGCAGATCCTGTCGGCGTTGCTGCAGATTGTTATGGAAGCGGGCCAGTGACTCCTCTTCTCCGTGATAACTGAGCAACAGGGCCAGTATGCGGATGAGCCCGAGCATAAACAGGCCGAGAATCAGGCCGTTCAGTGCGAAACCGGCCGAAGTCTGCTGGTTGGAGAAGTAGATCATGCCCAGCACATCGGAGAAGTAGATACCGAGAACCATGACCAGCAGGGTAGTGACTGCCAGCTGAATCAGAATATTCCGGCTTTGCCTTGATTCGTGCATATACATCTGTTGCCCCCGTGATTCTGTTGTTCGGCCAGAGAACAGGAAAAGAGCATGCCGCGTTCGCAGGCGATCTTCAAGCGATAGCTGGGTATGGCATACGAATGATCTCCTGATCTCTTTTGCATGCTGAAGCACGGGGATGGCACTGCCGGTATATGCAATATGTGCTAAGATCCTCCTTCAGGGAGGCGCTATGTCATCGGATGATCACTCTATCGGCCTGTTTGCACGTTACCTGACGATATGGGTACTACTTTGTATTTTTGCCGGTATCGGTTTAGGTACATTGATTCCCGACGCGCTCCGGATGCTCGCTGGCATGGAGGTTGCGCACATCAACCTTCCCGTGGCTGTGTTAATCTGGGCGATGATTTTTCCGATGCTGCTGAAAATCGATTATTCATCCCTGCATGAGGTGTGGGAGCACCGACGGGGGATAGGGGTGACACTGGCGATAAACTGGCTGATTAAACCATTTTCCATGGCATTGCTGGGGTTCGTGTTTTTACGGCTGATATTTGCCCCGTTACTGGATGCCGGGAAAATTGATTCCTATATCGGGGGGCTGGTTTTGTTGGCCGCAGCACCCTGTACCGCGATGGTATTTGTTTGGTCAAAACTCGTGAATGGTCACCCGCAGTTTACCTTATCGCAGGTGGCGCTTAACGACGTTATTATGGTGTTTGCATTTGCACCGATTGTGGGTGTGCTTCTTGGCGTGACCTCCATTGCGGTGCCCTGGGAGACCCTGTTTCTTTCTGTTCTGCTCTACATCGTGATTCCTGTGCTGTTCGCTTACCTGGGGCGCAAGCTACTGCTTGCCAGTGGCAGGTTGAGCGATGTTCTGCACATGATGGATCCGGTCTCCATGGCGGCCTTGCTCATGACGGTGATCCTGCTGTTTGGTTTTCAGGGCCAGCAGATTATTCATCAACCGCTGGTGATTCTTCTTTTGGCGATACCTGTGACGATTCAGGTCTACTTCAACTCGATGTTAGCATATTGGCTGAATCGAAAGCTGGGGGTAGCCCATTCGGTTGCCGGGCCTTCTGCGCTGATCGGTGCATCAAACTTTTTTGAACTGGCTGTGGCGGCAGCGATTGCCCTGTTTGGACTTGAATCCGGAGCTGCATTGGCAACAGTGGTCGGGGTGCTCGTGGAGGTGCCGGTCATGCTGTCGGTTGTTGCCATCGTCAACCGTAGTAAACGCTGGTACGAAGAGGGGCTGCTTTGAAGTGATGCTGATCTGGCCCGGCAGTTCGCAATGGCATACATCGCGCGTTGGATTTTCCGGTCGCGAAGGAACGCCGGAGCACCTCATGTTTGGTTGCGGGGGCACATGTTAGTCCTTTAGCGCAACGAGCATTCAAGCAAAGACCTGATCCCATTGTTGCCTTCATCTGATGCTAAAACGTACGTAGAAACGGGGTAGAATCCGGAAGCGGTTTAATTTTTACATCGTGTTTGAACTGCTGGAGATGGTAAAAGTACATTGGGTTGAATGTCTGATGGGCTGTTATTTTCAGGTACTTACAAAATTGTGTAGAAATTGCAAACACCCTGAAAATGACTATTCTCGCATCGGCATTTTGAGTTATGGCATAATTATCAAGGAAAATGGGTCTCTCATGTTTTTCAAACCGAAGCAGCTATCCGAGGAACAGATCCAGCAATTTATGCAGTTGTTTGTCGAAGGGAAGATCAAACAATTAATCGACGAGGCCACTACCCTGTTGCGCAAGTTCCCCAAGGCACAGCGACTGCACAATATCCTGTCCGTCGGTTACTGCGCAGCCCGGAATTACGACGATGCCGCCACCTTCGCCAAGCAGGCGATCGCTCTGCAACCTGATTACACCCGTGCCTATGTCAATCTCGGCAATGCTCTGGCCAAACTTGGCAATACCGACGAAGCCGTGGCGGCCTACCGCCAGGCCGTCGAAATCGATACCGATTTTGCCGAAGGATATAACACGCTGGGGGCCTTTCTACTATCAACAGGTGAAACTGCCGAAGCGATAAAAAACCTGACCCGGGCCATCGAGGCCAATCCGGATTATTACCGAGCCCACAGCAATCTTGGTAATGCTCTCAGGGATATGGACAGACTGGACGAAGCCGAGGCTAGCTACCGGGAGGCAATTCGCCTAAAGCCCGACTATGCGGAAGCGCACAACAACCTCGGGGCTGCTCTGGGCGACCTCGGAAGACTAATCGAAGCCGAGGCTGGCTACCGGGAGGCAATTCGCCTAAGGCCCGACTATGCGGAAGCTCACAGCAATCTTGGCAATGCTCTCAGGGATATGGACAGACTGGACGAAGCCGAGGCTAGCTACCGGGAAGCAATTCGCCTAAAGCCCGACTATGCGGAAGCTCATAGCAACCTCGCGACCGTTCTCGGCGATCTCGGAAGGCTAATCGAAGCGGAGGCTGGCTGCCGGGAGGCAATTCGCCTAAAGCCCGGTTATGCGGAAGCGCACAACAACCTCGGGACTGTTCTTGGCGACCTCGGAAGGCCCATCGAAGCCGAGGCTTGCTACCGGGAGGCAATTCGCCTAAAGCCCGACTATGCGGAAGCTCACAGTAATCTCGGGACTGCTCTCGGTGATCTCGGAAGGCTAATCGAAGCTGAGGCTAGCTGCCGGGAGGCAATTCGCCTAAGGCCCGACTATGCGGAAGCGCACTACGGTCTGTCTCTCATTAAAAAGTTCACTGTGAATGATACACAGATTTCCCTCATTGAATATTGCTATCAAGGGGCGGAAACAGCGAGCCAGGATCGTATCTTTGCCAGCTTTGCTTTGGCAAAGGCTTATGAAGATACGGGACGCCTTGACGATGCTTTCCAGCTTTATCTGGAGGGGAACCGCCTTAACAAGGCCAGGCTTGATTACAATATTCAACAGGACATCAAGCTTTTTGATCACATCATAAACTCATTCGTTTATCCTGCTCAGCAGCCTGCTGGCTACCTGCCACAACGGCCCATATTTATCATTGGCATGCCCCGGTCTGGAACTTCACTTGTGGAGCAAATATTAGCCAGCCACTCCGAGGTGTTTGGCGCTGGCGAACTGCCTGATATGAACAGCGCTGTTCTAACCCATTCGTTGAAAGGGGGGATCGGATCAGGAGGGCATTTTAGTTATGCCGCAAATGTAATTAAAAAAATTAGACAAAGTTATCTTGCGAAGCTGGAGGCCCTGCCCGCCACGGAACCTTTCATCGTTGATAAAATGCCGCACAATTTCCTTTGGGTTGGACATATCCTGTCCGCTTTTCCAGACGCGCGCATCATCCATCTTTCAAGAGACCCTATGGCTGTGTGTTGGTCGATTTTTAAGCTCTATTTTCCGAGAAGCGAACTGTACTTTGCCTACGATCTTGATGCTCTGGCAGATTATTACAAACTTTATCTCAGGCTGATGGATTTCTGGCGAGATCAATTTCCGGGGAACATCTATGACCTGAGCTATGAAGCCCTGACTGAAAACCAGGAGCAGGAAACTCGCAGGTTATTGGAGTATTGCGGACTGGAATGGCAGGAGCGCTGTCTGGACTTCCATTTGAATGAACGGGCTGTCTCAACCGCAAGCAACGTACAAGTCCGTGAGAAGATGTACAAAGGCAGTTCGCAAGCATGGCGCAAATTTGAGAAGCAACTGCAGCCTCTTGTTGAGAGGCTGAGAGATGTTGCCTGAGGCCTGGGATGCACCGGGTTTTCGCTTGTTGGCGCCTTAGTAGGCTCCTACAGCTTAATTGCACACGATATACAGCTCTAAGTGCTTGAGGTGTATATCGTGTGCCGGTGCCTGGCTTAACTTATTTAGCGCAACGAGCATTCGAGCAAAGACCTGATCCCATCGCTGCCTTCATCTGATTCTTCTTATCGCTTCGCTCAGTGTCGCAATATCATGGTTGATCAATTAATTACCACAATACCGAAGCCTGGCACCGTTTTTGGTTGATCAATTAATTACCACAATACCGAAGCCTGGCACCGTTTATATCTGGCGCTGAGAAACATCAGCAAGAAATGGACGATGCCAATCCGGAATTGGAAATCGGCACTAAACCGCTTTAGCATTCAATTTGACGACAGGATGCCACGGCATTGAACCAAACTCCGTTTACACAAAAATTCTTACACCCTCACCCTACACCGCAGAAAAAACTGGCTTAGTTATAGACCAGCCCTTTCTATCGCTTCGGCCTGGCCTTGATGGGTCAGATGGGTGTACCGGTCAATCATTTGAAGCGTGGTATGCCCCGTAAAAGTCATTGCTATTGGTATGGGAATACCGGCCTCAACGAGGCGACTTGTCGCCTCGTGGCGCAGATCGTGGAACCTTAATCCTTCTATCTCAGCGGCTTCACACGCCCATTTAAAAATACGCGAGATGTTGTCCTTATGAACATCAACAATCGGATCGGTAGGCTTTGATTTTCCCCGGCTGGCGATTTGCTGCTTACAGACGGGCAAATAACTGGGTCAGGCTTGACTTATAACTGGGTCAGGCTTGACTTATGGGTATTTGATGGCTGAACCTGAAACCTGTGCATTGGTGTTATTGGTGCTTAATCGAAAGGTTTGAACCTGGTCCCATGTTGTCTTTTAGTGACGGGTTGATGTTGAGACGGGCAGTAACCACGTAACTATTTCGTTCCCCCGGATAAAATATAACTGGGTCAGGCTTGACTTATGGGTATTTGATGGCTGAACCTGAAACCTGTGCATTGGTGTTATTGGTGCTTAATCGAAAGGTTTGAACCTGGTCCCATGTTGTCTTTTAGTGACGGGTTGATGTTGAGACGGGCAGTAACCACGTAACTATTTCGTTCCCCCGGATAAAATGAAAAAGGCCCCGAAACCGGTATGTTGGTTTCAGGGCCTTATGTTTGGTTGCGGGGGCCAGATTTGAACTGACGACCTTCGGGTTATGAGCCCGACGAGCTACCACTGCTCCACCCCGCGTCAGGGTGATTTTTAGAAGGGCCGCAATCATTCGTGACGAGTGCGGCCCTTCGATGTTTGGTTGCGGGGGCCAGATTTGAACTGACGACCTTCGGGTTATGAGCCCGACGAGCTACCACTGCTCCACCCCGCGTTAGGGAGGCCGAACTATAGGGCCATATTTCGCTGTGTCAATATGTTTCCGATCAAAAATTTTATGGTGAACAGTGTGGCGGGGTGAGTGAGTGGCATCACAGGCTTTCCCGAGTGACTGTGTCATTGTCATGCTTCAGGCGGCTAACAGGGCTTGTAAGGTCTGTGATTATCGGGAGTCTGCTCCTGAACATGGCAGGAGGGTTTGATCCGGCATTATGAATGAAATGACATCAGCCAACGAAAAAATAATTCGTCGCGGTATGCGCTGGAAGTTGATGGCCGGTGTGATCATCACCATTGTTGCAATGGTGACACTGCTGACGATTTTGCAGCTCTCCAGTTACAAGAACAGTATGAATAATGCGCTGGAAACGCACATCAACTTTCTCAAGGAGGAGATGTCGAGAAAGGCTGACAAGTCGGCTGAAAATCTCTCCGGCCATGTTCAGACACTGATTGCCACCAATCGCCTTTCGCTGGTGCGCGATTTCATCAGGGATGCTGTTCAGGATATTGATGACCTGAAATATGTGGTTCTGATGAAGGGGAACGAAGCCAAGGTGGCGTTTGGCAGTAACCTGGAGCCGGCCATGCGCGAGGCGCTGACCGATGGTGATATTTCATCGTTTGCCGCCAGTCAGCGCAATAAAATGACCCGTGAATTCGTTTATGGTGGTCATCGTTTTCTGGAAACGATTATACCGATTCGCATTCAGGGGGAGCATTGGGGCGTATTGCGGCTCGGTTTTTCTCTCGATCTGCTGAACAGGCGCTTGCTGCAGTCGCAGGAGTATATCAATACTGAAACAGCGCATGTGGTTGTGCAGGCGACCGTGACGGCCGCCATATTTCTGATTCTGGGCACATTTGCCGTCTATTTTCTGGCCCGTCGATGGACCGATCCGATCCGTAAACTGGTGCAGTTCTCGCACGAACTGGCCCGAGGAAACTTCGATGCCAAGCCCCATATCAGCATGCGCAGTGATGATGAGATCGGTATGCTGGTGGCCTCGATTGAGGAGATGGCGGCAAGTCTGAGCAGCTCCTATGAGAAGCTCGCCAACCATGGCCATGAGCTGGAGTCCGAGGTTGAGAAGCGAACGCATCAGCTGGCGGAAGCGCGTGATCGGGCGTTGGCGGCCACCCGGGCCAAAAGTGATTTTCTTGCCAATATGAGTCATGAAATACGCACACCGATGAATGCGGTGATCGGTCTCTCGCATCTGGCTCTCGGCCATGCCGAGGGGCGCCAGCAGCAGGATTATCTGAACAAGATCCTGGCTGCCTCCAAGGCGCTGCTGATTATTATTAACGATATCCTCGACTTCTCGAAAATCGAGGCCGGCAAAATGAGTATGGAGACGGTGGAGTTTGATCTTGATGAGACTCTGAAGCATGTGGCCGGGGTCGGCGGCATTGAGGCGGCCAGAAAAGGACTCGATTTTCTCTTTGATGTGCCACCGGGGCTGCCGATGCTGCGAGGCGATCCGGTTCGCCTTGGTCAGGTGCTACTGAACCTGGTCAATAATGCACTGAAGTTTACCAGCCGGGGCGAAGTGGTGGTCACCATCCAGGTTCTGGAGTCGAGCGATGCCGATGCGCTGCTGAGCTTCAGCATCAGGGATACCGGTATCGGCATGGTTGCCGAGCAGCTGGTCGGAATCTTTGATGCTTTCAGTCAGGCGGATACCTCTACAACGCGCAAATTCGGTGGTACCGGCCTGGGGCTTGCGATCTGCAAGCAGCTGGTCGGTATGATGGGCGGCGAGATCGGTGTTGAAAGTACGCCGGGTGAGGGCAGCTGTTTTCACTTTACCGCCCGTCTTGCACTCTCCAGGCCCATCCGGACGGAGTCGGCCTGTATAGAGCCGCACAAGAGTGTTTATATTGTCGATGCCGGCCGTCATTCAGGAGATATTTTGCAGCGAATGCTCACCGGTGCCGGCTTTACATCGCAGTGGTTCACCACGGTGGGGGATGCCCAGGCCGCCCTGCAGGATGAAAATGTACGACAGCCCGATTTGCTGCTGGTCGACTGGCAGCTTCCCGATGCCAATACAGAAACAGCGATCAGGCGTTTACGTCAGGCGGCTGGAGAATCGTTGCCTGTGGTGCTCATTCAGCCGATCGGTCATGAAGAGAAGATGCAATATCAGGGCGTTGATGTCCGTCTGTTCAAACCGGTGATCTGTTCGGAGCTGCTTGATGGTATCGAGAGGGCTCTGAACCCTGATGCTGTGGCCTCCGCTGTGGATCAGCGGACGGTGGCCAGCATGCATCGTTTGAATGGCGTCCGCCTGCTGCTGGCTGAGGATAACGAAATTAATCGCGAGGTGGCTGAAGGGCTGCTTTTGCGGGCCGGTGTGAGCTTGCAGGTGGTTCATGATGGTCAGCAGTTGCTGGAGGCGGTCGAGCATGATGATTTTGATGCGATCCTGCTTGATTTGCAGATGCCGGTGATGGGGGGGCTTGAGGTCACCCGGATTTTGCGCAGTCAGGCTCGTTTTGATGCAGTGCCGATCATCGCCATGACGGCCAATGCGATGGCGGAAGATCGTCAGCGCTGTCTGCAGGCGGGGATGAATGATCATCTCGCCAAGCCCATTCACCCGGATAAGCTCTACGACACTCTGGTTCGCTGGATTGATGATTCCCGTCTGAGTGCGGCTGCGATCGTGCCAGCCCCGCTGGTTGAAGATGTTGCATTGCCGGAGATGCCTGAGATTGACGGGCTGGATGTGCGGGATGGATTGATGCGGATCGGTGGTGACCCGTTGCGATATGCCTCGGTACTGGAGAGCTTTCTTGGCTCCCATGCTGATGCGATGGCGAAACTGGGGGAGCTGGCCGATGCGGGGGATCTGGAGGGGGTACGAACCCGTCTGCATTTGTTGAAGGGCGTATGCGGTAATATCGGGGCAACGGCTCTGCATCAGCAGCTGGAGTTACTGGAGGTAGAGGTGGACCGGGAGGACTGCTTGCCCCCTGCCGAGATGAAGGCGTTGGCGGATTCGTTTGCGGCATTGCTGGCATCGATTGGCCAATGGCATGCCGGGCGTCGTGACGTGATCAAAGAGCATGGCCTGATGGAGGCTAAGCCATTGATCGAACAGATGCGTCTGCTGTTGAATGAATATAACGGTGATGCGGTGGATATGCTTGCCGGGCTTAGTGATGCGCTTGCCGGCAGTGAGGCGGGGCGTCTCTATCCCCAACTTCGCCAGCAGCTTTCGGCCTATGATTTCGATGCGGCACTGGCCACGCTGGACCGGATTGAGGCGCTGTGCGGGCAGGACGATGCGACGGCATAAATGGCTGAAGCCCGCCGCCGGATGAGCTGCGCAGTAGAGTTGAGTTAAGTCCGACAGGCTCCTGGCAGGGTTAATAGGGCGTGGTGTTGTTCAGGTCAGGAGGGAGAAAGCCACTGATGCGGTTGATGCCGGTCTGAATGGAGCCATCCTCCATAAGTTCAAGCCAGCGATAACCGGGCGAGAGCGCATCCAGCGTAAACTGTTCGCAGGCAGGGGCGAACTGGACTGCTGTCGACGGCGTGCCCAGTACACGCACGGTTCCGTGCATGGCATCAAATGCCTGATGGATATGGCCGCACATCACCGCCCGTACATTGGGGAACTGGTCAATGACGGCCCAAAGCGCATCCCTGTTTTCAAGGCCGATCCGATCCAGCCAGCGACTCCCGATCGGGATCGGGTGATGGTGCAGGGCGAGAAGAATATGGCTGGCAGAGCTTGCTGAGAGCTCGCTTTGCAGTCGTTGCAGCGCTTCATCCGGCAGTCGGCCGGCGATATGGCCTGCCTGATGCGAGTTGAGTGCGATTACCTGCCAGGCGTGCTGTTGCCACTGATCGGCATAGCTGCTGTGGCGATGCAGGGCGGGAATCAATGTATCATTCAGTGCTGTCATGGATGCATGGTTACCCGGTGTGATCATGACCGGGGCCTGCCACTCAGGCAGTAACCGGGCAATGGTGGCGTAGGTCGCCGGCTTCTCATCCTGAGCCATATCCCCGCCCAGAATCAGGCAGTCGATGTCGGGGAACTGCTGCCAGGCATCGGCCAGTACTGCCTTGTAGCTTTGATAGGTGCATACCCCCTTCAACAGGGCCGCCGGATCACTGTAGAGGTGAGAGTCGGAAATATGTAACAGGCGAATGCTCATATTCAGGCCACTCCTGTGATGGCTGTGGATGGCTGGATGATCGCTTCTATCTCGGCCGGCATGCTGGTCGGATGTATCAGCACCATATCGGAGTGGCCGGGGATGAGTCCGGTGACCTTGGCATAAAACTCCATATCCTGCGCCGTCAGTACAATTCTGAGGTCACTGAAGTTTTCACATGTGCCGCTCAGATGCAGCTGCATACGTCGTTTGCCTGTTTTCACGATGTGACCGGTGAGCTCGCTGGCAGCAAATTTTCCGGCCAGGACACTGATGCGAACAGGCAATGGGGGCGTGATATCGATCAGCAGGTCGTTCTCTTTTTCGGGTAGCTGATTCTCCTCATCGCTGATGATGCCGCCGATTTCATAGAGAGTGATCTCATGACTGAGTCCTTTCGGCATGACGGTCATGCGTCCATCAATACGCAGTCGGGCATCACAATCGGCCAGTGTGTTTTCCGCGATCAGAATCTGGCCTCCGATGGTATATGACTCGATGCGTGATGTGGTATTCACAACCCGGCCGACAACGCCGTATTTGCTGCGTTTGTGTGAGCCGATATTGCCGACGATGGCTTCGCCGGTGTTGATGCCGATGCCCATCTCAACGGCGGGATAGCCCTGTTTGCGGTATTGCCGGTTTACCTCAACCATGGCCATTTGCATGTCGATGGCACAGCGCACGGCACGCAGGCTGTCGTTTTCCCGCTGCAGTGGGGCGCCGAAAATAGCCAGAATGGCATCGCCGATAAACTCATCGATGGTGCCCTGGTGGCGCTGGATGACATCGGTCATGGTGCCCAGAAAGATGTTGATCATTTCGACGACGGTTTCAGCCGGCAGTCGCTCGCCGATCGAGGTGAAGCCGCGCAGGTCAGCCATCAAAATGGTGACCTTGCGCTTTTCCCCGCCGAGATTCAGTCCCTGCGGGCTGTTGACCAGGGTATCGACGATCTCCTCGGAAAGATAACGCCCGAAGGTGTCGCGGATAAAACGGTAGGCCGAGCGCAGCTTCAGGTGGGTGGCGACACGGGCCAGCACGATTGCCGGCGTAACCGGCTTGCTGATATAGTCGACTCCGCCGACATCAAAGCCCTGTATTTCATCGCGTGTTTCATTCTTCGCCGTGACAAAAATAACGGGAATGCCTTCGCTGCGCGGGTCTGCCTTAAGGCGCCGGCAGACCTCATAACCATCCATGCCGGGCATCATCACATCCAGCAGGATCAGATCGGGCAGATGATCGGATGCGCACAGCTTGAGTGCCTGCATGCCGTTGATGGCCACCTTGACCTTGTACTTGCCCTTCAGGATTCCGCGCAGCACATCAATGTTTTCCGGCGTATCATCGACGACCAGAATGGTTGCTTGCTCGTTGTTCATATCAGTCTCCAGCGATCTGTGCGGCAATCATGCGTCTTTTTCTGCCTGTATCCAAGTGACAACAGGGGCTTGCAACGATGGCTGTGTCACTTGAATTTGTTGTTTATGCCTCTTTATACTGCCCGCACAACAACAGCAGAGAGAGGGCTCTGTCGGTTGCCTGCAATATTGCTGCCATTTATGGCAGAAGCAGCAGCCCGCCTATTGCCTTTGATCTGTAGATTGCCTCGTAACAGATGTTCCGGAGGTTTGCCTGCATGACGATCAAGGTTCTTTTTCTCTCCCGCCATAATGCGGGGCGCTCGCAGATTGCGGAGCACATGCTTAATCATATGGGGGGCGGGCGATTTGACGCGGTCAGTGCCGGCATGATCCCGGCACAGGTCAACCCTCTGGCTATTGAGGTGCTTGGCGAAATGGGCATTGATGCAAGCAGGGCGCAGAGCAGGTCCCTGGCGCAGCTGGGCGAAACGAAATTTGATTTTATTATCAATATTTGCGAACACTCAACGGCAACCTGTGCGGCTCCGGGCAGTGAGACGTGCCCGGTATACCCGGGTGCGGACAGCCATGGTTGCTGGGGATTTAGCGATACGATGGCGATCGCGGAGGATCATGAGGCGATGCGTCAGCAGTTGCGTCTGGTTCGCGATCAGCTGGGGAATCGCCTGCGTATCTGGATGGCAGCGGTGGACAAGCCGAAGGTGATCCTGCGCTGATTGAGATGGCAACCCCCGGCCCGGCGCCGGATTGCGTTGATCGTCCATGCCACTGCCCGGAATTACTTCATAGTGATCAGTGCTTTTTAGCTACATGCTGATTTTTGCGAGCGGTCCATGGCCCGCTCGAAATCGCTGGATGAATTAGCAGCTCCTTAGCGCTTAGCGCAGAAATTCCAGACTGAGCGGAACCAGGGCGGCGCCGGCAATCATCATGCTTCCCTGCCATGCAAAGGAGCCATTGCCATGGCGAAGCCATGGCAAAATGCCACTCAGGGCCAGGTAAATAAAATTGGCAGCGGCAATGGCAAGTACATATGGCAGCCAGTGCGGCTCATTGGCCAGGGTCAGGTAGCCGAGGATGGCACCGATGACGCAGCCAAAGCGGGATACGGCATTCCACAGCAGGGCTTTATGATGGCTCCAGCGGGCTGATAGCAGCAGGGCAAAATCACCTGCTTCGCGCGGAATTTCATGCAACAGAACAGCCAGCGCAATGCCCCACGCCAGCAACGGATCGACGAGAAAGGTGGCTCCAAGCACCAGTCCGTCGGTGAAGATGTGCAGTGCTCCGCCAACCAGAACCATCGGAACAGGGCGGGCAAGATCATCCGTGCAGCTGGTGGCGCAGCCACCATGCAGCTTGCTTTCAAGCACAAACAGTGACAACAGTGCCACCAGCAGCAGGGTGAACAGATCATTTGCTGCCATGCCGCCTTCAAGCGCTTCGGGTAGCAGGTCAAGCAGCGCAATCGCCAGCATAAGGCCGGCGGCAAAGCTGACCATGCGGGTCAGCCAGGTCTGGCTCAGGCGTGTGGTAAAGAAAAATGCGACGATCATACTGGCAAAACCGGCTGCAGTGGCTGCGGCAATTGCCTGAATTAAGGGGCTCATGCATGTGCTCCTACGCAACGCGGGCATTCGCCGCGGATATCCAGTGCCATACCGCCAAAGCGGAATCCGCGAGGCAGCACAGGGCGCGGTGGCGGGGCCATATCGAGACAGAAGGTGCCGCCACAGCCGGTGCAACGCAGATGGGCATGTTGTTCATGCTGCCCCTCCGGTTTTGCTGCAGTGAAACGGAACACGCCACGACCATCCGCTGCTTTGTGCGCCAGCCCGGCCTCTGTCAGCCAGTCCAGCACCCGGTAAATGGTGACGCGATCCATCGCAGGCAGAGGTTCGCTCTCAATGAGGTTCTCAATGTCTGTCTGACAGAGCGGCTCTCTGGCTGACTGAAGCAGATCAAGCAGGCGTACGCGGGATGCCGTAACACGGCCACCGGCGTTACGGATGGCGGCCTCTATCATGGCAATGCGGGGATCAGTGGAGTGTTTCATGAGGCGGCGCATACAAACACAACAGGTTTGCTTATGCAATATGGTTGCATTAAGCGAGATACTGACTGATTGCCCTCCTGGCAAACATCAGTTCGCAAAGACAAACGCGTGACAACGAGGCAGGAAGCCGATTGGACGGCCAACGGCCGCCCGCAGGGCGAGGGCATGATGCCCGAGTCATTTTGCCTTTGCTTGCAAATCAGGCACTGACGCGTCTGCTTTGATTCGCTGCATCCTGCAGCTCACCTGGCGGCGGCAAAACCGTCCAATCCGGCTATCCTGCCGGATTGTGGCGTCCGTCCATGGCTCGCTCGGAAGCGCCGACACATCAGCGCCTCCTTAAGGGGGCGGGCGGGATTAACAGCGCTTTGGGGTCTGAGTGTGGTCATCCTGTGACGTGAAGTATCTGATTTTACAATCTCTTTACGAATTGTTGAGTGACATTTACCCATGGCATGCACTTTAAAACAGCATGGCGATTAGCCTTCTCATCAGCGGGAAACCATCCCCAAGGAGAATATCATGAAACGTATATTGATTGTTACCGCCCTGACGACAGCCATGTTTGCTGCTTCTGTTGCACAGGCGGCTTCCTATCAGGATCGCAGCATGGCAACGGGGGCAGTGGTTGGCGCCACTACAGGTGCGGTGGTTGGTTCCGCCAGTCATCAGGTTGTGGAAGGAGCCGTGTTCGGAGCCGTACTTGGTACTATTGCCGGGGCTGTGATTGCCAGCCAGCACGAGCCGGTTTATGTGGCCCGTAATGATGTCCGTCCCCATTACAGGCCGGTTGCACATGTGTATCAACCGCGTCACCACGCCTATGTACAGCGTGATCACCACCGGTCGATGAGGCCATCAGTCTATGCCTGGGATCGCCACGAACATCGTGAGCGCAGGTGAAGTGACCCTTTGTCGGCACCTGAAACAGGGATAGAACGATATCTGCCTGCCGTGAGCAGGCAGATATCACTTCATCGTGGTGCGCAGAGGTTTTTCACCTGGCAATCGCAGGCATGACCATGATTTGATCAGTTACAGCAGCCACCGCCGCAGCACTCATCCTCATCGCAATCTTCTTCGCAGCAGCCTTCATCACCGTGGACATGGCCGTGCTCAATCTCTTCCTCGGTTGCTTCGCGAATTGCTTCGATGGTGACATCGAAATGCAGGCGCATACCGGCAAACTGATGGTTGCCGTCGACCGTGATCTGGTCGCCATCGACACGGGTTACACGCACAAACTGAAAGTCTGCATCCTCATCTTCATCGTCTTCAGGTGCGGCCTGAAACTCCATGCCAACCTCAATGTTCTCAACGCCGGGGAACATCTCGCTGGATACGACTTCAACCAGCTCAGGATCATATTCACCATAGGCATCATCCGCTTCGAGAGACACCTTCAGCTTGTCACCTACACTCTTGCCTTCAAGCGCACGCTCAAGGCCGGGGATAATATTTTCTTCACCATGCAGATAAACCAGCGGATCTCCTGCTTCGGATGCATCGAGAATCTCTCCTGCGTCATTGCTCAGGCTGTATTGAAATGAAACGACTTTATGGTGGTCGATCTTCATATTGTTTTCTCCCTTCAACAGGTGAAGTTTATTGATATCAATGTATTGATGGTGCGGCAGCATACCTGTGCACCGGCGGATAACAATCGAAACTGCTCGTTTTATGATGCTGAGCAAAAAAATGCCGGCTGGCTGGTGCTCTCTTGTGGTCACGGGCAGTCGGTGGCAATACGGCATAAGCGGCGGATTGCTCAAGAGTGCCGGCGCCTGATGTCAGGGGAGAGTGACTCCTTTTGTCGTTGTCTTCTGATTGCAGGCGTGCAATCAGAGGCTCCCGGAAACGGGTGCAAAACGGGGCGTGGAACCGCACTGGTCATCGTTTGGCCTGATTTATGCTCGGTGTTGTGAATCTAAATTCCGGAAGGAGAGCTGGAATTTAAGGTGTATTGGCTGGCAGGGAGGGGCGATGTTCCACAGGGTGAAAGCCAGATTGCGGCTGATGCTATCGGGCTACCAGCAATATAGTCCGGATGAAAACAGTCTGAGTTCGGTGGTTTCGCTGCTGCTTGTACTGGCGATGTTGATTTCAGCTTTTTTTTCGATCGTGAATTTCATGCATGGACATCGCTGGCTTGCCCTGACCCAGATAGTGCTGGCATTTCTTTTTGTCCCGCTGCTGATCCGAAGTTATCGTCGATGTTGTCCTGAGCGGGTGCGAAAAGCCTTTATCGGCCTCGCATTTGTCTCATTTTCCGTGTTGGTCATGGATGGCGGTATCGGTCAGACAGGTATTTACTGGGCACTGCTGTTTCCTTTTCTTGCCTTTCTGTTGATGGGCGTGCGCCTGGGGTGGCGATGGGTTGCCCTGTTTACGTTGTTTAATGGTGTGTTATTGGCATTGCATGGTGAAGGTATCGTCCCTGACCCCGGTTACAGCAGCGATATTATGCATTTTATGCCGGTCATGTTTTTCTGCTTTACCATTATTGCCTGTGCCTTTCAGCTGCAGCAGGAGCACTGGCAGACGGAATTGCAACAAACCAATCGTGAGTTAAAAGTCAGTCAGGATGAGTTGCTGGATACACGCGATCATCTTGAGCAGAAGGTGCAGGAACGCACCAGTCAGATCCGGAAAATCAACGATCAGCTCAGTCGTGAAGTGGATGAGAAGATCGAGGCCCTTCAGAAGAAGGAGCTGGCTGAGATGAAATATGAGCATGCACAGAAAATGGAGTCGATGGGGACACTGGTGGGTGGTATTGCTCATGATTTCAACAATATGCTGGCCGGTATCAGTGGCCATCTTTACCTGATTCAGCGACAGATTGACGCCGATGATGTGCAAAAGCGGCTGGACAAGATCGGTGATTTGACCATGTACGCGGCAGATATGATCCGTCAGCTGATGACCTTTGCCCGCAAGGATGAGGTCCGCATGTCCGACTTTGATCTGCGCGCATTCATCAACGAGGCCTATAAGCTGGCTCGCGTATCGGTTCCGGCCCACATCCGTTGTGAATTGATTCTGGTTGACGGGTGCATGATGATCCATGGCAACTGCACCCAGATTCAGCAGGTGGTGATGAATCTGATGAATAATGCACGTGATGCCCTGTCAGGGGTGGATGAGCCATTTATGCAGATCTCATTGACCCGCAGTGAGGGTGGGGATGCGTTTGCGAAAAACTTTCCCGATGCTGCTGAGGGCGCATATGCCATTCTGACCGTGCAGGATAATGGTTGTGGAATCCCGCAGGATAAGCTTAACCGGATTTATGAACCGTTTTATACCACCAAGGAGCCCGGTAAAGGGACCGGGCTGGGGCTGTCGATGGTTTATGGCGCGATTAAATCACATGGCGGCTTTATCGATGTGGCCAGCTATCCGGGTAAGGGAACCCGCTTCAGCGTCTACTTCCCCCTGGTGCTGCGCAGTGGGGCGGATGGCAGTGCCATCGAGCGACAGGTTGAAGAGGGTATGGGGGAAACGATTCTGCTGGTGGATGATGACCAGACCGTGCTGGAGGTGCATGAGCATTTGCTCGACACACTTGGCTACACAGTGTTGACGGCATCAAACGGGCAGCAGGCGGTTGATATGTATGCTGAGCATATGGATCACATCGATCTTGTCCTGACTGATATTGTGATGCCTGTTCTGGGTGGCAAGGGGGCGGCGGATTGTATCCGCCAGTTGAATCCGAAAGCGAAAATTCTGTTTTTTTCCGGTTATGCGCGGGATCATGATGCGAGTCCTGAAATGGAACATGACTGGCACCTGGTGATGAATAAACCGATGCCGATAGATGAACTGAGCCGGGTGATCCGGAGGCAATTGCAGGCGGATGTATCCGGTGTGTGAGTGTTTGGAGAGGCGCTGATTGAACTGTGCATGGATGCGATTACAATCGGGAACATGGCAATCGAGCGAATATTTTTCAGGGAAGATAATTTTGTACTTACGGTCATTTATGGCCGTTTAACCAATGCTGAAATCGGCGAGCATGTCATTCAGATGAACCGTGAATATGCCGCGTGCAGTGCGCTGGTCGAGTTGGCGGATTGTCGCTATCTGCATGATATCTCCGCTCTCAGTTCCGATGGTCTGATGATATCGGCCGGTATGGAAAAGGGGCAGTTGCGCACAGCCGGCAGTAAGGGCGCGATTGTTGTGGCGAACGATGTGGTGTTCGGTCTGGCCCGGGTGTATGCCGCGATAGCAGCGCAATCACGCATTGATTCACGTGTTTATCGTGATCTGGATGAGGCTGTTGACTGGCTCGGTATGGGGCATTTGAAGCAAGCCATTCACACAGAGGCGGAAGCCAGAAACGTATAGGGATACTCTGACTTATTCAGCCTGCCCATAGCAAATTCCTGCACAGGTTGTCAGCAAAGGGGTTCTGGCATGTCTGTTGCTCTCATCAATGATATGAATATTCCCTCTGCAATCGCTCAAGCGGGCATGCGTGATGCAGCGATGGTATCATCACCTGCCTCCGGCCCTGTCACAGCGTCTGCCGGAATATTTCGTCGTTATCTGGATACGAACAGCGCGTCCCCGTCTCTTTCTGAAAAATTGACACCCGATACCATTCGAACGCTGGCACTCTCTCTGATCTCGGCGCTGGATCGCAGCAGTATGCAGGCGTTGTTCTCCGATCAGACGGGGCGCATGGGAAGCGGGGCAATGGATGCGTTATCGACTGATCTGTTTATGGCGATGCGCCAGGCTTCCCGGCCACCACAATTACCCTCACCCGATCAGGTGGTGATTCCTCCTGTTGTGACAACGCAAGCTCCGCCTGTCGGGTCTGTCGTTGAAAAGCAGCCGGCAGCCGTGGAGGTGAGCGGCTCTGCCCGGGAGCAATACAGACCGATCATTGCCCGCGCTGCAGAGCAATATGGACTTGATCCGAAGCTGATAGAGGCTGTGGTACAGACAGAAAGTGATTTTAACGCGCAGGCGGTTTCACCTGTGGGAGCGCAGGGGTTGATGCAACTGATGCCCGGGACTGCTGCCGATCTTGGCGTGAAGGATGCATTCAATCCTGAGCAGAATATCATGGCCGGCAGCAAATACCTGAAGCAGTTGATGAATCGCTATGATGGTGATACGAAACTGGCGCTTGCCGCATACAACTGGGGCATGGGCAATCTTGAACGAAACCCTGATAAAATGCCCCGCGAAACGGTCAACTACGTGGCAAAAATTACCGGTCTTCTTGCCAACGTTGGGTGATTGGTTCTTCTGTCTAGTGTAACAGCCGGCGGGCGGCGAGATGAGCGGCAAGAAAAAATCCGCTGATGGCATAAGCAGCCAGCACAGTCACATGCAGCCATGGCATGGTGAGCGGCATATCGGTCAGTAGCGGCCGGATCAGTGCCACGGCATGGGTCAGCGGCAGGGCCTGTGCCATGATCTGGGCTGTGGCCGGCAGAGTGTCGAGCGGATAAAAAACACCGCAGAAGAGAAACATCGGCGTAATGGCCAGCGTAAAATAATAGAGGAAGAAGTCATAGCTCGGCGCAATGGCGCAGATGGCCAGAGCCGGGCCGGCGAAGGCCAGACCGGTCAGGAAAATCACCGGCAGGGCCAGGAGCGCACTATCCCACTGCTGGATGCCGCCGAGCAGGCCGGCGACGATAAAGATCGCTGCGCCGCTGATCAGGCTTTTGGTGGCGGCCCAGATCTGTTCTGCAGCGATGATCTCCTGAATACGGATAGGGGTGGCCAGGATCGATTCCCAGGTGCCCTGCTGGTTCATGCGCGTAAAGGCTGAATAGAGCCCCTCAAAGGTGGCGGTATTCATTGCACTCGAGCAGAGAATACCACTGGCAAGAAAGGCCATGTAGGGGATGCCTCCCATGTCGCCGATATAGTGGCCGAGGCCATAGCCAAGGCCGAGCAGGTAGAGGAACGGGTCACCGAAATTACCCAGCATGGAGACGCCGGCAAGTTTTTTCCAGACAAGAAAATTGCGTCGCCATACGGCAGCAACCCGGGCGGGGGCAAGGTTGAATACATTCATCCCTCATCCCTCATATCGCGACCGGTTAATTTAAGAAACAGATCCTCCAGTGAGGCCGGGCGATGGATAAAGGTCAGTTCAGGGCGCTCGATGCAGCGGGCCACCAGTGGTCTGGCATCATGGCCATAGCAGAACCATGTATCTCCGACATGATCCAGTCGCAGGTCTAGCCCTGCGCATAAGCTGGTTGCATCCGTCTCATCCGCAAGGCCTCTGATGGCAACAACCTCCGGCTCTACGTGTTCGGCAATCAGATTACGCGGCGTGCCACGTGTGAGAATGTGGCCGTGATCAAGAATGATCAGCTCATCACACAGCTCAGCCGCCTCCTCCATGTAGTGGGTGGTCAGAATCAGTGTTTTTCCCTGCTTCTTCAGTGAGCGCAATCTTTGCCAGATCAGATGTCTGGCCTGCGGGTCGAGACCGGTGGAGGGCTCATCCAGCACAATCAGGTCCGGATTATTGATCAGTGCCCGTGCCACCATCAGTCTCCGCCGCATGCCTCCGGACAGGCTGGAAACCTGATCATGGCCACGACCGGTCAGGGCCGAGAACTCCAGCAGCTCATCGATACGGGACTCGGCCATCGCGGCTGAAACACCGAAATAACCGGCATAGACCTTCAGATTCAGGCGTACCGAGAAATCGGGATCAAGATTGTCCTGCTGAGGTACCACGCCAACCCGGCTGTGAACTGCGTGCGATGAAACAGGTTGTCCGAACAGCATATATTCACCGCTGCTGATCGGGGAGAGCCCGAGCAACATACGCATCAGTGTCGTTTTTCCTGCGCCGTTCGGCCCCAGAATGCCGAAGCAGATGCCCGGACGGATATCGAAATCGACACCGCAGATGACATCGCGGTCGCCGAATCGTTTGCGTACGCCACTTGCTGTTACCACTGCATCACTCATCGCTCCATTCTCCTGCACGCTGGCAGGAGTTCAACCGCCAAATGATGATGGGCCGTCACAAAGGCCTGTTCCTTAAACGTGATCGGTACGGCCTGTTATGGCATATCCTGTCGCGGACGCAGAAACACCGGGTGGCGCGGCACTCCTTTGGCAGTCAGGCCATAGTATTTGAATGTAATGCGTTGCCCTTGTGGCGGCGGGGCGGTACGCAACTGTTGATGCAGACCGCTGCCAATGCTGATCTCCACACCGTTATCCAGCCGGCATAACAGCGAGCCTGTTTGTCCTGCCGGCAAGGCCTTTCCCGGTTTGTAATCGATCACGGTACATTCCTGATCAAAATAGGGTTTTACCTTCAGTGCACCGTTGCTGCGTCCGGTTTGGTAGGGGGCGAGCGGGTTTCTGACCACCACGCCCTCAGCGCCACGGGCGACAAGCTGCTGCATAAACCGTTGCAGGTGGCGGTTGTCTTTGCAAGGCAGCTGCCGGATAATCTTCAGATAGGGGGAGGGGTGAGCGGTCAGGTGGTTCGTCAGTCGTTGCAGGCGTTCAGGCAGGCCTCCAGCTTGATCGGGTACCTCAAATACATGCAGTGCCAGTTGTTTCCAGCCATCATGCGGGTGCTGCCTGAGCACGATAGAAAGAATCTGCTCAAAATCGCCCCGTTTACTCCACAACTCGCCATCCACAGCAAACGGGGGAAAGTCTTTGGTGAACCATGCCGGTGCATGATATCGGTGGCCGCCGCGACTGATAAGGTGTTGCCCGTCCCAGCGGGCACGAACCCCGTCCAGTTTTTCACTCATCAGCCAGCCGCTGACATCCTGATCCGGCTGCCATGTTTTCAACAACAATATCTCCTCTGCGGCCTGCAGGGAGGAGGGCAACAGCAGCAGAAGTAAAAGCCATGAGCGCATATTTTCAAGCGCAGGTTATCCCGCCCGCATGGCGAGCAGGGCGCTGACATCGAGGGTTTCGCTATAGCGTTTGAACTCAGCCGTTTTCGTTTCAATAGTCAGGATCGACATGCGATCGGCCAGCTCATTGCCCTCGACACCGACGTGGCCGTTGACATGCAGCACCTGCACCTTCTCCTTAAGCTGTTGATGCAGCGCAAACATCTCCTTGATCAGCTCAAGGTTTTTGATTTCACCGCCGGCTTTTTTCCATCCCTTTTTCTGCCAGCCGATGGCCCACTGGGTAATGCACTGGATGGCATATTTGGAGTCACAGAAGATGGCCACAGAGCGTCCTTGTTCGAGCTCCTTTCTGGCCATCAGCAGCGCCTGATGCAGGGCATTCAGCTCAGCCGTATTATTGGTGCCTTTGGGGTTGAACAGGCCGTACCAGAGTTCGGCAACGATGCCATCCCGATAGACGGCAACACCGGAGCCGGCCTTGCCCGGATTGGGTTCGCAGCCGCCATCGGTGAATATTTTTGTATCGATTCGCATCGCGGCGATCTCAGCCGCATCATAGGTTTTCACCGTTTGTGCGGTGGTTCGTTTTCTGGCCGGTGTGGTGGTGGCCGGATCGCTAGCGCGACCGGTTCCTGCCGGTTTGCCGTGAAAGGCTGCTTCCGCCTCCGCCCGGGTTGGAAATGATTTGTAGCGGGCACCGGTGAATTGATCGACCTGTTTTTTACAGGTCGCCCAGTCGGTGAAAATGCCGGTTTCCCGGCCATGCCATACAACGTAAAACTTCTGCGCCACGTCCAGCCCCTTGTCTTGATAGTGCCGCAAGCATAGCGGCAAGTCGCAGGCTTTCGAGGCTTGTGATGATCATACGGGGCCAACATGAGGACATGATCCGGTGCGGTTCTTCTGCATGCTTCCCAACGGGATGATCAGCGCAAACAATGCGGCCATGAAAAAGAGACCGTTCACAGGACGCGGCACGCTGGCCAATCCGGTCGGTCGTTTTGCCGGTGAGCAGCGTGAAACATTTGATGATGGCTGGTGGCAGGAGGAGGAGCCGGCGCCGCTCACGCGGTTGCTGATCGATTCTGCCCGTACGATCATCAATTATAATGATTCCCCAGATCTGCCGTTTGACCGTTCAATCAACCCGTATCGCGGTTGCGAACACGGTTGTCCCTACTGTTTTGCCCGCCCGACTCACAGCTATCTTGATCTGTCACCGGGGCTCGATTTTGAGTCGGTGATTCTGCACAAGCCGGGTGGCCCGGAGCTGTTACGCCGGGAACTTTCACGGCCGAATTATCGGGTAGCCCCTGTGGCACTGGGTATCAACACCGATGGCTGGCAACCGCTGGAAAAACGGTTGCAGTTGACCCGCCGCCTGCTGGCGGTGCTGGCTGAATTCAATCATCCGGTCTCGATTGTCACCAAGTCGGCATTGATTGTGCGGGATCTCGATTTGCTGGCGCCGATGGCTGCAAAGGGGCTGGTATCGGTTGCTATTTCACTCTCCACCCTCGAAGGTGAGCTGGCCAGGCGTATGGAGCCGCGTGCTGCCACGCCTGCCCGCCGTTTGCAGACGATGCAGAAGCTTGCCGGAGCGGGGGTACCGGTGGGGGTGCTGGTGGCACCGGTGATTCCGCATCTCAACGATCATGAAGTGGAAAAGGTGTTACAGGCAGCATGCGAGCATGGTGCAAGCTGGGGTGCACATGTGCTGCTGCGGCTGCCGCATGAGCTGAAAGAGCTGTTTCCGGCCTGGCTTGAGGAGAATTATCCGGCACGCGCGGCTGCAGTTTTGCGGCAGTTGCGCGAGATGCGCGGGGGCGAACTGTATGAATCGGCTTTCGGCACACGCATGGGAGGGCAGGGCATCATGGCTCAGCTGCTGGCAAGGCGTGTGCGTGCGGCATGCACACGGCTGGGGATGGATGATGGTGAGCAGTGGCGGCTGCGCAGCGATCTTTTTCGTGTGCCGGGGCGGGGGGAGCAGCAACAGCTGTTTTGATCGCTGCGATCAGGGCCCCGGTCTTGCTTGTATATGCGAAACAGGTTACAACATCTGTGAATCTGGCCAGGCGGGGTGTGTGGTCGATTCAGTGTGACGGATTGATATCCGCCGGTTTCAATTGCGAAATTTTTTCCGGTCTGCGGGGAGGCAGGGAGCGAGGAGAGGGCCGTGACTGATAGCGCTGTATTGAATGAGGGTGATTTTAGTTTTGATCTGAATGAGTTTTTTCAGAATAGCCCGGATATGATTCTCATCATAGGGCTGGAAGGATATATCCTGTATGCCAATGCGGCGGCAGAAAGGTGCTACGGGTATCATCTGGCGGAGCTGACCTCAATGCATGTCAGGGATTTGGCAGCACCGGATTTGCGTTCTCATGTGTCAGAAAAACTCAGGGACGCGATTGCAATCCCGACGTTTTTTGAATGGAGACATCGTCGAAAGGATGGCAGTGAACTGCCGGTTGAGATCTTTGCCCAGCCGATCTTTTTTCGTGGTGAAAAAGCCCGTCTCGCCAGTATTCGGGATATCAGTGAACGTTCGCAGGCCCATGCCGCATTGCGGAAAAGTGAGGCCCGATTTCGAGCCTATATGGAGCAGGCTGCAGAGGCGGTGTTTGCCCATGATTTTCAGGGGCGGTTTCTTGATGTGAACAGGGAGGCTTGCGAAAGCCTCGGTTACAGTCACGACGAGCTGCTGTCCATGTCGGTGATGGATATTGATGAGAATTTTGATCTTGCCCGTGCCCGTACGTTTTGGGGAGGGATCGATCCGGGTCAGACCGTTACCGTGCAGGGAAAGCACAGGCGCAAAGATGGCTCCAGCTTTCCTGTTGAGATCAAGGTCGGCTGTTTTGACTTTGATGGTGAACGCCGCTATCTCGTATTCGTCCGTGATATCAGCGAGCGGGAGCTTGCACATGCGGCTTTGACGGAGAGTGAAAATATCTTTCGCTCTATTTTCGAGCAGGCAGCGGTCGGGGTGGCGCAGGTTCACAGCAGAAGCGGGCGTTTTGTTCGCATCAATCAGAAATATTGCGATATCGTCGGGTATTCCCGTGCCGAGATGGAGAAGCTCGACTTTCAAACCATCACGCATCCGGATGATTTGACCGAAGATATGGAGAACATGGCCAGGCTGATAGCCGGTGAAGTGCGCCAGTTTCATATGCAGAAGCGTTACTACCGCAAGGATGGCAGACTTACATGGGTCAACCTGAGTGTGTCGGCACTATGGAAAGAGGGGGATGCAGCTGATTTTCATCTTGCCATCGTTGAGGATATTACCGCCAGTAAACAGTTGCAGACGGTCTTGCAGCTGAGTGAAGAAAAATATCGCACATTGTTTGAAAATATGCTCAATGGTTTTGCTTATCATGAGCTTGTCACCGATAGCAGTGGCAAGCCGGTTAACTTCCGCTTTCTGGAAGTAAATCAGGCATTTGAACGATTGACCGGGCTGAAACGCGAAGCGGTCGAAGGTCGCCTGGCGACCGAGGTGATTCCGGGAATCGCAGATGATCCGGCTGACTGGATCGGTCGTTATGGCAGGGTGGTGCTGAGTGGGGAAGGTGAGCGTTTTGAAAGTTATTCGGAGCCATTGGGGCGCTGGTATACGGTGTTTTGCTTTCGCACATCACCGGGGCATTTTGCTACCACGTTTGATGATCTCACCGAGCGTAAGCAGAGCGAACTGCGATTGCAGGAGAGCCGCCAGTTACTGGCCGAGACAGAGCAGGTTGGCCATCTGGGGGGATGGTCGTTTGATATTGATAGCGCCGCATGGGTGTGGACCGACGAGGTATATCGCATTTATGATGTAGGGCCTGATTTTGTGCCGACACCGGATCGCGTGTTCTCATTCTGTACTGCTGCATCACGACAACAGGCGAAAGAGGCCTTTCAGGCCCTGGTGAAACAGGGCACTCCTTTGGATATTGAGCTGGAGCTGGTGACTGCAGCGGGAAAGCATCGCTATGTGCGCAGTATTGGCCGGCTGGATCGGGAGCACCATCGGGCCTATGGTTTTATTCAGGATATTACCGAACTGAAAGAGCTGGAGTCACAGTTCCGGCAGGCTCAGAAAATGGAGGCGATCGGTACGCTGGTCGGTGGTATTGCTCATGATTTTAATAATATGCTGGCCGCCATCATGGGTAACCTTTACCTGGCCAGGGGACATGCCCGGGGCAATCAGACACTGACCGGTGAGCTGGGAGTGATTCAGATGATGTGCGAGCGTGCAGCTGACATGATCCGGCAGTTACTGACCTTTGCCAGGCGGGACTCGATCGCCATGCAGAAAATTGCGCTCAGCTCGTTTCTGAAGGAGGCAATGAAACTGACGGCTGCGAGTGTGCCGGAGGACATGACCCTTTCATTCAATTTCCCAAGGCACGAGCTGTGGGTGGATGCTGATATTACCCAGTTGCAGCAGGTGTTGATGAATCTGGTCAATAATGCCCGTGATGCATTGAAGGATCGGCAGGGGGGAGAAATTCACTGTTCGCTGAAGAGCTGCAGGGTGGATGCCGCCTTCAGAAGCAGGCACCCGCAATGTGAGGGTGACCGGTTTGCCAGGTTGTCCGTTCAGGACAATGGATGCGGCATTCCGACCAGTATTCGTGAAAATATTTTCGATCCGTTTTTTACGACCAAGGAGGTGGGCAAAGGGACCGGCCTGGGACTGGCGATGGTGTATGGTGCGATACAGGGCCACCACGGCGTTGTTGAGGTGGAAAGTGATCCGCACAGAGGAACCAGATTTGATGTCTATTTGCCATTGTCTGATCAGCAGTCGGAAGAGCAGGGGGAGGGGGCGGATGCTGTGGTGAGCGGCCAGGGCGAACTGATTCTTGTCGCAGATGACAGCCAGCCATTACTCGATATGTATAAGCAATTGCTCGAGTCTCTGGGGTATCGGGTGCTGCTGGCCCGTCATGGCGATGAGGCTGTTGCGCTTTACAGGCAATACCGGGACGACATTGCATTGGTTATGCTGGATCTGGTGATGCCGTTGACGGGGGGCGTCGAGGCTGCCCGACGAATAAGGCAAATGAGCCTGAATACGCCGATAATATTCGCTACCGGATATGATTCTGAAGAGGGGTTGCGACAGTCGACCTCGTTTGACCATAGCCAGTTGCTGGCCAAGCCGGTTTCGGTTGAGCTGCTGTCGAGGGCGATTCAATCCATGTTAAACAGATAATTCCGCAAGCATTTCTGTGGGCAGAGCGGGGCATGCCGCTTTGTCAGTCATGCCTCATATCCGCTATTGCGAACGGGTGCTGTTCGGCTCATGCTTCATGGGGTGCCATGATCGACGTTGATCTCTGAATGCTTCACGTCAAACGGGCAAGGGTGGGTGCATTGAAACTAAAAACCAGATTTATTGCTCTGATGGTTTTGATTCTGCTTGGTTTTTCTCTGGCAGCCTGGCTCTATTCCGAGCATTTGATGTCGCGCATGAATGAAGAGTGGGCGCAGCAGCTGGCCGAGCGGCAGGTTAAATTCGACAAACACCGTACGCTTTCCCCGATTATTCGCGAGGTGGGTCTGGCGCTGAAAATGGCCAGTGAACCGGCCCTGATTCAGATGGCACTGCATGAAGATCAGCCGGATGTGGTCAAAGCGGGCATTGCACTGCTTGAGCAATATCGCATTGATTTTCACGATCACAGTTATTTTGCCGCATTTTCCAAAAGTGGGCATTACTACACCAACGATGCGAGCAACCAGTATCATGGCAGGGAGTTGCGCTATACCCTCTCAAAGGAAAAAGAGAGTGACACATGGTTTTTTGCCACGCTGGCCGGGCACAAGGATTATGATATCAATGTCAATGAGGATACCGAGCTTGGTGTGACCAAGGTGTGGATCAATGTGCTGATCAGGCAGGGGTCGAAGGTATTGGGCGTGATCGGTACCGGTATCGATATTTCCGAGTTTTTGAATGAGGCGGTGGATACGGTGCACCCGGGTATTCAAAACCTGCTGGTGACGCGTGATATGGCCATTCAGATCCATCCCGACAGGGAACTGATTAACTATGCCAGTGCGTTCAGGGCATCAGAAAAAAATATCAGGCTGGATGCCTTGTTCAGAAATCCGGCTGATATTAAAAATATTCAGCAGGCGATGGATCAGCTGGAAAAGAACAGCAATACGATCAGGATGTTACGGGTTGATTTCAGAGGGGAGAAAGAGCTGCTTGGCATAGCCTATCTGCCTGAAATTCAATGGTTTGATCTGACGCTGATGAATACAAGAAAGCTTTCACTGTTCCATGATATCAATTATCTGCCGTTATTATTGGTCGCCTTTTTTCTGGTTGCCGTACTGTCGGTATGGGGAGGATTGAGCCACTGGATTCTGGGGCCGCTAACACGCCTGCAGGATGCGATGGAAAAGATTGAACAGGGTAACCTGGGAACCAGTCCGCCACTGGTGGGTACGGGCGAGATTTATCACCTTTCGACCCGTTTCAGAAGTATGTTCGAGTATGTGCGCGAAACCAACAGGGCACTTGAAGATACGGTCAAAGAGCGGACCACGCTGTTGCAGAGCGTGCTCGATAATGCGCCGCTGGCGATCTGGATGGTCGATTGCAACGGCCGTATTCAGTTCGTCAACCGTACCTTCTGCAACGAGACAGGGATCGGGGAGAAAATGTTTCTGCAGGCGGCCCATTACTCCGAGGTGTTGCCCCTGGCGCAGTCGGCAAGTTATCGTCAAACAGATCGCGAATGTCTGGCTGATGGCGATGGGGTGCATGTATCAAGCGAATGGTTGACGTTCGTCGATGGTGAGGAACATCTGCTGGAGATCATCAAGGCCAGAGTGGTGGATCAGCATGGCATGGTGCTGGGGATGATCTGTCTGGGCGCCGATATCACCGAGCAGAAGCGGCTTGAAGAGCAGCTGTTGCAGTCCCAGAAAATGGAGGCGATCGGTACACTGGTGGGTGGCATTGCCCATGATTTCAACAACACGCTGGCTGCAATCAAGGGCAATATCTATCTGGCCCGGCATCAGATGAATGACCGGCTGGTAGTGGATGCCAAGCTAAACTTTATTGAAGAGCTGGCCGATCGGGCGGCCGAGATGGTGAAGCAGCTGCTGACATTTGCCCGCAAGGATATGGTCAGTACACGTCCGTTTTCGCTGACCTCGTTTATGAATGAGGAGTTCAAACTCTCCAGAAGTATTATTCCGGAAAATATCGACTACAGCATGCGGCTGAGCAATCAGGAGCTGATTATTCACGGTGATGCAACCCAGCTGCAGCAGGCATTGATCAACCTGCTCAACAATGCACGGGATGCTGTTGCTCATGTGCATCAGGCAAGGATTACCTGTGCGCTTGAGCTGTTCAGTGTCGATGCGGATTTTCTCGCCAGGCATCCGGAGATCAGGGGTGAGCAGCTGGCGCATCTGAGTGTTGAAGATAATGGTGCGGGTATCTCACCGGATGCGATCGGTCACATTTTTGAACCGTTCTTTACCACCAAGGGGGTCGGTGAAGGAACCGGGCTCGGGTTGTCGATGGTCTATGGTTCCATTCAGACTCATGGCGGCGTGATCGAAGTGGAGAGTAGCCCCGGACAGGGGACTGTGTTCCATATTTATCTGCCGCTGACGGAGGTGGGTGAATTGCCGGTGGAGCTGGAGGAGGAGGAGGCCCTGGAGGGCAGTGGTGAGACCATCCTCCTTGTGGATGATGAGGTGGCAGTACTGAATACGACAGGGGAGGTGCTGCGGGGGCTTGGCTATCATGTGCTGCTCGCCTCCAATGGTGAAGAAGGGTTGCAAACCTACCGGGATCATGCCGCTGACATTGATGTGATTATCAGTGATGCGGTGATGCCGAAAATGGGCGGTGTTGAGTTTGCCGGCCATGTTCGCCGCCTCAATCCGGATATACCGGTGATTATTATCACCGGTTACGACCGTGACTGGGCGCTGAAGACCCGGCGTGTCGAAGTGGAAACGCTGTTGAAGCCTTTCTCGATTGTGGAGCTGAGCAGGGTTTTGCACAAGGTGATCCATCCTGCATAGCCATGCGCAGGCAACGTTTCGGTTATTTGACAATGATGGCGTAGCTGCCTGACGTCGTTTGATGCGGACCATGTTGTATATCACCGGCAGTGTCTCGATTCCTGTCGACGAGATCGAAATTCACGCCATTCGGGCTCAGGGCGCCGGAGGGCAGCATGTGAACAAGGTTGCCAGCGCCATTCATCTGCGCTTTGATATTGGCGCTTCATCATTGCCGGATGTCTGTAAGCAGCGGCTGTTGGCGTGGCAGGACCAGCGCATCAGCAGTGAAGGGATTCTGATGATCAAGGCGCAGCAGTTTCGCAGCCAGCAGATGAACCGGAGTGATGCGCTGGTGCGTCTGCAGACGCTGATCAGGGCCGCGATGGCGATAGTCAGAACACGCCGTCCGACGTGTAAAACACAGGCCTCGGTAGCGCGCCGGCTGGCGCGAAAAAAACGACGCTCCGAAACCAAATCCCTGCGGAAAAAGGTGAGGGATTGACCACAGGGGCGGTCACGGATGGCCTGCCAGACCAGCGGGTGAATAACCGACTTAAGCAAGTGCTGATCTGTCGGCGCTTGCGAGCGAGCCATGGACGGATCCACAATCCGGCAGCATAGCCGGATTGGACGGCTTTGCCGCCGCCAGGAGGGCAATCAATCAGCATCTCCTTAAAGAGCGCGCGCTTTCATCCTGCATTCGGATGTCGGGCCGGAGGCCTTGTATCACGACCGCCCGGCAGATGTTACCTGCCGGGGTTGAATGTATGGCGCAGAAATTTCTGCATTGCCTGCCAGGAGTCCTCATCCGCTGCTTTATTGTAGGCCAGAGGCATACCGAAGCGGGCAGCAAACGAATCGGCATCAGGGTTGGTAAAGCTGTGCTTTGCACCCGGATAACGTTTCAGTGCGTAGTCTGCCCCGGCGGCTTTCATCTCCTGCTCGAATGCATCGACCTGTGCCGGCGGAACAAAAGGGTCATCTGCTCCGGTAAAGACCATGATGCGAGCCTTGATCTCACCCGGTTTTGCCGGCGCGGTCGTGCCCAGTGAGCCGTGAAAGGTGACCACTGCAGCCACATCAGCACCGGCGCGAGCCATGTTCAGGGCAATGCCACCGCCCATGCAGTAACCGATGACAGCAATTTTTTTCGCATCCACGCCAGGCTGCTCCAGCAGCACATTGAGGCCGGCCTGAAAGCGCTGATGTGTGACGCCGATATCGCTGGTTGCCGCCATCATCAACGCTTTTGCATCATCCGGGTGATCTGCCACGTTGCCGCTGCCGTACATATCGAGCGCGAAAGCTGTGTAGCCAAGCGCGGCCAGCATTTCTGCTCTCTTGCGTGCATAACTGTTATGCCCCCACCACTCGTGGACGATCAGTATGCCGGGGTGCTCCTGTGTCAGGGTATCATCGAAAGCCAGATAACCGGTAAAATCATTACCATCGACCTGATAGACGATCTCCCTTGTCTGGATCTCGGCATGGGCCGTCAGCGTGAACATCGATAGTAAAAGGATTGAGAATAGTTTGAACATGGCTACCCCGCGAGATCGGATGCCAGCCATGTGAGTCGATGGCATGGCAGGGGCGAATGTGCCTGCTCTTATCAACTGAAGTCAATATAGCTAGAGTTTCGGCATGAATGAGTGGGTGAATATACTGATCGCGCAGGCACTGCGTGAAGATGCCGCAGGGGACGATCTGACCGCGCAGGCAACGATTTCTGCGACGACCATGGCAACGGCCCGGATTACGGCCAAACAGTGTGGTGTCATCTCCGGCATGGCCGTGGCCGATGCCGTGTTTGAGGCTCTTGATGCATCCATTGGTCGCCAGTGGCATGTGGCGGATGGTGATCGCGTGCAGACAGGGGATGTGATTTGTGAGTTGCACGGCGCGGCCCTTTCGCTGCTTTCGGCTGAACGTACGGCCCTGAATTTCCTGCAGCATTTGTCCGGTATTGCCACCGCGACACGGGCTTTTGTTGATGCTGTATCCGGAACCTCCTGTCGCGTTGCGGATACGCGTAAAACCACCCCCGGGTTTCGTCAGCTTGAGAAGCAGGCTGTGGTGCATGGCGGTGGCGTCAATCATCGCATGGATTTGCGCAGTGGCATGCTGATCAAGGAGAACCATATCGAGGCATGCGGCTCCCTTTCCGATGCCGTGCATGCCTGTTATCAGGCCGGGCACGATGTCTGGATCGAGGTCGAGTGCGAGACGCTGGATGAGGTGCGTGAGGCGGTTGCCGTTTGCCCGGATATTATTCTGCTTGATAATATGGAGCCGGCCATGGTGGCACAGGCAAGAGCGATGGTGCCTGCATCGATGATGCTTGAGGCCAGTGGCAATATCACGCTGACCAATGCCCGGGCCTATGCCGAGACAGGGGTGGATCGTATTGCTATTGGTGCTATCACCCATTCGGCACCGGTGCTGGATCTGTCGATGCGCATTCTTGCCGCTGCTGTAGCGGCCGATGCATAGCAGTCGCGCCTATATTCTTGATCGACTGGGAAACAGCCGGTTGCCGGTCTCCGGCGATCAGCTGGCCGATGAGCTGAACCTCTCCCGCGCCGCTATCTGGAAACATATTCAGGCATTGAAAAAAGGTGGCGCGATGATCAGTGCTCATCCGGGCAGGGGTTATATGCTTGAGGTACCGGTTCTGACGGAAGGGCTGCTGCGCGCACGCCTGTCGACCCGCTATATCGGCAGACGCCTGATGCTGGTGGAGGAGACAGGCTCGACCAATCAGGATGTGATGCAGCTGGCAGGGCAGGGCGAAGCTGAAGGGCTGGTACTGATTGCCGATCGTCAGACCCGGGGGCGCGGCCGTTTGGGGCGCTGCTGGCATACGATGCCGGAATCACTGGCGGTCAGTGCTCTGTTGCGTCCCCCGTTGCCACCCGAACAGGTGCCGCAACTGTCGTTACTGACAGCTGTAGCACTGCATGAGGCACTGCATATGTATGCGCCGGATATCCGCATCAAGTGGCCGAATGATCTGCTCTGCCACGGCGCAAAACTGGCCGGTATTCTGACTGAAATGCGGGCGGAGCCGGGGTGTATGCATGCGGTGGTACTGGGCTTTGGTATCAACCTGCGTGCCCCTGAAAATGGCTGGCCGGATGATATTCATCAGGCTGTGACCGATCTTGCTTCGGCAAGCGGGCGGGTTGTGTCTCGACTTGAGGTCGTTGCGGCTGTGTTGAATGCGCTTGATCGCTGGTATGAACTGTTTTTGCAGCAGGGGTTTGCGCCGGTCAGGGCGGCGTGGTGGCAGGCCCATGCCGCGAGCGGACAGCGCGTGCGCGTATATGATGGCAGGGAATATATCCATGGTGTGGCAGCAGCGCTGGAAGCGGATGGCGCCCTGCTGCTTGAAACAAATCAGGGTACCCGGCGCATTATTGCCGGGGATGTGGAACTATTATGAACAATCATGTGAACAATCACAGCTTGATGCTGGTCGCCGATGTCGGCAATACCCATATGGTATTCGGGCTGTATGGTGGCGATGCCCTGCTGGCGCACTGGCGTCTGGCCAGCGCCAGAGACTATACGCCGGATGAGCTGGCCTGGCAGTTACACGGGATGTTTACCCAGTCCGGTTATACGGCTGCCAGTGTGGCCGGTATTATGGTGGCCAGCGTGGTGCCGCATCTGGATAAGTCACTGGCGGCCGCTTGCGGGCGTATTTTCGGGCAGCAGCCTGCCTTTGTCGGCAGCAACGAGGTGAAAATCGGCATGGCCGTGGATTATAAGCATCCGCGTGAAGTGGGAGCCGACCGGATTGTCAATGCGGTTGCTGCCAGAGAACGATTTGGTGCGCCGGTGATCGTCATGGATTGTGGTACGGCGACGACGTTTGATGTGGTGTCACCGGCCGGTCACTATGCCGGTGGTTTGATTATTCCGGGGGCGGAGGTGGCGCTGGCGGCACTTTGTCAGCGGGCGGCGAAGCTGCCTGAGGTGACACTGGCACGATCAGAGGTGCTGATCGGTCGGGATACGGCCACCAGTATGCAGGCCGGCAGTTACTGGTCGGCAGTGGATGCACTGAGCGGCCTGATAACCCGTTTGCGCGGGCAAGCCGGTTATGGCGCGGCTCCGGTGGTGGCGACAGGTGGTCTGGTGCCACTGTTGATTGGTGATTTGCCTGCGGTTGATCATCATTTGCCATATCTGACGCTGGATGGCCTGAAGCTGCTTGCTGACCGTCATTTTCGCGCCTGCTGACGGATATGCCCCTGATTGAGCGGGTGGCGGATCGAATCGTTTGGCAGCGGGGGCCGGCAGGGCTATCGTTGCCCCCCATGCGCACGCTGTATTCCCGCTTAAAATTCGGTACCAACCTGCTGCAGACAGCTTTTTTGTTGTGTGCTCTCTGTGTGCCTGCTGCTTCAGCTGCGGTTGTGCAGCCGAATACAGCGCCGGTGGCGGATGAGTGTCACCGTATTGGTCAGAAGCTTGGCAGTGTCAGCGAGGCATCGTGTCTGGCCCGCCATCTGACCGATTCGGGCGGTCGCTCTGTCAATGGGCAGTCCATTCTGCTTAAAGAGTATCCGCCGCTTGGCGATCGTAAACCGGTTGCCCGTATCCTGCTGATTGGTGGTACGCATGCCGATGAGTACTCCTCGGTCAGTATCGTTTTCAAGTGGATGGAGACACTCGATCAGCATCACTCCGGTCTTTTTCACTGGCATGTTACGCCGTTACTCAACCCGGATGGGTTGCTGCAACGTCACTCCCTGCGTTTGAATGCGCATGGTGTTGATCTGAATCGTAATATGCTGACCCCCGACTGGTATCGGCAGACCAGTCAGTACTGGCTGGGGACCGGCAAGGATCCCCGTCGTTATCCCGGTAGTGCACCGCTCAGCGAGCCTGAGACGGCCTGGCTCTACCAGGAGGTGCGCAGTTTCAAACCGGATGCCATTGTTTCGGTCCATGCACCTTATGGTGTGCTGGATTTTGACGGACCTCCGGTCGGTCCCAGTGATCTCGGTTTTCTGCATCTGAAACTGATTGGTACCTATCCCGGTTCATTAGGTAACTGTGCCGGTGTCCAGCATGGTATTCCGGTGATTACGGTGGAGTTGCCTTACGCAGGCATCATGCCGACTGCGGCACAGATGGACCGGATGTGGACCGATCTTGTGCGCTGGTTGCGCCATAATGTGCCAAAAGAAAGTACGATCGAGGCCTACCATCGTTTCGATGAGATTACCCGCTCGCTGCAGGCATCACTGGTGCATGAGGATGGCATGCCGGATGAGAAGCGTGCTGTTGTTGCTGTGTCGGCAGATGCTCGTGCGGCACCCGCTTCGGGTGCGAATGCCACACCTGAATCAGATCGTTAATTGAGGAGTACAATGAATTTTCAGGCGCTCATGCCAGCGTTATGGCTCGCTTTGTGGTTGGTGGCAACACCGGCATTTGCCGGTATCACCCATCAGCAGGCCTATCAGATGCTCAAGACGGGCGATGCACCCATGGTGGCCACTTTGCCCAAAGGGGAGCGGGAAATTCTGATGGCCACGCTGGCAATGGAAGAGGGGCACAGCAGTGAGGTGATCGATATTCTGAGCAGTCCCAATGTCGGCAAGGATCCGGTTGCAGCCCGCCTGCGGGCAGAAGCCTATCGCAGGCAGTCGGTGAGTGCGGCCATGCGGGCCGGTCGTTATGCGCATGCCATGTCTGAAGATATCGGTAAACTCAAACAGGCTGGTATCGGGCTGGATGCCGCAAACCAGCGCTTGCAGGCTTTTCTTGATCGGGTAGATCAGCAGGGCGAGGCAGAGAGGCAGGCGGCAGAGAAGCAGGCAGCAGAGAGGCAGGCGGCAGAGAGGCAGGCAGCAGAGAGGCAGGCGGCAGAGAGGCAGGCAGCAGAGAGGCAGGCGGCAGAGAAGCAGGCAGCAGAGAAGCAGGCAGCAGAGAAGCAGGCAGCAGAGAAGCAGGCAGCAGAGAAGCAGGCAGCAGAGAAGCAGGCAGCAGAGAAGCAGGCAGCAGAGAGGCAGGCGGCAGAGAGGCAGGCGGCAGAGAGGCAGGCGGCAGAGAGGCAGGCGGCAGAGAAGCAGGCAGCAGAGAAGCAGGCAGCAGAGAAGCAGGCAGCAGAGAGGCAGGCAGCAGAGAGGCAGGCGGCAGAGAGGCAGGCAGCAGAGAGGCAGGCAGCAGAGAGGCAGGCAGCAGAGAGGCAGGCAGCAGAGAGGCAGGCTGATGCGCAGTTGCTCGATAGCGTCACTCAGGCCGTTACCGAGTGGCGCCGGGATTGGGAGTCTCGCAATACAGATGCCTATCTTCTTCACTACCACAAGGCATTCAGAAGTGGTAAATACAATTATGCGTCATGGGCTGCATACAAACGACAGGTCAATGCCGGCAAGAGCTTTATCCATATCGATATCAGCCGGATCACACTGATAAGCAGTCTGGTGAAAATCGATCAGGGCGAAGCAGTGCTGGTTGAATTCCGTCAGCAGTATAAGTCGAATAACTATACCGCCAACAGCCGCAAGCGTTTGTATCTGGTGCGCAAGAGTGCCGATCAGCCATGGCTGATCCTGGCCGAGGGCAATGGCGAACTTCGGCCGCGTGAGGCGGTTGCCCGTTCCATGGCTGGTCAGCCATCGGCATCCAGCACGGCCTGGGTGATTAATCTGGCCTCCTATGATTCCCGCTCAGCGGCTGAGAAAATGGCAGAGGCGCTCACGCTGCCCGATGAGATACAGGCATCGGTTTATACAACGGTCGCCAAAGGAAAACAGGTGCACCGGGTGCGTGCAGGCAGTTATGCCAGCAGGGCTGAAGCGAACGATGCCATGGCATCGATCTGCCCTGATCTGGGCTTTCGTGATTGCTGGCTTGAGCAGGCAGAATCAAATTAACGGCTGCTCAGCGATGCGGATTCCCCGATATTGCCGCGATATGGCGAAAGGGTTGCCGGTGATTGCGGCCGAGTCGGTTCAGCCGGGAGCGATATAGTGGCCAAGTCCCTTTTTGTATGTCAGTCGTGTGGTGCAGAACACCGCAAGTGGATGGGGCAGTGCCCGGATTGTAATGGCTGGAACTCAATTACCGAGCAGGTGATCGATGGTGTGGCAGCCAAAGCGGCCGGCAAAGGGCGGGTGTTGAATACCTCGTCAATCACCGATATCAGCAGCGAACATTGCCCCCGTCGCTCCACTTTGATTGAGGAGTTTGACCGGGTGCTTGGCGGCGGGCTGGTGCAGGGCTCGGCTGTGCTGATCGGCGGTGACCCGGGGATAGGTAAATCGACCTTGCTGTTGCAGGCCGCCTCAAAGCTGGCAGGGGCAGGTACGGTACTTTACATCACCGGCGAGGAGTCTGTGCAGCAGGTGAATTTGCGCGGGCAGCGGATTGGTGCGATGCATCAGAGTTTGCAACTGGCTTCCGCCTGTGAGCTTGAATCAATGCTGGCCACGATTGACAAGGTGAGGCCTTCGGCGGTCATCATTGATTCGATCCAGACGACGGTAAGCAACCGCCTGACCAGTGCACCCGGCACGGTATCCCAGGTTCGGGACTGCTCGGCTGCTCTGATTCAGCATGCAAAAAAATGTGGTCATGCGCTGATTCTTGTCGGCCATGTGACCAAGGATGGTGCACTTGCCGGGCCGCGCGTCCTTGAGCATATGGTGGATGCGGTGATCTATTTTGAGGGTGATCGCGGCCATGCCCACCGTATTCTGCGGGCGGTGAAAAACCGTTTCGGCCCGGCCGGTGAAATCGGTGTGTTCGAGATGACTGATGCCGGCCTGATCGGGATTCGTGATGCATCGCGCATGTTTCTTGCCGAGCGGGCCAGGGATGTGCCCGGCTCTGTCGTGCTCGCATGCATGGAGGGGACACGACCGCTGCTGGTTGAGGTACAGGCTCTGATTGCGCCGACGGTATATGCAACGCCCAAACGATCGGCTGTCGGTGTTGATGGCGGGCGGGTGGCGATGCTGACTGCAGTGCTGGAACGGCGAGTCGGTTTGCCGCTGAGTCAGCATGATGTCTATATCAACATTGCCGGTGGTGCCCGCATTGCCGAGCCGGCCGTGGATCTGGCGGTATTGCTGGCGATGCTCTCTGCATTTCAGGAGCGGCCGGTGCCGGCAGAGGTTGCTGTATTCGGAGAAGTGGGGCTGACAGGTGAGGTTCGGCCGGTTGGACAGCCGGAGGCACGGGCCCGTGAGGCAGCCAATCTCGGCTTTAGCCGCATCCTGTTGCCAAAGGAAAATCATGAGAGGGTGCAGAAGGCAGATATCATTGCTAATATGCGCGCCGACGCACAGATACCCATTGCGCTGATACCGGTCAGACAGCTTGCGGATGCCGCACAGATGCTGTTTGGCTGAAGTGTATCCGCCCTGTGGGGCAGGAGGCGGGATGGACAGAGGACGAATTTGAACTTTGTAGATTATATTCTGATTGCCATCGTCGGTTTATCGATGGTGCTGTCATTGTGGCGCGGCTTTGTGCGCGAAGTGATTTCATTGATCGGACTGGTTGCGGCGTTTTTGCTGGCCAGCCGTTTGTCAGGAATGGCGGGAGAGATGCTCGGTCAGTGGATCGGTAATGCGACCGTCGCTGATATTGCCGGATTTTCTCTTGTATTTGTTGGTGTGATGATTGTGGTCGGACTGGTCGGTGCGCTGATTCGCCGTCTGGTTGATCTGGCCGAACTAACGGCGACCGATCGCACGCTGGGCATGTTTTTTGGCGCAGCGCGCGGTACGTTGCTCATCGCCCTTTGCTTTCTCGTTTATAGTTCATATGCACGCCCTGATGCCAGCTGGCTCAAGGAGAGCAAGCTGGTTCCCTATGCCCTGAATCTCGGCGATATGCTGGGGCGCATGATTCCTGAGGGATATCCGTTTTCCAGGCAGGGCAGTGATAAATATGTGTCGCCACAGACAACCAGTGAGCGAATGCAGGATCTGATCCCCATCAAGGACAGGCAGGAATTGAAATCCATTATTCAGAACAGCAGTAAATAAGAGGGTGGCATGAAACCGGAATGTGACAAGGCTGATCATTTTCATGACGAATGCGGTGTATTCGGTGTTTTCGACCATGCGGAGGCGGCTAACCTGACTTATCTCGGGCTATACGCACAGCAGCATCGTGGACAGGAGTCGGCAGGCATCGTCAGTACAGACGGACTGAAGTTTAATACCCATCGCGGTATGGGGCTGGTCGCCGATATCTTCCAGAAATCGGATCTCAAAAAACTGGTGGGCAGGCACAGTATTGGTCATGTGCGCTACTCAACCTCAGGTGATTCGGGGCTGCGTAACTGTCAGCCATTCTGCTATCAGTATGCGCATGGTGGTATTTCGATGTGCCATAACGGCAACATCGTCAATGCACCGGAGCTGCGTTATGAACTTGAAAAGCAGGGCTCTATTTTCCAGTCCACTTCAGATACCGAGGTGCTGATTCATCTGGTGGCACGAAGCCAGGGCGCGACGATGCAGGAGCGACTTGCCGAGGCGGTCAACCGTCTTTCCGGCGCATTCTCGCTGCTGGTGCTGGTGGAAAAGCGACTGGTGGGTATCCGTGATCGCAACGGTATTCGTCCGCTGGTGCTGGGACAGCTGGATGGCTCCTGGGTGCTGGCCTCCGAGACCTGTGCCTTTGATCTGATTGGTGCAACCTATATCCGTGATGTTGAACCGGGTGAGATGGTGGTCATTGAAAACAATGAAGTGACCAGCCTGTTCCCGTTCAAGTCGACAGAAGGCAAATTCTGTGTGTTTGAGTATGTCTATTTCGCCCGTCCGGACTCGGTGCTGGAAGGGGTGAATGTCTATAATGCCCGCTACAAAATCGGCATGGAGCTGGCCCGTGAGTCGGGTGTGGAAGCGGACATTGTGGTGCCGGTACCGGATTCCGGTGTGCCACCTGCCATGGGTTTTGCCGAGGTATCCGGAATTCCGTTCCAGATGGGGCTGATTCGTAACCATTATGTCGGTCGTACCTTTATCGAGCCGAAGCAGTCGATCCGCAACTTCGGTGTGAAACTGAAGCTCAATCCCAACCGCGAGCTGATCAGGGGCAAGCGTGTGGTGCTGGTGGATGACTCGATTGTGCGCGGTACCACCAGTCGCAAGATTGTTGAGATGGTACGTGCAGCTGGCGCCAAAGAGATTCACATGCGTATCTCCAGCCCGCCGACCAGACACTCATGTTATTACGGTGTGGATACGCCGGATTCATCCGAGCTGATGGCGAACAAGATGAATCTCGAGGAGATGTGCAAAGCCATTGGCGCAGACTCGCTGGCATTTGTCTCCTTTGATGGTATGTACCGTGCTGTCGGCAAGCCGCGTTCGCAGCATTGTGATGCCTGCTTCTCGGGCGATTATCCGGTGCCGATCGAGGGGCAGCGCTCACCGCAACTGTCATTGTTGCACTTCCACAACCGCCGCAAAGAGTAAGCAGGCCATTGAAACAGCCAACGGTTGTGCTCATCCACGGTCTGTTTGGTTTTACCCGATTGCTGTGGCTTGAGTACTTCCGTGTGGCCAGGCCTTTGTATGCATCGATGGGGATGCGGGTACTGGTACCCTCACTGCCCCCCGTTGCGACCATCCGGGAGCGTGCCGCCGTACTTGCCAGGCAACTGGCCGATGAGGCGGGGCCACTGCATCTGGTGGCCCATTCGATGGGCGGGCTTGATGCCCGCTACTGGATCTCCTGCCTGGGGGGCGGGATGAAGGTGGCGAGTCTGACGACGCTGGCCACGCCGCATCACGGCTCGCCGGTGGCAGATCATGTCTGTACGTCGCTTTCGCCATTCCGCCTGTTGAAGGGCCCCCATGCCCTGACGACCAGCGCCATGCAGCAGTTTAACGATACGACCCCGGATGATCCTGCGGTCATCTACCGCAGTTATGCTGCAGTGCGGCCGCTTGCCGAGCTGCCATGGCTGGTGCGCCGCTATGCCCGTATGATTCAGCAGCATGAGGGTGATAATGACTCACAGGTTTCCGGCACATCCGCCTGTTGGGGGGAGCTGGCGGGTTGCGTACCGGCTGATCATTTTGAGCTGATCTCGCTCAATCTCTGGTTTAATCCGTTTACATCGCGCTCCGTTTATGATCCGCTGCCGCTCTATCGTGAGATTGGCGAGTGGGTGCTTGAGCAGGAAAAACAGGCTCACGCCGGCTGACATTCCCTGTATTCATCAGGGCGAAGCATGATCGGTGATGCCGGCTGCTGGCGGTTTTGGCCCGATCATTGCTGACTGATGGCGGGCATGTTTTGCTCATGTACCTATGATGAAGGAGTCTTTTCTTTTGGATAGCATCGACGAAAAGGTGATCGGGGCCGGTATCAGTGGCTTATCGGCCGGGGGCTGCGATGGTCCGCCGGCGACCGGCAAATCCAGACGGATTATCATGTTTTGCGATCTTCGTGACTCCACCGATATTCTGTCGAATTTTGAGCAGGGAAAATATGGTAAGCACACAGATGGCGGCCACTGTTTCACCTATGAGAAGTTCATTTTTGATGTGCATAAAACCTCGTATGAATATCTCTATCTGGGTCATAATAAAACGCATACGGAAATTTATGGCGATGGTCTGATGGCGATTTTTCCCGAGGACAACACCAACTATATTTTGGAAAATATCTACAGCCTGACCAAGCAGATGCGTGTGTATAACGACTCCGAAGGAGTCGGTGTGGTTCGCCCCAGTATTGATATGGGGTTCGGTATTACCGTGGCGGATATTACGCTGGTCTATTACTATCTTGATCAGCGCTACCATCCAATTGGTATGGGGGTGCATGAGGCGGCGAGAATTGAGGGTGTATCAAAGTTTTACGATGCCCGTGTACTGATTTCCGAGCGATTCTTTCACGATACCGTTGCCTATATCGATGCGGATCCGAGATTTTCGTACCGCTTTATTGACCGGGTTTGCCTGAAGAATTTTCATGAGCCGGTTTCGCTGTATGAAATTCTGGTAGATAATGATCCTCGTTTTGATCAGAAAATCAGATCGGTACCGCTTTATTCAGAGGCATATGACAAATATTGTGCAGGCGATTGGCAGCAGGCCAGGGAGCTGTTCCTCCGGGTGTATCACGATTACGGTTTGGGGACGGGGCTGGTCATGGCCAATCGTTGTGAGCTGCTGGTTCAGCACCCGCCGCAAGAGTGGTGTGGTGTCTGGAGCCTGCAGGACAAGTAGTTATCGGGCTCCATCGTCATGGACGGAAAACACATTTTTGTAGCGCCAGATCAGATGGATCCGGCATTGTCGCTCAGGGACTTGCTGGCAGGCTGCCTCACCACATTGCCGGGAGAGTGCGGCGGAGCGGGCAAATGTGGTTGTTGTCTGGTGGCGATTGTAGCCGGTGAGTGTTCGGGCCTGACCCCTGCTGAGCAGAGCATGCTTGTTGCAGATGAAATCAGCTGCGGCTGGCGTCTGGCTTGTCAGGCGATCCCCGAAGGGGAGGTCGAGCTGATCGTGATCGGGAGAGAGGATGAGTACACAGATGAAAGCAGTCGAGGTGCCTGTGCAGAACCATGATTTTGTAAGCGGATTACTGGATTTTATTACACGTTCACCGACACCGTTTCATGCCGTGGCTGTCATGGTTGAGCGCTTGCTGCAGGCAGGCTTCACCCGCCTGCAGGAGAGTGATGCATGGATGCTTGAGCAGGGGGGGCTCTGTGGTCGTTTTTTTATTACCCGCAATGACTCCTCGATCATCGCATTCCGCCTGACCGGCCCTTTGACCGAGCATGGAATTCATATGGTGGGTGCCCATACCGACAGTCCCTGCCTGCGGGTAAAGCCCAATCCGGTGCTCGCTGCAGGCAAGTATCTGCAGCTGGGGGTCGAGGTATATGGCGGCGCGCTGCTGAACCCATGGTTTGACCGCGATCTTTCGCTGGCAGGCCGTGTCAGTTTTATCGATGCAGACAACCATATCGCCCATCGTCTGATCGACTGGCACAAAGCCATTGCGGTGATTCCAAGCCTTGCCATTCATCTGGATCGTGAAGTGAATGACAAGCGTAGCATCAATCGCCAGACCGATCTTCCACCTGTGCTGATGCGGCAGGATGGCGGGATGGCTGAGGATGGTACGGCATTTCATGCGCTGCTGCTTGCCAGAGTCAATGAAGAGATGCCCGATGATCTCCCCGCAGCGGCCAGGATTCTCGACTATGAGCTGAGTTTTTATGATATGCAGGCGCCTGCCGTGGTCGGCTTGCAGGATGATTTTATTGCTGCTGCACGCCTTGATAATCTGCTCAGCTGTTATACCGGTCTGATGGCATTGATCGCGGATGAGCATGGTCATAATGCGCTGCTGGTCTGCAATGATCATGAGGAGGTGGGCAGTATGTCGGCAGCCGGCGCTCAGGGGAATTTCCTGAAGTCGGTGCTCTCCCGCCTGTGTGGCAGTGATGAAGCGATGGCGAGAATGATGGCGACTAGCATGATGATGTCGGTGGATAATGCCCATGCCGTTCACCCCAACTTTGCCGACCGTCATGATCAGAATCATGGACCGGTGATCAATGAGGGGCCGGTGATCAAGGTCAATGCCAATCAGCGCTATGCCACCAATAGTGAAACCGGTGCGATGTTCCGGCAGTGGTGTGCTGCTGCAGGTGTGCCGGTGCAGTCGTTTGTCGTCCGTTCGGATATGGCGTGCGGCAGTACAATCGGGCCGATTACAGCCAGTGAGCTGGGGGTGCGGACCGTGGATGTCGGGGTTCCAACCTGGGCCATGCATTCGATTCGTGAGCTGGCCGGCTGTCAGGATGCATACAATCTCTATCGTGTGCTGTTGCACTACTTCGCCAATTGATGACCGGAGAGCGGAGCGGGGTGGCACCGGATTGCAGCAGGGTGCTGGCAGAGCATGGCCTGAATCTGCAGGCTGTCTTTAATCTCTCTGATTTACCCGATGGGATTCGTGCATCGATTGCCGGGGTGAGAGATGTGCACACATACAGACAGATGATCGTGTTCGGCCATGGCGGCCCCGCTCTCTGGCGATCGCTGTCGGCATCCGGTTGTATGCAAGGCGAAAATCCGGTCGATCACTTTTCGGCAGAGATCGTGGCCCGCTATTTTGCCAGCGAGAATCCTGATCATCGCTATTGTCTGTTGTATCCGGACAACCAGTTACTGCTTCCTTTGCAGCAACTGGGGGAACTGGCCGGCTGGCATCACCCGTCGCCGTTCCGCCTTGGTATCAATCAGTATTGGGGATCATGGTTTGCATATCGGGCCGTTGTCCTGGCTGATAGCTCATTTCCTGCGAGCAAGCCGCTGAGCGGAGCATCGCCATGCCAGGGTTGCGCAACCACGCCGTGTATGGCGGCTTGTCCGGTGTCGGTGGATGGCAGCATATCATTGAATGACTGTATGGATGAGCGTTCCGGTGAGGGATCGGCCTGCGCTTTTACCTGTCTTGCCCGCCTTGCCTGCCCGGTTCGACAGGAGATGCGCTACGAACCGGCGCAGATGGTCTATCACTATGGCTGTTCTCTGGCGACGATCCGTAGCTATCGGGCCTCATCAGCAGAGTAGTCTCTTACTCCTTCACGGCAGGGGATTCGTGTCATACGGATGACATATCCGCATATCAGGATTCGAATATATCTCTGCTGGGATATTCGCAATATTCATGCGATTGCTGCAGTGTGGAGTGGAGGTGGCCGTGATGGCACGTATCGGTATTAACGGGTTTGGTCGTATGGGACGGCTTGCTTTACGCGCCGGCTGGGGTCGGGATGAGCTTGCCTTTGTACAGGTGAATGAGATTGCCTGTGATGCTGCGGGATCCGCTCATCTGCTCAGGTTTGATTCGGTGCACGGTATCTGGGCAGCGGAATGCGGTGCTGATCGAGACTTGATGCGGGTGGATGCGAGCTCACTGCGTTATACTTCCAACACGAACATCGCCGATACCGACTGGTCGGGTTGTGATATCGTGATTGAGGCGACAGGAAAATTCCGCGCACCTGAACAGTTGCAGGCCTACTTCGAGCAGGGGGTGAAGAAGGTGGTTGTTGCCGCTCCCGTCGATGGAGCATTGAATGTCGTCTATGGTATCAATGATGATCTCTATAACCCGGCCGGGCACCATCTGCTGACGGCTGCTTCATGTACGACCAATTGTCTTGCTCCCGTCATCAAAGTGATGCACGAGAAGATCGGTATCGTGCATGGCTCGATGACGACGCTGCACAATTTGACCAATACCCAAACCATTGTGGATAAGGGGCATAAGGATTTGCGGCGGGCGAGGGCGACGGGCGAATCGTTGATTCCGACGACGACCGGTTCAGCCAGAGCCATCACGAAAATTTTCCCCGAGCTTGCCGGCAAGCTGAACGGCCATGCAGTGCGGGTCCCCTTGCTCAATGCTTCACTGACCGATTTTGTGTTTGAGGCAGCGCGTCCGGTGACGGTTGAAGAGGTGAATGGCTACTTTAAAGAGGCATCGGAAAGCGCGCTGAAGGGGATTCTCGGGTATGAGGAGAGGCCGCTGGTCTCGGTCGATTACAAGCATGATCCGCGCTCGGCCATCATTGATGCACCCTCGACGATGGTGGTCGATGGTACTCAGGTAAAAATCTATGCCTGGTACGATAACGAGTGGGGCTATGTCAACCGGATGATCGACCTGGTCTGCAAGGTGGCATCAGCACGCTGATGGAACAGGGGTTGCGTCACTACCTGACGGTGACAGGTGGCTACTGGGCATTCACGATCACCGATGGTGCCATTCGTATGCTGGTGGTGCTCTATTTTCACCAGCTTGGTTATTCACCGCTGTCGATCGCCATGCTGTTTTTGTTTTACGAGTTCTTCGGCATTGTCACCAATCTTGTCGGTGGCTGGCTGGGCGCTCATCTGGGGCTGAATCGCTGCATGCATATCGGGATGTTGCTGCAGATTGCAGCCCTGCTGATGTTGACGGTGCCCGATGGTTGGCTCGGTGTGGCGTATGTGATGGCGGCACAGGCTCTCTCCGGTATTGCCAAGGATTTGAACAAGATGGGAGCAAAGGCCGGGGTGAAGTTGCTTGTCCCGGCCGGTAGTGACAGCCGCTTGTTCCGCTGGGTTGCACTGCTGACCGGTTCTAAAAATGCGCTGAAAGGGGCAGGCTTCTTTATCGGGGCGGCACTGCTTGCCCAGCTGGGTTTTCGCGGTGCTCTTGTGGCACTGGCGGCTATGTTGACGATTGCGTTGCTGCTTACCTGGTGGTTGTTGCCGGAGGGGCTTGGCAGAATCAGGGGCGGAGCAAAATTCTCCCGTATCTTCTCCAAAACAGCGGCGGTCAATCGTCTGTCAGCGGCCCGTTTTTTTCTCTTTGGTGCACGGGATGTCTGGTTTGTCGTGGCCTTGCCTGTATTCCTTTATGATCAGCTGGGATGGAGTTTTACCAGTGTCGGTAGTTTTCTGGCACTCTGGGTGATCGGTTACGGAATTGTGCAGAGCATGGTTCCCCTGCTGTTTCGGCGTGCGGCTCCGGTGGGTGGTCGTACACTGGCGGTGTGGGCTGCTATCCTCAGTCTGCTGCCGGCCTCAATGGCTGGCCTGTTGCTGTATGGCGTGGATGCAGAAATGGTGGTGATGGCGGGGCTGGCAGGTTTTGCCATCCTCTTTGCGATCAACTCGTCGGTGCACTCGTTTTTGATCGTGGCCTGGTCGCAGCGTGAGCAGGTTTCGATGAATGTCGGCTTCTATTACATGGCCAATGCCGGTGGTCGTCTGGCCGGTACGGTTCTTTCGGGGCTGATCTATCAGTATCAGGGGATCAGTGGCTGCCTTGGCTGGTCAGCCGCATTTATACTCATGGCCGCGCTGATCTCGATGGCGTTGCCGGAACAGGTGGACTCCGATCACCAGTCCGGCGTTTGTGGTTGAAGGGTCTCTCGTTTAAAAGGGCGCGGCCGTTTCAAAGGTCAGTGATTCACGGCTGACCGGGTGGGTAAAGCAGAGGCTTCGTGCATGCAGCAGCATCCGCTTTCCGCTATCGCCGTAGAGTCCGTCGCCGACAATGGCGGCATTCAGGCCATCCCTGTGAGCAGCATGTACACGCAGCTGATGGGTACGGCCGGTCAGCGGGTAAAAGTGAACCCGGGTGGTTTGTTGCTCCCTGGCGATGATCTTCCAGCGGGTTCTGGCCGGTTTGCCATGCATATGACAAACCATTTGACGGGGGCGGTCATCCATATCGACACGCAAGGGCAGGTTGATTTCACCGGCGGCCGGTTCAGCCGGCAGCACTTTTGACAGCAACGCTTCATAGCATTTTTCCACCCGATGTTGAATAAACTGCTTTTGCAGCTGTTTATGGGTGCGCAGCTGTTTGGCGACAAGCAACAAGCCGGAGGTGCCCATATCCAGCCGGTGCACAAGCCGCAGCTCCGGGTATTCCGGATGGCGCTGACAAAGGCGACTGTAAACAGAGTCCTCAACCTCCTTGCCGGGGGCTGACATCAGGCCGGCCGGTTTGTTGATGACCCACAGATATGGATCTTCATAGATGATTTCCAGCTCGCCGGCATGGGTCGCAGCGCCGAAGCAGGGCTCTTTTTCCACCGCGATTCCCTCCAGCATAAACGGTAAAATCGGACGGCATTTTCCCCTGCATGCCGGGTAAAAGTGGCCATGATGGCGGATGCCGGTGGCAGGTGACGGCCCCCACCAGAACTCGGCCATGGCCAGTGGCTGCAGGTTGTGTTGGTTTGCGTAGTGAATCAGTTTCGGTGCGGCACAATCGCCGCTACCGGCCGGTGGTGTACTGTCGGCAAAAAAGTGAAGGATCGTTTGCTGTCGACCGGCAAAGTTATGCAGTCTGTAGGCGCCAAATACCTGCCGGTGCAGTGCACGTGATTGCTCGCTGCGTGAGCTCTTTAAATCGAGCAGCTGTTGTTCGATGGTCTCAAGCTGTTGTTGTATGGCATCCAGCCTTTGCTCCCAGGCAAGGGCTGTATCGGTCGCTTCACGTTTGTCATGCTGACTGGCCAGGGCAAGGGCCGCCATGCGCTGCTCTCTTTCATCGCAGGCAACGGCCTGCAACTGCAGACGTTGCATTTTGCGCTGCTCTTTGTTGCTGCGGTGGCGCTGCTTTAATGCGCTGATGGCATCCTGCCGCTGTTGTTGTAATTGTGATATTTGATGTCCGAGTTGCGCGCGTAGTGGTAAGGATTCCAGCTGCGAGATCTGTTCTGTAAGCTTTGTCAGCATGGCTCTGCCGGCAGGGAGAAAACTTTGGTGCAGGCTCTCATCGAATACCGGTGGCACGAATCCCGGCACATGCCAGCTGCCGCGTGCCATGCCCGAAAAGGCGCTTAAATAGCCGATATGCCCGGCCTGATCCCGTACGACCAGTACGCCGAACATTTTTCCTGTGCCGGTTGATAGCAGTCTGTTCATGTCATCACCGGCCGATGACAAACGCTGTTGCAGCATCCGTGCCGCCCGCTCAGCCAGCGGGTGCGGATGATTCAGGAAAGGGCTGGGCATCACGGCGGGGATGTCGCCATGTGCCGGCGTTTCGGGAAACAGCGTCAACATGTGCAGATGCATAGCCGGTTTTGCGCGGGCAAAGGGAAACACAGGCGCCCCGGATGGTCATCAATCATCATCTTTCTAATGATGCTCCTGCTCTTTTTTCTCTTTTCTGTGCTCAGGCTTGCGCTGCTTCTGTTCGTTGTCCCTGTGGGGGTGTGCCGCTGCCGGAAGGTGGATGTTGACTCCCGGGAGAGGGTTGACGTTGACGCTGCAAGCTGAAAAAGCGACTGCCAGTATGGCAGCTACAAAAAGATTCATGATTCCTCCGGATGTGATGGGGCCGTGGCGACGGGTAAGCTGTACAGCGCTACTCCAGCCAGACCCGGTAATGACGCTCCTCAAGGGTAAAATCCAGCAGTGTTTGTGGCTCAAGTCCGTTCTCCTGCAGTTGCCTGCTGATTGCATGCAGATCGATATTCAGTGCCCTGATCCGGGGCAGCATATCGGCTGGCAGCAGGGAGTGCAGCTCCAGTGCACTTGCCGCCGTCAGGCTGATATCCATCGGGGTATTGTTCGGGCGGGCAATTTGAACGCGCAGGGTGGTGGCGCTGCCTGCAGGCAGTGGTGCGCTTGCAATGGCGGACTCATCCAGCTGCCAGCGCAGGCTGTAATCCAGACTCTCCCGGCTTAATGCCTGCTCAAGCATGTCAGACCAGCAGAGGGTGGTGTCCAGACATTCGATCTGGCTGACCAGTCCCTGGAAGATACGAACGACCAGAAACAGGTCCGGCGGGGCGGCCGAGCGGAATAACCAGCGCTGATCACCGAAGAGGGCCCCGACGTGATCGGAAAGTTGCCATGTGCGGGTATCAAATGGTGCATGGTAAACAAATGGCTGAAACAGAATCCGGGCCAGTTCGTCCAGCTGCCCCCGGATCGGTTGCAGCTTTTGTGCATCAAAGCCCAGCCCGACAAAGGCATCAAAGCTGTTAAGACCGGTTTTACCACGTACGCCCTGAATCAGGTTTAACAGCGCCATGCGACGGTGTTTCGGGATGCTTACCATGCAGCCATAATCGAGCAGCACCATCTGCGGACTGATCTCATCGTAACAGAACAGCAGGTTGCCCGGATGCGGGTCGCCATGCACAAGCCCCAGCTCAAACAGGCTCTGCCACAGCGTTTGCATGATGGTTTCCGCCAGCTTTCTGCGTACCTGAACGGGCCAGGTGGCAGCCTCGGCAAGCCGTTTCCCGTCGATCCACTCCTGCACCAGTATCTGCCCGGTACACAATTCCGGATAGATACGGGGAACACGCAGGCCGGGAACGTCGATGGCATGATAAAAATAGTTTTGCTGCTGCATTTCATGCAAATAGTTTAATTCGTCGAGCAGGGTCTCGCTCAGGGTGGCGTGATAACCGTCCAGATCAAAGTCCCAGCGTTTGACCGGCCCTGCTTTCGGCATCATACCGGCGATTGACAGTTCACTGGCAATGGCCGGACGAATATCGGGATATTGTACCTTGATGGCGACGGTCCGGCCGGGTGTATGTTGTCCGGCATCGGTAGATAGTCTGCCCTTGTGAACCTGGCCGAGAGAGGCGGCACTGAAGCTCTCATCAATGTCATCGAGTACGCTTTCAAGCGGTTGCTGCCACTGCTCTTCAAGCACAGGAATGATATCTTTGAGTGGCCACGCCCTGGCACTCCGGGTCAGCTGGGTCAGGGCGCCCTGATCATTCATGCCGGCCATGGCCTGACCGATTTTCATGCCGATGCCGCGGCGATCCGCCAGCAGCTCTGTTAATCGCTGCTGGGCCGCCTGCCGGGTTTCATCCTTTTTGCTGCGGCGAATCTTGCGAAGCAAAAAAGCGCTGTGCAGCAGGTAGATGGTTCGTTTGATGATATTCATCGCTGTGACTCACAAGGACCGTGGCCGGAGTTTGCTGCCCGGGTTACGGTTGATGCCCCAAATGTACCTCAATCTGCGGGTGTCTGGCGACCAGTGCCTGCAAGCGCTGTAAATTTTTGAGATTTTCGGCATGGTCTGAGGTGAAGTCCCCCGGTTCGGTGGCATGCTCCCAGCCCCAGCGGGTAATACATGTGTCGCCACTTAACAGCACCGGCCCGTGCGTGGTGCGAATGAGAAATGCGGTGCTGCCTGCTGTATGGCCGGGGACGCTGATCACAAACAGCGAGCCATCGCCGAATACATCCATGATTCCCTCAAAACGGTGTTGAGGATCGGGCTGAAACTGCCATAGCTGTAACGGTGGCATTTTTTCCAGCAGCTGGTCGGTGGCATTGCGGGTGAAGAAATTTTTGATGCCTGTTTGTACCGGTTCCGCCGAACCGGCATAGAGGGGTATATGTGCCGGTATATCGGTCATGCCCATGATATGATCAAGGTGAAGATGGGAAAGAAAGATGCCGGATAATTCGCCATCAGCCTGTTGCAGTATCTCTCCGGTGCCGGTTTTGATGTGCATGTGGTCCAGATGCATGACCTTTCTGATCAACCAGTTTAACCCCTCTTTGCCGGGGTCGGCCAGCAGTGTTTCCGATACGCCCGTGTCGATCAGGTAATGGCCGAACTTCGGATGGGTGAGAAGATAGACATAAATATGTGTCGGTTCACTCCTGTCCGTTAAGCCTGCTTCCCTGGCGGCCGGACTGTCGAGGTTCAGCATGCCCGAGAGTGGTCCCTGCCAGTCGGCGCTGTCGATGGACTCAAGCCTGATCGGTCCAGGCTGTTCAAGCCGTTGCTCCATGGCATCACTGCCCGTACTGATCCCCAGGCCGGATCGGGCTGTCGGGTGAGAGGTGGTCATGCAGCCTTGCAGCAGTACAAGCATGCTCAGGGTTGTCATCAGGCGGGGGGTATTCAGGCGTATCATCAATCAGTATCTCCGAAAAAAGGGGCCATTCTTGTGGAGGCGCAGGTGAATTGCCATCCTGGCACATGTGCACTTTTACCTGTGTGCGGCCGGTCCCTGTCATTGCTGGCAATCGGCCGGATGGCGGTGATATGCTGCGCCAATGGAACAGAGCGAATCAGAGATGTCGTTGCCGTCGTGGCAATGGCTCGGGCGGCAATCATATATGCCTTGCTGGCAACGGATGCAGCAGCGGGCAGCGGCTGTGGCTGAAGGTGTGGCCGATGAGGTGATCTGGAGCTGTGAGCATGAGCCGGTCTATACCACCGGCAGGCGAGGGGTGGATAATCGCACCGGCTCTGCCTTGCCGGCGCCGCTTTTGCAGGTTGATCGGGGAGGGGAGACGACATTCCACGGTCCCGGCCAGTTGCTGCTCTATCCGGTCATTGATTTGCGCCGGCGCGGTATCGGGGTGCGCGACTATGTGGCCATGCTGGAGCAGTCCTGTATGAATCTGCTGGCTGATATGGGGGTCGACAGTGGCCGACGCTGTGGTTTTCCCGGTGTCTGGATCGGTTCAGGCAAGGTGGCGGCACTGGGTGTACGGGTCACCCGCGGGGTGGCTTTTCATGGTATGGCGCTGAATCTTGCTGTCGAGTCGCACTGGTTTACTGCGATCAATCCGTGTGGTTTGTCGCTGGCGGCGGTCAATGTCGGTGCGTATGTTTCTGTACCGTCGATGGAGGTTATGGCCGGCCAGTGGTGTCGCTCCTTCGAGGCCCTTCTGGCCGGGCGGTAGTGTTCATTATCGCTGTTTTTTCTGTATTTTATCGATTTTTCCGAATATAATCAGACCTGTTTCGGCTTTGTTTACACCCTGCTTGTGAATCGCTATGGTTCACGCCCTTTTTGGCTGATCCGTTTTTCAGGATAGCCCTATGTTGTAGGAGAAAATCATGCCACTGACCAAGAAACAACTGTCTGAGTTTGAAAAACAACTGGTGGACTGGAAGGCTGAGCTTGAAGTGGGCCAGAGTGCAAATGTTCAGGCCATGACCGAGATGGAGCAGACCTCGTTCCCTGACCCGACTGACCAGGCAAGCATGGAAACAGATCTCGATTTTGATCTGAGAATCAAGGATCGTGAGCGTAAGCTGATCAGGAAAATTGACCAGGCGATTGCCCGCATCAAGGACGGTGAGTTCGGTGAGTGCGAATCGTGTGGCGGTGCGATCAGTGTCAAGCGTCTGCAGGCTCGTCCGGTCACCACCCTTTGTATCGACTGCAAAACAGCTCAGGAGCAGGAAGAGCGCACCCGCTCCGACTGATTTTCGGCTGACAGAGGGGATCTCTCCTCTGTAACGTCCGCTTCTGTTACCGTATCAATCACCAGGGCCCGCGCATGTCGCGGGCCTTTTTATGTTGATCCGGCAAGCGGCTGATGATGTGGCGGCAGCCATTGCAGCGCGTTGCGCAAGCCGTAGAGTGCCCGCATGAGTTATCTGGTACTGGCACGACGCTGGCGTCCGCAGCGATTTTCCGATCTGGTCGGGCAGGATGTGGTGGTTCGTACCCTGAAAAATGCCCTTTCCGGCGGTCATCTGGCTCATGCCTATCTGCTCTGCGGTATTCGCGGCGTGGGCAAAACGACGATTGCCCGCCTGATGGCGATGGCCGTAAATTGTGAACAGGCTGATCAGGGGGAGCCGTGTGGCAGTTGCAACGCCTGTCGGGGGATCGCAACCGGCTCCAACCTGGATGTGCAGGAGATGGATGCTGCCAGTCATACCGGTGTGGACGATGTACGTGAGATTCTTGACGGAGTGCGTTACCCGCCTGCCAGTCTGAAAAAGCGCGTCTACATTATCGATGAGGCGCATATGCTCTCCAAGAGTGCGTTCAATGCGTTGCTCAAAACACTGGAAGAGCCGCCTGCGCATGTCATGTTTATTCTCGCCACGACGGAGTCGGATAAGCTGCCGGTGACGGTGCGCTCGCGCTGTCAGCGCTTTGATTTACGCCGGCTTGGCCATAGTGAAATCAGCGGCTATCTGTCGCATGTGTTCGGGCGTGAGTCCGTCGATGCCGATGCCGATGCCATTGCGGCGATTGCCCGCTCGGCCGATGGCAGTGTGCGTGATGCATTGTCATTGAGTGAAAGGGTGCTGGCCTATGCCGGCAAGCGGATGGTGCTGGCCGATGTCGATGCGGCACTCGGGCAGGTAGGTACAGAGCCGGTGCGACAGCTGTCCCGGGCTCTGTTTACGGGTGATGCGGCAGAGGCCGTGCAGTTGCTGCGAACGGTCAGCGCAACAGGGCATGGTGGCCGCACACTGTTGCTGGAGCTGGCCCGTTTATGGCATCAGCTTGCCTGCCTGCAGGTGGATGAGACATTACTGGGTGAAGAGGTGGATGCTGAACAGCGTCAGTGGCTGCAGCAGTATGCGGCCAGCCTGAGCTCAGCCGCGCTTGATCTGCGTTATCAGGTATTGTTGGCAGGTATGCGGGACCTTTCGCTCGTTGATGAGCGTATGGGCGCTGAAATGATTCTGATGCGTTTATGCGGGCTGAATGCGATTTCGGCGGTCGGAGCAGTGCCGGCTATCAGTCGGGCAGCCGGTGCGGCTCCGGTGGTGGCTCCGGTGGTGGCTCCGGTGGTGGCTCCGGTGGTGGCTCCGGTGGTGGCTCCGGTGGTGAGGACTGAAGCTGTAGAGCCTGCTGTGGCAGCGCAGGAGATGCCGGCTGCGCCAGTGCAGTTGCAGCCGGCTGAACAGGAAAAGCCGGTTGCTGTACAGACACAGGAAGCGGATTTGCCACTGCATGATACGGGGGAACCGGCAGGTCATCGCTGTCGCGACTGGCGCGAGGTGGTGACGGCGCTGCATGATTTCCGACCCGGGCTTGCTGCGATGCTCGAGCATGTGATTTGTCTGGAGTTTGGCAGCCGGGTGCGTCTGGCACTGGAGAGGCATCAGCAGGCGACGATCAATGCCGCTGACCGGCGTGATTTTGCCGCATGGCTGGGGCGCGAGGTTTTCTGGGAAGCCAGACAGTCGGGCGAAGGTGAGTCCATCTCACAGCAGCGGGAACGCTTTGCCCGCGTGGAAAAGGCGCGGTTGAGAAAAAATGCGGAGGATGATCCGCATGTGCAGGCATTGATGGCCGAAATGGATGCCCAGCTGGTTAGCGTGTTGCCGGCCGGGGTGGAAGATGAGACAGGAGTGGAAGAATGAATATCGCAAAGATGATGCAGCAAGCGAAGAAGATGCAGGAAAACATGAAAAAGATGCAGGAAGAGCTTGCCGGCATGGAAGTGGGTGGTGAGTCCGGTGGTGGTATGGTCCAGGTGGTCATGAGTGGTGACCGTGTGGTTCGCCGGGTGACGATCGACCCGTCATTGTGGGGAGAGCAGGACAAGGCGCTGATCGAGGATCTTGTTGCCGCTGCCTTCAATCATGCCTCACAGAAAGCGGATGAACTTGCCAAGCAGAAGCAGCAGTCCCTGATGGCTGGTATGCCGCTGCCTCCTGGTTTTTCACTTTGATGCACTTTCCCGGCATGCCTGCGCCACTGGCACGGGTGGTGGAGATGTTTTCTACCCTGCCGGGGGTGGGGCCGAAGACTGCCATGCGTCTCGGTCTTAATCTGCTGACGCGGCCGGCCGGGGATGCGGCAGCTCTTGCGACGGCTTTGCAGTTGTTGCATGAGCAGGTGGGCTTTTGTGAATGCTGCGGTTGTTTTGCCGAGCAGGGGCACTGCCACTTCTGTGATGATCCGCTGCGCGATGCGGCGACCCTGTGTGTGGTCGAGCAGCCGGTGGATGTGCTGATGATGGAGCGGGGCCACGGCTATCGCGGTTGTTACCACGTATTGCTTGGCCGCCTGAGTCCGGTTGACGGGATCGGCCCCGAGCAGCTGCGCTTTGCCGCTCTGGATCGCCGTCTTGCCGCCGGTGGAATCGATGAGATGATTCTGGCGACCAGTGCGACGGTCGACGGAGAGGCAACGGCCCATTATCTGGCCAATCGTTACAGGGATGCAGGGATTACGGTCTCGCGCATTTCCCGTGGCGTGCCGGAAGGCGGGGAGCTGGAGTATCTGGATGAGCATACACTTAGCCGGGCTGTGGATCAGCGCGTGGCCTGGCAGCGGAGAGCCGGCGTATGAGTGAGTCCGGTATGGAAGGGCTGTTGCAGCGCTGGCGTTCTCTTGAGCATGAATTGGGCGAAGCCGGTGTGACGATGGTCGCGATCAGTAAATATGCGCCCGATGATGCGGTCGCTGTACTGATTGACGCAGGACATCGCTGCTTTGGTGAATCCCGTCCGCAACTGTTGCGCGATCGTGCTTTGCGCTGGCCGCAGTGTCAGTGGCATATGATTGGTCCGCTACAGAAGAACAAGGCGAAATATGTGGCCCGGCATGCGGCCATGTGGCATAGCTGTGACTCTGTGGCGACAGCGGCAGCGGTCGCAGCTCATCTGGATGGCCGAACCCTTCCCGTATTGATTCAGGTGAACATCTCCGGTAATCCCGATCAGCATGGTATTTCTGTGGATGAATTGCCTGCATTTGCGGCGCAGATTACAGCCATTGAAGGGTTACAGCTTTGCGGTCTGATGGCGATGGCACCGCACTTTGGTGACGTACGGCCGGCCTTTCAGGCGATGCGCAGCTTGCGGGATAAAATGTTCGATGGGAGTGTTGGCCAGCTGAGCATGGGGATGAGCGGTGATTTCCGTGAGGCTGTGGAAGAGGGAGCGACCATGGTAAGGCTTGGCTCGGTTTTGTTCGGTGAGCTGGATATACGTAACAACAGGAATGATTGAATGCAGCAACTGAAAATTTCATTTATTGGCGGCGGCAATATGGCCGAGGCACTGATTGCAGGCCTCAGACGTGCCGGCCACGAAGCAGATCATATCTGTGTGGCTGAACCCGGTGAAGAGCGCCGCAAACAGCTGGCCGGGCAGTATGGTGTGCGGGTAACGGCGGAGAACAGAGCGGCCGTGACCGATGCCGATATGGTGGTGCTTGCGGTCAAGCCGCAGCAGATGCAGGTGGCACTGCAGGGTATCAGTGATGCCATCGATGCGAATGCGACGGTGGTCAGTATCGCAGCAGGTCTTACCGTGGCAAAACTTGCGTCCATGCTTGGCGGTCAGGCCCATATTGTTCGGGTCATGCCGAATACGCCGGCGCTGGTCGGGGCTGGCGTATCGGTATTGTACAGTACGGCAGATGAGCAGCATCGTCATCGTGCCGAATACCTGATGACGGCCTGTGGCAGTGCCTACTGGCTGGATCAGGAACAGCAGATGCATGCAGTGACAGCGCTTTCCGGCAGTGGGCCTGCCTACTTTTTCCTGCTGACAGAGGTGATGGAAGCCTCCGGTGTTGCGCTTGGCCTCAGTCGCGAGCTTGCCCGTGACCTTGCAAGCCAGACGGCACTGGGTGCAGGACGCATGCTTGTCGAAAGCGGTCGGCCAGCCGATGCATTGCGTCAGCAGGTGACAAGTCCCGGGGGGACGACCCAGGCGGCACTGGATATGATGTTCAGGGAAGGGTTGCCGGATACGGTGCGCAAGGCATTGACGGTTGCCTGCAGACGCTCGCAGGAGCTGGCCTCCTGATGTACGTGCTGGGCTATTTTCTGCAGGCGCTGGCCGGTGTCATTCATGTGATCCTGATGACGGCAACGATTATCGTGATCGCCCGTGCAGTGCTGTCGTGGGTTTCTCCCGACCCGTATAATCCGATTGTACGGATCATCAATCAGATGTCCGAGCCGTTGCTGTTTCCGGTCCGGCGGCGCGTCCCCTATATCAGCGGTATTGATTTTTCGCCGATGATTGTGCTGCTGGCATTGATGTTTGTGGACAACTTTCTTGTACCCAGTCTGCAGCGGATTGCTGTCGGCCTGATTCAGGGCGGGTGAGCGTTCATCCGCTCGATGCGGTCCTGAGCGAGGGGCGTGACGGGCTGTATGTGAATATCCATGCTCAACCGGGGGCGCGTAAACCACAATTGCGCGGGTTGCACGGTGATGCGGTGAAAATTGCTGTGGCTGAGGCTGCGCAGGATGGCAAAGCCAATGCCGCGATCGTTCAGTTCGTTGCCTCTTCTCTCGGTCTGGGCAGGAGTGAGGCGGAGATTGCCTCCGGTCACACATCAAGAAAAAAACGATTGTTTTTACACGGTGATCCTGCCGACCTTCGCCTGCGGCTGGAAAAATGGCTGGCCATATGACTGGCAGTTCCGGGTGGTGCGGATGATCTGGCTGAAGATCACCCTCTCACTGCTATTGCTTGGCTATCTCGGCTGGACGCTCGATGGTGCCGCCATCGCGCATCAGTTGATGCAGGTGCAGTGGCTTCCTGTGTTGGCAGCGACAGCCTGTCTTATTGTCGGGCAGCTGTTCTCAGCATGGCGATGGGTTTGGCTGGCGCGTGCACTGGGGCTGACGGTGGATGCCGCACGCAAGATTCAACTCTATTTTCTCGGCATGTTTCTGAGTCTGTTTTTACCCTCGATTATTGGCGGTGATGTCGCCCGTGGCTGGTTGCTGGCCCGTGGTCGGGCCGGAAGTGGCTGGCTGGCGGCCGCCAGTGTGGTGCTTGAGCGGCTGAACGGTATGGTCGGTTTACTGTTACTGATCAGTTTTTGCATGCTTTATCTGGTGCTGCCCGAGTGGTGGCGGTGGTCATGGTTTGCCGGGCTGCTGCTGTTTTTGTTGTTGATGCTGGCAACGCCGAAGTGGTGGCCGTGGTTGCAGGGGTTGTCGCTGACGCCTCGCTGGTCGGGATGGCAGCAGCTGCCACTGGCCTCCCCGCAGTTTTCCAGGGCATGGATGCAATCGCTGCCGCTTTCGTTGTTGTTTCAGGGGCTGGTGGTGCAGGCGCACGTCTTGCTCGGACAGGCAGTGGGACTGGAGCTGTCGTGGTTTGCATACGGGTTTATGGTGTGTCTGGTGGCGTTGGCTTCAGCACTCCCTCTGTCATTTAATGGTTTCGGCATCAGGGAGGCCGGTTATGTCGGCTTTTCTGTCTGGTTCGGTGGCACGGCTGAAGCAGCGGGTGCGATGGCGGTGTTGTGGGTGCTGGTACTGGCTGTGGCATCGCTGCCCGGTGGTATTGTGCTGTGGCGTCTGGGGGGAGCTTCGATTCTCAGGCGTGATCAGGGATAAAGATGGTGGCTTGCCTGATGTCAGGACATGGCAAGATTGATCAGGTATTCAGCGCTGCCAAGCACCAGCGGGCCGATGATCTGCTGCAATATGCCTGTGGCCAGCAGCACAATAATGATGATAAAACCATAGGGCTCCAGACGGGAGAGCTGGTAAGCCGCCTGTCCATGCAGCAGACCTACAGCCACCCGGCCGCCATCCAGTGGTGGCAGCGGCAGCAGATTGAAAATGCATAACACCATATTAATGATAATCGAAGCCTGACACATCAGAGCCAGCGGTTGAGCGACCCATGCTGCCGATGCGGGAAGTGCTACGGTGAAAGCGAGCAGCAGGGCGGATAGTACAGCGAGGGTGAGATTGGTGAGCGGGCCTGCCAGTGCCACCAGTACCATGTCCTGTTTCGGTCTTCTCAGGTTTCTGAAGTTGACCGGTACAGGTTTGGCATAACCGAAGAGGAATGGTGAGCCGATGACAAGCAGGGCAACAGGAATCAGAATCGTACCGACAGGATCAATGTGTTTCAGCGGATTCAGGGTCAGGCGTCCCATCCAGCGTGCCGTGTTATCGCCAAGTCGCTCTGCAACCCAGCCATGAGCCACCTCGTGCAGGATGATGGCGAGCAGCACAGGCATGGCCCAGATGCTTATTTTTTCCATGATCGCAGCAATATCCATCCATGCTCTCCTTTGTCTGATCACTCAATCATGCCACTCGAGGCTCCGGCAGGGAATCCCCGATCTCCTGCTGCCAGCTGTTCGGTGCGGGCCCTTTACTACTCGCGTCGATATGTTCAGGTTTTTCACGAGCGGCAGCTATGATAAAACGAATCATGATTTCCATATCCCTCTGTTTGTGTGCCTTGCTTGCATGGTTTGCGTGGCAGCGCCCTGCTGCGGCACCGGTACAGGGCAGTGTGCGTATTCACCTGCCTGATGAAGTGTGGCAGGCGGAAGCGGCGCGTCATGCGCAATGGCGGGTGGTGACCCGCAGGCTGGTTTCCCGCGCCTCGGCAAACACATTGCATTATCGGCTCAGTCAGTTGCAGCTATCACCGATTGCCATTCTGCGGACTGAAGAGGTGGTTCTGCATGCTTTTGATGATGCTCGCTTGTACGCAAGTCGCGGGGAGGCCGTTGCTGCTGCAGTGATGTGGCGGCAGGCCGGCATTGAGGTGAATATCATACGGGTGAATCAATCACTCTATATGGTTGGTTTGGGGCGATTATATCAGGATCGCTATGCCGAGCTGTTGCAGCAACGGCTGGATCGGGAAGGGCGCCCGTATCGTTATGAGCGCAGGATTGTTCCTATTCCAACCTGGCGCTTTACCTTTGCGGCCACAGATATGGTGGCTGCCCGGGTGCTATGGAAGAAGCTTGAGGCATCAGGGGTGATGATGCCGGTGATGATGCCCGAGGTGCGTTTTCAGTTGCTGTACGGGTCTTCACTGGCAACACCCGATGAGTTTGGCCGGTCCGTGCAGCGTCCGCAGCCTGCTGCATCACCGCTGTCACCCTCTGCCGGTTAAGCGTGGCGGGTTGCTCGCCTGCGTGGGGATATTGAAGCATTGATTTCAGTCTGTATGGGGAAACAGGTATCGCAATCGGAGCAGGGATGGCTTTGTATGTGCTTTCTTTGTTGTGACATCTTGCGAAAAGGTATGTATTGAATCATGATGCAATATCTTTTTTTTAGTTGGGGTGTGGTTTGAATCGCTATTCATGAAGGGGCGTCATGAAAAAAAAATTCACTCAGCCGGCAGGTCATCACCTGTTACAGAACATTATCGAAGAGGTGCCGATCCGTATCTTCTGGAAGGATCGCGAAGGTCGCTATCTCGGTTGTAATGCTCTTTTTGCCCGTGATGCCGGGTACTCCTCTGCGCACGAGCTGATCGGTAAAAATGACTTTGATATGGGCTGGCGGGAGCAGGCTGAGGCTTATCGGAGCGATGACTTTGCCGTGATGGCATCGGGTGAGCCAAAACTCGGATTCGAGGAGCCACAGACCACGCCGGATGGCCAGACCATCTGGCTGCGTACATCCAAGGTACCTCTGCGCAATGAGCAGCAGGAAATTTGCGGTATACTGGGTATCTATGACGATATTACAGCCCAAAAACAGGCTGAGCTTCTGTTGCAACAAACACGCAAGCGCCATGAGGAAGCCCAGCGTATCGCTCACCTTGGTCACTGGCGGCTGGATCTTCTGACCCGGGAGTTGCAGTGGTCGGATGAAGTGTTTCGCATGTTCGGTGTGCAGAAGGATGGATCTCACCCCACGTACGACAGCTTTCTGGCACTGGTACACCCGGATGATCGTGCCTATGTCGACCGCGCCTATCATGATTCGCTGAGCGGTGGCGGCTTCTACGATATCGAGCACCGGTTGTGTGTACATCCGGATGTGGTGATATGGGTGAATGAGCGTTGTGAAACCACATACTCGGAGGATGGAACGCCGCTCTACTCGATTGGCACCGTTCTCGATATTACTGATCGTAAACGCATCGAAGAGCAGTTGCAGGACTCGGAGGCCCGTTTTCGCAATCTTGTTGAGCAGTCGCCACTGGCGATCCAGATTCTTTCAACCGATGGCGTGATCCTGCAGGTCAACCGTGCCTGGGAGCAGATGTGGAAGGTCCCGTTCGCGGCCCTGGCTGATTACAATATGCTTGCTGATCAGCAGCTTGTGGCGACGGGTGTGATGCCATTGCTGCAGCGGGCCTTTGCCGGTGAAGAGATCAGAATACCGGAGATGCAGTATGATCGGGAGGCAACGCCTGAGGTGCCCGGCTCCGGGGGGGACTTGTGGGTGAGGACCTATGCCTATCCACTCAGGGATGAGGCGGGTGCCGTCTGTGAAGTGGTGCTGGTTCAGGAGGATGTCAGTCTGCGCCGTCAGGTTGAAATCGAGTTGCGCGAATCACTGTCACTGCAGCAGGCGACGCTTGAGGCAACTGCAGATGGTATTCTGGTGGTCGGCAGCGATGGTAAATGGCGCGGCTATAATCAGAATTTTGTCGAGATGTGGAAATTTACACCGGAGATTCTCGCCTCCGGCGATGATGAGCGTGCCCTGCAATATGTGCTCGACCAGCTGGTTGATCCACAGGCGTTTATCGATCGGGTGATGGCGCTCTATTCCCGCCCTGATGAGATCAGTCTTGATGAAATCTGTTTCTCCGACGGCAGGGTGTTCGAGCGCTATTCGAAGGCGCAGCGTATTGATGGTGCAATCGTTGGCCGGGTGTGGAGCTTTCGCGATATTACAGACCGTTGTCGGGCGGAAGAGCGGTTGCGTGGCAGTGAGGAGCGTTTAAGGCTGGCGCTGGATGCGGCCAGACAGGCCTGGTTTGACCTTGATATTGTCAGTGGTGAGGTCGTCGTCAGCTCTGAATATGCCAGAATGATCGGTTACGAGCCGGGCGAATTTCAGACCAGCCTGCAAAACTGGCTGGACCATATCCATGAGGAAGATCGACCGGCAGTCGAGAGAGCACTGGCGAGGACGATGGATTCATGCGGTCCTGAATCCATCGAATATCGCCGCCGCCGGGGCGATGGCGGTTGGGAGTGGATCCGCAGTGTTGGCGAGATCATCGAACGCGATCAGAGCGGCAAGCCGCTGCGGATGATCGGGATTCATACCGATATCAATGCATACAAGCTGGCTGAGGCCGCCCTGAAAGGCAGTGAGGAGCGATTCGCGCTGGCCATGGCCGGGGCCAATGACGGGCTTTGGGACTGGGATTTGCAGACAGACGTTGTCTATTACTCGCCGCGCTGGTTTGGCATGCTGGGGTATGACGAGGATGAACTGCCGGCATCGATTGTTACCTGGACGCAGCTGGTGCACCCTGATGACAAGGATCGGGTATTGGCCCGGGTCAGTGACTATCTGGAGGGAAGAGAAGGCACTTTCGAGGTGGAGATGCGCATGCTTCATAAGGACGGGCATGAAGTGTATGTGCTTTCCCGGGCCTCGAAGGTGGTGCGCGATGAGGATCGCCGTCCCGTGCGTCTGGTCGGTACCCATGTTGATATTTCCGAGCGCAAGGCAGCAGAACGCAAGCTTGTTGAAAGTGAGCAGAGCTATCGGGGTATATTCAACAGTCTGCACGAAGCGGTCTACATACTTGATGAAAAGGGTATATTCCTTGATGTGAACAGGGGCGCGGAGAAGATGTATGGTTTTCCGCGTGATTATTTTATCGGCAAGAATCCCGGTGATCTGTCGGTGCCAAACCGTAATGATATGGAGCAGGTGGCAGCACAGCTGCAGCTGGCGCTGCATGGTCAGCCGCAGAGTCTCGAGTTCTGGGCTTATAACAGTCGCGGGGAGGCGTTTCCCAAGGAGGTTCACCTCTATCCGGGTAACTATTTCGGTCGCCGGGTTGTCATTGCCGTGGCAACGGACATCAGTGAGCGCAAAAAGAGCGAGATGGCACTGCATGCCAGTGAGGAGCGCTTGCAGCTGGCTCAGGAGATCGGTCAGGTAGGGATCTGGGACTGGAATCCGCAAACCGGTGTGCTCTACTGGACGGATCAGACCTTCAGGATGTTCGGTTACGAGCCGGGTGCGATTGAACCGACGTTCGAGCTCTTTTTACAGCATGTGCATCCGGATGACAGACAGATGCTGTATCATGCCGTGCAGGCAGCGCTCAGTCAGGGGGAAAAATATGATGTCGACTGTCGCTTTATGGACAGGGATGGTCATGAGTATGTGGCCTATGCGCAGGGTCAGGTGATTTTCAGCGACGAAGGGCAGCCGGTGCGCATGCTCGGTACTTTTCAGGATATTACCGGTCGTAAACAGGTTGAGGGGGCACTGCAGCGGTCGGGCGCGTTTCTCGGTAAAATTTTCGACAATGCCTCCGAAGGTATCTCTGTCTGTCAGGCCTGTGATGAGTTTCCATATGTGCGCTTTACCTTGTGGAATGGTCGTATGACCGAGATGACCGGGTATACCATCGATCAGATCAATGAACTCGGCTGGTACCAGTCCATGTATCCGGAACCTGAGCAGCAGGCGCGTGCCATTGCCCGTATGGAGCGCATGCGCGAGGGTGATAACCTTACCGGTGAAGAGTGGGAGGTGACGACGGGAGCCGGCGAAAAACGGATCTTTTCCATTTCCACATCGACCATTGTCACGGCGGAGGGGGAGCCGGCGGTGGTTGGGCTGATGCATGATGTCACCGAACGCAAACAGACTGCCGAGGCGCTGATTCAGGCGGCGGAGTTTCGTGGCAAGCTGATGGATCAGGCTTCCGAGGGTATTGTGCTCTGGCGACCGCAGGCGAGTGGTGAGCCGGAGTTTATCAGCTGGAACCCGCGCATGCAGGAAATTACCGGCTATACGCAGGAGGAGATCAACCGGCTGGGCTGGTTGCGTACGATTTATGCCAGCGAGTCAGAGCGTGACAAGGCTGGCAAAACGATGCGGATGGTGCTGGCCGGTGATATCAACAGAGGTGAGGATTTTGAGATTGTCACCCGGCAGGGGGAGAGGCGTCATGTTCATATCTCCTCTTCACTGGTCGCAGGTTCACAGCGTGAGCAGTGTGTGCTGGCTGTGGTTCAGGATATCACCGAAAGCAAGCGTCAGCAGGCTTTGCTTGAGGCCAGTCGCAAGCGCTTCAGTACATTGTTTGACTCTTCCAGTGATGCAATATTTATTCTCGATACCACGGGTAAATTTATCGACGTCAATAAAACGGCCTATACCCGTCTGGGTTACAGCAAGGATGAGATGCTGGCGATGCATGTGGCCGAACTGGATCCGCCAGAATTTGCTGTCATGGTGCCGGATCGTATGGCGAAGCTGGTCCAGACCGGCTATGCGGTTTTTGAATCGGCGCATTACAGGGCGGATGGCACGATTATGCCGGTGGAGATTAATGCCCGCCTGATTGAGCTGGACGAACAAAACGTGATTCTGAGTGTCATTCGCGATATCAGTGAGCGCAAGGAGTTTGAAGAGCAGCTACGGCAATCGCAGAAAATGGAGGCGATTGGTACGCTGGTGGGCGGCATTGCCCACGACTTTAATAATATGCTGGCGGCCATGCAGGGGAATATCTACCTGGCCAGAATGGAGATGGAGCCGTGCTCCATGGCCAGTGAGCGGCTGAATAATATCGAGAAGCTGGGGGAGCGTGCCGCTGAGATGGTGCAGCAGCTGCTGACCTTTGCCCGCAGGGATGCGGTATCACGGCGCAATCTGGTGCTGAACAGCTTTATGAAAGAGGCCTATAAGCTGGCCAGTGCCGCCATCCCGGAGAATATCGATCATCATAGTTCGGTGTGCGATGAGTTGTTGGTGATTCATGGCGATGCCACTCAGCTGCAGCAGGTGTTGATGAATTTGCTGAATAATGCTGTGGATGCGGTGGCCGGGGTTGCAGCTCCCGGGATCCGCTGTGCATTGACCGCTTATCAGGCCGACAGGGAGTTTGCCGAGCGGCACCCGGAACTGGCTGTGGATCAGTTTGCCTGTATCACTGTTGCCGATAATGGTCATGGCATTGCACCGGATGCGATGGCCAAGATCTTTGAGCCGTTTTATACAACCAAAGAGGTGGGCAAGGGGACGGGGCTTGGCCTGGCGATGCTGTACGGTGCGGTTCAGAATCATGGTGGCGTTGTTGAGGTAGAGAGTCAGCCGGGCCGGGGGACATCGTTCTCGATCTATCTGCCGTTGATGGAGGATTCGGAAGCGGCGGGTGAAGCAGGTAAATCTGTTTGCGGAGGTGGACACAGCGAGACCATATTGCTGGTCGATGATGAGGTCAGTGTGCTGGAGACCACCTGTGAGGTGCTTGAGAGCATGGGCTACAGGGTGCTGACTGCCAGCAATGGTGAAGAGGCGTTTGCTCTGTTTATGGCGCATGCCGGGGAGGTTGATCTGATTATCTCCGATGTGGTGATGCCAAAAATGGGCGGGGTCGAGTTGCTCCGGTCAGTCAGGAGGTACAATGAGCAACTGCCGTTCATGCTGGTGACCGGTTATGATCGGGATCATGTGATTGGTGTCGGTGCGCCGGGTAATCACTGTCAGATACTTAACAAGCCATTTAACTTTGATGTGCTCTCTCGCTCAATCCAGAGTCTGGTCAGGCATGGCTGATGTGTCCGCGATTCCGTGCGGGCCATGGACGGACGCCACAATCCGGCAGGATGGCCGGATTGGACGGCTCTGCCGCCGCCAGGTGAGCTGCAGGATGCGGCGAGTCAAATCAGACACATAAGTGTTTGATTTGTAAGCAAAGGGAAAATGACTCGGGCATCATACCCTCGCCCTGCGGGCTGCCGTTGGCCGTCCAATCGGCTTCCTGCCTCTTTGTCACGCTTTTGCTTTTGCGGACTGATTTTTGCCAGGAGGGCAATAAATCAGCATCTCCCTTGTTAGTCCGGAATAGCCGTGGAGTCCGGCTCGCTTTATGGTGTGATGATACTCTGTCATGGCTATCCGGACTTGCTATATTCGCACTCTTTCGTTAGAAACCGCGCCCGCTCGAACGGGCGAATTCGCACACGGACTGATCCATTGTGCCCTGTCTTTAAGCAGACCGGGTGACAGACCGTGGAGGAATAACTTAAACAACTGGAGAAAACATGTCTCAATTTACCATGAAGCAGCTGCTTGAAGCCGGCGTACATTTCGGTCATCAGACCCGTCGCTGGAACCCTAAGATGGCTCCGTATATCTTCGGAAGCCGTAACGGCATTCACATTATTGACCTGCAGAAAACCCTGCGTATGGCGAACGAAGCCTATACATTCATGCAGGAGCTGGCAGCAGCCGGTGGTCGCGTACTTTATGTTGGTACCAAGCGTCAGGCGCGTGAAGCGATCAAGGAAGAAGCTTGCCGTGCAGGCCAGTTTTATATCAATCACCGCTGGCTGGGCGGCACCCTCACCAACTTCACCACTGTACAGCAGTCTGTACGCAAGATGAAAGATCTGCAGCGCCAGAAGGACGAGGGCGTATTTGAGCTGCTGACCAAGAAGGAAGCACTGCAGATGCAGCGTGAGCTGGACAAGCTTGAGCGCTCTCTCGGCGGTATCAAGGACATGGTTAACCTGCCGGACTGTCTGTTTGTTGTTGACGTTCGCAAGGAAGAGCTGGCTATCAAGGAAGCACAGAAGCTGGGAATCCCGGTTGTTGCTGTTGTCGATACCAACTGCTGCCCGACCGGCATTGATTACATCATTCCGGGTAATGATGACGCAATCCGTGCTGTTCGTCTGTTCTGCAGCAAGATTGGTGACGCCCTGCTGGAGGGCTCCGAATCATGGCATATCGAAAATTCCGAGGATGGTGCGGATATCGTGGAAGCAATGGCAGTGGCAGAAGCAGTCGCTGTTGATGCAGCCTGATCTGCCCCGGATAAACTAAATACTGAATACGGAGAGTTGTGAATGAGCCAGATTACGGCTGCAGATGTAAAAAAACTACGTGAAATCAGTGGCGCAGGCATGATGGACTGCAAGAAGGCGCTGAGCGAGACCAACGGTGATATCGATGCGGCAGTGGATTTTCTGCGCAAGAAAGGCCTTGCTGCTGCGTCCAAGAAGGCCGGTCGCGTTGCTGCTGAAGGCGTGGTGACCGTTGCTACCGACGGCAATATCGGTGTTGTGCTGGAAGTGAACTCCGAGACCGATTTCGTGAGCAAGAACGACCAGTTTGTCGGTTTTGTGAACAAGCTTGCTGCAATTATTATTCGTGAGAATCCTGCTGATGTGGCTGCACTCAATGCACTGCCTTTCGATGCAGAGTTCAATGTTGAACAGGCTCTTTCCCAGCTGATCGCAACGATCGGTGAGAACATGAGCATCCGTCGCTTTGAGCGTGCTGAAGCGGCCGGCACTGTTGCAACCTATGTGCATGGCGCTGGCAAGATCGGTGTGCTGCTCTCCTTTGACAAGGAAGTGGATGCAGAGCTGGCACGCGGTGTGGCGATGCATGTGGCTGCGGCAAATCCAAGATTCATCAGCCGTGATGATGTGGATGAGGCGAGTGTTGAGCGTGAGCGTCAGGTTCTCAGTGAGCGTGCCATTGCAAGTGGCAAGCCAGAGGCGATTGTAGACAAGATCGTTCTGGGTCAGCTGGGCAAGTTCTATTCAGACGTTTGTCTGCTTGAGCAGGACTTCGTTATGGATACCGACAAGAAAGTCGGCGCTGCTCTTGGCGGTGCGACCGTTGTGACCATGGCCCGCTTCCAGCTGGGTGAAGGTATCGAGAAGAAGGAAGAGGACTTTGCTGCTGAGGTTGCTGCTCAGGTGCAGGGGCTCTGAAAGCGATGAGTACTGCTGCTGACGACGTCGTTGTCGGACAACAGGTGAAGCAGCACCCGTATAAACGGGTGCTGCTCAAACTCTCCGGTGAAGTGCTGATGGGCGATACCGCATTCGGTATTGATGCGGATACGATCAGCCGTCTGGCAGTCGAGCTGATTGAAGTACAGGCTTCCGGTGTCGACCTTGCGATCGTGATCGGTGGCGGCAATATCTTCCGCGGTATGAGTGGAACTGCTTCCGGTATGGATCGCGCCAGTGCTGACTATATGGGCATGCTTGCAACCATGATGAATTCGATTGCGCTTCAGGATGCGATTGAGCGTCAGGGTGGCACCGTACGTGTGATTTCAGCCTTGCATATCAAGGAAATTGCAGAGCCTTATATTCGTCGCCGTGCAGTGCGTCACCTGGAAAAAGGCCGTATTCTTATATTCGCAGCCGGTACAGGTAATCCTTACTTCACTACAGATACGGCCGCAAGTCTCCGTGCTATGGAGATTCAGGCTGATGCCGTGCTGAAGGGAACCAAGGTGGATGGTGTCTACACCGCCGACCCTGTACGCAATCCGGATGCAAAGAAATATGAAACATTGACCTTCACCGAGGCATTGAGCAAACGACTCGGTGTGATGGACGCAACGGCTATGTCACTTTGCCGTGACAATCATATGCCGATCGTTGTTTTTGATGTGACAACGCCTGGCCAGATGCTGAAGGCAGTGTCGGGCGAGGCCGTAGGTACACTGGTTCAGGAGAATTGAAAATGGCAGATACACTGGAATCCAGAATGCAGAAATCGATTGCAGCACTGAAATCAGAGCTGGCAACGATTCGTACAGGACGTGCCAATGCGGCACTGCTTGATCATGTCACAGTTCCTTACTATGGCACAGAGGTTCCATTCACCCAGGTGGGTAATATCTCGGTTCCGGAGCCACGGGTGCTGATGATTACGCCTTGGGAAAAATCGTTGATCTCGGCGATTGAAAAAGCCATTCTTAAATCTGATCTTGGCCTGAATCCGACCAGCGATGGTGATGTTGTTCGTCTGATTCTTCCCGAACTGACCGAAGATCGCCGTAAGGACCTGGTGAAGCAGGTTCGAACTGTCGGTGAGAAGGGTAAGGTCTCTATTCGCAACATTCGTCGTGACGCCAATGACGAAGTGAAAAAACAGGTGAAGGACGAAGGTCTTTCTGAAGACGAGAGCAAGCGCCTGCAGGACAGAATTCAGAAGACGACTGACAAGTTTATTGCTGAAGTCGATCATATTATCGAGCATAAAGAACGCGAAATACTGACGGTTTGATGGCTTTGTCCACTCAGATGGGCATGCAAAAGCTGCCGAATCATGTCGGTATTATCATGGATGGAAATGGACGCTGGGCCCGGGCTCAGGGTAAGCCGCGCCTTGAAGGTCATCAGAAGGGTGCGGAAGTTGCCCGGGACGTAGTCGGCTGGGCCAGAGAGCAAGGTATCCGTCAGCTTTCGCTTTATGCTTTTTCAACCGAAAACTGGGAGCGCCCCAAGCTTGAGGTCCGTGGTCTGATGGGGCTGCTCGCCATGATGTTGCCACGAAGCCTGCCTGATATGCAGAAGCACGATATTCGCTTTCGTGTGCTTGGTGATATATCGCCGCTGCCGGGTAGTGCCAGGCGCGCCGTTGAGGCTGCCTGTGAGAAAACCGCAGGCAATCGTGGAATGGATCTGATTCTCTGCCTGAACTATGGCGGCCAGCAGGAAATTGTTGCCGCTGTGAGAGAGGCTGCCCGCTGGGCAGCTGCTCAAAGTGATACGGATGCTGCACTTGCCTCGCTGACCCCCGATATGTTCCGTTCCATGATGTGGCGTCACGATGTGGAGCCTGTTGACCTGCTGATCCGTACCGGCGGTGAAAAGCGCATTTCCAATTTTCATCTCTGGGATGCGGCTTATGCCGAGCTCTATTTTACGGATGTGCTTTGGCCTGACTTTACCAGCGCAGAGTTGCAGGCTGCTCTTGATGATTATGCCGGGCGGGAGCGCCGTTTTGGCCTGACCAGCGAGCAGACCAGCGGTGAGTGAACTTAGTAAACGAGTCCTCACGGCACTGGTACTGCTGCTGCTGATCTGGGGATGGTACTTCCATCTGCCCGAGGTATGGTTCGAATCAGCACTGTCTCTGGTGATCTGTCTGGCTGCAACCTGTGAACTGGTGCTGTTGATGCGTATGCCGAAGCCTGTCTGGTTTATGCTTTCATCGTTGCCCCTGTGGTTGCTGTTCCTCGAACGGCCAGAGGTCATCTGGCTTCTGCCGGCGATGCTGGTCTGGTTTGCCATGTTTATTTTTATTCCGGACAGTGAGGCTCCCTCCTTTTCGCGGTTTTTCGCCTTTGCCTGGTTGTTTTCCTGGCTCTACCTTTTTGCGCTGGCCATCAGCGTTACCCATGCCACAGATAACGGGCGCATGCTGGTCATTGGTGCCTGTCTTGCTGTCTGGGCTTCGGATACGGCGGCCTATTTTGTCGGCAGAAAATTCGGCAAGCGCAAGCTCTGCCCTGCAGTCAGCCCCGGGAAATCGGTCGAAGGCATGTTCGGCGGGTTGTTTTTTGGTGTGCCTGTTGCGGTGATTTGCTGGACCTCTGCCGATCTTCTGTCATGGTTGCCTGCAGTGTTGCTGGCAATGGTGACGGTGTTGACCGGTGTGTTGGGTGATCTTTCCGAATCCGCAGTCAAGCGGATGCTTGGCGTCAAGGACAGTGGTCGCTGGTTACCCGGTCATGGCGGTATTTTCGATCGTATTGATGCGATCATTATGGCTGTACCGGTCACCTGGCTGCTATGGAGTATGCTATGATGCGATTAACGGTGCTTGGCGCGACGGGCTCTATCGGCTGCAGTACAGTCGATGTCATGCTGCGACACCCCGAACGTTTTTCAGCCCATGCTCTGGTGGGGCACCGTAACAGTGAAAAGATGCTCGAGCTTGCGCAGAAATTGCGGCCCGCCTGGGTGGTGATGACTGATGTGGCTGCTGCAGCCGCTCTGCAAGGGCGTCTTCCTGACGGGGTCAGGCTTGCCGAAGGGATGGATGCAGCAAGCGAGCTGGCCGCATCTTCTGAAACAGATATGGTGATGGCTGCCATGGTCGGCGCAGCCGGTCTGCCGGCGACCCTCGCTGCGGTTCGCGCCGGTAAGCGGGTGGGTCTTGCCAATAAGGAGTGTCTGGTCACAGCCGGACGCATTTTTATGGCGGCAGCTCAACGTTCGGGTGCCGCAGTTGTGCCGGTGGATTCGGAGCATGCGGCAGTCCATCAGTGTCTTGTGGGTCATGATCGTGCATCGGTGACCCGAGTTATTCTTACTGCCTCCGGGGGACCATTTCGCGATCGGGATCCCTCCACGCTTTATCATGTGACGCCGGCAGAGGCGGTTGCCCATCCGAACTGGGATATGGGCGCCAAAATCAGTATCGATTCAGCGACCATGATGAACAAGGCCCTCGAACTGATCGAGGCACGCTGGTTGTTTGATGTGCCGCCCGAAAAATTGTCCGCGATTGTGCATCCGGAAAGTATTGTACACGCAATGGTGGAGTACCTGGATGGTTCGGTGCTGGCGCAGCTGGCGATGCCTGATATGCGCATGCCGATTGCCTATGCCATGCAGGCTGAACCCAGACTAGCCACCGGGATCTCCTGGCTTGATCTGGCTCGAACCGGTTCGTTGCATTTCCAGGCTGTCGATCATGCCCGTTTTCCCGCAATGGCGCTGGTTGAGCATGTATTGCGGGGGGATGACTCGCTTTCGATCGTATTCAATGCCGCCAATGAGGTGGCCAATGCCGCCTTCCGTGCCGGTCGAATCGGATTTATGGATATCGTAGCCACGGTTGAGCAGGTGCTCTCACGCATCCCTTGCACGCCAGTGGTGACACTGGAAGAGGTGTGGCAGGTGGATGCAGATGCTCGTGCCGTCGCTGAAGAGGTGATTTGCGCATGATGGAAATTTTGCATTCATCACTTGCCTTTATTGTCGCGATTGCCCTGTTGATCGCGGTGCATGAGTATGGTCATTATACCGTTGCCCGCAGGCTTGGCATCAGGGTGGAAAAATTCTCTGTCGGTTTCGGTCCGGCACTGTTTTCATGGCGCAGCCGGGATGGCGAGGTTCAATACGTGATCGCGGCCATTCCGCTTGGCGGTTATGTCAAGATGCTCGGGGAAAATCCGGACGAGCAGGGGGCAGAGCAGCAGGCAAAGCTCACGGAAGAGGAGCGGGCGCGCGCGTTTCATCTGCAACCGGTCTGGAAACGGGCTGCTGTCGCTTTTGCCGGGCCGGCATTGAACTTTGTTTTTGCCATTTTTGCTTACATGCTGGTGGGCTGGCTCGGACAGTCTGTGTTACCGACCATTGTCGGGCATGTGACACCGGCATCGATTGCCGAACAGGCCGGTCTGCAGCCAGGCGACCGTGTACTTACTGTCGACGGTACACCTGTGCATTCATGGCAGCAGATGGAGGAGCAGTTAAAGCATGAGATCGGCAAGCACTTCAGCCTGACGATCAGCCGCGACGAGCGTCCTGTCTCTGTTGAAATGACGCTTCCTGAACAGGAGAAAGATCCGTTGCTGCTGAATGTAGCGGATAGTGTCGCCGGATTTAATCCGGGATTGACTATTCGGGTTGATGAGGTGATAGGGGGCTCTCCGGCCGAACGTGCGGGTTTGCAGTCGGGTGATATTATCCGGCAGATTAATGACTGGCCGGTTGCCAATGTAAATCAGTTTATCGAGCAGATCCGGAGCAGTGCCGGTCATGAAGTGGCGGTGGTTGTGCAGCGCGGCGAGACGCTGTTGCAGCTGCATGTGTTGCCTGTATCCGATGAGCAGAACCAGGTGCGTATCGGTGTTCGCCTCGCATCACAGGCTCAGCAGGAGGCTGAAATCTACCGCATGGGTCCGGTGGACGGCTTTGTCTATGGTTTTACCAGAACATGGGATATGACGGTCATGACGCTGTCGGTGTTCGGCAAGATGGTGACAGCTGCGATTTCTCCCGATAATCTGGGTGGCCCGATTGCCATTGCGCAGCTCGCCGGCAAGACAGCAGATCTTGGTCTGGTCTATTTTATCGGATTTCTGGCGCTTATTTCGGTCAATCTCGGCGTACTCAACCTGTTGCCTGTTCCGATTCTGGATGGTGGCATGCTGGTTTATCTTGCGCTGGAAAAGGTGCGGGGAAAAGCTCTGCCGCCGAGATTTCTCGAGATTACTCAAATGATCGGGCTGGTGCTTATTGTCGGCCTGATGGTGTTTGCATTTTATAATGATATTTCACGTTTGTTCAGGGGATAAAATGATTGCCTCCATTCGATTGCTGCTGATGTTGCTGGTGTTGGGAAGCGGCATGGTTGCCATACCTCACCAGGTCCGGGCAGCAGATGCCGCTCCGCTGATTACCTCGATTGATGTGGACGGGGTCAGGTTTGTTGAGAAACAGGCGGTGATTGCCCGTATGGGCAGTCGTGTTGGCAAGCCTCTCGATCGCCGTCAGCTCAGCCGAGATGTACGTGCCTTGTACAAGGCTGGATTCTTTTCCGATGTACGCTTTACCGGCGATCGCAGTGATAAAGGGATCAAGCTTGTTTGTCACGTGAAAGAGTATCCGTTGATTGCCAGTCTGAAAATCGAGGGTAATGACGAGCATTCAAGCAAGGATCTGGAGAAGAAGCTCAAGCTTCAGCCGGGAGGTTTTTTCAGTCCTCAGACACAGCATGCCGATCGCAACACATTGCGCAAAGGCTATTTGAAAGACGGTTTTTATCAGAACAGTGTCGAGTTTGTCAGTACGCCCAGAAAAGACGGGCGGGTTGATGTGGTGGTAAAAATCTATGAAGGTAAGGTGACTCGAATCAGTCGTATTCACTTTATTGGTAATCACTCCTTTTCTGACAGCGAATTGGCCGGTGCCATTGCATCGCGTCAGACCGATCTGGTCGCGACCCTGATGAAGCGCGATGTATTTGATAAAAAGCGGTTTGGCGCCGATGTGCAGATGCTGCAGCAGTTTTACCTGAATCACGGTTTTCTTGATATGAAGGTGGACTCGGAGCAGCTGACGCTCTCTTCCGACAAGCGCAGCTTCTCTCTGACCTTCAGTATTCACGAGGGTATTCAATATCGCGTCGATCAGCTTGATGTGCAGGGCGATGTCGTGCCGGACAAGGAGACCCTTGTCAAACTGATCGAGCTTGAGTCCGGTGAAAACTATTCGCTGAAGAAGATGGGTGATTCGATTCAGGCCATTACTGACCGTGTTGGTGATGAGGGGTTTGCCTTTGCCAGTGTGACGCCATTGATGAAGCGCGATGTGGATGCGCACACCGTGTCGATCAGTTTTGAAATTGACAAGGGCCAGGAGGTCTATGTCGAGCGCATAGAAATCACCGGTAATGAAAAGACAGAGGACGTTGTATTGCGTCGTCTGATCAGGCAATCCGAGGGGGCCCGCTATCAGGGAACCCAGGTGCAGCATTCGCGTGAAGAGCTTGGTCGTGCTGTCATGGTTGATGATGTGCGTGTATCCATGGCCAAGACCGATGTGCCGGATCAGGTCGATATGAAAGTGAACATCAAGGAGAAGAAGACCGGTACCATTACCGGCGGCATCGGTTATTCACAACGTGAAAAAATTATTCTCACGGCTAAAATCGCCGAAAATAACCTGTTTGGCAAGGGCTATCAGGCCAATGTGAATGGCCAGCTGGGCAAGGTGACGCAGAATATCAGTGGTTCCTTCACCGATCCTTACTTCCTTGATACCGATATTTCCGCATCGCTGAATTTCAGTAAGATGAAAAGTGATCCGGTTACGACGATTACCTATCGAACCGACAGTTCCTCATTTGGTGTCAGTTTCGGTCTGCCGATTACACTGCATCTGTCATACAACATGGCATACAACTACAGCCGGACCACGCTCAGTGCTGTGCCGGCCAACTCCTCCAATCTGATCAAGGCTCAGGCCGGTACAACGGTCATCGGAGAGGTGTCCAATGCGCTGACATGGGATACCCGTGACCGGTTGATGAGCCCCCGTCGTGGTACGATGGAGAGCATCAGCTTCAGCCTTGCCGGACTGGCCGGTAACAGTAAATTCTGGGAAGCGGCAGCATCCAGTGCTGTTTATATTCCATTCGATAAAGAGGGGGACTTTGTGCTTAACCCCACCATCGACTATCGCACGATCAGTTCGCTCAAGGGAACCAACGTACCATTGTGGCGCCGTTATTCGCTCGGTGGTATCGGCAGTCTGCTCGGCTTTGATATCAACGGCGTCAGTTTGCGTGACCAGGTTACCGGCGAGGCGCTCGGCGGTGACAAGCAAGTGCGTGGTGGTGTGAAGATGTTCTTCCCGCTTCCGTATATGCGGACGTCCGGCTTCAGAGGAGTGGTCTTTGCTGATGCAGGTACCGTGTGGGGACAGGCCAGTAACAAGGTGGGGAATATCGCCTTTGCGACGGTGCCGGAGCCATTCTCATTTGCTCGCGTGCGTTATTCGGTCGGTTTTGGCATGGAGTGGCTTTCTCCTATCGGGCCGGTAGGTTTTGCCTGGTCATTCCCTCTGCGTACGGTCAAGGGTGATATTACCAGAAACTTCGAATTTGCGCTGGGTAGCTCTTTCTAGGCGGCAGTGGCTGATTTGCCTGCCGCTGCTGTGGAAAAAAAACGATTTTACTTTATTGATAAATGAATAGTCTGCCGGAAATAATGGCTTTGCATTGCCAGTCACACCTTGTGCTGATCTGGCCGGAATAGATATACGATCATAGAACGATGCTGAAAGGTAAAAGGAGCAGGGCATGTATAATACGATGAAGGTTCGGATGGTTTCAGTGACACTGGGAGCAGCCATGTTGGTTGCAGCAGGTTCAGCTGAAGCGGCAGAGCTGAAGATCGGCTATGTTGATATGAAAAGTGCGGTAGAGAATACGGCAGATTATCAACAGGGAATGGCGCGCCTGCAGTCGCTTCAGGATGAAAAGATCAAGGAGCTGCGTGCTCTGAAAGAGAAAATCGACAAGGCGGAGAAGGATCTTCTTGGCCAGTCTATGGCCATGTCTCCGGACCGTCTGGCTCAGAAGCAGCAGGAGCTCAAGGAGATGAGCAAGGACTTTCAGCGCCGTCAGCAGGATGCACAGGAAGAGCTGGGGGCGGAAAAGAATCGTCTGGATGTCAGTGTGGGCGCCAAGTTTCAGAAGGTGATCAGCGAGTACGGTGCAAAGGGGCACTATGACATGATTCTGCCCAAGCCGGTCTTTCTGTATGTCAATGAGAAGCTTGATGTAACCGGTGATATTACCAAGCTTCTGGATGGCAAGAAGTAATACTGCCATGTCCATGCATGGATCGATGTCAGATGCTCTGACTGTTGCTGAGGTGGCAACGATCACCGGCGGAGTGATTGAGGGCGAACAGGCAGCTTCCACCCGTGTGGTGACGGGAATCAACACATTAATGGACGCCTCGGGTGAAGAGATCGCTTTTCTCTCCAATCAGCGTTACAAAAAAGAGCTGGCGACAACCCGTGCCGCAGCGGTGTTGCTGGCGCACAAAATGCCGGCTGATTGCGACTGCTGCGTGATCAGGGTGAAAGACCCGTATCTTGCTTTTGCACAGCTTCAGCGTCACTTCCATCCGGCAGCACAGGCGAGTGGCCAGCGCCATGCTTCGGCTGTCATTGCTGACGATGCCGTACTTGCCCCGGATGTCGAGGTGGGTGCCGGTGCTGTCATTGGTGCCGGAACGACGATTGCTGCCGGTACCATCATAGGCGCAGGCGTCGTTATTGGCAGTCAGGTGGTGATTGGTTCGTTTTGTCGTTTGCATGCCAACAGCGTGGTCATGGATCACTGTATTCTGGGGCATGCGGTGATACTGCAGCCGGGTGTCATCATCGGCTCGGATGGTTTCGGCTACGCCTGGAGTGGTGATCGCCATCTTAAGATCCCCCAGGTTGGCAGGGTCATTCTTGAAGATGATGTCGAGATTGGTGCCAATACATGTATCGACCGTGGCGCCATTGGTGACACCGTCATTGAGCGCGGTGTCAAGCTGGATAATCTTGTTCAAATTGCGCACAACGTCCGGGTGGGTGCCTATACCGTGATGGCCAGTCAGGTGGGTGTGTCCGGCTCATCGCATGTCGGTAAAGGTTGTCAGCTGGGTGGGCAGGTTGGCGTGGCCGGTCACCTGCATATCGGTGATGGCTGTCGTCTGGCAGGTCAAACCGGTGTGATGAGTGACCTGGAAGCAAAGGGTACCTATGCCGGTTCTCCGGCGATGCCGCATCGACTGTGGTTGAAGGTGTCAGCGATCATGTTGAAATTACCGGATATTTGGAAGGCTCTGCATCCTCGCTGAGCCGGTATATCTGATTAAGCGGCACCTGGGTATCATCTCTTTTCAGGATGTCTGTGTTTTTAGGAGTAACGATGTCAGTATTGAATATTGACGATATCATGCAGCACTTGCCGCATCGCTATCCATTTCTGTTGATTGATCGGGTGCTTGGTTTCGAGAAAGAGAAGAGCATTCGTGCATTGAAAAATGTCAGTATTAACGAGCCTCAGTTTATGGGGCACTTTCCTGAACATCCGGTGATGCCGGGTGTGCTGCTTGTTGAAGCAATGGCACAGGCCGGAGGCATGCTGGCTTTTCAGTCTGTGGACGATGATCGCGAATACCTGGTCTATTTTACCGGTATCGACGGTGTACGTTTCAGACGTCCTGTCCGACCGGGCGATCAGGTGATCTTTGAGTTGACCTGCCTGCGTCGCAGGGGCTTTATGTGGAAGCTCAAGGGCGAGGCGTTTGTAGACGGCAAGCTCGTATGTGAGGGGACCCTGAGTGCTACTCTTGTTCCCCGGGATGATGTATGAGCCAACTCATCCATCCGACAGCTATTGTAGATAGCAGGGCTGAAATCGGCAGTGATGTCACCATCGGCCCCTACTGTTGTATCGGACCGGATGTGGTGATTGGTGATGATTGCGAACTGCAGTCACACGTTGTCATTACCGGGCATACCAGGCTCGGATCCGCAAACCGGATTTTTCCCTTTGCCTCGATTGGCCAGATTCCTCAGGATCTGAAGTACAAGGGTGAAAACTCGCAAACCATTATTGGCAGCGGTAACCAGATTCGTGAAAATGTAACCATTAACTCCGGCACTTCCGGTGGTGGTATGGTGACCAGTATCGGTGATAATAATCTGCTGATGGCGTATACCCATGTGGCTCATGACTGCCATCTCGGCAGTCGCATTGTGCTGGCCAACTGTGCCACGCTTGCCGGCCATGTTGAGGTTGCCGATCAGGCCATTATCGGCGGGCTTACCGCGATTCAGCAGTTTGTCCGTATTGGCCGCCTGGCAATGATCGGTGGCATGAGTGGTGTGACCAAGGATGTACCTCCGTTCTGTCTGCTGGCGGGCGGCTATCGGGCCGGCCTAAGTGGTCTGAATATGGTGGGCCTGAAGCGCCACGGCTTTACGCTTGAGCGTGTCGGACGACTGAAAGAGGTGTATCGCCTGTTGTTGCAGGATGTGGGACGTCGTGAAGAGCGACTGCTTGAAGCAGAAGCGTTGATACCCGAGGATGATGAGGATGCTCTCGCCATGCTCGAGTTTATTCGTACGGCCAAGCGTGGCCTCTCCATGCACGCCCGGGACAGTGAATAGCTGATGCAGGATGTGCCCGCACGACGTATCGGTCTGATTGCAGGCTATGGTCACTTCCCGCTGGAGCTGGCACAGGCGCTCGCAGAGGCCGGGTTTGAAGTGCATACGGTAGCGGCAAAAGAGGAGACGTCGAAAGAGATTGAGGCATTGACCGCCTCCACCTGCTGGCTTCATGTCGGCCAGATCGGGGGGATGATCAAGGCTTTTAAAAAGGCGGGCGTTGAGCAGGTGGTGATGGCTGGCAAGATTCGCAAGCTGCATCTGTTCCGGAATTTCCGTCCTGATCTGACGGCGATGAAAGGATTGTTGCGCCTTAAGGATCGACGCGATGACTCCATTCTCAATACCATTGCTGATCTGTTGGCTGAAGAGGGATTAACGCTGATTGAACAGACCCTTTATGCAGGACCGATGCTTGCAGGGGAGGGGATCATCGCCGGCCCTGCAGCGGGCAAAAAGCGACTCCCCGATATCAGCTTCGGCTTTAGCCAGGCCAAGGTTATTGCCGGTCTTGATATCGGTCAGACCATTGTGGTGCAGGAGCAGGCCGTGCTTGCTGTGGAAGCCATTGAGGGGACCGATGAAGCGATCCGGCGTGGTGGCGCGCTGGGCAGTGGCAAGGCTGCCGTGATCAAGGTGGCCAAGCCGAATCAGGACTTGCGTTTTGATGTGCCGGCTGTCGGGCCGGATACCCTTGATGTGATGCGTGCAAGTGGCTGTAACCTGCTGGCAGTTGAGGCGGGGAAAACATTGATTATTGATCGCTGCCGCTTTATCGAGCTGGCGGATCAATATGGCATCAGTGTTTATGGCTATCGCGACGAATAATACTTTTTCTGCGCCACTGATGTTTGCAGGCGCATGTTTTGTGTCGATGTGGCAAATATTCCACAACCCTGATTATCGTCAATGAAGGTTTTCATCAGTGCCGGAGAGACATCGGGTGATATGCATGCCGGTGAAGTGGTCAGTGAGCTTCGGCACCGCTTTCCATCGCTGCAGATTCATGGTGTTGCCGGTCCCCGTATGCTGGCGGCCGGGTGTCTGCCGCTGCATCAGATCAGTGAGCTGAATGTGATGGGGCTTGCCGAGGTGCTCGGAGCACTGAGCCGGATACGGCGTATTGAAGAATCCCTGCTGGCCTGGTGTATACGTGAACAGCCGGATGTGGCGGTGCTTGTCGATTTTTCAAGCTTTCATATGCGTCTCGGACGTAAGTTGCGCCAGCTTGGTATCCCTGTCGTGCATTTTATTGCCCCGAAATTGTGGGCCTGGGGCGCATGGCGGGTGCGCAAGCTCAGACGATCGCAGGATGCCCTGGCATGTATTCTTCCATTTGAGCCGGCCTGGTTCTCTGATCGGGGTATTGCTGCCCGTTATGTCGGCAATCCGAGTGCGGGCTCCTGTGCCCATGGCTGGTCGCTTGAGCAGTTCAGGCAACATATCGGTGTGGCTGAAGGGCGATCTGTGCTGGCGCTGTTGCCGGGCAGCAGGCCGCAGGAATTAAAGGTGCATGTGCCTCTGCTAAGAGAAGTGCTGTTGCGACTTCAGGCTACAGAGGAGAACCCTCCTGTATGTGTGGTGCCGGTTGCACCGGGTGTGAGCATGGATGTGCTGGAGCCATTGTGGCAGGCCGGGGCCCTGCCGCTTGATCGCAATGTGGCTGATTATGCACTGCGGGCAGATGCGGCGGTGGCTGTGTCGGGAACGGCAACGCTGGAGCTGGCGCTATGGGATGTACCAACTGTGCTGATCTATCAAACATCGGCGCTGACAGTTTTTCTCGCCCGCATGCTGGTGCGGCTGAAATGCGTGGGCCTGGCAAATATTATTCTCGATGACAGGCCGGTGATGCCGGAGCTGATTCAGCATGCATGTACGGTTGAGAATATTCTCGGTCAGTTGCTGCCATTGCTGCATCAGCAGGCGGCGGCGGATGATCAGCGTCATGCTTTTGTCGAGTTAAGGCGACGTCTTGGTCAGCAGCGTGCGGCAGCAGGGGTGGCAGATATGGTGGAAGAGCTTCTCCACGGTTGATATTGCAGGCAAGGGCGAAGCCGTGTTTTTTGCCGCTGACTGTCGGGGCGGGCGCTTGTTATCGGATTGCTGCTGCCATCACTGTGGATGGCAGCAGCTCCGAGTTAACGTTCGATGCTGGCGTAAAATGCAGCGCCGGTTTTTTCATCATGAAAGAGCAGAATCCAGTTGCCCTTTTCAGCAGTGCTGACGGTAATCTTGTGTGGTGGAATGACGACGTTGCGCTTTTGGGCGCTGTCGGCTCCCTCCTCGGTGACAAAGAAGGAGCAGAGGCCGCTGATGTCGAAGTTGTTTTCATCTTCCATCGAGTAGCTGAGCTGGCAGTTGATGCCATCATCCTCAAGCTGGTTGCTGGCTGAGCTGCCGAGTACGTCCGCCTGCAGATTGACCACATCGCCCGGGTGAATGTGTGGGGTATGCACGGTCATCAATGGTTCAATGCCCTCTTTGACAGATTTGATAAGGTCTGCCATTGAGCCGGTAAATGAGGCAGGGTATGCGTTCTTGGTGTCAAGATTCTCCTCATTCTGGAATGTGATGACGTTTACGTGGTGGCCCTCGGTAGCACTGGCTTCGCCAGCCTGAAGGGTGGCGCCAAGACAGAGCAGGGTGGTAAACAGACTGCGGATGAGCGATTGACTCATGTTAAACTCCTGAATTGAAATCACCGCGATACTATCACCACATGATTGCCATGGAAGGGTTATGAAGTCTTCAAAATTATAGGGTTAAGGGTTGATTTATGCTTATAGCGGGTGGCTTGCCGGCGTTGTTGTCATATCCGGCCATCCGTTCCGTTGTCCGGATGTCGGCGGATGGCTGTTCGACGAGGGTCGTGGCAATGGCAGGGCTGCATTTGTCAAACATGCAGGTTATGCTTCGCGGAAGAAATTTCGAGGCGGATAAAGATGGATATAGATGTTAAAAAAGTTGCGATGCTGGCTCGTATCCGGTTAACCGATGCCGAGGCGGCGGAGCTTGGTCCCCAGCTTGGCGGCATTATCGGCTATATTGAAAAGCTGGCCGAGGTGAATACCGAGGGCGTTGCTCCCACAGCCCATCCCCATGATGCAGCCATGCCGCTGCGCGCCAATGTGGTGAGCAATGGCAACCGTCGTGAGCAGTTGCAGGCAGTTGCTCCCAACGTGGAGTCCGGCCTTTATGTGGTGCCGAAGGTGATTGAATGATGCCTGTTGCCCCGTTTTTGATGAACCCGAATATTTATACCGATGGAGCCCGTTAATGCCATTCAGTTCACTGTCTGAAATCAAGGCCCGCCTCGATGCCGGTGAAACCACCGCCGTTGAGGTTGCCACGCGCTATTTGCAGCGTATTGCGGCCTATAACCCGACCCTTAATGCATTTGTTCACCTGGATGCAGATCATGTTCTGGCCCAGGCCAGGGCATCCGATGCCCATCGGGCGGCGCATGGCGCCCGTCCTCTGGAAGGATTGCCTGTCGCGGTCAAGGATATCTTCTGTACCCAGGATGGACCAACCCGTTGCTGTTCGAAGATTCTTGAGGGTTTTGAGGCACCGTATGATGCGCATGTGATTACCCGCCTGAAAGAGGCCGGCGCTGTGCTCGTTGGTAAAACCAATATGGATGAGTTTGCCATGGGCTCATCGACTGAAACCTCCGCATTCGGCATTTGTCGTAATCCCTGGGATGTGGAGCGTATTCCCGGCGGTTCTTCCGGTGGTTCCGCCAGTGCGGTGGCCGCTGCACTGGCTCCGGCAGCGCTCGGCACCGATACCGGTGGTTCGATTCGTCAGCCTGCAGCCCTGTGCGGTATCGTTGGTCTGAAGCCGACCTATGGCCGTGTTTCACGTCGCGGCATTATCGCGTTTGCCTCCTCGCTTGATCAGGCAGGTCCAATGACCCGCACGGTACGTGATGCGGCGATGTTGACAGCGGCGATCTCCGGTCATGACTCGGGTGATGCCACATCGGTGGCTAACCCGCCGGTGGTCGACTGGTTGGGTGCTTGCGACAAGATGGATATGAAAGGGCTGAAAATTGGTCGCCCGAAAGAGTACTTTGTCGATGGTATGGATGCCGGTGTACGGGCCGAAGTCGAAGCGGCGCTGAAAAAATGCGAGGAGCTGGGCGCTGAGATTATCGATATTTCGCTGCCGCATACCGAGTATGCTGTGGCGGCCTATTATGTGATCGCTCCGTCCGAGGCTTCTGCCAATCTCTCCCGTTATGACGGCGTGCGTTTCGGCCATCGCTGTGAGGCGCCTGAAGATCTTCTGGATATGTATACCCGCAGCCGTGACGAAGGCTTCGGCTCCGAAGTGAAACGTCGTATTCTGACCGGTGCATTTGCACTCTCATCCGGTTATTACGATGCCTATTACCTGAAGGCACAGCAGGTGCGCACACTGATTCAGCAGGATTTTATCAAGGCATTTGAGCAGGTGGATGTGATTGCCACCCCGACCAGCCCGATTACCGCCTTTAAACTGGGTGAAAAAACCGATGATCCGCTGACCATGTATCTTTCCGATATATTTACCATTGCGCTGAACCTGGCCGGTCTGCCCGGCCTGTCGCAGCCTTGTGGTATGGTGGATGGTTTGCCTGTTGGTCTGCAGTGGATTGCACCGGCATGGCGTGAGGATTTGCTGCTGTCAACGGCGGCGGCCTATGAGGCTGCGACGGAGTGGGGAACGCTCTGCCCACAGGGCTATGCTGCTGACGGAGGTGCGCTATGAGCTGGGAAGTTGTCATCGGACTGGAAGTCCATGTACAGATCAATACGGCCACCAAGGCATTTTGTGGTTGTTCAACCGCCTTTGGTTCCGAGCCGAACAGCCAGACCTGCCCGGTCTGTCTGGGTATGCCGGGCCAGCTGCCGGTACTGAACAGTGAAGCGGTGGATAAAACGATTCTCACCGGTCTGGCTATCAATGCCCATATCAATCTTGAGTCCCGGTTTGATCGCAAGAACTATTTCTATCCGGATCTGCCGAAAGGCTATCAGATCAGCCAGTTCGCCATTCCTCTGGTGGAGGGGGGCTATCTCGATATCCCGGCCAAAGATGGCGGTGAGAAACGCATTGGTATTACCCGTATCCATATGGAAGAGGATGCCGGAAAATCGATGCATGAAGGGCTTGATGGCGTTTCACATATCGACCTGAATCGTTCCGGTGTGCCGCTGATGGAGATTGTCTCCGAACCTGATATGCGCTCTGCCGATGAAGCTGTTGCCTATCTGAAACAGTTGCATCAGCTGATTGTCTTCCTCGGTGTTTCGGGAGCGAATATGGAGATGGGGCAGTTCCGTTGTGATGCCAACGTTTCCGTACATCGGCCGGGCACGCCGTTCGGTACCCGTGCCGAGCTGAAAAACCTCAACTCATTCCGCTTTATCAAACAGGCGATTGAATATGAGGTGAATCGTCAGATTGAGCTGATTGAGGATGGCGGCAAGGTGGTGCAGGAGACCCGTCTGTTTGATTCGACGACCGGTGAATCCCGCTCTATGCGTGGTAAGGAAGAGGCACACGACTATCGCTACTTCCCTGATCCTGATCTGCCACCGCTGCGTGTATCTCAGCAGGATGTGGATGCAATCCGGGCCGGTATGCCGGAGTTGCCGGGGCAGCTCAGGCAGCGTTTTGAAACCGAATATGGGCTCTCCTCCTATGATGCGGATGTGCTGACCCAGACACGTGAGCTGGCTTGCTGGTATGAGTCGCTGGTGGCTGCTCACCCGGCCGATCCGAAGCGTTGCGCCAACTGGATGGCCAATGAGCTGCTGGGTCGTCTGAAAGAGGCTGGCTGCGAAATTGAGCAGTCACCTGTATCCGCGGCGCGACTGGCCGGATTGCTGGATCGCATTGCTGATAACACGATCTCGGGCAAAATAGCCAAGGATGTGCTGGATGCGATGATGGCTTCCGATGCCAGTGCTGATGCGATTATTGAAAGCAAGGGGCTGAAGCAGGTTTCCGACAGCGGCGAGATTGATGCGATTATTCTGGCTGTGATGGAAGAAAACCCTGATCAGGTGACCGGCTACCGGGGTGGCAAGGATCGTCTGTTCGGTTTCTTTGTCGGTCAGGTGATGAAGGCATCGCGTGGCAAGGCGAACCCGGCGCTGGTGAACGAGCGCTTGCTGGAGCTGCTCAAGGGGTGATTTTTCACTCTTCGCTTGCGTGATGAAGCAGGTGCAATGAATCGGCGATTGATTGTAGCAGTCTGCCTTTTTCTGGCGGCAGTATTGTGGTGGCGACTGGATATCAAGTCACTGCAGGCGGCCATTGAAGGGCAGACTGCCCGCCTTAGCGGCTCCCGCCTGATTGCCAAAGAGGTGAGTCTGAGTCTGATTCATGGCGTTGGTTTGCGCCTGGATCAGGTGAGTCTCAACAATCCGCTGCTCTCCATGCAGGCCGGCCATATCAATATCGGTATCCATCTGCTGCCGCTTCTGCTTGGCAAGATCGAGGTTGGTACGCTGGATATTCATGATGCGACATTGAAGCTGGATGGTGATGCAGCAGCCAACCTTTCAGCTTCATTTGCATCGCTGCCCTTTGAGCGTGTCCATCTGATACGCAGTTCTATTGAGGATATGCGGGGTATTTCGAAGCTCGAAAACATCGAGCTGGATGTCCGTAATATCGGTCCTGATCGCGAAATGCTCTGGGAAATTTCTTCCAGACAGTCCGATTACTCTCTTCATGGCCACGGCCAGATGGCCTTTCGCGCCGGTACTGTCATGTCCGGTTTCGGCAAGCTTAAACTGACATCCATTCCTGCATCACTGCTTTCGGTGGTGGCTCCGACCATGCTGTCCGACTGGTTTGCCGGGCAAAGTCAGCGGTTGAGTGGTGGTCTTACGCTTGATATTACCCGTCAGCGTGGCTGGTCCCTGTTTGGTGAAGTGGATGCGGGTGGTGATGAGCAGCATCAGCCGGTGCGGCTGAGAGGAAAACTCAGTCATCCTGCCGCCGGTGAGCTGGTGTGGCACGACAGCTTTGTCCATCTTGATGACAGGGCTGTGATCGCTCTGGATGGTCATTGTAGTCAGGGGCAGTGCGAAAGTCATCTCGATGCCCGCAGCATGCCGGTTGCGGCATGGTTGCGGCTGTTTCCCGATGCTGTGGATTTGCCCAAAACGCTGGCCGGCAAGAGCCGGCTTGAGGCCATGCTGCGATGGCATGGTGATCAGTGGGAGGCAAGTGGCAGTGTTCGTCTGAATGAGGCCTCGTTCAGTTACAGGCAGCAGTCCCGTCCACTGCCCGCTTTGCAGCTGACGGTGTCGGAACTGCATGGTGAGCGAAACGGCTGGGGCGGTCGGGCGGTGATTACGTTCCCGGGCATTGCCAGTGAGATTCTGCTGCAGGCAGACAGCAGCAGTGCCGCCAGGGTGAAGCATCAGCCGCCATCGCAGTCGTTGCTGCTTACGCTTGCCTCTACAAAGCTTGCGGATGGTGTATGGCAACCATTCGGTAATCTGCTGCTCTCCTCGCTCAATATTGCGCCGGATCTTACCGGAAGCGGTACCATGCGTGCCGCAGTCGAATTGCAGTTGCAGCCGGAGCACTCCTCGCTGCAGCTGGATCTGGGGGCGGATGAAGCCAGGGTGGCGTATGCCGGTCAGTGGGAAAAGCCGGCCGGAGTGGTGGCGTTGTGCCACGGTAAGGTTGGCTGGCGCTCGATGATCAGTCAGCCGGACGGGGTACAGCTGGACCGCTGTCGTGTGGCGGATGCGCAGCTTGATACGCTTGCGTACCATCAGAAAGAGAAACGTGAGAGCCTGGCCCTTTCAGGGCTGACGCTTGATCTGGATAAGCTCGCTGAAAGAAAGCTGTTGTTGCCCGACTGGCTGCGCCTGTATCATGGTCGCATTGAAGGTAGCGGTCAATTTGACTGGCTGGATGGCAGCGGGTTGCTGAAGAGGGCATCGGGCGACTGGAACTTGCAACAGGCAGGCACATTTGACTGGCAGCTCAGTGGCCGGGTGAAGGTGGCTGACGGGATCTTTGCCAGTGATCACCTGCAGCTGAGCGGCCCGCTCGGGCAGGCCGAGCTTAAAGGGCGTTTTCGTGCCACCGATCGCAGTGGTACCATCAATGTGCTGAGTGGTCATCTTGACTGGCAGGCATTGCCCGGTCTGCCGGCAGGCTTGGCCGATATCCATCTCGCCGGTCATATTGCTCAGGGGTATGTCACTGCGCTCGGTTATGAGTGGCAGGGCATGTCAGCCGACTATTTCATGGATCAGGGGCACCTGGTCCTGAAGCAGGGGGTGGTTCCGTTTGCAGGCGGTCAGCTGCAGGTGGATGAGTTGATGTTGACCCCTGTGGCCTCATCATTGCGGCTGGATGGCAAAATCAGGGCCAAAGAGGTGAAGCTGGAGCAGCTGCCCTGGCTGGCGGAGTGGTTGCAGGCTGATCTGTCCGGAAAACTTGGCGCCAACATCGAGGTGAAAGGGTTGTTCAACCAGGATGGTGCCGTGGCCGATATGTCTGCCTGGCAGCGCAGCAACGGTGATCTTGTCGTGTATAGCGGCAGCTGGCTGCCGCGTGACAGTGCGTTGCGCGGGTTGTCGGCACCGGGTGACTTTCGCAAGCTGCAGTTGAGATTCCGGCTGCAGGAGCAGGGGGTGGATATTCCTTCTGTGGAGTTGGTGCGCCACGGCATTCGTTACCGGGGACAGGCCGCGATTGCAGCAGATGGTGCGATCAGCGGTGGATTGAAGGGGGGCGGAGCGGTTACGCTTCAAGGGCAGTGGCCATATCCGCAATGGCAGCCACACCTGCAATAATTCTGCTTGTCATCTCTGCAGGCTTTATGGCAATATTTTTTGCATGAAACAGTTATCTATTCGTGTCCAACAAATCAAACCATCGGCAACGCTGGCCATTACAGCCAAGGCAGCCCAAATGCGGGCGGCCGGCCGAAGTGTGATCTCACTTTCTGTCGGTGAACCCGATTTTGAAACGCCACAGAGCGCGCGTGAAGCCGGCATTGCCGCCATTAACAGCGGCTTTACCCGTTATACCGATGTGGCAGGTATTCCGGAGCTGCGTCAGGCGATTGCGGATAAGTTTTCCCGTGATCACGGGCTGGAATACAGTGCATCTGATATCCTGGTCTCTTCCGGCGGCAAGCAGTGCATCTTCAACTTTCTGATGGCTGTGATGGATCCGGGTGAGCGGGCCATCATTCCTGCGCCTTACTGGGTTTCCTACCCGGATATGGTCAAGCTGACCGAAGGGATTCCTGTCATAGTGCCGACCACGGCCGAAAATCATTTCAAGGTGACGGCCGAGCAGATTGAAAAGGTGATCTGCCATCGTTGCAAGGTGCTGTTTCTCAATTCGCCTTCAAACCCGACCGGTATGGTCTATACGGCCGAGGAGCTGGTCGCGATCGGTGATGTCGTGCGCCGTCATCCCGATCTGCTGGTTGCGACCGATGATATGTATGAGAAAATCATCTTTGATGGTCGCAAGTTTGCCACCTTTGCCGAGGTTAACCCCGATCTGAAAGAGCGCACGGTGACATTTAACGGTGTGTCCAAGGCTTATTGCATGACCGGTTGGCGTATCGGTTACTGTGCCGGTTCATCGGCACTGATCAAGGCGATGGCCAAGATTCAGGGGCAGAGTACATCCAACCCGAACTCGATTGCGCAGAAAGCAGCGCTGGCAGCTCTGACCGGTCCGACGCATGCGCTGGATGAGATGGTGCGCACCTATGAGCAGCGCAGGGCATGGCTGGTGAGTGCGATCAATGCGATTGGCGGTATGCATGCGATTATGCCGGATGGCGCTTTTTATGTGTTCCCGTCTGTTGAAGGGCTGATCGGCAAAACGACTGCATCCGGTGTGACGCTTGCCGACGATGTGGTATTTTGTGAGTGGTTGCTGGAAGAGGCCGGTGTGGCGCTGGTTCCGGGTACCGAGTTCGGTGCTCCGGGATTTGTGCGCTTCTCCTATGCGGTCAGTCAGGCAACGCTTGAAGATGCTGTCAGCCGCATCGCTGACGCGGTTAAAACACTGAAGTAATCATGTGACGGGCAGGGGCGGGTATGTGTTTTCCGCTCCTGCTGTCACATCATCCGTTTATAATACCCACATGACAAAACCCATGCTGAGCATGCTCGCCGGTGCAAACCATTGCCCCGGTATGAGTGCACGCGTGGCGGATGCGGTCAGGGCGGTAATCAGCGTCGCCAGGAAGAGTGGTTGCCACTCTGTGCCATGATAGACGTGCAGACTCCAGCTCAGCATGACAATGGATATGGCGATCAGGGCCAGGTGGCCGGCAAGTGTCTGTTCCGGGTGAGCCGGGAAGCCGAGTCTGATCAGACGAGGGGTCAGATGGCCCAGGCTGTCAACCCAGTAGGCCGCCGGCAGGGCAAGACAGAGGCATAGCGCCAGTCCAAGTCCGAACTCCGGAATGTTGCGAAACCAGATCAGGGCAATGAGCAGGGCCAGCAGCTGATGGGCCAGCGGTGGCAGCTGAATACTCTTGTATATTTTAATATCGACATCGGCATTTTTACTTGTCCATGCCTGCTGCAGGTGTTGCCAGAAACGACTGTTAATCAGTGTGGCCAGCATCGATGGCAACAGCAGCGTCAGCATGCCGATCCACAGGGTTTGGCTGTCACTATAGACGGGCCACATAAGGATCCAGATCGTCAACAGGGGCAAAACAGCATGCTGGATGGTGGCAGGTGCAACGCCACGACGAAACAGCATCACGGAGAACCATGCCAGCTGCAGAATGCCGACAGCCAGTAAGATGTTAAGGGTGATATCGCCTGTGGATATATTGCTGAACATGCAGCCCAGCCTACAGGAGTCTGCCGGATTTGTGCAATTTGTGCTGTGCAGTCTCGTCATAAATATGTGGAGGGGATTTTTCTGCTATGCAGGGGATGATAAAAAAACGTCTGGCAACCCTCCTGCCGGGGTAAAACCGACAATTTTAATGTCGTTTTCATTTTGCCGAATGCGAGGGAAACAGCTAGCCTGCCTCATTGATAACAATACAGTGTTGCTGATAAGTGAAGGAGGGGAAGATGACCCAGGATGAAATGAAGAAAAAAGTGGCCGAAGCTGCCCTTGCGTATGTCAAGGCGGGTACCATTGTGGGTGTGGGTACCGGTTCAACAGCGAATATGTTCATTGATGCACTCGCCGGCATGAAGGATGAGATTGTGGGTGCTGTGGCGAGCTCCGAGGCAACAGCAGCCCGTTTGGCCGGCCATGGCATCCCGGTGATGGACTTGAATGAAGCACTGACACGGGTTGATTCACTCTCTGTTTATATCGATGGGGCTGATGAGTTTGATCCGGGCCTTAATCTGACCAAGGGGGGCGGTGGCGCCCTGACACGTGAGAAGATTGTGGCGGCTGCCTCTGACAGTTTTGTCTGCATTGTCGATGAGAGCAAGAAGGTTGAGCACCTGGGGGCGTTCCCTCTGCCAATCGAGGTGATTCCGATGGCGCGTGAGCTGGTCGCTGCTGTGGCCAGTAAGCTGGGTGGAACCCCTGTGTTGCGCAGCGGTTTTACTACCGATAACGGCAATCTGATTATTGATGTGCACGGACTGAAAGTGACCGATGCCCGCGCACTTGAAGATCATTTGAACAGTGTGCCGGGTGTTGTCACCAACGGTATTTTCTCTCACCAGGGGGCGGATGTGGTGTTGATGGGTACCCCGTCGGGTGTTGAAACGATTCGCTAAGGAATCGCTGATTTTTGCCAGGAGGGCATCAGTCAGTATCTCCTTAAACGCTGTTTTTTTGTATAAAAACAGCTGATACAGTAGCACTGGCAACTGGCGGCGTCCTTTCTGATCGTCAGTTGCCCGCTCTTTCGGCAGGGCAGGAGGTTCATTGATGCAGTCCGGGCAGTTTGAAGAGGCAATCAGGGTTGCAGATGATATCTACTGGGTGGGCTTCAGCGATGAGCAGGCCCATCTGCACTGCAATCCGTATCTGCTGATTGATGGTACAGGTGATGAGCTTGAGGCGGTGCTGTTTGATCCCGGTTCACTGACCGATTTTCCCAAGGTGATGCGCAAGGTACTTGAGCTGGTGAACCCGGCCAGAATCTCGCTGATTGTCGCCCATCATCAGGATCCTGATGTGTGCAGCAATATTCCGGTGGTCGAGGATATTATCGGCAGAAATGATCTGAAGGTTGCTGCCCATACCAATTCAATCCGCCTGATTCGCCACTACGGCATTCAGTCCGCCTTTTACGCGGTTGAGGACCACGATTATGCCATCCGACTGAAAAGCGGGCGGGTGCTGGAGTTCATGTTCACCCCTTACCTGCACTCACCCGGTGCAATCGTGACATACGATACAAAGACCCGCAGCCTGTTCACCAGTGATATCTTTGGTGCCGTATCCGGTAACTGGGATCTGTTTGCCCGCGATGATTCCTTCCTTCCCCGCATGGACAGCTTTCATCAGCTCTATATGCCATCGAACCGGGTATTGAATCACTCGCTTTGCCGGATGCAGAAACGCTGGCAGATCGATCGCATTCTTCCCCAGCACGGCTCCGTGATTGAGGGTGCCCTGGTTCCCCGCGCCTTTGAACATCTGAAAGCATTGCCGTGCGGAGTCGATTTGACGGGCGCCTTTACGTGAAGCTGCGTATGCCGGATTTCGATTCGGATCACGCAGCCACGATCAGTCGTGCACTGGTGGAGAATGCGCTGCGTATGCGCAGCATGGCTTTCTTATCACAGGTCAAGATGTCGCTGATGCTGGATACGCTCAAGTCGGATGGCGGCTCCCTGAGTTATATGCGGAAAATAAAAAACTCGGTGAGTGGCAATTTCGACGACTGGGTGACGTTGCCGGTCAAAATATCCGAGGAGGCGAGGGAGCTGCAACAGATTACGCTGACCATGGAGCGTCGGCGCGAGGAGTTGCGTTCGTTTCTGGCCGAGCAAACGCAGGCACTGCGTAAAAGCGAGAGCCGTTTTCGCCAGCTTTTTGATCTGATTCCCGATGGTGTAGGGGTCTATCGCCATGGTTGCTGGCGCTATCTTAATCCTGCTGCAGTGGCGATGTTTGGTGCCAGTGACGAAAGGCGTTTGATCGATACGGCCGTGATCGATCGATTATGTCCGGAAAATGCAGCCCTGCTTGCCGGTCAAATGGAGATGTCAAAAGGGGTGTTTGAAGAGCGCCTGCTGCGACTGGATGGCAGCGAGTTCTGGGGTGAGCTGCGCAGCTGTCAGTTTGATGACCAGGGCACCCCTTCTGTGCTGCTGGTGATGCGCGATATTACCCGTCGCAAGCAATCTGCAGAGCGCATTCATCTCTTACATGCTGCCATTATGCAGAGTGATGAGTCTGTGATGATTCTTGATGCGGCAGGCGTGGTTGAGCTGGCTAATCCGGCTGCCGCACGATTGTTTGACTGTACGCCCGAGCAGCTGGCCGGCCGGATGGCCGCAGCGTTGTGTGGCGGCGAGAGTGGCAAGGCTCTCTGCGACAGGATTGATGAGTGCGTTCAAAATGGTCAGTCATGGAATGGTGAGCTGACGCTTGGAGAAGGGGAAGACGCCCGCATGATTGCACGCCGGGTTTCTCCCGTACTTGATGCACATGGTCGGGTGTGTCATCAGATTGTAGTCGACCGCGATATTACCGAGGAGCGGCGCCGGCTTGATCGCATGGAACATGTCCAGCGCCTGGAGAGCCTGGGGGTGCTGGCAGGCGGAATTGCGCATGACTTCAATAACCTGCTGACCGTGATTATGGGCCATACGGCAGTGGCCAGAACAGGTGCCTCTGACAATGTTGTGCTTGAAAGTTTGCAGGTGATCGAGGCAACAGGGCAGCGGGCGGCCGAGTTGTGCAATCAGATGCTTGCCTACTCGGGTAAAGGGCAGTTTGTGGTCCGGCCTCTGGATCTGTCGGAGCTGGTACTCGATATGGTGCGGCTGCTTGAAATATCGATCGCCAAAAATGTGCAGCTCCGCTATGAGCTGGCGACCGCATTACCGGCGGTTGAAGTGGATCTCTCCCAGATACGACAGGTGATCATGAACCTTGTCATTAATGCCAGTGAATCGATGGATGGCGGTAATGGTGAGGTGGTGGTCGCCACCGGCGAGGCAACGCTTGATGGCAAAGCCCTGCAGGAGATGGACGGTGGTGATGATACGGCGCTGCCCGGTCGATATATCTGGCTGGAGGTAAGGGATAACGGTTGTGGCATGGATGCTGTAACCAGACAGCGCCTGTTCGAGCCGTTTTTTACCACCAAGTTTACCGGGCGGGGGCTCGGCATGAGTGCGACACTCGGTATCGTTCGTGGCCATCGCGGGGTGATCAGGATCAGTTCCCTGCCCGGGCAGGGTACCACCTTCAGGGTATGGCTGCCGGCAGCTGCCGCCAGTGCGGAGAAGCTTGCAGCTCAGGCCGAAGAGGTCGGGCTGCGGCCGGAATTACACGGGCGGTCGATTCTGGTGGTCGATGATGAGGAGGCGATACGGTCTGTGGCCGCATTGATGCTGGAACATGCCGGTTTCAGGGTATGGCAGGCTGCTGACGGCATGGAGGCGATTGCCCAGCTTGAAGCTCATCGGGATGATATTGATTGTGTTCTGCTTGATATGACCATGCCGAGAATGGGCGGGGAAGAGGCTTTTGGCGAAATGCGGCGTATCCGGCCGGATATCCGCGTGGTGCTTTGCTCGGGTTATGATCAGGAGACAGCAACGCTGCATTTTACCGGCAAGGGACTGGCCGGATTTCTTCAGAAACCGTTTACCCCTGCACAGCTGATCGCCAGATTGCATGAGATTATGGGAGACGGATAGATGCGAGGGAGATTGTGGACCGCCGGCATAGTGATGGCATTGTTATGGCCGGGCTATGGCCTGGCCCTTGAATTATCGGGCGAGCCTGTGCAGCCGATTACCCGGCTGAATGTGGATGCTCAGAAGGTCGCGCTGGGCAAAAAGCTTTTTTTCGATGTTCGCCTTTCGCAAAACCAGTCGATTTCATGTGCTCATTGTCATGATCTGGAGGAGCATGGCGGTGCGGACGGTTTAAAACATTCGTTCGGCGTCGAAGGGCGTGAGGGGGCGGTCAACTCCCCGACTGTATTTAATGCGGCATTGAATTTTGCCCAGTTCTGGGATGGTCGTGCCACGACCCTGGAAGAGCAGGTGGACGGGCCGGTGACCGGTCATGTCGAAATGGCCTCCAGCTGGCCGGAAGTGGTCAGTCGCCTTGCTGCCGATGATGTATTTCGCAACGACTTTAACCGTATCTACCCGACAGGTCTGACGGCAGACAATATCAAAAATGCCATTGCCGAGTATGAGCGCACACTGCTAACGCCCGGCTCCCGTTTTGATCGCTATCTGAACGGTGATGAGGCGGCGATTACAGCGGATGAGAAGCGCGGCTACCGGCTGTTCAAGTCATATGGGTGTGTTGCCTGTCATCAGGGGCGGAATGTCGGAGGCAATCTGTTTCAGGTATTGGGGGTGATGGGCGACTATTTCGCCGATTATCCGGCTGAAAACAGTGCCGGGCGCGGCCGCTTTAATGTGACAGGGCTGGTGGAGGATATGCATCGTTTCAAGGTGCCTTCACTCCGGCTTGCCGTGCTGACTGCTCCCTACTTTCATAACGGCAGTGCCAAAACGCTGGCCGAGGCGATCCGGGTGATGTCGAAATATCAGCTTGGCCGTGATATTCCCGACGATGATTTACGCGCTATCATTGCATTTTTATACACGCTTCCCGGCAGCTATGCCGGTCATTCACTCGAACCTTCTGATCGTGAACAGTTGAATTTTACGCCAGCGACGGCCCTGGTGACGCCATGAAGCCTGTGATGATGCGTTTGCACTTTCTGGTCCTGCTGCTGCTGTTGATGGTGGTGGTATGGCAATTCCGTCAGGTACAGGACTTTACCGACGATTTGACGCACCGGGTGCATACGGATCTTGAGCAGATCATCAGTCTGGATGCACGCAGCGAGGTGGATATGCTGCTGCTGCAAAATCATCGGGTCAGTAATTATGATCAGCTGACAGAGGATCTGATTGAACTGAACCGTGTTTACAAACAGCTGGAGATCAATCTGGCCGGCATGGCTGAGATGACCGATTCGTTACAGACGCTTAAGGCCACGATTGTATTGCAGACAAAAGCAGCCGAGGCCTTTAAAAGTGATCTGGGCATACTGCTCAATTCGCAGCGTTATCTTCCTGTTCTGATCAACCAGATCAGTGAACAGAAGCCCGGCATGCGGGTAGCCCTGACACAGCTGAATCGCGATCTGTTCGAGTGGCTGCTTGAGCCCAACAACAGTGATCTTTTCCGCTCGATCAGCCAGCAGCAGGTTGCCCTCAAAGAGGCCGGTTTGGTGCGGCTGGAGCATCATGCGGATGTGCTGCTGCATTATGCGCCGCGTATCCGTGAGCATGTGGATGCGGTTGCCCATTGCGGTACGCCGGAAAGCATTGCCCTTGTCGCGACACGCTTTGATATGCTCTATGGCCGGCAGTTGCAGGCCCACCAGACCAATCGTCTGTGGCTGACAGCGCTGGTGATGGCGCTGCTGGCCTATCTTGCCTTGCTGCTTTATCGGCTCTCTCTCTCCATGCGTAACATCCATGCCGCCAATGTGCAGCTGTCCGAATTGCAGCAACAACTTGAGCAGGATCTGCAGGCACGCACCGAGGCGGAGCAGCGTTTCCGGCAACTGTTCGAGTCTATTCCGGATGCCGTGGGTGTGCATCGGGAGGGTAAGTGGCTATATGTGAATCCGGCTGCAGTTGCCATGTTTGGGGCGAAAGCGACGGATGAGCTTGTCGGCAGCAGTGTGCTGGAGCGGGTGTATGAAGAAGACCGGCCCGCTTTTGTGCGGCAACTGCAACGCTATGTCAGTGATGGCAATGGATCACCGTTACTGGTGCAGCGTAATTTGCGCATGGATGGTACGGTATTTACCGGTGAGGTGCGCGGGGTACCGTTTGTTGAGGCGGGTGAAACCGTGGTGCTTGAAGTGGTGCGTGACATCAGTGACCGGCTTGATGTTGAAAACAGATATAGCAAGCTGGTGGCATCCTCCTCGGCTGCCATTATGACCTATGCCGATGGTCATTTTTTATCGGCCAATCCTGCTACGTTATCGATGTTCGGTGTGGTCTCGGAAGAGGATTTCCGTCAGCTGTTGCTGGCAGACCTTTCGCCATCACTGCAACCTGACGGGCGTGATTCGACGAAGGCCATCGCCGGGCATATCCGGGCGGCGATGACGGATGGCGCATCCCTGTTTACATGGATCTGTATTCGCAGCAGTGGTGAGACCTTTCCTGTGCAGGTGCAGTTAACGGCGCTGGAGCTTGATGGTCAGCCGGTATTGCAGTGGATTGTCACCGACCTGAGCGAGTTCCGTCAGATGCAGGCGGAAAAAGCACGTCTGGTTGCAGCTCTGCAGTATTCGGCGGAAGCAGTGATTATCAGCGATACCGAGGCGCGTATTCAGTACGTGAACCCGGCCTTCGAGCGCCTGACCGGTTTCACCTTCGCCGAGGTAGAGGGGGGATTCGCCAGTGTACTGCGTACAGCAGGGACCGATACTGCGATCTATGAGAAGATGCTCGCTACGGTCAATGGCGGTAAGGTCTGGAAGGGCGAGATGGGAATCCGTCGCAAGAGCGGTGAAGAAATTCTGACCGATCGCAGTATTGCACCGATTTTTGATGAGCAGGGCAAGGTGGTCAGTCATGTGGCGATGCTGCGCGATGTGACTGAAGAGAAGCAGCAGGCACAGAAGCTGGAGCATACCCAGAGACTGGAGAGCCTGGGTATTCTGGCGGGTGGTATTGCTCACGACTTTAACAATATTCTGACTGCCATTATGGGCAATGCAGCCATGGCTGAGCGGGCGCTGGATATGGCGTCACCGGCCAGAGTGTTGCTGGGCAGAATCGAGGAGTCCTCCCGTCGAGCCTCGGAGCTGTGTCGGCAGATGCTGGCCTATTCGGGGAAAGGAAAATTTGTTGTCAAACCGCTGAATATATCCTCGCTGGTAATGGAGATGACACGCTTGATGGAAGTTTCCATCAGTAAAAACGTCGTACTCAAATATCATCTGTGTGAGCAGCTGCCTCTGATTGAGGCAGATGCGGCCCAGATTCAGCAGGTGGTGTTGAACCTGATCACTAATGCCAGTGAGGCCATTGGTGAAAAGAGCGGTGTTATTGGTTTTACCACCGGTGTCATGCATGCCGATGCCTCCTATTTGAGCGGTTCGGTGGCGCGGGTGACGCTACCTGAAGGCCGTTATGTATTTCTGGAGGTGTCGGATACCGGTTGCGGTATGGATGCTGCCACCGTTGAGAAAATATTTGACCCGTTTTTTACCACCAAGTTTACCGGCAGAGGCCTCGGCATGAGTGCTGTGCTGGGTATTGTGCGCGGTCATCATGGTGCACTGCGGGTGTATAGTGAGCCCGGTCGCGGTACGACATTCAAGTTGTTGCTGCCGGTGATGGATGAGCCGATGGAGGCACTGGCTGCGGATCATACCGGCGAATGGGTTGCCCCGGTGGGCGATGGCGTTGTCCTGGTCGTGGATGATGAGGAGACGATTCGCGAAGTGGCTGCAATGATGCTGGAGGATATGGGGTTTGAAACGATGACGGCAGAGGATGGTCAGGATGCTGTGGAGGTGTATCGCCAGCATGGTGACCGGATTGTTGCCGTATTGCTCGATATGACGATGCCCCGGATGGATGGGTCGGAGTGTTTTCGTGAGCTGCGTCGCATCAATGCGGATGTGAAGGTTGTTTTATCCAGCGGTTATAACGAGGAGGAGGCCACGACCCGTTTTCTGGGGAAGGGATTGGCAGGATTTCTGCAAAAACCATACTCACCTGCAGCATTGCGGGAAACGATGGCCGATATCATCAGGTAACGTATCGAGGGTGGCTGCTTCACGGCTGGTTTTGGCTGGCCGGTTATGCTATACACAATCATCAGGAAGGGGTCGGTTGCATGAGCTTTGCTGAAACATGGGTGGTGACCACCGGCATTCAGATGCAGATGTTGCGGAGATGTCTGCTGGTGGCGATTGCATTTGTCGCGGTATTCGGCATGGCGAACCTGATGGCCGGCCTGACGATGCTGGCTGTCACCGAGCTGGCAATGATTGTCACTCTGGCCGGATTGATGCTCTGGAGTCATTTTAACGGGCCACTCGGCTTACTCAAAAACCTGTTCATTCTTCATCCTGTGGTGCTGTTCTCGACCCTGTTTTTTGCCGGTGGCAGCTATGAGATCGGTTTTATCTGGAGTTTCGGTATCCCGTTTATCGGTTGTATGGTGGCTGGTGTACGGGCAGGGCTGATCTGGAGCCTTCTCTATGTGGTGATCATTGCGGCCGGCAGCCCGTTTTTCTCCGATTTTGATCTGCTCAAGCTGCTTTACATTGGCCTTGCCTATGTACCCTTTACCATGATTGCCCTGTTTACCGGTTATGCGATGGAGAAGATCGGCGCCTTCAAGGATGCGTTGCTCGATGATACGACCAGGCGCTTACGCCATGAAGAGCATGCATTGAACGAGAGCCGGTTCAATCATCGCGCCTTGCTGGATATGATGCCATATGCCATCGGTGTCCATCGCGACGGGCGCTGGATTTACTGTAATCCGGCGGCGGCCCGCCTGCTTGAGGCGGCAGGACCGGAAGAGATCATCGGTACAAACATTTATGACTATGCCCATCCCGAAGACCATGCCCGCCTGCAGGAGCGGGTTCGTCATATGGCCGGGTCGGGGCGGCCTGCACCTGTACTTGAGCTTGCGGTGGTACGTCGTAGCGGGAGAGATGTGACCATCAAAATGCAGTCTTCGCCTGTGATGATTGAAGGCGGGCCGGCGGTGCTGGTGACGGCGGAAGATACCAGTGAGCGTATGCAGCAGGATCAGGAAAATCATGCCCTGAAGGCCCAGCTCGAACATGCCCAGCGGCTTGAATCTCTCGGGGTGCTGGCAGGTGGTATCGCGCATGATTTTAATAATCTTCTGACCGCTATTATGGGCAATGCCGAACTGGCGCAGGGGGTGGTGGGCATCAAGTCACCTGCAAATACCTACCTCGGCCATATTGTCACAACCTGCGATCATGCGGCCGAATTGTGCAAACAGATGCTCGCTTATGCCGGCAAGGGCACCTATGCGCTGGAAGTGCTTGATATCAACGAGATGATTCGATCGATGGGGCGTTTGATCCGGGCCTCTGTCGGCAAGAATATCGCATTGAAAATCAAGCTGTATCCCGATCTCCCCGGTATTGAGGGTGATGCGGCCCAGATTCAGCAGCTGATTCTTAACTTTATTGTCAATTCTGCCGATGCCATTGGTGCTGCCGCAGGTGAGATCAAGGTATCCAGCGCTGTACGCGAGATGGCGCGCAACGAGCTCGATCCTCTCTATCACGGCGCGGAATTGCCGACCGGGCAGTATGTGATTATTGAGGTTCGCGATACCGGTTGTGGCATGGATGCAGAGTTGCAGGCGAAAATATTTGATCCGTTTTTTACGACCAAAAAAACGGGAAGCGGGCTTGGGCTTTCGGCTGTACTGGGTATTGTACAGGGGCACAAAGGGGCAGTGCAGTTGTTCAGTGCACCGGGTAAAGGCACGGTGTTCCGGGTCTATCTGCCGGTGACGGATCAGAAAGTGAAAGAGAAAATGGTGACCACGATGGAGGTGGCGGCCTGGCGTGGTGATAATGGCATGGTGCTGGTGGTGGATGATGATCAGCGCGTACGCACCGTGGCAGAGACATTTCTGTCGAAACTCGATTTTGATGTGCGCAGTGCGGAAGATGGTCAGCAGGGGGTAGAGCTGTTTGAGCGCTATCATGATCAGCTGGTGGCTGTGCTGCTGGATATGACCATGCCGGTGATGGGGGGCGTTGAGGCGATGGCCGCCATGCGTGCCATCGACAGAACGGTACCGATTATACTGGTTTCAGGTTATTCCGAGGTGGATGCCGGCACCCTCTTGACCGGCGATCGTCCGGATGGCTTTTTACAGAAACCGTTCAAGGCGATGGTCCTTAAATCCGTCCTGTATGAAATCACGCACCAGCAAGGTACCTGAAGCCACGGGGTGGCTTCAGGTACCGCGATAGTTGCACATAACCGAAGCCACGGGGTGGCTTCATGATGCGCGATAGTTGCACCCAACCGAAGCCACGGGGTGGCTTCAGGTACCGCGATAGTTGCACCCAACCGAAGCCACGGGGTGGCTTCATGATGCGCGATAGTTGTACCCAACCGAAGCCACGGGGAAGGCTTTCAGGTACCGCGATAGTTGCACATAACCGAAGCCACGGGGTGGCTTCATGATGCGCGATAGTTGCACCCAACCGAAGCCACGGGGTGGCTTCATGATGCGCGATAGTTGTACCCAACCGAAGCCACGGGGTGGCTTCAGGTACCGCGATAGTTGCACATAACCGAAGCCACGGGGTGGCTTCATGATGCGCGATAGTTGTACCCAACCGAAGCCACGGGGAAGGCTTTCAGGTACCGCGATAGTTGCACCCAACCGAAGCCACGGGGTGGCTTCATGATGCGCGATCGTTGCCCCCAACCGAAGCCACGGGGGCAGCACTGCAGCAACAGGGTAAGTAAAACCGGTTCGCTATTAAGCGGTGTATCAGCATTTTTACGCACAGAAAGGCCGGTGATGGCGTCTGCCATTGATGTGCCCGCCTGCTTGTAAGGCGGGCAGTTCACACTCCTCTGAGTCACGTCTCTATTTTGGCAGTGAACGTATTTTTGAATTGCCCTGTTCCATTGAAATGGTTGCCGAGTAGTCTTCGCCGTCATGCGAGTCAGCGATTACGATTTTGATCTGCCCGAGCAGAGTATCGCCAGCCAGCCATTGCAGCAACGGGATGCTTCCCGCCTGCTTTGTCTGAGTGAGGTGAATGACGATTTTAGTGATCGCCGTATTGTCGATCTGCCACACATGGTGCAACCCGGTGATGTCTGGGTGGTGAATGACACCAAAGTGATTCCTGCCCGTCTGGTTGGCAGCAAACAGAGCGGCGGCCGGGTGGAGATCCTGCTGCTGGAGCCCACCGATAAAACCGATGTCTGGCGCGCCTGGGGCAAGGCCAACAAGCCTTTGAAGGAAGGTACGATGATTACCTTCTCCGACACCTTTACGGCGACGGTTCTGGCGCGTGAAGGCAAGGATGTGCTGGTGCAGCTGCAGGCTGACGATGTGGCGGCGGCGATTGAGACGCATGGCCATATGCCGCTGCCGCCCTATATTGCGCGCCCCGATTCTGAGGAAGATAAGCAGCGTTATCAGACGGTGTTTGCCCGCCATGCCGGCGCAGTTGCTGCACCGACTGCCGGCTTGCATCTGACGACCGAGCTGATGGCTGCCATGCAGGCAGCCGGGGCCGAGTTTGTGCATGTCACGCTGCATGTGGGGCCGGGTACCTTTCAGCCGGTTCAGGTGGAAGATGTCGCCGATCATATCATGCATGAAGAAGCCTATATCGTGCCGGCGGAAACCGCCGAGGCGGTGAATCGGGCCCGGCAGCAGGGGCGGCGCGTGGTGGCTGTGGGAACGACCAGCCTGCGTACGCTGGAGGCCGCCGGCCAGAGCGGGCAACTGCTTGCCGGAGCCGGTCGTACATCCATTTTTATTACGCCCGGTTATCATTTTCGTATGGTGGATGCCCTGCTGACCAATTTTCATTTGCCTAAATCGACGCTGCTGATGCTGGTTTCAGCACTGGCCGGTCGGCAGCGCGTGCTGGCGGCATATGAGCACGCCAAGCAGGCGGGTTACCGTTTTTATTCCTATGGTGATGCGATGTTTGTGCCGGGCCGGACGGAATCGTGATAGCGTTGACTGAATATATGGGTTGCTTGTTCTCCGGAGGCGAGAAATGAGAATTCTGATATCCCAGATGATGCCCCGCGTCGGCGAGATGGAGGGGAATGTCCGTCAGATGATGCAGGCGATGGCGCAAGCAGAGTCAGGGCTTTGTGATCTGGTGGTGTTTTCCGAGTTGTGTATCACCGGCTATCCGCCTGAGGACCTGCTGTTCAGGCCCGCTTTTATGGCGAAGGTGGATGAAGCGGTTGCTGCAGTCGTGGCAGCCAGTCGGCAGAGCTGCGTGGTTTTCGGTGCACCGCGGCGGGAAGGTATTCACCTGCGTAACAGTGTGATACTGGCCCGTAACGGAAAAGTGGTCGGCATTTATGATAAACAGCGCCTGCCCAATTACGGTGTGTTTGATGAGCAGCGCTATTTCACCCCCGGTACTGGCCGCCAGTGTGTGTTTGATGTCAATGGCTGGCGGGTAGGGGTCGGCGTATGTGAGGATCTCTGGCATGATGATCTGGCCGCCAGTCAGGCGGGCATCGCCTGCGATGTATGGCTGAATCTGAATGCATCACCGTTTCATCTGGGTAAACAGGCGGACCGTGAGGCACTGGTTGCCCGCAGGGCTGCGGCCTTCGCAACACCACTGGTCTATGTTAATCCGGTGGGTGGGCAGGATGAAGTGGTATTTGACGGTGGTTCACATGCAGTAGATGGCAATGGCAATATGTTATTGCGGGCCCCTCTGTTTGAGCCGTGGCAAGGGGTGCTTGATCTTGGCTGTGTCGGCGTCACTGCTATTGAACCGGTCGCTGAACCGATGGCACAGATTTATGCCGCCCTGGTGATGGGGGTGCGCGATTATGTGCGTCGAAATGGCAGCTCACAGGTGGTGATAGGACTCTCCGGCGGTATCGACTCGGCCCTGACGGCAGCGATTGCCGTTGAAGCTCTGGGTGCAGCCAATGTGCTCGGCGTGCTGCTGCCATCAAAGTATTCCAGTGATCACTCGATTGCCGATGCCGAGGCACTGGCGATCAGCCTTGGCATCGAGGTGATCACATTGCCGATCAGTGGCGGCACCTTCGCTGTTGAAGCGATACTGGCCGATACCTTTGCGGCCTGGGGTACAAGTGCGCCCGATGTGACCGAAGAGAATATTCAGGCCCGTATGCGTGGCCTGCTGTTGATGGCCATCTCCAACAAAACAGGGCGTATGCTGCTGACAACCGGTAATAAATCGGAAATGGCGGTCGGCTATGCCACCCTGTACGGGGATATGGCCGGTGGCTTTGCCGTGCTCAAGGATGTCTATAAAATGCAGGTGTTTGCACTCTCCCGCTGGCTGAACCGGGAGCGTGAGGTGATTCCGGCCAACACCATCAGCAAGCCGCCTTCGGCCGAATTGCGTCCGGATCAGAAGGATAGTGATTCATTACCTGACTATGCCGAGCTTGATGCCATTCTCAGTGCCAGCATCGAGGAACGTCTGAGCGTGGATGAAATTGCCGCGCGCGGTTATGATGCCGAAGAGGTGCGGCGTGTGGTGCGCATGCTGCAGCTGGCCGAGTATAAACGCCGGCAGGCGCCTCCAGGGGTGAAAATTACCGAGCGCGCATTCGGGCGGGATCGGCGTTATCCGATTACCCATGGCTTTCGCGAATAGCAGGCAGAAAAAAGGTTAAGTAGCAGAATCCCGTGCAGAAAGGAGCAAACATTGAAGAAGATTGAAGCAGTGATCAAACCGTTCAAGATCGATGATGTAAAGGATGCCCTGGGTGAAATGGGGATCGATGGCATGACCATTACCGAGGTGAAAGGGCATGGCCGTCAGAAGGGACATACCGAGCTTTACCGCGGGGCAGAATATGTGGTTGATTTTGTTCCCAAGGTAAAAATCGAGATGGTTGTCAGCGAAGAGCGGGTCGAAGAGGCCGTACAGGCCATCTGTGCAGCAGCCCGAACCGGCAAAGTCGGTGATGGTAAAATTTTCATTTCGCCGGTTGAGCAGGTAATCCGTATTCGTACCGGCGAACGTGATCAGGATGCAATTTAAACATCGGTTGCCAAGCTGAATATCTTGTGCCAAAGTCGCGCATCCGATCTGACCGGGTGGGATTTTTTGTATAACTATGAAGGAGTACATTGTGAGTAACGCAGTTCAAAAGGTCTTTGACCTGATCAAAGAAAACGAGTGCGAGTTTGTCGATGTCCGCTTTACTGACACACGTGGCAAATGGCAGCACGTTACCTATCCAATCCATCAGCTGAGTGAAGATTCATTCGAAGACGGCTTCGCCTTCGACGGATCATCCGTTGCCGGCTGGTGTGATATTAATAACTCAGATATGGCTCTGATTCCTGATCCGGCAAGTGCAAATATCGATCCCTTCTTCGAAGCTTCCACGCTGGTTCTGGTTGCTCAGGTGATCGACCCAATTACCGGTCAGGAATATAACCGTTGCCCGCGTCAGATTGCACAGAAAGCGTTGAACTACATCCGCTCTGCAGGCATTGCTGACACCGCATACTTCGGCCCTGAGCTCGAGTTCTTCATTTTCGACGGCATCCGCTGGAACAACGATATGGGTGGCTGTGGCTACCAGATCGAGTCCGAGGAAGCAGCATGGAACTCCGGCAAGAACTTTGCTGATGCGTCCGAAGGCATGATGCGCAACTCCGGCCATCGTCCGCGCGTCAAGGGTGGTTACTTCCCGGTTCCGCCAATCGACTCCCTGCATGAGATCCGCAGTGACATGTCTCTGGTCATGAGCGATCTGGGCATCCACATGGAAGCGCATCACCACGAAGTGGCGACCGCTGGTCAGTGCGAGCTGGCAATGAAGTTTGCCGAGCTGATTCAGAAGGCTGACGAAGTACAGTGGTACAAGTATGTGGTACACAACGTTGCTCATGCCCATGGCAAGACCGCAACCTTCATGCCTAAGCCAATCTATGGCGACAACGGCTCCGCCATGCACGTTCACCAGTCTCTCTGGCTCAATGGCAAGAACCTGTTCGCAGGCGACAAGTATGCCAACCTGTCTCAGGAAGCACTGTGGTACATCGGTGGTATCATCAAGCATGCCAAGGCTCTGAACGCAATCACCAACGCTTCTACCAACTCCTACAAGCGTCTGGTTCCTGGCTTCGAAGCACCTGTGATGCTGGCTTACTCCAACCGTAACCGCTCTGCGTCCATCCGTATTCCGGTTGTTAACTCCAATCCGGCTCGCCGTATCGAAGTTCGCTTCCCTGACTGCACCTCCAACCCGTATCTGGCCTTCACTGCCATGATGCTGGCAGGTCTCGACGGTATCGCGAACAAGATTGATCCGGGTGCAGCTGCAGACAAGAACCTGTATGACCTGCCTCCGGAAGAAGGCAAGCTGATCCCGACCGTTTGTGGTGGTCTGGAAGAGGCTCTGATTGCACTCGATGCAGATCGCGACTTCCTCAAGGTTGGCGGCGTCATGGATGATGACATGATCGATGCCTACATCGAGCTGAAGATGGAAGAGCTCAACGAAGTTCGTATGCGTCCGCATCCGAAGGAAATGGAACTCTACTACTCCTGCTAATCCAGCCGGATTTGCTGATCAGGAAAGGCCGCCCATCGGGCGGCCTTTTCTTTTTTATGGCGCAGGTTTGCCCGGATGGTAATAAATCAGTCATCGCCTGGCAGACGGGCATACATCGGTACTGATTCTCACGTTGTCATCAAACGGTTATAGTTATGCAATGAGCGAACCGATTGATCAGCTGTTAACAGATGTCCCCCAGTTCCTGCATGCCGATGTGCGCAGGGTATATGCCCATTCGCCGCTGTTTGCCATGCTGATGCGCACAGCCACCCCGGCAGAGTGTAAAAGACTGTTTGTGGCGGCGGATGCGATCGCGCTGCCGGATGCCAGTGCGAGCTGGATTCCTGATTGTGACAGCAGTGATCTTGTCACCTGCATGCGCCATTTGCGTCAGTGCAAACATCGGGGCCATCGTCATCTGATCTGGTGGGAGCTCGGCCTGCATGGCGATATGGATCGCTCCTGTCAGGCCATCGCAGACTTTGCCTCCGGGCTGCTTGATCAGGCGCTGAAGATGGCCATGCGCCTGATTGCTCCGCGTTACGGGGTGATCGAGGCGGGGCGTTTCTGCATTATCGGGCTGGGCAAGCTTGGCGGCCGTGAACTCAACCTCGGTTCGGATGTCGATCCGCTGTTCATCTGGCAGGGGGAGGGTCATAGCTCAGGCGGGCGGCAGTCACTTCCTGTGGACGAGTATTATATGCACCTCTCGCGCATGCTGATTCGGTTGATGAGTGAGCGAACGGCCGATGGCATTGTCTGGCCGGTGGATATGCGCCTGCGTCCGGGTGGCGACGGTTCGGCCATTGCCCTGCATCTGGAAACAACCCTGTCGCACTATCTTGAGTATGGTCAGACCTGGGAGCGGGCGATGCTGATCAAGTCGCGGCCGGTGGCAGGTGATCTGCTGCTCGGTCAGGCCTTTATCGAAGGTATTACACCATTTATTTATCGCCGCTATCTCGATTATACCACGGTGGTTGCGCTGGCTGATATGAAACGCCGTATCGACGGGCAGGCCGGTAGTGGCGGCATTGCTGCCGGTTTCGATGTCAAACGGGGTCGTGGCGGAATTCGTGAAATCGAATTTATTATCCAGTCGTTGCAGCTGTTGCATGGTGGCCGCAATGTGGCACTGCGGGTGCAGCCGAGCATGCAGGCGATCGATCTTTTGCAGCAGTCCGGCATTATCAATGCGGAAGATGTGGCTGAACTGAAGCAGGCCTATCGATTCTGGCGGCGGATGGAGCATGCCATTCAGGCGAGGCGGGGAGAGCAGACGCACCGGTTACCGGATGATTACCGCCCATATCTGAGCGCTGCCACCGGTATCGAGGATATTGAGCGGCAGATGATCCACCATGCCGCGATCGTTGAAGGTGCATTCAGCCGCTTTGTTAAACCGGCCGATAGCGGTCAGCCGGAGGCGAACAGCTGGCTGACCGGTCATGCGGATGCCTTGTCATCGGTTGTTGAGGCGGATCGGGAGCGGATCGTCATGTCACTGCAGCGGATTGATGAATCGCTGGCCAGAGGCATGCTTCCTGAGCGCAGCCGGGGCGAGGTTGAGCGTATTCTGATCCGTGCCATGCCGCGCTGGCTCGATGATGAAAATGGTGTCACCGCACTTGAGGCTTTTGCCCGGCTTATTCACTCGATTTCCGGTCGTGCCACCTGGATTGATTTGCTGGCAACCCATCAGGGGGCACTGGACTGGCTGATCGGTGTGCTCTCAGCCAGCCAGTATCTGGCCGATCATATTGTCAGGGATCCTTCGTGGCTTGAGTGGCCGCTGATGGTGGAGCGCAGTGAAACAGATATTCATCATATGGTGGCCGAGCTTGATGGTTTGCGCGATTACGATCATGTCGAGCAGATGCTGGCTGATATCGGTTACTGGGTGGATCGTGCACGACTGCTGTCGGCACTGGCTGTGGATGCCCATACCGCCGATGCCATGACCATTGGCGGCTGGCTGGCCGATATCGCCGATGCGGCGACGGCGGCGACGCTGCGCCTGTGCCTGCATCAAATGGATTTGCCGGCAGATTTTCCATTTGTTGCACTGGCGATGGGGAAGCATGGCTCACGTGAAATGGGGCTGGTATCCGATCTGGATATGGTGTTTGTGCTGGCCGATGAAAATCCTTCCGGCATGGTCGGGCGGCGCAGCATGGGTGAGCATGCCCAGCGTATCGGCCGGCGCATGATCCAGTATCTGACCGGTACACCACCGTACGGAGCCGGTTACGAGTTTGATGCCCGTCTGCGCCCATCCGGTCAGTCGGGGGTGCTGGTCACCAATATCAGCGGTTTTCGCGACTACCAGTTAACCGATGCCCAGACCTGGGAGCATCAGGCCTTATGCCGTGCCCGTCCTGTCGCCGGCCCGGCTGCTGCACGGGAGATGGTGGCCAAACAGGTGGCGTCCATTCTGGATCTGCCGCGCAACCATTCCGCTCTGGCGGCAGAGGTGATGGAGATGCGTGAGAAGATGCTTGCTCACCTGGCCAGCAAAGAGAGTGATATCATCAATCTGAAGCAGGATGCCGGCGGACTGGTTGATATTGAGTTTCTGGCCCAGTACGCGCGTCTGGCCTTTGGAGGATATCAGCGAAGAACGGTTGATCTGCTCCGGTCTCTGCCTGATTCTGCACCGGATGCATGGCATCAGCAGGCCGAATGGCTGGCAGAGAGTTATCTGATCTATCGTCAGATGGAGAATGCACTGCGGGTGGAGTTGTGGCGCTCGATCGGCCATTTGCCCAATGATCCGGCGGCCACCGAGTGGGAGACCATGCGGCGGCATGCCGCCATTCACTCACCCTTGCAGTTAAAAGAGCGCATGCAGCGGGTCCATGACTGCTTTCATCAATTCATGGCAGCGGAGCTGGACCGTTGCGGGTGATTTCCTTGGCGCACGCGATGACGCCAGAGTAGCGTGGCGCTGCTTTTCTGAACCATATTACTGCGGATGGCCGCAATTTCTGGATGTGACTACATGAGCGATCAAGGCGGCCCGGAGGGTTTACAGGAACTCTTTACGGCACTGAATCTGCAGGAGGATGCACCCGATCCCTGCATAATGGTGATCTTCGGTGCTTCGGGTGATCTGACCAAGCGACTGCTGATTCCATCGTTGTTTAATCTCTACTGCGATAATCTTCTGCCGGATGCCTTTGCCATTCTCGGTATGGCCATGGATGATTTTTCCACCGAATCATTTCGCGACCGCATGAGCGAGGATGTACGCAACTACTCGCGCCAGGATCAGTTTGATGACCATGCATGGTCGGTCTTTTGCGATAAAATCCATTATATGCAGGGGCGTTTCGATGATGCAGAGGCATTTGCCCGGCTGAAGACGTTTTTGCAGGCACTCGATGGCCGTTACGATGCCGGTGGCAATATCCTCTTTTATATGGCTACACCTCCAGCTGTTTTCAGCATGATCTCTACCGGTCTTGAGGCGGTGGGAATGAATGAGGAACATGATTACTGGCGGCGTATCATTGTTGAAAAACCGTTCGGGTCGGACCTTGATTCAGCCCGTCAGCTCAACCGCCAGATTCTCACCTACTGGAAAGAGAGTCAGGTCTATCGTATCGATCATTATCTGGGTAAGGAGACCGTGCAGAATCTGCTCGCCTTCCGCTTTGCCAATGGCATGTTCGAGCCGTTGTGGAATCGTACCCATATCGATCATATCCAGATCACTGCCACTGAGCAGGTGGGTGTGGAGTGGCGCGGTGGCTATTACGATAAATCGGGTGTGGTCCGCGATATGATCCAGAATCATCTGTTTCAGATGATGGCCTACCTTTGCATGGAGCCGCCTGTTTCATTCGAATCCGAGGCTATCCGGAATGAGAAGTTCAAGCTGCTCAGTGCGGTGCGGATCATGGAGCCGGAAGAGGTACGGGAAAATGCCGTACGTGGTCAGTATGGCGAAGGTGTGAAGCAGGATGGATCACCGGCGAAGCCGTATCGACAGGAGCATCTGGTGCATCCGGATTCGAATACCGAGACCTATGCGGCCGTGAAGTTGCGCATTGATAACTGGCGCTGGCACGGGGTGCCGGTATTCCTGCGTTCGGGGAAGGGGTTGCGTACCAAATCCACCGAGATTGTTGTGCAGTTCCGCAGGGCACCCGAATTTACCTTCCGTGGTACACCGGCTGCCGGTCAGCTGGAAGCCAATCAGCTGATTTTCCGCATTCAGCCCAATGAAGGCATTGAGCTGCGTTTTCTGGCCAAGCGGCCGGGCCCGTCGATGCATATGCGCAAGGTCAATATGAACTTTGAATATGACGAGGCCTTTGTGACCCATCCGGGCACCGGTTACGAAACCATGTTATATGATTGCATGCGCGGCGATGCATCGCTGTTTTCCCGCTCCGATCTGGTGGAAACATCCTGGCAGATTGTGCAGCCGATTCTGGATGTATGGAAAAGTGAAAAGGCGCGCGATTTTCCCAATTACCCGTTCGGCTCATGGGGGCCGAAAGCGGCCTTTGATCTGCCCGCTGCAGCCCACAGGCGCTGGCTGGCCCGCTCGCCGAAACAGGCGTTGTCCCGTGTGCCGATGTTTGAGGGATCAGGCACGACGATGATCAATGCCTTTGCCATGATGCTCAAGCCGCGTGTGTATAATGCAGGTGACGAGATTGTCCGGCTCGGTTCTGTGGCCGGTGAGCTGTTCATTATCGAGCAGGGGCGGGTGGAGATGGTGGATGCCCGTGGCTGGGTGAAAGGGGAGCTGAGTGACGGGCAGGTGTTTGGTGAGCTGAGTCTGCTGTTAACCAAGGAGCGCCAGGCAACGATGCGTGCATTGACCTATTGTGCGATCTATACGCTTGATAAGCGTGATTTCAGCAAGGTGTTGATGGATCGGCCGCAGTTTGCCGAACGGATGATGCAGGTGGCGCGTGAGCGCTATCATGTGATTGTGAATGCCAATGAACTGATGACGGGTGAGTCGGCGAAGATTGCGGACAAATAACAGGAGAGTGGAAATAATATGAAACTGGCAATGATCGGATTGGGTCGCATGGGCGGCAATATGGTGAAGCGGCTGGCACAGGGTGGTCATGACGTGGTGGCCTATGATGTGGATACCACTCCCGGCGCAGCACTGGCCGCCGAATATTCATCGGTTACCGCTGCTACCGATCTGAATGATGTGATTGCACAGCTGCCTGCGCCGCGTGTGATCTGGGTGATGGTGCCGCATCAGTTTGTCGACAGCACCATTGCTGCATTGCTTGCGGCAGGGGTTGAAGCGGGCGATCTGATCATCGATGGCGGTAACTCCAACTATAAGGAAGGCCAGCGTCGCGGCACTGAGCTTGCGGCAAAGGGGATGCTGTTTGCCGATTGCGGTACCTCCGGTGGTGTGTGGGGTCTTAAAAATGGCTATTCACTGATGATCGGTGGTGAAGATGATGCCATTGCCCTGATTGCACCGGCACTGACCACCCTGGCCTCCAATGAGGGCAAGGGTTGGGGTCATGTCGGACCGGTGGGAGCCGGCCACTTCGTCAAGATGGTTCATAACGGTATCGAGTACGGCATGATGCAGGCCTTTGCCGAGGGCTTTGAGCTGATGAAGGCGAAGGATGAGTTTGATCTGGATATGCATCAGATCTCGCGCGTCTGGCAGCATGGTTCGGTGGTCAGCTCATGGCTGCTTGATCTGACCGGTGATGCACTGGAGCAGGATGGCGATCTTTCATCGCTGTCCGACTGGATGGATGATTCCGGTGAAGGGCGCTGGACAGTCAATGAATCGATCGATCTCGGTATTCCGACGCCGGTGCTGACGCTGGCACTGCAGATGCGCTTCCGCAGTCGTCAGAAGGACGCATTTGCCGGCAAGATCGTCAATGCCCAGCGGGCCGGTTTCGGTGGTCATCCGATTCGTCCGGTGGAATCCTCCGAATCATGAGTGAGATGTTGTTTGAGTCACCCGCAGAACTGGCCGCTTATGCGGCCGGGCGGGTGGCTGAGCTCTGTCAGAAAGCGGTAGCTGAAAAGGGTGTGTGCCATCTGGTACTGGCTGGCGGTACTACGCCACGGCTCTGCTATGACTTGCTGCGACAGATGCCACTGCCATGGGCGTCACTGCATATCTGGTTCGGTGATGAGCGCTGTCTGCCGGTCGGAGATGCCGAGCGTAACGATACCATGGCCGATGCGGCGCTGCTCAGGCATGTGCCGATACCGGCAGCGCAGATTCATCGCATGGCGGCAGAAGAGGGGCCGGAATCGGCGGCTGCGGCCTATGCGGCGCTGCTTGCTGCTGCTCCGGTGATGGATATCGTGCTGCTTGGTATGGGGGAGGATGGGCATACCGCCAGCCTGTTTCCCGCCAATCCGGCCCTGACCGATGTGCGTCTGGCGGTGCCGGTTTACAACTCGCCCAAGCCACCAGCCGAGCGGGTCAGTATGGGCTATAGCGCACTCAATGCGGCCCGTCATCGTATCTTGATGGTCACCGGCAAGGGGAAGGCCGATGCGCTGGCGCGCATCCGGGCAGGGGAGCGGTTGCCGATTGCCGCCATTGCCGATGGTGAGTGGCTGATGGATCGTGCTGCGATGGGATCAACCGACTGAAAAATAGCGGGCCGGCTTATTGCCGGCCCTGCATGTTAAAGCGTCCAGTCTGGCGGATGTGAATCACTCCATAAGTCATGCCTGGCACTGTCACTGTCATAAAAAATAAAGGCGATTGCCCTGATGTTTCTCGCTGGTTATATTTACTTATATGAAATTATAGCTATAAGTTGCTATAGGTTGTTATAGACCATGCAGATAATGTTCAGAGGTGTGTATGGACCCGATTAAAAATCCGTTTTCTCCGGGGGCAGGTTCTCCGCCTCCTGAATTGGTTGGCCGGGATGGGGTGCTTGAACAGGCCAGAATTTTACTGGGGCGGGTGAAGCAAAAGCGGTCCGAGAAAAGTATTCTGCTGACAGGCTTGCGAGGTGTTGGCAAAACAGTGCTTCTCAATGAGATGGAGCGGATGGCCGGGGACGCCGGATATCGCACGATTCTGATTGAAGCGCACGAAGATAAGTCTCTGGGGATATTGCTGGCTCCGCATTTGCGCCGTCTTCTTTTTGATATCAACCGTATGGCAGGAGCAGGTGATAAGGTTCGCCGTGGGCTGGCTGTGTTAAAAAGCTTCGTTGGAGCGATCAAAGTCACAGTCGGCGATATTGAGCTGGGCCTTGATATTGATCCTGAGCAGGGTTCAGCCGACAGTGGTGACCTTGAAGTTGATTTACCCAGTTTGTTTATCGCTGTGGCTGAAGCTGCAGCCGATAGAGGTGTATGTGTTGCAATACTGATCGATGAGATTCAGTACTTTAAACAGAAAGAGCTGAGCGCCCTTATTATGGCGATGCACAAGATGCAGCAGCGCCAGCTTCCATTGGTTTTACTTGCTGCCGGTTTGCCCATTTTGCCTGGTCTTGCAGGAGAGTCGAAATCATATGCAGAGCGGTTATTCAGTTTTCCTGATATAGGGGCGTTCTCGGAGCATGATGCCAGTCGAGCTTTACAGGAGCCTGTTGAAACAGAGGGGGTACGTTTTTCCGAAGATGCATTAAAAGAGATCTTCAGGTTGACGCGGGGGTATCCATACTTTCTTCAGGAGTGGGGTTATCAGGCCTGGAACCGGGCCGTTGCCTCTCCGATCGAGTTTTCTGTGATTCAGGGCGCATCCGAAATTGTGATTGGCCGGTTGGATTTAAACTTTTTCAGAGTGCGATTTGATCGCCTGACACCGACAGAGAAGACCTTTCTCCGGGCTATGTCAGAACTCGGCCCAGATCCGCAACGGACGAGCGATATCGCGGATGCTTTGGGGCTGAAAATCAGCAGTATCGGCCCAACACGCGCTAATCTGATTAATAAAGGAATGATATATAGCCCTTCGTATGGAGAGCTGGCATTTACGGTTCCGCTGTTTGACGAGTTTATGCGCAGAGCAATGCCGGTTTTTCCTGACGGGGGTCTGCAAGGATAAAGACGATGCGCTGGCACGCATCAGGGCAGGGGAGCGGTTGCCGATTGCCGCCATTGCCGATGGGGAGTGGCTGATGGATCGTGCTGCCATGGGATCAACCGATTAAGAATAGCGGGCCGGCTTATTGCCGCCCCTGCATATTAAAGCGTCCAGTCTGGCGGATGTGAATCACTCCATAAGTCATGCCTGGCACCGTCACATGTCCTGAGCTTTGTTCTGCAGGCAGACTTTTTGCAACAGATTCAGTTGATTCGTCCTTTTATAAAACCAACCATTTTGCTACAGTATTAGTGGTTCGCGGTCATGCGACGCATTCACCGCATGCGAGGAGGACAACATGAAACGTTCAGTCTATGCACTTATCCCGTTGCTACTGGCACTGCTGTTCAATGTTACACCCGCTGTTTCCGCCACCGTCCCGATCCGTACCATCGACGCTATCCTGATGCATTTAAGTCACTATCCGTCCGAAAGCGAGATGGCCAGCCTGCAGCAGATCGTCGATAACACAGATGCCACAGCCGGCGAACGCACACTGGCCGGGGCCATGATGCGCTTCAGTCATCATGTCAGTGATAGTGATCTGCTCAAACTGGAGACCCTGAAACAGAGTAAATCGGCGAGTGCTGACGAAAAGGAGCTTGCCGACATCATCATGCATGTCGCACACCATCCGTCGAATCGCGACAGGCAACGATTGCAGCAGCTGCTGCAGTGACCTGCAAGGGACGGGGTCAGGACTTGTTTTGCGAAGGGACGGGGTCAGGACTTGTTTTGCGCATTGTTGGAGTTAGTGTGCTCTCATGGCCAGACCGTTGCGGATAGAATTTGAAGGTGCTGTTTATCATGTGACATCGCGTGGTAACGCGCGGTCCGATATCTATTTAACGGACGATGACCGGGAGATGTTTCTGGCGGTGCTTGCTCATGTGGTCGATCGCTTCGGCTGGATTTGTCATGCGTATTGTCTGATGAGTAATCATTTCCACCTGATGATAGAAACACCGCGTTCGAATTTGAGTCGCGGGATGCGTCAATTGAATGGTATCTATACCCAGCGCTTCAATCGCACGCATGGACGTGTCGGACATGTGTTTCAGGGGCGGTTCAAGTCGATTGTTGTGGATAAAGATGCCTACCTGCTGGAGTTAAGTCGATACATCGTTCGCAACCCCGTTGCGGCCGGCATGGTGAAGGATGCAGGCGACTGGCCGTGGAGCAGCTATCAGGCGACAGCGGGTGCCGTTTCAACTCCTGCATTCCTTGATACTGGCTGGCTGTTATCCCGGTTTGGTAATGACTCGGAAACCGCCAGGGCTGCGTATGTTGCTTTTGTCCGGGATGAGCAGATGGTCTCCCCCTGGGATCAGTTGAATGGCCCCGATATTTTAGGCGATGATCTGTTCAGAGGTCGGTTGCAGGTAGCCGGGAGTGGTGAAACAGTAGGGATTCCGAAGCGGAAGCAGTTGTTGAGGCATCTGCCGCTTTCAGAGATTGCGCAGCCAGACAGGGAGCGAAGCGACTGGATACGGGAGGCCTACAGGGAACATGGCTATACCATGCAGGAGATTGCAACTTATTGCGGCCTGCACCATTCAACGGTGAGTCGCATCATTAAATCCGCCGATGAAAATGCGCGAAACAAGTCCTGACCCCCTATACTGTTGACTGAAGGGTTAGAGGAGAATTGCACTTGTAGCGAACAGGCTTGAATTTCGCCTCTTGGCTAGGATTGGTTTCCCTTAAACTTTTCGCCTTTCGAAGAGCTTCTTGGGCGGAATTGTTATCTCCACTTTGCGCAAGGGCATCAGCATATTCTTCATAGGCGCCGGCAAAGGCTATGGGGTCTGACTTCACACTGTTGGTTTGCTCGACTTCACGAAGGGCATCTGAGTAGTAGCTGGCCGCATCTTTATAACGCTTTTGGTCATACATAAGGCGCGCCAATTCAAAACGACGGATGCCAATATTGCGGCTATTCCGTTGGGGTAAGCTCTCCTCCAGTTTCAATGACTCCACGAGAAATTTTTCTGCTTCCTCCAAATGGCAGGCATACCCGGTTGTTCTTCCAAACTCATACGTCATCATCGAAATGGTTTCCGGTTCGGCACCGCCTGAACGAGCAGCAACGAGCGCCTTCCAGTCCTGCTCTCGGGCTGAAACGAAATCACCTTGATTTTCGAAATTTCGTGCGGCCTGGTAATGTATTTGCGCCTCCTTCATATTTATCGAACTGGCGCATGCACAGCAAATTAGACTGAGGACCGATACTGAAAATAATTTCGCAAAATTCATTACTTCTTCTCCTCTAACGTAAAAGTGAGGGGCTGCGCGCTTTTGCGCAGTCCCTCTCGACTGACGGGTTATGCCTAAGTGCTAAGGCGAAGATCAATTTTATGTGCTCGAACATTCATGTTCTCGTTAATTGTTTTTGAGAGTTTTTCCAAGATCACATTGAGATCGGCCACATATTGCGACGGTTTTTGATCTTCATCGCCTAGAAGGACAAATAGATAAGTATCCAATTCCCGGAAGCCACTTACTATTTCCTTGCTAAGGACTATTTGATTTTCATCGATCAGCCTTCTAAAGGCGTTCAATTTTTCAAGTGCTTCGGCGTGGTTCTGCGCGAGCCACTTTTCATGGCCTAACGCAACCTTGCGGCCAAAGATATTTTTGACTTCGTAGAACGAAGACCAAATTTGGTTCATACACGATATGCGCTGTTTGAACACTTCATTACTGCACTGAGCTTCTCGATCAATCCACGATTTGACCCATGTGGAAAATAGAGCGATAGCAGCCCCAACTATGAGCAGAAATATTTCGTTCACTAGACCCTCCAGTTTTTAGGCATAACGATCAAGCTGTGGGGCGCGAGCCGCATCGCGGCGCAGCGTCCCACACGAGCGAATTGTTATGTGTTGTTGTTTGCACCAGCTTGTCCTTTTGCATTTGTGCGCAGCTCAAATGCACGAACGATAACGTATGCGATGAGTGCAAATATAAAAAACACCAACAGCATCCATGCGATGGATTGAAGAGACTCGATTATCGTACGATATATTTCCAATACCCAGCGATCCATGGTTAGCACGGGTGGGGTAAAGTGTTCTGTCGGTGCACGCAGGAAGTTTTCCAGGTAGTTGATCCTGACACCTCCAGAAATTCCAACCACATAAATGGCGAATTTAAGGTACTTTGTCCAAGCATAAGCGATATCGTCTGCCACGATTCTTTCCAGAATTCCATCGATCGGCTTGGCGAATAACTTCGCTACGATAAAACACACTAGCAATGAGACAATAAACGTGATTCCTAATAAAGATAAAAACACTTGATGCTCCCTCCACGGTTAAGACACATAACTTATTAATATACGACGATATACATTTGCCAGATTTGGCAAATGTATATGCATTGTTTGGAGGTGATCGGGCTGATATTCGGCAGGCTTCGCAGGGGATGCAGCGCATCCGATATCTTTTTGCATGGAATATCCCCTGTTATATATAACGATACCTAACAGGGGATATTGATATCCCGGGTGATATGCTAAAGCGGTTTCTGCCATCGACTCCTCCCGTTTTGTTCAACGTGCATGATACCCTTTCCAGGCCTTTGTATCTCCGATAAATATGGGACAAAAGAGGCTTCAGCTCGCAGTTTTTGGATCGGCTTTTGTTGCTGCTTCCGGGGCGGACTCAGGTTCGGACTCGGACTCGGACTCGGACTCGGACTCGGACTCGGACTCGGACTCGGACTCGGACTCAGGAGCAGACTCAGGAGCAGACTCAGGAGCAGACTCAGGAGCAGACTCAGGAGCAGACTCAGGAGCAGACTCAGGAGCAGACTCAGGAGCAGACTCAGGAGCAGACTCAGGAGCAGACTCAGGAGCAGACTCAGGAGCAGACTCCTGCGTGGCGGGAGCAGCTTCCGCCTCATGTCCCGGTTCGGCTGCTGGCGCGGTGAGAGGCTCTTCGGTAATCACCAGGTTTCTCAGGTTTTCGCAGGCTCTGATGGTATCGCGCCGATATTCCAGCATGCGCTTGTAGTAGTAGGTGGCGGGCATGGCCAGCAGCAGCAGGAGCCATGGATGCTGATAGACGATGGTATTCAACAGCGGTTCAAGAAAGCCCGGGGTGACAAAATCGATCATATCGGCCAGGTAACCGAACAGGCCGGTGTGCTCCGCCGGTTGCTTGTCTGAGAACAGCCAGGTGGCGAAACCGGCAAGCAGGAAGAGCAGGGCAAAGCTCAGCATGCGCTCATACAGGCATTTGCGCTCATGGACCCAGGTGTTGATCTCGGAGCGATAACGATTCCAGTTATAGTGATGACCGGGATTTCGGATTTCGACCGGTGCATCCGGATCATCATCCACCACAGCAAAGCGGGCCGGCAGCTGACCGGGGGCATAGTTGGCGGTGCGATGGTTGATGCGCTCAATGACGCTGCGATGCAGTTTGATCTCGCCGTTCAGGCGGCCTTCGCACAGCTTTTCGATTTCGCGCGGATGATAACGATAGAAAATGCCAAGTCCGTCGCGAGAGTTATACATGCGGCCATGCACATGGCTGTCGTTCAATGCCTCCTGCAGTCGCCCCGGCTCGAAGTGGAGGCCGCATCGCTGTGCTCTGAGCATCATCCAGTAGAGCGGGACACTGGCCATGCCCGAGCGCTCGTAGCCGCCACCGACATTGGAGTGCATGCCGGCAAACCAGACCTGCTCGACACTGCCCTCGGGGCGTCCCTGCTCACGCCAGACATGTGGCCAGAACGCCGTACGCTCATCATCAATGGCCAGTGCCTGATAAGCATGTGCCACGTTATCGGTCAGCCTGTAATGGTAGAATTTATGCGGCCATTTGCGATCCAGCCACATCTCCGCCTTGATAAACAACGCGTTAAGCCAGCCGGAAACGGTGCCGGTGACGTCGGTACGGGAAGGGAAGCCCAAAGCCACCACCGTATCCCAGACGCCAAGGAAATGGATTGGCACAATGCCATGCGAATCTTCGGATGCGCTCAGTGCGCGGGCTCGCTCGGGATGCTGCTCGTGCTGTTTATAAGCGGCGAACGCCTCATCCACACGTTTTGTCAGCTCCCGGTTGCGCAGCCCCTTGCCTTTTGCCAGACCGCAGATGCTGATCAGGCCATTGCAGGCGCGAACGGTGGAGGCACCACGGCTGAAGCCGAAGAACCAGATGCGGTCACCCGGCTCATAATTGCGCGCCAGAAAGGCATAGAGGTCGCATACATTGCGCTCGAATCCGAAGCCAAGCCCGCCGGAGAGGGCGCGTATATATTTGTTTTTCTGGGTGCCGACACCGTTATCGTAAAAGACGATCTGCTCGCGGCAGTGAAAGCCGTCGGTTACCTCACCGCTAAAGCGTTTGTCCACGGCCTTGTACATGCGGTAGACGTTGCTGTCCGGTGTATAGCCGCCGGCATTGCCGGTGCCATCGGCGCATACAATGATATTTTTTCCGCTTTTGCGCGTTGATTGAGCTTCCATCATCCACCCCCCCAGGCTTCAGTTTCAGCGACAGGGTAAACCGGTATGGCACTGCTGTCATGCTTTCGGAGGCGTAAAGACAGACAACAGACTTGAAAAGTTTCTCCCGGTTGGATTGAATGCATTCAAAATCGATCGGGCGCTGAGGGCATGCGGGCTCTCATTTTGAGGGTATGACGCAGGGAGGGGAGTGAAGGACCAGATCAGGTGCTGTGTATTCATTGCGTTTGTGCTGATGAATCTGTTTACTGCTTATGCGGGAGACATGCTGTCGTCCCGATCTGCCGGCGTGATTGATTTCAGGCCGGCGTCGCCGGGTGAGCATGTCATTGATTTGACCGGAGAGTGGCGGGCTTACTTTGGCCGGATACTGATGCCCGATCAGCTTGCCGATGCGAAGGTTGCGGACACGTATACGCCGGTCGATATCTCCCGAATGGGCGCTGTTGATCATCCGGGTACGATTCAGGAGCCGCCGCAGCAAGCAGATGCCTGGTCGACCTATACGCTGACGGTGCTGTTGCCCGCGAAACCACAACCACTGGCCATCCGTTTGTCTCCTTATCTCTCATATGCGCAATTGTATGCCAATGGTCGTCTTGTAGTCGCACTGGGCAATGTACGTAGCAAAAAGCTTTTTTGGGAACGCCGGTTAATTAATCTGGGCGAGGTGTCAGGCAAACTGGAGCTGGTGCTGCAGGCCAGTAATTTCGATGCCTATCGCTCGGCCCTTGCCTGGAATATGTCTCTGGGCGATCCTGTACTGATCAGCCGGGAAGAGTTGCTGGCGAAGACGCATGATACGCTGATTATTCTTACACTGTTGCTGATCGGTATCGTATATCTGATCTTGTATGCCAGGCACAGACACAGGAAAACCCTTCTTTATGCGGCGCTGTTTGCAATCTTTGTCGGTATCAACACCATGTTCAGTCTGGAGGGAGTGGTTTATGACCTGCTTCCGGGGCTGACGCTTGAATTCGGATACCTGCTCAATTTTATCTCCCTGATCTGGGCTACAGTTTTTCTGATTTACCTGGTGAAGGAGCTGTTTAAAGAGGATGTCTGGCCGCTGGTCGGCCGCTTTTATCTGGTGATCAGCACTATCTTAACCGCACTGATCTTTGCGCTCGGGCAGGAGCAGATTGTTGATCTGGAGCTTGTGCATCGCTTGCTCGTGCAGGTTCCCATCTCCGTATATGGTATCTACCTGGTGATTGTCGCTGCTCTTCGCTGCCGCTCAAGATGTCTGCCGACCATGGCGGGGATTGTCATCATGGCCCTGACGGTGATTTACGATGTCATCTCTTTTGAAGGGTGGTTGCCGGTTTACGATATGACCTACTACGGCATTGTGGCATTTCTTCTGTTGCTGGGAATGGCCCGGCTTGGTCTGTTCGCAAGGTCCATGCATGACGAGCCCGGGCAGCCAGCGGTAGCGGCGCAGGCGAATGTGGAATCGCTGCAGCAGGCTGATGTACAGCCGCTCTCTTTGCCGGATGAGCCACAGCCAGATCAAATAGCCTTGCCTGCGGATGAGCGTGAACTGGTCGTCTGTCTGATGTGGCAGTGCCTGGAGATATGGCAGCGTGTGACCGGTACGGGCAAGGTAGAGCTGGCAGAGCAGAGTGGTCTCTGGCGGGCGCAGCTCGATGGTGATACCTGGCGTACGCGCACGCTGGACCGTTACCTGAAGGTCGAGACGTTGCCGCATCGTCCACGCTGGCAGGTTGTGGTGAAGACCGCCGAGTATGTGCTTGCGCATACAGACGAGCATCCGGAGCTGCGCGAACAGCTGCAGACGACCATCACAGCCTTGCGGGGACATCACATGCAATGGGCCATGTCTGCCTGATGGTAAGTTTTAAACTCCTTTAATTTCATATGGTTAAAAAACTTTTACCATTTTTTACCGTGAAATTCCGCCCTTGATTCTGATGATATCGTTCAGGAGTTTTTCCAAATCTCGGAGGGCATACATTGAAAAAACTTAAACTATTATTTTTGGGGCTTCTGGTGCTGCTCGGCCTTGCGCCGCAGATGGCCTCTGCAGCCGTGGGCGATATTACCACTGTGGCCGGTAACGGTACTCTTGGCAGCTCAGGCGATGGTGGTGCGGCAACTGCTGCCCAGTTTGGGGTGCCCGGCAATGTTGTTGTGGATGCTGCGGGCAACCTCTATATCGCAGATGGCTGGTACAAACGCGTTCGTAAGGTAGATGTATCTGGCAATATCAGTTCATTGATGCAGGGAGTCTATGCAAACGATATTGCTATTGATGGTGCCGGTAATATCTATGTGGCGAACTTATACAATCAAGTTCAGAAAATGGATGCTGCAGGCAATGTAACTACTGTAGCAGGGACTGGTGTACGTGGCTTCTCCGGTGATGGTGGTGCAGCAGTTTCTGCTCAGTTGAACCAGCCATCTGGCGTTGCAGTTGATGGTGCAGGCAATCTTTACATTGCGGACACTGGTAATCATTGCATTCGCAAAGTAGATGCATCGGGAAATATCAGTACAGTGGCTGGGACCGGTGTTCTGGGATATTCAGGTGATGGTGGTGCAGCAGTTTCTGCGCAGCTGGCTTATCCGAACGACGTTGAAGTGGATGGAGTCGGTAATCTTTATATAGCGGATACAGCTAACCAGCGTATTCGCAAAGTGGATACATCGGGCAAAATTAGTACGGTTGCCGGTACCAGTGTGACGGGCTACTCCGGTGATGGTGGCGCTGCAACCTTGGCGAAGATAGCCGGTGTTTACAATATTGGCATTGATAGTGTCGGTAATATCTATTTGGCCGACAGTGGCAATAATCGCATCCGCAAGGTGGATGTTTCGGGTAATATCAGCACGGTGGTCGGTACAGGAGTGGCGGGCTTTTCCGGCGATGGAGGCCCGGCACTTAGCGCCCAGTTGAATAGTCCAAAGACTGTCTATGTTGATAGTGCCGGCAATCTTTATATCGGTGATGGAGCCAACCTTCGAGTCCGCAAGGTGGCGGGCGTTGCTGCCGCTGCCGCTGCGAAGGCAGAGCCCATGGCCTGGGGGTATAACTCCTACGGTGTTTTGGCTACAGGCGATACAAAATTGAACATCAAGCCGCTGGCAGTGCCGCAGGCTGCCGATTTTGTCAGTATCAAACTGGGCATAAGCCATGGCGTGGGACTGAAGGCCGACGGTACGGTCTGGGCCTGGGGTTATAATGACTATGGTCAACTCGGTCTTGGTTACTGGGGTGGTGTCAGTTACACACCTGTACAGGTCAGTGGTCTGACCAATGTGGTGGCAATCGATGCGGGGCAGTCATTCACTGTTGCGCTGAAGGCCGATGGCACGGTATGGGCCTGGGGTATTAATAATTACAGTCAGGCCGGTATGGCTCCGTCGACCGCAGTGCCAGGTCCGTATCAGATCAGTGGCCTGACCAATGTGACCGCCATTGCGGCAGGCCGTGCTCATGCGATTGCATTGAAGTCAGACGGTACTGTCTGGAGCTGGGGTAACAATCAATATGGCCAGTCCGGTAACGGTGTGGTGAATGGAGGATGGCCGTTCTGCATAACTAATCCCGTTCAGGTCTCGGTTAGCGGGGCTGTGTCCATTGCTGCCGGCTCAAGTCACAATTTTGCGCTGAAATCAGACGGTACGGTTTGGGCCTGGGGCCTGGATGCCAGCGGTGAGCTTGGCGACGGTCGCACGGGTGTGTGGGCTGTTCCAACGCCGGTGCAGACCCAGATCAGTGGTGTGGCGTCGGTTTCCGCCGGTTATAACTATGCCTCCGCATTGAAGACGGATGGTACGGTATGGGTCTGGGGTCTGAACCGTTTTGGTCAGGCCGGTAATGGTACCATTACGCCCACCGAGCCTCTGCCAGTGCAGACCAATATCACTGGCGTTCGCCAGATTTCTGCCGGTTCTTCCCATATGCTGGCAGTGAAGCTTGATGGCACGGTTTGGTCATGGGGTTATGGTGGTTTCTGGCAGTTAGGTACAGGCACGTCCACAACTACGCCGACGCCTGTGCAGCTCAGTGGTCTGGGCGGTATCGGTGCCACGGTTGAGGCGGGTAGTAACGAGTCTTTCGTTTACGGTGGCGTGAGCGGCGGTGCCGGATCTGCACCGGCTGCACCTGCGAACCAGCCGCCGGTAGCCAATGCCGGTGCCGCACAGGTTGTGGAATCAGCGGGTGCGATGACGGCAGTGATGCTGAATGGTTCTGCATCGAGCGATCCGGATGGCGATACGCTGACCTACAGCTGGAGCTGGAACGGTGGCTCGGCTACCGGTGCAACCCCGACCGTGAATCTGGCTAACGGCACCTACAACATCAGCCTGACCGTCGATGATGGCAAGGGTGGTACAGCAACTGCCACTACCACTGTAACCGTTCGGGATACCGTGGCGCCGTCCATCAGTATTGCGCCGATTGCAGCAGTGGAGGCAACCTCTGTTTCCGGTGCATCGGTGAATGTAACCTCTTATGTTACTACCAGCGATGTCTGCGGCGTACAGCTGGGTGTTTCACCAGCCGGTGTGTATGCATTGGGTAACACCTCTGTGACCGTGACTGCCACGGATTGCGCGGGTAACAGCCGCAGCGCATCGACCACCGTATCGGTTGTCGATACCACAGCACCGGTACTGAGTGTGCCTGCCAACGTATCTGTCGAGGCAACTGCCAGGCTGACGTCGGTCGCGATTGGTGCTGCCACCGCGACCGATATCTTTGCGGTAACGGTCAGCAACAATGTGCCGGCAGCATTCCCTGTTGGCAACACCACCGTGACCTGGACGGCGACGGATGCGAACGGCAACAGTGCAACGGCAACCCAGACTGTCACCGTAACTGACACCACCGCTCCAAGTGTGGTGGCACCGGCAGCAGTCACTGTTGAAGCAACCGGCGCGCTGACCGCTGTCACACTTGGCAGTGCAAGCGCAAGCGATCTGGTCGATGGCGTAGTCACCGCGACTGCCGATCAGACCGGTCCGTTTGCACCGGGTGTATATACCATTACCTGGAGCGCAACCGATGCTGCGGGTAACACAGGTACAGCAACCCAGATCGTGACGGTCACCGATACCACTGCACCGAGTGTTATTGCACCGGCAGCAGTCACTGTTGAGGCAACCGGCGCGCTGACTGCTGTCACACTTGGCAGTGCAACAGCAAGCGATCTGGTCGATGGTGTAGTCACCGCGACTGCCGATCAGAGCGGTCCGTTTGCACCGGGTGTGCACACCATTACCTGGAGTGCCACCGATGCGCATGGCAACGTGGGTACAGCAACCCAGACCGTAACGGTCACCGATACCACTGCACCGAGTGTTATTGCACCGGCAGCAGTTACTGTTGAGGCAACCGGCGCGCTGACCGCTGTCACACTTGGCAGTGCAACAGCAAGCGATCTGGTCGATGGCGTTGTCACCGCGACTGCCGATCAGAGCGGTCCGTTTGCACCGGGGGTATATACCATCACCTGGCGTGCCACCGATGCTGCAGGTAACACAGGTAAAGCAACCCAGACTGTCACGGTCACCGATACCACCGCTCCAAGTGTGGTGGCACCGGCAGCAGTCACTGTTGAGGCAACCGCTGCGCTGACTGCTGTCACACTTGGCAGCGCAACAGCAAGCGATCTGGTCGATGGTGTAGTCACCGCGACTGCAGATCAGACCGGCCCGTTTGCACCGGGTGTATATACCATCACCTGGAGCGCCACCGATGCTGCAGGTAACACAGGTACAGCAACCCAGACCGTAACGGTCACCGATACCACTGCACCGAGTGTTATTGCACCGGCAGCAGTTACCGTTGAGGCAACCGGCGCGCTGACCGCTGTCACACTTGGCAGTGCAAGCGCAAGCGATCTGGTCGATGGTGTAGTCACCGCGATTGCAGATCAGACCGGTCCGTTTGCACCGGGTGTTTATACCATCACCTGGAGTGCAACCGATGCGCATGGCAACGTGGGTACAGCAACCCAGACTGTCACGGTCACCGATACCACTGCACCAAGTGTGCTGGCACCGGCCGATGTGACGGTTGAAGCCAGTGCAGTACTGAGCACGGTTGCAATCGGCAATGCCACAGCAACTGATCTGGTCGATGGTGCAGTCGCAGCGAGCAGCAATGCACCAGCCAGCTTCCCGGTTGGTACGACGGTTGTAATCTGGAGTGCAACGGATGCAGCGGGTAACACAGGCAGTGCTACGCAGAAGGTGACCGTGGTCGATACCACAGCACCGGTGTTGACACTTCCTGCCAATGTCACGGCAGAGGCCAATGGTAATCCGGGCAGCACGGTTGCAATCGGTAACGCGACTGCGACCGATATCTTCCCTGTTACCGTTACCTCCAATGCGCCGGCGGTATTCCCGCTGGGTGTCACGTCCGTGATCTGGAGTGCGACGGATGCCAACGGCAACGTTTCAACAGCAACACAGACGGTTACGGTTGTGGATACCACCGCTCCGGCGATGACCCTGCCAGCCGATGTGCATGTTGAGGCGACAGCAGCCCTGAGCAGTGTGGTGATTGGTACCGCGACTGCGACGGACCTGTTCGGTCCTGTGAGCGTGGTTTCCGATGCGCCAGCCAGCTTCGCTCTCGGTACCACAGTGGTGACCTGGACCGCGACCGATGCCAATGGCAACAGCAGCACCGGTACACAGCGTGTCACCGTGGTGGATACCACAGCACCTGCGGTTGCGGCCGCACTTGAAGCTGTGAAGGTCGAGGGTCAGGAGGGCGTGTTCCGCGTCGTCTTCAGCTCTCACGATCTGGTTGATGCGAATCCGGCTCTGTCAGCGATGCTGAACGGTGTGACGGTGAGCAATGGTCAGAGCGTTCACCTCTCTTATGGCAGCCGTCAGAAGGTTGAAGGTGGCCGCAATGTTGAGATCGAAGCACCATCGTTCTCACTTGATGTGATCTCGACCGATGCATCGGGCAATGCAGGTTCAGCAGCAGCGGCCTATGCTTTCCCGGCTCCAAGGGAAGCACATGGAGACAGCAAGTCTGATCATGGCAAGCAGTCTGAAAGCAAGAGCAAGAGTAAGAGCAGCAAGCGCGACTGATCATCGCGTACGCTAAATGAAAAGGCCGGCGGGTAACTCCGCCGGCCTTTTTGTTTGTTCATGTCAGTGATATTCATGGTTTAAGTGGTGATTTCTTTTGCAGCTACAGCGATAGTGCGAAGTTATTGAGGATGCTGATGATTGTTTGTGATGATTATGCCGGTCGCGGCAATCGTATGATCTGCGACAGGGCGGCATATTCATTGGCACCGAGCCGGGCAACCGGATCGAGTTTTTCCGCATCCACCTTGATGCGACCATCTTTACCGTGTTCGATGATCTCATCACTCAGGTAGAGTTGTTTTACTTCGCCATAGATCACTGCCTGCCCGCTGTTGCCTATCTCATGCAGAGCATGCAGTTCACAGGCAAATGCGGCGCGGGCATCTTTCAGGCGGGGAAGCGGGAAGTTTTCCAGAGCCACCGTTTCCAGTCCCAGTTGCTCGATTTCCGATACACCGGCTGGCATCGTTGCCGAGCTGTCATTCATCGCCGCCAGTTGATCCATCGATGGAATGTGAATAACGAAATAGCGACGTGCTTCGATATTGTTGCGGGTATCTTTTTCTTCGCCGGGCGATTTTTTACCGACGGAAATCATGACCAGAGCCGGATCTGCGCAGATGGCGGAGAAGTATGAAAAGGGGGCAAGATTGAGTTTGCCATTTTCATGTTCGCTGAGTACCCAGGCGATGGGGCGGGGGACCAGTGTCTGAATCATCTGGAAATAACGCTGTGAAGTGGTGAGTTGGTCGAAGTTGATCTGCATGGGGCCTATGCAAGCCGGTTTGCTGTTGCGCGTAAAGATATGAGCGGGAAATAAAAAAGGTTCATCGCGGACGTCCGCTGTTGGTCAAGATGTGTGTGGGCCGCTTGAACCCCCCTAATACGATTTGCCGAATAGAGTGATTTACTACAGAAACAAGCTGCGGCTGCAGTGAATGGCTCGTATGAGGTCATCCGCAGGACAAAAATACGGGGGGGCGGCTCTCGCTCATGCGCGATGAACCAATAAAAAAGGGACCCCGAAGGATCCCTTTCTATCTGGAGCGGGTAACCGGGCTCGAACCGGTGACCTCGACCTTGGCAAGGTCGCGCTCTACCAACTGAGCTATACCCGCGAATGGCCCGCATTATGGTAATCGGACCGTTGTTGTCAAAACTTTTTTTACCATTTTGACAACTATGTGTTTGAACCGGTTGGAGGCAGGGGCGAGAATCGAACTCGCGAATAAAGGATTTGCAGTCCTCCGCCGTACCACTGAGCCACCCTGCCATTTCCACCGCTTCTTCCAATTAAAAGGGGCCGTGAGGCCCCTTTTGTCTGGAGCGGGTAACCGGGCTCGAACCGGTGACCTCGACCTTGGCAAGGTCGCGCTCTACCAACTGAGCTATACCCGCGGAACGGGGCGAATCATGCCAAGCAGGATGGCCCTGTCAAGCTCTTTTGGCGGGATTTTTTTCATGTGCAAAGTCATCCCTTCTGGCATAGTTACGTCCAGCAGTTATCCAACACGCCGGAGAGAAATCATGAGTGATAATGAAATGGCCGAGCGCAAAATCTATATTCTTGATACCAACGTCCTGATTCACGATCCAAACGCACTGAAACGCTTCGATGAGCATGATGTGGTGCTTCCGATCGTTGTGCTTGAAGAGATGGATAATGTGAAGAAGGGACTGGATGAGCTGGCCCGCAATGTGCGCGATGCCTCCAGGCAACTCGATGAGTTGAGTGAATCCTGTGACGATCTGGAACAGGGGTGTCCGTTGCCAGGTGGTGGTCGTCTCTTTTTTGAAATGAACCATCAGTCGCTGGCGATATTGCCGGAGTCGCTGGCACGCAGTGGCGGCGACAACCGCATTATTGCCGTGGCGATGTCGGTTCAGAAGCAGCATCCGGGACGGCAGGTCATTCTTGTTTCCAAGGATATCAATCTGCGCATCAAGGCGCGTGCACTGGGCTTGCGCACTGAGGATTACCGCTCCGACCGGGTCGTCAGTGATCTTTCCGTGCTGCCAAGTGGCAAGTTGCGCCTCGATGCCGATGTGTGGGCTGCGATGGGCGCCGACATGCAGGTGCTTGAGCATGCCCATGGTAATCATTTTGTGGTCACCTGGCCGGAGGCGATGGCTTTGCCATTTATTCACTCCTTTGTTGTGCTGCCGGGAGAGCGTGAAATTGTCATGCGTTGTACGGCCCTTGATGAGGGGCGCCGGGTTCATCTGCAGGACGTCATCTCCTATCGTCAGGAGCGCAATGCGATCTGGGGCATTCAGGCCAAGAATCCGGAGCAGAATATGGCCATGAACCTGCTGATGGATGCGGATCTGGATCTGGTGGCCATGATGGGGCTGGCCGGTTCCGGTAAAACCCTGCTGGCGCTGGCCTGTGGGTTGCATCAGACGCTGGATATGGGGCTGTATGACAAGATTCTGGTGACGCGTGCAACGGTGCCGATGGGCCACGATATCGGTTTCCTGCCGGGTACCGAGCGTGAAAAGCTTGAGCCGTGGATGGGGGCGATCACCGATAATCTGGCACTGCTGCTGGGAGATGAGGCGGCAAATATCGCCGATATTCTCGGGCAACACAGGATTGAAATTGCAGCGCTCTCATTTGCACGTGGTCGTACATTCACCAAAACATGGCTGATTGTCGATGAGGCCCAGAACCTGACGCCGCATGAGATGAAAACCATTATTACCCGTATGGGCGAGGATTCGAAGATTATTATTCTCGGCAATAATGCCCAGATCGATACGCCTTACCTGACGGCTTATACCAATGGTTTGACACGGGCTGTGACTGCATTTGCCGGTTGGGAGCATGCCGGTCATATTGCTCTGAAGGCGGGCGAGCGCTCTCGTCTGGCCAGCAAGGCGGTCGAGGTCCTGTAAAAAAAAGCCGGCCGATGATGTCACTGTCAGGGGGATTTCTCCCTGGCAGTGAAAGGCCTTCGATCGATTGCCAGGATGGCAGTGGGTCAGCATCTCCTTAATCGAAGGTGGCGATGTGGAAAGCGGTGCCGCCATGGCTCAGTATCACACCATCTTCCGTAATCTCCTCAAGTATCAAGCGATCACCACAGGGCTGCTTCTCCCTGCAAAGCTGACCGTTAATGATTACCATCCGCTTGTCAGGCTCTGCATCAAAAATGTGTCCTTCGATCCGGATCGCCGGAAGTTTATCCTGCTCGCTGGCGGGTAGCTCCGAGCGTTCAGGGATGTTGGTGCCGCGATCGATCTGCTGTAACGGTTCAATGTCAGAGCGGTCGGGTGGCGCCGGAATTTGATGTTGCTGTACCGGTACCACCGGTTCCTGTGTTTGATCTGTCAGGTTGTCCGTGTGCGCAGCTTCTGTCTGCTCAGCTGTTTCAACCGGTGTCTCTATCCGTCGATGGTGCCATGGTTGTGGCGGAGGTGTGATGGTGGCGGCAGTCGTTGCGGTCGGGTGTGGGGTAGCCGGTTGTTCGGGCAGCTCTGGTGCAGGCCGGCTTAGCCAGATGAGCAGTATGACACTGCTGCAAGCCAGTATCAGCCATATAGCCGTGGTATAGGGTGAGCGGTGGCCGGGCGCATGGGAGTGAATGCCGGCAGCTTCGGGGCTCTGTGTGCTTCTTTTTTCATCCGACTTTTTCAGTGCATCAAGGATATAGGACATTAGCGCTGTCCATCGCTGTCGGGGCGAAGGTGAGGTGCTGGCCTGTGTGCACCCGGGGAGTGCCAGATCACGGTGAACTCACCTGACCAGTATTGATGCAGCTCATCCGCCGGAATGTCCCATTCATCCTGGCCAAGTCGTAATGTGATCTGCCGGTCCTGAATGCTGACGAGCGCAAAGAAGGCGGTGGTTGGGCCGCTGGTCAGTGGCAGTACCGCCGGCAGGTTCAGTTTCTGCACATCATGGAGGTCGCCATGGCTGTGAATACAGTGGTAACGGCTTGCTTCAAGGGTCGTACAGATATTTTTGCCCTGAATCAGCCTGAGCGCAGGGTCCCAAAGTTCGACAAGGGTTTGCCATGCGGAGAACTCACTGTTGCTGGTATCGAGCTGGCCCCATGGTGGTGGCGCCGCAGCTTTCTCCTTATGGACAGGTGGTGCATCCATCTCCCGGGTGGAGTGCTCTATGGGCGGGAACGATGCGCCGGCTGAAGGCGTCGCGACCGCATGGATGGGTAATGGGCTCTTTTGCCATGACTGCATGGTAAATATCGCCAGTGCCAGCAACGGTATGGTGATCGCGGCAAGAGTGATGCGCCATCGTTTGCTGTTTCTGATTTCATCCTCGCCGGCGACTTCACGGCAGGCCTGGCGGATATGCTCAGGCGTAGCTGTGGTCTGGTTCCGGGCATAAAGTCCGAGCATGGCGCGATTGCAGATCAGGTTGATCAGGCGAGGGATGCCGTGGCTGCCGCGATAAATGAGTTTGATGGCGCGGCTGTTGAAAATCGGGCTCTCACATCCGGCCACTTTCAGGCGGTGGCGGATATATGCGCCGGTTTCATCGAGATTCAGCGGGTTTAAATGGAAGCGGGCGGTGATGCGCTGTGACAGCTGGCGCAGTTCATGGCGCGCCAGCATGGTTTTGAGTTCCGGTTGCCCGAATAGCGCGATCTGCAGCAGCTTGCGCTGATCTGTTTCGAGATTGGTGAGCAGGCGCAGTTGTTCGAGCACCTCGACAGAAAGCGTCTGCGCCTCATCGATCATCAGGACGGTGTTTTTTCCTTCGGCATGGGTCTGTATCAGTTTTGCACTGATCAGATCGGTGAACTGCTTGATATCAGTGCTTCCCGGTGTGTAATGGATGGAGAGCTCGTCGCAAAGCGTGGCAAGCAGCTCTTTAACCGAAAGTTTCGGGTTAACAATCCAGGCATAGTCGATGTTTTTAGGTCCGTTACTCAGCAGGCGCCGGCTCAGGGTTGTTTTGCCCGTGCCCACCTCTCCTGTCAGCAGAACAATGCCACCTTCTCCCTGTAAGCCGTAAAGCAGATGGGCCAGCGCATCCTGGTGTCGCGGGCTCATGAACAGATAGCGGGGGTCGGGGGCGATGGAGAAGGGCATCTCCCGCAAGCCAAAGTGCTGAAGGTACATCGCTAGCAGGCTGCCACAGCGCGTCTGCTTTGCTGATGCCGCCGACATGCAGAGAGTGGATGCTGTGCATATGTGAAACGTGGGTTGTTCAAAGCTACCTCGCGATCTGGCTGCAGGGGAAACATAGCTGCAACAGGCTATATTCCGCGAGGATTATTTTTATGGCTGACAGCAGGTAGACGGTATCTGCCTAATTGAATGCCTGAATCAGGTTATGACGCATGGCCATGCGTAGCAGCTCCACCATGTTTTTAACGCCCAGCTTGCTCATGATATGGGTATGATGGTTGGCCACTGTTTTCTGACTGATGTGAAGATTTTCGGCAATGCAGCCGCTATTGGCGCCGCTTAAAATCATATGCAGCACAGCTTGCTCTCTGGGGGAGAGTGAATCAAAGGGGTTGCTCGTATGCCGGTAGGGTGTTTCCGAAATGGTCTGTGCCAGCCAGGGTTCGATAAATGAGCCGCCCTCTGCGATGGTACGGACCGCCTTCCTGAGAATATGGCCTGGAATATCAAGCGAGACCACGCCTTTGGCGCCGATTCTGATAGCCTCTCCGGTGAGGGAGGCCTGCTCCTTGCGTATGATAAGCAGTACGCGAGCCTCGGCAAACCGGCGTACGATCTGGCTGAGGCAATGAAGAGAGCCGGCACTGCCGGTATGCGTACCAACGACGATAATATCGCAACCGGACTGATAACATGTATGATTACAGCCATTGTCACACCGGGCCGGTGGCAGCACGGCCATATCCGGATCCATGTGCAGCAGGCAGACGATTCCTTCACGAATCAGATTTTGCTCATTCATCACTTGAATGTGTATGGTCATTTTTCTGATATCCGGCAGGTCAGGGTGTATCTTTTGTATTGGATGCAGAGAAAAGCGTGAAAATGGTCCTGTTCCTCCTGTGGGTGACTGTCTGGTTCAAATACCTGACAATATAGCTCAGATATTTCAGAGTGATAACTTTTTTGTCAGTGAGGTGTTCGTTCGCCATGCTGCTTGCATGTAAAAAGACGATGGCGGGTGATCAGCGCATGTCATTCATTCTGTCAGGTAGTCAATTGGATTGCAGCTGTTAAACTCGCCACATCTTATTTTGACGGGAGGCCGCTTGGCGCAGATGCAGAACTATGTTGGCAGGCTGACCATGCCGACAGAGCTTGTGCTCGTTGTCATCATGGCCTGGATGGTGGCTGGCTGGCTGATGCCGGCGCCTCAGCCGGAGCAGATCCTGCAATCGCAAGCACAACAACCTGTCGCGGTTGCATTGCCTGATATGGCTGCAATGATGGCCATTCCCTTGTTCGGCACCCCTGTAGTGAAAAAAGAGATGGCGAAACCTGTGGCTGTATCCGCACCGGTGGTCCGCAGCCCGTTGCAAATCAGCCTGTTGGGTACGGTGGTGGCGGGCGATGCCTCAGCCGCCATTGTCCGGCTGGGATCCGGCGGGGAGAAGGCGTTTGTGATCGGCAGTGTGATTCAGCCGGGAGTGGTGCTGAAGCAGGTGGAGGCAACCTCCATCGTGATTGATCACAGTGGTCGCATGGAACAGATCAGTATGCCCAGGTCAGCACTGCCATCGCAGTTTGTTGCGAGTGAAGGGGCGCCGGCCAAACAGGAAAACCGGCTGATGAGTCGCGCACAACTGCAGCAGCAGATGCAGGATTTGCCGACATTGCTGACTCAGGCAAGATTGGCTCCGGCCGCCGGCAATGGGCCGATGGGTGGATTTGTGATCAGCGATATTGTTCCCGGTTCCCTGTTTCAACTGGCCGGGCTACAGAATGGTGATGTGCTTCATAAGGTGAACGGGCAGCTGCTTGATAATCCATCGCAGGCCATGCAGCTGTATCAGAGCTTGCAAAATACCCCATCCATCGATGTTGAGCTGACGCGCGCGGGACAACTGCAGCGTGTGCACTATGATATTCGCTGAGACGGGCTGAACAGGATGAATGATGTGACGAATAGTGAAAAAGGATTGAACATCAGGTGGTTGGCCTGCCTGATTGGTCTGATCTGTTGGTGCCAGATTCAGACGGTGTCGGCCAGAGAGATCACGCTCAACTTCAAGGATGCGGATATTGGTGCATTTATTGAGTTTGTTGCCGGCTTTTCTGGCAAAAACTTCCTTGTTGATAACCGCGTGAAGGGAAAGGTGACAATTATTTCCCCGACGCCGATTTCCGAAGCGCGTGCATATGAGGTGTTCGAGTCGGTGCTGGAAGTGAATGGTTTTGCCACCGTGCCCAGCGGACCGGTGATCAAGATTGTGCCGCGTGCTGAAAGCAAACAGATGTCATTGCCGATCAAACTGGCCGGTGCCAACAGTGGCGAAGGTGACGCGATGGTGACGCAGGTTATCCGTCTGCAATATGCCGATGCCCAGCAGTTACAGGCGCTCATTCGTCCGCTGATTTCCCCGAACAGTCATCTGGTCGCTTATCCGCGCGGCAACATGATGCTGCTCACCGATAGTGCCAGCAACATTCAGCGCATCCAGAAAATTCTGCAGTTGCTCGATCGCAAGGATGCGGTGGGCGTACAGTTGTTCAAGTTGCAGCATGCCTCGGCAGATAAATTGGCGACGACCATCTCAACCCTCTATGGCGCGGCCGCCGGTCAGTCGCCGGATGCTGTCAAAGCCATTGCCCATCAACCGGGCAATATATTGATCATTGTTGCCGCACCGCAGATTATCAATGAGGTGGCCTCCGTGGTTGAGCGTCTGGATGTGGCACCTGAGGCGGATAGCGGTCGCCTGCAGGTCCGTTACCTGAAAAATGCCAATGCAGTGGATGTGGCAAAGGTATTGACCAGTCTTGTCGGGACTCAGGGTGGCGGCGGAGCAGCGGCCGGGCAGGGGAAGGCGCTGTTTTCAGGTGATGTAAAGGTGGTGGCGGATGATGCAACCAATGCCCTGCTGATTACGGCCGACTCCAGTGATATGAGCGCCATTGGTGGTATTGTTGACCGCCTGGATGTGAGGCGTCGACAGGTGTTGGTGGAGGCGCTGATTGTTGAGGTCAGTGGCAACGCGACCCAGCGGTTCGGTGTTGAGTGGATGGCATCCGGTGGTATGGGGGCCGGTGTGCAGAACTTCAAAAATATGCAGGCGATCGGTGGTGCAATGGCTGCCAATGTCAACGCGGCCGCACCTGTGGCGCCGGCCGCAGCACTGACAGGAGCAGCTCCGACCGGATTGACACTCGGGGTGGTGAACAAGGCATTGTCAATCGGGGCACTGGTGCATGCGATGCAGTCGGATAATGATGCCAATGTTTTATCCACTCCCAACCTGCTGACCATGGATAATGAAGAAGCCGAGATCGTTGTCGGCCAGAATGTGCCGTTTGTGACCGGCGGCTACGCTCAGGCGGCAGCAACAGCGACAGGTGGTGGCATTAATCCGTTTCAGACGATCGAACGCAAGGATGTGGGGCTGACATTACGGGTGAAGCCACAGATCTCCGAAGGCGATACGGTGCGGCTGGAGATTTACCAGGAGATTTCCAGTGTGGTTCCTGCTGCCAACAATGCAACCGGTGCGACCGATATTGTTACCAATAAACGTTCGATCAAAACGGTGGTGCTGGCCAATGATGCCCAGATGATCGTGCTGGGCGGGCTGATGCGGGATGATAAATCGGCTACCGTGCAGCATGTGCCGTGTGTGGGTGCCCTGCCGCTGGTGGGGGAGCCGTTTAAATTTACCGAAAATCTGAAGACGAAAACCAATCTGATGGTGTTTCTCAAGCCGCATATCATCAAGGGAACCAGTCAGATCGATTCACTGACCAATGTGAAATATCGTGATATCAGAGGTCTTTATGAGAAGCCGGTCGAGGGGGGGACGATTCTTTTCCCCAGGGATGTGAAGGCGCTGCCTGAGTCACTGAAGCCCGCACCTCTACCAACCGTGATCCCTGCAAACAGTGCGCCGGCGGCAGCAGTCCCCTGATGTTACAGCTGACACGCTTGACGAGTGATCAGGTGGATGCGCAGCGGGTGGCTGCCTTTACGCTGCCCGTTTTGCGCAGTGGTCCATTGCTGCCGTTAAAGCCACTGCAGGGGCTTGCCAATCCTGTGGCTGTGGCTGTGGATGCGCCATGGCCGTGGGAGTTACTGGATGATTGCCGTCGCCTGTTCGGCGTTGAGGTGCAGCCGGTTTATCTTCCCAGAGAGGCAATTCTGATTGCTTTGAATCAGGCCTTCGATATGGCTTCCGCATCAGCCGAGCAGATGATGGAGGATCTGGGGATCGATGAGCTCAGTCGCGAGATTGAAGAGGTCGGAGATCTGCTTGAATCCGAAGATGATGCGCCGGTCATACGACTGGTCAACACCCTGCTCTCGCAGGCGTTGAAAGAGCGGGCCAGTGATATTCACATCGAGCCATTTGAGTCGCGAGTGCTGGTCCGTTTTCGTGTGGATGGCGTATTGCATACCATCGTCCATCCGCCCAAAGCGGTGCAGGCGGCTCTGACCTCCCGCATCAAGGTGATGGCCGGTCTTGATATTGCTGAAAAAAGGCATCCGCAGGATGGACGTTTCCGGGTAAAGATCGCCGGACGGGAAGTGGATGTGCGTGTTTCGCTGCTGCCGACAGCTTATGGTGAGCGTGTGGTGATGCGATTGCTGGATCGTGGTGCAAAGATGCTGACCCTTGCCGAGCTTGGTATGAGTCCGGCTCAGTTGCAGACGATGCAGGAGGTGATTGGGCTGCCGCATGGCATTGTGCTGGTAACGGGGCCGACAGGATCGGGCAAGAGTACCACGCTTTATGCCGCTCTGATGCAGGTGGATCGCATCAACCGAAATGTGATGACCATTGAGGATCCCATCGAATATCAGATTGAGGGTGTGGGGCAGATGCAGGTGCAGCCGAAAATCGGCGTCAGTTTTGCCGCCGGTTTGCGCTCGATTCTGCGTCAGGATCCCGATATTGTGATGATCGGTGAAATTCGTGATCTGGAGACCGCTGAAATTGCCATTCAGGCATCGCTGACCGGCCACCTGGTGTTTGCCACCCTGCACACCAATGATGCGCTCTCGGCCATTGTTCGTCTGCAGGATATGGGGGTGGAGCCCTATCTGGTTGCTTCCTCGCTGACCATGGTGCAGGCCCAGCGCCTTGTCCGCCGACTTTGTCCGCACTGCTGTACGCCGCGTCATCCGACAGCGGATGACTGGCGTTTGCTGGAGAGTAATCCGGAAGACTATGCCCATGTTGAGCAGGTGTATGCAGCCGTTGGTTGTGATCACTGCATGGGCACGGGCTATATTGGCCGGGTTGCGATTTATGAGATTACCCGTATTTCCGATGCCATGCGCAACCTGATTCATGATGGCAAGGGACTGCCTGCGATGCGCCGTCTGGCTCGCGCCGAAGCGATGGTGACGCTGCGTCATGACGGGGCTCGCCATGTGGCCAATGGTGTGACCACGATCGATGAGGTCTTGCGCGTGAGTCTCGAAGATATGCTGGTGGTTGAGGTGTGAGAGTGATGGCTCGCACCGTGAAGTTACCATGAGCCTGTTCAGTTATGAGGCGATCGATGCCACCGGCAGGCGCAAAAAAGGTGAGATTGAAGCTGATTCGGAGCGCTCTGCCCGCCAGCAGCTGAAATCAGCCGGGCTGGTTGTACGTCAGCTGCAGGTCGGCGAGTCACGGACAGCCAGGAGCAGGAAGTCGGCTGGCAGGCATGCTGTTTCCCACCTCAGTGGTGCAGATACGGTACTGTTTCTGCAACAGCTGGCGACATTGAGTGCCGCAGGCATGCCGCTGGTGGAGGCGCTGGCTGCCATTGCCGCAGGCATGGACCGGCGCAAAGCGCGCTCTGCGATGGTCACCATCAGGCAATCGGTGCTGGAAGGGGGCTCCCTGGCAGAGGCACTGCGTGATCAGCATATGGATGAGATTGTCTGTAATATGATCGCAGCCGGCGAAGAGACCGGGCAGCTGGAAGTCGTGGCGACCCGTTTGGCGGAGTTGCTGGAGCATCGTCAGGCGCTGCAGCAGGAGCTTTTGTCAGCCACCCTTTACCCGGCCATTATTCTCGGTTTTGGCATGCTGGTGATGCTGTTTTTGATGGCGGTGGTGATCCCGCAGGTCATTACGGTGTTTGAACGGGCTGGCGGCCATTTACCCTTGCTGACCAAAATCGTGATTGCCGCATCCGATTTTTTGCGCGCCTATGGTGGCTGGCTTTTTCTGACCGTGGCAGGAGCGCTGCTGGCTTATCGTGTGTCGATGCGGCAGCCCTTCTTGCGTCGTCAGCGTGACCTGATATTGCTGCGGCTACCGGGCGTCGGTCATTTGCTTGCACGCATCGAAACGGCGCGATTCTGCCACACGCTGGGTATGCTGCTGACCGGTGGCGTGCCGGTACTGGCGGCCATCCATATTGCCAACCAGAACTGGTCACTGTTGCCATTGCGGGAGCTTGGCCAGGTGGCGCGAGAGAGTCTGCGCGAAGGCGGGGCATTGTCCGATGCGCTGGCGAAAGGGGGGATGGTTCCCCATCTTGCCATACAGTTGCTGGCGGTCGGTGAGCAGAGTGGTCGTCTTGATGCAATGTTGTTAAGGGTTGCCGAACATTTCGAGCGCGAGGTGTCGCGTGGACTAAAGCGTATGTTGACCATTGCTGAACCGATGCTTGTTTTGCTGATGGCCATTGGCGTCGGGGCGATGGCGATGGCGATATTGTTGCCGATTGCCGAAATGAACGAGCTGGTCCGGTGATGCGCAGCACCTGCTGGCTGGTGCTTGCGCTGGTGCTTGCTTGCCTGATCCGGGTGGTGCCTGTGTATGCATCGGCGGCGACAGTCTGGCAGCAGGCCATGGAGCAGGCGGCTGCGGGACACGATGCGGAGGCGATTGCCCGATTGAGCGGAGCGCTGTCGATGATGTCGGCATCGGCGGATGATCTGTGGTATGAACGTATGCAGGTCGCTGTCATGCTGCTCAAGCATCGTCGCCAGCAGCTGGTGACGATGTCGCTGGCTGATACCGTTTCCCCGCAATGGATCGAGGTGCGGCTGATGCAGCAATATATGCAGTTGCATCCTCTGCCGGAAAAAGAGCATACAGGTATGATCACGCTGCTCGCCACCCTTGTGCCCGGTGCCGGGCATGCATGGCTGGGGCGCTGGCACGATGCCGGCGTTGCCTTCATGCTGGTGGTGCCGATGCTTGTCCTCACGTTATGGGCCGGGCGTAGAAAAATGGGGCCGGTCACACTGTTTTTTACGCTGATTACACTCTGGTTGTGGTCGGGAACCATCTTTTCAGCCATTTCTCTGGCCGAGCGGGGAGGGGCTGAAGCATATCTGCTCTGGTGGCAGGGGATCTGGCAGGCATCGGCACTGCCTGGCAGGCCATGGTAGGGTTAATCAGGTGGTACCTGCTGCTGGCATCATTGAGTCTGCTGTTGTCAGCGGGTTTGCGTGAATTTTCATTGCCGGCAATGGAACCTGCCCGTGTGATGATCGGCTTGTATCAGTATGTGCTGGGGCCGCTGGATGGTCGCAGTTGTCCGGCCTATCCTGTCTGTTCCGCCTATGCGGCGGAGTCACTGCATCGTTACGGTTTGCTGACAGGCTCATGGTTGATGCTGGATCGTCTGATTCATGAAGGCGACGATCTGAAGCATGGGCCGTGGGTGATGGTGGATGGTGAACGGCGTTTGTTTGATCCGCTTGAGCGCAATGCATTCTGGTTGGCCCGATAGCCGTCTCCGGGCTGTCGGTGGTTTTACGCTGGGGCCAGCTCGTGATAAGATTCGTCGCTTGTGTGGGAATGTCAGGTTTTGGCTGTGATAAGCAGGTAGTTAAGGGGTGATTATGACGAAAGTAGCCTTGTATTATTACGCCGGCATCGCCTTGATGCTTTTTACGACCGCGACGGTTGAGGCGCAGGAGGTCCGGGTTTATGCCGGTTTGGGGGCCGGAGCCTATTCGGTGAAGTATTCGGAAGAGGGCCCCAGCGGTGCTCTGTCAGTCAAAAAAAGTGCCTTGCCTTCAGGCATTATCAAGGTGGGGTTTGATTACAGTTACTGGGGGGCTGAGCTTCGTGCCGGTGCCATGCCGGGGGCCAGCGCCCAGTTTCCGGTCGGAACCAAGGGAAGTGCCCGGCCGTTTGGTGTGAGCGTGCAGGCCAGCCCCTTTGTCTCATACCTGGCCAAGATGCAGTACCCTGTCAGTAAATCATTCAATATATATGCGCTACTGGGGGGGACAGCGGCCACCTATAGTGTCAACCCGACAGGTACGGGCGTGACCTTTAACTCCAAAGTGACCAAAACAGGATTTACCTACGGTTTCGGTGCAGCCTACAGGCCGCGTCCATTGTTTGCCGTTGAGATGGAGTGGATTCAGTACTGGTCGGACGTAACACTGGCTCTCTCTACTGCCGGTCGTTCCAAGGCCTCGTTCGGTGGCTTTGGCCTTTCGTTCAGTCGCTCATTTGATTATTAACAGATTTAACAGGTATCGGGGTAAGGCCGGGTGAGGCATATGCGTTTAGTTTTATCACTGCTTATTATTATGGTATTGAGTGGTCCGGTGAAGTCATTTGCCGCCACCACGGTTGTTGCTGACTCTGTTGCGGCCAACCTGGTGAACCGTTTTGTTCAGAATGCGGCAGGTGTGTTTGTGTCGCTGCCGTCAGTGGTCGCAACCTCTGCCGCCAATCAGACGGGCCTTGTGAATAATACCAACCTGGGAAACGTGCAGATTGCACCGGCTCCGGCGGCGGCTACACCGGTTGTACTCGGGGCAACGGGTATTATGCTGACCACCGGTAATATCAGTGGCACCGGTAATAATCTTGCCACAGCCGGTGATGCCGATGTTGATGCCCAGCTTGCAGCCAATGCGGCGTTGTATGCAACCACCGGTACCTTTGATGCGTCGATGATTCAGTTTGATTTTACTGTGGCGGCAGGGGTCACTGCGGTGACCTTTGATCTGGTTTTTGCCAGTAACGAGGTGCCACTGGCGGTGAATCCGGATACAGCTGTAGTGATGGTGGATGGTGTCAACTATGCCAAGCTTTCCAATGGCCAGCTGTTAACGAATCAGACAGCCGGATTGCTGGTTGCAGCTCCCGGTGTTGTCACCGGTTATACCAATGCATCCCAGGTGCAAACTGTCACTGCCGTGCTTAATCCGGCTCTGGCTACCCACCGCATTAAAATTGCCATTGCCGATAATGTTGACGGGCTGGTGGATTCAGCTGTCATTGTCTCCAATCTGACGACCACTGTCAGTGCTCAGGGCGGCATGGGTGTTGGTGATATCTTCCCGCCGGTGATTACCCCGGGTGCCAATGTAGTGATGGAAGCGACGGCAACACTGACGCCGGTGAATCTCGGCGCTCCGGTCGTGACCGATAATGTGGACCTCAATCCGCGCGCGACGCCTGCCCCGGCAGGCCCTTATCCGGTCGGTGTGACGGTCGTGACATGGACCTCGACCGATGCGGCACTCAACGTCGGCACTGCGACACAAACGGTCACCATTACCGATACCACGCCACCGGTGATTACGCCGCCACCGGCCAATGGATTTTCAACCGCCAGCCCGACGATGAATGCCGATATCACCGCCTATCTTGCCACGGTGACGGCAACCGATCTGGTCGGTGTGGTCTTGCCTATTACCAATAATGCCCCGGCAGGTGGTTTCCCGATCGGTGCCACGACCGTGACATTTACTGCTGCTGACGCGGCCGGCAATATTGCGACAGCCACTACAGTGATTACCGTGACTGCCGCGACAGTGATTAACGAGATCAATGCTGCGGCGCTGGCAACCCGACTGACTCAGTTTGATCCTGCCATTACGGTTTCATTGCCCACTGCGGTGACTGTTGCCAATCAGACAGGGGTGATCAATACCACCAACCTGGGCACGCTGAATGTATTGCCTGCTCCGATTGCTCTGACATTGCCTCAAACCGGTATTGTGCTGACGACCGGAAATATTACCGGTACCGGTGGTAACCTTGCACCTCCGCTTGCCTTGCCGGGTGATGCGGATGTCAGTGCGGCACTTACGGCACACCCGTCGTTTAATACCACCGGTACCTTTGATGCTGCCAGCCTGCAGTTCTCTTTTACTGTACCGGCAGGCACGCCGTCGATCAGTCTGGATTTTATCTATGCCACCAATGAGGCGCTTGCCGGTGTTCCATTTCCGGATGCGGCGGTGATTATGGTCGATGGCATCAACCGGGGTGTATTTACCAATGGTCTGCTGCTCTCTAATCTCAACGGTGCTTTCCTGACCGCGACTGCGGGCACCCTGATCGGAGGCTATACCAATGTCTCCCAACTGCAGACGCTGACAGCCCAGCTGGATCCGCTACTGGCAACCCATACGATCAAGATCACCATTGCGGATAATAGCGATGCCCTGACCGATTCAGCGCTGGTGCTGTCCAATATGCGCGTATCAGCCAGTACGCAGAGCGGTATGGGCGTGGGCGATGTGTTTCCGCCGGTGATTACGCCCGCTGCCAATGTGACCATGGAGGCGACTGCAGCATTGACGCCGGTGAATCTCGGTCTGCCCATTGTGACCGATAATGTCGATCCGAATCCTGTGGCTACGCCATTGCCGCTGGGGCCATACCCGGTGGGTGTAACGCTGGTGACCTGGACCTCTACCGACGTGGCGCTGAATGTCGGTACAGCCATTCAGAGCGTCACCATTACCGATACCACGCCACCGGTGTTGACGGTGCCGGCCAATGCGACGTTTGCTGCCACAACGCCATCAGGTATTCCGGCCAGTAACGGTGCTGTAGCGACCATCCTGGGTTCAGCTACAGCGACAGATGCGGTCGGTGTGGCAACGATCAGCAATAATGCTCCGGCACTGTTTCCGGTGGGTACGACAACCGTAACCTATACCGCACGCGATGTGACAGGGCTTACCTCCACTGCCAGCATGAATATTGTCGTTACGCCATATGTTCCGGTCGGTGGTGTCGCCGTTGCCAATGGCGTGGACCAGATTCCGCCGGTGATCAAGCTGAATGGCTCCGTTGAGGATACGGTATTGCAAACCCCAGCGGCAGCTGCCTATGTGGATCCGGGCGCGACGGTGAAGGATAACTTTGACGGACCGGTTGTGCCGTCAGTGATTTTCGGCTTGCCGGCAATCGACACCTCCATCGTCGGTACGACGGTACTGACCTACACGGCAACCGATGCGGCAGGAAATAGCGCAAGTGTTTCCCGAATTGTGCATGTGGTCGCGGCAGTTCCGGGACGGGATGTGCTGCCTCCGGTTGTTACGCCACCACTGGATATTGTCGTGCCGGCGGTCACCTTTGCCGGCGTGCCAAAAGCAGATGCAAGTCTGGCTGCTTTCTTTGCCGGAGCGACCGCACTGGACAATATCGTTGGCGCGACGGCGGTGACCAATGATGCTCCGGCTGTGTTGCCGGTCGGTAAAACAGTGGTGACCTTCTCATCGGTTGATCCCGACGGTAATCGTGGTACCTCAACGGCGACCGTGTATGTCAGTGGCATCACGCCGAACATGGGCTCTGCTGCCGATGCCGATGGTGACTTCATTCCCGATGACTGGGAAATTGCCATGTTTACTGCGCCCGGTTTGACAGCGGCACAGATTCTGGCGGTGGCAGGGCCGGCCACCGACTTCGATCTTGACGGCATTCTTGATTCAGCCGAGCGCATCCTTGGTACCAATCCGAAACTGGCCAATACCAATCCGTCGGGTGCCGCCTCTGACCTTAACGATGTGGTATACAGCAACAGCCCCAGCGATAGTGACTCCGATGGTATTATCGATGCACTTGAGGATAACGTCAGCGCGCTTGATCCATCGGTTGTGACCGGAATTCCATCGATTAACGGGGCCAGCACGTTTTCCATCAACGCCAATGGCAATGCGGTTCAGTCGGTTGCAGTTACACTTGCCACCGGTGCGCCTGCTCCGGTCAATCAGGGACTTGGTACCCTTTCCTACAAGGTGCTGACAGCCGTCGGGGCAACCGTGACGGTGCGTATCAATTCAACCGTTCCCTTCGGTACCAATGGTCAATTCTACAAGCTTGATGCAGCCGGGAACTATACGCTGATCCCTGTTGCCTATGTGACAACGGTGGGGGCGAATACGATTGATCTGACTCTGACCGATGGCGGGCCGCTCGACCAGGATGGCGTGGCCAATGGCGTGATTGTCGATCCGATTGCATTCGGCAGTGCACCACAGCTTATTGGCGGAAATGGTGGTGCGAATAAGGCAGGTTGTGTCATTCAGCCATCCGCTTCCTTTGATCCGGTCTTTCCGCTGCTGATAGCGTTGGGCTTTTTGTTCCTGGGTTTGCATCGGCAGCGGCTGGTCAGTCGTCAGGAGGGGAATCATTGATGAAGTATCATGTGGAGCAACAGCGCGGATTTACACTGCTGGAGATTATGGTGGTGCTGGTCATTATTGGTGTGATGGCAGCGCTGATTGCGCCGCGATTTGTCGAGAGAGCCGATGAGGCGAAGGTTTCAGCTACCCGGGTACAGATGCAGAATATTGCCCAGGCGCTGAAGCTTTATCGTTTGCAGCATGGCAGTTACCCGCCATCGGGAGCTGGTTTGAATGCGCTGGTTACGGCAGGAAAGAACGGCAGCCGTTATCTGGATGCCCTTCCCAGGGATGCATGGGGGCGCGAGTTTGTTTATCTCTCGCCGGGCGTACATGGCGATTTTGATATTCTTTCATATGGTGCTGATGGCCAGGCCGGCGGCAGCGGATTCGATGCCGACATCGGCAACTGGGAATAACAGCTCCAGCCACATTGTTTGTATGATGGGGGGGGGGAGTCACAGGCATGCCGGCTTTACCCTGATCGAGATACTGCTTGTGATTGTGATCATGTCAGTGGTGACTGCGATGATTGCACCTTCATATTTCTCGGTTGCCGTACCGTCGCTAGAGCAGCAGGGGAGAAGGCTGGCGCAGCTGCTCAGGCTCGCAGCAGAGGAAACCGCGCTGGAAGGACGCCCCATGCGCTGGTCTGCGCGCGCACATGGTTACGGTTTTGAACGTATCGATGCTGCAGGTAGCTGGCTTCTGTTGCGCGATCATCCATTTGAATCCTTTTCATTGCCTGCCGGTATTTCCATTGCAGATGTGCAGCCGGTGGATGTGATGAATGCCGGCCAGTCGACTTCAAAGCGGGATGAGGAGCCTGTGTTTGCTCATCTGACGCTGATGCCCGAGGGCATTGTCGAGCCAGCCAGTATCGTGCTTGCTGACCGTGAGGGGAAACAGTTGACGATCGTATTGCGGCCGGGGCCAGCAGGTATTGCCCTTGATGACGGGCAGTTGCAGTGAAAAGAGAGCGGGGTTTTACCCTCATTGAGGCCATCGTTGCGCTGGGGATCGCGGCAACGGCACTGGTCATTCTGATGGGGCGACTGGGGGCATCCGCAGATATTCAGCGCAGACTGGCATTTCATGCGCTGGCACTGGATGTGGCCAGCAATGAACTGGCAAGCCAGATACTGGCGGTATCTGCGGGCGGTATGTCTCAAGCAGGCACTGAACAGAGTGGAAGTGTTGAGGTTGACGGGGTTTCATTAAGCTGGCGCAGCTGGACGGAGAAAACCATGCTGGATGGCTTTGTCAGACGCAATGTTGCCGTGAGTGCTCCGGGTGAAGAGGAGACGACCCTGTTTCTCTATCAGGAGATCCATTAACCGTGCCGTACTGCAGGCGAAGGGCCGAGACAATACGGGGCTTTACCCTGATTGAGGTGTTGATGGCGTTGACCATCTTTTCACTGATCGTGGTCATTGCCTATGGTGCGCTGGCAACTTCCGGTGATGGATTTCGTATGCTCAAGGATGTACGTGACAAGCTTGAGCAGAGTGGCTGGATTGGCCGGCAACTACGAGCTGATATGGATGCACTGGCCTGGCCACAGGCGGGCAGCTTTTCTGCTGCCGCCCCTGTTTATGTTCGTAAGCCGCCAGTGGCCATGACCCATGATAATCGCGGCAGCAGTGAATTCGATCAGCTCTGGTTACTGGTGGCCGAGCCGGGACAGGCGGGAATTTCGGAAGTTCATTACTATATTGATGAAAGTAAATATCATCTGATCCGGGAGTCGCGCTTGCTATGGGCGCGCAATGGTGTCGAGCCGGTTCGCTGGGATATGGGTGAGGCACACAGCTGTGCGGTAGAAGCAATGGGGCTTGATGGACAGTGGCAGCCGGAGTGGAAATCGATCAATCCGTTTGTCTGGCCGAAAGCTCTGCGCATTCGTATTTCAACTCAGGTTGATGGCAGTAACAGCCGGGAGTGGCTTCTTCCTTTGTTGTATGGTCGGCCCTTGTGAGTAAGCGGGAGAAGAGGGAAAGAGGGGCCGCCCTGATTATTGTACTGGGGCTGGTGGCATTGGTTGGTGCATGGGCCTCCTCAGCAGCCTTTGAGGATATGGTTTCGCTCAGGCGGGCAGAAAATATGCAGGATGCCATTCGTGCACAGCAGGGAAGTCGTTCGGCTCTGGCGTTGGCAGTAAAAGCACTCAGACAGGATGCGGCCAGGACGTCGATCGATGAGCCGGGAGAGCTGTGGGCAAGCCCCGTTCCCCCCTTTACCATCGATCAGGGAAGTGTTGCGCTGGTGATTACCGATGCCAACCGCCGCTTGAACCTGAACGACCTGGTGAATGATCAGGGCAAGTTGCAGATGGATGTATACGGGCGTCTGCGACGTCTGTTTGTGCGGACAGGGCTGGATGCCGGGCTGGTTGAAGCGCTGGCCGACTGGATGGATGCGGATGATCGCCCTGTAGGGGCATCGGGTGGGGAAGACAGCAGCTATATCGACAAGCCATACCGGGTAAAGAACGGACGACTGGATCGCTGGAGTGAACTGGCCATGATTCATGGCTTCACCCGCGATGTCATGAACAAGCTGGCCACCGTGGTGGTGGTGCGACCTGTTCCGCAGGGTGATATGACCCCGATCAATCTGAACACGGCCGATGTGAATGTATTGCGGGCAGTTTTTCCCTCCATGAAGCCAGCGGATGCCGATGCATTGATTGCCGGGCGGCCTTATCAGAGTACGTCGGAAGCACTGGCTAACCGCTCATGGTCTACTGGTGTAAACCCGGCGGACTTGAGTGTCACCAGTGATCTCTTTATCGTACGAACGGATGCCCGTTTCGGCAGGGCTCAACTGCGGGAGGAATATATGCTGATGCGTCAGGCGAATATGCTGACACTTCTTTCGCGTGAGCGTTTGAGCTGGGGTGATATGTGAGTGAGCGCGGGATAACGAGACTTGCGGTCAGCTTTGACGGTTCCGGCTGGTATGCTGCGGATCCGCTTGGCAATACCATGCCGTTGCCTGTCAGTGATGGCTGCTGGTTACCCGATCTCCCTGATGGCGCCAGTTGTGAACAGTTGCTGTTACCGGTCGAGCAATTGCTGGTGCGGGTGTTTTCGCTGCCGCTGACTTCGCCTCGTCTGATCGATGCAGGTATTCTCGGACAGGAGCTGGATGATCGTGCTGCGATTGATATCGATGCATGGTGGCTGGGCTGGCTGGCTGCATCCGGGGTACAGCAGGCAGAGTCGTTATCACCCCGGGTTGCGGGTATCGTGTTTGGGCTTCCGATAAGCTGGAAAGAGGAGATTGATGCTTCGCCCGCATGGCAGCAGGTCAGGGTGGTGGCCGCTGATGCAGCGCTTCGTCTGGGCCGGCACCTTAACCCTAAATCCGAACACGACAGTCAGTCGTGGGAGGCTGTTTTTGATGCGGATCAGGATGGTTTCTTTTTCGGTTTGTGGCGGGGAGATGCCTGTTATGGCATGCGCCGTGTGAACCGCAGTGGCGCTTATGCCGGATACCTGGCGGAAGAGGTGACGCGGTCATTGCAGGCGATGGCTGCAACAGAGGCGATGGTTTGTCATTTTTCAGGCCTGCTTGATGAGCCATTGCTGCACGCCCTGAGGCTGCCATCGTGGCATGGCCGGACTGAGTCGGAGGGGGATTTGCCGACAAGGCATCAGGCTAACCTGGCATCTGCAACGATTTCTTCCGATGCATCCCTGTCTGCGGCCACAAGGATGAACTTTCGTCATGGCCGTTGGGCAGCCAGCAAAGGAATTGCGTGGATCAGACCATGGTATCGGGCCTTGTCACTTGCCGGGATGCTGCTGCTGTTATGGCTTGCCGGACTGGGTTACCAGATTCACAGCCTCAACACCAACCTCGCCGCCACACAACAGCAGATTGTGCAGGCGTTTCACCAGGGGCTGCCGGATGAAAAGGTGATGATCGATGCACTGGCACAGCTGCGTCGGGCGGCAGGTTCTTCCGGAGAGGTTTCCCCTCTTACAGCGCGCTGGCTTCAGCAGGTTGCAGCCGTGCATCAGGTTTACAAGGCGACGTCATGGCAGATGGGGGAACTTGAGTGGCAGGATGGCGTGATGAAAATGTCGGGTAAGGCGGCCAATCTGCAGCTGCTCAATGTGATTCGGCAGTCCCTGCAGAAGCAGACAGGTCGTGATGTTAAACTGCTGGATACCGATCTGAGCGGCCAGCAGGTGACATTCAGGATGCAATGGCAATGAACAGACGGCTGAAGGAACTTCTCTCTGCTCGACTGGAGGCGCAATGGTTGCCGCTGCGCGAAAGGGTTGAAACTGATCTGCTTCCCCGTTTTCAGCAGCTGCAAAGCAGGGAGCGCTATCTGCTGCTGGCTGCCGCTTTCATTTTACCGTTGATGATGCTGATCTTTCTGCTGATATTGCCGATGCAGGACCGGATCACAGAGCTGAATCGATCGCTGAAGATCGCTCAGCAGCAGGCGGGAGAGGCCGAACGTCTTGCCCGTCAACTGGTTGCCGGTGGTGGCAGCAAGATGGCACCGGTCAATGTGCTCTCCGATGTGGAGCGGTTGGCGCGTGCCTCAAAAGTCCGCCAGTACATGACCCGTATTCGGCCGCAGAATATGCCTGATTCGCGCGGGCAGCGCCTGCTGATTGAACTTAAGGATGTACCGTACAACGATATGTTGCACTTTGTGGATGCCCTGGCTGGCGCCAGACTTGAATTGATCAATATGAAGGTGCAACCGGGCTCTTCGGCGGCACTTGTACAGGTTCAGTCATTGATCGGCACACGATGAGCCGCGCTGACGGAGCTGTGAGGCATGCCAGCGGATGGCAATTGCTGGCGCTGTTTGTGACGGCATTGCTGCTGTTTGTCGTTTGGCGCTGGCAGCCGGAGCCGTGGTTGCGCAGTACGATAGCCGAATCACTGCGCCCTTATCATATGACTCTGGAGTATCAGAAGCTGGAAACAGCCGGCCTGGCAATCAGGCTGGAGGGTGTGCGTATCAGCAGTGATTCCCTGCCGCTGCCTTTGCAGCTGGATTCCATCCGCCTTGCACCGGACTGGCTCTCCCTGCTACAGCTCAGGCCTGCTGCACATCTGACGCTGCTGTGGAACGGGGTCGACGTGCAGGCGACGCTTTCGCGATCTGATCAGGCAATAGAACTGGCTGATATGCATGCGAGTGCCGCAGCTGAAGCGTTATCGGCGCAATTTTCCGGGATGTTGCCGGTACAGCCCGGTGGTGAGTTGCAGCTCTCCGGCACATTGCAAATAGATCCGGTCAGCGGGCGCCCATTAAACGGTTCATTGCAAGGGATATGGCAGCAGGCGTCACTGCTGTTTCCGGGTGCAAAGGAGTCGCTCGGAAACTATACCCTGGCGCTTAAACATGATGGGCAGGGAAATAGCTGGCAATGGCAGCTGACCGGAGGGACCGCTGTTGTGCTTCATGGCACAGGTACACTCGCCATCCCGTCAAATCTGCCGCAGCAGTGGCAGCTGGCAGGTGATGTGGGGATAGTGGCCGGAGCCTCCGTTTCAGCGACGTTGCAGTCGATGCTGCAACAGCCGCTTCGTTTTTCACTGGCGGGCTCACTGATGGCACCGCGACTACAGCTTCAGCGCTAATCCTGATCATGCGGTGCTGATTGCAGAAGTGTCCTGATGCGCTGCCATTGCACCTGCTTTTCCTCCAGTCTCATTGAGGCATGAGCCGGACTGGTAGATGGAAGGTACAGGCAGGGGATATCGGCGAATGGCGGGGCCAGAGCGGGGCGAACCATGCGCCTGTACAGCTCGGCAGCCTTTTGTCCGTTAAATGCGATCCACTGTATGTGCGGATGAGAGCGGAAAAACAGGTTGAAATCATTGGCGATGACCGTGTGTTGCTGAATGGCTGCATCCAGACTCCCCGCTCTTTTGCACTGATGAGCAACATCCCACAGGGCAATCTCCTGATGGTGCAGCTGCTCCAGACGTGCGGGATACGGCAGTGACAGGTCGAAGCCGAACAGATTGGCCATGATCGGCCAGAAAGCGTTGCGTGGATGCGCATAATACTGTTGCTCATCGAGTGATTTTCGTCCCGGCATCGAGCCCAGAATCAGCACCCTGGCACTGGCATCAGCCGAGTATGGAAAGCCTGTTTCAAGCATGGCTCAAGCGTTGCAGGAGTGCAGGCAAACAGCAAGATTCATGCTGCTGGCAGCAAGGTCTGACGGAATATACGGCGTGCCGATATTTGCGGTTACTTTCTGCACCGGGGCCTCGCATCGGGAGTCGTGCGGTGACAGCGAAATCAGGAGAGGAAATATGAGCAGTTCATTGAATGATATCGTCAGAGAGGTCACCGGTGCATGCAGTGTGATCCGTGGCGAGGTGATCCAGTCGCTGTGGAGCGGTTATGGTGAAATTGTGCGCTATCGTCTGAGCGGGGCCGCCGCCGACAGTGCCGTGCTCAAACATGTCATATTTCCATCACAGGTGAATCATCCGCATGGCTGGCACAACGATCTTTCTCATCAACGCAAGGTGCGCTCGTATGAGGTTGAAATGGCCTGGTACCGGGATTGGGCCGGACGCTGTGATGCGTATTGCCGGGTGCCGCACTGTTACGCTTCAGTGACTCAGGGGGAGGAGCACCTGATCGTTTTGGAGGATCTGGATGCCGCCGGATTCCCGCTGAGGAAAAGCAGACTTGATCTTCAGGGGGTGCAGGCATGCCTGGTCTGGCTGGCAAATTTTCATGCCACTTTTATGGAGGAAAAGCCGGCCGGGCTCTGGCCTGTCGGTACCTACTGGCATTTGGCAACCCGGCCGGATGAACTTGCCGTGATGGCGGATGACAGCTTGCGTCGTGCCGCCCCGCGTATGGATGCCATGTTGGCGAATGCCCGTTATCAGACGCTGGTGCATGGTGATGCCAAGCTGGCCAATTTCTGTTTCTCGACTGATGGCAAAAAGGTGGCAGCGGTAGACTTTCAATATGTCGGAGGCGGTTGCGGCATGAAAGATGTCGCCTATTTTCTCGGTAGTTGCCTGAACGATCAGGGACACGAGCGGTATCAGGCATCACTGCTGGATTACTACTTTGCTGCACTGGCACAGGCAGTGGATCGCCATGGCAAGCAGCTGGATATGGCGTTACTGGAACAGGAGTGGCGCTCTCTTTTGCCGCTGGCACAGGCCGACTTTTACCGTTTTCTGGTTGGCTGGATGCCGACGCACTGGAAGATTAATGATTACAGCAAGCGTGTCGCCACGAAGGTTGCCATGCAGCTGAACCGGGAGGCATACGATGTGCTTTAAAACAACCGATCTGTATGACCAATATCTTGAAACAGTGCAGGTGGCGGCGCCTCTGTTTCGTGATTATGGTGGCAGACGCCGCTTCTCCGGTCAGATTGTGACTCTGAAGGCCTTCGAGGATAACACATATCTGAAGGCGGCATTCGAAACGGACGGCCGGGGTAAGGTGCTGGTGGTGGATAGTGGCGGCTCGTTACGCTGTGCGATGATGGGTGATGTCATGGCCTCACTGGCTGCGGAACATGGCTGGGAGGGGGTGATTATCCACGGTTGCATTCGCGATTCCGTGGATGTGGCGAAAGTCGATATCGGGGTGAAGGCGCTTGCCACCACGCCGCGCAAAACGGTGAAGCGGGGGCAGGGCACTTCCGGAATTCCGCTTGCATTTGCCGATGTGACCTTCAGGCCGGGAGAGTACCTTTATGCCGATGAGGACGGCATTGTCATTGCCTCTGTCGCATTGCTTTAGGGAGATGCTGATTGATTGCCCTCCTGGCAAAATCAGTTCGCAAAGACAAAATCGTGACAAAGAGGCAGGAAGCTGATTGGGCGGCCGTCCATGGCTCGCTCGGAAGCGCCGACACATCAGCGCTTCCTTAGGGCGACTGGTTTACAGGCTTGATGCCCCAGTGCTCCCGTCATCGGCAGCGCCGGGAGCTGATATTACTCGTTATGGTCGAGGCGGGTGAGCTCCTGACCTGCCGGTGTGCGTCCGAGATTGATGCCGATCGATTCAGCACAGCGGATCAGTTGTGAGTCGAGCGGAATGCGGCGGACGACACCTGCCAGCTCACACAGTGGCACCAGTGTCATATCCGGTGTATTCAGGCTGACCATATTGCCGAATTTTCCTTCGGCTGCAGCCTGGACGGCATGACTGCCAAGACGTGTGCCGAGAATGCGGTCAAAAGCGGTGGGGGAGCCACCACGCTGAATATGGCCAAGAACCGTGCAGCGAACCTCCAGATCAATACGCTTCCTGATCTCTGCCGCAAGGTGGAAACCGACACCGCCAAGCTGTGGCACCCCCTGCAGGCGGGTTGAAGCAGCTTCCTGCACAATACAATCACCGCCGATCTCCTTTGCTCCTTCCGCAACGATGATAATACTGAACGGACTACCGTTTCTTGCCCGCTGGCGGATTCTTTGTACCACACTTTCGATGTCATAGGGGATTTCGGGGATCAGAATGATATGGGCTCCCCCGGAGATACCTGCCTCCATGGCGATCCAGCCGGCACTGCGTCCCATCACCTCAAGGATCATCACGCGCTGATGACTTTCACCCGTTGTGTAAAGGCGGTCAAGCGCATCGCATGCAACCTGCACTGCAGTCTGGAAACCGAATGTGTAGTCCGTTTTATCCAGATCATTATCGATAGTTTTCGGAATGCCGATCACCGGGACACCACGCTCAAACAGGCGATAGCCGATCTCCAGTGTGCCCTCGCCACCGACGATAAACAGGCAGTCGAGCTGCAGCTGTTCAACAGTTGCCAGGGCCTTGTCAGAGTAATCGTGCACCGAGATCGAGTGATCGGGATTTATTTCACGCCACTCGAACGGATTACCTTTGTTGGTGGTTCCCAGAATGGTTCCGCCGAGTGTCAGGATACTGCGCGTACTGTGAACGGTCAGCTCGGTGGTATGATTGAATACGAGCCCTTCAAAACCGCGTTCGATACCGATTACTGTGGCACCATGGCCAAATACAGCGGCGCGAGTGACGGCGCGAATGACGGCGTTCAGGCCGGAACAATCGCCACCTCCGGTTAATATGCCAACACGTTTCAGGCTCACATGATCCTCCGGACTGATATCAACTATATAGTTAACCGGGCTTCAGGCAGGAACGAAGTGATATCATCTTCGCTATTAATGCAGGAAGCTAATGAAGGGTGGGTTGAGAGAAGGTGGCTTTACCAAGGGCTGCAAGTCCCTCCAGCCAGTTGATATAGGATTTGAGGTGGGTCTCTTTCTCACTTTCCGAGAAGACTCCCATTTCAACCAGGATATCACCGATCTTTTTCCTGCTTTCACTCTGCCTGGTCAGCAGCTCTTCGATTTGTTGCTGGTTTAACAGTCCGAGCTCCATCGCAATCTCTCCGAAGGGGCGATGCGTCTGGCTCTGCTTGTTCAGTACTGTGATCAAATCCATGGAATCGAGAGCATAGCTTGCCTGAGCGAGCTCGCCGATCTTCTGTTGTTCGGACTTTTGTTTCTCCAGCGCAAGACAAACATATTTTGCATCGACACCAAGGTGGGAGATTAAAAATGAACCGAAGAAATTGGTGGAAGTAGCCATCTGATTAAACGCTCCATCGTTTGATAATCGATGCATGCAGTCTATGCATGCACATCAAACTCAGCAACCACTGCTGAGTTTGATGTGCGAAGCCCGAAGCGGGATCTTTGTATCGTACCTTTTTGATTGTCTGTGCATTGAAAAGCATCGATTTGACACTCATTGGCTTCACATCTGCTGATCGCGTTGGCGGAATGGGTCGGGTTCAAGGAGCTGGCGTATCGCCGCAGCCAGCTTTTGAATCACGGGCGGTTTCTCGAGCAGCATGCACGACTCCAGTTGCGCAGTGATTTCAGAGGCGTGACTCTTATCGTATCCGGTAAGAAATATGATGGGTAGCGCCGGGCGGGTATTGCGCAGGGTTTTGGCTACCTCAATGCCACTTTTCTCCGGCATCATGATATCAAGAATAGCCAGTTGGATGTCGCTTTGATGCAGTGCAAACAGCTCGATGGCCTGCACACCATCGGTCGCTTTTAACAGGCGGTAATTTAGACGCTCAAGCACTGCGGCGATGGAGTCCAGTACTTCGGGGGCATCGTCTGCGAGAAGAATCAGCTCATGTTGTCCATATTGCATGGTCTGGTTTGTGGTGGCATCACCAACGGTGTCCGGCTTATGTTCAATATGGGAGCACAGCGGCAGGTAGATGGAGAAGGTTGTGCCCTGATCCTTACTGCTTTCTATATCAATGGCGCCATCATGGGTTTTGACGGCACCAAAGGCCATGGCAAGGCCAAGACCGCTACCTTTCCCGACCTCTTTGGTCGTGAAAAATGGTTCAAACAGATGGGGCATATCTTCTGCCGCAATGCCGCAGCCGTTATCGACCAATGTGATGCAGGCGAATGCATCGCCTTGCAGTTCCGGATGCAACTTGCGGAAGGCTGCATCGGCTGTTAGCCGCTGCAGTCGGATGGTCAGAGCGGGGTTGTTAACCCCTTTTAAGGCGTCACGGGCATTATTGGCCAGATTCAGCAGCAGTTGCTGGAGCTGGTTATGATCCCCGCAGATATGGCACTCATCTTCACAATGCGTGTATTCAAGCCGGATGTTTTCAGGAAGAGCAAGGCGAATCAGCGCCATTGTGTCACTGATCAGTGCGTGCAGATGCAGCGGTTGTTTGTGAACCATGGCCTTGCGGGCAAAGGTCAGCAGTTGGCCGATGACCTCGGCGGCCCGATAGCTCAGCTCGTTGATATGATCTATTCTGGCCTGTACGGCAGGCTGGGCCAGGGTCTCCTGCTTGATCAGATAAGCGTAACCGGTGATACCTGCCAGCAAATTATTGAAGTTGTGAGCGATTCCTCCGGCCAGTATGCCGACAGCCTCCATCTTCTGCGCCTGAAGAAAGCTCTGCTCCAGCTGTTCATAGTCCGATATGTTCTGTTGAATGCATACCACATGTGAAATATGACCGGCGTCATTATAGATGGGAGCTGCTGACATCATGGCCGGGTAACGGCTTCCATCCTTGCGTCGGGCAGTCACTTTATTCTGCCAGATTTCACCTCGATTGACAGTGGTCCAAAGGGCATTGAAAACAGGAATGGTTTGACAGCTTTCCTGCAAAAAGGCGGGCCCGTGGCCGATGAGCTCTTCGGGATCGTAACCGGTCAGCTTGCTAAAACTGTTGTTGATATAGACGGTAATGCCATTCAGATCGGTTACAGCAATCGCTTCTCCCGCCTGCTCAATCGCGGATGAGAGGATGCGAAGCCGGTTTCTGGCTTTAAATGCACTGCGAATGACCAGTGTGGCGAGTGCAGTGACAATCAGCATCAGCAGTAGAAGAAGCGGCATCACACCTTCAATCATGCGATGGGCCACTGCATCCACATGCCAGGTCAGATAGCCGATCGATTTACCATGGATATCTTTCAGCTCAAAGCTTCCTCCATTCGTAACATCAGCGGCAGCTGTATCGGTAGCGGAAATAACCTGCAGCCGGTTGAGAATCAGTTTTTTCGAGTGTTCCTTGAACAGTGCTGTGGAAAACGGTCGCATAAACAGAAGCACAGGTCGTAATCCGTCAGGCAGGGCGGTTGAGCCCTCTTCTTCCGGCGTCAGGGCGGAGGCTGAGACAACCATGATTTGTCCCTGAACGATGGCAAGTCCATTAAACGGTTCCGGTTCTGACGATGAGGCGCTGCGAGCCCGGTTGAGCAGCAGTTGTAGTGTATCCGTATCGAACAGCTCGGTTGCATCAGTTTGGCTGAATGTGTCGTCATGGATGGCATAGAGCGTTTGATTGTCTCCGCCGATCACAATCATATCCGATATTTTCAGCGTTTCCGAAAGGTAGGGGATATAGGTTTTTCTAACCCACTCAGGATCGGGTTGAGGGGTGGAGTGGATGATGATTTCGTCCCACCAGCTGTTGTCTTTGGCAAGAAGGCCGAGATCACCATAAATACTTTCCAGTTCCAGCCCGGCAAAGTAGCGGGACTCATCAACCCTTTGCTGATCCATGCTGCGTGATCCGAAAAACAGAATCAGCGTAAACGCAATCGCCCCGATGATAAAGAGGGCTGAAAATGACAAAATCAGCGTATTGATGGCACAATGAGGTTGCGCCGCTGCGCGGTTGTTTTTTACGCCCATATGCGTTGCCCGGTTGTTTGCTTCATCACATATCTCGCGATGGGTTTATGTGATCCTCACACGGGCTGATTTCTTCAGCCCCCCGAATACCTCGTTCCTGCAAGGCTCGCATGTATAGCCGGATGTTTCCAGCGGTTATTGTTAAGGAGATGCAGATTTATTCAGAGTATCCCTGACAGTGATTTTTCAACGATGGCATCGCAGCCGGCAGGTGATTCAGCTGTTACCTGCCAGCAATAACTCGGCACGGGCGAGGTCGGCCGGGGTGTCGACCCCGATACAGTGAAAGTCACCGACCGTCACCGCGATATCATAGCCATGATGCAGGACCCGCAACTGCTCAAGCTGCTCACTTTGCTCCGACTCACACGGAGTCAGGGCAGGATAGATCAGAAGAAACTCTTTGCGGTAGGCGTAAAGGCCGACATGCTGAAGTGCATTTGCCTCGCCTGAGCGTGGAAAGGGGATCGCGGCACGGCTGAAATACATCGCCCGACCTTTGCCATTGGCAACGAGTTTGACGACATTGGCATCATACAGGTCATCCGGATTACGCAGCGGGTGGGCCAGCGTTGCCATGGGCAGGAATGGATCGGATGTAAACGGGGTGACTACAGCCCTGATCGCGGCCGGATCGATCAGTGGCTCATCGCCCTGAACGTTGATGACGATATCGCACTCCATGTCGCGCACGGCTTCTGCCAGCCGGTTGCTGCCATTGGGGTGATCGGCGCGGGTCATGCAGGCGATGGCACCGCAGTGGCGGGCAATATCGGCAATACGTGCATCATCGGTGGCGACAAACACCGGGCCGAGTTCGCTTGCCTGTGCCTTTTCGATCACATGCTCAATCATCGGGCGCCCGGCCAGCAAAGCCAGAGGCTTGCCGGGAAAACGGGTGGAGCCCATGCGGGCGGGAATACCAATGGCGATTTTCATATCAATGGGCCTCAATCTCTGCCCAGCTGGCCGTTGCCGTGCCGAGCTTGCCAACCACTACGCCGGCAGCGTGGTTGGCCAGTTTTGCTGCTGTCAGGGCATCATCACCACGGGCGAGACAGGCGGTGAAGACGGCAATCACTGTATCACCGGCACCGGTGACGTCGAAAACATCGCGGGCCGCCGTCGGAATATGATGGTGATGTTCGCCGTCAAACAGCGTCATTCCTTTTTCCGAACGGGTAATCAGCACATAGCGCAGCTCAAGCCGTTCATGCAGGGCACGGGCGATGGCTTCGACATGCTGGTCCTCATTGACAGCCTTCATGCCGGCCATTGCGGCAGCCTCCATCAGGTTCGGTGTAATCACCGTGGCGCCCTGATAGGCATCGGTGTGAACGGGTTTCGGATCGATGGCAATAATGCGATCGCCAAGTTGTGCGATCAGCAGGCGGATAAAATCAGGGGTCAGTACCCCCTTGCCGTAATCAGAGAGAATCACGGCCGTGGCATCGGCCTGCAGCGACTCCACACTGGCAAGCAGACGCTGGTGGGTTTCCGGCTGTGCCGGGGCAACCCATTCCCGATCATAACGTACGACCTGCTGGTGGCGTGCAATGATGCGTGTTTTGATGGCGGTCGGCCGGTCATTTGTTTTGGTGATGACGCCGCGATTGTCCGAATCCATCCCGGTTAACTGCTCATGAACCCAGCGCCCGGGCTCATCATCGCCGACGATACCGAACATGGCCGATGCCGTATCCAGTGCATGCAGGTTGCGCACCACATTGGCCGAGCCTCCCAGTCTGCGGTCAATGCGATCAACCGAGACAACAGGAACCGGTGCCTCAGGCGAAATGCGTGATACATCGCCCCAGATAAATTCATCTACAATGATATCGCCAATCACCAGAATCACGTTCAATTCCCTCTCGTTGTCAGGTTCGCTATCATGGTTGCAGTGCAGCAAGTGCGCAATCGATGACATATGATTGCCGGTTTTCAAGTTCGGGCCACAAGGGCAGGCGCACCAGCCGGTCGGCAAGTTGCTCTGTGTGGGGCAGGTCGCCGTGGGTGCGGCAGAATTTCAGTCCGGCCGGAGCAAGGTGCAGCGGCACATAGTGGAAAACACTCATGATATCTGCCTGTTTAAGTGCGCTGATAAACGTCGTGCGTTCGTCCAGAGAGCTCAGCAGCAGGTAATACATATGGGCGTTGTGGCGGCACTGCTGCGGGATCACGGGGCGGCGAATGATGCCAGCCTGCTCAAGTGGTTCGAACGCTTCGTGATAGCGTTGCCAGATGGCCAGGCGCCGATCGGTAATGGCCTCGGCGTGTTCGAGCTGGGCCCAGAGGAATGCGGCGATCAACTCTCCCGGCAAATAGGATGAGCCGATATCCACCCAGGTATATTTATCCACTTCACCGCGAAAAAAACTGCTGCGATTGGTGCCTTTTTCCCACAGGATTTCAGCCCGTTCGGCAAAGCGCTCATCATTGATCAGCAGTGCACCGCCTTCACCTGAAATCACATTTTTCGTCTCGTGAAAACTGAAGGCAGCCAGGTGGCCTATGCTGCCCAGTGCGCGCCCCTTGTAGTCGGACATCACCCCCTGAGCGGCATCTTCAATGACAAACAGCCCATGACGAGCGGCAATAGCCATGACCTCATCCATTTCACAGCCGACGCCGGCATAATGAACGACACAGATGGCACGGGTTTTTGAGGTGATGGCGGCCTCAATCAATTGCTCATCGATATTCAGTGTATCCGGGTGGATATCGACAAAAACAGGGATGGCTCCCCGCAGCACAAAGGCGTTGGCCGTGGAGACGAAGGTATAGGAGGGCATGATCACTTCATCGCCGGGTGCAAGATCCAGCAGCAGGGCAGCCATCTCCAGTGCTGCCGTGCAGGAGTGGGTCAGCAGTACCTTGCGGGCACCGGTTTTCTGCTCAAGCCAGCGCTGACACTTTTTTGTGAACGGGCCATTGCCGGCCAGTTGGCCGTTGGCATGTGCCTCCAGCATATGCGCCGTTTCCTCGCCGGTCATGTAGGGCTTGTTAAATGGAATCAAGGTGTTGCTCCTGTAGATGCCCGGCTGCCTGCATGACGGTAGAGGTAGACATGATCACCGCGCAGTCGCCAGGACTTGATCAGCTGCCCCAGTGCCGGAGTTTCCACCTCTGCCAGAATGTAGACGGTCTTCTCACTGCCACTATACCAGGTGACCGGAGGGCGCTGCTGACGCCATACATCGATATAGGCGGCAATGGCGAGACCGGTAGCCACATCATTCTGTGTTAACAGCGGGGCATCATCGGTCATGCGCATGATCTCTTCAGCCACTGCCTTGACATCCCGCTCCGGACGCCAGTCCTTGATATAGGGCAGTACGGCAAGGCTGTAAGGGATTTTAAGAATCACCAGCAGTGTCAGTAACAGCAGGGACTGGCGTAGTCGTAAGGCATCCAGTTGCAGGGTCATCCCTGTCAGCAGCAGGGCAACCAGTCCGTACAATGGCACCAGATAGCGAGGGGTGGCACCGGCCGAGATCCAGAACGGCAGGAAACAGATCAACAGCACCAGCGCAAGCGTGGTCAGCGTGTGATCGAGGTGCAGGCGGTATTTGTGACGCATCCACAGCCAGGCAAGAAACAGGGAGAGCGGCAGGGCGCGAAAGAGGAAGACAAACGGAAAGCTCAGCCAGTGACCGATAAAGGCGAGGATGCCATAGCCGGTATAGTTTCGGATCACATCATTGATCGTAGTGGTGGCGGTATTATTGCCAGCCGGGACGACATAGGCCTGCCACAGGATCGGGACCGAGAGGGTGAGCAGACCCGCGATCAGAAACAGCGGTTTCTTCAGCAGTGACCACTGCTGCATACGCCAGATCAGAACCAGGCCCGCGGCGCCGAAAAGGGCGTAGGCGGTGATGTTTTTGGTCATGAATGCCATGGAAATCAGCAACAGCGAAAGCAGGAACCAGCTGATTTTTTCATCATGGATGGCGCGCCAGAGTGCGGTGATGGCGGAGAAGATAAACAGTCCGAAGGTTGCATCGACATAGCCCAGCCAGCCATACCAGAATGCAACCTCACCCAGCGTCAGATAGACAAGGGCGCAAAACCAGCCGGCATGCGGGTGTGAGCGGTGGAACAACCAGTGGCCAAACAGGCCGGCCGTCAGCGCGGTCAGCCAGGTGGCAATGACCGAGACAAGGCGTACGGCAATGTCGACATGTTCCCAGCCGATCAGATTGCTGATCGCCATGACCGGCCAGTGCCAGAGCGGTGAATGAGGCCAGATCATGCCGACAATCGACGGGTGCAGCCAGTCATGGCGCACATACATCTCATAGGATTTGATCGCCATCAGTCCCTCTTCACCGACATATTGCATCACAGGCAGCGGCAATAACATCAATACAGCTGCCGAGAGAGTCAGCAACTGAAGAAGTTTGAGGGTAGGGGAGAATTTATCGGCGATATTCAATCGGATGATCGTGTGAGTCGGTGATAGATGTCTGTTGCATGGCAGAAACGAAAGCCCAGTGATGCATAGAGATTCAGTACGGCAAGATTGGCAGCGGAAACAGAGCTGCGAATTTCAGATGCACCGGAAAGAAACAGATGGTCACATACATTCGACCAGAAATATTTTGCCAGGCCCTGTCCGCGATATTCGCGGGCGATGGCATGCAGCAGCAGATTGCCCTGATGGTGGGCAATGAAGCCGGCAAGGTTTGAGTTGTAATAGAGAGCGAATACCTCATTCTCGCAGTGCATCTGGCTCAGCCACTGCCGATAACGCTGGTCTGCGGCAGCACCGGCGAGCATAAAGTCGCGATGAAAGCGACCGTGCAGAAAGGTGTGATCACACATGGGTAGCAACTCATCCAGTGGCGTATCTGTGCGGACTGAGCAATCGGCATGTTGGTGCGGGGTGAATCGATCCGCCCTGCACACCGGCTCGATCAGTGTGTCAGTGTAGTAGAAGCCGTATTTCTGCAGCAGCTCCTTGTTGGCGAGCGGATCCACCTTGATGGTGTAATGGCCCGTGACGCTGGCTGCGATGGCCAGCGGCTCTTCTGCATATGCGGTGATTTCAAAGCACGGGATGCCGAAAACCTTTGTATCCCATGGCGTGGGGGATATGTGGTTATGCATGATCATCGAATGTTTGGTGGTTAATGATATAAAGGGGACGCTTTTTCGTTTCATCAAAGGTTTTGCCCAGGTAAATGCCGATAATACCCAGGTTGGCAATGATGATGCCACCAAGAAAATAGATTGAAACAATCAGGCTGCTCCAGCCCATGATCGGGTTATTGTAGAGCAGTGCATAGGTAAACAGACCGATGCCGATCATAAAAGCCAGTGCAGCAATGGTAAAACCGAGTTTGATCGACATGCGCAGTGGCTTATCCGAGTAGGCGATAATGGTATCGGTTGCCAGGCTGACCAGTTTACGGAACGTGTAGGTTGATTCGCCGGCAAAGCGGCTGCCATGTTCCACATCGATTTTTGCAGCAGGGAAGCCCATCCAGTCGACCATGCCGGGAAGAAAACGAAGGTTTTCACGCATGTTCCGGCAGTTTTTTACAATTTTGGCCGACATGATGCGAAAGTTTCCGACCGCCGGATCGTAGTCCATGCCGGTCAGATAGTTAAACAACCGGTAAAATAGCACCGATGAAAGTTTCTTTTCGGCCCTGTCCTTACGGTGTGTGCGGCGTGCCAGTACCAGATCAAACCCCTCCTGTGCTTTTGCATAGAGGCGGGGAATCTCTTCCGGTGCATCCTGAAGGTCACAATCCATGACCACGACCCATTGTCCGCTGCAGTAATCAAGCCCCGCTGTGATGCCATAGTGCTGGCCGAAGTTGCGGGAAAACTGCAGCCCTTTGATACGCGGATCCGCTTCTGCCAGCTCCTGGATGATCTCCCATGAGCGATCACCGCCGCAGTCTTCGATCAGCAGGCATTCAAAATCGGTGGTGATCTGCTCCAGTGCGCTTTTTAGTCGCCGATAGAGTTCATGCAGGCAGCCTTCTGCCTTATATACCGGAATGACGACGGAGAGATGGGTCATGCGGCAAGCCTATCATACGCCCGGCGGATTGCTAAAGCGTTTGGGGGTCGCTGTTCTGGCACTCCAGAATACAGTGGGAGTAGGGAATGCGCAGCATGTCGTGCCGGATCATCGTATTGACCCGGGCAAACTGCTGACTGGCCAGGCTGCTGTAGTGTTCAGGGCTGCGGATGCACTGGCCCCGATCCTTGCTGATGATCCATTTTGCCATGCTGTTTTGCCCTGCGACATAGGTGGGATCGATGGTCAACAGCTTGCCGCCGGGTGCAAGGGCATGGCTTGCCAGCTGGAAGAGCATGCCGGCTTCGTCATCGCCCAGATGGTGTAAAAGTCCGAAGGCCAGAACGAGATCAAAACTGCCCAGCTCATCAAGTGTCGCCTCTCTGACGAGTTCGGCCCGGAATGTGCCTCTGTTGCCGAACAGGCGCACTGCCTGCTGGATATAAGCCTCCGATGCATCAAAACCATGATAGTCAATTGCGGTTGGCAGGTGCCGGAGGATTTCAGCGGTACCGCATCCGATATCAAGCATGCGATAGCGGTTTTGAGCGGGGAAGTAGTCTTGTACCAGTATATGACGGGCTTTTTCAGCTCCAACCATGCGTTGCGCCAGATTGTAGATCAGCGCACTGGAAAATATGGCCCGGAAGCCTGTGACCTTTTGTGCCATCAGTTCAGCCTTTTTGGGGTGATATGGACAATCATGGGGGTCGCCAGTGACGGGGGAATATAGCGGAACAGTGTTCCGATTCCTGAGCGCATCAACAGTCGGGCGATGGTGGCGACAGCTCCCTGATGACGGGTTTCAAACAGTGGATCATCCTCAATGCGTTTGAGGGCCTTGTAGAGCAGTGCTTTTTCAAAGGTGCAGGAGAGCTCGTGTTGTTTGCCGTAATGAGCTACTTCCCTGCAGGTAATAAAATTCAGGGAGTCCCATATCTCTGTATCATCTCTGTTACCGAGAAAGAGCCATTTGCTAAATTTCCGCAAGTGTCTGAAGACAGGTACCCCGTAATGAGGCTCATAGGGAACAGTGTAATTGGGGCACGCATGCAGCATCTTGCCCTGATCACTTAATACCCCGCCCATGGCAGTCAGCGCTGCCGGCCAGTCGGGGATATGCTCGATGACATTATTACTGAAAATCAGGTCAAAGTGGCCATCAGCAGTCGTCAGTGCTTGAGCCGGCTTCTCCAGTACGGTCAGCATGCTGTCGCTGTAATGGTTGAGTATGGCTCTCTTTAACTGCTCAAACAGGCCGAACCCCCCCATGGCCGGCTCAAGGGCCGTGATCTGATAGCCCTGCTGTTTGAGAAACAGGCTGGTCAGGCAGAGTCCTGCCCCTACCTCAAGCAGGCGCAGCGCCGGTGTCAGGTGCGGTTGAATCAGTGCCACAGTGACTCTTGATTCGTTTGCATAGGTGAGCAGTCTCTCTTTGATGTTCTCCGCATCCAGCCCGTTGTCAGCGGAAAATTCACGAGCAAGCTGATCATAGGGCAGGGTCTTGAGAAAGTGATCCAGTTCGGCCATCAGTGCGCTGCTATGTGATTCTGTTGTGATGACCGCTACTCCTGTTTGAACGTTTACATGTCCTCATGTCGGGCCATGGTCGGGCGATACTAGGAGCCTGTCGTACTTAAGCAATCCGTAGCGAGCAGGTGGGATGGCGAGGCAAAAATATTCCGGGATTGAGGAGCATAGTGGTGACTATGCGACAAAAGCCCGGGGCATTTTGGGCCGCTATCCCTGCCGCGCAGTAGGTTTGAGTTAAGTCCGACAGACTCCCGGGAGCCTGAGGGACTTTGGCAATGCATGGTGAGCCGAAGAAATTTGCCACTGAACGTCATTTTTCGCTGTTTGCAGGCTGTTTCCGCAGCAGGTCTGCGGGGCTTGAGTGGAAGTTATCGCTGCAGTTGCTGATAACAGCGTAACTGCTCCTTTGCCACATCGCGCCAGCTGCGCATGGCGGGCTCACATGTCGTACCCAGCAGCTCCAGTGTGGCCTGGGCCCAGGAGGCCACTGGCGCATCCTCCTGCATCACTGCAGATGGGGGGAGCTCACAGGCGATACCGCATGCATCCGACACCAGCACAGGTACGCCGGCTGCCCGTGCTTCCGCGATCACCATGCCATAGGGCTCCTGACGGGCCGGATGCAGCAGCAGATCAAAGCGGGCATAAAGCGGGGTGCTGTCGGTCTGCCCAAGCAATTGATAGCCGCCAGTCCAGCCGGTAAACAGATGTTCGATCTCGGCCGGTTGCGGACCTGCGACCATCATCTTCAGGTCCGGACGCGTTTTCCGTGCGGCAGCGACAATGGCTACGGCGGTATCAAGCCCTTTGCGACGCCACTCCTTGCCGACAAAGCCGATGATGCCGCCGTTTTCAGCGATATTCCGCGGTGGTCTTGGCGGAATATCGCCAACGCCCGGTGCCACAGGGGCAACCATGCGGGAGCCGATGCACGGATAATGGCTGGTAAGTGCCTCACCGATCATGAATGAGTTTGGCACTACCGCTTGTACCTGAGGCGCGCATACCTCACGCTTCTCAAGCCACAGGTTGACGGCAATGCGCAGCGACAGCCTTTTCCACCACGGCTTGCTGCGTACAGCCGCAAAAGGGGGGCCATGAAATGTGGTGACATGATGAACGGCTGTTCTCTCATGACTGTGGATGATGCGTTGCGGGTCCGGATGATCTGTCACCCAGCGGGAAACGCGGCGGGAAAAGCGCAGGTGTGCCAGCCAGCGGGGTTTGGCGGTTACCGTACCAAGCTCAATGACGCGAACCCCCTGAGGGGGGGCGTCGGCATAGAGTGCCTCGCACAGCACGGTAACATCGTGGCCCATGCCCGCCAGCTCGCGACTTAGTTCCCACACGTAACGCTCCATGCCGCCGACAGGGCCGTAACGACGTACCACCTGTAACAGGTTCATCGGGGTCATGATTGAGGCGGTCGGTCCCAGCCGTATTTGCGTTCGCAAAGCTTGGCATAGCGGTAAAATACCCCTTCCAGATTGCTGAAGGCGATGACAAAACCGGCCCAGCCATCCAGAAATCCAAGCTTGAGAATATAAATGCGGAAGAAGGACCACAGCCCGCGCAGCAGAGCATGGCCCATGCCGGCTCTTGCTCCTTTTGCCTCAAGGCGATCCACACCGAGTGACGAGTAACGATTGGCCTTATCCAGTGCCTGGGCCATGTTCCTGAACGGGAATTGCCAGATGGCTGCCTGCATGTGCGCGGTCGTGCCGTTGACCCGGTAGCTTTCGTGCACCTTGTCACCTGTTTCAAATAGCAGGGCGCCGCGACGGAACAGTTGCGGTTGCCGATAATCGGGATACCAGCCGCAATGGCGGATCCATCGCCCCATAAACCAGTTTTTACGGGGGGTGAAATAGGCATCGGCACTGTCGTCGGCATTGATAATGCGGCGGATCTCTTCTGCTGCCTCCGCAGTGCAGCGCTCATCGGCATCCAGGCTGAAAATCCACTCATGAGTGCAGCTGGCAATGGCATCATTGCGCAGTTTACCGAAACCAGTGAACTCAAGCTGTACAACACGGGCGCCGAGTGCGCTGGCAATTTCGGCTGTTCGGTCACTGCTGCTGGAATCGGCGACAATGACTTCATCGGCCCACAACACGCTGTTGACGGCATCGGCGATCTTTTCTTCCTCGTTATAGGCGATGATATAGACAGAAAGATCAGCCATGGCTCTCCTCCAGTTGCTTCAGTCCGCACAGGGCCTCAACCCTCTTTTCATCCAGGCATGCCTGTAGCAGCGCATCATTTTCTGTCAGCTGCTGGCGAGAAAACTCGCGATGCCAGAGATGCAGTACCGGCTGGCCGCGCAGATTACGTCGTTTCAGGCCTGCATGCAGAAGCCGGGCTGTCAGATCAGAATCTTCGCGGCCCCATCCTTCGAATGATTCATCAAAGCCGTTGATTTGGCGGAGTGCTGCAGTCGGGCAGGAGAGGTGACAGCCGCGAATGCCTTCAAGCCGGGTGGATGCAGGCGAGAGAGCCGCTGGTAATAGCAGTGGCATGACCCGGTTGATGTGGCCTTTGAACCGTTGTTGCAGCCACCAGATAGTCGGGCGATCGGTTGTCAGTGCGGCAGATTGTGCACACAGTGTGGCAGTCCATGTCGCTGACAGCAGGACGCGGCTACCGCTGATAAATATGTGGTCAGTGGCAAAGCGGCGATGGGCGGCCACCAGCTCTGGCAGGGGAATGCAGTCACCATCCGTCAGCAGGGTATAGGGTTCATCAATGCGGGCAATGACGCGGTTATGAATGCGGGCTTTACGGAAGCCGTCATCCGGTTGCCATATGTGATGAATCGGTACCGGGAAATTCCGCCTGAGTCGTTCGATTAATATTTTTGTTTCATCCGTCGAGCCATCATCGGCAATATAGATGACAAAGGCCTTATCGCTTTGCTGGCGATATCCCTCCAGCGTCAGACGAAGAAAGTCCGGGGCGTTGTAGGTTGAGATGACAACGGCAAGCGGGGAGACGGGCACGATCAGCGCTGTTTAAGCAGGCCGCTGTTCGGCAGGGCATAAATCAGGGTAAAACCGACCCAGTTCATCAGCTTGTAACCCTGCTCCTCCAGATAGCAGTGCATCGGCAGCTGCAGAATCCCGGCAAGATCGGTCAGGTGGCTTTCAGTCAGCAGAATTTTTGGTTTGTAGCGCACCATATCCAGTGACTGGATCACCTCAAAATCGTGTCCTTCAGCATCAATGGTGAGAAGATCGATTTGGCGATCCCTGAACGGACTGGCATCGATGATTTCGGTGAGCGGGCGAGTTTCAATCTCATTTTTGCTGTACACCGGCATAGGGGTGTTTTTTGCCACTTCAGGGTCGATCGTCGATCCCAGGCCGTATCGGCTGAAGTTATAGACAGTCACCGTCTCTCTTCTGTTGGAGACGGCGGCATTGATGTTGGTATCGTTCGGCCGGGCAAGATCGAAGCATTTGATCTTGATGGCATCCATATCAATGTTAATGCCGCTCCAGCCACGTTTATGCAAAAAACAGGTGTTGGAAAACTTGCTCGGGTGATAGCAGCCGACATCGACATAAAATCCGTTTTTGACCGATTTATCAAGCCAGTCATTGAGCACCACATCCTCACCGAACTGGGAATGGTGGCGGCGGCTGTGCCGGGTTAGCCATGTTTTGCGCAGGATATAGGCTTTTTCAAGCAGGCTGCCCAGACTCATAAGTGCTGTCCTTCCTTGATGGTCATGATGGCCGGTTCTTTTGAGGCAATCACCGGTTTGTCAGTTGAGTATGAGGTCAGCCGGGCAAAAATGCGTCCGAATTTGATCTTTGCCATCATTTTGACCGGAATATGACGCTCGTCATCGGTCATCCACAGCGTCATTTCGCCGCGGTTGGTGAAAATACCCTCTGACTTCAGTTTGGGGGTGACAATCAGGCAGCTGACTTTTTCTCCCCACGGGGTGGTCAGGGTATCGCGCCGATTCTGAATGTTGACCTCAATTTCATAGCGTTTACGTGAGTCAAAAACCGGGATATTGATGGTGGTACCCGGCTCCAGTTTCAGTTTGCGAACGGCAAGAAAGGCATCGATCACGCTCAGGTGACCGGCGGGGACATCAAAGTATTCAGTGATCTGGTTCTGGGTATGGGTGACCTTGTTCTGTTGCCAGAGAAATTCGGTTTTTTTCTCCGCTTTATATTGACGTTCATGCAGATTGGCATCAAACAGGGTGCTTTGCATTTTTCCGTTGATACAGATCCCTTCTGCCGTGATGTAATCGCGTACTTTTTTAAAGGCATCGAGCAGCGGATTGGTGCGGGCAAATGTTTTGGCCTGCCAGCCCTGATCGGTTGCGGCAATATCCATGGTAGCGGAGCCGGCATTGATAAACTCCCAGCCGATATCAAAGCTCATATGCTCACCGGCATAGGGCATACAGGTAGAAACGGAATTTGCATGGGCTGTAAGCGGTAACAGCAGGGCCAGAAATATCGCCAGCCGGGAGGCTTTCACCATGAGTGGCGTAACACTCCGAGCGCAATCATGCCGGCAGCGCCGGCAGCAAGGCCGAACAGGTGATTCCACTCACGGTGCTGTTTTACCATGGCCCAGCTGAACTCCCCGCTGAACATCTGTGCGCTCCATCGTGGCAGAATGGCAAAGCGGGTGGCCATGAACTCACGATAGGTATCCCCGAACAGGGCAATGAGGTTTTTCTCCTCGTTTTTCCATGTCGGTACATAGACAATAAAAAACGAAATGCTGACGATGATGTAGGCCAGCAGGCTGTTGGCGGCAATACAGAAGCCGGTGGCAATAATGAAGTGGCCAAGATAGAGCGGGTGGCGGCACATCGCGTAAGGACCTGTTTGCGTGACCTCAGCCGACTTATGAATGTGGCCTGATGCCCAGATACGCAGTGATTCACCCAGGGCAATCACTGCAAGGCCGATCAGCCAGCTGTTCAGGGTCGGGTAGGCAAGCAGAAGAATGGAGGCTCCCATCAGAATGCTGGCCGGTATGCGGGCACGCAGAAAAGCCTTGTGCAGGCGCTGGCCGGTAGTAAGTTCAGAGTTCATGCAATACCTTTATGATGGACCCGGCCTCGATGCGATCCATGCAGTTGAAATGTGCACACTTGCGCTGAAAGCAGGGGCCGCATTCCGGGTTGGATTCGATATGCCAGTGTCTCTCTCCTGTAGGGGCTGAGCGCCATGATGCCGATGGACCCCAGAATGTAATCGTCGGGGTGTCCAGCGCGGCAGCCAGATGCAGCAGGCCAGTATCTGCACCCACGACGGCCGATGCGCCGGTGAGCAGTGCGCACAATGCTGACATATTCAATCGTTCGGGCAAAGCAAAGCCATGGCATGCACGGGCCAGCGCCTCTGCCTGCTGCTTTTCCTGCTCGTTGCCCCAGCTGAATACCGCCTGTGGGGAGTGCTCCGGCAGGTTGTGAGCAATGCTCAGCCATGTGGACTCGGGAAGCTGTTTGGTTTCCCAGCCTCCGGCCGCATGCAGGATCACAAAGCCCTTTTTGCGTAACCCGAGTCGTGCAAGCAGGTTGGCATCAGGGTGGCAGTTTGTCCTTTCCAGCTCGATGTGCGGAGCCTGATAGGGAACAGCCTGATCGCGTGTATACCCTTTGTTGCAGGCTGTAAGTGCAACGCGGCGATACTGCTGGACCACATGACGCTCATCCGGATGAAAGCTGACCGGACGGGTCAGCCATGCGCTGACTTTCTCACGCAATTGCCGTTTGTCGAGGCCATAGACGGGCGAGCCACAGGCTCGCGCCAGTACTGCGGATTTAATCAGCCCCTGCAGATCAATGACGGTATCAAACTTGATGGCTCTGAGTTTAACGATGGTCTGCCAGGCAGAGCGCAGCGGTGTATCGCCCTTGAGGGCGACGCGGTGAACATGGACACTGGCCGGAAAAATTCCGCTGACAAAGGCGTAACGCTCATCGACCAGCCAGTGAACCTCACTGACATCGGGGTGGCTGAGCAGATCATCCAGTGCCGGCAGGCTGTGAATAATGTCTCCGAAAGCCGAGAGCTTGACGACCAGTACCTTCATGGCTTGAGCAGGGCGAGGCAGGCATCGCTAAGCATGCGGGGCGTGATATTGCTCATGCACGGGTGTCCTGTAACCGTGCATTCACGCTGCAGGCAGGGGCTGCACGGGGCTGGCTGATAGATGATTTTAACGTGTTTGCCGCTGGGGGCTGTGCGCTCAGGATCGGTTGCGCCGAAGGGGGCGACGGTCGGAATATCCAGGCCTGCCGCGATATGCATCAGGCCTGAGTCGTTGCAGAGCATAAAGCGGCTGGCACCAATCAGTGCAATCGCCTGGCTGAGTGTGGTTGCGCCGGCTGCATTCCAGGTTGCCACATCAAGGCCGGCAAGAATGCGTTCACCGGTTGCATGATCCTCCTTCATGCCGAGGACCACCGGTTGAAAACCATGGCTGGCAAGGTGGCGGCAGGCCTCGGCAAAGCCTGCCTCAGGATAACATTTGGCCGCGCCGAACTGTGCACCTGGCGCCAGCATAAAGCTCTTTTCCGGGTTCAGTCCGTGAGCGCGTATCATGTTGATCCCTTCCTCAACGGCATCAGCGGGAGTGGAGAGATGTACATACCGTTGTTCAATGGCCATGCCCGACTGGGTCGCAATATCGAGGAAGAAATCGCGGTGGTGCTGGTGTTTCTGGCTGATGCGTTGGGGCAGGGCCCGGCTGAGTAGCAGGCTGCGCCACTGGCCGGAGTAGCCGATAATGCTGCGGATGCCCGCTTTTCGGCACTGCCATGCCGAGCGCAGGGAGTTTGGAAACAGGAAGGCTGTGTCCGCTTTCGGCAATTGCTCTGCATAGCGGGCACCTGCCAGATTCAGCCATGGCAACAGGTCTTTAAGCCAGGGGCGGCCGCAAACGGTGATCTGCAGCGCCGGATTCAGCGCGCGATAATGGCTGGCAACGGCGAACATGGCCGGCTGTGCCATGATGACATCGCCGATCCAGTTCGGAGGCATGAGCAGCAGATGGTGAACCGGCTTCATGCGCCGGCTTTCCTGTCGAGAGGTGAGCAGACAAAAATACGCTCAACACGCCTGAATGGCGGCAGAAAAGTACTTTTCCGGGTCATCTCCTGCACGATGGTAAAGTGTCTCGCCAGCGTGCGACGGATGCCGGTTAACGAGTAGTAATAGGGCCGGGTTTTATGGCACAGGGACGGAGCACAGCATTCGGCATAGTAATGCATGCGGGCTTCAAGTGCACTGTGGGTGGTCATGGTCAGAATCAGCAGGCCAGCCGGTTTCAGCAGTCGTTCCATTTCATGCATGATCAGCTCCGGATTCATTGAGCAGGAGAGAGCGTGCGTGCAGAGAATCAGATCATAGGATGCATTGGGGCGCTCGATTGATTCTGCGCCATTAGCCAGATATTCACCCTCCGGCAGTTTGCCGGGGAACATGCGCCTGAAATCATTAAGCAGTGGATCGAGATAGGTTTTATGTCTTTGCGGCAGGAACTGGCTGATGCAGATCGGGCCACAGCCCACCTCAAGAATCGATGCGCTTTTAGGGTACTCACGGGCATAGCGTAACAGCAGTGGCAGCAGTTCACGTTCCGCCTCTTCACGTGCCAGCTGAAGATTTTTTCCCTTCCATTTTTCCAGGGCATGCTTTTGGGCGGCCTGCCAGCGGGTGCGGGATACGGGTTTGTGGCGACTCATGCTGCCTCACTCTCCTGCTCATCCAGGTACAACCAGCGTCTGTGGATCCATAACCATAGTTCCGGCCGGGCATGAATAGCCGGGGCAAAGCTGTCGGAGATCAGTTTCAGCTGATCAACCTGGTGATTGACGTGGTCAGTTAAATCAATGGTCCGGAACTGCAGACGAAAACGGAACCCTGTTCCGATTCTGTGCAACATGACAGCAAGAATAGGGGTGCCATATTTGCTGTGGATGGTGGCGGGCAGTGTGGTGGTGCGGGCCATGTGGCCGAGAAAGGGCACGGGCACGCCACCGGACAGGTGCTGGTCAACCATAAAGCAGATGCAATGATTCTCTTTCAGTGCTTTGGGAATCCACCTCAGACCATCGTCGCGCGAGCGTAGTGTGGAGCCGAAGCGGCTTCGTGCCCGGCTGATGAAAAGGTCGATGGGCTTTTGTCTGATTGGCCGGTAGAGGCTGTCGTTGCGGTAGCCAAGCAGGGAAAAGGTCAGTGCTCCCAACTCCCAGTTGCTGTGGTGGCAGGCGGTCAGGATAGCACCCTGTCCGTGCGACAGCGCCTGTTGCAACAGCTCCTCACCTTCGACCTCAATGCGGGAGAGCAGAAATGCGCGCGAGCGAAGAAATACATGCGGTAGCTCAAAACATGTACGACCAAGTTCGGCACACGACTCACGTGCCGTGTGCCGGTGCCAGGAAGAATCTTTTTCCGGGTAAATCCGCTGCAGGTTTTTTATGGCAATGTCACGGTGGCGTCGATCCAGACGATAGAACAGGCGCCCCATCCCTGCACCTGTTGCACCGGCAACCCGTACCGGGATCAGTCGGATAAAGTAAAACAGCAGTTTGACAATAATACCGACCATATCAGCGGCCGGTCCTGCAGGCGTGATCTGCCTGAAAATACATGGTCAGGGCGGTGGAGGTGGCTTTAGCTGGCGCTGCCGGTCAGTTGTCTGGCCTCATCGATCAGCATGACAGGGATATCATCGCGAATCGGGTACTCAAGGCTGCATGCATCACATACCAGACCGTTTTTTGCCTCATTGTAACGCACGTCGCCCTTGCACTTCGGGCAGGCAAGGATTTCCATTAAAGCTTGATCCAACATGGTGAACTCCAGTAAGCGTAATCGCGTATCAGCGTCGTATGATAACGCGAATGCAGCCTGAGAACAGGCTGCACTGTGATCGTGGGAAAATCAGTCGTCGCCGAGTATGCCGAAGAGTGAGAGAATATTTTCAAACAGCATGAATACATCCAGGTAGAGGGTCAGGGCTGCAGCAATATATTCATCATTCGGATAGTCGCGCAGGATGCTGGATGTATCGTAGAGAATAAAGGCGGAGAACAGCAGTACGCCGATCCCGGAGAGGCTGAGTGCGACGACGGGAGATTCAAAAATGAAGTAATTTGACAGGCCTAGTACAATCATGGCAATGAGGCCGGTCCAGACGAACCCTTTAAGGAAAGAGAAATCACGCCTGGAGATAAAGGTGTAGGCTGTGAGGGAAACAAATGCGATCGCGGTGGTGAGAAATGCCTGTGTCACCAGCATGGGGGATTTGGCGGCGACCATGCCGACGAGCGGGGCAACTGCCATGCCGGTGATACCGCCAAAGGCGATAAGGGCTGCAAGGTTGATGCCGGGTGTGTGGCGAACCGCCTGTACGCCAAAAATTCCACCTATCATGATCATCAGCATGATAAACGGATGCTCATGCGGGAAGGCTATGCCCATAGAGAGCCATGCCCCGGCGCTCCCTGCTGCGATACAGAGTGCCAGCATGCCGTAGGTTTTGCCGAGGAAGCTGATGCGGGCATCGGCAAGTTGTGTGACCTGAATTGTGTTTGTATTCATTGAATCCCCCATGGATACATAAATTTGGTGGAGCAGTACAGCTGTCGAGTTTTACAGATGTGAGTGAATGACAGATTAACGCGTTGCTGATTTTTGCCAGGAGGGCAATAAATCAGCATCTCATTAACGGATGTGATGCTCGTGGTGAATGACTTCTGCCTCGATAATCGTTGTGTCCTGTTGTGTATGCATGGGTCGGATCGGCAGCAGCCTGTGAATGATCAGTTGACGCAGGGCCGGAATGAGTAACAGAAAACCGGCGGTATCGGTGATGAAGCCCGGCAGAAACAGCAGCAGGCCAGCCACGGCAAGAAGAATACCGTGAAATCCATGATCGGCAGGGATTTCCCCTCTGGCCATGCATTTTTGCGCATCAATCAGGGTTGCGATGCCCTGCCACCGGATGATCAAGCCGCCGATGGCGGCGGTCAGCAGACAAAGTGCAATGGTTGTAAGGCCGCCAATACCACTGCCGACTTTGATCAGCAGGTAGAGTTCAGTGAGTGGTGCGATGACAAACAGAAGAAATAAAAGTTTCAGCATTGCCAATGTATAGGGGGACTGCGCATGCAATTCAAGCGCTGTTCGTGTCAGCTATTCTCTGTCGTGTGTCGGTGCATGACTGTCTGTGTGTTACTGGTGGAAGACCGGGTAACTGCTCAGGTCGTTGCCTGAAGTAGAGTTGGGGATGCTGGAGGAGGCAAAGGAGCCGCTGAGCGTGATGGCATGGTAGCCATCCTGGGCATCGGGATCAAAGGCGATAATGGTATCACTGCCGGCAGCAAGCCCGCCGATGACCAGTGTCTGGTGCGTGTTGTCGGTATTTACAGCAACCTGTACGTCCGCTGTCAGGTTTCTGATCTCGAACAGCACAACGGAGCCATCGGCCAGCGTAACATTTTTACTCAGTAATCCGCTTGCCTGTTTGTCAGCAGGGGCAATGGGCACGTACTCATGATGTTCATCATAAAACTGATTTTCAAACAGATAGAGATGGTAGACGTCAGAGACCGACTGGGTGTTTTTTGCCCGCACCTGGTAGCCGTGCATCAATGGAACGGCAATGGCGGAGAGGATACCGATGATCACCAATACGGTCATCATTTCGATCATTGAAAAGCCTTGCTGCTTATGCCTCATGATAGCGATCTCCTGCCTGAATGAAGTCGTACTAAAATGGTTGCCGAAGCAATTTGGCTGCCATTCATGTTGCGGCTGCAGTCACACTCTGTAGCTGCCGGGCAGCATAGTGAACTGTTGCCTGTTTGTCAGATGAATTCTGACGTTGCCGTATTATGGTTTTGTCTGGGAGAAATTGTATTCCGCAGGGACTTTTCCTGTGCAGCTTTCCTGGTAGGCCTTGTTGTTGTGATCGAGGCTGAAGTGCTGGTTGCTGATTATTTCGCCGATTTTGCACGCTTGTTGCAGTGAGCCTGTGCCGGCAAGTGCATAAAAGAGAAGCTGGTAGGAGGGAATCAGCGGCAGGTCGCGGGTTACCTGTGTTAAGGGGGGGATCGACCACTTAAGCAGCCCTCTGTGCTGACCGGTGACGGCAACCTGATAGGTGATCCAGATCGCAGGAATGGCTCCGATTCGTGCCGTGTCAGTAAAAGAGGCCAGTGTTTTTACGCTTGCCTCATCATTGAAATCAAACGCATACAGAGCCTTTTCCGCTCTAAACCATTGCATGATGACCGGGGTGCTCCAGATCAGATAGAGCGCAGTCATGATTGGAAGCAGGATCAGGATGATGCGGTGGAGATGATGCTTCCGGTTGTATCGTCTGAGTCGCGGCGCCATGGCTACACCGGCAAAAAAAGCGAACAGCAGCAGAGGAACCGGTTTTGTGTAAATGATATTGATCTGTGACTGGATGATAAACGCGATGGCTGCGAGCGCATAACAGATGCGGATATTGTGGGCCTTTTTCAGCAGTCGAATGCTACATGCCATGAGTGACCAGAGTGCTGTCAGTGTGGCCAGAAGCGCAATGATGCCGCCCTCTGCCATGATGTGCAGAAACAGATTGTGGGCACTGAAATAGACATTGGCCAGTTGATGTGGCTGGCCCGCTGATGCAAGCAGGCTCGCGGCCTGTGGTGCGACAAGCCAGGACCGGGCTGCATATTGTCCCCAGCCATTACCGGTGAAAGGTGCTTGCAGAAATTCCGCCAGTGCAGTGGCCCAGATCGTCAGTCGCGCCGTAAGTGACGTACCGGCAGTATTGATGACACTGATCATACTCTGTTCATGGGCGAGCGCCGGCTGGCTGTAGTGTGACAGGAGTACGCCCATGGTTATGCCGCACAACCATGGCAGCAGGAAACAGCGTAACCATGTCTGTTTGTCGGGTTTGATGGCAAATAGCAGGGCTGCGATGGAGAGAGAGAAGGCCAGCCAGCCTCCGCGTGACAGGGTGTCAAACAGCATGGCGGTGAAAAAAGTTGCTGCAACCACGTACTTCCAATGTTTCTTCTTCCAGGCGAACCAGTGTGAAAACAGCAGGGCAAGACCGGTCAGGCCCGCAAAGACATTGCCCTGATTGAACGGGCCGGCCAGCTTGATGGCCGGCGGCATGGTGATCGTAAACGGGCCGACTCGCAGTGCCTCTCCGTCTGTTCCTCCCAGCCAGACGAACAGGCCGATTGCTGACCAGAGAATGGCAGCCAGCAGATAGAGTTGCAGCCAGCGCTGCAGGCTTTTTACGGGTACGGATGCGCCGGCTACAAACATCAGTCCCGCCATGCTGTAGAGTAGTAGCTGAAGCAGCCATGTGCTGACCGACAGCAGCTGCTGACTGCCATACAGCCACAGCTGAATGGATACCAATAGCCCCAGTGCTGTCAGAAATTTCGTTGGTAACAGTATCGCACCCCTGTTTTCGAATGCGATTGCGATGACGAAGAGCAGGGTGGCCGCCGATGCGGAGAGGATATTGACGTCGTGCGGAAAAAAACCGGGATATGCGAGCGGTGTCGCCAGCAGCGCAATAAAGGCGATCGCACTGTATGGCAGCGGCGGGCTCTGTATCATCCGGATTGCCTCTTTTTCTCCAGACGTTTGATGCGGGCATCAATGATATCCCGGTATTGAGCCGGCATGCTGGCTTTCAGGTAGTTCAGAAAGTGAATGCTGGCCTCGGTACCCTCCGAGCTTTGCAGAAACTTTGAGGCCAGACCTACTGCCAGCGGAGGGGCATCAGGGCGTTTGATCGCTTCTGACATCAATGCATAGGCGCGTGCATCATCATGCAGGAAATCATGAGCGATATAACCGGCCATAAAAGGCAGTTCCCAGTCCCATGAACGAGCCTTTGCACCGCGCGAAAGCAGTTCAACGGCGGTAGACGCTCCCTGTTCATGAAATGCCGTGAGCCCGATCGTCAATCGGTATGTGTCGGCAAACCAGGGATCCAGCGTTTGGGCTGCCAGCAGGCGTTCATTCAGTTTTTTCCATAAATCGGTCTGATTCGTTTGTTGTTGACGGATTGTGTCATAGATCGAAAACAGGGCGAGGATATCGAGGTCGGCGGCACTGCCGGCAAAGGGGCCAGCCAACATTTTTTGAGCTGCCGGAGGCATTCCTCCGGTCAGCAGTGTGGTTTGATCCGCCTGCTGCGCCGGCTTGCAGGCAATCGAGCTGCCATACAGGCACAGCCCCGTCAGCAGGGTCATCCGGATGAGGCTGGTTTTGTGCAGTTTCACAGATCCCGACGGTCAAACAGCAGCAGGGCCGCAGCAACCAGTGTGATGATATAGCCGCACTGGCCTGCAAGGTACCAGCCAAGCTCCGCTGTTGGCAAAGTGAGTCCATGGGCAATGCAAAGGGCCACCTGACCGCCGCTCATATCAGGAAAGAGATAATCAATCGTGTGGATAAAGGCCACGCTCCAGGCCGGTACCTGTGCGATCACCTCGCTGGATGTGATGGCACTCATCACCGATGGCAGCAGGTAGGCCATGAGCGTAAATGCACTGGAAAACAACATCATTTCAACCACACCGGTGGCCCATGAGCAGGTGAACAGAACCATGGCCAGGATGGTGGCGGACTGAAGCAGTGCAAACAGTCCCATGATTGTTGCAGACCAGAGGCTGATTCCGGCGGCTCTGTCCGGCAATGCGTGTTCAAGTCCCCATGCCACCGTGGCGGTTGAGAGCACGGCCATCAATGCCAGCAGCAGTGTCAGGGCAAGAGTCAGACCGGCTGTTCTGCCAAGCAGGTAGCTGTGGCGATCCATATGGGGAAGAAAGAGCGATGCAGTGCCACGAGTGATATCGTGTCCCATCAGCGTGGTGCCGATGAACAGGCTGAATCCGGCTCCGAGCAGTGACATGCCCAGCCACAGAAAGTCCAGCTGTACCTTGACGGTTTCCAGCAGGAACAGATTGGAAACAGCCAGTGCCATGATGGCAAACAGGGCGGTTGCGGCAAGCAGGGCTCTGAATGCCGGAGATGCCAGGATTTCACGCAGGGTAAATGCAGCTACGATGTATATGTTATTCAAAATCATGGCCTGCTGTTTGTATGAGTCTGTTTTCCAGCATGGCTGCCTCTTCCATGCTGTGCGCAGAGATGTGAATGGTGTCGATCATTGATCCCTGATGAATCAGTAGCACCCGATTACACAAGCGGACGAGGTCGGGAACGATATGGCTGCAGACCAGCATGCCGGTTCCCCGGGCATTCAGGTCAAGCAGGATATCGAGAAATTGTCTTCGTCCCATGGCATCGAGGCCTGACATCGGCTCATCCAGAATGAGCCAGTTTGGCTGGCCGGCGATGGCATAGGCCAGGGCGACCCGTTGACGCATGCCCTTGGAAAAGGTGCCCAGTGGCTTATGCCAGTGGCGGGGAGCGAGTAACACCGTATTGAGCAGGCTGCTGATCTGATCGGTCGAGTCGGTATGGGTAAGCTGGCAGGCAAGCTGAACCATTTTCCATGCAGAGAGAGAGGGAGGGATGCGCGCCAGTTCCGGCAGGTAGCCGATGGTGGTGCCGGCAGGGGTGATGATCGTGCCGCGATCCGGTTTGACAAAGCCCAGCAGGCATTTGATCAGGGTACTTTTACCAGCACCGTTGGGGCCGAGGAGGCCTGTTACAGAGCCTTGTTCGAGCGTCAGCGAAACATCATGCAGGGAGCAGGTGTGATGGTATGATTTATGGATATGTTGACAGACAATTGCAGGCATGGTCAGGTCATTGCTGAAGAGTGAGAATAAACAGAGGCAGCCGGTAAAGGCTGCCTCTGCTCTGTGTAAACAAGCTGATCAGGGGCAGGTGCCGACCGTTGCCAGTGCAGTGCCTTTGGTGCCACCGGAGGTTGCCGCAACGCTTGGTGCTGCATCGGTTGCCGAGTAGCAATTGTCGCCAGCGACATGTTTGGTCATGATCTGGTAGTTCTGGCCGGCAGTGCCGCCATTGATGCCGGAGCCGGCAGATACGCCGGTGGAAAGGGTCCAGCTGGTGGTGCCGGTTGCAGAGCCGGATGTCAGCTGCAGGCTGAGAGTGCCGGTGCCGACGGTTGTCGCCTTGGGATAGGCATTGTTGTCTGTATAAAATGCCTCAAACAGGGTGACGCCGGTGTTGGCATCTGCAGCTGCAGCAGCATTGAATGCCTTGGTGCGGTAATTTGAGAACTGCGGGATGGCAATAGCAGCCAGAATGCCGATAATGGCAACAACGATCATCAGTTCGATGAGCGTAAAGCCTTTTTCATTGTACATCTTCATTAAGAATCTCCTTGTGTGATCAGCCATCCTTGGCCGGTGATATCATGAACCATGGTCCAGCAAGCAGCGTGCCATCCGGATGGTTTGTCTGTCAGCTGTATGGTGTGTCATTCTGACGTATCCCGTCAGTTTTGAGTGACAAAAAATGTCATATGTAGCGCAAGATCGTTCTTCCTGAGTGAGGACGAACCACCTACTCTTCGCCAAATCTGTGGAGGTAATCATGGCAGAGTTGCTGTTCAGGTTAAGAGGGGTGCCGGATGATGAGATTGATGACATCCGCGGGTTGCTGGATCGTCATGATATTGACTTCTATGAGACCACGGCCGGTAGCTGGGGCATTTCTCTGGCCGCGATCTGGCTGCATGATCATGACAGACTGGATGAGGCGAAGGGTTTGATTGACGCCTATCAGCAACAGCGGGCTATACAGGCCAGGCAGGCCTATGAGCAACTGAAACAGCGTGGAGAGCACAAGCGCCTCTGGCAGGGGATTGCCGCTCACCCGTTTCGCTTTTTGTTGATGCTGGGGCTCATGGCCTTCACGCTTTATGTGACGCTGAGTCCGTTTATTCACTTTGGTTAATACAATAAATTCATAGAGATGGCTTTAAGGTTTGGCTACAATCCAGCTATGTCGATGCGTCTGTTTATAGCTCATGTTGTGATAGTGCTGGTGCTGGTCGGTCATGCCGGAGCCGCCTGTGCCGGCGGTCAGTTCTCTGACGCGGATGCGCGTGCGCTGGTGGAGAAGGTGCAGCAGCTGTTGCGTTCGGATACCAGTATGGCCCGTTATACCATGCGCATTGAAACGCCGGAATGGCAGCGCGAGATGCGTATGGATACCTGGGATGATCGTGTTCACAAACGTTTTTTCATACGCATCCTTTCGCCGGCAAAGGACAGGGATACAACCTGGCTGAAGGATGGCGCTAACCTCTGGATGTATTTGCCGAGGCTCGAGCGGGATATCCGTATCCCGCCATCGATGATGCTGTCGAACTGGATGGGCTCTGATTTCACCAATGATGACCTGGTCAAGATGGAGTCGGTCGTGGATGATTATAGCCATCACCTGATCGCCCGGGATGAGCGTGCTTATACCATCGAATCCATACCCCTGCCTGATGCTCCGGTTGTTTGGGGCAAGATTGTGCACCGCATCAGTCTGGACGGTATGCCTCTTTCCGATGATTACTTTGATGAGCATGGTGTCCATATCAGGCGCCTGTTGTTTGATCAGGTGAGGGAGATGGGGGGCAGGAAGATACCATCGCGCTGGACGATGCAGCCACTTGATGAGGCAGGCGAGCTGCAGGGTAAACAGACGGTGATGATCGTCGAGTCTGTCAGTTTTGATGTAAGGCTTGATGATGCGGTTTTCAGTCGTGCCAACCTGAGACGGAGTGCCCGCTAGGGTGTTTGCACTGGCCTGGCGCAATATCGTGCGCAATGCCCGCAGAAGCCTGATTACTGTTTCAGCAGTTGCGCTTGGTTTGATATCGCTGATTTTTTTGTGGGGCTTCAATGATGGTGTGCACAACACCATGATGCGCAACCTTCAGCAGGTGATTGTCGGCAGTATCCAGATACATGCGGATGGCTTTTTTCATCATCCGAAGCTTGTTCATACCGTGCCGGATGTGAATCGGGTGGCCGGTTTGCTGAAATCGGCCGGTGTTGCTCACTATAGCGGGCGTTTGCGTACGTTTGCGCTTGCCGCCGGCGAAGATAGCTCGGAAGGATTGATTCTCCTCGGTATAGATCCGTTGGTGGAAAGACAGGTTACTCGCATGGACAGCAAGGTGGATCAGGGGCGCTTTCTCCGTGATAATCAGGAGGCAGCCTGTGTGCTGGGACGTACAACCGCCCGTAATCTCGGTGTGGTGCCGGGGGATGAGGTGGTGCTGCTGAGTGAGGATCGTTATGGCTCGCTGGCGGCGGAGAGGGTGCGACTGGTTGGTGTGATCAATAGTGGCGAGATGGGGATTGATCGCGGCCTGGCGATTGTTCCATTGGGGTTTATGCAGCAGATGACGGGTATGCAGGGGCGATACTCTGAAATCGTGGTGCAACTGCAGCCCGCTCGCCTTGAGGCTGTTGCCAGTCAGTTGAAGCAGGGGCTTGATCAATCATACGAAGTGCTGCGCTGGTATGATATGTATCCGATGATGAAGCAGTGGGTTGAGCTGGAGAATGCATTTTATTACATATTTCTCTCTATTGTACTGTTGATTGTGGCGGCCGGTATCATGAATACGGTGCTGATGAGCATGCTGGAACGGATTCACGAGTTCGGGGTGATGATGGCCCTGGGATGCGGGCGGATGCAGCTGGCCGGGATGGTGGTGATCGAGTCGGTGCTGCTGGGCGTTGCCGGGATCGCCATCGGCGTGATGGTGGGCATGTTGCTGGTGCACTATTTTCACGGGGTGGGCATCGATCTGTCCGACCAGATGGATTCGATCACACGATTTTATCTGAATCCGGTGGTGCGTACTGAAATTGATACCGATCACCTGCTGAATACCGTGTTGGCAGTATTGATGGCGGCGTTGCTGGCTGCAGTCTGGCCGGCCATACGTGCGTCACGCCTGGAGCCGGTTGAAGCGATCCGCCATGTTTAAATGGTTGTTGGCTGATAGCGGGTTACCGCCGCAGGTATGCATGCTGCATCTCGTCGCGGCAGGCGATGGAAACCATCGCCTGCCGGACCGTCATACATGTGGCACTGGCCGCTCTGCTTGCATATCACTGCGGATGCGGCCGTTTTGTCCGGGAGCGTTATGATGGATCATCTGATGGTTTATCCGGTGCTTGGCTGGCGCAATCTCTGGCAGCATCCGATGCGTACACTGCTGACCACTGCCGCGCTTGCTGTCGGCATTGCGGCGCTGACCTTTCTCTCTGCCATGGACGATGGCTGGTTGCAGCAGATCAAAACCAATTTCGCTTTGACCGTGACAGGTCATATCCAGATTCATGCCGAAGGATTTGAGGATAGTCAGAAGCTTGCGCTGAATATGAAGGATCCGGACCGGATCATGACAGATATCAGCAATATGGCCGCGGTGCAGGGGGTGACGCGCCGGATCCGGGTATCCGGGCTTGCCTCCAGTGCCGGAGCCAATGCCGGTGCCCTTGTTTATGGCGTAGAGCCTGTCGCTGAGCAGCAGATGAGTCGGCTTGCTACTTTCATCTCTTCAGGATCATGGTTGCCAGAGGGGGATGTGCGGGCGGCGGTGCTCGGGGATGGGCTGGCCAACAAGCTCAATATCGGTATCGGCGACAAGCTGGTGCTGATGGCTGCAGTGCCGGGAGGGGATATTGCATCGGAGGTATTCAGGGTGCGCGGCCTGGTTCATTCCGGCGTCATGGAGGTGGACGATCTGATTGTGATTGTGCCGCTGGGCATGGCCCAAAAGTGGCTGGGGATGGGGAATGCGGTCACCGATATCGTCATTCGGGCGACCTCTTTTGATGCTGTGACGCCACTGGCTGAGCGCTTGCGGGAGAGATTGCACGACCGTCATCTTGAGGTGCTGCGCTGGATTGATATCGATCCGATGGCTGAGCAGTGGGCTGATTTTGCCGATGCCTATACGTGGATTGTGCTGGCTGTTGTGATCGTCGTGGTGCTGGCTGAGGTGCTGAATACGATGCTGATGAGTATGCATGAGCGTATGCATGAATTCGGGTTGATGGGGGCGCTGGGGGTCACATCGCGGCAGATGTTCGCCATGATGGTCTGGGAGACGATGCTGCTCGTATTGATCGGCGGGGCGGCAGGATTTTTGCTGGGTGGGGGGCTCGCGCTCTGGTATGGTGAGCAGGGGATAGATCTCTCCCGTTTTGCGATTGCTTTCTCATTTATGTACATGGACCCGGTGATTCACCCGTTGCTGCGACCTGAAAGTGTTTTTCGCATCCTGGGAGCGGCGTTGTTTGGAGCCATGATCGCCGGTTTGATTCCGGCATGGAAGGCCTCGCGTCTGGAGCCGGTGATGGCATTGAGGGAGTAGTTTGATGGCGGATATACTGATTCAGGCTGCAGCCTTACATAAAAGCTATGCCAGTGGTGACGCGGTAGTGAAGGCACTCGATGGTGTGGATCTGGTTGTGGAGCGGGGTGCGTTTGTCGTACTTTCCGGTCGTTCCGGTTCGGGGAAAACCACCTTGTTGAATATGTTCGGTGCACTTGATCGTCCCGATTGTGGCACGCTTACGCTTGCCGGGCAGGATCTTCTGGCCATGTCGGCGGCTGAACGGGCTCGCTTTCGCTTGCGCCATCTGGGCTTTGTTTTTCAGGCCTATAACCTGATCAGGGTGCTTAATGCCCGCGAAAATGTTGCCTATGTATTGCAGCTGCAGGGTATGGATAAGAAGCAGCGTTTTGCCAGTGCGGACCGCTGGCTGGCGGCAGTCGGGCTGGCCGGTTTTGAACAGCGCAGGCCGGATCAGATGTCCGGTGGTCAGCAGCAGCGCGTGGCTGTGGCCAGAGCGCTGGCGGCAGCACCCGATCTGATTCTGGCCGATGAGCCGACAGCAAATCTGGACTCACATAATGGTGAATCACTGATTGCACTGATGGAGCGGCTGAATCGGGAGGAAGGGACGACATTTGTCATTGCCTCGCATGATCCGACCGTGATTGCGGCAGCCCGTACTCTGGTGACGATGCAGGATGGACGGATTGAAGCGGTGAATCACTTGTGACGGGGGGGGCATTTCTGCGGCTGTTATCCGGCCTGTGGTTATTGCTGTGTTCTAATATGGCAGCCGATGCGCTTGAGTTTTCGGGGCAATCCGCCAACCTTGTCATGGGTTCGAAAAATTCATTGCAACAACAGGGGATTTCAGGCCTTGAGCGGGTGCGTCTGAAGGTGGCACATACTGCCGGACCATGGTCGGGGCAGCTTGCATATGATCATGAGGCTGTGTGGGGGGCGATGGTGCGCGACCCTCTTTTTCCCTTGCAGGCGGCACAGCCGCAGCCGACATTTTTTGATGCCACAGCAACGGTCAGGCAATCACGCTCCCTGTATTGGCAGCATACCCTGTATCGGGGGTGGATTCAGTTCGATAACAGGAAGGTGCGTGTCACCGCAGGCCGCCAGCGCATCGCATGGGGCTCAGGCCGTATCTGGAATCCGACCGACCGTTTTAATCCGGTTCAGCCGACAGCGCTGGAGGTGGATCAGAAGCTTGGCGTGGATGCACTGAATGCCGAGTGGAGATATGCGTCGGCTGGCAGTGTGCAGGTAGTGCTGGCCCCCGGTCGGCCTGCGGCGGCGGTATCCCGCAAGCTGGCATTGCGCTGGCGCGATACCCTTGCTGATACCGATGTGGCCGTACTTGCTGCCCGCATCGGGGGGGAATCGGTGGTTGGCGCAGATCTTACCGGTAACTGGTTTGATGCCGGATGGCGCCTGGAAGGGATGCAGGCCTGGCAGCATGGGGGGCGAAGCTACGGGCAGTGCGTGATCGGGGTTGATTATACCTGGATGAATGCGTGGCTGCCGCAGGGATTATATCTGGCAGTGGAGTATTTTTATAACGGGGCCGCAGCATGGCCTGTCACGCATGACCGTCTGCAGAGTCGCTCTGCCCATCTGCTTGGCACTATGGCCGGTTATGATCTCACACCACTGCTGCGTCTGGATCTTTTGTTGATCAACGATCTTCAGCAGGCAAGCTGGTTTGCCTCTCCTTCACTGACCTGGTCTGTGGTGGAAAATGTTGATCTTAAACTTTTTTCCCAGCTTCCCGGAGGGCGGGGGGCAGGTGAGTTCGGATTATTGAAGGCATTGTATGCGTTGCGTATCGACTGGTATTTCTGAGTTCATGGGCATGTGTTGGTCTCTATCCAGCCCTTGAGTATGGCAATGGCCGCCTGCTGATCTGCCGGCAGTACCGGTATTGATATCTCCTGCAGTTTTGCCGCATGTTGAAGGGCGAAGGCCCCGCCGATGGCAACCGGTATTTCCAGACTGCTTTTGAGTCTGGATAGCAGTGCCTCCCATGGTCCCAGGATTTCACTATCCTCCCATATGACGGCAGCACGGATGTTGTGCCTGTGTGCGATCTCTGTCAGAGCGGAGATGCCGGGGACTCGTCCCAGCCAGCGCAGGTCCACACCGGCTTCCCGGGCAATGCTTTCAAACAGGTGTGCGCTGAGCGGAATTTTTTCGGCCAGCATGGTGACCATAAATATAGTCGGCGCTGCGGCCGGCAGATTGACCTGATGGCTGCGCTGGTCGAGATAAATCGTGACTGATTGTTCCAGCAGCTGGCTGTGTGCCCAGCGGTCGCTGTGGTCCGACTGGTCAATGAAGTGCTGCACGGGGGTGATCAGCTCACTTGCCAGCATGGGCAGGGGATACAGTTTGCCGGCATGGCGGATCAGGTCGATGATGGTTGATTTTCTGAGATTTTGCGCGGCGTGAAGAAGCTGCTGGCGAAGCTGGGGCCAGTCAGATGTCGAGGCGGTGGTGCCCTCGGGATCTTGCAGGTGTTGGCGAACTTTGCCGACAGCAATGCCCTGGTTGATCAGTCGAATGATCTGCCTGATCAGGGCGATATCCTCTTCAGAGTAGAGTCGATGGCCCTTTTCTGTTCGTAATGGCTTGATCAGTCCATAACGACGTTCCCATGCACGCAAGGTTACCGGCAGTACACCGGTGGTTTGGGATACAAATCCGATAGGAAGATTTTTTTTCTGGCGGGTTATATCGATTGTCTGCATGGGCAAAGCTTGACATTTCTGTACAAGGTTGTCAAAAATGCTGTACAAAATATGTACAAGAGGAGGCAGCATGATGCGCCGAGTGACATGGAAGATGATGTGGTTGATGGGGTTGCTGTTTCCGACAGTGCTTGCTGCTGCTGAAGATTGCCCGCCATTGCTGGATTATTCTGTCCATACGCTGGTTGATCACAGGCCGGTCCGTCTCTGTGATGCTTTCCGTGGCCGGGTGCTTCTGGTGGTCAACACAGCCAGTAAATGTGCTTTTACACCTCAGTATGAATCGCTTGAAAAACTCTATGCGACCTATCGCCCCGGAGGGCTGGTTGTGCTTGGTTTTCCATCGAATGACTTTGGTCAGCAGGAGCCGGGAAGTGAACAGGACATTCATCAGTTTTGCCGAATGACGTATGACGTGCAGTTCCCGATGTTTGCTAAAACCACGGTGCGTGGCAGTGATGCTGATCCACTCTACAAGGCACTGGCTGCTGCAGCAGGAGAATCTCCTGCATGGAATTTTCACAAATATCTGATTGGTCGTGACGGGAAACTGATCGGCAGTTTTGCGAGTGCGGTCGCACCCTTTGATCGCAGGCTGATACAGGCGGTTGAAAAGGCGCTGGCAGCCGGTGCGCGCTGAAGTGGTGGTCGTGGCTGTAGCCGGCAGAGAGTGTCTGCCCTGTGCCGCAGGGAGGGCAGCATGAAAGAGCACGGGCTGGTTGTATTCAGGCGCGATCTTCGCCTGTATGATCATACGGCACTGGCGGCTGCATGTCGTATGTGCAGAAAGGTGAGTCTCTGTTTTGTGCTTGATCCCGAGCAGTTACAGCCGCATGCATGGCACAGCGGGCCGGGCTTATGCTATATGCAACAGGCACTGCTGCAGTTGCATGCAAGGCTGCGTGAATACGGTGCAGGTTTGTGGATTGTCTCTGGCAAGCCAGCCGATGCAATCGCCGGATTGAGTCGCCGGCTTGGTGTTGACAGCCTGTTTATCAATCGGGATTACACGCCTTTTTCCCGTCAGCGCGATCAGGATATCCAGGCCGCCAATGCAGCACAGAGGAGTCTCTACTGGTATGATGATGCGCTGCTGGTTCCGCCCGGGCATCTGCTTAATGGCAGCGGCGAGCCATACCAGGTTTTTGGTGCTTTTTTCAGGGCGGCAAGTCGTATCGCGGTAGCAGCGCCGGATCATTCGCCGGTACATTCGAGGCTTGCCGGTATGGCGGAGGCGCAGTGGGTTGATGGCTATGAGCGATTAAAAGGCATAGCGGATGGGCAGCCCCTGATTACCGGCTTGCAGGGCGATTTAACCGCTTATCGCAACTATCAGGGGGAACGGGATTTTCCGGCTCTGGATGCGACCACTCACTGGTCAGTACAGTTGAAATTCGGCACAGTCTCGGTGCGTGAGCTCTATAGCCGTGTCTGGCATGAGCTGGGTGCCGAGCACCCGTTGATCAGGCAGTTGTACTGGCGTGATTTTTTCTACCATATTGCATGGCACTATCCGCATGTGTTCGGTCACGCCTTTCATCGTCACTTTGATGCAATCCAGTGGCAGGATCATGAAGCACTGTTTCAGTGCTGGTGCGAGGGGAAAACCGGTTTTCCGATCGTCGATGCCGGGATGCGGGAGCTGGCTGAGAGCGGCTTTATGCATAATCGCGTGCGCATGATTGTCGCTTCATTTCTGGTCAAGGATTTGCATATCGACTGGCGTAAGGGAGAGGCCTGGTTTGCGCGTCACCTTGTTGACTATGATCCGGCCATCAATAACGGCAACTGGCAGTGGGCAGCTTCCACCGGTTGTGATGCCCAACCGTGGTTCCGGATTTTTAATCCGTGGTTACAGCAAAAACGATTTGATGCTGATTGCCGCTATATCAGGCGCTGGCTGCCTGCCCTTTCGCAAATAGATAGTCGTACGATTCATCAGTGGGGCGAACGCGGCGATCAGCGTATACATCCGCTACCTGTTGTCGACCACAAAACCGAGGCTGCACTTGCCAAACAGATCTACCGTCATGCCTCAACAAGGGAGAATCATCATGTCAAATACGGTTAAACCGCGTGTCATTGTCAGTCGTTGTCTCGGCTTTGATGCCTGTCGCTATAACGGTCAGATGCTTGAGGATCGCCATGTTGAGGCGCTGAAGCCGTTTGTTGAAATGATCACGGTGTGTCCTGAGGCGGATATGGGACTGGGGACACCGCGACAGCCGGTCAGGCTTGTTCGCCAGGATGGAGAGGTGCTGATGCTGCAGCCATCTACCGGCAGGGATGTGACCGCCGAAATGCAGCGATATCTGGACAGGCAGATGGCGGTGGGCACGGATATTGATGGATTCCTGTTGAAGGGGCGCTCACCTTCCTGTGGGCCGTCATCGGTCAAAATCTATCATGGTGTGGATAAAAGCGCCTCATTCAGCAAAGGTGCCGGCCTCTATGCCGAGGCGGTGATGCGATGCCATCCCTATGCCGCGGTTGAAGATGAGGGGCGCTTGCGTAACTTCCATATTCGCGAGGCATTTCTGATGCGAATCTTTGCGCTCGCCCGTTTGCGTGCGCTGTTAATGCGGCCCTCGCTTGCTGATCTGGTTCGTTTTCATGCCAGCCATAAGCTGTTGCTGATGTGTTATCATCAGGAGATGATGCGTCAGTGCGGCCGCATTGCCAGTAACGGAGCGCATTTGCCGCTGCAGGCGCTGGTGCAGGAGTATGCCACCGTATTTCGTCAGGCACTTTGCCGGCAACCGGGGCAGCGCAATATTATCAATGCACTCTACCATGGTTATGGCTGGATTTCGGAAGGGCTGACGGCGGCGGAGAGAAAATTGTTTGTTGATGCCATTGAAGAGTATCGGGATGACCGGCTGACGCTGGCAACACTGCAGCACCTGCTAAAATCATATGTGTTGCGCTTTGATCATGACTATCTTGGCAGTCAGTATTTTCTTGATCCCTATCCCAGAGCGTTGTTTGATCTTGCTGATTCCGGGCATGCAGCATAAGTTCAGCTCAGTGCTTGCGAGCGGGCTATAAACGTTGGCGGGGATTATATTGTTCGCCTGAACAGAAGTTTTTCGCCCCGTTCAGATCATGGTCGGTCTGGCGTGTAGGTTTGTGAATGATCCTGCCAGCAAGGCTTGCAATCCTTACAGTGAAGGTAAGGATAATGCCACCATGATCCGGGGAGGGTGAGTGACTCAAACAGTTGATTTTGATGTTGTGATTGTTGGTGGTGGTGCCATTGGTGCAACGCTTGCGCTGACGCTTGCGGGCATGTCCTATCGGGTGGCGGTGGTTGAGCTGCATGCACCGTCATTTTCCTCCAGTGACCCGGAGCGGGTGATTGCGCTGAACTATGGTTCCCGTGCGCATCTCGAGCGGCTTGGATTATGGGGTGAGATAGCCGCTGCCGGTGTCGGCGATATCCGTCATATTGTGGTTGCCGAGCCGGGTAATCACGGGCGCACGGATATGGATGCGGCCGAAGTTCGTTTGCATGAGCTTGGCTATGTGGTGGAGATGGGGACACTGCTTGAACCGATGTATCGCAGTCTGGCGGCATCAACGGTTCAGCTCTATTCGTCTGCCGAGGTCACCGGTGTTATCAATGGTGCGCAACAGGTCGAGATTCATCTGACGCAGCAGGGTGTATCGCGCCGGCTTACGGCCTCCCTTCTTGTCGGGGCCGATGGCACGGAAAGTCAGATCCGGCGGCTGGCAGGAATAGGCGTTTATGGTTGGGATTATAACCGGTTTGGCGTGGTTGCATCGGTTGCCTGTGCCCGGCCCCATGGCGATGTTGCTTATGAGTGTTTTCGACAGTCAGGGCCGCTGGCGTTTCTGCCACTGGCAGACGGCCGCTTCTCGATTGTCTGGGCGGTGACACCGGCGGAAGCTTCACAGCTGCTGGGGATGGATGATGAGGCATTCATGATTGCACTGCGTCGTGCTGCCGGTCCTGAGTTGATTGCGCAAACCGGTCCTGTGATATCCGTTTCAAGGCGGGCGATTTATCCGCTTGAGTTGACGATTGCCAGATCCTTTGTGGCCGGTCGCATTGTGCTTGCCGGTAATGCTGCCCATACCGTCCATCCGGTGGGCGGGCAGGGGATGAATCTCGGGCTGCGTGATGTCGAGGTGCTGGCAGAAATACTTGCCGGTGATCTGGCCCGCAAGGATCCGGGGCAGGGAATTGTGTTGCAGGGTTACGCTGGCAAGCGACGCGCGGATGTATTGGCTGTTGCCGGATTTACCGAATCCATGGTGCATGCATTTGGCAGTATGGTGCCGGGAGTGAAATGGTTGCGCGGCCGGGGGCTGGATGGACTGGCGGCACTGCCCCGATTGAAGGATATATTGCTCAGGCAGGCAGCGGGTCTGGGGCAGATGAGGGGGCTCAAATGAGCAATGGTGCTGTATGTGCCGGTATGGATGCTGATGTCATCATTATTGGCGGTGGCATGGTCGGGCTGGCGCTGGCTTGTGCGCTGAAAGATTCCGGTCTGCATATTGTGGTACTCGAGCGGGCTGAGGCACAGGTGCATTATTCGCTCGGTCGCGACTGCCGTGTTTCGGCGATTGTGGCGGGTAATGCGCGTATTCTTGATGGTATCGGTGTATGGAAATATCTGCAGTCTGATGCAAGCCCGATTCGCGCCATGCGTATATGGGATAATCAGGAGGCGGGTGGTATCCGTTTTGATGCCGGTGAAATTGATCAGCCAGCGATGGGCTATCTGATCGAGAACTCCTGTACCCAGGCGGCCATGCACAGGGCGCTGCTGGCAAGTGATCATGTCGAGTATCTGTGTCCGGTTGAGATTGATGCAATCGAGTGGTTTGATGAGCGGGTGCAGGTGAAGCTTGCCTCCGGGCGTGTGCTGAATACGCCACTGCTGGTGGGGGCTGATGGTGGCCGTTCATGGGTACGAGAGCAGGCGGATATCGGTTGCTACCAGCGCGATTACAGTCAAAAAGGTATCGTGGCCACGGTTCGTCCTCAGCGGGGGCATCGGGATATTGCCTGTCAGCGCTTTCTTCCCACGGGGCCTCTGGCTGTACTGCCGATGAGCGGCGGTCTTTGCTCCATTGTGTGGAGTGCCGAAAACAGTGAGGCAGACCGCCTGATGGCGATGTCGAATGGGGCATTTCTCTCTGCGTTGAATGCCACTTTCGGACCGGTGCTGGGGGAAATCACTGAAGCAGGTGAACGGGCTGCATTCCCGCTGATTGCACGTCTGGCGCATCATTTTGTACGAGACAGGGTGGCGCTGGTCGGCGATGCCGCCCACTGCATCCATCCGCTGGCCGGGCTTGGTGTGAATCTCGGTTTGCGCGATGCCATGGTGCTGGCCCAGGAAATTGTGGATGCCAGGCGCTTTGATGAAGATTGGGGTGATATGTCCGTGCTGTCACGCTACAGAAACCAGCGCTTGCCTGATGTGCTCAGTGTGATGGGCTCGATGGAGGTGTTTCATCAGCTGTTTACCCGTGATTTCCCCGGTCTCAGGGAGTTGCGGGGTCTCGGTATGCGACTGGTTGGTAACAGCGGCCCGGTAAAGAAGCTTCTGATGCAAAATTCCACCGGCCTGAATCTTCCTGTGCCCAAGCAAATATCATAAATTATTGATTTCGTTTGTCCTGTTTGTCGTTTTTGCGGGTGGGGTTGTTGCTGTTGTATTGAGTGGGGGCATAAGAACATGATGCAGAACTACCGAAAAATTACTTTGATCACTTGCCTGTTCGCAATAGTCACGATGTTTATCGGGTGTTCAACGCGATCAATTTCCAATTCCGGGTATGAAGAGAGGTCTGTTTTTGGCTATAAGGCATCTCCGGACAATCCGTTCTATAAAGGCGAATTGAGTGAGTTTGATGTGATAGGCATCGACCCGGCAGCGGATGTGACCGAAGATGATATTCAAAAGGCGATGTCGAACTCAGCTTCTTCCATGGAATTAAAGAAAGGGTCGGCCATTATGTTGATTCAATCCGGCGCAATGATTCCGGATAGCTCAATGGTTGATGCAATGAGCCGGTATTTTAATGTGTCGGTCTTTTCCGGTGTTTCTCAGACGGTCAATGATGGTAAGTCTCATTACTCCCGCCTGTTGAGGTTGTCTGCTGCTACGGGTGGTTATAGTAAAATCGTCTGTTATTGGGGGCTTCTGGAGGCTGCACAGAAGGATTTGTCGAGCAAAACTGTTTCCTGGGTGCCATTTCTCGGCAGTGTGATTCCGGATGAAGATCAGCAAATGCGCCTTCGCCTGAAGGTTGCTGTTATTGATGTCGGAACGGGGCGGTGGGAGATGTTTTCCCCGAAAGCGTTTGAGGACCAGGCAAGAAGCAGCAGGAATTCTCGCGGGATGTCGGATCAACAGCAGGTATTGCTGTTGAAAGAAAAATCATATTCGGCAGCAGTGGAGGCACTGGTAGCCCGTTATGCGAGGTGAAGGCTAAAAAAATATAGGCAGGGGATGCCTGCCTATATTTTGATCAGTCATGTCATGGCGGAGAAATCAGGCCTCAGCAAAGACCGTGCCGACACCCGCATCCGTGAGGATTTCCAGTAGCAGGGCGTGTGGTACGCGGCCATCGATGATGTGAGCCTGACCTACGCCTGCAGATACGGCATCCAGGCAGCACTGGACTTTCGGTATCATGCCGCCGGCAATAGTACCATCGGCAATCATATCCTTGGTCTGTGCGGTCGAAAGCGATGAGCAGAGTTCCTTCTCCTTGTTCAGCACACCGGCAACATCGGTGAGAAGGATCAGTTTTGCGGCTCCGAGCTCTGCAGCAATGGCACTGGCGACAAGGTCGGCATTGATGTTGTAGCTCTGGCCATCTGCTTTGTGGTAGCCGACGGGGGCAATCACCGGAATAAAACGGTCATGCTCCAGTAGTCTGAGGATGCCGGCATTGACGCTGTGTACATAACCGACGTGGCCGATATCGATAATTTCCGGCACATCCAGCTCCGGTGCATTGCGTTCGATTTTCAGTTTGCGGGCACAGATCAGACCGCCATCTTTGCCGGACAGGCCGACAGCCTTGCCGCCTGCCTTGTTGATGTTGGCAACGATCTCCTTGTTAACCAAACCGGCCAGTACCATCTCGACGATGTCCATTGTTTCACTGTCAGTGACACGCATGCCGTCGATAAATTCGGCCTGTTTGCCGATTTTTTTCAATAGCTGTCCAATTTGCGGGCCGCCGCCATGGACGATCACCGGATTGATGCCAACCTGCTTGAGCAGGGTGATGTCGGTTGCGAAGCTGGCTTTCAGCTCCTCCTCAACCATGGCATGTCCACCGTATTTGATGACAATAGTCTGGTCTGCAAAACGTTGCAGATATGGCAGGGCCTCAACCAGGGTGCCTGCTACGGCTTGTGCGTGCTTCATTGGGTCACCTCATTGACCGGTACTGTTTTTCTGTGGTGCTCTGGTTCCCGGTCCAGCATCATTGACCAGACCCACAGCAGGCCGCAAATGGCCAGTGTAATGCCGATGCTGATGCCCATGCGGCTGTCATTCGGGTCATGGAGTTGTGCTCCCAGCGGGATAAAGATCAGCAGTGCGATGGCCAGTAGTGAGAAACGTGTCCAGGCCAGACTCTGGCGAAACAGCACCGAGGCGGCGCCGGGGAAGGACATCAGCGCATACAGCGTGAATATGATCCAGTAATTTTCCTTGTTCATGCCGCCGAGAATTGAGGTGAGATCGGACTTGATGCCTAAATGTTGGCCGATGACTGCGCCGAGTACGATGATGCACACGGCTGAAACACTCCAGAGCAGCCAGCCCAGCCAGGCATTTGATCTGGACAGGTGGTTGGTCCAGACGCCATTTCCCAGAAGATACATCAGAGCGGCGTAAGCCATGCCCCACGGGGCGAATGTGAAATCCATATTATGACACCTTTTGCTGCATGTAATGGGCGCAGCCTAACGCCTATCGGATGTGAAATCACTCGCAAGGAGTTGGTGTGTTCTGATGTGTTTCTGGTGGTTTAATTTTAGTCATTAGTGATTATTAAATAGCCATTAGGTATTTTGAGCTCTGTTCGATGGTATTTTTTAAGTCATTGTAAATAAAGGCAAAAACATCAAATGTTCAGTTTGGCACGGGCGCTGCTATATGTTTGGCATGAGGCTGCTGGACAGCTAAACAAATAGCGAAACAACAAGGAGCAGGATATGAAAGGAACAAACAAGTACATGGCAATGCTGATGCTATCCGTTTCACTGATGGGTGTGGAGTCTACTTCTGCAAGGGCAGAGATGCCGACCGTTTCCGGTGATATCGGCGTGGCCAGTCAGTATGTATGGCGAGGTGTGGTACAGAAAGGGCAGCCGGCCGTGCAGGGTGACCTGAACCTTGCCCTTGAAGGATTCACTGCATCTGCATGGTTTTCCAATTCATACGTGGCAGCATCCTATGCAAAGAACCCGACCAAAGAGGTGACGGAGTTCGACTTTACCGCAGACTACTCCGGTAGCGTGGGTGATTTCGGTTACTCACTCGGTGGTATCTACTACACCTATCTCTATGATCCGAACTCCAACTTTGTCGAAGGGTATGCCGGTGTCTCCTATGATGCAGTGGTTTCGCCATCCATTACGGCTTACTACACCGCCAAGGGGACCAGTAATGCAGGTACGAGTGCCGGCTTCTACAAGACGGGTGACCTGTGGGTTGATTTCGGTCTTTCTACATCGGTTGCCGGTTTCGATCTTTCCGGTACTGCATCGTATGTAAAATGGAAGGGCGATGCGATCAGCAGAGCTGTGGTTGGCGGCCTTGATACGCACAAGAATGGTATCAGCCTGGTTCAGCTTGGTATCAGCAAGGAGGTTGAAGCCGGTGGCGTGAAGGTGACCCCATCACTGACTGCCTCTATTCCTGTGATCGGCAAGTCCTCGGATGGTTTCCGTTATATCTACGGTGCAAGGGTGTACAACGAGTTCGTGGCTTCAGTGAGTTTTTCCTACTAATCGCTGACCGGGCTGTTGTTGATTCAATTGGGAGGGGGATGCTGCAATCGATCCCCCGACCGACCTGTGCTGTTCCTCATCAGATAATTCAAGGAGAGATATAATGAAAATGATCAGAGCCATTATCAAGCCATTCAAACTCGATGATGTAAAAGATGCCCTTGTCGCAGCCGGTATCTCCGGTTTGACAGTCACAGAAGTTCGCGGGCACGGACGTCAGAAGGGCCATACCGAGCTGTATCGCGGGGCTGAATATAATGTCGATTTTGTACCAAAAACAGAAGTGATGATTGTCGTTGAGGCGGACCAGGTTGACGGGGCCATTCAGGCCATCGTCGCAGCTGCCCGATCCGGCAAGGTCGGTGATGGCAAGATATTCGTTTCGAATGTCGAAAAGGTTGTACGTATTCGCACCGGTGAAGCCGATGCAGATGCATTAAATTGAGATAGAGGAGAGAGACGAATGAGATATATCACTTCAAAAATCGGTCTGATGCTTCCGCTGGCGCTGCTTGCACCGGAAGCTGTGTTTGCAGCAGATACCCTTGATTCGGGCAATACTGCCTGGATGCTTACATCGACAGCCCTGGTGTTGCTGATGACATTGCCGGGCCTTGCGCTGTTTTACGGCGGTATGGTGCGTAAAAAGAACGTGTTGTCAGTGGGTATGCAGTCGTTGTCGATTGCTGCCCTGATGAGTGTGTTGTGGGTTGTTTGTGGTTATTCACTGGCCTTTGGTGAGGGTAATAACTTTATCGGTGACTTCTCCAAGGCCTTTTTTGCCGGAGTGGGAGTGGATGCCTTGTCTGGTTCAATTCCCGAGACGGTATTTGCAACCTTTCAGATGACCTTTGCCATTATTACGCCGGTACTGATTATTGGTGCATTTGTTGAGCGTATGAAGTTCTCTGCTGTTCTGCTCTTTACGGCTGTATGGATGCTGGCTGTCTATGCCCCTGTCTGCCACTGGGTATGGGGTGGTGGTTTCCTGGCTGATGCGGGTGCGCTCGATTTTGCCGGCGGTACTGTTGTGCATATCAATGCCGGTGTGGCGGGTCTGGTCTGTGCACTGGTGCTTGGCAAGCGTATCGGTTATCCGAAAGAGGCCATGTTGCCGCATAACCTGACCTATACCCTGATCGGTACTGCCTTGCTGTGGGTTGGCTGGTTCGGTTTCAATGCCGGCTCAGAGCTGGCTGCAGATGGCACGGCCGGTATGGCGATGCTGGTTACCCAGGTGGCTACTGCGATGGCTGTGCTGGCATGGACCTTTGCCGAGTGGGTGGTCTTCAAGAAGCCAAGTTTGCTGGGTGCGTGTTCAGGTGCTGTGGCAGGTCTGGTTGCGATTACGCCTGCTTCCGGCTTCGTTGGTCCGATCGGTGCGCTGGCTATCGGTATGGCTGCTGGTCTGATCTGCTTCTGGGCGGTTGCGTTTGTGAAGCGTGCGCTGGGTTATGACGACTCTCTCGATGCCTTTGGTGTCCACGGTGTGGGCGGCATGGTCGGAGCTCTGTTGACGGCTGTCTTTGTATCTGCCGGTTTCGGTGGTGCGGGTCTGGCTGACGGAGCAACGATTGCCTCGCAGCTGCTTGTGCAGGTGGAGGCCGTTGGAGCCACTGTGGTCTATTGCGGTCTGATGACCTTCGTTATTCTCAAGGTGATTGATCTGGTGCTTGGTCTGCGTGTAGAGCACGATGAAGAGCGTCAGGGACTTGATATCACCCAGCATGGTGAGCAGGTCTACGAGTAATACATGTCCGGCAGGCGCCGCAAGAATGTTTCGAACTGTCGATGTGGTTCGGGACGGTGCTTTCCGGGGGTGATTTGCAGATGATATGTTAAAACAGTAACACCCGGTCAGTTAGTGTCATGTCATTTGCCAATGGAATGGGGGTGGGGAGTTCCCCGCCCCCTTTTTTATTTGTTGTCATGGCTGTGTCACGAAAAATAAGTATATATTCAATTTTCCCGGGCTATTGTTAGTACCTGTATTATGGATAAATGACAGGTTGATGAAGGAGAGAGTTGGATTGATGTCGACAGCAGGATTTAACAGGATTAAACAGTCATTATCTGGGCAGAAGATGGTGATTCGCGAAGCAGAGCTGGATGATCTGTTTGCCATGACCTCATTGCTGGGGGAGTTGTTTACAATCGAGGCTGATTTTACGCCGGATGTCAGGCGTCAGCGGGAAGGGCTTGCGGCTTTGATGGCAAGTGAGGATGCTACTTTACTGGTTGCATCCATGGCTGGTGAGATTGTCGGTATGTGTACACTGCAGCCTTTGATTTCCACTGCAGAGGGTGGCGTAGCAGGTATGGTTGAGGACTTGATTGTGGCCGATGGTTATCGTGGTATGGGGATCGGCAGGCAGTTGCTGGCGGAGATTGAGAAAAGAGCTGCGGAACAGGGAATGAGTCGCTTGCAGTTGCTGACGGACCAGGGGCATGAGCAGGCTGACCGCTTTTATGATCGTCATGGCTGGCAGGCGACCAGTCTGGTGGCCAGGAGAAAGATGCTGGCCTGAGTTGAACGGCGCTGATCTGTCTGGTGGCGCGTGGATCGAAAATAAGAGTGTGCGGGGATTAAATGAGCAGATCGGTTTTATTACATGCATTGTCACTGAACGACAGGATTCTTGAGCCCAATCACTTGCCTTTGTGTGGTCATGTATGGGCTTTTGATAAGCTGACGATGAGTCATGAGATGTTTGTGGGTAACTGCATCAGCATGTTGTCGCTGCTGGGTAGTCAGAATGCCAGTATTGTCTGGGAAAACGACATCATGGCCTTTGATGTGCAGCTGGGAAGGCAGGCTGCAACCGTGATTATCTCCCTGCAGGATGACTCCCTTGCTTCGGATTATTATTACTTTCTTGGCATCTGGGTGGCCGCAGATGAGGTGGCAGGGGCAGGTGAATGGCTTGATCCCGATGACTGGGAGCGTGAAGGTTTGCTGGCACCGGCGATTTCCTATGAGGTGATTGTGGCCGACAAGCCGTTGCAGTTGCCGCAGGTGAAAAAGATTGTCGGGGCAGATCCGTTTGCTGAAAATATCTGTCACTCCGCATTCAGGTTATATGGTTGTACAGAAGTGACGCCGCGTCTCAGCGGGCGCTTTGTGATGTGTCCTGCCATGCATGCCTCGAATCATGGTCGTTTTGAGGTGAGGCATGCGCTCTATTCGTTAAGGAACCTGATGGCGCTGGCCGGCTGTGCCATGAAGATGCACGATCAGGTGCTGGAGAACAGCCTTTCCCACCGTCTGGCACAGGATATCGAGAAGCTGCAGGGGTTGTTGGCAAGAGAGCAGATTGATGCGGCCGAATGGGCAGCCATGGTTCGGGAGGGCGGGCGGATCGCGCTGCTGGCAGCATCTGAAGAGATGGTTCATCAGAAGATGAGGCCTGATGCGCGCAATCTGTTCCGCTTGTTTGAGTCGATCGAGGCTGAACTTGATATTTCCGATATGAGTGGAATGCCATCGTTGTCTGCCCGTATGCGTATGCCATTTGAGTATGCCAGTGAGTTGATCGAGGAGAAGCTTGCTGTTCTGAGCGGGCTGGATAAGCAGAGTGGTATTTTGCAGCTTCAGATCAATAACTGTATTCTGGTTACCCAGCAGCTGGCGCTGGAGCGGTTGCTTGCATCCGCTTGAACAGGGATGCGCTGAATAAGTCAGAAGTGTCCTTGCTGGCCATGGGTAGCCTGCCAAATCCATGCGCTGTAAGCGCCTGGTTTTGTGAGGAAGGGAAAAAATCGCACTTTTTCCTTTTCGTGCTGAATTACTACGGGACGTCGTTATTCAGCTGATCCCGGGAGCGATTCCGGATGTATTTTGTTGTGGTTACTGTGAGTGGCCATTGTTGCTGTTGCCTTTAAATTAGGCGGCGTGTGGCTATTGTTTAGTCATTCTGCTGCCATTTCTTTCGTGTGTATCTATATTTTTCAACGTTTCTAATTATGGCCTGCTGCTTGCTCTTATTCGCCACAGTGTAATCCCCCTGCATGATCAGGGGTGGGGATGGATCATGTAACCTTGCCGGGTGAGCTGTGCCCGGTGTTGATAGCCAAGGGAGGCTTTTGATGAAAAAAATTACTGCTGTGATCAAGCCGTTCAAGCTTGATGATGTGAAGGATGCACTGCTTGAAGCAGGTATTACAGGTATGACGGTGGCAGAGGTGCGCGGGCACGGTCGTCAGAAGGGACATACCGAGCTCTATCGCGGAGCCGAGTACAATGTTGATTTTGTTCCGAAAACTGAAGTAACCGTTGTGGTGAACGATGAACTTGCCGAAGTAGCCATCGAGGCGATTGTCAGCTCGGCCAATAGCGGCAAGATTGGTGATGGGAAAATTTTCGTATCTGATATCGAACGTGTTGTTCGCATTCGTACCGGTGAAGAAAACACCGATGCGCTATCCTGATTAAGTAACGGTTATAAGGAGGAGTCATCCAATATGAATACAGCAGGAAATGATGTTTTTTTTCTGACTCTGGGAGCGGCCATGGTGTTGGCCATGCATGCAGGATTTGCATTTCTCGAAGCAGGAACGGTTCGCAAAAAGAATCAGGTCAACGCACTGGTGCGGGTGATTACTGATTTCGGCTTCTCCACTGTTGCCTATTTCTTTGTCGGTTTCACTCTGGCCTACGGTATCAGTTTTTTTGCGCCGGTATCAGAGCTTAACCTCCTCAATGGCAAGGCAAACGGCTATGAAATGGTTCACTTCTTTTTTCTGCTGACCTTTGCGGCGGCCATTCCTGCAATTATTTCGGGTGGTATTACTGAACGTGTGCGATTCTGGCCTAATACACTTGCAACGGTGGTACTTGTTGCATTGGTCTATCCATTTTATGAGGGGCTGATCTGGGGCGGAAATCTGGGCTATCAGGCATGGCTGGAGGCAACTTTCGGGGCGGCTTTTCATGACTTTGCCGGCTCGGTCGTGGTTCATGCCATGGGCGGTTTTCTTGCTCTGGGCGCTGTTGTGTTGCTGGGTGCGAGAAAGGGGCGTTATGCAAAAGATGGCCGTGTATTGGCGATTCTTCCTTCAAATATCCCGTTTCTGGCGCTTGGCTCGTGGATACTCTGTGTTGGCTGGTTCGGCTTTAATGTTATGAGCGCCGGTAATGTCGAAGGGGCATCGGGGCTTGTGGCAATGAATTCGTTGCTGGCGATGGTCGGCGGGCTGCTTGCCGCTCTTGTGGCGGGCAGAAACGATCCGGGTTTTGTACATAATGGTGCGCTGGCAGGTCTGGTCGCTATTTGTGCCGGTTCCGATATTGTCCACCCGATCGGAGCACTGGTCATTGGTGTGGTTGCCGGTGCCGGCTTCGTATTCGGTTTTCAGGTGGTGCAGAACCGTCTGAAGATTGATGATGTGCTTGGTGTGATTCCTTTGCATGGCGGTGCGGGCCTGTGGGGAGGTATTGCTGCAGGAATTTTCGGGCTCAGCTCATTCGGCGGAGCTGGTGGCGTGACCTTTATGTCGCAGCTGGTTGGAACACTGACCGGTGTGGCTATTGCCATTTCATGTGGTTTTATTGTTTATGGCGCGATTAAAGTAGTGATGGGGATTCGCCTTAGTGAGGAGCAGGAGTATCACGGAGCTGATTTGTCGATTCACAACATCAGTGCAAATCCTGAACAGGATATGGCAGCGCACTAGGTTTGCCGGTGTGTGACAGCAGTTGCCCGGGAATACGCCCGGGCAACTGCTTCTCCTCCTTGTCTTGAAGGTCCGACAACGCTAGAAATCTGGCATGCGTTTCCCGTTTTTTGTTGCTCTTTTTCTGACAGCAGTGAGCAATGCCGTTGCTGCTGACTTTGATATTTTTCAATCTGATTTCCGTCCCTTGCAGATAGCACTGCTTGCTGGAGGGGATGCAGAGGCCGCTGCAGACAGCCGCCTGTTGCAGCAGATCGTCAATAACGACCTGGCATCCAGTCAGTCGTTCAAGGCCATGAATCCAATGGCATTCCTGGATACCCCTGAAAATGCATTTGCGCATGTCGATTATGGTGACTGGCGCCTGATCGGTACCGATATTCTTGCACTATGCCGTATGCGCTCGCTCAATGGTGTCGTGCAGGTTGATGTTCAGGTGCATGATCCGTTCCGCGGCAAGCAGTTGTTGTCGTTGACCCTTCAGGGAAGCCACGCCGGTATACGCGAGCTTTCCCATCGTGTAGCCGACCAGATTTATAAGGCCGCTCTCGGTATTCCAGGTTACTTTACCACGCATATTCTTTATGTATCCAAACGGGGCGAATATTCCGACCTGGTATACATGGATCAGGATGGCGGCAATAAACAGGTGGTTGGCAAAAACTTTACACTCCTGCTTTCTCCCGACTGGTCGCCGGATGGAAATCAGGTTGCACTTAATACCTATGTGGGCAATCACCCCCGACTCGAGTTTTTTAATCTGCGTACCGGCAGTCGCACAGCGTTTGGTGATTTCAAAGGGCTCAATAGTACGCCTGAATTTTCACCGGATGGACGATTTGTTGCAGCCACACTTTCCGATCATAACAATATCAATATTCATATCTATGATATTAAAAAAGGGACCTGGCAACAGTTTACCCATGGCAAGGCGATTGATACCACGCCGACATGGTCTCCGGATGGCAAGTGGATTGCCTTTGTGAGTAACCGTTCCGGACAGCCGCAGGTTTATCGTCAGGCGCTGGCCGGGGGTGGCCCCCAGCTTGTCAGTACGACAGGCAATTACAATACATCACCGGCATGGTCACCGACGGGCGATCGCATCGCAATGATTTCGTTGAAAAACTGGTCATTTGCAGTGGCTACCGTGAAACCGGACGGAACGGATATTCGTTATCTTGCGACGGGGAACCGTGTTGAATCCCCCACATGGGCGAGTAACGGTCAGATGCTGCTTTACTCGGCTGAGCAGGATGGTATACGCCGGCTTTATCGGGTACCCGCCTGGGGTGGCGTTCCTGAAGCGATGACAGCACCGGCGACTGATGCGTCGGATCCGGCCTGGTCGCGCCACTGATAGTGCCGGTTTGGCAACGGTTTAGAGTAGTCGGGAACGTCGGGAGAGGGGATAAGGATGAGTTACGGGAAGGGTGATGGCTTTGATAGCGAGCCCATGGTGGATGATACACTGATGCCATCCTTTCTTGCCGAATTTACATCGGCAGAAAGTGAACATGATACGTTGGCAAGTACCTCCCGCAGCTCTGCCTCAACGTACGATGCAAAGGAAGCAGCCAGGGATCCTGCTCTGGATGAGGTTCTGCAACCCTACAGGCAATGGCGTGAGGAGCAGCTGCAGGACAAGCAGGTGCAGGCGCATGCAGAAGAGCGGCTTTCAGAGTTTTTTGCCGAGTTTTCCGATATCGCACATGACGCGATCGACTCCGATATTGTTTATACACGTCTTAAGCAAGCCGAGATTGCCCGTCACAGAGGCGAAGAGGACGACCTTCCACTGCCACGCAATGGGTCGGGTGTGGTGACAGTTCTTGTCGTTGTATTGTTGCTGTTTACATTGATCGCCTGCTGGTTTGTTTACAGAACAGCACAGGGTATCGATTCATTGCGGGATCAGATGCATCAGCTTGAGTCTGCTGCAGTCTTGACGCAAAAACACTCTTCGGAGGCGGCAGCTCAGGCAGCTCAGGCAGCTCAGGCAGCTCAGGCAGCTCAGGCAGCTCAGGCAGCTCAGGCAGCTCAGGCAGCTCAGGCAGCTCAGGCAGCTCAGGCAGCTCAGGCAGCTCAGGCAGCTCAGGCAGCTCAG
>NZ_VBRY01000007.1 GCF_005818865.1 Mariprofundus erugo
TTGGTGTTCGTCCGACCACCAAGACCACTTGCACCGGCGTTGAAATGTTCCGCAAGCTGCTGGACAGCGGCCAAGCAGGTGACAACGTAGGCGTTCTGCTGCGTGGTACCAAGCGTGAAGACGTTGAGCGTGGTCAGGTTCTGGCCAAGCCAGGTTCAATCACTCCGCACACCGGCTTCAAGGCTGAGGCATACATCCTGACCAAGGAAGAGGGTGGTCGTCATACCCCGTTCTTCAATGGTTACCGCCCACAGTTCTATTTCCGTACCACCGACGTGACCGGTTCCGTGTCACTGCCTGAAGGTACCGAGATGGTGATGCCTGGCGATAACATCTCTATGGATGTTGAGCTGATCACACCAATCGCAATGGATAAGGAACTGCGTTTCGCCATCCGCGAGGGTGGTCGTACGGTCGGCGCTGGCGTCGTTACCGACATTACCAAGTAAAACGTTAGAAATGCTGGCGGCGGTAGACCTGTGTGCTACCGCCGCTTTGCTGTCACTGGAGAATAGAGAATGCGAGATCTGCTAGCATTGGCGTGTGAAGAGTGCAAACGCAAGAATTACACGACCGATAAAAACAAGCGTACCATGACTGATAAGCTTGTTCTGAATAAGTACTGCAACTCCTGCCGTAAACATACACCGCATAAAGAGACAAAGATTAAATAACGAATAGGCCAGTAGTTCAATTGGTAGAGCACCGGTCTCCAAAACCGGGGGTTGGGGGTTCGAGTCCCTCCTGGCCTGCCAGTCGTAGTGTATGAAAGGGTAAATAGGAGCATAGCAATGAGTCGAGTCGCAGAAATGCGTAAGTTCATGGGTGAAGTCAAGGTTGAAGCCAAAAAAGTTACCTGGCCTGAGCGTCGGGAAACAATGCAGGCAACACTCATGGTTTTTGTGATGGTAATTTTTATTGCGCTATTTCTGTGGTTGGTTGACTCTGCTCTCAGCTGGCTCGTTCAGCAGGTGATTTGATGGCTATGCGTTGGTATGTAGTTCAGGTTTATTCCAACTTTGAAGACAAAGTTGAACAGATGATCCGTGAAAACGCAGAGCGTGCGGGTCTGACCGATATGTTCGGACAGATTCTTGTTCCGCGTGAAGAAGTGGTTGAGCTGAAGGACGGTCAGAAAGTGACCAGTCAGCGTAAATTCTTCCCGGGTTACATTCTTGTAGAAATGGAAATGAACGATGATACCTGGCATGTGGTGAAGGATACCCGTCAGGTAAGTGGTTTCCTTGGTTCCGATAATCGCCCCAAGCCAATGCCGCAGCGTGAAGTCGATGCTCTGATCCGTCAGATTGCTGAAGGTATTGAGCGTCCGAAACCAAAAGTCATGTTTGATATCGGCGATGCTGTTCGCGTCATCGATGGCCCGTTCGCTTCGTTCAATGGTGTTGTCGAAGAAGTGATGGAAGACAAGGCCAAGCTGAAAGTCAGTGTATCCATTTTCGGTCGCCCGACTCCGGTCGAGCTTGAGTACATCCAGGTCGAAAAGGGATAACAAACAAACGTGTGCAGTTGATCAGCCCGCTCAGGTTGGCTGACCAGCTGCATTGTTTTATTTCCGGAATTCATTCTGTGAAATAAACAGCTTACACAGGATGTGGAAGCACTACCGCTAAAGCGGGAGCAAGTCCGGGTTCCGGATATGCGAATAAAGGTGAATGGAAGGATTCCTGCAACCGGTTGGAGAAATCAATGGCAAAAAAACTCGTAAAAATCGTTAAATTGCAGGTGCCTGCGGGCTCTGCAAATCCGGCTCCGCCGGTCGGCCCGGCCCTCGGTCAGGCTGGTGCAAACATCATGGAGTTCTGCAAGGCCTTTAATGCCCGGACCCAGGATATGGAAAAGGGACTTACCCTCCCGGTTCTTATCAATGTCTATGCAGACCGTTCATTTGACTTCGTCATCAAGACCCCGCCTGCATCTGTACTGCTGCTGAAGAGCGCCAAGATCGCCAAGGGCAGTGCCGAGCCAAACAAGAAGAAGGTTGGCAAGGTTACCAGCGCACAGGTTCGTGAAATTGCCGAGATCAAAATGCCTGACCTCAATTGCTACGACGTGGAAGCAGCTATGCGCATCGTTGAAGGCACGGCCCGTTCAATGGGTCTGGAAGTAGAAGGCTAGGAGTCGAGAGATGGCAAAAATTACCAAACGTATGAAAGCATCCCTGCAGCACATTCCTGCCGGGGCCGTTGCAGTTGACCAGGCGATCGAAGCAGTTCTCGCCCAGCCTGCAGCAAAATTTGATGAGTCTGTAGACGTTGCGATCAAGCTCGGTGTTGACCCTCGTCACGCTGACCAGATGGTTCGTGGCTCTATTGCTCTGCCAAACGGCACCGGCAAGACCGTTCGCGTGGCTGTATTCGCAAAGGGCGCCAAGGCTGAAGAGGCTGCTGCTGCCGGTGCGGATATCGTCGGTGCAGAAGACCTTGTCGAGAAAATCCAGGATGGTTTCCTTGATTTCGACCGCGTTGTTGCTACCCCTGACATGATGGCTCAGGTAGGTCGTCTCGGACGTGTGCTGGGTCCTCGTGGCCTGATGCCAAACCCTAAGCTCGGCACCGTAACCATGGATGTCACCAAGGCTGTTACAGCGATTAAAGCCGGTCAGATCGAAGTTCGCGTTGACAAGGCTGGTGTGATTCACGCTCCTGTTGGCCGTCGTTCATTCGATGCAGCCAAGATCCGTGAGAACATCGATGCACTGATCTCTGAACTTAACCGTATGCGTCCTTCTTCTGCGAAGGGCCGTTACATGCAGCGTATGTTTATCGCTTCAACGATGGGCGCTTCTGTCCGCGTTGACGAAACCACACTGTAATATCGCTGAAAAGATTGACCGTCCCGTACGGTCATATGCCGAAAGGCATAAAAGATCGACCGCTGATTCCGAAAGGTTGAGCGGTCGTAATAACGATCCGTCCAAGACTGCTGGAGTTGTGCCGCAAGGCACAACTTAATCGGGGTAACCCGTCCCGCATAGATGGAGTGCAAGCTCACTTGCGCGGATCGAATTAGCAAGGGGGTAAATGTGAATAAAAATGACAAACAGCAAATCGTCGATGAACTTCACACTGCCTGGTCCGAATCAAATGCTGGCGTAGTTGCACACTATCGTGGCCTGACCGTACCTGAGATGAGTGATCTCAGGCGCCGGTTGCGCGATGCTGGTGTGTCTCTGCAGGTCGTCAAGAACACCTTGGCACGCCGCGCAGCAGATGGTACTGACTTTAAGGCAGCTGAAGTTTTGTTTACCGGTCCTGTAGCCATTGCATATGGCACGGAACCAGTCGGTATGGCTAAAGCCGTCACTGAATTCGCCAAGACACACAAGGCGTTTGAAGTGAAGGGCGGCATGCTCGATGGCAAACTCATTGATGTAGACGGCATCACTGCGCTGGCAACCCTGCCATCGCGTGAAGTACTGCTTGCCAAGATGCTTGGCAGCATGCAGTCGCCAGTCTCCGGATTTGTTCGCACACTGGCAGAAGTTCCTGCTTCATTTGTGCGTACATTGGCAGCTATTCGCGACCAGAAAGAAGCTGCTTAACATTTACATTATCTAATTTAATCATAAAGCAAGAGGAGCTAAAAAAATGGCAATTTCTAAAGATGAACTGATCAGTGCAATTGAGTCTATGACCGTACTGGAGCTGTCCGAGCTGGTTAAGGCTCTGGAAGAGCGTTTCGGCGTTTCTGCTGCAGCACCTGTTGCAGTAGCTGCTGGCCCTGTTGCCGCTGCTGCTGATGCAGCTGAAGAGCAGACCGAGTTCAACGTTGTTCTCGTTTCCGCTGGCGACAAGAAGATCCAGGTAATCAAGGCTGTACGTGAGACCACCGGTCTGGGCCTGAAAGAGGCTAAGGCACTGGTTGACGGCGCACCAGGCAACGTCAAGGAAGGCGTTTCCAAGGCTGAGGCAGATGACCTCAAGGCCAAGCTGGAAGAAGCAGGCGCTACCATCGAGCTGAAGTAAGCCCGACTTTGTTTCGCGCTTACGTTTAACGATCTGAGGTTGATCCCCGGTGGCTTATGTCACCGGGGATCGGCCTTTTCGCATTTTGTACAGGAAATTGTTCTTCAGGGGTTATCATGGCCAAACAAGCATCATTGAAACGAATCCGCAAGAATTTTGGTAGCATTGAGTCTCCAATCAGCATGCCAAATATGCTGCAGCTGCAGACTGAGTCCTACCACGAATTTGTAGGTTATGGTGAGGCCGTAAACGATTCCCGGCTTTCAGCCGTATTCCAGACAGTGTTTCCCGTTCGTGATTATGCTGGTAATGCTGAGCTGTCATTTGAAGGCCTGGAGTATAGCCCTCCACGTTACGATCAGGACGAATGTCGTCGCCGTGATCTGACCTTTGCCCTGCCGGTTAAGGTAAAGCTTCGCCTGAAAATTTATGAGGCTGATGGCGAGAAGCGCGCAAAGCGCAAAGTAAAAGAGGTTCGTGACCAGTCCGTCTATATGGGCGAGATTCCATATATGACCGAGTATGGTTCATTCATCATTAACGGCACCGAGCGTGCCATTGTATCCCAGATGCACCGTTCTCCGGGTGTGTTTTTCGACCATGACAAGGGTAAGACCCACTCATCCGGCAAGTTCCTGTTCAAGGCACGCGTCATTCCTTATCGTGGCTCCTGGCTTGATTTCGAATTCGACTCCAAAGACAAGGTCAACTTCCGTATCGACCTGCGTCGCAAGATGCCTGCAGGAATTCTGCTGAAGGCACTTGGCCTTTCCACTCAGGAAATTCTCGATCGTTTCTATCAGCGCCGTACCTACCGTTTCAGTGAAAACGGCATTCAGGTCAAGTTTGAGCCTGCCAAGTTCCTGGGCACCCGTGCGGTCACCACCATCAAACTGGATACCAAAACCATCGTTGTTGAAGGTAAAAAGTTTACCAACCTTGCCATCAAGCGCCTGACCGAAGCCGGTGTGGAGTGGATTGACGTACCGATGGAAAGCCTGATTGGTGAGGTTGCTGCCGAGCCGGTCATGCTCACCGGTGGTGAGATCCTGATTGACCACAATCATGAAATCACCGAAGACTCTATTTCCGAGCTGCAGGCTGCCGGTGTAACCGAGTTTGACTGCCTGCTTATCGATGCATCGATTCGTGGCCCATGGCTGGCAGATACCCTGCGTCTGGACATGGTTCAGTCCCGTGAAGAAGCTCGCGTTGAAATCTATCGTATGATGCGCCCTGGTGAGCCACCAACGGTTGAAACCGCTAAGGCTCTGTTCGAATCGCTGTTCTATGATCCAGCCCGTTACGATCTCTCCCGTGTCGGTCGTATGAAGCTGAACAGCCGACTTGGTATTACCGAGGAAGATGTACCGCTGGATGTCGGCACACTGCGCAATGAAGATATCCTGATGACGCTCGACACCCTGCTGTCACTGCGTGATGGCATCGGTGAAGTGGATGATATCGATCACCTGGGCAACCGTCGTCTTCGTTCTGTCGGTGAGCTGCTTGAAAATCAGATCCGCGTAGGTCTGGTTCGTATGGAGCGCGCGATCCGTGAGCGTCTGAGCTCTGGTGACCTGATCGAAATGATGCCTTCTGATGTGGTCAACGCCAAACCGCTGATCGCAGCAGTGAAGGAGTTCTTCGGCTCTTCCCAGTTGTCCCAGTTCATGGATCAGACCAATCCGCTGTCTGAAGTGACTCACAAGCGTCGTCTTTCAGCGCTCGGCCCGGGCGGTCTGTCACGTGAGCGTGCAGGCTTCGAAGTTCGAGACGTTCATCCGACCCATTACGGCCGTCTCTGCCCGATCGAGACCCCGGAAGGTCCGAACATTGGTCTGATTAACTCCCTGGCGACCTATGCCAAGGTAAACGACTTCGGCTTCATTGAATCTCCATACCGCAAGGTTATCGATGGCCGCGTTACGGATGATGTTGACTATCTTTCTGCCATTGATGAGAGCACTCCGGTGATTGCACAGGCGAATGCTGTGCTGGACGATCATGGCAAGTTTGTGGCTGAGCTGGTTCAGTGCCGTCAGGGCGGTGAGTTCATCATGGCCGAGCCGAATGATATCGACTACATGGACGTTTCACCGTCTCAGGTGGTCTCTGTGTGTGCCGGTCTGATTCCGTTCCTTGAGCACGATGACGCTAACCGCGCACTGATGGGCTCAAACATGCAGCGTCAGGCTGTACCTCTGCTCCGTTCCGAGAAGCCACTGGTTGGTACCGGTATGGAAGCACCACTGGCACGCGACTCCGGCGTATCTCAGGTTGCCCGTCGTGGTGGTGTGGTTGAGCGTGTTGACGGTGGTCGTATCGTTGTTCACGTCAATGAGGATGAGCAGGTAGAAGGCGAGCCGGGCGTGGATATCTATCGTCTGTTCAAGTATCGCCGCTCCAATCAGAACACCTGCTTTAACCAGCGTCCACTGGTGAAAATGGGTGAAAAAGTGGTCAAGGGCGACATCATTGCTGATGGTCCAAGCACTGACATGGGCGAGCTGGCACTTGGCCGTAACGCACTGGTCGCACTGATGCCATGGCGTGGCTACAACTTCGAGGACGCGATTGTAATCTCCGAGAAGCTTGTACGTGACGACGTTTATACCTCGATTCATATCGAAGAGTTCGAGTGCGTTTCCCGCGATACCAAGCTTGGTGCGGAAGAAATCACCCGTGATATTCCGAATGTGGGCGAAGATGCACTGCGTCACCTTGATGATTGCGGTATCGCCTATGTCGGCGCGGAAGTGAAGCAGGGCGATATTCTCGTCGGCAAGATCACTCCGAAGGGCGAGTCCCAGCTTTCTCCTGAAGAGAAGCTGCTGCGTGCGATCTTCGGTGAGAAGGCCTCCGATGTACGTGATACCTCTCTGCGCGTGAAGCCGGGCGAAGAAGGTGTGGTTGTGGATGTCCAGATCTTCACCCGTCGTGGTGATGAGAAGGATGAGCGTGCCAAGGCCATTGAGGAGACCTCAATTGAGCAGCTCTATTCCGATAAGGAAGAAGAGCGCCGCATTCTTGAGGCCAACGCTGCCAGCCGTCTGCGTGCCATGGTTGCCGGTCAGACTGCAGCCACCTTCAAGGGCATCAAGCGCGGTGAAGTGATCACTGCCGATCATGTCAAGTCACTGACCCTGCGTGATCTGACCGGTGTATCTGTTGAAGACGATACCGTGAATGAAAAGATCGCCGAGATTATCGAGTCCATGGACAAGGAGCGCTCACGTCTTGAGTCCCGCTTTGAACATAAGGTAGCCAAGGTCCGTGAAGGATCCGAGCTGAAGCCGGGTGTTATCAAGGTTGTGAAGGTGTTCGTGGCGGTGAAGCGCAAGCTGCAGCCTGGTGACAAGATGGCTGGTCGTCATGGTAACAAGGGTGTGATTTCGGTGATCGTACCGGAAGAAGATATGCCATATACCGAAGATGGTACTCCGGTGGATATCTGCCTGAACCCGCTGGGTGTACCTTCACGTATGAATATCGGCCAGATTTTCGAGATTCATATGGGCTGGGCCGGCAGTGAGCTGGGCAAACGTATCGATGAGAAGATGCGTGCTCAGGCTGCGAATGACGAGATTCGTTCATTCCTGCTCGATATTTACCAGGAAGACAAGACTGCCTGCCGTCAGATCGGTGAGATGGATGATGCCGAGATGCTTGAGCTTGCAACCAACCTCAAGGGTGGTGTGCCGATCGCAACACCTGTGTTCGATGGTGCACATGAAGATCATATTCATCGTATGCTCAAGCTGGCAGGCCTTCCTGTAAGTGGTCAGACCACGCTTTATGATGGCCGTACCGGTGAGCCTTTTGACCGTCCGGTAACTATTGGTCACATGTACATTCTGAAACTGCATCATCTGGTGGACGAAAAGATTCACGCCCGTTCAACCGGTCCTTACTCGCTGGTAACGCAGCAGCCGCTGGGTGGTAAAGCCCAGTTCGGTGGTCAGCGCTTCGGTGAAATGGAAGTGTGGGCACTGGAGGCGTATGGCGCGGCTCATACCCTGCAGGAAATGCTCACTGTGAAGTCTGACGATGTACAGGGCCGTACCAAGATGTATGAGTCGATTGTACGTGGTGATATGTCATTTGACGCAGGTATCCCTGAATCATTCAACGTAATGACCAAGGAATTGAATGCGCTGGGTATTGATCTCGCAATGGTCAAGCACTCAACTGAGAACGAAGGAGAATAAAGGTCATGCAAGAACTTCTCAAAATGTTCCAGAAACCGTCAAGCGTCGAGGATTTCGATGGCCTGAAGGTGGGACTCGCCAGTCCGGAAAAAATTCGTTCGTGGTCCTACGGCGAAGTTAAGAAGCCGGAGACCATTAACTATCGTACCTTCAAACCGGAACGTGATGGTCTTTTCTGCGCGAAAATTTTTGGTCCGATCAAGGACTATGAGTGTCTCTGCGGCAAGTATAAGCGGCTGAAGCATCGCGGCGTTGTTTGCGAAAAATGCTCCGTTGAAGTGATCCAGTCCAAGGTTCGTCGTGAGCGTATGGGCCACATCGATCTGGCGTCACCTGTTGCGCATATCTGGTTCCTGAAGAGCCTGCCGTCCCGTATCGGTCTGCTGCTCGACAAAACCCTTAAAGAGCTTGAGCGCGTTCTCTACTTTGAGTCCTATATTGTTCTGGATCCGGGCCTGACCAGTCTTGAGCAGTTCCAGATTCTGACCGAAGATGAATATATCGAGGCATTCGAAGAGTACGGCGAAGAGTTCCGTGCCGGCATGGGCGCTGAAGCCCTGCGCGAAATGCTCAAGAATATCGATCTTGAAGAAGAGCGTCAGAGTCTGCGTTCACAGATTGCTGCAACCAAGGCTGTGACCAAGCTGACCAAGCTGACCAAGCGTTTGTCGACTGTTGAAGCCATGCTGGGTTCCGGTAACCGTCCTGAGTGGATGATCATGGAAGTCATTCCTGTTCTTCCGCCTGAAATCCGTCCACTGGTACCGCTGGATGGTGGTCGTTTTGCCACGTCCGACCTGAATGATCTTTATCGCCGTGTGATTAACCGTAATAACCGTCTGAAGCGTCTGCTGGAGCTGAATGCGCCTGAAATCATTACCCGTAATGAAAAGCGTATGCTGCAGGAGTCTGTTGATGCGTTGTTCGACAACGATCGTCGCTCCAAGCCAATCACCGGTAACAACCGTCGTCCGCTGAAGTCTCTGTCCGATGTGATCAAGGGTAAGCAGGGTCGTTTCCGTCAGAACCTGCTCGGTAAGCGTGTGGATTACTCCGGTCGTTCCGTGATCGTGGTCGGTCCTGAACTCAAATTGCATCAGTGCGGCCTGCCAAAGAAGATGGCTCTCGAACTGTTCAAGCCGTTTATTTACAACAAGCTTGAGCAGCGTGGTTTGGCCAACACCATCAAGGCAGCCAAGAAGCTGGTAGAGCAGGGTATTCCTGAGGTATGGGATATTCTTGCTGAAGTGATTCATCAGCACCCGGTGATGCTCAACCGTGCACCTACGCTGCATCGTCTGGGCATTCAGGCCTTTGAACCGATCCTCGTTGAAGGCAAGGCCATTCAGCTGCACCCGCTCGTATGTACCGCATTTAACGCTGACTTCGACGGCGATCAGATGGCTGTTCACGTACCGCTGTCCATTGAGGCACAGACCGAAGCGCGCGCACTGATGATGTCGACCAACAACATCCTTTCGCCTGCAACCGGCAAGCCTGTGATTGTACCGACCCAGGATATGGTTCTGGGTATTTACTACCTGACCCGTGAGCGTCCGTTTGCCCGCGGTGAAGACATGGTCTTCTCGTCGCCGGATGAAGTGATTCGTGCGCTGGATGCCGGTGCGGTTGAGCTGCATACCCGTATCAGCTGCCGTATTCGCAGTGTGCGTGAGCATACCACGGTTGGTCGTGCAATTCTGTCAACCATCCTGCCGGCTGAGATGCCATTCTCTTGCGTGAATCGTGAATTGACCAAGAAGGATGTGGCCGGTCTGATCGAAACCTGTTACCGCACTGCCGGAAACAAGGCGACTGTACTGCTTGCCGACCGTTTGAAGGTTCTCGGTTACAGCTATGCAACCCGCTCAGGCGCCTCTTTTGCACTGTGCGATGTGGTGATTCCTGATTCCAAGGCAGAGCTGGTAGGCGCTGCCGAGGCTGAAGTTTCCAAGGTTCAGAAGCAGTATGCCGATGGCTTGATCACTGCTGGCGAGCGCTACAACAAGGTGGTCGACTTGTGGACACACACAACCGAAAAGGTTGCACGTGCCATGATGGACAACCTTGCGACCGAGACACTGGAAAGTGCTGATGGTGAGCGCAAGGAAGTGGCCAAGAGTTTCAACTCTGTCTACATGATGGCTGACTCCGGAGCTCGAGGCTCTGCCCAGCAGATCCGTCAGCTGGCCGGTATGCGTGGTCTGATGGCCAAGCCGGATGGCTCCATTATTGAAACACCCATTACCGCAAACTTCCGTGAAGGTCTGACCATTCTGCAGTACTTCATCTCGACCCATGGTGCACGTAAGGGTCTTGCTGATACCGCTCTGAAGACCGCGAACTCCGGTTATCTGACCCGCCGTCTGGTTGACGTGGCTCAGGACGCTGTTGTTCGTGAGCAGGATTGCGGCACAACCAATGGTGTTCTTTTGTCTGCACTGGTTGAAGGTGGTGAAGTAATTGAGCCGTTGACGGAGCGTGTTCTCGGCCGTGTACTGCTCGAGGCTGCCCTGGATCCGATCTCCGGTGAGGAAATTGCTCCGGCCGGCGCCATGGTGAACGAAGAGCTGACCCAGATGATTGGCGATGCCGGTGTTGAGTCCGTACGTATCCGCTCTGTTCTGACCTGTGAGTCAGAAGATGGCGTGTGTGCAAACTGCTATGGTCGCGATCTTGCCCATGGTACGCCGGTATCCATCGGTGAGGCGGTGGGTGTGATTGCCGCGCAGTCGATTGGTGAGCCTGGTACACAGCTTACCATGCGTACATTCCATGTGGGTGGTACTGCATCCCGTGCTGCTGAACAGGCTCATGTTGAAGCCAAGTTCGGTGGCCATGTTGTGCTTGAAAACGCCATCACCGTTAGCAACGCCGCTGGCGAAGATATTGTGATTAACCGTCATACTGAAGTGCTGATCAAGGATGCCAAGGGCAAGGAACTTGAGCGCCATCGTGTACCATACGGTGCACATCTGCTGATCAAGGATGGCGATGTCGTCAAGAGCAGCCACAAGCTTGTTGAGTGGGATCCATATACCATGCCGCTGATTGCAGAGGCTGATGGCTTGATTCGCTACGTGGACCTTGAAGAAGGAATCACCGTTCGTGAGCAGTCTGATGAAGTGACCGGTCTGTCCAGTCGTGTAGTGACCCAGCAGATGGATAGCCGCAGGGATGCTCTGCGTCCGCAGATTCAGCTGGTTGATCCGAAGGACCCTGAAAGCGATCCGATTGTTCTGGCCCGTACAAATACGCCTGCCCGTTACTTCCTGTCAGCCGGCGCGATTCTGAACGTGGATAACGGCGAATGTGTGAAGGCCGGTGATGTGCTTGCACGTATTCCTCGTGAAGCAGGCAAGACCAAGGATATTACCGGTGGTCTGCCTCGCGTGGTTGAGCTGTTTGAAGCACGTAAGCCGAAGCATCTGGCATTTATTGCCGGTGCTGATGGTGTGGTGTCGTTCGGTAAGGATATTCGTGGCAAGCGCCGTGTTTATATCGATCCGACCGATGGTTCAGAGCAGCTGGAATATCAGATTCCGAAGGGATCACAGATCCTCGTTCAGGAAGGTGACCGCGTACGTCGTGGTGAGCGTCTGATGGAAGGTTCTCCGGCTCCGCAGGATATTTTGAAGGTCCTGGGCGTTGAGGCACTTGCCAACTATCTGACTGATGAAATCCAGGAGGTCTACCGTCTGCAGGGCGTGAAGATCAATGACAAGCACATCGAAGTGATTGCTCGTCAGATGATGCGCAAGGTTCAGATCATCGATCCGGGTTCATCCACGTTCGTTGCCGGTGAGCAGCTGGTTCGCAAGTATGTTCTGCAGGCCAATCGCAAGCTTGAGGCAGCTGGCAAGGCGCCGGCAACCTTCGAGCCGATCCTGCTTGGTATCACCAAGTCGTCCCTGAACACCGATTCGTTCGTATCGGCCGCATCGTTCCAGGAGACAACCCGTGTGATCACCGAGGCGGCTCTGGCCGGTAAGGTGGACTGGCTGATGGGTCTGAAGGAGAACGTGATTCTTGGACGTCTTCTGCCTGCCGGTACTGGCCTTGCAGTTCGCAATGCGCCAAAACCTGCAACAGCAGCGGTTCAGGCTTCTGATCTGATAGAGGCAGCACCTGATGCTGAAATTCTCGAAGAACTCAGTCAGGTTATTGATGACCGTGTCGATGAGGGTGCGGAAGGCGAGGCTGCATAAGCACTTGTTGTGTATCTGAAAAAAGGGCTCCTGCGGGGGCCCTTTTTTTTGTGCCTGCAGCAAGTGTGGTTGTAACCACATCACTGATTGCTGTATTCTTTCTTTTGCTTACACAGGTTATTTAAAACAACAGCCCTGTTGGAGGAACTATGCAAAAGTTATTTCTGCTGTTGATAGCAGCCATGGCGATACTTTCAGCGTGTCAGGACCAGAAGGGTGCTGTGGCACCATCATCCAATGCTGTCGCGACATCTGCGGCGCCCGTACAGTCAACAGATACGGTGGCTGTGAAAAAAGTGGAAGAGAGCAGGGTAGCAGCATCGTTGCAGCAATCATTGCAACAATCGGCAATCCATACCGACACAGCTCTGGCTGAGTTGAGCGCACCAGCACCAGCACCAGCACCAGCACCAGCACCAGCACCAGCACCAGCACCAGCACCAGCACCAGCACCAGCACCAGCACCAGCACCAGCACCAGCACCAGCACCAGCTCCAGCTCCAGCTCCAGCTCCAGCTCCAGCTCCAGCTCCAGCTCCAGCTCCAGCTCCAGCTCCGGCTCCGGCTCCGGCTCCGGCTCCGGCTCCGGCTCCGGCAGCCGAACTGGCTGTACAGGCAAAAGCGAGTGCTGCGGCAGTATCCGCATCAGCGCCGACTGGGGATGCGGTGCGGGGCAAGTCTCTGGCCGCTAAATGTATGGCTTGTCATAATATGACCGCGATCAGGAAAGTAGGGCCGGGCTTGCAGGGTATCGTAGGGCGCAAGGCGGGTCAGATGGCCGATATGAAATATAGCAGCTCATTGTCCTCAGCTGACTGGAGCTGGGATGAGAAAAACCTGGCTTTGTGGCTTTGTGATTCAAAGGCCGCAATTGTAACGTTAACGGGTAATCCATCCGCATCAACCAAGATGCCTGCACAACGTGTTTGTGATGGCTCGGCGCAGGCGGATTTGATCGCCTATTTGAGGACAGTGAAATAATGCGACTTTTACACACGATGATACGGGTGACAGATCTTGAGCGCGCCATCCGCTTTTATACAGATGTGCTCGGAATGAAGCTGTTGCGCCGCAAGGAGTATCCTGAAGGGCGCTTCACGCTTGCATTTGTCGGTTATGGTGACGAATCGCAAACGGCTGTGATTGAGCTAACTTATAACTGGGATACGCATGCTTATGAAGCCGGTAATGCCTTTGGCCATATCGCTATAGGAGTAGATGATATATATGCGGTGTGTGAGCGGATGCGGCTGGCCGGAGGGCTGATTACGCGTGAGCCCGGGCCGATGAAGCATGGTACGACGGTGATTGCCTTTGTGCGCGATCCGGACGGTTATTCGATCGAGCTGATTGAAACGAAATGAGGTGAGGACTGACTGTCAGTAAATCGTTGCAGTCAGTCAGGTGATTCTCTTAGGGAAGCGCTGATTAATTAGGCGCTTCCGAGCGAGCCATGGACGGACGCCACAATCCGGCAGGATAGCCGGATTGGACGGCTCTGCCGCCGCCAGGTGAGCTGCAGGATGCGGCGAGTCAAATCAGACGCGTAAGTGCCTGATTTGTAAGCAAAGACAAAACCACGCTTTTGTCTTTGCGAACTGATTTTTGCCAGGAGGGCAATAAATCAGCATCTCCTTAGGTTATTCAGAGGATTCCTTGTGGTAAAGCGCCTCAATGGCACTCTCATAGTATTCAGATACCTTGCGTCGCCGGATCTTCATGGTGGGGGTCAGCAGTCCGGTTTCAACCGCGAACGGCTCACTGATCAGATGGATTCGACGAATTTGCTCAAACGGATTGAGGGGTTTTAAATGCTGATTGACCCTCATCTGAAGCTGTTTCTTCAGGACGGGAGAGTCACACAGGTGGCGCCAGTCTGTTTCCGGCAGCCCCTGATGATCAGACCACTCCCTGCATGCTGTTTCGTTGGCTACGATCAGCGCAACAAGATACGGGCGCTGGTCGCCATACACGACAACCTGATCAATCATGTCATCTTCCAGCAGTAACTGTTCGATTCTTTGAGGGGCGACGTTTTCTCCCCCTGATGTGACAATGATATCCTTTTTCCTGTCTGTGATGCGCAGGTAGCCATCAGAATCGAGCGTTCCGATGTCACCTGTATGCAGCCATCCATCCTGCAGCACTTCCTTGCTGGCTTTACGGTTTTTCCAGTAACCAGCCATGATATTGGCGCCACGGGCAAGAATTTCGCCATCCGCCGCAATTTTGATCTCAACCCCTTTGGCAGCCAGACCGACGCTACCTGCCCGCCTGTCCTGCATGGGGTTGACCGAGATCAGCGGTGCAGATTCGCTTAAGCCATAGCCCTCAAGCACTGGCAGCCCTATCGACTCGAAAAATTCGGTCAGTTCAACGCCGAGTGGCGCACCACCTGAAATCAGGGCCCTTAATCGTCCGCCGAAACGCTGGCGGATTTTTTCGCCTACCAGCTTGTCGAGCAGCGGTAAGAACAGTTTGGCCAGCATGCTGTTGTTCCGCTTTGCAGCAAGGTGTACATAGCTGTAAAACAGCGTTCGATGCAACAGCGGCTGATTTTTTGCGTGTGCGAGAATCCGGCTGCGTATGACTTCAAGCATGCGGGGGACAGCGATCATCAGGGTTGGTCGCGACTCCTGCATGTTTTTGGCAACGGTCTCGGGTCGCTCTGCAAATGCGACGGAGAGACCGAATGAATAGGCAAGAAAGTGGCTGCCTGTTCGCTCCAGTGCATGTGCCAGCGGTAAAAATGAGAGTAACCGGTCGCCACTACGGCCTGAATGGATATCGATGACAGCCGGTACAGATTCCAGATTGGTGATAATGTTGCCATGGCTCAACATGACGCCTTTCGGGTTGCCAGTTGTTCCGGAGGTGTACACAAGTGTGGCCAGTGTGTTCCGGTCCACTGCGGACATGCGTCTGGACAGGGCGGCATCATCAAGCTCACCACCTTCCAGGGAAACCATGGGGCTGACCATGGGGTGATGATGTTTTTCGATGCTGTATATGTGGCGAATGGCCGGGCTATGCTCGACAGCAGTGAGCAGATCCTGCATGAGTTTGCCACCGGATACGAAGGCAGCAATCGCCCCTGAATCGTTCAGTACGTAGCTGATGTCCTGCGGGCGATAGCTGCAATAGAGGGGAACGGTGATGGCGCCGACCGCAAGGATCGCGTAATCAATCACCGCCCACTCGGGCCGGTTCTCCATGAGTATGGCAATACGGTCACCCGGTTTGATGCCTGAGCGGATCAGCCCGCAAGCCAGGTAACGAACCTGGCTTGCCAGCTGGGCATAGGTGATCGAAAGGTATTGCCCGTCCTTTCTGTGCCACTGTGCCGGTTCTTCCGGAAGCTGTTTCGCTGTTTGAAACAAGGCTTCCGGAAGGCTTGATATTTGATCAATACCGGCGGCGCCAGCAGGTACGCGCTCGATCTCTGTGCTTTTCTTCATGACCGGGGTCTTTGCTGTTTTGATGCCCGACTATGCCTGATCGGTGCCTGCGCCGATGACATATTGTTTTAACGGCGGGAAGCCATTGAACTCGACCGCACTGTAACTGGTCGTGTAGGCACCGGTTGAGAACCAGTAGAGGCGATCTCCGATCTCGATGCTTAATGGCAGCTCATATTTGTGGTCTTCATACATAATGTCAGCACTGTCGCAGGTAGGGCCGGCAATGACACACTCTTCGCGCTCACCGCTTTTTTCAACGAAGATCGGGTATTTGATTGCTTCGCCGAGTGTTTCAATCAGGCCGGAGAACATGCCGACATCGGTATAGACCCAGCGATGCAGAGAGGTGGCAGTTTTACGTGAAATCAGAACGATTTCGCTGACAAGAACGCCGGCGTTGGAGCACAGTGAGCGACCGGGCTCCAGAATGATTTCAGGCATATCGTCACCGAAATCATCTTCAAGATAGTGGGTAATCTCTTTGGCATAGGTGGCAAGGTCATTGGTGCGGTTAAGGTAGTTGGCAGGGAAGCCACCGCCCATATTGATCATTTTCAGGCGGATATCGCACTCGTCCCTGAGCCAGTCAAAGATGGCTTTGACCTTGTCGATGGCGGCATCCCATGCGCCAATATCACGCTGTTGTGAGCCGACATGGAACGATACGCCGTAGGGTACCAGCCCCAGCTCTTTGGCAAGCAACAACAGTTCGACTGCCATATCCGTCTGGCAGCCGAATTTTCGCGACAGGGGCCAGTCAGCAGTGTGGCTGCCCTCAGTCAGCAGACGAATGTAAACTTTTACGCCCGGAGCCTCACGCGCGATGTTGCGCAGATCCGCCTCGGAGTCGCTGACAAACAGGCGCACGCCTTTTTCATAGAAATAGCGGATGTCCTTGCGCTTTTTGATGGTGTTGCCATAGCTGCAACGATCCGGTGAGACGCCGAGGTTCAGGACCTTGTCGAGCTCATAAATAGATGCAACGTCAAAATTGGAGCCGCGATCGCGCAACAGGCTGAGGATTTCATTGCCCGGGTTCGCCTTGATGGCATAGTAAATTTTGGCGTAGGGAAAGTTATCGGTCAGCTCATTGTAGTGATGCAGGATGATGTTGTTGTTGATGACAACAAACGGGGTTTCCTTGCCATCGGCAAAATTCTTGATGGCAGCAAAATCTTCGGAGTTGTAATAATCTTCAATGAGAACGGTATCTGATTGCATGGGATGAGGGAGGCTCCATTATCGATAGTGGCGAGGCAATATGGCCGATAGAGGAGAGTGGAAACAACAATCAGAAAGTTATGGCATTTCCCGCTACCGGTTATAAGTCCCGCATGATGAAATAATGTCGGATTAAGTCCATGAATTCTGTGCCCGGTGTGTGCTCCTGTAGCAGAAATGGTGGCGGCGGCGGACATTGGCCATTGATATCGTGCTTCAATCGCGCTTCAATCAAGGCTGTATGATGAGTGATCTGTAACCGGGAGGCTGTATGATAAATGTTCAACGGGGAATATTGGCAGATGTACCACAGGTCGGACGCCATTTGCTGTTTTCCCTGATGCCGGGTCACGATCTGAGGCCGGCATTGCAGGCAATCAGTGAGCTGGCAGATGGCGAGACTGTAGTGGTGGGGCTGGGGCAGTCGCTTGTTCTGGCCATGGGATATGATCTTGCAGAGCTTCGGGTCTTTCCACCGGTGGCCGGTCAGGGGTTCGAGGTGCCCTCAACGCCTGCAGCACTATGGTGCTGGTTGCGCGGTGATGACCGCGGGGCATTGCTGCATATCGGCAGACGAGTGGAGCATGCTCTGGCTCCTGCCTTGTGTCTGACCGACTCCGTGGATGTATTCATGTTCGATGGCGGCCGTGACCTTAGTGGCTATGAAGATGGCACCGAGAATCCTGTGGGAGAGAAGATGGCAGACGTTGCCATTGTCAGTGGTGCCGGTGCGGGCATGGATGGCTCCAGCTTTGTTGCTGTACAGCAGTGGCTGCATGATTTCTCCCGGCTTGAGAAGATGTCAGCGCTAGAGCGGGATCATGTCATTGGCCGCTATCGTGACAGCAATGAAGAGATTGATGATGCGCCCGCCTCGGCGCATGTAAAACGCACGGCCCAGGAAAGCTTTGATCCGGAAGCATTTATTCTTCGTCGCTCCATGCCCTGGTCCCGTGGCCAGCAGGGCGGACTTGTCTTTGTTGCCTTTGCGCGCTCGTTTGACCCGTTCGAGATGCTTTTGCGGCGTATGGTGGGGGCCGATGACGGGGTGGTTGACGGCCTGTTCGGTTTTACCCGTCCGCTTTCAGGTTGTTACTTCTGGTGCCCGCCCATGCACCGTGGCCGACTGGATCTGCGCGCTCTATCGTAATTATTGTATAATCATAAACTAATATTAATGATCGATTCACGGATTTCTCATGCTGAAGGTCTATTGTTCGCCATGTCCGGGGCGGATCTCCCTCCCCTCCCTCCCGATCCCCCCGGACACTAAATTCACCAGAACAGCTCAAAAGCCCCGGCTAATACCCGGGGCTTTTCTGTTGTCATTTCATTCTTGAAATCTGACTATAAACTGGCGCCGGTTTCCATTCTCATCCCGATGATATTTTTTCCATTTTTGTTTCAGGAGAACACATGCGTATTGAACAGCGTATTGCGCAGGAGCTGAGCGTGCATGAGCGGCAGGTTGCTGCCGCGATAGGTTTGCTCGATGGTGGAGCAACCGTGCCGTTTATTGCCCGCTACCGTAAAGAAGTGACGGGCAGCCTGGATGACACACAGTTGCGCCAGCTTGAGGAGCGCCTGCGCTATCTGCGTGAGCTGGAGGCCCGCCGTGCGACAATACTCAAGTCTGTCTCGGAGCAGGAGAAGCTAACTGCTGCACTGGAAAAGGCGATCAGGGGTGCGGAAACCATGGCCCGGCTGGAGGATCTCTATCTCCCATTCAAGCCGAAGCGTCGAACCAAAGCCCAGATTGCCCGTGAGGCAGGCCTTGAACCACTGGCTCTCGGTCTGCTTTCAGATCCGGCGCAGAACCCGCTGCTTGTGGCCGAACAGTTTGTTCGCAGTGAGGCGGGTATCGACAGTGCCGAGGCGGCTCTTGAGGGAGCCCGGCAGATATTGATTGAGCACTTTAGTGAGGATGCTGATCTGATCGGGCGCTTGCGTGATTACCTCAGCCGTAATGCTGTGGTTGTAAGCAGTGTGGCCAGTGGCAAGGAAGAGGAGGGGGCCAAGTTCGGCGACTACTTCTCATATAGCGAGCCGTGGAAGCGGGTGCCGTCGCATCGGGCGCTGGCTCTGTTCCGTGGTCGGAATGAGGGCATCCTCACAGTGAAAATACAGGAAAACGCTCATGCAGATGAAGGTGTCGGCCATTGTGAGTCAGTGATGGCCAGTCATTTCAGAATCGCCGATCGTGGTCGGGCTTCTGATCGCTGGTTGCTCGATAGTGTTGCCGCAGCATGGAAAACCAGGTTGTTTAAACGTCTGGAGACAGATTTGTTTGCCGAGTTAAAGCAGAAGGCGGAAACGGAAGCGATCAGGGTATTCGCCAATAACCTGCGTGACCTGATGCTGGCGGCACCGGCCGGGCAGCGTGCAACGATGGGGCTGGATCCTGGGCTGCGTACAGGTGTGAAGGTGGCCGTTGTCGATTCAACCGGCAAGGTGGTTGATACTGCAACGATCTACCCGCATGCGCCGGCAAAGCGTTGGGATGAGGCGATTGCTGCGCTGGCTGTGCTGGCCGACAAACACCGTGTTGATCTGGTGTCCATTGGTAATGGTACCGGTTCACGCGAGACCGAAACCCTGGTCAAGGAGTTGCGCGAGCGATTCCCGCAATTACAGCTGACTCAGGTCATGGTGTCCGAGGCCGGTGCATCGGTCTATTCCGCATCTGAAGTCGCTGCCAAAGAGTTTCCCAATCTGGATGTTTCACTGCGCGGTGCTGTCTCGATTGCGCGCCGCTTGCAGGACCCGCTGGCCGAGCTTGTCAAAATCGAGCCTAAATCCATTGGCGTTGGTCAGTATCAGCATGATGTCAGCCAACCCTTGCTTGCGCGTACCCTTGATGGCGTGGTGGAAGATTGCGTGAATCATGTGGGTGTGGATATCAATACCGCATCGGCAGCGTTGCTCAGCCATGTGGCCGGACTGAGTCGTGCTGTAGCGGACAATGTCATCAGCTTCCGGGATGCTCAGGGAGCATTCCGGAATCGTCAGCAGATTCTCAAGGTGCAGGGCATTGGTCCGAAAAGTTTTGAGCAGGCAGCCGGCTTCATGCGCATCCGGAAAGGTGATAATCCGCTGGATGCTTCCGGTGTGCACCCCGAAGCCTACCCGGTGGTTCAACGGGTTGTGGAGGCGACCGGCAAGCAGGTGAACGAGTTGATGGGCAACAGCGAGCTGCTGCAGACCCTGAAGGCCGAGGATTTTGCTGATGAGCGTTTCGGTGTTCTGACGGTACGTGATATTTTGCAGGAGCTGGAGAAGCCGGGACGGGATCCCCGCCCGTTGTTCCGGACGGCAAAATTCAAGTCCGGCGTGAAAGAGCTGCATGATTTGCGTCCGGGCATGATTCTTGAGGGGGTTGTAACCAATGTGGCTAACTTTGGCGCCTTTGTGGACATCGGCGTGCATCAGGATGGCCTGGTGCATATTTCCGCACTGACGACACAGTTTATCGATGATCCCCGCAAGGTTGTTAAAACGGGTGATGTGGTGCAGGTGAAGGTGCTGGAGGTGGACAGCAGGCGCAAACGGATTTCACTGACCATGCGGATGGATGATCAGCCGGGAGCGAAAACCGAAGGCGAGGCTGCGCCAGGCGGGCGGGCGCAGGAGAAGCGCCGTGATGAGAGGCCTGCTGCCGGTGAAAAGCATCAGCGCGAGCGTTCAGGCAAGGATAAACGTCGCGAAGCGCCACAGGAGAAAGCGCCGAAAACGGCAAAAGAACAGGTCAAAAAGAAGCTGGAAGAGCAGAAAAAGCCGCCGCAGGGAGCCTTGGCCGCAGCCTTTGCCAAGGCGATGGCGGATAAGTAAGGCAGGGCCCTTCTGGCGTCTGCCTGCAGCGATGAGCAGGGGATCCGTGCCCGCCATCAATGGAGCGAGCCGTTGTGGAGGTCGGATCGTTCTTTACTTGCCGGGTCTCCGTTTTGATTCAAACAGCAGCAGTCCGGCCAGTATCATGAAGGCTCCCGTTACGATTTTCCCGTTCAGCGGCTCGTCGTTAAGTATGTGACCGAGCATCAGCGCCATGACAGGTGTAATCAGGGTGATCAGGGCGACGCGTGTTGCCTGTACATGCTTGAGTACATGGTAGTAGAGGGCAAAGCCGAGCACGGAGCCGAATATGGCCAGGTATATAATTGCACCGGCTGTTTTGGCCGGAATCTCTGCCGGTAACGATGGTCCGGCGAGCAGCCAGGTCACCAGCAGCAGTGGTGCCGCGATAGCCAGTCCACCGGATGTCAGTACAATGGACGGGATGTCGGCATTGATCCGTTTGATGCCGACGGCACTGGCCGAATGAATCACGACTGACAGAAGGACGGCACAGATCCCGGCTGCAGCATGGCTGTTAATCTCAATGGCAGTGGCGAAAATTGCAGCCAGACCGGCCACGCCAAGCAGCATGCCTGTAAGTTTTCTGGCGGTCAGTGTTTCTCCCTCCAGATGGCGAAGAGCCATCAGGCTGGTAAACAGCGGTGTCATGCCAAAAAGCAGTGACACCCAGCCGGAAGGAATGTACTGCGCGGCCCAGTATACCGGCAACATTGAGCCGTATATGCCCAGCCCTGCGGCCATATAGGCCTGCAATGCAGGGTGGTTACGTTTCAGCCTGTAGCCAAACACTGCCGCGGTCAGCAGTGCCAGAATGGCTCCGATACTCATCCGGCTGGCCAGGCCAAAGATAAAGCCCGCGCCTTCACCGCTCCACAGAATGGCGAGGGGTGTTGTGCTCCATATCATTATGACGCCGATATACGCTAAAGGCACGGACATGCCACTCTCCCGGGGGACTGCTGATTTCTTCAGTAGTCGACTGTTCTGCCGATCAGCGTTGCTGACAACCCTTGCTCATTGAGTCATGAATGTTGAGTATCATGAATATGCTTGATTACGCAGAGTACATTAAGATATTCGTCAGTTTACTGGCTGTCGTCAATCCGATCGGCGCCATACCTCTGTTTATCAGCATGACGGCGGATGAAAGCAGTGCCCAGCGCCGCCAGACCATTCACATGGTTGCTGTCGGAGTCGCGGCTATATTGTTGGCGACCCTGTTTTTTGGTGATCTGCTGCTACAGTTTTTCGGCATTACCATCGATTCGTTCCGGGTAGGGAGCGGTATTCTTATTTTATTGATGGCGATAGCCATGTTGCATGCCAAAAACAGTCCGATCAGACAAACAGAGGAGGAGGCCGGCGAATCGATCGCCAAGGAGTCGGTTGCAATTGTGCCACTGGCGATGCCATTGCTGGCCGGCCCTGGCGCGATCAGTACCGTGATTCTTGCCTCGCACAAGTCCGGCGGTATTGGCCATATGCTCGCCATTGCTGTTGGGATCGTCTTGCTGAGTCTGCTGGTTTGGGGGGCTTTGCGTCTTGCACCATGGATCGGTCGCCATATCAGCTCGACAGGGATTAATATTTTTACCCGTATTATGGGATTGATTCTTGCGGCGATTGCTATTGAGATCATGGCCAATGGAATCAAGGGGTTGTTTCCGGCGCTGGCCTGAACTTTGCTGCTGCGCCAGCGTAATAGTCATATAAAAATCATGGTTGTGGCTTGTTGTTTTAATCTCAATGATTGAGGTTTGCAGCGGGGGACAAGTCCGGCGATCGAGCAGTGGGGCCTGATTGTATCGCAAGGGTTAACGTATACGGGAGAGGATACATGCCATACACAGCACAACGCATTACCGAAGAGCTGGCCATGAGCCACCTGGGGCTGAAAAATCTTGAGAGCGTGCACTGGAACCTGCCGACGCCAAGTTTGTATGAACATGCGATTCGCCGGTGTGAGGGGCATCTTGCCCATATGGGCGCGCTGGTGGTTCGTACAGGTCATTTCACCGGGCGGGCAGTGAAAGACAAGTTCATTGTTGATGAACCGGCTACGCACGACAAGGTCTGGTGGGGTGAATTCAACAAGGCGATGCCGGAAGACCAGTTTGATGCATTGCTTGATCGTGTACGTGGCTATATGGATGGTCAGCAGGTTTATGTAGAGGATTGTCTTGTCGGTGCTGACTCTCATTATGAAAAGCCGGTACGTGTGATTACCCAGGATGCTTGGCACGCGCTGTTTGCCCGTACCATGTTTGTTCGCCCGGTCGATCTCGGTCGCGAGATTACCATTACCGAGCCCGATTTTACCGTGATTCATGTGCCGCATTTCCATGCCATGCCGAGTATCGATCACACCAACTCTGAAGCGTTTGTGATTTTGCACCTTAGCCGGCGTATTGCATTGATTGGCGGGACCTCCTATGCGGGCGAGATCAAGAAATCGATTTTCACCATCATGAATTACCTGCTGCCTGAGCAGGATGTGTTGCCGATGCATGCGGCTGTGAACGTCGGCGATGATCCGGCCGATGTCGCCGTCTTTTTCGGCCTCTCCGGTACCGGTAAAACCACCCTTTCATCGGATCCGTCGCGCAAGCTGATCGGTGATGACGAGCATGGCTGGAGCCGGAATGCCGTCTTCAATTTTGAGGGTGGCTGCTATGCCAAGGTCGACCACCTGTCGGAAGAAAAGGAGCCGCTCATTCATTCGGCGACCCATCGTTTCGGCACGATTCTGGAGAATGTGCGTCTGGATATGACCACACGCCGGGTCGATTTCGATGACGTGAGCCTGACACCGAACAGCCGCGCCTCCTATCCGATTCAGGCCATTCCCAATGCCATTTATCCCGGTGTCGGCAAAGCGCCAAAGAATATTGTCATGCTGACCGCCGATGCTTTCGGTGTTTTGCCTGCCTTGTCGAGGCTCACCCCTGAACAGGCGATGTATTACTTCCTGCTTGGCTACACCGCCAAGATTCCCGGCACAGAGATTGGTGTGGCTGAACCGGTCGCCACCTTCAGCCCATGTTTTGGTGCACCGTTTATGGCTCGTCACCCGGTGATTTATGCCCGTATGCTTGGTGAAAAGATTCGCGCAGGTCATGTGAAATGCTGGTTGCTGAATACCGGCTGGAGCGGAGGCCCTTACGGCGTGGGTGAGCGCATGGATATCGGTTTGACGCGTACGTTGCTTTCGGCAGCATTGGCCGGTCATCTTGATGATATCAAGTACCAGCGCCATCCGATTTTCGGGTTGTTTATGCCGGATACACTTGATCCGATTACGACCTGGAGCGATGCGATGGAGTACAGGGTTACAGCAGAGAAGCTTGCGACCAGCTTCAAGGAGGCGTTTGCACCGTTTCAGGGTGCGGTCTCCAAAGAGGTTCTGGCCTCAGGTCCCCGTTAATGCAGATTCATTTTTCTCCCGATCAGCCAGAGGATGGAGACAGCATGCTGCCATTGCAGCGCCGTGGTTTTCAGCTTGGCTATGTAGCGGCATCCGGGCGGGCGTCCATGCCTGCCGCTGCCGCGGTGATAACGGCCTGGCGACAGGATCAGGCCATGCTGCTGCCTGCCATGGTTGATGTTGCACCATTTTCAGGCCAGATCGCCCAGGCCCATCGGTTGATGGAGCAGGTACTCGAGAACGAGGAGGCCGCCTCCTTTTTTGATGAGGAACCCTACTGCAGTCGTTTGCAGCAGTTGCCATTACTTGGCGCCTCGCTGGAGGAGCATGATCGCCAGGGCATTGAGAAGATCTATTTTGATGCTGAAGTGGACGGAGAGCTTGTAGCCGAAGGGTTGTGGTGCAAGGCGTCATGGCTCTCTTTTCATGATGAGGATGCATCGCTGCGTTTCCGTTTCTCGTTTGGTATGGAAGGTTTTGAAGATGTTGCCGCAGATCCGGTAAGTCAGCATTGGGCCGGTGAGCTGTGCGATGCACTGTTTCCGGAGTCTGCAGCCGTGACGGCGGATGAACATATCCTGCAGTTGCTGCATGGCGTGCTTGATGGTGAACCGGCATTTGTAGAGCGCATTGTCTATTTTAATGCTCCCAACGGGGGCGCCCAGATGCATCATGACGTTGAGCGCGGCCATGATGGTGTGATCTATGCACAGTTAAGTGGCTCGACGTTCTGGCTTGCTTTGGCCAAGCCATTGCTCATGGATGAGCTGGTGGCATTTGTGGCCGATCCCCGGCATGCAGAGGATCTGCGGGCTGTATTACCGGAGGAGGCCGATCGTCAGGAGCTTGCCCGGCTTTTGCAGGATCGGGCGGCTCTGTCTGCATATCTGGATGAGCCGGATCATGAGCTGGTTGAAGCAGTGATGGATCGCTGTGCCGCTTTTGTCGGTTATCTCGTCGAGCGTGGTTATGGCTATATGCTGGAGCCGGGTGATGCGCTGCTTCTGCCACAGCGCGATCTGGATACCTGTGTCTGGCATTCGGTTTATTGCCTGGGCGATGAGCCGGGTGAGGCTCTGTCGTTCGCACTGCGCCGCAAAGTGAACTGATTCTTCCCTCTGTCGGCACAACCGTGCCGGCAGAGGGAATGATGCGGATTGTTTGTCGGCAGTTATTCTGATTTAGTGATGTGCAGATCCATTTGCGGGAACGGAATGGAGATGCCAGCCTCATCAAAGGCCAGTTTCACCTTCTCATTCAAATCAAATCGTACCGCCCAGTAGTCGCCTGTGTTTACCCACGGACGGACGTTAAAGTTGACGCTCGAGTCGGCCAGCTCACCTACGGCAACCAGCGGTGCCGGTTCTTTCAGGATACGCGCATCCGCATCCATCAGCGCCAGTAGAATCTCTTTGGCTTTCTTGATGTCGGCGTCGTAACCGATGCCGAATACCATATCGATCCGGCGTGTCGGGCGGGCCGAGTTGTTGGTGATGGTGCCGCTGTAGATTGAGCCGTTGGGCACAATCATGATGCGATTGTCGCCGGTGCGAATGGTGGTGCTGAAGATGCCGATCTCCTCAACCCCTCCGGATACTCCGCCTGCTTCAATGGTATCACCGACCTTGAACGGTCGAAACACAACCAGCAGTACTCCGGAGGCGAAATTTTTCAGCGAGTCCTGTAGCGCCAGGCCCACGGCCAGTCCGGCAGCACCGATCAGGGCTACAAATGAGGTGGTATTGACGCCAAGCTGATCGAGTGCGGAGATCACAATGACCAGCAGCAGCAGTGCATTGAGAATCGAGCGCAGGAATGTGACCAGCATGAGATCCATGCCTGCCTTGCTCATCATGGTGACGACAAGCTTGAGGAGCACATCGGCAATTTTTCGGCCGACCACAAAAATTGCGAGCGCCAGGGCAATATTGATGCTCCATGGCAGGATGTAGGTATCAATCAGTTCCTGAATATGCAATGACTCGGGCATTTGACTCTCCTTTTAGGGCGTTAGTATGGAACTACCTGCCCATCAAAGGCAACGAACAGGCCCGGTGCGTATTCGCGTGCATGTGCGATGACATGACTCATGCCGGCCACCGAGGTGGTGATATCGATCAGTCCAGTCTGATGGGTCATATCAGTTTTAACCCATCCCGGGTGCAGGGTGATGACGTGCACACCGGCCGGTGCGAGATCAACCGCCATGGATTTGGATACGATCACAAGGGCTGCCTTGGCGGCCCGGTAGGCATAGGTGCCTCCACTGCTGTTATCTGCCGATGAGCCCATTTTTGAGCTGATATTGGCAATGACGGAGCCCTTTGGCATACGCTGATGCAGTCGTTTGACGACACGAAGCGGCCCAATGCAGTCGATGTTAAATACATCCAGCATGGCCGCTGAAGTGACGCCGGCAAGCGATTGCCCTCCCTTGCTGTCGCCATAAATACCGGCATTGTTGATCAACAGATCGATATGGTCGGGAAGTGCTCCCTCAGGTGGCTGGTCGCCGCCGATATCCCAGCGTAGCAGGTGCAAAGCTTCACAGGCAAGGTCGTCAAGACCGCCGCGATTGCTTCTGTAGCAGGCCCATACCTGATGTCCGGCCTGCAGATAGTGGCGGACAAATCCCAGTCCCAGACCACGGTTGGCCCCGGTAATCAATACGTGCATGAATATGGCTCCATTGGATCATAGTGGGCGGCTGCTGTTACCATTGCCGCATGGCAACCCTAACCCGTCAAAAGCCTGTGGGGCAAAGTCTCTCCGTTACCCTTAAGGGCACGCGGGCGGATCGCGTGTTGCTGGCACTGGCACTGCTGCTGATTGCGACTGCATGGTGGGTGATTCAGGCCGTCATGCTTTCAGGACCGGCTGTCGCCATGATCTATCACGGCTCCACCTTGCTGGCCAGCTATCCGCTGCCAGGGCCCGGTGAACCTGCTATTCATGTGACGGCCGGCGGTGAGCTGGGGGATAGTGAGGTGATTATTGACCAGCAGGGGGCTCGCATCAGTGCCTCTCCCTGTGTGACACAACTCTGTGTGTTGAGCGGTGCGCACCGGCATGCCGGTGATATCATCGCCTGCGTGCCCAACCACATCCTTGTGACCATTCAGGGGAGTGAAGACAGCAGCTATGATGCGATTGTTGAATAGCCTGTGTTGATGCGTCAAAAGAGACCATCGCTGCAGTCGCTGGAGTATAAGGCGCGCTGGCTGGCACTGCTGCTGCTCGCGGTCGGGTTGCATCTGTTTGAAGCGTCACTGCCGAGTCTCGGGCCATGGTTCAAACTGGGACTGGCCAATCTGGTGACGTTGCTGGTGCTTGTCTGGATGGGGCCGAGGGCGGCGGTTGCTCTGGCCGTCGGGCGGGTCCTGATCGGTGCCTTTTTTATCGGTACGCTGTTCACGCCGACGTTTCTGATCAGTATGGCCGGAGCGCTCAGTGCGGCGGTTGTCATGGTACTGGCATGGCGATGGTTGCCGGGTATCAGCCTGATCGGTATCAGCCTGCTGGCCGCGCTAACTCATATGGTGGCCCAGTTTGTTGTCGTTGAGGGGCTGTTTATTCAGCAGCCGGCTCTTTATTACGCCTTACCACCGTTGTTACTGCTATCGACGATCAGCGGCTGGCTAAATGGGGCACTGGCGTTGTATATTGTCGCCCGGCTGAACTATGAAATACAGGATTAAACCACAACAGCGCCGCCTTGGTGTTTCTCTGACCGCATCCATTGCCGTGCACGTGCTGCTGGCGGTGTTTATCGGTATGACCCAAAGTGAAAAGCCGCTGCCGAAAAAAGATGCGCCGCAGATTATGGATGTGGTGCTGCTGGATGATGAAAAAACTCCGGCGAAAAAGGCTCCTGAAAAGGCTAAAACAATCTCCAACCGGGATGCTGTAGGCGGCAGCAAGCAAGCTGAAGATACAGTGACACGCCATGCCCGTGCTCCGCTTAGCGGGGAGCAGCGACAGCAGCCTCCGGCTCCGCCACCACCGCCTAAAACGCCACCGCCACCGGTTAAGCAGCAGAGCTCCCGCATGCTGGCAAGGCGTGGAGATACGCCCGATACCCAATCCCCGCGCGAGGAGAAGCCTCGTAAGGATGAGCCGAAACAGGTGGTGGAGCAGCAGGTCAGGGAGGTGCCGCCGCTTTCCAGCCTGATGCCTTCTGCAATGGCATTGTCACAACTTTCCCGCGATTTTCAGCGTGAGCGGCTGATGAAGCAGAAGCTGAGCCGGGAGGCGGATATTCCGATTAATACCCGTCAGGCCAAATACGCCCCTTATGCCCAGTCGCTTGTCAGGGCGCTGGAGGAGCAGTGGCGTCCGGGTCAGGCCAGTTATGACAGGTATACCGATGATGCCAGACGTTCGCTGATCAAGTTGACGATTGAGCGCAATGGGGATCTGGGCGGAGTGGAAATTCTGCATCCGAGTCCAATCGCACAGATTAACGAGAGCGCTGTTGAGGCCATTCATGCGGCGGCTCCGTTCAAGGTGTTACCCACTTCGTGGGGGCTGGACCGGGTCAGTTTCTACCTGACCTTCGAGGTGGTTGAGGATCGGCTTGTCTTCCATCCGATGTGAGGCGCTGGTGGCGTGGTATGCACAACATGCCCGCGATTTGCCATGGAGGCATACCGCCGATCCGTATCATATCTGGGTTTCGGAAATCATGTTGCAGCAGACACAGGTCAAAACCGTGTTGCCGCGCTATCTGCAGTGGTTTGAGGTGTTTCCCGATGTTGCAGCACTTGCTGCGGCACCGCTTGATCAGGTACTGAAGGCCTGGGAGGGACTGGGTTACTACCGGCGGGCCCGTTTTTTGCATCAGGCGGCCACGGATGTGGTGGAGCGATTTGGCAGTCGTTTTCCGCAGGAATTTGCTGCCATGATGTCACTGCCAGGTATCGGGCGCTCCACCGCCGGGGCGATCGCCTCGTTCTGTTACGGTATGCGCACACCGGTGCTGGATGGCAATGTGAAGCGGGTACTCCGCCGCTGGCATGGCCAGCCGGAAGCAACGGACCGCTTGTTGTGGGAGCAGGCACAGCAGGCAATCGATCTTGCCGGTGATCCGGCCATATGGAATCAGGCGATGATGGAGCTGGGTGCGACCGTTTGCACCCCGACATCGCCAGACTGTCAGAGCTGTCCGGTTGCCCGTTATTGTTTGTCGGCAGACCAGCCGATGGACGCGGTGATCGTGAAAAAGAGAGCTGTGCGGGATCTGCACTGGCGGATTGATCTTTATATATGTCCGGATCGGGGGATCTGGATGACGCAGCGGGGTGAGCAGGAGATATGGGCTGGGTTGTGGACGCCACCGATTCGCGAACTTGCCAGTGAGCCGGCGGTAGCACCCTGTCTGGTACATCTGTTAACCCATCGTCGCCTGCATTTGTATGGAGAGCGCCAGACCGGCAATCCGATCACTGCCGGCCAGTGGGTGAGCGATATTTCACAGCTGGCTTTGCCAACCGGTATTCTGCGATTGCTGGCCAGGTATGGGGTTCAGCCGTGATCCGTTTCTTTTTTGTCCTGCTGCTCTGTCTGCCTCAGCTTTCTTATGCAACAGCAACAGCTCCCTCAGCCATGGTGGTGGCGGCCCAACCGCTGGCTGCACAGGCCGGAATCGAAATGCTTGCAAAGGGTGGCAATGCTTTTGATGCGGCAGCTGCGACAGCTCTGGCTCTGGGGGTTGTCGAACCCGGCTCCTCCGGTCTGGGGGGCGGAGGCTTTTTTCTGCTCTATATCGCCAAAGAGAAACGGTTTGTCATGATTGATGCCCGTGAGGCATCGCCCCGCCTGGCCGGGCATGGTGAGGTTTTTGCCGCCAGATCCAGTATCGACGGGCCACAGGCGGCAGCGGTTCCCGGTCTTGCTGCCGGCGTGGCGCGGCTGGTGACAACATATGGCAGGCTTAAGCGGAGCGAGATCACAGCGCCGGCGATTCGGCTGGCCGAGGATGGCTTTACCGTGTCGCCCCGTCTGGCATCGATGATTCAGTGGCGTCACGAAGCATTCAATGAGGCCGCCCGGGCACTGTTTTTTAAAAATGAAGGGGAGCTGATCCGGCAGCCGGCTCTGGCTGCCACACTCAGGCGTTTTGCCGCTCATGGCACGGCCGATTTTTATCGCGGTGAAACGGCATTAAGGCTGGCGCGTGATATGCAGCGTGACGGTGGCCTGATCCGGCTGGCCGATCTGGCCCGTTATCGGGCGCTTGAGCGCCAGCCGGTCACCTTTGACTATCACGGTTTTCAGGTGGTTTCTGCAGCACTGCCATCGTCGGGCGGGATGACGCTGGCCCACATCTTCGGCCAGTTGCGCGATGATCAGTTGCAGTCGCTGCCCATGGCGGATCGGGACCACCTGCTGATTGAGGCGATGAAGCGCGCATACAGGGATCGCAACCGTTATCTCGGAGATGCTGATTTTGTCACCATACCACGTGATTATCTCAAGCCGCAGCGCCTTGCCGAGCTGCGCAGCGGTATTACCATGGATCATGCAACGCCATCGCTGGATATTCAGGGTACCGGTGAGATGCTCAGTGAGGGGCAGGATACCACCCATTTTTCCGTTATTGATGGCGATGGCAATATGGTGTCGGCGACATTGTCGGTGAATTACGGCTTCGGATCCGCTTATGTGTCGCCATCTACCGGTATTCTGCTCAACGATGAAATGGATGATTTCGCCACCCGCCCCGGCAAGGGCAATGCCTACGGTCTGGTGCAGGGGCTGGCCAACAGTGTTGAGCCAGGTAAACGCATGCTCTCTTCGATGACACCGACGTTTGTGATCGGACCGGAGCGAACCCTGATTGTCGGTACGCCCGGTGGCAGCCGTATTATTTCCATGGTGTTGCTGGCAACACTCGGATTTATGCTGGATGCATCCCCGGCTGACAGCTGGGTCAATGCGCCGCGTTTTCACCACCAGTTTTTACCTGATGTGGTGCAGTTTGAGGCGGGGGCATTCTCGGATGTAGTTGCTGCCGAGCTGAAAAAACGGGGCCATGCTTTGCAACAGGTGGCGCATCCGTATGGTAATATGGAGGCGATACTTGTCGATCATAGTCGCCAGGCGTTGACCGGGATCCCGGATCGGCGCGGTGAGGGCGCAGCCCTGACAATGGAGTGATGATGCTTGAGTTGATTCGCCAGCGCTGGCTTTTGATTTGTTCACTGTTGCTGGCAGTGATTACCACACTGTCGTTGTGGCCGATGGAGAAGCTGCCTGATGTGCCCGGCAGCGATAAAATTCATCATTATATCGCTTATGGCGCCCTGATGTTGCCGCTGGCGCTACGCCGGCCGCAAGGATGGCCGTGGCTGGCTCTGCTCTTTTTTGCCTGGAGTGGTGCGATTGAGCTGATTCAGCCCTATGTGAATCGCTATGGTGAGTGGGCAGATCTGGCCGCCAATGGAGCGGGTCTGCTGAGTGGTTTGTTGCTGGCATGGCTGCTTAACCGTTTGCTGCAGCGCCGCTGACCGGCAGTCCTTATGGCTGCTGCATCGATGCCTCGATCTGCTGGCGGCCGCCCATGCGCCATAACACATACAGACCCGGCAGCGATGAAAGAGCCAGCACGATCACCCAAAGTGCAGCCATGGCTGCAGCTGCAGCCTGATCGCCACCGAAATAGGCAGCAAAGCCGACATAGCCGGCTTCACGTACGCCGAATCCATTCAGTGAGATTGGCAGCATGGCCATGACAGCAACCAGTCCCACCATGACGGCATACTCCGGCCATGCCATATGCAGGCCGACAGCCATGCCCAGCAGGACATGCGCCTGAATGATGATCAGCTGAAACACAAACGACACCGGCATGCTTTTCCACCACATCTGCCGGAACAGCGGATCTCGCAGAGGCAGTGATTTCAGCCTTTCCAGTTTTGCCGGCAGCCAGGCGGTGAAGCGTGGCAACAATGGCATGGTGATCCACATGGCACTGACCAGAGCCAGCCAGCTCCACCAGCCGGATGCAGGCACGGTGACCATGGCCATGCAGATGGTCAGTACCAGCACAAGGGCATACAGCCCGTTGACCCGGTCAAGAATAACGCTTGCAGCAGCAGTCACCCCGATGCCGGCACGCCCCTCTCCCCTGGCAAGAAGAATGCCGCGTACGACATCACCACCAATAGTGGAGGGCAGAAAGAGGCTGGCGAACATACCCAGAAAATAGAGGCGAATTTTGCGGCGGCGTGAAACCTCTATGCCGAGTCCGTGCGAAATCCACGCCCAGCGCAGGCCGCACAGGGCATAGCCGACGGCAACCAGTACGATCGCCAGCAGCAACCATAGCGGGTTAATCTCAATGATTCGGGCCCAGACATCATGCATGTCGACGGTGCGCACAATAAAAATCAGCAGGCTTGCCGTGAGTGCCATCTTGAGCAGCAACAGCAGATGGGATTTTTTTACAGTCATGCGTAAACGTAGCACAGGCCGACAGTGCAGAGAATTAATTTCATGCTGTGACGGATGCAGGCTGTGAATTGCCAAAGCTGGGCAGTCTTCTAGATTGCGGAGATGCATTCATCATCATCCAACCCGATCCCTGTCTGGCTGCTCTGGATGTGGGCGCTGCTGACTCTCGCAACGCTGGGGCTTGCACCTCTGTTTGATTATGATGAAACCATTTATGCCCAGACCGCTGTTGATATGATGCATCACGGTGAGTGGATTGTTCCCACCGCCAACGGATTACAGTTTTTCGAAAAGCCGCCGTTTACCTATTACCTGATGGACCTCTGTTTCTCTGTTTTCGGCGAGAATGCCTTTGCCGCCAGGTTGCCTTCCTCGCTGTTTACGCTGGCAACAGCCCTGTTGCTGCTGCATTTCGGGACCCGATTGCACAGCCGCCATTTCGGCCTGGCAGCTGCCGCGATATTTCTCAGCATGCTGGAGGTGGGGTTTCTGGCTCATGCCGCCATCCTTGATGCGGTACTGAACTTTTTTATTGCCGCGTGTCTGTTGAATTATGCCTTGTGGCTGCATGGCGGTGAGCGTCGGCACGCCCTCTGGACGGCTGCGATGATGGGGGCAGCCGTCAGTATCAAGGGACCGGTTGGTGCGGTTGTGCCGGTCATGGTGATCGTGGCTGAGCGTTTGCTGGTTGGCCATTTGCGGCAATTGCTGGCTGATATCCCATGGCTTACCGCACTTCCCCTGTTTTTTCTCACCGCGACGCCCTGGTACCTGATGATTCTCATCGAGCATGGACCGGGCTTTTTGTACGAGTTTATCTGGGTGCAGAATATTGGCAGGGCGATGCATCCGATGCAGGGGCATGGTGGTGGCTTGCACTACTATATCGTGGTGTTTGTCGTTTCAGTGCTGCCCTGGCTAGCTGTTCTGCCCCGGGCCACCGTGCAGGCATGGCAGCAGCGTCGGGATGATGATGTTCTGACCATGCTGAGCCGGCTGGCGATGGTTTTGATCATACTGGTGATTGTTCTTTTTACCTTTGCGCAGACCAAGCTGCCACACTATATCTCCTGCATTTATCCGGGGGTTGCCCTGCTGCTGGCGTCGGCCTGGATACGGGCTGTACCCGATGATATGGCGGCGCGGCGTATAACGCGTATGACCCTGTCGCTGCTTGTGCCTGTTGCATTGCTGCTGATCTCTGTGCCGCTGATCTACCCGTGGCTGCAGACATTGCCGCATCACCCTCGCGCCGTTGCTATTTTGGCTCAGGATATCAGCCCCTCCCTGCTGATCTCCTGTATGGGGGGATTGTTGCTGCTGGCTCTTGTCTGGTTGCTCCGTCAGGCAAGTGGTGCCCGTCTGCTGTTTGCGCTGGTGGTGACCGGTATGGCGCTGCAGTTTACCCTGCTGGTCGGGGCTGGCGGGTTCGCCGGCCGATTGATGCAGGCGCCGACGATGGCGATTGTCGACAAGGTTACGGCGATGCCGGAGGCGATGCCATTTTACAGCTATAACCTCAATGCGCCGTCCATATCATTCTATGCCGGTCGTAATTACAGGATGGAGCTGGGGGCAGAAGGGGCTGGTAACCTGAGCAGGCTGACGCCACCGTTTGCCCTGATGTTACGCAGTGAATCGCGGCCTGAGCTGCCATGGCTAAGCAGTCTGCAACCGGCCGTGGATCAGGGCGGTTACTTGCTCTATTTGGTGACATCTGGGAGAAACGGGGAGTGATGAAGCTTTCCGTAATCATTCCTGCCTACAATGAGCAGGAGCGTCTGCCGGCAACCCTTAGGGATGCCTATGCCTGGCTGCAGGCAAATTTTGATGACAGTTTTGAAATCGTGGTGGTGGATGATGGCAGCGTCGATGCCACCTCCGCAAAGGTGCGTGAGCTTGCCGCCGACATGCCGGAGCTGAGGCTTTTGCAGCAGCCGCATAATCGCGGTAAGGGAGCAGCGGTTCGCCGTGGCATGCTGGAGTCTGTCGGCACGGTTCGTCTGTTTATGGATGCTGATCATGCCACCCATATCAGTGAGGTGGTCAAGGTGATGCCCGCCATCGATGGCGGAGCTGATGTGGTGGTGGCCTCACGCCAGCATCCTGACTCCGATATTGCCCAGCATCAGTCGTGGTTGCGTGAGCATATGGGGCAGGGGTTCAACCTGTTGATGCGTGGCATGGTCGGGCTCGATATGCCCGATACGCAGTGCGGCTTCAAGGCATTTACCGCAGTGGCGGCCGATGCTGTGTTCAGCCGCCAGAAGCTTGATGGCTTCAGTTTCGATGTCGAGGCACTGTTTCTGGCGCAGGCGCTGGGGTTAAACATGGTCGAGATACCGGTTCGCTGGGTCAATGAGCCGAACTCCAGAGTGAGAATACTGGTGGATCCGATGAAAATGTTTGCCGACCTGATTCGCATCCGGCGTTTGCACCGCGCTGATCCTGCTATTCGACGGCGCTGACACTTGCCGGCAAACAGCTGCTCTCTGTCAGAACAGAGGGCTGGAAAGCGTTAACAGCATCCGCACGCAGGTTGCGGCAATCAGTGCCACCCCAATCGACAGAATAATTGAAAACAGCGCTTCCTTTCTGCCGATCACCTTCAGCATGACAGCAAAGGTGGAGACACATGGAATATAGAACAGCAGAAAGACCAGAAATGTGGTGATCTGAATGTGATCCAGCAGCGGAGTGATCTCGAATGTGCCGAGCGCCTGATAAATCATGGCCAGCGACAGCTCCTTTCGCAGCACGCCGAACAGAATCGGTACGCCCATGGCAACCGGCAGCCCCAGCATCCAGCCGGTCACTGGCGTCAGCAGCGTATTGATCCACTGGTCCATGCCGGCAAACTGCATCAGCGCCAGTATGATGCTGCCGGCAACCAGCAGTGGCGTGACAATGGTCAGTATGTCGCTCGTGCGTTGCCATGTGCCGGCGAGGAGAGGGTGCCAGCGTGGCCAGGCATAGGCGGGAATCTCCTGAATAATGCCGGGACTCAGCTCCGGATAGCGATGCGATAACAGTCGGCCCAGCAGGGCGATGATCAGCAGGTTGAGCAGAAACAGGGCAAAGACACCGGCGGCTCCCAGGTATTTGGCCCCGAGCGCCAGCACCACGGCTGAACGGGCTGAGCACGGGACAAAGGTGATCAGCAGTGATGCGATGACGCGATCACGCCCATGGCACAGGCTGCGGGTTGCGGCAATGGCGGGGACGTTACAGCCAAGTCCGAGCAGGAAGGGGACGGCCACCTTGCCATGCAGTCCGACAGCATGGAAAAAACGGTCCACGACAAAAGCGATGCGCTGCATGATGCCGGTCTCTTCCAGCAGGACGAGCATCAGTACGAGTGGCAGCATGTAGGGAATGACAATGCCGATCAGTCCGATCAGTCCGTCGGCAACAGCCCTGCCGATGATACCTGTGGCCGTTTCCGGCTGCCATGCGCTGATCCAGGTGGCTAACCGTGCCGCCGACAGGGCATCCAGGGTTGCACTGACCTCAAATACCAGAAACAGAATTGCCGCGAATACAGCCAGTGAGCCGAACAGCCCCCAGCGGGGGTGCAGAAAGAACATATCCAGTCGTTCTTCTGTGGTGGTGGCCGGGCGATGCATAATCGTTGCAACGGATTCAAACATGCTGATGGCGCGCTGGTGGCGATCTGCCTCGACCTCGGTCGCCAGCGGTCTGGAAAGTTCGCTGGCTGCAGTTTTGTGTAGCGCCTCGATGGCCGGCAGTAAGTCAGGGCAGTGGCTGGCGACCTCCCGGCCAAGATAGGGATCCTGCTCCAGCAGTTGCATCAGCAGGAAATCCGCCGGCAGGTTAAATGCTGTGCGGGTATGTTCGGCACATGCATCGGAGCCATAGAGAATGTGGCGCATCTGTTGCAGCCATGGCTGCAGTGGCAAGCCGATCGGTTGCGGCAGCGGGCAGATTGCCTGGCGCGCGGTGCTCAGAACCTGGTCAAACAGGGTGGCAAGGCCATGGCCTTTCAGTGCGACGGTCGGAATGACCGGAATGCCGAGGCGGGCTGACAGGGCCTCGACATCGATGACGACACCCTTGCGGCGGGCCTCATCCATCATATTCAGCGCAACGACAACAGGTAGGCCCAGTTCCAGCAGCTCCAGCGTCAGTTCAAGGCTGCGGCCAAGCACGCTGGCATCAATCACATGGATCAATATGTCCGGCCGTGGAAACGGGGCGGGTGGATCATGTTGCTCGTGGCGGGAAACAAGTGGCCGCTCATCGCCCCAGAGCAGATACTTCATGGCTTCCAGGTCCGCACCGGTCAGTCCGCGCAATGAGTGCAATGCCGGCAGCTCAACAAGATGCATTTCATCTGCGCCGATCTGAACCGGGCACTCTGCATAGCTTTTGTTGGTGCCGGAGAGTTTCCCCGTGCGATAGTGGGTGCTGGCGACAGCCTGGAAGATGGTGCTCTTGCCGCTGTTGTGCTGGCCGACCAGTGCCACGCGCAGGCGGCTGTCGCCGCGGTAAAGGCGGCGATGAAAGGTGAGGGGGTGAGTCGTATCGAAAACCTGCGGCATCTCAATGAAACTCGATTTTAATATAACAAAAGTCAAATGCATTTACCACAGAGTACGCAGGGTTTCGCAGAGTAAGGCATCATGTTGGTTTCGGTGTCCTTGGGGTATGCGTACTGAAATAGCTTCGAGGGTGGCATGATTCCTCATTACATAATAATTAGCGTGGACTTGTTTGTACTCCGTGTACCGCTGTGTCCTCCATGGTTTAAACAAAGATGCAAAATCAATGTGTGGCAAAAAAACACATAGCTGAGTGTGGCATGTTGACCCAGTGAGGAGGATCACACATTGTTCGCACCATCGTAGTCGCGGATGTGAGTCGCACTGAAGATTGCCTGATCGACAGTGATCAAGATACGCACCCTGACCACGAAGCTAATACTGGCTCCCTGAGCCAAATTTATATTCGAGGATATTACAACATGAAGAAGATGCTTCTTTCTGCTGCTGCTTTCGCTGTTGTTGCTGTTTCTGCTGTTGCAGTTGCACCGACCACTTCTGAGGCTATTCCGGCATTCGCTCGCCAGACCGGCGCTGCTTGCCTGAGCTGCCACTTCCAGACCTTCCCGGCTATCAACGCTTTCGGCCGTGCATTCAAGATGGGCTCTTTCACCGACGTTGGTGAGCAGGCTCTGGTTGAAGACGACAACCTCTCTATCCCTTCAGTACTGAACGCTACCGTTGTAATTCGTGGTAACTACACCAACACCGCTACCACCGGTCTGACCAGCAATGGCGCTTGGGCAGTTCCTTCCGAGACCCCAATCCTGATCGCTGGCCGTATCGGCTCCAACAGCGGTGCATTCGTTGAGTTCGCAAACGGTGGTGCTGGTGCCGCTGCTGGTGTTACCGTCGGTAACTGGCAGTTCATCAACTCCTTCGACATGGGTGGCTTCAAGATCGGTGCTGGCATGCACAACTCCGGTTTCGGCGGCTCTGCAATCATGGAAGTTTCCAACGTATTCGGTCAGCACTCCGGTAAGCTTGCTGGTGGCAACCTGTCTGCAATCAACGCAGCTGGCTTCAACGCAGCAACCATCGGTGCTGGTATGTGGGTTGGCAACGAGATGGGCAACCTGCAGCTCTCTCTGGTTGCTCCACAGGCAGCACAGGGCACCAACGTTGGCCTGAAGTTTGCACGTCTTGTTCGTGGCGTTCTGACCACCGAACTCGGCGGCTTTGACACCCTGATCGGCTTCGGCTCCGTTACCGGTACCGCTGGCCGTCCTGCAACTGTACCAGTTGGCGGCGTAGCCGGTGTTGGTCCAGTTCCTATGGACCTGCTGTTTGTTGACGTACAGGCACAGGGCGAAATCGGCGATATGTCTCTCGGTATCTACGGTGACTTCGCTAACGCCAAGGGCAAGACCTCTACCGACGCAGCTGCTGCAATTCCTAACAACTTCTACGGCGGCGCTGCTGCTGGCGGCAAGTTCGATGCATGGTCTCTGCGTGCTGAGCTGAAGCCACTGCACAACATGGGCTTCGGTATTGGCGTTGCTAACAACAAGCTGACCTCCGGCGTTGCCGGCACCATCGCTACCAAGGTTGCTACCACTCAGGTTGCAGCATTCTATGAGATCTACCAGAACTTCGAGATCAACCTGATCTATAACTCTGCCAAGACCTCTGGCGGCGGTACCGTTGCAGCTCCTGCAGTTGGCACCACCACCAACACCACCACCATCGAGTTCGAAGCTCTGATGTAAGAAGTACCTCATTCCGGTTGGAATGGGTTTAACAGAGGGAGGAGCTTCGGCTCCTCCCTTTTTTATTGTTGATTCGAGCATTTGTTGTGATACGTAATGCGCAGTGTTCTTTGCAGTAAGGGCTTTCACCGCAGAGGACGCGAAGGTACGCAAAGAAAATATATTCAGCATGGGGCAGTCTGAGCGATAAGCTGCTGAATGCGCTACGGGTATCCGGGGCCTCAAATGACGGATGCGGTTCATTTTATTTATGTCGGCATTTACTTTGCGTAACTCTGCCTCCTCTGCGGTGAAATATTTTAAGTGACTGGCTCTTTTCATGCGATTGCCCTGGCTGTCGGCTCGATTCTTATTGACCTGTCAGATTGCAGGGGGTTAAATGCTGCGCCTATGAAACGAATTTCCCTGTTGACCCTCACCTTTTGTGTAGCTCTATCACTCCCGGCATGCTCGGATATCCTGCCAAAGAAAATGGCATGGGGTGTGGATGAAGGCACTCAGGCTGCCTATGCCGATGGTGGCGATGCCGCTGCGCCAAATGCGCGCGCTCCGCTGGATGTGCCGCCTGAGCTGCGTGCCGAGCTTGAGGTGCCTGCCGCAGACAGTGTGGCAACGGTATCTGACGACAAGGTTTTGCCGGAAAATTATCGCAAGGCTGTAGCCGGAAAATATGTGGCGCTGGATGCAAAATTATATGAAGCCAATCCGGGTCAGGTATTCTCCGCCATGATTGATGCGATGACGGCTCTGAACCTGCCGGTGCAAAGTGTGGATTCTCCTTCCGGTACACTGACGACCGACTGGATTCGCAAAGGTGCCGGCAAGAGCAATGCGGTCAGCATGTTTGCCAACCTGTTTGATTTTGGCGGCGGTCCCAAAATTGTGCGCTATCGCTATGTGGTGCGTGTCATGCGGGCCATGGTCGAGGGACATGCACAGTCGCAGCTTGAAATTCGTACGATCGGCCAGGTTTATGATGGTCACAACTGGGTCAATGCCCAGCTGAAACAGAAGGTGGCTGACGATCTGTTCAGCGCCTTTGAAGAGCAACTGGCCAGTGCGCAGGCAAGAGCACCACAGCCGGCCCCTGCGGCCAACACTGTTGCTCCCGCCGCACCGATGGAAGAGCCTGTAATGGGCAGTGAAGTTCTGACAAACCAGTAAGTATTCATCAAAAAAGGGGCGCAAATGCGCCCCTTTTTCTTGAATCTCTCAGCCGATCAGTGCGGCGAGTGCCTGTCCCGGATCAGGCTGGCGCATCATTGATTCACCGATCAGGAATCCGTAGACGCCTGCATCATTCATCAGCCTGATATCTTCTCCCGTAAAGATACCCGATTCGGTAATCACCGTGCGCTCGGCACTAATGGAAGATAACAGTTCAATGGTAGTGTCCAGGCTGGTTTCAAAGGTGTGCAGGTTACGGTTGTTGATCCCCATCAGCTCAGTATCAAGCTGCATGGCTCTCTCAAGCTCGGCACGATTATGTACCTCAGGCAATACGCTTAATCCCTGCTCACGGGCACAGGCTGTCAGCTCTGCAGCAAGTACATCATCCACCATAGCCAGAATCACCAGAATGGCATCTGCTCCCATCGCTCGTGCTTCAATAATCTGATATGGGTCCAGCATGAAGTCCTTGCGCAGAATGGGAAGCTTCACCGCCTGCCGAATGCTGCTGACATAGGCATCGTCACCCTGAAAGTATTTTACATCGGTTAAAACCGACAGGCAGGTGGCGCCGCCCCGTTCATAGCTGCGGGCAATAGCGACCGGATCGAAGTCGGGCCGAATGATACCTTTCGACGGGCTGGCCTTTTTTACTTCGGCAATGACTGCATTCTGTTTGCCGGAGATCTTGCTGCTCAGGGCGCCGGCAAAGTTCAGTGGTGTGCGCGCAGCCGCAAGCGTTTGTAGTGCATCGAGCGACCGCTTCTGCTTGCAGGTGGCCACCCAGCCGCGTTTGTATTCGGCAATTTCATTCAGGATCGAGCTCATATTATTTACCGCCATGGTCGCAAAGGTTCGCAAAGGAGATGCAGAGATCGTCATTGGGATTCGTTATGTTTTCAGAGTTCATTGACCATCCGCTTGATGCCGTCCTTCAGATGGATGGCATTAAAATTAATAAGAAGGCCCAGTCGTTTGTTAGACAGCTTTAGATAAGATAGAAGCTGGGCCTCGTGAACAGGAAGAATACGCTCAGTTGTCTTTAGCTCAACAATGATGGTATCGCCTACTAGCAGGTCACTGCGATATCCGGCATCAATCCTGTGCCCGCGATACATAATCGGAAGCTCCAGTTGCCTTTCGCAAGCAATGCCTCGACTGTGTAATTCGAAATATAGGCAATGTTCATATGCGGATTCGAGCAGTCCAGGCCCAAGCGAGGAGTGTACATACATAGCGGCATCGAGAATGATGCGGCTGAGTTTGTTAATATCGTCAGTTGATTTAACCATGATTGATTAATGCAACGCAGATAGTTGAGCAGAAAAAATCATTCCCTTTGCGAACCATTGCGCTCTTTGCGGTGAAGAATTCATGCCGCAGATTGTTGTGTGAAGTCAATCAGGGCATCCAGTGTCTGCTGTACCTTGCCGCTATCAATGGCACGGGCTGCCATGGCAATCCCTTCTCCTATGCCATTGACCTTGCCTGCGACCCAGAGGGCGGCAGCGGCATTGATCAAAACAATGTCTCTGCCTGCGCCTGGCTGACCGGCAAAGATATGCTTTAAAATGGCTGCATTGGTTGTTGCATCATCGCCTGCAAGGGCTTCAGGTGTGGCGTAGGGCATGCCGAAGGCGGCAGGGTCGATTTCGAACGCGATAGGCGCTTCGCCCTGCTGTACCAGAATCGCATCGGTGATGTCGGTGGTGGTGATCTCATCAAGGCCATCGCGCCCGTGTACGACCAGTGCACGTTTGCAGCCGAGCTCGGCGAGGGCACCGGCAACGAGCTCCAGCTTCTCTTTGGCAAAGACGCCAAGGACCTGATAGTCGGCCTTTGCCGGATTGGTCAGCGGGCCAAGCAGGTTAAACAGGGTGCGAACTCCCAGTTCACGACGTACGGGGCCTGCATGGCGCATGGCCGGATGCAGTTTCTGGGCAAAAAGAAAGCCGATGCCGGTGTGATCAATGCAGTCTGCGACCTGCTCCGGCGTCAGTTCAAGGTTGACGCCGAGCGCCTCAAGGACATCGGCAGCACCCGATTTGGAAGACATGGCGCGATTGCCGTGTTTGGCAACAGGTACGCCACAGGCCGCAACAACCAGTGAAACGGCAGTCGAAATATTGAATGTTTTAGCGCCATCGCCACCGGTGCCGCAGGTGTCAATCAGGCCGGTGGCTTTGGGGGTGATGGTGGTGGCAGCTGCGCGCATCGCTCTTGCTGCACCGGCGATGATTTCCGCTGACTCGCCACGAATGGAGAGCCCCATCAGCACGGCAGCGATTTGTGCTGTTGTCGCCTCCCCCTGCATTATGGCGGAGAACACCGCTTCGGTTTCGGCGCCGCTGATCTCATGGCCGGCCTGCAGCGCCCGGATGGTCTGTAATACCGCCTGGTTCATGCGCTGGTCTCGAGAAAGTTTTTCAACATCTCATGGCCATACTCGGTCAGGATCGATTCCGGGTGGAACTGAACGCCAAAGGTCGGGTGTTCCCGGTGCCTCAGGCCCATCAGTTCCCCTTCACGGGTCCATGCTGTTTTGATCAGGCAATCAGGCAGTGGCTCCGGTACGATCAGGGAGTGATAGCGGGTGGCGGTAAACGGTGAGGGGAGCCCCTTGAACAGACCTGCTCCATCATGCTCAATGGGGCTGGTTTTTCCATGCATCAGGCGGGGGGCGCGGATCACCTCGCCTCCGAATACCGCAGACATCGACTGGTGCCCCAGGCAGACGCCAAGCAGCGGGATTTTACCGGAGAAGCGGCGAATGACCTCCATGGAGATGCCTGCCTCATGCGGCGTGCATGGGCCGGGGGAGATCAGGATATGATCGGGCGCAAGCTCGGCAATCTCATCCGGCGTAATCCGGTCGTTGCGGTGTACGAGCGGGGTTTCACCCAGCTCGCCAAGATACTGAACCAGATTGAATGTAAATGAATCGTAGTTGTCGATCACCAGAATCATGATGCTTTCCTTTGCTGTGCTTCTGCCAGTGCAACGGCGCGGAACATGGCTGTTGCCTTGTTCACGCACTCCTGATGCTCGTTTTCAGGTACGGAGTCGGCAACAATGCCGGCACCTGCCTGAATATGAACCTCGCCGTTATGAATGACGGCCGTGCGGATAGCAATCGCCGTATCCATACGCTGGCCGCCATAGCCTATGTAGCCGACGGTGCCTGCATAGGGGCCGCGTGCGACCGGCTCCAGTTCATGAATGATCTGCATGGCGCGTACTTTAGGTGCACCCGAGACGGTGCCGGCCGGAAATGTTGCCGCCAGCAGATCAATGCTGTCGATATCCTCACGCAGTGTTCCCTCAACCTGTGAGACTATATGCATGACGTGTGAGTAGCGCTCAATGACCATGGAGGAGGTCAGTTTAACCGAGCCGTACTGGCAAACCCTGCCCAGATCATTGCGGCCGAGATCCACCAGCATGACATGTTCCGCCAGCTCTTTGGCATCAGCCAGCAGTTCTGTTTCAAGTGCCATATCCTCTGCGGTTGTCTTGCCGCGTGGCCGGGTGCCGGCAATCGGGCGGACAACGGCCTTGTCCATATCGCGGCGTACCAGGATTTCAGGCGATGAGCCGACGAGAATGGTGTCGCCGATATGCAGGTAAAACAGATAAGGCGATGGATTGATGTGGCGTACTGCGCGGTAGATATCAAAAGGTGCACAGGCCAGCGGTCGCGAAAAACGCTGGGAGAGCACGACCTGAAAGATATCCCCGGCAAGAATATAGTCGCGAGCCCTGGCGACAGCCGCCTCAAAATCGGCTTGTGATGTCAGCGCTTTGGGCGGAGCTATCACCGATGTATCGGCATCAAGCCGCAGAATTGCCGCCACTTCCCCTTCAAGGCTTGACTCCATGCCATCCAGCACTGCCTCTGCAGCTTTTGCCTGATCAGCAGGCATGCGTACGCAGCAGGTGAGTGTGCCACGCAGATTGTCGAATACCATGAAGCGATCGACCAGCAGGCAGGCGGATTCGGGGGCGCCGACTGGATCGGGAAGATCGGTGGGGATATCCTCAAAGCGGGAGACCAGCTGATAGCCGAAATAGCCGACTGCACCACCGGCAAATGGCAGGTCATCTACGGCGAGAAACTGCTGCTGAATCACCTGCTGGCGTAACCATGCAAGGATATCTCCATCATAGATCTCCTCCCGTCCGTCACGGTGGCGGAGCAGGGTTTGCTGGCCGTCAGCGGTTGCGCGACAGGCAGGGCTGATGCCCAGAATGCTGTATCGGCCCCATTGCTCGCCACCCTCGGCGGATTCAAAAAGGAAGCAGTCGCCTCGTTCAACCAGCCGTGAAAATAACCCCGGCGGAGTCAGGCAATCGGCAGAGAGTGGGCGCCTGAAGAGGTGCATTTTTATATTCATGTTGACAAAGCCTCGGATGCATGGCGGAATTCGCGTCCTACGGGGCCATAGCTCAGCTGGGAGAGCGCTTGCATGGCATGCAAGAGGTCGGCGGTTCGATCCCGCCTGGCTCCACCAAACAGAGAACCGGACGCATCGCGTCCGGTTTTTTTATGCCCTGATGTGAGTGAAATATGCATGCTGCGAAGGGTATCTATTCTTCTGTGGCCGTGCTATCCCCAATATCCTGATTGCTCGATGAAGCAAAGCGTGTGCATGCGGGGGGCTGACTTCATCGCCGGGCGTGCTGTGATTGAAAGGAGTGCGTATGCCGGATGCGGGCATGACCGATATGTTGATCAGGTTATTGGCCGCCTGGTTGTTACTTGCCGGTGCGGCCCTGTGGGCCTCGCGCGAGCGACTGGGGTTATCCGGGCGCATGCTGATCGCATCTGCACGCGGCTTGTTGCAGCTGCTGGCGCTGGCATTTGTCCTGCACTGGATTTTTGATATTCGTTCACATCTTGCACAGGCGCTGCTTGTTGCCGTTTTCTGTGTGCTGGCCGCCCATAACAGTGCCGGCCATTATGACGGTCGCAGGTCGACGTGGCTGGCTGCCGCTGTGGGGCTGATTTGCGGTTGTGTGGTGACATTGCCATGGCTGGCATTCAGCGGCGCTATTGCCGATGATACCCGTACGCTGGTTCCGCTTGGCAGTATGATTGCAGCCAATGGTATGAACGCGGTTTCTATCATGTTTGAACGCTTGAAGGGCGGTGGTGTTGTCGGTGACGGCATGAAGCTGGCGATGATTCCCACCATTGATACGTTGCGGGTGGTGGGGCTTGTGCATATGCCGGGGATATTTGTCGGAATGGTGCTGGCCGGAGCTCCTGCCTTTGAGGCTGCCGTTGCCCAGCTGGTTGTGCTCTACATGATTATCGCCTCAAGCTTTACCGCCTGTCTGGTCAGTGTGCGGGTGATGGGGTATGTACAGGAGCGCTGATTCAGTCAGTGCTTCTGTGCAGGAGATGTATCGGGTTGGCTATGTCACGCTGTTGATTATTTGACGACCATGCTGACACGTTCTTTTAAAGTCGCCATTTTAATGCTCCTGAATCGCTGTTATTTCCCTGATTTTGCTGATTTGTGGTTGGCACCAATCCTGCTGAACCCTGTTATCTGCAGGAGGGATTATGGCGGACGAGCTGCGTGGTGGCAGGCCAAGTGACGAGATAGATGGGCTGAAAAAACAGCCCGGTGGTACCTTTGCAGCCATTCTGGTGGATGAGGGCGTCCTTACCGTCAGTCAGGTGAAGAAGGCCGTGCGGGTACAGACAAAGCTCGGTGCCAGCAAGCTGCTTTCGACGATTTTTGTCGAGCTGGGCATGATGACGGAGGATGAGCACCGTCGCCTTGCCTGCAAGCATGGGCGCAGCTTTCGGCTTGGCGATCTCTTTTGTGAGCTCGGCTATATTACGCTGGCTCAGCTGCAGAAGGCGGAAGAGGTTTTGCGCCAGTCGCCCGGCAAGCGTATCGGCCAGATTTTTCGTGAGCTGGGCATGGTGGATGATCGCCAGCTGGCTCAGGCTCTTTCAGAGCAGCTGCGCCTGCCACTGATTCATATCGATCTGGATATGGCAGACCGTGAGTTGTTGCATCAGTTTGCCATTAAATTTATGCGTATGCATTTGACGGTACCGTATGAAGCAAGTGGTAATCGTGTATCGATTGCCACCTCGAATCCGATCAATAATCCCGCCATTGAGGAGATTGAAAATCGCCTGCGTAAAAAGGCGGTTGTTGTCATCGCGGCCGAGAGCGCGCTGCTGTCGATGCTTAACAAACTCGAGACGGCGGATGGCAAGGGCGGCGAGCAGCATGATCAGGTCGCCGATGTGGTCGACAGTATTCTGTTGTCGGCGATTCGCGAACATGCCAGTGATATTCATATTGAGCCGATGGTCAGCCATACCCGCATCCGTATGCGCCTGGATGGTGTGCTGATTCACAAGATGGATCTGCCGCCTGATCTGGCTCACCGGGTGGTTGCACGCCTGAAAGTACTGGCCTCCATGGATATTTCCGACAGCCGGCGCCATCAGGATGGCCGCTTCAGCCGGGAGGTGGGCAATGTCAGTGCCGACTACCGTGTCTCGACCTATGTGACGGTGTATGGCGAAAACATGGTGATGCGTGTGCTGCGCAGTACCGGCGGACTGAAAAATATTGAACAGATCAGTATGAGTCGTGGTGTGCTGGAGCGATTCAAGCATGAGGCGCTGGATGTGCCGACCGGAGTGATCCTGATTACCGGGCCGACCGGCTCGGGAAAAACCTCCACACTTTATGCCTCTGTTGATTATCTCAATCGTCCGACGACCAAGATTATCACCGTGGAGGATCCTGTTGAGTATATCGTGCCGGGCATCATGCAGTGTTCGGTGGATACCACGGCCGGTCGCTCCTTTGAGCAGTCGTTAAAGGCGGTGCTGCGCCAGGATCCTGATATTATCGTGATGGGCGAGGTGCGCGATCGTTTATCGGCGCAAGTTGCTGTTCAGGCGGCTCTGACCGGCCACAAGGTGCTCACGACATTCCATACCGAGGACTCGATCGGTGGCCTGTTGCGATTGATTGATATGGGAATCGAGACCTTTCTGATCTCTTCAACCGTGGTCAGTATTCTGGCACAGCGCCTGATTCGTACGATCTGTCCGGATTGCCGGCAGGCCTATATGCCTAACAAGCGTATTGCCAACATGGTCGGGATTGATGATGCCACCCTGCGGGCGCATACCTTTTACCGGGGCACCGGTTGCGGTACCTGTTACGGGACCGGCTATCACGGCCGTACCGCATTGCATGAGTTGCTGGTGTTGAATGAACAGGTGCGTGAGGCGATTCTTGAGCGACGTACTTCGCATGAGGTGAGGCAGATCAGCTGTGACAGTACGCAGCTTCTGTCGCTGATGGAAGATGGTCTCTATAAGGTATTGCAGGGATTTACAACGATTGAGGAGGTCTACCGCATCGTGCCGCGATCAACCTCACACCGCAGTGTCGAAGAAATTTACCGATTGATGGGGCATGAAAAATGAGCGTGGACAGTTTTGAGCTGGCAAAAGAAATTCGACGTCGCTTCGAGGCCGGCGATGCGCGCCTGCCCGTGCTGCCCGAGGCGGTGATCAAGGTTCGTCAGATTGTGAATGATCAGGAAAAGGGGGCGGCTGATATTGCCCGGGTGCTTGCCAGTGATACCACCTTCTCGACCACGGTATTGCGTATTGCCAACAGTGCCCGTTTCCGGGGGACAGGGCAGGAGGTGCGCAACCTTTCGATGGCGATTCAGCGATTGGGCGGGCGCCGGACCCTGCAGTTAATGACGGCGATCTCGAGTCAGGTTCATCTGGCCGTAAAAGTACCGGAATTACAGGTTTTGTTACGTGAAAGCACCCAGCATGCACTGCTGGTGGCTGCTGCAGCCCAGCACCTTGCCCGGCTCACCGGCAGTATCGATCCGGAAGAGGGATTTATGGGCGGCATGCTGTTTGATGTCGGGGTGGCGGCCATTATTTGTGCGGTACCGGACGAAATTGCCCGCTGTAACAATGAGCAGCGTCATGAGCTGCTGGGCCAGTTACACCGCGAAATGGGCGGGCGCTTGCTGACCTACTGGGAAATGCCCGATGCCTTTATTGCTCTGGCTTCTCATCATGGTGTCGAGGCGGATGACCGGCCGCGTGAAAACCTTATTGATGTCATCGATGCCGTGCAGTTTTTGCTGGCGGGCATGGGGTATGCACCGCCGTTTGATACATTGCCTGATATGGATGTGCTGCATTATCCGCCGATGAAGCGGCTCGGCTTGAACGAGACCCATCTGGCTGCGGTGGAAGTGGAGCTGGAGGACAGCTTCCAGGAGCTGGCGGGTATATTCAGCTGACAGTGTTCGGCCGCTTTTGCCTCTTGCTGTCGTGATACAGAAGCAGATGGCGCTACGGCGGAGAAATGATCCGTAGCGCCATGATTCATTTGTCGCTGCTTGTTCCTGTTGTATCGGGCTGTTGCCAGTTGATGCTCCAGATATGAAAGCCTGCAGATGCTGATTTCAGTTGATGTTGTGCCAGTGTTGCCTTGTCAATTTTCCGGTCGGAATGAAAGTAGATGCGTCCATCGTTTCCCATCCAGGCGCCTCCATCCCGTGCCGGGTCCCTGGTCACCTGAGTCAGATTGCGCCCGTTGATATCAATGCTCCAGATATCCCATGCTCCTTTGTCGGCATGGCGTAGGTCAGGTGCTGTCCGGTCGGAGGTAAAGAGCAGCCACTGTCCGTCGGGGCTCCATGATGGCTGCACGTCGGTGCTTCTGCTGTCGGTCAGCTGAATCAGCTCTGTGCCGTCGGGATGTACGCGGAACAGGTGCATGCTGCGGCCCACCGGCATGGCAAAGGCGATCCAGTTGCCATCCGGAGAGAGGCTCGGATTCATACCCTGGCTGAGTACCTGCTCACTGCCATCGCTGTTAAAGCGGACGATTTCACTGCTGGCGTCATCGAAGGACCAGTTGTTGAAATAGTCGCGCTCTTTTGTCTGGCGGTGACTGTTCTTTTTGTCGGCCGGCTTCAGACGCACGGCGATGATGGTGCGGCCATCTTTCAGCAGCAGCGGCTGCGATATCAGGCCGGTAAGCGCCTGAATGCGGCGTTGCATACCTTCGCCATCGGCACTCTTTTCCCAAAGCCCCAGCTCGCCGGTTTTTTCTGACAGGAAACAGACCGTATGAGGATCCATCCATGTGGTTGAATCGATGGCACCCGGATCATCACTGACCACATTGGCAGGGTCACCATTTTCGCTATAGCGGCGGGATATCCATGGACCGCCCCGATGGTGGTTGCCGGTCAGGGTGAGAAGAAAACGCCCGTCGGCCGAAGGGTGCGGATACATTTCTGTTTCATTCGGCTCCAGTGTCAGCAGTGTGGCCGAATCAGCCGGCTGATCCTGTGGCCCGCCGGAGGTGGCCGGTCGGTGCTCCTGCATCCAGTCAAGAATGCTGGCGGCGCTGGCCGGAGTGGTGAACAGGGCTGATAACGCCAGCCCGATAGCGGCAGGTATACTGTATCTCATAAGTGGCTCCTGAAAAGAGGGGGGGCGTGTCAGACCGGCAGGGAGCTGGCACTGTCGCATGATACATGGTGTTTTTCAGGAGTATGTGAGCTGCATCACGCAAGATGTGCAGCCATCAAACAGAGGGGGGAGGGGTGAGCTCCCCCGCTCTGTGCGGGTTACGTTACTGCTCTGCCGATTCGAGAAGTTCTTTCAGGTTGTTGAAGTCCATTTCCAGCTCACGCTTGGCAATGTGGGCGACAACAGGGCTGGCTACCTTGAAGAAGCGACCGACTTCCACCTTCAGTACCCGTTTCACCAGGGTGCCGCCATTGTCTGTTGCCTCAAAAGCCATGCTGGCTTCCATCGGGAATGGCCCGGTGGTCGATTTTGCCGCCCAGTAGCTGCCGTCATCATTCCTTTCGGTGACCACCCAGTCCTGCTCGATGACGCGGCCAAGGAATTTTTCCTTCACATGATAGACCGTTCCTGCGGCAGGTGTGCCGGGTGTCTTTTTTTCTGACTCAAGCACCGACGATTGCCACATGGGATCATTGCTGTTGTCATCGACATAGCGGATGACGTCAGCGAGTGGTCGATTGATTTCAATACTCACTTCCAGCTTGCTTAAAGGCATACTCCCTCCTCTCTCCTCAGGTTGAGGATTTCGGCTTATCATACAGTGCCATCAGAGGCGGTTCCAGTGACGCCATCCATGCAAACAGCCCGGGTGACACAGGTCACCCGGGCTGTTTTTCTCTTGTACCGGAGGTGTTGCGATGCCTTCCCCTTGCCCTCAATGATCTGGACAGAGGGGCTTACGGTCAGAAATCGCGCAGCAGCTCGGTGATGCCTGTTTTGGAGCGGGTCTGTTCATCCACTTTCTTGACGATGACCGCGCAATAGAGGTTCGGGCCACCCGATTTGCCCGGCATGGAGCCGGATACAACAACAGAGTAGGGCGGTACTTCGCCATACATGACGGCGCCGGTTTCACGATCGATAATGCGGGTGGATTTGCCGATGTAGACGCCCATCGAGATCACCGACCCTTCGCGCACAATCACACCCTCAACGATTTCGGAGCGGGCACCGATGAAGCAGTTATCTTCGATGATGGTCGGAGTCGCCTGCAGTGGTTCAAGTACGCCGCCAATGCCAACGCCACCGGAGAGGTGTACGTTCTTGCCGATCTGGGCGCAGGAGCCGACCGTGGCCCAGGTGTCGACCATGGTGCCTTCATCCACATAGGCGCCAATATTGACGTAGGAAGGCATCAGAACCACTTTCGGAGCGATAAACGCGCCCTTACGTACCGTCGCAGGAGGAACAACGCGCATGCCCCCTTTGCGGAACATATCCTCTCCCCAACCGGCAAACTTTTGTGGAACCTTGTCGAAATAGTTGGTGCCGCCGCCGCTGATGACCTGATTGTCGTGCATCTTGAAATAAAGCAGAACGGCTTTCTTCAGCCACTCCTGGGTAACCCAGTTGCCGTTGGCATCTTTTTCGGCCACGCGAACGCCGCCGTCATCCAGCAGCTGAATGGCCTGCTCAATGGCCTCACGTGTGGCGGCATCTGCCGTTTTTAGTGTCCAGGAATCACGTGTATCCCAAGCCTGTTCAATCGCGTTCTGCAAATAGCTCATAGCCGCTCCCGTATGTTTGTTTTGCCAGCGTCTGGCGCTGATTGAATCCAGCGCTTCCTTAGCGGCCATGGATGGCTCGCTAAATCAGACACGTAAGTGTTTGATTTGTAAGTAAAGGTAAAATGACTCGGGCATCATGCTCTCGCCCTGCGGGCGGCCGTTGGCCGTCCAATCGGCTTCCTGCCTCTTTGTCACGCCTTTGCCTTTACGGACTGATTTTTGCCAGGAGGGCAATAAATCAGCATCTCCTTAAGGGTTGCCTGCTGACGTTTGATCACCATGCCCCCTTTGTGAAGTCATCAATGCTGCATAATGTGTCCGGCCTTGCAAGCCTGCCAGGTCCGGGCTCCCTGTGAACCTGATTTAGTCGAGGACGATTTCCCGAGGCCGTTCGTGGCTGAGGAATTCGAGGTTGGACATACTCAGGCCATAGGCGCCAGCCAGACCAAAGACCGCGATATCACCGACATCAGCCCTGTCGATATAGATATCATTGGCCAGTTTGTCGGCACCGGTACAGAGGGGGCCGCCAAAATAGACCTGCTCCTTCCTTACATCCTCCTGTGCAGGGAACAGCTTTTCCCTGTTCATCGGCACAATGGCCATCGGATGATTGATCGCCAGTGCAGCCGGTCGGCGGAAGTGATTGATGCCACCGGCACAGATGACCTGCTTTTTGCCGCGACTCTCCTTGATATCGAGAATCTCGCTGCAGAACCAGCCGGAGTCGGCTGCGAGATAGCGTCCCAGTTCAAGGAAAAATGTCCGTCCGGCGAAGCCGAACCGCTCGATGAGCGCTGACAGGCCATCGGCATAGGCCTGCGGGTTGAAGTCATGGCCTGATTCAAGGTAATCGATGCCGAAACCGCCACCGAAATCGATGATGTCACAGCATACATCGGGGTGCTCTTTTTCAATCTGCTGTGCCATGCCGAATACAAGTTCGCAGTTTTTCAGCAGGTCATTTACATTCAGCACGCCGGATGCGGCATAGACATGCAGCCCCCGGAAGTTCAGGTGCTTCAGGGCGAGAATCTGTGGCAATGCATCGGCCAGCTTCTCTTCATCAATGCCGAATTTCTTCGAGCCGCCGGAAAAGGTGGTCTGGGCATCATGAATGTCAAAGTCGGCATTGATGCGCAGCAATATATCCTGGCGTTTGCCGAGGGATTCGCAGATGGCATTCAGGCGCCAGGCCTCGGTCAGGGACTCGATATGAATGGTGCGAATGCCGCGCGAGGCGCCCCAGTGCAGTTCTTCGGGGGATTTGCCCGGCCCGGTATAGATCAGGCGGCTGGCATCAAAACCTGCGGCAACGGCCTTTTCCGCTTCACCAAGGCTGGCGATCTCAATACCTTTTGCTCCTGCCTCAAAGGCGGCCTGCAGAAAAGCCTGATGCGGATTGGCCTTCATGGCGTAATAAACCTCTACGCCAGCGGGCATGATGCTGTTGAGGTGGGTAATCCTCGCACGCATTGGCGCCGTGTCGTAGACATAGCAGTTTAATGTGGAACCGCTGCCGGCAAGCTGGCGCAGTGTTTGTTCGAGACGGGTCGATATGATCATGGTTATATACTCACTGCACGGAGCCTGCGACCAAGCTCCGCTGCCTTATCCGGTCCATCGACAAGGGCGACACGGACATATCCTGCCCCCGGATTGCTGCCGGTATGGTCATCGGCGGAAAGATAGGAGCCCGGCAGCAAGGTAATCGCCTGCTGTTCATAGGCTGCGATGGCAAAAGCCTCATCGTTTTCCACCGGTAACCAGATGAAGAATGAGCCGGCCGGTGGCTGCCCTTTGCCATAGTTATCAAAAAATGCCTGCAGGCTTTGCCGGTAAATGGCCAGGTGCTGCTCGACATGTGTTTCATCCGACCAGGCAGCTGCAGCGACATGCTGGAGTGGCAGGGGAGTGGCAGGCCCCGTATAGCTGCGCAGCTTGGCAAAACGGTTGATCAGGGCGGCATCGCCGGCAATCAGGCCGGAGCGCATGCCCGGCAGGGCCGAACGCTTGGATAGTGAATTCATCACCAGGCAACGGGCATAATCATTGCGCCCGAGCGCTGCAGCAACCTGCAGCAGGCCAACCGGTTTTTCATGCCAGTAGATTTCCGAATAGCACTCATCTGAAACGATATAAAAGTCATGCTCATCGGCAAGGGCAAGCAGGCGGGTGAAGTAGTTGTGATCAGCGACCCAGCCGGTTGGATTGGAGGGGGAGCAGACATAGACAAGCGCAGTGTTGGCCCATACATCGGCCGGAATTGCATCCAGATCCGGTTCGAAACCATTGGCCGCCGTACACGGCATAAAGTAGGGGTGTGCACCGGCGGTAATGGCTGCGCCTAGGTAGATCTGGTACATCGGGTTGGGCATCATCGCCCATGGCTTGATATCCGCTTCGGGGTTAATCAGTGCATGGGCGATGGCAAACAGTGCTTCACGAGTGCCATTGGCACTGAGTACCTGTGTGGCGGCATCGATCTGCGGCAATCCGTAGCGGCGCATCAGCCATGCCGCAATGGCTTCGCGGAGGACATCATTACCACTGGTGGATGGGTAACGGGAGAGGCCGCCGAGGTTGGCTGCCACTGTCTCTGCCACAAATGCAGGCAGTGGCAGGCGAGGCTCACCGGCGCCTGCATCGATGTGGGCCAGTCCCTGCTTGGGAGCGTGGCCGGCGAGCAGGCTTTTCAACCGTGCAAACGGGTAGGCCCCAAGCTGCTCCAGCCGGGTCTGTTGTGTCTGGTTGCCGTGACTCATGCCTGCCTCACTTGTACAGATCCACACCTTTGGCGTGGATGGCATGGCTCCATGGGCCGAGGTTGCCATCCGCATCATAGGCGCGGATGCGGAACAGGTATTCGGTTTTGTCATTTTTAAGTTTGATCAGCTTTTTTGTCTCACCGGTCTGACCCGGCATAGCAGCGCGGTCATACAGGCGGCGCCACATGCCCGGGCATTGGCAGTACGGGTCCAGTTCGGTCCTGTCTACCTGAAAGCCGACGCCATGCTCGTTGCCACTGAGTACAAACTGCAACTCAAGCACATTACCCACGACCTGATCGCGCAGGTCGCTGATTTGAGGTTTTTCTGTGCCGGCAATTTGCGGTGCTTCCTTGCGACCGCAAGCGGAAAGCAGAAGCACACTGATCAGCAGCATGGTTCCGAACAGCTGGATTTTACGCATTGAGCTGCTCCAGTCGATTCTGCCATGCGCTAACCTGCGCCCGGACCTGTGCGGGAGCAGTGCCACCAATATGGTTTCGTGCCGAGACGCAGCTTTCAACTGACAGCGCTCCTACCATGGCAGCAGTGAGGCGCGGGTCGATGGCGGCGCATGCCCCGGCATCCATCATGTGCAGCTCAATCGCTTCCCTGATGCAGTAGGCAACCGATTTGCCGACAATTTCATGCGCTTCCCGGAATGGTACACCGGCGCGCACAAGGGCATCGGCAAGATCAGTGGCCGTGGCAAAGCCGGATGCTGCTGCCTTGTGCATGATTTCGGTGTTGACACGCATGCCCGGTAACATATCACCGAATACGCGCAGGCTGCCCTGCAGATTATCCAGTGCATCGAACACAGCACCCTTGTCTTCCTGCATATCCTTGTTGTAGGCCAGTGGCAGCCCTTTGACCGTGATCAGCATGGCAACCAGCCCGCCGATAATACGGCCGGCTTTGCCTCTCACCAGCTCAGGCATGTCCGGGTTTTTCTTCTGTGGCATAATGGATGAACCGGTGCAAAATGCATCGGGCAGGTCGATGAAGCGGAACTGGGCACTCATCCACAGGATCAGCTCCTCCGACAGGCGGGAGAGGTGAACGGCACAGATGGAGGCAGCAGCAAGCAGTTCCATGATGAAATCGCGATCGGAGACTGCATCAAGAGAGTTGGCGGTCGGGCCATCGAAACCGAGTTCGGCTGCTGTCATCTCGCGGTCAATGGCAAAGGTGGTGCCAGCCAGTGCGGCAGAGCCCAGCGGACAGCGATTCATACGGGTGCGGGCATCGAGGAAGCGGCCGGCATCCCGCTCGAACATTTCGACATAGGCGAGCAGGTGATGGCCGAGGGTGACCGGTTGCGCTGTCTGCAGATGGGTAAATCCCGGCATGATGGTATCGGCGTGGCGGTCGGCGAGCTCAACCAGTACGCGCTGAACCTTGCGCAGGTGGGCGACAATCGTGTCTGTACGGCCGCGCAGATAGAGGCGGGTATCGGTGGCGACCTGGTCATTGCGTGAGCGGGCTGTATGCAGGCGCTTGCCGGCATCGCCGATACGGGCAGTCAGACGTGATTCAATATTCATATGCACATCTTCAAGGGCAATGGTGAACTCGAATTCGCCGCGCTCGATCTCGCCGCTGATTTCATCCAGTCCGCTCAGGATGGCATCAAGATCCTCCTGGCTGAGGATACCCTGCTGGCAGAGCATGCGTGCATGGGCGCGGGAGCCGGCGATATCTTCGGCATACATGCGCGCATCCACATCGATCGATGCATTGAAGGCTTCAACAAATTCATTGGTAGGGGACTCAAATCGGCCGCCCCAGGGTTTTTCAGACATGGCAGACACCTGTGTTTCTTTAATGTGGGCAACCCTACCGCCGGAAGCGGAGTACGGAAACAGCAGTCGTGCTTCCGGCTGTGCGAATGCAGGAGCTTTTAGTAATGCGGTGGCGGAACTTCTTCTTCAGGTCGCGCCAGACCCGATGACCCGTGCTGCTTCAGGTGTGCGCGCAGTTGCTCGACAACCGCCTCAAGGCGGTCGATCTGTTTCTGTTGCCGGATGACCACCTCATTGAGTTCACTGATCGTATGATCCTGATAGGTGAGACGGGACTCCAGTTCTATAATGCGATTTTCCATGGCCGCATCATTGATCTGATACACCGACTTGGAAAGTAATATTATTCAGGCCGGCAGGAGACGGATCAATCAAGATGATTGAACGTCCTGGCTCCCTGTGGGCTGGTTGTCGGCGTCTGTGCCAGCAGGTGGGATAATTCCCCTTTTGATGGCTTCATGAATGGCTGCTGCGCGGGTTTTAACGCCGAGCTTTTTATAGGTGCGCTGGCTGAAGGTTTTTACTGTGGGCAGCGAGCAGTGCATTTTTAGCGCAATCTGGTTAAAGCTGAATCCTCGAAACAGGAGATCCAGCATCTCCATCTCCCGTTTCGACAGTGTTGTATCGGGATTTGCCAGGCTGCTTCTGGCTGATTCCTTGCCGCTGTCGGCAAAGGCCTTGCTGACAGCATCGAGAATCTCCTGCTGCGTGGCCGGCTTGCAAAGATAATCGACCGCACTCAGGCGCAGTGCTGCGATCGCCGTATGGGTGCTCGGATGACTGGTCATGACGATGGCTTTGCATTCAGGGTGGTTTTCGGTGACATGCTGGATGATATCCAGTCCGGAATAGTTCCTTTCCAGAAAGAGAAGGTCGGCGATAATCAGATCGAAGTTTTGCCGGTCAAGGAGCTCCCTGACGGTCTCGAAATCGGATGCAAGTGAAACCATATAGCCATTTCCGGAGAGAATGGCATCAAGATAGGTTCTGATGATGTCATCATCATCAACAACGAGTATTTGCGCTTGCCTGCACTCTGGCAGGTCAGCATGTGTCGAACGCACCTTCATCATGACTCCCTGTGCAGCCTCAACCTGCAGGAAGTGGAAAGGTTAATCATTTTGGCGTGCCATGCACCTCCAAAATGAGCGCAAGCGTCTGTCGGCGGGCAGATAAGGCGCATGGATGGTGTTATGCAAACCACTGCAGGGGCGGCTGGTGGATGGCATCTGCCTGCTCCCGCAATGTCTGGATGTGCTCCTGCCAGAAATGATAAGTATTGAACCATGGAAATGCGGCCTTGAATGCAGGGTCATTGCGTCGGCGGGTGAGCCAGGCGGCATGGTGCATGATGCGGAGAGTGCGCAATGGTTCGATCAGCGTCAGTTCATGCGGGTCAAAGTCGTGAAACTGGGTATAGGCGCTCAGTACCGTATGCAGCAGGGATGTTTGTTGCACCTTGTCGCCGGAGAGGAACATCCACAGATCCTGTATGGCCGGGCCTGTGCGGGCATCATCAAAATCGACGATAAACAGGCTGCCCTGATGGCAGAGAATATTACCCGGATGGCCATCGCCATGCAGTCGTATCAGTTTTGCCGCGGTTGTTTCAAACCGGGCCTCGATTTCATCCAGTAGTATCTCTGCAATATCCATGTAGGCCGATTCAAGCTCAAGCGGGATCACCTCTTCGCTCAGCAGCAGGGTACAGGCATCGTCGCCGAATGTGGTCGGATTGAGGGCCGGGCGGTGTTTGAACTTCTGCGTTGAGCCGAGGGCGTGGATGCGGGCGATATAGCGGCCCAGCTGTTGCAGCTGTTGCCTGTTTTCCAGATCGGGGGCCCGCCCCGGACGACATGGATAGAGAGCAAAGCGGAACGGGCCATCATGATGAAGGGTTTCGCCCGCAATGCGCAGCGGCGCGATGACCGGAATATCGATGGCCTGCAGCTCAAGGGTGAATGCATGTTCCTCAAGGATGGCTGCATCGGTCCAGCGTTCGGGACGGTAAAACTTGGCCACCACGGCAGGCCCGTTATCCAGTCCGATCTGATAGACGCGGTTTTCATACGAATTAAGTGCCAGCTGAAAGCCATTGCAGTGCAGGCCGGTGCGTTCAATGCATCGTATCACCTGCTCCGGCCCGAGTTTGAAGAATGAATCTGTTCCTGTGCCCATCGCGCCAGACTAACATAATTCAGGTTGTCGTCGCTGGTTTGCCTCTGTGCTGCCGGTCACATACGCGATTTCAACACAGCGTTACGATTGCATCATGAAAACATTCAATCTTACTTCGATTTTTTTACTGGCCTCCCTGCTCCTTTCGGGTTGTTCGGTTGACCACTTCAGTCTGTTTCAGAGCGATGCACCTGCCCCGGTACAGGTCGACCATCAAAAGCCGGCATCAACGCATGGTGATGTCAGTGCCCGCAAGGCGGCATTTTTTGCCAGCATGAAGCCGGTGGTGATGCGGGAAAACAATCGTATCAGGGAGCTCAGAGAGGAGCTCTATGCCATTCGGGCCCTGCGCCACCCGGGCAAGGCAAAATTGAAACTGGTTGCCCGGGTTGCCCGCGATTATCAGCTGGAGCTCAACGGAGAGCCGGATGCTGCATTCTGGCAGGAGTTGCTGGTTCGGGTGGACGAGGTGCCACTCGAGATGGCGCTGGTACAGGCTGCCAATGAATCGGCCTGGGGGAGCTCCCGTTTTGCCCGCGAAGGTAATAATTACTTCGGCCAGTGGTGCTTCAAAAAAGGGTGCGGGCTGGTGCCGAATCAGCGGGCTGCAGATGCAACCCACGAGGTGCGTCGTTTCGCCGGCGTCGATGAGTCTGTCCGTGCCTATATGTACAATATCAATACATCCGGGGCCTATGCAGAATTTCGCAGTATCAGGCACAGCCTGCGGGTGCAAAGCCGGCCGCTTGATGCCGAAAGCCTTGTTTACGGGCTGCGTTCCTATTCGGAGCTGGGTATGACCTATGTGGAGATGATTCGCTCAATGATCCGCAGTAACCGTGAGTTGATTGCCAACAGCTGAAGCACTTTTTTTGGGGGCGCCCCCATGGGGGTGAAAGCTGCTGTGACCTCAGATCTGAATCTGCATACCCTGTTCATCTTCGATATAGAGCGTGTGGCCCAGATGGCGCAGCCAGCAGGCGACCCTGGCCAGCTTTTCATGGTTGCCACGAACGTGGCGGACAATGCCTGCGTCGATGAAGAGTCTGTATCTGTAGCTTACGTTGACCATGGCTTTAACCTCCTCGTTCCATTCTATCTATCGGTTGCAGCGGGGACAAAATAAGGTCGGGCTTGGGTGGTTACGATCTTTTTGTGTCCATTTGCGGTTCGATTTCCATGGGCTCTGTTTTAGTCGTGAGCATAAAAAGTGCCAGTGCATGGGCGGAGTTTCTGGCTGATGACGGGCAACTCAGAGGGGCTGACGTCGCTCAAGCACAGTGAATGTATACGGGTAGATATTGCTGGCATCCGCCGGGTGTGACTCATGATGAACCACTTGCCATGCGGTGCGATCAAATTCGGGAAACCAGGCATCGCCTTCGCAGGCTGCATCGACCTCGGTGATATAAAGGCGGTCGGCATGTGGCAGCAGCAAGCTGTAAATTTCAGCGCCGCCCATCACCATCAACTCCTCTGAACCGGCAACACTTGCCAGTGCTGCGGCAAGATTGTCTGCTACGCTGCACCCTGCAATATGAAGTCCCTGCTGGCGGCTGAGAATCAGGTTGGTTCGTCCTGGCAGCGCTCTGCCGATCGACTCATAGGTTTTTCGTCCCATCAGTACGGGTTTGCCCATGGTCTGCCGTCTGAACCAGGCCATATCAGCCGGGAGGTGCCATGGCAGGCTGTTTTGCCTGCCGATCAGACGGTTGCGATCCATGGCCCATATCAGGGAGATGAGAGGAGGAGTTGCCATCGGCAGAGCCTCTCTGAAGCAGACGACAGAGGCAAGTCACCCCTCTTCTATGTCGTCGATCTTGAGCCGGGTCTGCTGCCCGGTCATGATCTGCCCATGAAAATTGTTAGCTGGAATGTGAATTCACTGAGTGTACGCCTGCCTCATGTGCTCGATTACCTGGCAGATACAGCACCGGATGTGCTGGCCCTGCAGGAGACAAAGGTGCCCGATGACAAATTTCCTGCCGCTGAGATTGAGGCGGCCGGATATCAGGTGATCTATGCCGGTCAGAAGAGTTATAACGGTGTGGCACTGCTGGCACGCCAGCCGTTTGCACATGTGGTATCAGATCTGCCCGGACTGGATGATCCGCAGCGCAGGCTTATCGCGGCTACAGTTGATGGTGTGCGTATCGTAAATGTTTATATCCCCAACGGCCAGGAGGTCGGCTCGGACAAGTACATCTACAAATTACGCTGGCTGCAGTCGCTTTACGATTTTCTGCAGGGGGAGATGGCAATATATCCCCGGCTCGTATTGCTGGGGGACTTTAATATTGCTCCGACGGACCTGGATGTGCATGACCCGGTGCGCTGGCGTGACAAAATTACCTGTTCTGCCGGAGAGCGGGCGTGGTTTGATGTGCTGCTTGGCCTGGGGTTGATCGACAGTGTCAGATGTTTGTACCCGGATCAGCCCATATACAGCTGGTGGGACTATCGTATGAGCGCGTTTCGACGCGGCTGGGGGATCCGGATTGATCACATACTGGTGAGCCGGGAGGTGCGTTCTGTATCCGCAGGGGTTTCGCTACAGCCACGTATGCTGGAAAGGCCCAGTGATCATGCGCCTGTCTGGTTGCAGTTCGAGTGAAGGCAGAGTTGCTGGTTGATGGTTGAAAAATAACATCTTTTCCGGTGCGACTTTACCTGTCCTGATTGTGCAACTAGTGTTACCCGTTAGCTCTTCAGAGGCAGGTAATGCATGCTGCAACGTTTGTTCGGGTTCTTTTCCCGTGATATTTCGATCGATCTTGGTACGGCCAACACACTGATTTATGTGCGCGGGCAAGGTATCGTGCTCAATGAGCCATCGGTGGTGGCTGTGCACGTAGGGGGCGGGCGGCAACACCGCCGGGTGCTCGCTGTGGGTACCGATGCCAAGCGTATGCTCGGGCGAACCCCTGATTCGATCCAGGCCATTCGACCGCTCAAGGACGGCGTGATTGCCGACTTTGTGGTGACTGAAGAGATGCTGAAACAGTTTATTCGCAAGGTGCATGAGCGTACCTGGGGCATTCATCCCCGTATTGTCATCTGTGTGCCTTATGGCTCGACCCCTGTCGAGCGCCGTGCCATTCGTGAATCGGCCCTGTCGGCCGGTGCCCGCGAAGTTTACCTGATCGAAGAGCCGATGGCGGCGGCGATCGGTGCCAATCTTCCCGTGACTGAAGCATCCGGTTCGATGGTGGTGGATATCGGTGGCGGAACCAGTGAAATTGCCGTGATATCCTATGGTGGTATTGTCTATTCCCGCTCGGTGCGAGTCGGTGGAGACAAGATGGATGAGTCCATCATCAACCATCTGCGTCGCAAATACAGCCTGCTGGTCGGAGCGCCGACCGCAGAAAAGATCAAGATTCAGCTGGGCAGTGCCTTCCCGCAGGAGACCCGGCGTCAGATGGAGGTCAAGGGCCGCGATCTGATTAATGGTGTGCCGAAAAATCTGCTTCTCGATGACTCTGAAATTCTTGAGGCATTGACCGAGTCGGTGAACGCCATTATCGAAGGGGTGAAGGTTTGTCTTGAGCGTACCCCGCCCGAGCTGGCTGCCGATATTGTCGATAAAGGGATTATGTTGACAGGTGGCGGAGCTATGCTGGTCGGGCTTGACCAGTTGCTGCGTGAGGAAACCGGTTTGCCGGTGACTGTGGCTGAAAACCCGCTGGACTGCGTGGTGCTGGGCAGTGGTCGTGTACTGGAAGAGCTGGATCGCATGCGGGGCGTTCTTTTCGAGGAGTAAGCCATGCCTTTGGTCAGACCCCGGGCCCATTTGTGGCTGGTTGGGGTGGCTCTTCTGACAGGCCTCTACATATTTTCACAGTTGGCCACGGGCTCCACGCCCATGCTGTTGATGTCACCGCTTCTCGAGGCGTTGCATGCGCCTGCCCGCTGGTGGCAGGGGGCAACCTTATGGTTTGCCGATCGCGATCGATTGCAGTCGGACTACTCCGATTTCCGCCGAAAGGTTGAGCAGCAGGCCGCCCTGATTCAGGAGGCGAACAGTCTGCGTGAAGAAAACAGGCAGTTGCGCTCTATCCTTGATATCGCCGGTATGCCGGGGTATCGCTGGCATGCCGCCAAGGTGCGGGGGCGCAGCCCTGAAAGTATGAGCCAGCGGCTGGTGCTTGAGGTGGATAGCGTCTCCAGGGATGATGTGATTGTTTCCAGCGAGGGGTTGGTCGGGGTCATTGACAGCACCTCGGAAGATCATGCAACGGTACGTACGATTTTTGATGCCTCGCTGGCGGTGCCGGTCACGCTGCCCGATACGCCGCTGGCTGCTCTGGCCCGGGGGCAGGGCAGCAGCATTGCCATTGATTTTATTCCTTTGCAGCTGGCACCACATCCCGGTCAGGTGCTTTACACCAGCGGAGCGGGCGGTCTGTTTCCGCCCGGCATTGCTGTTGCGCGGATTACCGAGGTCAAGCCGATAGAGGGAAGGCTTTTTGTTGAGGCCTCGGCAGAGCCTGTGGCTCACTGGCAGCGAGATAACTGGCTGGCTGTCGCATCCCAGCTGCATGCAACACCATGATCGCTGCGCCTGTGATGTTGTTTGCCCTGCTGGGGCTGAACATGAACATGGCTTTTTCCAGCTCTCTGATGCAGCCGGACTGGGCTCTTGCCCTGTTGCTGGCAAGCCTGGTGGCACAGCGTCATAACTGGCTTTGGGTATTGCCGCTGGTTATGTTGCATGATGCGGTGCTCTACTGGTCGCTGGAGACGAGTTTTGTTGTCTTTGCCATCATTCCATTTGCCATGATCTATTTCGACCAGCATTTGGGGCCGGGGCTGCCTCAGCGGTTGCTGCTGGTCTTGCTGGTGCTGCTGGCCATGTTTTATGATGGCTGGTCGGCGGATTCCTGTCTGCTGACTCTCTGCCTGTGTGTACCTGTGTGGCATCTTCTGGCGAGGCGTTATGCGCAATACGCTGCTTGAGATTCGCGGCCGTTTCGATGTGCGCATGCTGGTGCTGTATGCTGCAGTGCCGGTTTTTCTTGGAGCACTGGCCATGCAGATGCTCAAGTTGCAGTGGTATGAACATGCTCACTATGCCTTACAGGCGGAGCAGAACCGGCTGAATATTGTGCCGGTGCTGCCGGTGCGCGGCGAAATTATGGATGTGGAAGGGCGCGGGCTGGCGATCAACCGCATTGCCTACTATGTGCAGCTGATACCGGAGCGTGTCGCCAACCTTGAAGAGACACTGGCAGCATTGGCGGAAATGCTGCACTGGAGTGACAGCAAGCTGGAGCAGTTGCGCAAGCGCATTCAGGTGACCCGGCCCGATCGCCCGGTATTGCTGGATGACAAGCTGCAGTGGGAGCAGGTATCGCCGCTGGCAGCCCGTTTGCATCATCTGCCCGGGGTGGATGTTGAGTCAGGCAGTTATCGGGAATACCCCTATGCCGGATTGACCTCCCATCTGATTGGCTATCTGTCGCTGGTGGACAAGGAGGATCTGGACGGTCGTTATTTTCCCAGTGAATTTATCGGCCGTGCCGGGGTGGAGCGCTCGTTCGAGCAGGAGCTTCATGGTTCTCCGGGCTCACAGCAGGAGGAGGTGGATGCGCTCGGGCGCAGGGTGGCCGTATTGAAGCGTTCGCCCTCTGTCATGGGGCACAAAATCAGGCTGGCGCTGGATATTGATGTGCAGAAGGCTGCAGCCGATGCCCTTGGTGACAGTACAGGCGCAGTGGTGGTCATGGATGTCCATACCGGTGCCGTGATAGCCCTGCTTAGTCAGCCGGGCTATGACACCAATCGCTTTATTACCGGGCTTGAATCCGAGCAGTGGAAGACGTGGCTGAATGATCCTGAAAAGCCGCTGTTGAATCGTGCCAGCCAGGCTGCCTACCCGCCTGCATCCACGTTTAAGCTGGTGACGGGGCTGACCGGTCTTCAGCATGGTTCACGTCTTGCCAATGGATCGACCAATTGCCCGGGCTATGTTGAGTTTGCCGATCGCAAGCTGCGCTGCTGGAAACGGAGTGGGCATGGGATGGTGTCGATGCATACCGCGATTGTTCAGTCATGCGACGTCTACTTTTATCAGCTGGGTGATCAACTTGGTATGGGGGCAATCAGCGATGCGGCGATGGAGTGGGGGCTCGGTGTGAAGACCGAAATTCAGCTCAGTCCGGAATCGCGTGGCTCTGTTCCGACCCAGAGTCCCTATATGATGTCAGCGATCAAAAACAGTGCCAGCAAACGGATGAAGTGGTTCAGAGGTGAGACCATGATCACCGCCATCGGCCAGGGGGCGCTGACGGCAACGCCTTTGCAGATTGCCAGGCTGGCTGCTGCCATCGCCAATGGTGGCAAGGTGCTCAAGCCACAGCTGCTGGCGGATGTGCCGCCTGAGGTGTTGAATCAGGTTGATGTCTCGGAGGAACACCTGAATATCATTCGCAAGGCCATGCGCAGTGTGGTTGAAGATCCATCCGGTACCGCCTATCGGGTACTGGGAGATGCGCCATGGGATGTGGCCGGCAAGACAGGCACCGCCCAGGTGATCAAAATGGCCCAGGATAAAAAGAAGGCACTCAGTCAGGATCTGCTGCAGCGTCAGTTTCGCGATCATGCATGGTTTATGGGGTATGCCCCCTATAAAAATCCCAAGGTTGCCATTGCGGTGTTTATAGAACACGGAGGCCATGGCGGAGCTGCTGCGGGTCCCGTTGCGGCTGAAATCATTCGTGTCCTTGCGGCCAAGGAGCAGCGGGCCGGGGCGGATGGAGTGCAGCCATGATGCGGATGCTAAAGTCGATTGACTGGATCTTGCTGGCGACGCTTTTTTGTCTGGCCATGCTTGGTATGGTCACGCTGTATGCTGCGGTGCATCAGGGGGCACCGGGGCTGTGGCAGAAGCAGGGCATGTACTGGGGAGCGGGTATGGCCATCTTTACCATGCTCTGTTTTATGCCGCTGCGCTTGCTGGGGCTGGCTTGCTGGCCGATGTACGGCGTGGCGCTGTTTCTGCTGTTGCTGGTGCCGATCATCGGTGACATTCACATGGGGGCGCGGCGCTGGCTGAACCTCGGGGTGATGAATCTGCAGCCTTCGGAAATTATGAAGTGGGCGCTGATGTTTATGCTGGCCAGCTGGTTCGCCTCTCGTGAAGCTCGCGGATGGGTTGAAATTGTTGTGCCGCTGTTGTTGACGGTGATGCCTGCTGCACTGATTGTGATGCAGCCCGATCTGGGCACGACGCTGGTGTTGTTGTTTGCCGCCACGGCCCTGATTATTGCTGCGGGGTTGCCCTGGCGGCTATTTGGCCTTGCCGTGGTAGCCGGAATTGCATCGCTGCCGGTGCTGTGGCATTTCATGCATGATTATCAGAAGCAGCGGGTACTGACCCTGCTTGATCCTCAGTCGGATCCGCTGGGAGCGGGATACCATGTGATTCAGTCAACGATCGCCATTGGTTCAGGTGGTCTGTTTGGCAAGGGGTTTATGCACGGGACACAGGCCCGGCTCCATTTTTTGCCTGAGCAGCATACCGACTTCATCTTTTCGGTGCTGGCCGAGGAGGGGGGCTTTATTGCGGTGGCACTGCTGCTGTTTCTCTATGGGCTGTTGATTATCCGCATTCTGTGGATCGGACATCGTGCCCATAGTCGTTTCGGATCACTGCTGTGTGTGGGGATCGCATCGATTTTTGTGCTCTATATTACGGTTAATATCGGCATGGTTTCCGGTCTGTTTCCGGTTGTGGGGTTGCCGTTGCCCTTTATCAGCTATGGTGGATCAGCGCTGGTGAGTATGTTGGCTGCCACCGGTCTGGTGATGCGGGTGGCGATTGAGTCGAAAGGACAGATTCCGTGGCAGCGGCCGGGTAGTCCGCTGGCGTAAAGGTTGTCGCCATGATCCGCCCGGGGAGTTATCTTTTTTAATATGGCTGTGTATGAATAAAAAAATCCCCCGCCTTTTGAGCGGGGGATCCGGTTAAATTGTGTTGATGTGTTGAAGCTTACTGCGGGATAACGTTGCGAGCCTGAGGACCCTTCTGGCCGTCTTCGATTTCAAATTCAACCTTCTGGCCTTCCTGCAGAGACTTGAAGCCGTCTACGTGGATTGCTGAGAAGTGTACGAATACGTCGTCTCCGCCGTTGTCCTGAGCGATGAAGCCGAAGCCCTTAGTATCGTTGAACCACTTTACTGTACCTGTTGCCATTTTGAACTATACCTCAATCTTTATTCGATAAATTAAAGCATGCATGTTTATCAAACAGACTGTTCGTTGGGAAAATCGAGAAGAAACTTCCGAGCCGGCCAAACAACATCTTCAACAACCATGTTCTGCGCCGCACACTATAAAGCTGGGATTCTGAGAAGACCAGCACTATTCACGGAGTGTGGCAACCGGGCTCACTGCCGGTTGCCACGCACGTGTGATCACTGAATATTCTGATCCGGCACAATCATCATTTCTACACGGCGGTTGAGCTGCCGGCCGGCCTCGGTGTCATTGCTGTCGCGTGGCTGAGTTTCTCCGCGCCCTTCTGTGCTGATGCGGTTCGGGTCAACGCCATGATCGGCAAGTGCCCACTTGACCGACTGGGCCCGCTGCTCTGACAGGCTCTGGTTATAGGCGGCCGAGCCTCTGCTGTCGGTATGGCCGATGATGTGAATGGTCGAACGCGGGTAGCGATTAAGAATATCGGCAACCTTGCTGAGGGTGTTGCTGAATGCAGGCTTCAGTTGCGACGAATTATTGTCAAATGAGACCTCGGAGTTCATGGTGATCTTCAGGTTTTCATTCTGCAGGCGCTCAACCTCGATCTGATGGGCCCGCTGTTCTGCGGCCAGCTGACGGTTGAACTCGGCTTGCTGCTTGTCCATATATACGCCAACGCCGGCACCAAGGGCGCCACCGGCTGCCGCACCGATCAGGCCGCCGCGAAGCGCACCTCCGGAGTGATCCTGCTGATAGCCGATGACAGCACCGGCAATGGCACCGACAGCGGCACCGACAGCAGCATTTTGCTTGGTGTTTTTGTTGGGATCATTCGGGTCGCTGACACAGGCGGCCAGTGCCAGGCCGGCTGTCAGACTTACAATAACGATTTTCTTCATGATAGTTCCTCCGAGAATGAGGTGTAGGTCGCCCGTTTCGGCGTCCGACGATGCTGCGCGAATTCAATGTGCAGTCAACCGGCCGGCAGTGATCTGTGTCACAGAATACAAAATCAGCAGGGCTGATGGGTTCATTTTTACGTTTCGTGCCCGGGTTGACTCCTGAGCTCTTCCCCGTAACGCACTCTTGCGGCATGATCCATGTATGGATGAGCAATCAATACGACTGTCAGCATTTCTGGCTGTTTTGATAGTGATGGCTGTGGCTGAGGGGAAATACCCGTGCCGACCTCTTCGCTTTGGTCGCCGGCGGTGGCCTGCCAACCTTGCGATGGTGGTCCTTAACTCCATGATGATGCGGATACTTCCCGTCAGCAGTGCATCGGCAGTGGCGATATGGGCAAATGCCCACAGTGTGGGGCTTCTCAATCAATTCTCCCTGCCTGAGGGGCTGGAGGTTGCGCTTGCGATTGTGTTGCTGGATTTGGCAATCTACGGACAGCATGTGTTATTTCACGCGGTGCCGCTTCTTTGGCGGTTGCACCTTGTACATCACGCCGATCGCGACATTGATGTCACAACCGCACTGCGCTTTCATCCGCTGGAAATGATTCTGTCGCTGTTGATCAAGGCCGTCGTGGTGATTCTTCTGGGGGCACCGGTCCTGGCCGTGCTGTTGTTCGAGGTGATACTCAATGCAATGGCGATGTTCAATCATGCCAACCTGAGGCTTCCCCGCCGGTTGGACGGTTTGCTGCGATGGCTGTTGGTGACGCCCGATATGCACCGTGTCCATCATTCGATACTCAGGCATGAGACCAACAGTAACTATGGTTTTAACCTGAGTGTGTGGGACCGATGGTTCGGAACCTGGCGAGCGCAGCCTGAAGGTGGCCATCAGGCGATGGTGATCGGGCTGGCGCATCTGCAGCAGGCACCGACGCATACGTTGCTCTATATGTTGCGCTTGCCGTTTTCCGGAGAGATCGGTCAGTATCCGATGCTGCATCGCAAGAGTGAACAACAGGAGGGTGACGGTGGATGAAGAGCTGGTGAATCGTTGTGAGTGTGTGAACAAAACATTCGAGCAGCTTAAGGTTTACGGCACGCTTGATGAGGCACAGGAAGCAACAGGGTGCGGCAGGGAGTGTGAAGGATGTATGCCTTATTTGCGGTTGATGTTTGCTTCAGGTGAAACCGCGTTTGATCTGGATGATCCGCGGCTGTCGTCCTATCAGTAACTGATGCAGCACGGTAGCTCGACGATGATGACGGCAGCGGCTTTTGTCGTAGTCGTTGCCGGTATGCAGGCGGCGGTCTCGCTGCTGGTTCCCTTTCTGCTTGCCGCGTTTATTGCCATTATCTGCCTGCCGCCTCTCTACTGGTTGCATGCACGTGGCATGTCATCGGCAATGGCCGTGTTGCTGATTGCCCTGACGCTGGTGCTTGTCGGTGCCCTGATCGGTATTTTTGTTGGCGCTTCGGTAGCCGACTTTTCCCATAATCTGCCGACCTATCAGGCTCGTTTGCAGTTGCAAACCGATGCGTTGCTGAACTGGCTGGCCGGTATGGGGCTGCATCTTGATTCGCAATTATTGCGGGATAACTTCAGTCCGGCTCAGGCGATGGGGATGGCAGGCAAACTGCTTGCCGGTCTTGGTAACATGCTGGCCAATACATTTCTCATTATTCTGACGGTAATTTTTTTGTTGCTGGAGGCTTCAGCAATGCCGCATAAGTGGCGGGTGATGGGGGAGCACGCCCCGTCCGGTGAGCATTTCCGCCGTTTTGTTGCCAGCGTGAACTCCTATCTGGCCATCAAGGGCTGGGTCAGCCTTGCCACCGGTGTCATGGTTGCGATCTGGCTGTCCGTGCTGGGCGTGGATTACCCGTTGTTGTGGGGGTTGATTGCCTTTTTGTTCAACTTTGTTCCCAATATCGGTTCGATTATTGCCGCTGTTCCGGCCGTGCTACTGGCCCTGATTCAGGTGGGGCCGGGCACGGCGCTGTTTGCCGGTGCCGGTTATCTGGTGGTCAATATTGTGATGGGAAATGTGATCGAGCCCCGCTATATGGGAAGAGGTGTGGGCCTTTCGACGCTGGTTGTATTCCTGTCACTGGTGTTCTGGGGCTGGATACTGGGGCCCATCGGTATGCTGCTTTCCGTGCCGTTGACGATGATTGTCAAGCTGGCGCTGGAAACCGGTGAGGAGACCCGCTGGATCGCCGTTCTGCTTGGGCCGGATGTGGTTGCGGATGAGAAACGGGAGGGGACGACCTGATCGCTCCGATGGTGTAGACTGAGCTCTGGCGGGTTAGATATTCAGGGGGCTGTCAGAATATGCTTCGGTTGATTTTTACCCTTGTCGTTTTTCTGCTGCTGTCGGCAGCTCAGCTTTTACCTGCATGTGCGGATGACGGTGTGTGGATCCGTGATATCCATATCACCGGTTTGCAACGGACCAGTCCGCGCACCATCTTGCGCGAGCTTCCCTTCAGCGTTGGCGGTTTGTGGCATGCTGACAGTCAGGCTGCCGGTGAGCGTCGTCTGCGTAATCTGGGCTTATTCAGTACGGTTGTGATTTTGCCGCCGGGAGAGGATGGCTCGGTGCATGTGGTTTTGAAAGAGCGCTGGTCGCTTTTCATTTTGCCGGAGGCCTCCCGTTCGGATATTGGTAAATCGACAGCCGGTGTCACCCTGACGGAGCATAATCTTTGGGGGCTGCACCATCAGTTGCGGGTGGCTGTTCGGGAGGATACAGGTAAAAATTTTTCCGGATTGAAGGGGACGCGTGCCGATGGCAGTTATCAGTGGCGGCGGGTGGCTGATGGTCCGGTTAGTCTGGCTTTTGGCATGGGTGCCGGGCGCAGCGTTTTCGATGCATTTGATCAGGGCGTGCTGACCGGACAGTACCAGCAACAGAACAGTAGCTGGTATACCAGTGCAAGCTGGGCACTGGGAGCAGTGCCGGGGGATGGCTGGGATCTGGGGCTGGGTTTTTACAGCAGTCGCTCGACCTTCAGGCTGGTGACGGGGGCTCCGGCCACGCTTGTGCAGGACAGCCGGCGCAACAGTGTGTTGAGTACGGTGACCTATACAAATCTCGATGATCACACCACCTGGATCACCGGCACGGGCTTTCAGTATGCACTCGATGTGGCTCACCAGGGATTCGGCTCAACCGTCAATGTGTATCGGCAAACCTCATATCTCACGCATCATACCCGGCTCTATTCATCGACAGCCACGCTTGACTGGCGCATCAGCGGCGGTGCGGCATCCGGTCAGGTGCTCAAGGACGGTTTGTTCGATATTGGCTCAAACAGCGGGCTGCGCGGTTATCTGCCGGGTGAGCTGCAGGGGCAGTACTATCTGTTCGGCAATATTGAGGGCCGGTTTCCGCTGCCGGCGGCGAGCAATGTTCAGCTGGTTGCCTTTTCGGATGTCGGTCAGATCTGGAGTAGTCATCGGCCGGCCTTTCGCCGGCCCGTGGTGGCCGGTTTCGGCGGCGGGGCCCGGCTGACCTTGCGCTGGCTGGTCAAGGGAACCTTCCGGGTGGATGCTGCCTATGGTACGGCGACCCGGCGCTGGCGCTTCTATTTCGGTACCGGTCAGGCGTTCTGATGCTGTTCCTGCTGACTCGCTCCGCCGGTCATGCGGATGGCTGCGGATGTTGCGGTTATGATTTCTGCGTCGCCCTTAATGATGCGAATGCTTCGCGCAGCTCGGGTTTGCGCCCGAGCCACAGACGGGCCATGAAAAAGGAGACCTGTTTGAGGTAGATCAGCGTAAGCAGCATCAGAAGGCTTGAGATGCCCATCAGCCATAGCCCGACGCTATTGCCTTTGTCGACCAGCATGGCGTAGGTGAAAAAGTAGATACAGAGTGTCAGTGTAAAGGCAACGCCAATGACGACAGCGATATTTTCCTGCTTTTTCCTGATGGTTGTTATCGCATCTGTAGTATCGTGGCTGCTCATTCCAGGGGCTCCCGCAAGTGGTTTATGGATTCAGGGCCGGTGCGTGGTGCACTTATCCGGCCGGATTCTGATCCGCGCGTTGAAATGTATGCACCCAGACCAGATCATCCGGATTCCACTCCATGCCTTTGTGCATGCGCAGGATGAGGTCTTTATAGGCGGCCAGATTCGGATACCCTTCAGCCATAGCGTCCGCATCGGTCATGTCGCCCAGGCGCTCACGGGTCAGTGAGGTGACGGTAAAGGTAATGCCATCAAGCTCGAATGTTTCGCCCGGCCAGCCATAGACGCCATTGCGGCCCTGGCGGGTTTTTCTGCCGCTGATGGCGGCTTCCACCAGTTTCGGGTGGCGTACAAGGTTGGTGATGTCACATGTCTTTTCAGGATACTGATTCATAGCCGAACTATCGTTGATAGAACGGGTAGAAGTCCATTGCTTTTATGGGCAGTGACGGGTTATGGCTGCGGCGGAGGGAAAAGGTCCGGGAATGATCGTTTCAGTCGCTCGATTGCATCATCCAGCTGCTGGAAAAATACCGGGCTGTTGACCGGGATTTGCAGGGTGTCGGCCAGATAACGCGTGTTTTCCGGCAGCCACTGTCGTTGATGGGGTTGCCAGATACCATCACCGGACAGGCCTGAGCGCTGTTGCAGAACCAGGTGGGCAAGATGGTTGATCATGTTGGCCTGAGGGTCGGGAGTATCGGCGACAGGAAGCTGATCCGGATGGTGATGGTGAGTGATCAGCTCCCGTACCTGTCTTGGCAGGTGCCAGTGCAGGGCGAGCATGACACCGGCATCAAGGTGGGTATAGCCCAGTGCGGCATGCTCTGCGGCAAGGCTGTCGTGGCCGGCTTTGATCAGGGTTGAAAGCTGTTGCAGCCGTTCGTCCGGTTCAGTATGCAGAATGACCAGCTTGCCGATGTCGTGCAACATGCCGTTCAGGGAGGCGGTCGAACGATCCACCGAGCGGGCCGGCTCGGCCAGCAGGCGGGCCAGGGCTGCGATCGCCTGGGAGTGGAACCAGATATAACGAATCTGGTGGCGATTTGTGTTGTTGCTCAGGTCCGGCGCCAGTGACTGAAAAATGACACTGCTGGTTTCATGCAGGCCAAGGCGGGCAATGGCCAGGGGAATGTTGGTAATTTCAGACTGGCCCGGAGAGGCATAGGCAGCTGAATTGCAGACGGTGAGGATGTGCGCGGTGAGGACCGGGTCGCGTACGATGCATTGCCCCAGATCGCTGGCGGAGGCGCCGGGTTGTTGCAGAATGGCCTGTATTTCGTGCCATATCTCCGGCATGGGGGGGATTGAGTTGATGTGGGCGGCAAGACGCTCAATGGCCTCTTTTTGCATCGGCAGTGGCTGTTTGATGCTGTATGCCGGCGTTGAAACGGGTCCTTTCGGGCACATGTCGAGCAGGTTTTGCAGGCTCTGTTGTGGTTGTGTTTCACTGTTTGATGAGCGGGGCGCATATCCTTTCGAAGGCCCGGCTTTTTTGCCTGCCGCAGCAGGGCTGCTCCGTTCAGGTTGACGGCTCCGGTTGGCGCCGGATAACCACGCCATTAATTGCGAAAACCATGACATGCATGCCTCCGGTATTCTGTGAACAGGCGCGAATCACAGGGATTCGCAGGTGAAATCGAGCAAGAATGCTGCCACAGGATACGACGGATGTTTGCCTGCGCCATACGCCCGCTTTAGCCTGCGCCATTCCATGAAATCAAAAACAGATCCCATACGCTCTCTTGATACGCTGTTTATCCGCACTTACGGCTGTCAAATGAATGAATATGACTCCGGGCGGATGGCCGACATCATGAAGCAGGCATACGGTCTGCGTCTGGTCGACCGGCCGGAAGATGCCGATGTGATTCTGATGAATACCTGCTCGGTACGTGAAAAGGCGGAGGAGAAGGTCTATTCAGAGCTGGGGCGCTATCGCAAGCTTAAAGATAAACGACCGGATATGATCATTGGCGTGGGCGGGTGCGTCGGCCAGCAGGAAGGTGAACGCATCCAGAAACGGGCCCCCTATGTGGACCTCGTGTTCGGGCCCCAGACCTATCACCGTCTTCCCGAAATGGTGAAGAAGATTCGCCGTGATCGTGTGCAGCTGACTGAAGTCGATATGCCTGAGATCGAGAAGTTTGACAGCCTGCCGCGCCATCAGGGGCAGGGGGTAAGTGGTTGTGTGACCATTATGGAGGGGTGTGACAAATTCTGCACCTTCTGTGTGGTGCCCTATACCCGCGGACCTGAGATCTCCCGCCCGGTTGAGGATATTCTGACCGAGTGCAGACAGCTGCTGGCGGACGGCGTGGTGGAGATCAGCCTGCTGGGACAGAACGTGAATGGTTACCGTGGTCTGGGTGAGGATGGTGGAGAATGGGATTTTACCATGCTTCTCTATGCGGTTGCCGCACTCGACGGGCTTAAACGTTTGCGTTTTACCACCAGTCACCCGATGGAGATGACCAGCGAGCTCTGTCGTGCTTTCAGCGAGATTCCGCAGCTGATGCCTTATCTGCATCTGCCGGTGCAGTCCGGTTCCAATCATATGCTTAAAATGATGCACCGGGGCCATGATCGTGAAACCTATTTGCGCCTGATTGACGAGCTGCGCGGATATTGCCCTGATATCGCCCTCTCCTCCGATTTTATTGTCGGCTATCCCGGTGAATCGGATGAAGATTTTGAGGATACACTCGATCTTGCCCGTCAGGTTGGCTACGACACGGCCTACTGCTTCAAGTATTCGCCGCGTCCTGGAACGCCGGCCTCGCATGCTGAGGACAGTGTTCCCGAGGCGGTCAAGGATGAGCGCCTGCAGCGTCTGCTGACCCTGATGCGTGAGCAGAGCCGCCTTGGCATGGAGCGTCAGCTTGGTCGTACGGTCGAGGTTCTGGTTGAAAAGCCGGGACGCAATGAAGGCGATATGGAAGGGCGCACGGCCGATTACAGAATCGTGCACTTCCGTGGCAGCCCCCGCCAGATTGGCCAGATATTGCCGGTTCGGATCATGGAGGCGTACGGGCAGTCGCTTCGGGGTGAGTTGATTCTTGTCGGTGAGTGAGTCGGCGAGCAGACGTATTCCGTTGCAGTTATCGCTTGGCGGGACGGAGTTACAGGCACTGTGTGGTCCCGGCAATCGCGTCCTCCTGCGCATTGAGCGCTATTATCAGGTGAGTTTTCTCGGGCAACCGGGAGACTGGATGGTGGAAGGGGATCAGGCTGCCGAAGCGGTGCAGGCAATCAGGCGATTACAGACACATCTTGAGCGCTACGGGGAGTTAAGCGAGGTGGATATAGAAGGCGCAATGAAAGATGAGGGCGGGACTCAGGCGGCGGCCGATGTGCTGATCGCAGGGCGACGCCATATCTGTGGTAAAACGCCGAATCAGCGCAGCTACCTGAAGGCGATTCGCAGCAAGACGCTGACGCTGGCGGTTGGTCCGGCCGGTTCCGGTAAAACCTATCTGGCTGTCGCAGCAGCGGTATCGGCCATGAACAGCAATCGGGTGGAGCGCATTATTCTGACCCGGCCGGCTGTTGAAGCGGGTGAGCGGCTGGGATTTTTGCCAGGGGATATGCAGCAGAAGGTAGACCCTTACCTGCGACCGTTGTTTGATGCTCTGGCGGATATGCTCGGTGTCGAACGTATGAATGCGCTGCTGGAGCAGAACCGCATCGAGATTGCACCTCTGGCCTATATGCGTGGCCGAACGCTTAATGATGCGTTTGTGATTCTCGATGAAGCGCAGAATACGACGCGCGAGCAGATGAAAATGTTTCTCACCCGTCTGGGTTTTGGTGCCTGCATGGTTGTGACCGGCGATGTGACGCAGGTGGACCTTCCCCGTCATCAGCAAAGTGGCCTGCTGCATGCTTTAAAGGTGCTGGAGAGGGTTCCGGATATTGCCATCTGCCGCCTGGATGCGCGTGACGTGGTTCGCCATCAGCTGGTTGAGCAGATTGTAAATGCCTATGAGGATGATGATCGTGATTGATGTGATGGTTGATGAGGAGATCGAGGGCGAATTTACCCCGCCGGAGACCATTGCTGCGGCAGTGATGGCCGCGTGCACTGTGACGGATCCTGACACAGCGGAACCGGAAGTGTGTGTGCGCTTTGCCCCGGATATGGAGATCAGGGAGCTGAACAGCCAGTGGCGGGGCAAGGATGCGGTCACTGATGTGCTCTCGTTTCCGATGCAGGAGCCGGATGCCATCGATTTTGATGAGTCCCTTGGGGATATTGCGCTGGCCATTCCGTTTGTGTTGCAGGAGGCGGAGCGCCTGGCGCTGACGCCGGAGGCCCATATCCAGCACCTGGTGGTGCATGCAACCCTTCATCTGCTTGGATATGATCATATTGATGACGATGAGGCGGTTATCATGCAGCAGCTTGAGCGGCAGGCGATGCAACAGCTCGGCCTGCATGATCCCTATCCGGAGTTGCAGGCATGAGTGATGTATTGCGTCGCTGGGGCGGCCGATTGCGAACGTTACTGATTGAGCAGCTGCGTCCGGGTCGTGATGAGGAGGAGTTGCTGGCCGTGCTCGGTCGCGCGGTTGCCGTGCAGTCGGAAGAACAGCGCAGCATGCTTGAGGCGATTGTGCACTTTCATGACACGCGCGTGCGCGAGGTGATGATTCCGCGCTCCGAGATTCTGTCGGTGCCTGCCGATGCATCACTGGCCGATGTTGAACGGGCGATGGTGGAAAACGATGTTGCCCGTATGCCGGTGATTGATGGTGATATCGACCATGTGCTGGGTATGGTGCATGTCCAGGATGTGATTGATGCAAGGCTGAAGGGGGAGTCACCGTCGCTTGCCTCCCTGTTGACGCCATGCCTGAAGGTGCTGGAGCTTGAGCAGGTATCCGGCCTGCTCTCCGAGATGCGCGAGCATGCGTGCAGCTTTGCGATTGTACTCGATGAGTTCGGTAGTACGGCTGGACTCGTCACGCTATCCGACCTGGTGCGCGAGATTTTCGGCGAGATCGGCGAAGATGGCGAAGATGAAGAGCAGGAGTGCAAGCCATTGCCGGATGGCAGTTATATGGTGATGGCACGCATGCACATTGAAGAGCTCAGCGAAGCGCTGGATGCGGTGTTGCCAGAGGGTGATTATGACACCGTCGCCGGCTGGCTGACCTCACGCCTTGGCCGTATTCCACAGGCCGGAGAGGTTGTACAGCTTGATGGTTTCCGCATTCATATTATCGAGGCAGATCCCCGCAAGGTCAGCAAGGTACGCATTCAGCGTCCGTCACACGCACTGAAAACATAAACGGGTTTAATCATGCCCGCCATAGAAACCATCGCCCATTATCGCAGTCATATCATAGCCTTCGGTCTTGGCGCGATGATGCCGTTTGCATTCAGCCCCTATGACCAGCCATGGCTGGCTCCTTTGCTGCTGGCCGGTCTTCTCGGCCTGTTGATGCGAGGGCATGCTGCCGGGTATGCATTCGGACTGGGCTGGTTCGGCCTTGGCGCATGGTGGCTGGCTCCGACACTGCACACATTTGGCCATTTGCCATGGCTGGTTGCGGCATTGTGCGTGACCCTTGTCGGCTGTGTCATGGCGGCACTGCCTGCATTGCTGGGCTGGTTGTGCTGGCGAACGGCAGGGCGTAGCAGCCGGGTATTGCTGGCGTTCCCTGCGGCAACGGTTTGTGAGGAGTGGTTGCGCGGACATCTGTTTACCGGTCTGCCGTGGACCGCGCTGGGCAATGTGTTGCTGGATACTCCGGCCATTGGCTGGGCCTCCTGGTTTGGTGTGTATGGTGCGGCGGCGTTGCCGGCACTGGCTGCGGCAGCACTGACACTGCTTTCCATGCGCCGGTGGCGTCCGGCGATTGCGGGCGGTGCTCTGGCCTTGCTGTTATTCTGGCTGGCTCCACCGACAGCGGCGATTCCGGATGGCCCGCTGTATCGGGCTGCGCTTGTACAGGGCAATATTCCTCAGGATCAGAAGTGGGATGCGGCTTTTGTCGACGAGACGATGCAGCGTTATGCCGACCTCTCCGCTACGGCGGCGCGTGGCAATGTGGATCTGATTATCTGGCCGGAGGCGGCCGTTCCTTTTTTCCTCGAACGGGCTCCCGGCTGGAATGGCTGGTTGAATACGCAGGTCGACAGCTGGCACACACCGCTGTTGTTCGGGGGCTTGAAGCTGACCGGCAAGCGAACGGCGCAGAATGGCCTGCTGGCTGATGACCCGCTTGACGTTTCCGGCGCAGAGCGCCCCTTTGCCGGTAAACATCATCTGGTGCCATTCGGGGAATATGTGCCGTCATGGATTCCGTTTTTGCATGCGCTGGTGCCCGAAATTGCCGACTTTAAAGCGGCAGAGGACAGCGGTGTGCTGCTACTGCGCGGCCATCGATATGGTGCGCTGATCTGTTATGAATCACTCTTTCCCGAGGAGGCCAGAGCACGGGTGTTACATGGTGCGGATGTGCTGGTGAATGTCACCAATGATGCCTGGTATGGCACAACACCGGCTGCCTGGCAGCATTTTCAGGCAGCTCGTATGCGGGCCGTTGAGACAGGCCGCTATGTATTGCGTGCTGCCAATACAGGTGTGACAGCCGTTATCGCGCCGGACGGGAGTGTTCAGGCAAGCCTGCCATGGTGGCAGCAGGGGAGCCTGATTGCCTCCTATCAGCTGTCGAACCTGCAAACGCCATACATGCGCTGGGGCGACTGGCCTTTGCCGGGGGCACTGCTCATGCTAGCAATTGCCCTGCAGGCAGGGAGGCGGCGGCATGGGTGAACAGCAGGTGGTAACTGTATGGGGGGCCGGTTCATGGGGAACGGCTCTGGCACTGGTATTGGCACGAAGCGGTCGTCAGGTCCGGCTGGTGGCCAGAAACGATGTGCAGGCGGAGTTGCTGAACAGCAGCCGTGAAAATGCCCGCTACCTGCCCGGCATTCCGTTGCCTGCCAATCTTCATGTGATGGCTGATCCTGTCGTTGCCATGCAGGGGGCTGCAGCTTGCGTTTATGCCTTGCCATGTGCGACGGTTGACAGCTGTTTGCCATTGCTTGCCGATGGTGATTACCCGGTGATTGCGGCCTGCAAGGGGCTGCATCCGCAGACGCTTGAGCGCACCGACCAGATGTTTGCGCGCCATATTGCTGCGCAGCGTATTGCATTGCTATCCGGACCATCCTTTGCCGCTGAGGTGGCCAGAGGACAGCCGACGGCCATTACGATGGCTGCCTCTGATCTGGCCAAAGCAGAAGCTGCAGCTGCGTTTTTTGATGACACCTCATTCCGTATCTATAGCAGTGATGATCTGATCGGTGTTGCGATGGGCGGGGCACTGAAAAATGTTATCGCCATTGCCGCCGGTATGGCTGATGGGCTGGGGTTTGGCCACAACTCGGTGGCTGCAGCTGTGACCCGTGGATTGTCCGAGATGGCGCGCCTGACGGTCGCCTGTGGCGGGCGTTATGAGACCCTGATGGGGCTCTCAGGGCTCGGTGATCTGGTGCTGACCTGTACCGGCACGCTGTCCCGTAATCGCCGCTTTGGAGCAGAGGTGGCCAGAGGCGCTGCGGCAGCTGCGGCTGTTGCGAGTATTGGCCAGGTGGTTGAAGGTGTGCGTACTGCCGAGGCTGCTGACCGGCTGGCTGGGCATCTGGGTATTGAGTTGCCACTGATACAGACCGTGCACCGGGTTTTAAGCGGAAGCGTACGCTTGCCGGATGCCGTGCATGTACTGATGAGCCGTCCGGAGCGAGCAGAATAAAGATGCCGCCGGAGACAGATGAAGATCTGTTTGCCGAAGCGATGGGCAGGGTGCAGCCATTGCCGGAAATTGACAAAATCACACCTGACAGGCGATTGCCGCGCGGCCATCAGGTCGCCGTCCGGCATCGTCATCGGCAGCCTTCCGGGTTAATGGCAGATGGACCAGCCGCTCGCCGGGTTGAGCCATGGTCTCTTGTGGCCGATGGTATTTCAAGAGAGCGCCTGAAGCGCCTTGCCGCAGGTGATCCGTCCGTTGCCTGTACATTTGATTTGCATGGTATGACCTGTGATATGGCGCTGTCAGCGTTGGCCGATGGCTTTGCCCGGGCTGTTGCGGATGATGATGTGCGTGTCATCTGTATTATTCACGGTCGTGGTCTGCACTCATCCGATGGTAAACCGGTATTGAAAAAGGCGGTCTATCACTGGTTGACTGATGGTCCCTTTGCCGGACAGGTGCTGGCTGCGATTCCCCGTCCGGGTAGCGGCGGCGGGGCGTGCCTGGTGCTGTTGCGCCGCACGATGGCATAAGGGATTTCTCACGATTTTTTCCAGACAAACAGATTCGGGAGTGACGGGATGAATAACGCATGGGATGTCGCTGAAGCCACAGCGCTGGAAAATGATCCGCTGGCGCTTCGGGTTTACAGCTCGCGACTGCTTGGCCGTGAGCCATCACTGGTGCTTCATGGTGGTGGTAACACTTCGGTCAAGGCGATGGTGCGCAATGTGTTCGGCGAGCAGGAGCAGGTGCTGTATGTGAAGGGCAGTGGCTGGGATCTGGCGACGATTGAGAAGCAGGGCTTTGCACCGGTCAGGCTGGATGTGTTGCAAAAGATGGCTGAGCTCGAGCAGCTGGGTGATACGGAGATGGTGGATGCCCAGCGGGCAGCCATGACGAATGCCAATGCTCCGAATCCTTCGGTTGAGGCGATACTGCATGCGATCATTCCGTTTACCTATGTCGATCATACCCATGCCGATGCCATCGTCACCATCAGTAACAGTGCAGGTGGAGAGGCCATCTTAAGGTCATTGTATGGCGATGAGGTGTTGATATTGCCCTATATCATGCCGGGCTTTGTACTCGCCCGGCAGGTTGCTCAGCTGACTGCCGGCATCGACTGGTCAAGCGTGAAGGGCATCGTGCTGTTGCATCACGGGGTGTTTACCTTTGCCGATGCGGCAGCTGAAAGTTACGGCAATATGATTGAGCTGGTCAGCCGGGCAGAAGATTATTTATCCGCGCATGCACGGCAGCGTTCGACCGGCGAAGTGGCGCAGGTTCCTGATCTGAAGGCTCTGGCCATGGTGCGCAAGGCGGTATCCGAAGCGCGCGGAGCTCCTGTGCTGGCCATGTTGAATCATGGCAGCGATGCGGTTCAGTTCTCATTGCGCGGCGATGTGGCTGATATTGCCACGCGTGGTCCGTTGACACCCGATCATGTCATCCGCACCAAGCGCACCGCCATGATGATCGGTGAGGATGCGGAGGCTTCGGTTAACGCCTTTGTCGGCGATTATTTTGATTATTTCAGCCGTCATCATACAGAGGGACTGACCTGTCTTGATCCGGCACCGCGCTGGGCGGTGTGGCCGGGAGGGGGAGCGCTGGCATTCGGTGTGAGTCCGGCTGAGTGCGGTATCATTGCCGATATCTGCAGCCATACGATGCATGCCATTCATCAGGCGGAGCTGCTGGGTGGTTGGCAGGCATTGCCGGAAAAAGATATTTTTGAGCTTGAATATTGGGAGCTTGAGCAGGCCAAGCTGAAAAAAGGTGCTGCCACGATGGAGATGCGCGGTCGTATCGCCCTGGTGACAGGCGCTGCCAGCGGTATTGGTGCAGCCTGTGTCAGGGCGTTGCTGCAGAAGGGGGCGGTTGTGGCGGCGCTGGATATCAATCCCGCTGTGACCACCATGTTCTCATCATCATCCGTATTGGGCGTGGTCTGTGATATGACCGACGCGGTGGCGATCAGGGATGCAGTCGAAGCGACAGTGCGTCATTTTGGCGGACTGGATATTGTCATCAGTAATGCAGGTTGTTTTCCTGCCAGTCATCCTATTGAAGGGATGCCGTTCGACACCTGGCAGCAGAGCCTGGCCCTGAATCTGAGCAGCCATCAGTTATTGCTCAGCGAGTCTGTGCCGTATCTCAGATATGGTATCGATGCTGCGGTTGTGCTGATGGCGTCAAAAAATGTTCCTGCACCGGGCCCGGGTGCTGCGGCCTATTCGGTGGCGAAGGCCGGATTGACCCAGCTGGCCAGGGTGGCAGCACTGGAGTTGGGCGGTGATGGTATCAGGGTCAATGTGCTGCATCCGAACGCGGTGTTTGATACAGCGATCTGGACGGATGAGGTGCTGGCGAAGCGGGCTGCCAGCTACGGGCTCAGTGTTGAGGCCTATAAAACCAATAATATCCTTGGATGTGAAGTGACGTCACGGCATGTGGCCGAGATGGCCTGTGCGATGGCTGGCCCGCTATTTGCGTGTACTACCGGAGCGCAACTGCCGCTGGATGGAGGAAATGAACGTGTCATATGAAATGGTGAAAAAAACAGCTGTAGATCGCGCTTGCGACTGCTATCATGCATGCATGAATCGCTTGCGAATGATGATCCTCTCCCCGTTGCTGCTCCTGCCGCTGTTGGCCCTCTCCTCACCGGTCCGTGCCGCCGAGGATGTGGCACCGCCGCCGGTCGTTGATACATCTGCGCCGGCTGCCATCACCGATCAGGCGGTTGCCGCTGAAAAGCCGGCCAGCCTCAAGGATGAGCTCAAGGCCCCGGATGATACGACTGCCGTCGATATTCGCTCCTATCAGGGGAAGGATGGGGTTACCGTGACCGAATATGCTTCGCATGGCCAGGTGTTTAAGGTCAAGGTGCAGCCTGCCGGTGGTATGCCTGCCTACTATCTCTATCGTGAACCCAATGGCCAGTTTGTCCGTCGCCTGCCCGGTGGTGGTACCGCCATTGTGCCTCCCAGCTGGATTCTGAAAGAGTTTTGAGCGTATAGCACTCACTGTTTGTGGATGTCGCGTGCCTGTCATACCGCCTGTACTGACACAAATTACCGATAGCAGCCGTTATCACGGCGAACCGTTTTTTGAGGCGCTTGAGCAAGTGCTGGCCGCCGGTGTTGATGCGGTACTGTTGCGGGAGAAGGCGCTTGATTCGGCAAGGTTGCTGGCTTTGGCCGCGCGTTTGCGGGTGATGACCCGAGCCTGTGGCGCCCGCCTGATTATCCATACACAGGCCGATATTGCCGAGGCTGTCGATGCGGATGGGGTGCACCTGGCTGGCACGGCGATCGGCAGTGTCCCTGTGGTTCGCGGTTGGCTCGCTGATCGGAGCAAAACAGTTTCTGTCTCATGTCACCACGAAGAGGATTTGCGTCTGGCTGAAGATGCCGGTGCGGATTACGCGCTGCTTTCCCCTGTTTTTCCGACAGCCAGCCATCCCGGGGCTCCTTGTCTCGGGGTGACTGAATTTCACCGCATGGCGATGCAGGCTCCACTGCCTGTGGTCGCACTCGGCGGGATGACTCCCGAGCATGCGAGTGAACTGAACTGGCCGCATGTCGCTGTGATCAGCGGCCTGCTTTCGGCCGATGATCCCGCCATGGCTACCCGGCGCATGCGCCGTTGCATGCCGGAGTACTCGGCCGTATCTGTCTGATCGGATCAGGAGTGGCTGACCTTTCCTGTATCTGCAAAGCTGTTCTCAAAACAGGCGGTTCAGTGTTCACCATGCATGATGATGTTACTGTTGATGCTCTGCCCGTACATGACGAACCACCAGCAACGCTTCTACCAGTACCCAGAAGGCGAGCAGGAAGATTGCTGCCCCGACAGATGCCACGGCCCACTGTGCTTTCTCAACCGCTTCGATGATGCCCATCACCATGCCGGCAACGGTGGCACCGAGCACCAGCAGCATAGGCAGCAGTGTGTAAAGAATCGGTTTTTTCTTGCGGTAGAGATAGATGGTGACCGTCAGCAGGGTCAGACCGGCCAGAATCTGGTTGGTGGTGCCGAACAGGGTCCAGAGAAACAGGCCGGCCGGTTTTCCGTCGACCTTGAAGAAGGCAAAGAAGCCGATGGCTGCCACGGCCAGAAAGGTGGCCACATAACGGTTACCAAGGGCTTTCACACCGATGGTGTGACCGATCTCTTCCAGATTAAAGCGCAGCAGGCGGGCGCCGGTATCGACCGATGTCATGGCAAAACCAACGACCACGACGCTGATAAAGGCTGCGGCATAATCAAGCGGTACTCCGAGCTGATGAATGAAGTTTGCATTACCCTGAATAAAGACGCCCAGCTTCTGGTGTAAACCGACGGCTTTGTCCCAGGAGCCGTAAAACGATTCCCAATCGGCCCGGGATGAGAATGCACCGGCAGTTGTGGCCAGTACTGCCAAAAGAGCCAGCAGTGATTCACCAATCATGCCGACATAACCGACGAAGGGTGCATCGGTCTCTTTATCCAGCTGTTTGGAGGTGGTACCGGATGCGACCAGGCCGTGAAAGCCGGACACGGCTCCGCAGGCGATGACGATAAACAGAAACGGTAGCATGGGCGGTGCGCCGACCGGATGCGGGTTGATGGCCGGTGCAGCCCAGTCGGGAGAGAGAATAAAAAAGCCGGCAAGCATCGAGAAGAGTGCCAGGTAGAGCAGCAGCGAGTTGAGAAAATCACGCGGCTGCAGCAACAGCCATACAGGCAGAACGCTGGCAATAAAGGCATAGATGAGCAGCGACCATGTCCAGAATCCGGCGGAGAGGCCGGTGACCGGCATATCAAGGCCGATGGCTGTGGTCACCATCATCAGCACGAAGCCGAGGGCGATCATGGGCCATAGTGGCATATTCTTTTTATAAACAAAAAAGCCGATGACCATCGCGATCAGCATCAGGGAGTAGGTCGGGAATACGGCCTCAGGGTGTGCGGTTGCCGGGATATGGGCTGCATCAGGTGCGGCGAAGAGCCCTGAAATGACCAGTACAAACACACCCATAGCCAGTGCGACGAGGAAGAAAATAACCAGCAGAAATAACAGGCGGGTACGCGGGCTGATGACATCGCGGGCAATGGTACCCATGCTGTGTCCCTTGTGCCGGATCGAGAGGACGAGGGCTGAGAAGTCATGCACGGCGCCGACCAGCAGCGTACCGAAAACCACCCAGCACAGGGCGGGTACCCAGCCCCAGATCACGGCAATGGCAGGTCCAAGCATCGGAGCCAGCCCGGCGATGGAGGCAAAATGGTGACCGAACAGGATGTATTTGTTGGTTGGTACATAGTCGACCTCATCACGCTGTGAGTGAGCCGGTGTGATGGCAGCACCATTGAGGTCGAAAATTTTTCTGGCAAGAAAGCCATTGGCGTAAAAACGGAAAAAAAGCAGGTACAGGCACAGTACCACAATGGTCATGACAACGGGAGACATCAGCTACCCTCCTTGCAGGGTTCACCGCCATGAGGCGGATGCATGGCGGCATGGCACGCTACTCATGCGTTACATGTGGACAAGGTTTCGACGCTTAACGTCCGTTGATGGCGGTGATGAGCAGACGGGCAAGGGCCTCGATGTGCGCATCGCTGTCATTCAATGCCGGTATATAACGGAATTGATGACCACCTGCCTCGAGGAAGTAATCACGGTTTTCAACCGCGATCTCCTCCAGTGTTTCGAGACAGTCGGCAGCAAAGCCGGGGCAAATGACGTCGACAGAGTTAACACCCTCCTTGCCCCACTGCTTCAGGGTCTCATCTGTATAGGGTTGCATCCACGGTTCACGACCGAAGCGGGATTGAAAGCTCAGCTGTACCTGCTCCTCGTTCAGCCCGAGTTTTTCACGCAGGAGCCTGACGGTTTTGCGGCAGTGGCATGGATAAGGGTCTCCGGCCCTGAAGTAGCGCTCGGGAATGCCATGAAAGCTGACCAGCAAGCGTTCGGGTTGACCATGCTGTTGCCAGTAGGTTTGTACGCTTGCGGCCAGCGCATCGATATAGGCGGGGTGATCATGGTAGGAGTCGATAAAGTGCAGCGCCGGAATCCGGCGCCAGCTGTTCATGACATCGCTGATGGCATCAAAGGTGGATGCTGTTGTTGTGGCTGAATATTGTGGATATAGCGGCAGTACAAACAGCTTCCGGCAGCCTTTCTCCCGCAGTGATTCAAGCCCTGACCTGATCGATGGGTTGCCATAGCGCATGGCAAGCTCGACATGAATATCGTCGCCCAGTCGTTGTTGCAGAAGAACAGCTATCTTGTCTCTCTGACGCCGGCTGATAGCCATCAGCGGTGAGCCATCTTCGCTCCAGACGCTGCGATAGGCGGCAGCAGATTTCGCCGGCCTCACATTCAGAATAATGCCGTTGAGGATCAGCCACCAGAGCCAGCGAGGCTGCTCAACCACCCGTGGGTCGGAAAGAAACTCCTTCAGGTAGGTCCGCAATGCTTTGGTGGTCGGGGCATCCGGTGTTCCCAGATTGGTCAACAGGATGCCGGTTTTCGGCCTGCTGTTGTGGTCAAAATTGCTTTGTGCACTGTAGGGCATGCATCCTCCACTCTAGATGTGCAATCACACACGCTTGGATTGCAGCGGTCAATATGTCGTGATTTATGGGGTTTTATGCATGTCATATGCGTGTTGCCAGAGGATGGCAGGCTTCCATCATGGTGATGAAACTGCCAAAGTAGGCCACGAATATTCATCCGGAGAAGGAGATGCATCGCTGTGAAAGAGAGTAAATGGTCCATTAAGGATGCTTCCCGCCTCTATCAGGTTGAGGGCTGGGGGAACGGTTTTTTTGGCATCAACAGCAAGGGAAACCTTGATGCGCGACCGGATGGCAAGCAGTCGATCGATATGATGGAGCTGCTTGAGGATCTTAAATCCCGTCAGATAGAAGCACCGTTGCTGCTCAGGTTTTCCGATATTCTCAGGGCTCGTATGTCACAGATCCATCTGCGTTTCAGCAATGCGCGCAAGGAAGCCGGCTATCAGGGCCAGTATTTCGGCGTCTATCCGATCAAGGTGAATCAGCAGCGTCAGGTGGTTGAGGAGATTGTTGAGTACGGAGCTGAATTCAACTGGGGCCTTGAAGCAGGTTCCAAGCCTGAACTGCACGCTACGCTGGCGATGATGGAAGATGTGGAAGGGCTGATTGTCTGTAACGGTTACAAGGATCGCGAATTTGTCGAGCTGGCAATGATTGGCCGCAAGATGGGCAAGCGAATCTATATTGTGGTTGAAAAGGCGAATGAGCTGGATCTGATTCTCGATGCATCACGGCGTCTGGATGTGCAGCCGCTGATCGGCTTGCGCTGCCGCCTTGCCGCCACAAGCAAGGGGCTGTGGGAGGATTCAGGCGGAGATAGTTCGAAGTTCGGCCTGGCAGCCTCCGAGCTGGTTGCAGCGGTTGATAAGCTCAAGCAGTTCGGTCAGCTGGATTGCCTGAAGCTGCTCCATTTTCATATCGGTTCGCAGGTGCCTCACATTCGCCGTATCAAGGAAGCGATGCAGGAGGCAGCCCGTTTTTACATTGAAATGCGGCGTCTCGGAGCACCGATCGAGTTGATGGACGTGGGCGGTGGCCTGGGGATCAATTATGACGGCTCTATTTCAGGCAGCGTATCATCGGTGGATTATTCGTTGCAGGAGTATGCCAATGATATTGTCTGGACGCTGAAAAGTGTGTGCGATGATGAGGGGTTGCCACATCCGGATATTATCTCCGAATCCGGCCGGGCATTGGTGGCACATCATGCCGTACTGATTCTGGATGTGCTTGCTGCAACACGGCGTTTGTCCGGCCGGGAGATTGTTGAGCCACCGGCCGATGCACCGATGCAGCTGCGCCATCTGTGGCAGACATGGCATGAGCTGGATGAAATCAGTCCGCGTGAAGCACTGCATGATGCCATTTCGCTGCGTGAGGATATTCACAAGCTGTTTACGCTCGGCTATTCGACCCTTGAGCAAAGGGCACAGGCAGATGACCTGCACTGGTGCCTGTTATCGATGTTGCAGGATCGTTTTGATCAGGAAGAGATCAACGAGCTGTTGCCGGATTTACGCAAGCAGCTGGCTGACCGCTACTTTCTCAACTTTTCGCTGTTTCAGTCGCTACCCGATGCCTGGGCTATCCGGCAGGTGTTCCCGGTCATGCCTATCCACAGGTTGAATGAGCGCCCTGATCGGGAGGCGGTGCTGGTGGATATTACCTGTGACTCGGATGGCAAGATCGAGCAGTTTCCGTTAGCCGGTGGTGTGTCGCCAACCCTGCCGCTGCACTCGGTCAACAATGGCGATGACTATTACATCGGCATTTTTCTGACCGGTGCCTACCAGGAAATCCTTGGCGACCTGCACAATCTGTTTGGTGATACACATGCGGTTCATGTGCGCCTGGATGGTGATGGTTATGAGCTTGAGCAGCTGGTTGAAGGTGAGTCGGTGGCGGATGTGCTTGAGTATGTTCAGTTTCATGAGACGGTGCTTGCTGATCGTATGCGTCGTCAGGTGAATACGGCGCGTAGCGAAGGGCGTATCACCGCTCGCGAGGCGATGGCATTTCTGAACTACTATCGTGAAGGGCTGAAAGGCTATACCTATCTTGAAGAGCACTCGCCTCTCGGTATGGATTGAGCTGGTCGAGAGGCCTTACGCGGCAATAAAAAAGCCAGCTCCCTCGAGCTGGCTTTTTTGAAAGAGGTAATTGCACTGGCGTTATGACCTATAAATGAACTGAACCCTTTACGAAAAGGTGGGCGCAGTGCCCTGACTTCAGGTGCCCCAATACAGGGGCGCACACCATCAGGATAGAGAGGCTCCCGTTCAGCGTATATCGGCCCGCAATTTATAGGCCATAACGCCAGTGCAACTGCAGTCACTCTATCCCTGTCGCGATTTATTTGCAAATATTTTTCACCGGTCGTGAGTGTGATGCAGGACCTTGCCGGCGAAGCTGAAGTGATTCAGAAAAGCTTCAGGTAGGCGTGGTCGCACTGTCTGCAACGATAGTATTTGCAGAACGGTATCAGTCGCATCCACCAGGTTCTGTGCAACCGCTCTTTATCGGTGCAACCACAGACAGGGCAAGAAATAGCCATTTGAGTCCCCCCTCATGGCAGTGTGACCTTCGCACCATGATCAGGTCGCTATAGACGGTGCTGCCGTCTGGCCTTTAGCCCCATTATAGCGGATAACCGCTAAGGAATCGCTGATTAATCCAGCGATTCCGTGCGGGCCATGGACGGCTCGCCAAACCAGACACATAAGTGTTTGATTTGTCCGTAAAGGCAAAACCACGCTTTTGCCTTTACGGACTGATTTTTGCCAGGAGGGCAATAAATCAGCATCTCCCTAAATAAGTATGCCTATGATGGCCGTGATGCTTTTACAGAGCCAAATGATCGCTCTCTTCTGACGTCTGGCTTATTGTGCGGTGTGCCTGATCTGACGTTTGTTGTGGCTGTTTGCCGTGACCTGTTTGGCAGCTGTCTTGTGGTGGGCAAATGGCTTCAGGAAGGGGGGCATTTTTCTTCCCTCCAGCGTCATGATGTCTGCGATCAGCGTTCCGGCAGCGGTGGCCGGGGGGATGGCCATATGTTCGGTCAGATAGGTGAACAACAGTTCTGCCAGTCGTTCCAGAGAGATTTTCCATGTGCTGCGCGTCTGTTCATAGATCCATACTGAATAGGTATGAAACTGCTCAAATACATCGCCATCGGGCCAAAGCAGGCGTATGCCCTGTTTGAAGTTGCCGCTGTTGTAATAAAGGTCCCAAAAGCGGGCGAAGCGTTTCATTTGCTGAATGTCTTCGAAACTGAGCAGATTGTTACGCAGAATGTCGTAGGGGGGCATATCGGCATAGACCATGTCGAACTCACTGTCGTGTCGATGCAGGCTGGTACCGGAGAGTTTTTTAAGAATACCAATCTGGATTTCCGCTCCGGTGATAGCGGCAAGGCGGTTCAGGTTGTGGCCAAAGCTGGCAAGTGTCTCTCCCGGCAGGCCGACAATCAGATCCAGATGCATGTGGGCTGACGTCTCGTTTTCCAGAAAGCGGATGTTTTGCTCGATCTTGTCGAGCTTGAGATTTCTGTGGATGCGACTGGCCACCCCGGGGTTCAGTGTCTGGATGCCGATTTCAAGTTGCAGGGCCGCGGCAGGAAAGCGGGCGATTCGCTCTTTCAGCGCATCGGGAAAGTGGTCGGGAATGACCTCAAAGTGAACAAAGCAGGGTTGATGGGCCAGGAAAAAGTCGAGCAGGCGGGCGGCGATTCCGATGTTCAGGTTGAAGGTACGATCGATGAATTTGAAGCTGCGAACGCCGCGCTGATAAAGTGTTTCCAGTGCCCCAAGAAGGGTGTCGATATCAATATTCCTGACCTTTTTGTCGATGGATGAGAGGCAGAATTCACATAAAAACGGACAGCCTCGCGAAGCCTCGACATAGATATAACGGTTGGCCACATCCTCATCACTGTAGCAGTCATAGGGGAGCTCAATACGGGCAAGATCAGCCATGGGGGCCTGAATGATTCGCTGTTGTGGCGGAGAACCGGACAGCACCGCCCGGCACAGTTCGTAAAAAGCGGTATCGCCCTCGCCTCTGATGATGAAGTCGGCTGCATCGAAGTTGACCCGTAATGGCTGGTAGCTGACTTCAGGGCCGCCGATAATGATCGTGGTCTGCGGTGATACGGCCTTGATTGTACGTATCAGGCGGGCACAGGCTTCGGCGTTCCAGATGTAGATGCCGATAGCAATAATGGCCGCGCGCTCATGCAGCAGCTGTTCGGCGATATCCTGGATATTGTCATTGATGGTGAACTCGCGAATGGCACTGTCAGCCTGCAGTTCGCGCATATTGGCAAAAAGGTAGCGCAGCCCTATGGATGAGTGGGTGTAGCGGGCATTCAGGGTGGTTAGCAGAATCGATTTCTGTCGCGTGATCATGGCGGCAGCATAGTGGTGGCATCCTCGCTTGTCGTCCCGTGGTGGGGAGGGCTGTTGAACACGATGCTGCCCGCAAAAATAAAAAGGCCTGCCACAAGGGGGGATAGGCAGGCCTTTTATTCAGGGGATGTTGAAAGCAGGCAGTCGCTACACTGGCGCTGTGATCTTATTCACCGAACCCTTCAGGCGAAGGCGGAGATCTCATTCCCGTATCAGGTATCCCTGCAGGGAGGGACGCACACAACCGGAATAGGCAAGCTCCTGTTCAGTACGCATCGGCTCAGATAATAAAATCACAGCGCCAGTGCAACGATCTGCCTGATAAACTTACAGCAAGTAATATGCCATAATGGCCTTCTGCGCGAGTCGACGGCAGGGCGCATGCGGTGATATCGGTTTCGTTTGCGTTTATGCTACGATGCCGCATTTCGATGGGCAGGAGAAAACTGTGGCAATACTTATCCTCGCAAAAGATAAAGAGCGCTCGTTATTGCGGCGTCACCCGTGGGTATTTTCCGGTGCAGTGAGCCGTATCGTGGGCAAGGCTCCGCAACCGGGGGAAACGGTTGAAGTGCATGCTCAAAACGGGCGTTTTCTCGCTCGGGCGGCATATTCACCGCAGTCACAGATTCGCGCGCGCGTCTGGAGTTTTGATGAAGCGGAAGAGATTAACGCTGATTTTTTTCGTGACCGGCTGAAGCGGGCTCTGCGCCTGCGTGATGTACTCGACAATAGCGAGGCTGCGGCTCTCCGTCTGGTCAATGCAGAGTCCGACGGCTTGCCGGGTGTCATTGTCGATCGTTACGCCCATGTGCTGGTTTGTCAGTTTCTCAGTCAGGGGGCTGAGTTCTGGCGCGAAACCATTGTGCGGGAGTTGCAGCAGATCTTTCCGGACCATGTGATTTATGAACGCTCCGACAGTGAGGTGCGCAGCAAGGAGGGGCTGGAGTTGCGTACCGGGCTTCTGGTCGGGAAAGCATTGCCGGATCACGTAGAAATTGTCGAGAATGGTCTGCGTCTGCTGGTGGATGTGCGACAGGGACACAAGACAGGCTTTTATCTCGATCAGCGTGATAGCCGCTTCGCACTGCGGCAGTACGCTGCCGGCAGGGAAGTGCTGAACTGTTTCTCATTCAGTGGCGGCTTTTCACTGTCCGCCCTCAAGGCTGGAGCCAGCCGGGTTACCAATGTGGATATGTCGCAGCCCGCGCTTGATCTGGCCGCGCGCAATATTGCCCTGAACGGCTTTGATGCCGGGCGCAGCGAGCATATTTGCGCCGATGTATTCAAGCTGTTGCGGCAGTTTCGTGATGAAGAGCGCAGGTTTGATCTGATTGTGCTTGATCCGCCCAAGTTTGCCGATTCCCGCGGGCAGGTGGATCGCGCCTGCCGTGGCTACAAGGATATAAATCTGCTTGCTTTTACCCTGCTCAAGCCCGGTGGAATTCTGTTTACCTTTTCGTGCTCGGGACTTATGGAGACAGGCCTGTTTCAGAAGGTGGTCGCTGATGCTGCTCTGGATGCCGGTCGGGATGCGCGCATGCTGACCCGATTGGGGCAGGCACCGGACCACCCGACAGGTATGGCCTTTCCGGAAGGCTATTACCTGAAGGGGCTGGTCTGTATGGCCATGTAACGCGATTTTCCCTGACGCCGTGTGTGGTGCGGCGTTCAGGGTGCCTTGCGTAGCAGATCAACGCGGATCGGCATGGTAAACCTTGCCCCGTCAGGGCTCATGTGCTCGCTGAACTTCTGCTTCACCTGCGCATACAGGGCATCGGATAACCGGTGCTCGGTGTGGGTCACCTTGAGGATTTTTTGCTCAAAGTCGGCAAAGTTTTCAAACTGCATGGGCGTGTTGAAGAAGGTTTGACGCTCCAGCGTCAGGGTACCTGCATCCACGGCGCCGCGAACCGCCTCAAAGGCTGCAAGTCTTACCTGCTCTTCATTGTGAAAGAGTTTCAGCAGATCATTGAAATCACCTGCAAATATCGGTTCGGAGATATAGGCCATGCCACCGGGTTTCAGCACCCGCCGTATCTCCAGCAGTGCCTGTGACATCTGATTCAGCGGTACATGGTGCAGGGATTTGAACATGAAGACGACATCAAAATGGTTGTCCGGGGCAGGAATGGCCTCGGCTCCGGCCATGATAAAGTCGACATTCGGGAGGTCATCAATGGCCTGATGCCGGCTGTGCTGTATGGCATCGACCTCCAGCGCGGTAAGGCGGCGTCCATATCCGTCGGTGGCGATCGCGCGGGTGATCTCTGCCCGCCCACAGCCCAGTTCGAGTATATTTTTTTCATCCAGTGCCAGCAGGCTGTTATAGATGTCACGCTCCGGACAGGTGTGGGTGATAAGCGGAGGGGTCAGTATCATGCTGTTGTGCAGGCTTTGAGCTGTTGATGTGTCAGGGTATTCGGGATGAAAGAATGCGTAGTTGGATTTGCCTGCTTGCTTGACCCGATACATGGCCTGATCGGCCTGATTCAGAATCAGGTGAGCCTTCATATCGCCGGATGAGAAGAAATCGATGCCGATACTGGCGGACACCGTCGCCTGATGTTCCCCGATGGAAACCGGTTCTTCGACGACCTTGAGTACGCGCTCGATCAGCGGGCGGCACTCGTCCGGGTGGGCAAGTCCCTCAATCAGCAGGACGAATTCGTCACCACCAAGGCGGGCCAGTGTATCCTGGGCCCGGAGCACATTCTTGACTCTGGCCGAGACCTCCTGAAGCAGCGTGTCACCAGCAGCATGACCATAGGTATCATTGACTCTCTTGAAGTTATCCAGATCCAGATAGCATACAGCACAGTGCCCGCCGTCGCGTCTGACCTTGGCGATAGCCTGATCCAGACGGTCGGTCAAAAGTAGCCGGTTTGGCAGCCCGGTCAGGATATCAAAGTGAGCAAAGTGCTCGAGTTTATGCTGGCGCTGTACCAGTTGTGTAATGTTACTGAAGAGTCCAACGTAGTGCGTCACCATGCCCTGATCATCGGTGATGGCTGAAAGGGTCAGCCATTCAGGGGTGAGCTCACCATCCTTGTTGCGGTTATGGACCTCGCCACTCCAGTGGCCGGTGGTGGCAACACTGTGCCAGATTTTGGCGGCACTGCTTCCTTCGAGGCCGGCGTGAAGACTCCTCAGGCTTTTGCCGATGACCTCTTCGTGGCCATAACCGGTGTACTGACAGAATGCGGGGTTAACCTGAATAATCACGGCTTTGCTATCGGCGATGAACATCGCCTCCAGTGTGTTCTCGTAAACACTTGCGGCCAGCCGCAGCTTTTCCTCCGCTTTTTTGCGCTGATTGATCTCGCGCATCAGTTGTAATGAGCGGGAGGCGAGTGCGTCATACATGGCGAGAATGGTATCGACCAGTACGGTCATCCAGGTTTCCATCTCGTCGCGGGCCACTATTTTGGCCTCTTCAAGCGAGGCGCCGTCCTGCATGGCCAGAGCCACTTTTGCGATGTGTTTGTCCGACTCGAGAATGTGAACCGCCAGCCAGTGGCTCAGAAATGAGAGGATCTCGGAAAATACCTCTTCGGATGGCTGATTTGTTGTTTTGTTTTTCAGGCGTATCAGCTTCTCTTCGAACGAGCGGTGGCTTGAGCTGTGATCAAGCAGCATGGGGTCATCGCTCATGTATTGCCGGATCAGTGCCTCTTCGGAACTGAAATGATAGCGGGCATAGTCGGTCAGCTCTGTGAACACCTTTTCCAGTGTCAGGGTGTTGGCCTGGAAGGCCAGGTGCATGGCCAGCTCATTAATCAGGTCGACCAGCTTTTTGTGCTGTTCATCGATTGCCGGAATGCCCGTTTCAAAGTTGTCATTCCACAGAAAAATTTCGTGCCTGTCTGTCATTGTCTAATACTGCCTTTAAGCGGTTATATCAGGCAAGTGGCGGGGCTGGGATTAGTGACCAAAATTTTGTAAGATGCGAAGAATTCTGGGCAGTGCGGCAACATCGGAGCGGGAAATGGATGATTTTTTACGTGCGGCGATCGAAGAGGCGAGGCAGGGGCTGGCTGAAGGCGGCATTCCGATCGGTTCGGTACTGGTGATTGACGGAAAAATTGTCGGGCGGGGTCATAATCGTCGTGTTCAGCAGGGGAGCGCTATCCTGCATGCCGAAATGGACTGTCTCGAGCAGGCGGGGCGTCTGCTCGCCGCTGATTATGGCAGGGCAACCCTTTATTCCACGCTATCACCGTGTGATATGTGCAGTGGTGCCGTTCTGCTTTACGGTATTACCAGGGTTGTCGTGGGTGAAAACCGCACCTTTTGCGGCCCTGAGGCGTATCTTCGCAGCCGGGGGGTGGCGGTGGAGGTGGTTGATGATGCGGAATGCCGGCGATTGATGGAGACGTTTATCCGAAACTCACCCGCCTTATGGCATGAGGATATCGGTCAGCCATAAGCGGTTGTGGCGCTGACTACCTGCGCAGCGTAAACGTTTTTCCGGCGCTTACTGCACGGAATACTAGCCCAGCAGGTGCTGTCTCCACATTTCATAAACGGTGAGAAGAATTTCTATCACGATCAGAATCACGATGTACCACTCCACCCGGTGCGAGCGCCGGTTTTGCAGCAGGTCGAGCAGTGTTTCTGCCGTTTTGGAGACCAGGTCCAGCTTGCGTTCGAGCGCGCGGTGACGTTCAATCAGCTCGTACTCTTCAGCCATGCGCAGATAGAGGCGTTCATATTGCGGCTCATCCCACAGCAGCTCGGGTTTTTCGCTGATTTCGACACGGCCGACCATGCGCCCCTGAATCATCAGCACATCGCCGATATGGGCGAGCAGCTCACGTCCCTTGTGCATATATTTGCCACCATGTTGCAGGTTGTGGGCCAGTGGCTCGATGCGTTCGAATGTTTCGGCGACCGCTGTTTCATAGTAAGAGAGAATCACGCTTTTAGCCAGTACGCTTGCAACCACCTGCAGCCGGGCCAGGTTGAATTCATCAATGGCAATGCAATCACCGGGCATGCGCTCTGAAAGGGCTGAACTCAGGCACAGGTTGACCTCTTCTGCTTCATAGTGCTCGAACGGCTCGATGGCAAAGTCGGTCAGTCCCTTGATGAAGCTGACCTCTTCAACCGGGGTAAGGTTGAAAAGTACGATGACCCCGTAACGGAACATGACCGCGGCTCCCTGATGGCCTGCGCTCACGATGAGCGGACTGCTTGCCAGCTGGCGTGTTTTCTCAAAGGCCTTCAGGTCGAGTCGCTGGCTGATATACATGGCTCGACCGGTCAGTTTTTGCAGTTCGCCGAAAGGCATGGTGGTGTCCTTGTGTGAAAGTGTTGCCGAAGCCCTGTGACCTGGCCGTAAGTGGTTGCCCGGTTTAACAGGCGAATTGTATTGTAAGTGTTTTTTTGCCGTTTGCCAGAACGGCTGCCTGGCAGCGGGTGGGCCGGTATCTCTGCGGCAGCTGCTGGCTGAGATATAAACGAAGGCCTGCCGGGAGGGAGGGTTTCGGCAGGCCTTCGCTAACTCTTTGTCGTTGCACTGGCGTTATGACCTGTGAACTGAACCCTTTACGTTAAGGTGGGCGCCCCATCCGGATATCAGGCTTCCCCGTTAGCAGGGACTCACACCATCCGTATAGACCGGCTCCCGTTCAGTGCGCATCGGCTCAGTTTTTAATAAGCCATAACGCCAGTGCAACGAGCTGTTGTAAATATCCCAGCATTTATGGTGCCAATATGGACGTGCTTTTCATTTTGCGCGTCTTCCGGCGCTTTTTTTAGTTGCGTGGTGTGAGCGCCGGCGGGAATCAGCGGTGATTTTTTACCGTTGAAGGAATCGTGTTCCCCGAGGCCTGCATGTGAATCGCTTCCGGGTAGTTTTGATAGTGCTTGCGGACTGCAGCAGCAAGGCGTTTTTTTACGGCTTCATCCACGGGGGCCGGGGAGGTGTCTGCAAGCGCTGCAATCAGTGCCTGCAACAGCTCATCCTGCGGGGCAGGCATGCGCTCAACCCAGGAGGTCAGCAGTTCCCGATCTACATATGCAGGCAGGGAGCCCATGATGCCGATGTCATTCTGATCATGAACCAGAAGACCGGTTGTTGTTCCCCGATCGAGTGTCAAAACCTGGAAGAAATAGAGCGTGTGGTAAGCCAGCTGTGCCGATTTTTGTTGCTCTGCAGCGACTTTCTCGTTTGCAAGTGTGGTCGTCACAATATTGACATAGGTGTCAATTGCGGCCTCACCGACGGTTTTTGCCAGCGCGAAATCAGCTTCGCTGTCATGTGTGCAGTAGTTTTCAAGATAGAAGTGAGCTACGCCGCGATGACGATCAAGCACGGGAATGAAAAAATAACGATCGCCCTGGGCAATGGCCTCATCATATTGGGTGGGCGCCGCCTTTTGCATGGCAGCAAGGAACTGTTCCGTGTGTGCCGTATTTTCATTGGATGGATTGAGATCGGCCATCATGCGCCAGTAGCCGCTGCCATCCTTCATTTCTGTCCAGCTGATATGGATATGAACAGAAGGAGCAAGCGGATTAACCGGGTGAATAATGGTTGAGATGGCCGAGGCGGAACCTAGTTTTTTCTCTGCATCATCATCGTAGTGGACCTGTGACACATTGACGGAACCCCGTCCGAACAGCTCACCTGCAGCCGTTTCGTAGCGCACGCCACCACCGTGCCGTCCCTCATCACGAAACCACTCGACCGGAGAGAAGTGTTGTGTGCTGTTCAGGCTGTGTGCCAGCTGCTCAAGGCCCGAGACAAAACGGCTTTGCAGATGGGTGACCAGTTCATGGGCCCGGGTGGCGGTGGGGGATGCAGCAGGAATGCGTTTCATGTCAGAACCTCGAAGTTGAATAGACTGCAACTATGGTTGTCCTGCTCATGCGGTTCAAGCAGAGCTGCGGCAAGAGGCGTATATGCACTGCAACAGGCGCAATCTGCCGCAGAAAAATGGGCTCAGGATGACTTCGTCTGTTTCTGCTTTATAGTTGGATGCATGTGTGAGTGCTGTGTTATGCCGATGCTTGCTGCCTCCGCCTGCTGTGATGCGGGCCGTTGCTCCGGGTAGGTCTGTGCACCTGTTTTCCTCCCCTCGCAGGCTTGCCGCGCATTATGCGCGGGAGGGAGAGTATTACCTTGTTGAGGTGAAACTAAGCGAGGCACGACGTCTGTTTAACTCGCTGGATCCTGCCCCCTTTATCGAGAAAGATCTTGATAGCGATGCCGAAAGTTACATTGTTGATATGGTACAGGATTTCCCCCTGTCGACGCCGCTGAAACTGCTGATTCACCTGCCTGAGTCCGAGTGCGGCAGCGAGCTTGCAGCCTCAATGCCGGAGGCGGTGCGCAACTATTTTGCCTATCTGGCTCACCATGCGGATATGAAGCTGCGATTTATGCTGCTGCAGGGGCGCACATCGCTGCTGATAGGTCTGCTTTTTCTCTTTGCCTGCATCGCCGCCCGGGAGGTGGTGCTGACGCTGGGGGAGGGGCTGTTGCATGATATGATCGGTGAAGGGTTGCTGATTTGTGGCTGGGTGGCGATGTGGCGGCCTATTCAGATCTATCTGTATGACTGGTGGCCGATTCGGCGTATGAACCTCATCTATCAAAAGATCAGGCTGATGCCGATCGAGGTGAGCCCGATCCAGGTGCCGGGAAGCTCTGTGCGCTGATTTCTCCTCTGATGTGTTGCGCTCACCGGGCATGTATGATGGCGCTGTGTGACGCTTGCGATATTCGGAGGCTTCTGTGCAGGAAAACGCCAAATTCAACACCATTCTGGGTTATGCCCCCGGTCACGTGCCGGTCTATTCATCGCATTATCCATCTGCCGATGAGGCGGAGTTTGCCAGCCGTCGTGATTTTCGCAGCTATATCGACGGTGTTTTTATGGGCTATAAGTGGCAGTGCGTCGAGTTTGCCCGTCGCTGGCTTTACCTCAATCATGGCTGCACCTTTGATAATATCCCGATGGCGTATGATATTTTTCACCTGCGCTCGTTGCGCTCGCTTAAGGATCACATGCTTTTACCGTTGCGCTCTTTCCGCAATGGCGCCAGGCGTCCGCCTGAACCCGGGTGTATGCTGATCTGGGAGGAGGGGGGCGAGTTTGAGGAGACCGGTCATGTGGCCATTGTCACCGAGGTGTTCGCTGATCGGGTCCGTATTGTCGAGCAGAATGTGTCGCATCAGGTGTGGGCTGAGGGGCAGCAATACTCACGTGAGCTGAGAGCCCGTACGGAAGCCGACGGCAGCTACCATATTGAATGCACCTATCCGGATGCTGCCGTGCTTGGCTGGGTGATCCAGACGGATGACGATACGTATGCCGAAATTTTTTATGATATACCTGCCGGATTGTTGAATCTGCAGGGGGGATGCGCGGATGCAGCACCGTTGGTGCCTGCCAAACCGTCCGCTGAACTGAAGCCGGAAGAGAGGGCTTATATTGCCTGTATGGGCGACTACACCCTGACGCACCATGCGGCGGATAAAGAGCGTTATATCCGTATGTCGGAGGCGGCGATGAAGGAGCTCCGCCACGCCAGCAATGAGATGCATGCGATGTTTATGCAGGCGACCGATCATGTGCTCGAAAATGATGCACTGCTTGAGCGGTTCGGATTTCCACGCGTACTCTGGCCGCGGCTGCGCAGCTCCTGGGATAACCGGCGCAATCACATGATTACCGGCCGGCTTGATTTCGCCCTCTGCGGGCGGGGGATCAAAATCTACGAATATAATGCCGATTCTGCCTCCTGCTATATGGAGTGCGGTCAGGTGCAGGGGCAGTGGTCTGCCATGCACGGGGTTGAGGAGGGCTGGGATCCCGGTTCACATCTGCATGAGGCGCTGGTTCATGCCTGGAAGAAGAGCGGCATGGGCGGGGTGCTGCATATTATGCAGGACAATGACCTGGAGGAGACCTATCACGCTCTTTACATGAAGTCGGCGATGGAGGAGGCCGGTATCGCCTGCAAGGTGATCAGGGGGCTGGCTGATCTGGCCTGGAATGATGCCGGTGAGGTCGTTGATCGCGACGGCATGCGCATACGCCATGTCTGGAAAACATGGGCCTGGGAGACAGCGCTGGATCAGCTGCGTGCTGAATGCGATGAGGAGCAGCAGCAACCGCAGCTGCCCGGCGTATCAGCCCGGCTGAAGTATGCCAGGCCGCGCCTTGTGGATGTGCTGCTGCGCAGGGAGGTGCAGGTATTTGAGCCGCTGTGGACGCTGGTGCCGAGCAACAAGGCGATTCTGCCGGTATTGTGGGAGTTGTTCACCGATCACCCCCGTTTGCTCGATGCCCAGTTCAGTCTGACCGGAGATTTACGCCGGAAAGGTTATGTTGCCAAGCCTGTAGTCGGCCGCTGTGGTGCCAATATCAGCATGGTCGCCAGGGGCGATCAGCTGATCGGGGAGACATCCGGGCAGTTCGATGACCGGGAGCAGATCTATCAGGAGTTTTTCGAGCTGCCGCAGGTGAATGACCACTATGTGCAGGTGAGCGGTTTTATTGTCGACGGACGCTTTGCCGGTGCCTGTATCCGTGCCGATCGCTCTCCGATTATTACCGGTGGCAGTGATCTGTTTGCATTGCGCATTGTACCCGATGCCGATCTGCAGGCAGGGCAGGCCATGAGCGGAAGCCTCAATCGGGCAGGATAGCGGGACCGGCCTGCTTTGCCGCCGCCAGGTGAGCTGCAGGATGCAGCGAATCAAATAAGATGCGTAAGTGCCTGATTTGTAAGAAAAGACAAAATGACTCGGGCATCATGCCCTCGCCCTGCGGGCGGCCGTTGGCCGTCCAATCGTCTTCCTGCCTCTTTGTCACGCTTTTGTCTTTGCGAACTGATTTTTGCCAGGATGGCAATAAATCAGCATCTCCTTAATCAGCATGCTCCAGGGTTCAGTCGGGGCGGGGTGGCTGTTCAATCAGGCGAATCCCCTCATCACCAAGCTCGATGATTCTGCGCTTGTAAAGCATGCCGACGGCTTTTTTGTACATCGCCTTGCTGAGTCCGAACTGCGCTGTAATGACATCCGGCGGGCTTTTATCGGAGACAGGAATAAAGCCCCCCTGACGGCGTAACACCTTCATGACCAGCTCGGCGGCATCGTCGGTTTTGTCGCGCCCTCTTTTGTGCAGGGTCAGGTCGATTTTGCCATCCTCACGAATTTGTTTGATAAAGCCCTTCAGACGTTCTCCCCGTTTGAGAGGACGTACCACTTCATGGTAATGCAGGAGGCCCCAGTGGGAGTTGTTGATGATGATCTTGTAGCCCAGATCGGATTTGTTGGCGACAAACAGATCCACCTCCTCGCCTGCATCGAAATCCCCCTCTGAGTTATCGTAGAGGAAATCGTCGAGGCGTGCCGAGGCGACAATACGGTCGCTGTTTTCATCGATATAGGCACGGACAACATAGCGCTTGTCCGGTTCCATACGCGGTTTCTGCTCGGGAAATGGAACCAGCAGGTCCTTGGGCAGGCCCCAGTCCAGGAATGCACCGATGGGGGTGACCGATACTACTTTCAGTGCGGCAAATTCACCGACCATGACATAGGGCGTTTCTGTGGTGGCGATGATACGATCTTCCGAGTCGCGATAGATAAAGACTTCAATTTCATCGCCCGGCACACACCCTTTCGGGACATAGCGGATGGGCAGCAGGATTTCACCCAGCCGGCCACCATCAAGATACAGGCCGAAATCGACCTCCTTGACCACCTTGAGCTTGTTCAGCTTGCCTATTTCAACCATCGGAAGACCTCGCAAATGCTGAATACTGCCCTGTTCACGCGGCGCTTTATATAGCCGAAGCAGGCGTGATCAATCGCGATCCTCAGCAGCTGGCTGATCCGTAATTGCGGCAACCTCGGTCAGGTGAGAGGGCAGCTCTTTTTTTGTTTTTCCGGCGAGCCGCCCGAGGGTGGCAACCTGGTTAATCACGTTGCCGGGTCCCGTTTTGATGCGGTTCATCGAGGTATCATAGGCTTTTTGGGCCTGCCCCAGCCGGCTGCCGATCTCCTCAAAGGAGCTGACAAAATCAACCACCTTGTCGTGCAGTTTGCCGGCACGGTCGATCAGTTTGGCTACGTTCTCGCTTTGCCGCTCATAGCGCCATAGCTGTTCGATCAGTTTCAGGGTGGCATACAGGGTTGATGGCGTCACAACCGCAACCCGCAGCTCGAAAGCCGACTCAAAGATGCCGGCATCCTCCTCGATGGCCATCAGGTAGGCTCCCTCAATGGGCACAAACATCAGCACATAGTCGGGTGAATGAACATGCGGCAGGTGATCGTAGCGTTTGGCGGAGAGCCCCTGAATATGTTGTTTGATACTTCTGGCATGAGCGCTCATGGCGAGTTTGCGACTCTGCTCATCGCTTGCCGAGACGGCGCGTTCATAATCGGTCAGTGATACCTTGGAATCGATAATCACCTGTTTGTCGCCCGGCATATAGACGACCACATCCGGACGGAGTCGTCTGCCATCTTCACCGGTGAAGGATTGCTCGCGGGCAAACTCCCTGCCTTCGCGCAGACCCGAGGTTTCGAGGATGCGCTCAAGGATCATCTCGCCCCAATTACCCTGTGCCTTGCTTTTACCTTTCAGAGCCTGGGTCAGGCCGACGGCATCTTCGGACATCTGACGGTTCAGCCGCTCCAGCTGTGCCAGATGTTCACGCAGCGAGGCTCTCTCCTGAGTGTCATGGTGGTGGACCTCATCCATCCGTTTGCGGAAGTCACCGAGCTGTTCGCGCATGGGCTTGAGCACCTCATCGAGGCTGTTGCGATTCTGTTCGGAGAAGACCTTGCCCCGCTCTTCGAAAATCCGGTCAGCCAGCAATCTGAATTCATTGCTCAGTTTATTCCTGGCCTCTTCAAGCAGCGCCAGCTTTTCAGCGGCTGCCTGGCGCTCTTTTGTCATGGCCGTGGTCAGTTCGGCAATGGTTGCCTCCTGTCGGGTATGGATGGCGATTTGTGCCTGCAGGGCGGCATCGCTGTCGCGCAGCCGGTTCTCCAGCTCTGCTTTCTGCAGCTCGCTGTTTTGCTGTCGTTCAGCCAGTGTCGCACGGGCAATCATCAGCTCCGACAACTGTTGCTGCAGCCTGATGGCAGACTCTTTTTGCTGCATCATCGCCTCTTCCATGGCGGCCTGATCCTGTTGCAGCATGCCGATAAGGTGTCGCTGCTGGCGGTGATTGAAGAACCATAGCAACAGGGTCAGCAGCAGCAGGGCGGCAGGGAGAAGGAGCACGATGTCATACATGGCTGCAAATTAGTCGCGTACGCAGCAAGAAACAACGAATCAGCGCCTTGTCAGGGACGGGGGTGCAAGCTTTGAGCGCAGGCGATAGGCTTAACTTCTGTCAAACATGAGAGGTGTCCGGGTGGATAGTCTGGTCGTGATAGCTGCTGTGACGGTCGTGGTGCTGGTGATATTTGATTACACCAATGGCTTTCATGATGCATCGAATGTGATTGCGACCGCGATTGCCTCGCGCGCGATGACGCCACTGCAGGCGGTTTGTGTGGTCGGTTTGTTTGAGTTTATGGGGCCACTGCTGGCAGGTACCGCGGTGGCGGATACGATCGGAGGCGTCGTCAATATCACGGAGCTGCAGTCACTTCCGTCCATGACTATTATTCTTTGTGGTGTGATCGCTGCCGTTGTCTGGAATTTACTGACCTGGTGGTTCGGTATTCCCTCATCCTCTTCACATGCGCTGGTCGGCGGGCTGGTCGGCGCGGTACTGGTTGCAGCCGGTGCCGATCATGTGGTCTGGGGCATGCATGAACTGGCGGATGGTCATCTGACCGGTGTGTTCAAGGTGTTGCTTGCCCTGTTTCTGAGCCCGATCCTGGGTTTCTGGGTGGGGTTTCTGATGCATCGCTGGATGGGTTTTCTGTTGCGTGCCGCGCCGGCCTCTGTGAACCATCGTCTGAAACGAACCCAGTTTGTGACGACGGCCATGCTGGCCTTTGCTCACGGTGCCAATGATGCGCAGAAAAGCATGGGCGTGATCACGCTGGTGCTGTTGCTGGGCGGCTTTATTCCTGCATTTGAAGTGCCCTTCTGGGTGGTACTGCTGTGTGCGACCGCGATTGCTCTGGGCATTATGTCCGGTGGCTGGCGCATTGTGCGAACGGTTGGCTTCGGCATTTATAAAATTCGCCCGCTGCATGCTGTCGATGCCCAGCTGACAGCCGGTGCGGTCATCTTTTCTGCGGCCATGCTGGGAGGACCTGCCTCCACGACGCATGTGGTCAGCTCGTCGATTATGGGGATTGGTGCTTCCGAGCGGCCCAGAGCGGTGCGCTGGAGCAAGGCGAAAGAGATTGTTACGACCTGGGTGATCACGATCCCGGGAGCAGCTCTGCTTGCGGCAATGATTTACTGGCTGCTTGGCAGTCTGCTGGCCCGCGGGTTGTAAGGTGCCATTCAGGAGGAGGTGATGGAGATGAAGTCCTGGTTGAAACGGTTGCTGGAGAAGGTGATTCCGCCGATGCCTGATTTTTATGCATTGATTAATGAGCAGTGTGATCTTTGCGTGCAGACGATGGTTGCCTTTGTGGCCTATATGGAGGAGAGCACGGTTGAGAATGCTGCACTGGTGCGTGAGCTGGAAAAGCGCGGTGACGAACTCAAAATGCGTAATAACCGGGTACTCGATAAAGCATTCACGACACCGATTGATCGCGAAGATATTTATGATGCGATCATCCGTATTGATGAGATCATGAATTACGCCAAGACGACGGTGCGCGAGCTGGAGGTGCTGGAGCTGAAGCCTGATCGCCATATGCACGAGATGGCGGTTGAGCTGCGGGATGGGGCAAGGGCATTGCAGCGCGGCTTTGCTCTGCTATCCGGCAATTCGGCCGAAGCAGAAGCTGAGGCGCTGATTGCGCGCAAGGCCGAGCGGCGGGTGGAGCGTGTGTACCGGCGTGCGATTGCCGAACTGTTTCACCCGGATGCATTGCTGCAGAAGGTGCCTGCCGGCAACAGTGAGGGGGCACGGCACCGGCTGGTTGTGGGAGTGATCGATATTCTCAAACACCGGGAAATTTATCGCCATATGTCGAATGGTGCCGACCGTCTGGCGAGCGCCAGCGACAAGCTTAACGATATTATTGTCAAAATTTCCTGATTCTAGTCAGCGGGTCGGAGTGTTGTTCACCCCTGTTTCCGTCTCAATCACGGGTACAGCACTTGGTGGTTGCGGAGCGGGTGTGTCCCGTTCACGGGCGACGGTAATACCGGCAATGGTGATCAGCAGCATGCCGGCGATGCCGGTCAGGTCCGGTTGCTCACCCCAGGCAAAAAAACCGATCAGACCGGCAAAGAGCAGGCCGGTGTAGCCGAAAGGGGATACCTGGGTGACCGGTGCCCGTTGATAGGCGGCCGTTAGCGCCAGTTGTCCCAGGCTGCCGAAAAGGCCGACCGCGACCAGCCATCCCCAGGCGGTACCCTGTGGCCACTGAAAACTCCATAGCATCGGTAGTGCTGAAGCCACGGATGAGATGATGCCAAACCATACGACAATACTGACCGGGTGTTCGCTGGCGGAGAGGCGTTTGACGGTGGTGAGCGCCAGTCCGGCCAGTGCCCCGGATGCAAGGCCGAGTATGCCTGCGGTCGAGAGCAGGCCTGCCGATGGATGAAAGAGCAAAGCAAGCCCGATCACGCTCAGTAGCAGGGCCAGTCTGCGGTGGCCGGTCCAGGACTCCTTCAGCCAGAGCACGGCAAACAGGGCGATAAAGATCGGCGAGGTATAGTTCAATAGCAGGGCGTCGGCCAGATGCAGGTGTCTGAGGCCATAAAAGTAGAGGTACATGGCGGCAAGGCCCGACAGGGCTCTGAGCAGATGCAGGGAGAAGCATGATGTTTTCAGTGATACCCGCTGGCGGCGTAACAGGGGCAGCAGCAACAGCAGGCCGATAAAGTTGCGGAAAAAGACAACTTCGCTCTGGGGTAGTTCGCTGCATGCGATGCGCACGCAGGCTGCCATCAGGGCAAAGCATGCTGCCGAGAACAGGGCCAGTCCTATCCATGATGCATTCTCCGGCAGTATGCCGGAAGCAGGGCGGGAGTGTGTCATCGCCGCCCGTTCAAACCGAATTGTACGTTCATCAGGATAGTCTGTTACGGAAGTCCTCGTAGGTGAAGCGGCGGATGAGCTCAAAGTGGTCATCGCTGTGCCAGATGCCGATGTCCGGATGATGGACGCCATTGAACATGGTGGTTTTGACCATGGTATAGTGCATCATATCCTCAAACTGCAGGCGGGAGCCGATCTGCAGCGGTTGTTCAAAGGAGTAGTCCCCGATGACATCTCCGGCCAGACATGAGCCGCCACCAAAGCGATAGGTGAAGGCTTTCTCACCGGCTGAGCCGGCACCGGTCACGGTCGGGCGGTAGGGCATCTCCAGTACATCCGGCATATGAGCCGTGGCCGAGATATCGAGAATGGCAACAGGCAATGAATCGGTTGGTACAATATCCAGCACGCTTGCCACCAGCGGGCCGGTACGCCAGCCAATGGCTCCGCCCGGTTCAAGATAAACCTCCACCCCCCAGTGCTCCCGGAACCGGCGTATGCGTTCGATCAGTTTGTCTGCATCATAATCCTTATGGGTGATCAGGTGGCCGCCACCGAAATTCACCCACTTGAGCGAGGGGATCAGATGCGCAAAGCGCGCCTCGAATGCATCGATCAGTGTGACGGATGATGCCGCCATATTCTCGCACAGTGCATGGGCATGCAGCCCTTCGAGACCGGTGAGATCAGCCTCTTGTATATGCTCCGGCCTTACGCCCAGACGGGAGCCGCTAAAGCAGGGGTTGTAGAGATCTGTCTCGACTTCGGCGATACCCGGATTGACGCGCAGGCCGCAGGAGATGCCTGCTGCCAGTGCTTTTGGTCCGAAGCGTTGCCATTGAGCAACGGAGTTGAACACGATATGGCCGGCCATGGTGCAGATCTCATCAAACTCCTCGTCACGGAACGCCGCCGAGTAGATATGGTTTTCACCCGCGAATTTCTCGGCGGAAAGCTTCAGCTCATAGAGTGAGCTGGCCGTGCAGCCGGGCAGATATTGGCGGACCAGAGGAAAGGTCGCCCACATGGCAAAGCCCTTGAGGGCCAGAATGATTTTACATCCTGACTCATGCTGTACGCGCCTTAGCAGCTCCAGATTGGCGATCAGTTTGCTCTCTTCCAGCACATAGCAGGGAGAGGGGACTTGTGATATATCAAAGCTCATACGAAAAAACCTTTTTAAACGCTAAGGGTGCAAAGGAGCGCAACGGTGTGATCGGGATGATGACCGAGGTGGGGTGATGCTCTTTTTCCCCGGCGCACCTTCGCGTCCTTTGCGGTAAAAGAAATCATTCCGGCAGCGCATCCACGTCGATATCGGTTTCGATGTCATTCCACGGCAGTCCCTGCACATTCAGGGCCGCCATGAACGGATCAGGATCGAACTCTTCCATGTTGTATACGCCGGGTTTCATCCAGTGGCCCTGAATCATCATCATGGCACCAATCATGGCCGGTACGCCCGTGGTGTAGGAGACGGCCTGTGCATTGGTTTCGCGGTAGCACTCCTGATGATCGCAGATGTTGTAGACATAGCGCGAGAGCGGCTTGCCGTCTTTGGTACCTTTGACGATGACGCCGATATTGGTTTTGCCGACGGTGCGCGGGCCCAGTGAGGCCGGATCCGGCAGCAGTGCCTTCAGGAACTGGATCGGTACAATTTCACGGCCTTCGAACATGATCGGCTCGATGGAGTCCAGTCCGATATTGCGGAATACCTCGAGGTGCTTCAGGTAGGCATCGCCGAAGGTCATCCAGAAGCGCATCCGTTTGACACTGTTGAGATTCCTCGCCAGTGACTCCATCTCCTCATGATAGAGGAGATACATGTTTTTCGGGCCGACCTGTTCGAAATCAAACTGTTTCTTGATCTCCATCGGTTTGGTTTCAATCCACTCACCATCCTCATAGTAGCGACCGTTGCTGGTGACTTCGCGGATATTGATCTCAGGATTGAAGTTGGTGGCAAAGGCGTAGCCGTGGTCGCCGCCGTTGCAGTCGAGAATGTCGACGTAATCCATGGTGTCGAAGTGATGCTTTTGCATATAGGCACAGAACACATTGGTGACACCGGGATCAAAGCCCGAGCCGAGCAGTGCCATCAGGCCCGCTTTCTCGAAGCGCTCGCGATAGGCCCACTGCCAGCTGTACTCAAACTTCGCTTCATCCAGTGGCTCATAGTTGGCGGTATCAAGGTAGTGTACGCCGGTTTCAAGACAGGCATCCATAATGGTCAGATCCTGGTAGGGAAGGGCCACATTGATGATCATGAATGGTTTGACCTGTTTGATCAGGGTGACCAGCTCGGCCACGTTATCGGCATCGACGGCAGCGGTCTGGATCACGCGACCGGTCTTTTCACGTATTTCCAGGGCAATCTGGTCGCATTTACTCTGGGTGCGGCTGGCCAGCCAAATGTCGGAAAATACATCTTCATTCTGTGCACATTTGTGCGCCACTACACGTCCGACGCCACCTGCGCCGATAATCAGAACTCTTTTCATTACAAGACACCTTATCCGGAATAGTCGCCATTCAGGCCTGCAGAGGAAGCTACTGTCGGAAGCGCGTTGCGGCCAGTCCGAACTCGCCATCTATGCGGCAGCGGAGGATCCGATTATGCTGCCGCGATGTTCGATTTTACCGACAGAGAGCTCAAAACAGCGCATGATATTCGTATCATCGGTGCGCCGTTTGATGGCACGGTGTCGTTTCGTCCGGGGGCCCGTTTCGGCCCTGCTGCTATTCGCCATGCCTCGGATGGCCTGGAAACATGGTCGCCGGCCCTGAATGCGGATCTTGAGTCCATTCACTATGCCGATGGCGGTGATCTGGAGCTGCCGATGGGGGATGTGGCACTGGTGTTGGCTATTATTCGCGAGGCGGTGGATGAGTGTCTCAATGATGGCGCTACCCCATTCCTGCTGGGCGGCGAGCATCTGGTCAGTCTGCCGGCCATTGAGGCGGTCTTTGATCGCTACCCCGATCTTGTTGTGATTCAGCTGGATGCCCATGCCGATCAGCGAGAGGATTATCTGGGCGTGAAGCTGTCACATGCCTGTGTCATGCGGCGTGTGTGCGAGCTCATTGGCTACGATAATGTACGCCAGCTCGGTGTGCGTTCAGGTACCCGTGACGAATATACGCTGATGCAGCGTTTTCAGACCCAGGCCTGTCTTCGTGAAGAGTCACTGGCTGAGCTGGTCGACTGGATCGGTGGGCGACCGGTCTATCTGACGGTGGATCTTGATGTGTTTGACCCCTCATGTATGTCCGGCACAGGTACGCCCGAGCCGGGCGGTATCGACTGGTGGGTGTTCCAGCGCTTTATCACGGCACTGCAGGGGTGTGACATGGTCGGCCTTGATGTGGTTGAGTTGGCCCCGCAACTGGATCCCTCCGGCTGTTCATCGGTGCTGGCAGCCAAGGCAGTGCGCGAGATGCTGCTGATGGCCGGCAGCTGACAGCTCCAAATATGATGACGTCGTAATAAGTCATCATCGCGCCCATGAAAGGGGGTTCAAATCAGGCGATTGCCTTGCAAGCGTTTGATTTGTAACGGAAAGTGAAAATCACACGTTTCGCTTTCCGTGGCGTAAAAAGGCCAGGACGGGCTTTTTACGAGATCATCAAGTGTTGCTTATAAATACAATAAAAGGATATCCCATGTTCAAGACCAATGAGTACTTTGACGGCAAGGTCAAATCAATTGCATTCGAAACAGCTGATGGCCCGGCAACCGTCGGTGTCATGGCCGAGGGCGAATATGAATTCGGCACCTCTACCAAAGAGATCATGTCAGTGACCTCCGGCACCCTTGAGGTGAAGCTGCCGGGTTCCGACAGCTGGGTGGTTTATGCTGCCGGCAGTGAGTTCGTGGTCGAAAAGGATCAGCGTTTCGGTGTGCGCTCGATCGGTCAGAGCGCTTACCTCTGTCTCTATAAGTAAGTGAGCAGCCGACCGCGGGCGACAGGCTCGCGGTCGGTCCCGCTTTACGGGCGGATACGAAACCAGCCGGTGAGACTCAGGCGATCACGCCCGGCCGGCAATACAGCATGTGGAAATTGTTCACTGATAAAGGTAACCAGCCGGCCACCCTTAGGTAGTATCTGCATCGGCAGTGGCAGCTCGGAAGGTTCATGACCCGGGTAGATCTCGAGTGCGCCGCCATCCTCAGCTTGCCAGTCATGGTTGAGATAAAGAATGCAGGTGACGACGCGTTCCATAGCGCCGATAAAACGGTCGTAATGGGTGTCATAGGAGGCCCCGGGCGGATAGAGGGCAAAATGCCCCTCATACTCGAACAGGCCCAGATAAAAATGGCGATTGATATATTGCCGTAATGTTTCCAGATCAAGAAAATAGGGTAGTTCGACGGCGGTCGGGTTCTCCGGGTCCAGCCAGTGGATGCGGTCGTTGCGCACGTCCGGTCGCAGTTGCAGGGATGCGCCTCGCCCCACGCGGGCGTGCCTGAACTCGCCGGCCTCCCATAGCTCGCGGGCCTCCTGTGCAATGCTGCTGACCAGCAGCGGCGATACAAAATCATCACAGATGGATAGCCCTGATTCGGCAAGATCTGCCACAATACGGTCAAATTTGTTTGATGATCCGTCATCGGTGTAAAGGGTCTGGGCCATGGCACTCCTGGTGTCGGTGGAACGGTGATCGTTGCCTGTTTGCAAAAGGCTGTGGATTATCGTTTTTCAAGCCGGGCTGGCAACAGGGACAGAGGTGTCCTGAGGGCGTTGCCGGTTGAGCCGTTCCGCAGCAGAGGCGGGGCACTGAATCCGACAGGCCGGTGGCTGGTGAGGCGATGATATGCGGATGGAATAGCATCCGGACAAATGGTTGTCCGCAAAGGCAAAATCGTGGTTTGCCTTTACTTACCAATCAAACACTTACGTGTCTGATTTGACTTGCTGCATCCTGCCGCTCACCGGGCGGCGGCAAGGCCGTCCATGGCCCGCCCGGAATCGCTGGATTAATCAGCGATTCCCTGATCAGCATTGTGCTGGTAGCCGCCGATCCAGAGCGTCCTGTATTCTTTGTTGTCAATAAACTTCTTTCCCGCCTCTCTGGCTGCTCTGATGGTAGCGAAGCCCTTGATGCGGATGCGGAACCAGTGGCGGTCATCGATCAGTACTTCGGCAACCTCCGGGGTGAAGCCCATGGCGGTTACCTCTTTGATGGTATCTGCCATATTGTTTGTGCTGGATAGCGACATCAGATTCAGTGCCCACGGTGGTCCTGAGTGATCAGCCGGGATGATGGCATGGTCTGTGGAGGATTGTTCCGCCGCTGTCTCGACCGGCTCTGAAGCGGGAGGAGATGGCTCAGTGATGGTTTCATGTGCCGGCCGGATTGAATCTGCGGGCTCAGGTGCTGCGATTGCCGCAGCCTCCGGTTCTCTGGCCGTGACCGGTGGCAACTGGCTGACCGCTTTTTTTGTGGCTGGTGCTTTTTCACTGTGATGCTGGCCACCCAGGCTGGCAAACAGGATGATGAAGGCAGCCAGGGCAATAGCCGAAGCAAGCAGGTAGGTTTTGTTTTCGGTCAACGTTGTCATGGTCTCTCCTGTTTTTCGCCGGACAGGGGGCGCAGGCTGGCAAGCCACCCGCGCTTTGGTGAAGATGGTTTTACATCTTTCCATACCTCCACCTTCAGCAGCCATAGCACAAAGGTGAGTATGAGCAGGAACGATACGACCCAAACACCGATATGTCGCCGTGTGTTCTGATGTGGATCGGCAATAAATGTCAGAAATGCAGCAACATCTTCAGCTTGCCGCCGTAAGGAGGCCTCTTCATCCATGCTGTGATCCAGCCATGATAGCGGATCCGGCATGGCAATGCGATGGCCCGGATAAACGGGGTTGTAGGCCGGGTCGGCGATTCTTTTGGCCGGATCGTGAGCGTATCCGGTCAGCAGTGAATAGACATAGTCTGCTCCGCCGCGCCTGCCGGCGACAATCAGCGAAAGGTCCGGCGGTGCCTTGCCATATGCAGCAATGGCGTCTTCCGGAGGCAGGTCGGAGATCATCCCTCGCATGACAGGGTTGTTGCCACGCAGCTCCGCCACCTCCTCGCTGCTCAAGCCTATTTCCGGGTACTCGATCAGACCGCGCCAGGTCAGGTATTTTGCCGAGTGGCAGCCCATGCATATATCGGTAAAGACCGTGAGGCCACGGCGTATCTGGGCTCTGTCGGTGACATCGATGTTGGCATGCGAAAGTGCTTGCTCATGCGCATCGCCATGACTGCCGCCTGCAGGCGATGGTGCGGCCTTAGGCTTTACCTCGGCCGGTTGCGCAGGCTTCTGCGTGACAGCGCTTTTTTCGCTGGCAGCAGGTTGATTCAAAGTATGATCTGTTATCGCGTCAGGTGACGCGGGTTTGCCCGTATCTGGCGTGTTTTGACCTGCCGGTGCCGGGGAGGTCGGTGCCGGAGGGGGCAGCGTTGCCGGTGGCTGAGAGGTCTCGTTTTCGATCGGTTTGGCATCTGTTGCAGAGGTGGTGGAAGCCGCATCGGTGGCGGATGCTGTCTGTTCTGCTGACGATGATCTGTTTTCAGTCGCCGGAGCTGTAGTGGCCGGTGGCGGTGAAGGCGTGTTTGCGGCCGGCTGGGGGGCGGTTGCGGAGGTGGTGGATGCATCTGCTACAGTCAGCGGGGTATTTTCAGTGGCTGGCGTGGCAGGCCTCAGGTAAAGCTGGTGAATCCAGCCGCGCTGGCCGCTGCTGTTGATCCAGACGTGGACCCAGACGTCAGTTTGTCCCAGTCGGGTGCATACCTGATCCTTTTCGAGGATCTCAAGAACCGGGGAGGAACCTGCGGCCGACTCATGCAGTTTGGCCGCTTTGCTCAGCTGTAGTTGTGGTCCATCGGGCGTCGTCATGGACGTGATTTCGGCAGGCGCAGGGGGGCTGTCGGCTTGTGTGGAAGCAGGCAGGGCTGTTTCCGGTGTTGCTGCAATCAGGTATTTTTGATGAATCCAGCCGATATGTCCGTCGAGCGCCATGCGTACCTGAACCCATGGGGGCTGTTGATCCAGTTGCTGGCACACGGCATCTTTCCAGACGATCTCCGTGACCGGTGAGGAGATGGCTGCTTCACTGTGCAGCTTGGCAGGCTTGAGCAATTTCATCGTCTCCCCGGCCTGTTGGGCGGCGCTGGCGATTGTGATGGCTGTGTTTTGTTGTAAGGCGACACATGCAAACGCTGTGAGCAAAGCAGCCGTGACCATGAGCACTCTTGTTGATCTCATACAAACCCCTCCCGTTTTTGATCGTCACCCGCTTCAGTGGCTCTTTCTTTATATCCGTGGATCGCCAGCGCGCACCTGTTGTTTGATGCGGGCGACTGTGATGCGATTGATGTTGATGTGTGTGTCTATATTTCCATGCAAAATATGTGACTATTGGACGGTGAATCAATAGCAGCATAGGTGCGCGCGGTCAATTGTTGCTCCCGGCAGCCTTTGCTGTGATGGATGCAGTCATTCAAAAATGTGTCGTTTGTGTATATGATGTCCGGTTGCGGGAAAAAGGCAGAACTCACATTGCACTGGCATATTTTGTGATTTCTATAGCAGATCAAGGAGGTGAATGATGGAGCAGGCAGCTGCGGGTATCCTTTCCGGCCCTGAATCAGGGCGAGTGTTTGAGCCGTTGCTCAAGGCGAATGGCCTGAGCGATAAAAAGGTCGAAAAAATTATCACCCGATATTTGCAGGAGGAGGAGCTTAAGCCCTATCAGGCAGATCTGATCCGGTTGCAGCAGCACCTGGAAAAGAGTGGTCAGCGTATGATTATTCTTTTTGAGGGAAGGGATGCGGCAGCCAAAGGCGGTACGATTCGTCGTGTGACCCGCTATATGAATGAAAAGCACTACCGGGTGATTGCGCTGGGCAAGCCGACAGAAGAGCAGCGCAGTCAGTGGTTTTTTCAGCGCTATGTCTCCCAGTTTCCGAGGGGGGGAGAGGTCGTACTGTTTGATCGCAGCTGGTACAACCGGGCGATGGTTGAGCCTGTCTTCGGCTTTTGTAGCGAGCAGGAATACAAAGACTTCATGAAAGGGGTTGTTGGGTTTGAAAAAGATCTTGTCCGGCAGGGAACCATTCTGGTCAAACTCTACTTCAGTGTAAGCAAGGAGGCGCAAAACAGTCGCTTTGAACGGCGCAAAACAGATCCTCTGCGCCAGTGGAAGCTTTCCGAAGTGGATCTGCAGGCGCAGGGACGCTGGGATGACTTTACCATGATGAAGTATGAGATGCTGCGCTGCACCCATACAGCCGCAGCTCCGTGGACGGTGATTCGCTCAACCGACAAGCATCTGGCTCGTCTGAATGCGATCAAGGTGATTCTTAATAGTGTGGATTATGAAGGGTATAACCCGGATCTCGATTTCATTGCCGATGACAGGGTCGTGATTTCAGGTGCACGCGAGATTGAATTAATGGATCGTCAGCGCTTGAAGAGAGGGAAGTTTATCAGTTGAGCGATATCGAAACGATGGTGCACCCTAGTGGATTCGAACCACTGGCCTTCGGCTTCGGAGGCCGACGCTCTATCCAGCTGAGCTAAGGGTGCAGTGCATAGAATGGCGGCAGACTACTGAGTCCGCATGGGAAATGAAACAGGTACTTTTTTCTGTGCTGCGGAGTGATGGCGCCGAAAAAGGGTTGGGTGTCCGTTTTCTCTTGCGTGCGGATTCGCTAGGATCAGGCGATGAGCTTTTCCGACTCCCCCTATGATTCTCCTCAGGCCTGGTATGCTGCGGCTATAGCGCGCGAGACGATGCTTGCAGTGGAAGAAATCCGTCGCCGACAGTTGCTTGCCGATGCTCATAACGCAGCCAACAACATCCGGGACCCGGAAGTGCTGTCGGATCAGCGCCTCTATATTCATGGCTATATGGAGCTTGAGGAGTACCAAAGCTATCTGTTCAGTAAATATAGCAAGGGGTAGATCTCGCTAAATCAGGCACGCAAGTATTTGATTTGTAAGCGAGGATAAAATGACCCGGGCATCATGCCCTTGCTCTTAGGGTGGCCATTAGCCGTCCCATCGGCTTTCTGCCTCTTCGTCGCGCGTTTGTCTTTGCGGGCTGATTTTTGCCAGGATGACAACAGATCAGCATCTCCCTGGCAGGGCTGAAAATGAGATTGATGTTGTAAGCTCTGTCACAGAGTCGGGATATGCGCCCGGCTAGATTGCCTCCTGTTCAATTTATTTGCAGGAGCCCTATATGAAACTTTTTCCATGGTTCTACAGCGCGGCAGCGGTCATGCTGTTAAGCGCATGCAGCAATGCGAGTGATACCGGTATGTTGTCTCCCGAAGCCGCTGCAGCTGAAAAGGTGGCTGCCATTCAGCAGGCAATGGATCAGGCGATCGGAGCCCAAAAAGCGGCAGAGGTTGCCGACAGCAACAGGCTGCAGGCCGAACAAAAAGCAGAGGTGAAGCGAGCTGCGGTTCAGGAAGCGATTGCACGCGCCGCCAAAGAGTCGGAGATGCTGAAAAAGAACGCCGAATCGAAGGCGCGCTGGGCTGCGATGACGCATGCTCATGAAACCGCAGCCAGAGAGGCGTTGTTGCAGGCGGCACTTGAGCAGGCCAATGCAGAGCGACTGGTTGCCGAAAAAGCGGAGGCGGTGAAGGCTGCCATGATTCAGGTGGAGATCCGTAAGGAGATCGCCAGAAAAGCGATGGAGGAAAATATTGAGGCATCGCGTCAGGCGGCGCATGTGATTGAGGCTGAGCGCCTGGCGTCGGCCTCCATCGGGCTGGCCTATGCTGCGACCTCAGCTGCAGAGGTTGCGGCTCCGTCAACGCCTGCTACTGTACGGGGAGTACCATCTCATGCCGGCTCATCAACAAGTCATGCCTCTGAAAAGAAGACGGTTGTCGCTACGGTGAAGCATGAGCCGGAAAAGCAGCAGATTGCTGCGGCTGAATCCCGCCCTGTCGCCAGGGGTGAGGCTGCCACCAGAAGTGAGGTGGCGGTCTCTTCACAGGCTGCAGCTGCTGCTCATCCGGTTGCGCTGCTTGCACAGGAAAGCAATGCCGAACGTGGTCATGACCTGGCCCGTAAATGTACGCTGTGCCATGCGCTGGATGCCGACAAGAAGTCAAAGTTCGGTCCGGGATTGTATGGGATCGTGGGGCAAAAAGCCGGCCGGACTGAGGGCTATCGCTATAGCGCTGCTTTGACGCAGGCCGATTTTACCTGGGATGCAGCGAAGCTCAGCGAGTGGGTTTGTAACTCCGAAAAAGCGGTGAAATCGCTGACAGGTGACAAGCAGGCGAGGACGAAAATGCCGGCACAGCATGCTTGCGGACAGGACGCTGCCGATATCGTGGCCTATTTATCCAGCCTGAAGCCCCAGTTGACTGTGACGGCGCGGGCTGACTGAAAAAAACACCGGACGGTTGTGATTGTATCACGCGCACGCACACCTTCAGCTATAATGGGCTCATATGATGTTGCAGGAGTCTGTCATGCGTGTGAAAGGGAACATACTGGTAGCAACCGATTTTTCCGAGCCCTCATCCGAAGCCTTGCGCCGGGCGGTAACATTGGCCCGACAATATGGGGCAGACGTGCATCTGTTGCATGTGATGGAGCCGGCGGTTTTCTTTGAGACGGACCTGCTGACGGTTCCGCCTCTGGGGGAGGTGACCGAGGCGATACGGCGCGGGGCGGAATCGCGATTGCATCAACAGGCGAAACTGGTTGATTTTGATGTGACAACCCATCTGCTGGAGTCGATGGGGGCGCCCGCCGGTACGATTTGTTCGTTTGCAGCAACGTTGCCGGCGGCACTGATTGTTGTGGGGCGCCAGGGTGTGCGTGGCGCGATCGAACAGCTGCTTATCGGCTCTACCGCCGAGCGGGTGGTGCGTCATGCGCCGTGTTCGGTCCTGGTGACGATGCCGCACGGCCTTTTTGGTGATGTCGCCTCATGACCCGGATGACCATGATCCGGTTTTGATTACGGCAGGTTGTTGTGAAGTGTCACCGCTATCATGGGCGGCAGGCCAGCCTGCCTGATCCGCAGCTGCCATGGCGCCAATATGCATCGTTATATCTTCGTGTTTTACTCATGCAGGCGGATCATGCGTTTTACCGTCTCTCCATACGCGGCAAAAATCATGCATTACACGACTTCCGGGTGGCCGTGCGGCAGCTGCATACCTGGTTTTCCATGCCCTCGTTTGTGGGCGAGCCGGATGCGAAGCTGCTGAAAAAACTGAAGGGGTGCCTGAAGCATACCAACCGGGCCCGCGATACCGTGGTGCACAATCGATGGTTGAAAAAACATGGTTATCATTATCGATTTCGCCATCATGGTGATATTGCTCCGGCTGGCTGGCCGAAGCTGAGGCGGCGGATCAGGAGTGCCATTGATGCGCTCGGGGCGGGCCATTCGGATGCCGACAGTTCATTCGCTACCTATGCCGCTATTGTCCGGCGATTATGGCTGCACTCATTCATCCTTCGCCTTGCGGCCGTGCACGGCGCTGATGATGCCGCGATTCACCGCTGCAGGATTCTGGCCAAACGTTTGCGCTATCTGCTGGAGCCACTGGCGCGATCGGATCGCCGCCTGGAGCAGCAGGTGTTGGCCCTGAAACGATTTCAGGATCATGCCGGTCAGCTTCATGACCTGGCTCAATTGCGGATGCGCCTGCCTTCATTGCCGGGCGTGGACGATGTGATCGGGCAGGAGACAGCCGCTCTCTTTGAGTCGTTTGAGCTGCGTTATCTGCAGGTGGCCGGGCGCCTGCCGGATGACGTGGCGTGGCTGTGAGTGCCGTGACCGTAGGCGGGGCGGCGGCGGTTATGCAGTATGTCTGTGGCGGCGAATTGCCATCGTCGGGCAGATTTCTATAGTCGGCACGATGATTATCGTGCTGTTTTTACTCTTCTCCATACCGATCGGCCTTTTTTCCGGCTGGTTTGCCTGGAAGGCGTTTCGGGTCGGCAAGCGGCGGGTTGGCTGGGGAATGTGCTGGCTCTCCCTGTTCAGCTTTGCATCTGCTCTGGTCGTGGCGCTGTGGGTTTATGCGGTTTCGGTGAGTTGATCCTGTATGGTGGTGCTGATTGACCGGTGCCATCACGGCGGAGAGATGCTGCTGATTTTCCACTGTGCATTGACCTTGCTGTGATGCGGGACATACTTACACCAAATCAGATGCGGAGGGAGCGGATAAGATGGGGCAGCACATTTGTATCATCGGCGGCAGCGGATTTGTAGGGCGGGCGATCGCCAGACAGGCGATTGCGGCAGGACATCGGGTGACTGTGGGGTGCCGCCATCCGGAGAGGGCGCGTGATATGCTGGTCGACGGAGTTCGGCTGGTGAAGATCGATGTCGTGGATGGACGCGGTATCGATGAGGCCATGAGCGGTTGCGATGCGGTAATCTATCTTGTCGGCCTGCTGTTTGAGCGGGGGCGCTACAGTTTTCAGGCAGCTCACGTGGATGGTGTCGAGCATGCGCTTGCCGCGGCCAAACGGACCGGTGTTGGCCAGTTTCTGCATATGAGTGCACTCGGCGCCGGTGATGTGGCTGATAGCCGTTACGCGACGACCAAGGGTGAGGCTGAAGGCCGCGTGCGCGCATCGGGGTTGAACTGGACGATCTTCCGTCCTTCCATTATTTATGGTGCAGGCGATTCTTTTTTCAATAAATTCAAGGCGATGAGTGCTTCGCTGCCGGTGTTGCCGGTGATCAGCGGAGAGACCCGTTTTCAGCCGGTATGGGTTGAGGATGTGGCGCGTGCTTTTGTCGCGGCGATTGGTAACCGTCATGTTTCAGGTCAGTGCTATGCGCTGGGAGGTCCTGCCACCTACAGTCTGCAGCAGTTGCTGCAGATGATGCTGGCCGAGCTGGGGCGCGAGCGCATGCTGCTGCCACTGCCGGGAGCAGCAGCCGGCTTGCTGGCCACGGTCGGCAGCTTTTTGCCAACACCGCCGCTGACCAGGGATCAGCTGGTGTTGCTGGGACATGATAATGTTGTGGCCGGCGAAGCCTTCCCGGCGTTGTTCGGTCAGGCCGCCCGGCTTGAAGATGTGTTGCCAACCTTCATCGGTGGTAATCAGGCCGATACTCTGCAGCAGCAGATGGATCTCTCCCGTCGTCGTTATCGCAAGGGTGGCATTTGAGTCTCGAATTTATCTGCGCTCTTTGCGCCGCCTATCTGCTTGGTGCCGTTCCCTTTGGTCTTGTGTTAACAAAAGCGCTGGCGAAACGGGATCCCCGTGAACATGGCAGCGGCAATATCGGGGCTACTAATGCCATGCGAACGGGGGGTAAGCTGGTGGGTGCCCTGACGCTGCTGGCTGATATTCTCAAGGGGTCGATTCCGGTGCTGCTGGCGATCTATGCGGGGCTGACGGAAAGCGCAATTGCAGCGATTGCTGCGGTGACGTTTCTGGGCCACATCTTTCCTGTCTATCTGCGCTTCAGGGGTGGCAAGGGTGTGGCCACGATGCTGGGTGTCATGTTGCCATGGCAGCCACTGGTGGCCGGTATCGGCGTGGTGATCTGGTTGCTGGCACTGAAAGTCAGTCGTTATGTCTCGTTGTCATCGATCCTGGCCGCTGTTTCGCTGCCATTGCTGATTGTCTGGAGTGGCGGTTCGATGCCGGCACTCGAAGTCGGCATACTTATTGCGTCACTTGTAACGCTCAAGCATGCCTCGAATATCAAACGATTGCTTAACGGTACCGAGCCTGCCACCGGCTCCGGCCGGCAAGCAAAGCAGTAACAGGCTTGAGCACATACAAAATGGCGGGCAGGGGACTCCCTGTTTTCGTTGCGGAGGTCATTGATGAGATTTAGGTGCCTGTCTCTGCTGTTGGGTTTTGTGGTGCTGTTGTCACTGGCACCTGTCGTGGTTGTACAGGCAGCAACGCCTGATGCAGTCGTGGCGGCCAGAAATGATTTGCCGCAGCCGTATATTGTTAAGAAAGGCGATACCTTGTGGGATATCGCCAATTATTTCTTTCGTGATCCGCATCAGTGGCTGAAAATATGGGAGAAAAACCTCTATATCACCAACCCGGACCTCATTTATCCCGGTAACAAAATCTGGTTCAATCCGCAGGCACGGACAGCCGGTGGTTTGACGACAGTCAGGCCGACACCGCAGGTCATCATCAAACCGGTGGAACGTCTTGAGAAACCTGTAGACTCGACCATGGCAGTGACCATTCTGGAACGTCAGGACTTTATTCTGCCGGGAGAGGAGCAGGGGATGGGGCATATTCTGGCCTCGCCCGATGAGCGGTTGAATTATGGCGTGCATGACCGGGTGTATCTGAAGCTTGATCAGCCGGTCAAGGCGGGAACGATGCTGGATGTGTTCCGTACTACCGATCGCGTGCGGGATCCTGCAAATGGTCAGTCGCTTGGTTTGCTGGTGCAGCATATGGGCCGGGTGGAGGTTCAGTCGGAGGAGAACGGCGTTTACCGTGCTGTGGTCGTCAGGGCCTTTGAAGAGATTTCACGTGGAGATCGCCTTAAGCTCGCGCACACGGTTGATGCGCAGCTGCACCTCATATCGCCTGAGTCGACATTGTCCGGCCGCGTGGTCTATGTGCGCAATGGCGGCCATGAGGCGGCCCAGAATCAGGTGATTGGTATTACCCTCGGTGAAGAGAGCGGTGTGAAAGCGGGTATGCAACTGCAGATTCGACGGGCCGGCCGGGTCATGATCGATCGCACCAGCGGGCAGCCGGTTGAACTGCCATCTGAAAAAATTGGCGATATTCTCGTCCTGTTGCCACAGGCACACGCCTCCATTGCACTGATTACCGCATCCACCGCTCCGATCAATGTCGGGGATACGGTGTTTGGTGAGCCCTCCCGCTAGCAAAACGCTGATTTTCCCGCTGCGACTGTACGGGCTATGGCTGTAATGGTTCAGTCCAGTGGTGCGGCCTTCTCATCGGCCAGAGCTGCCCGATGGTTAGAGCTGGCGCTGGTTCATGGCGTCGGGCCCATGCTCGGACGTCGACTGGTTGCTGCCTTTGGTGGGATTGAGCCTCTGTTGGCGGCTGCTGAGACCGGTTTGCCATCGGTGCCCGGTGTTGGTCCGCAACTGTCAGCAGCATTGGCGCATGGTCATAAAGATGAGGCGCTGGCTCTGTTGGCCCGGTGTGAGGCAGCAGGAATCGGTGTGATTTGTCCGGATGATGATCTGTGGCCGCCATCGTTCGAGCTGCTTGAAGATGCGCCGCTGTTACTTTTTGTTAAAGGCAACCCCTCCGTGCTGGGCGGCGAGCGCATGCTGGCCGTTGTCGGGGCGCGCAAAGCCAGTCGTGAAGGCGTGTTATTGACCCGCCGCTGGAGTCATTATCTGGCCAGCCACGGCGTATCGGTTGTCAGTGGTATGGCCGCAGGGATTGATGCCGCCGCTCACGGTGGTGCACTTGAGGCTGAAGGGATTACGGTGGCGGTGCTGGGTTGCGGATTGCTTGCCCTGAACGGGGAGCAGCCTCGTCAGGTGGAGGCGGTAGCCCGGCAGGGCTGTGTGGTTTCGGAGTTTTTTCCGGCGCAATCGGCCCGTCCTGAATACTTTCCCCGTCGCAACCGGATTATTGCCGGCCTGGCACAGGCAACCCTGGTGATGGAGGCGGATCTCCGTTCGGGGTCGCTGATCACTGCCCGTCTGGCCGCCGAATACGGACGGGAGGTATTTGCCGTGCCCGGCTCAGTGCTCGGCAGTGCCCATGCAGGTTGTCATCAGCTGATTCGTGATGGTGCAGTGCTGGTTGAGCAGGCCGATCAACTGCTGCAGCAGATGGGGTGGCAGGGGGCGGATTTGCCCTCCCGGAACAGAAAAATGGAGTACAATCCGGTCGATGCTCAGGAGGCTGCTGTGCTGGCCGCTCTTGCCGGTGGCGCGTTGCATCTTGATTCGATGGCGGAAACTTGCGGCTTGACCCTGCCGGAGCTTTCCCCCATCTTGCTGCGCCTTGAGTTGCAGGGGGTTGTTGAGCGCCTGCCTGGCAGCCGCTACCTGTTAGCCTCGGAGTTGTGCAAAACATGAGTGCAGTAGTCGTGGTGGAGTCTCCCGCCAAAGCTAAAACCATCGAAAAATACCTGGGTAAAGGCTATAAGGTCCTCGCCTCATACGGGCATGTGCGTGCGTTTCCCAAAAAAGATGGTTCGGTGGATCCCAATCAGGACTTTCTGATCAAATATGAAGTCATCGCGGATAAAAAGAAGCGTCTGGACGCAATAGACAAGGCGCTGGAGAAGGCGGATACGCTGATTCTGGCAAGCGATCTGGATCGCGAGGGTGAGGCGATTGCCTGGCATGTGGCTGAGGTACTGCGTGAGCGGGGCTCGCTGCAAGGCAAAACAATTCAGCGTATTACCTTTAATGAAATCACCAAGAAAGCGATTCAGGAGGCGGTTGCCAATCCCGGCACGATGGATATGCAGCTGGTTGATGCCCAGCAGGCACGCAGTGCGCTGGATTATCTGGTGGGCTTTACTCTGTCGCCGCTGCTGTGGCGCAAGATTCGCAGCGGGCTCTCTGCCGGCCGTGTGCAGTCGGTGGCGCTGAGGCTGATTTGTGAACGGGAACAGCATATTCGCGAGTTCAAGGCAAAAGAGTTCTGGACGATTGATGCAACCTGTCTGACGGCAGCAGGTGCCGTGCCGTTTGATGCGCAGTTGCATGCGGTGGATGGAGAAAAACTCGGCAAATTTGCCATTACCGATGGTGTGTCGGCCAAAACGATGGCCGGCCGGGTTGAACGCGGATCATTCCAGGTTGCATCCGTTGATAAAAAGCAGGTGCGCCAGCAGCCGTCCCCGCCATTTATTACGACCACATTGCAGATGGATGCATCGCGCAAGCTTGGCTTTACCGCCCGCAAAACCATGCAGGTTGCCCAGAAGCTGTATGAAGGAATCGAGGTGGATGGCGAACCGGTCGGTTTGATCACCTATATGCGTACCGACTCTCTCACCCTCTCCGAGGATGCGCTTGTCGAGATGCGCAGCCATATTCAGCAGACTTATGGTGATGCGTATCTGCCGGATAAACCGCGTCGCTTCAAGACCAACAGCAAAAATGCCCAGGAGGCGCATGAGGCGATTCGCCCGACGGCAATTTCCCGCACGCCTGAGGCGCTGAAGTCGGTCCTCGATGCCGATGAGTGGAAGCTTTACAAGCTGATCTGGAAGCGGGCACTTGCATCGCAGATGGAGGCGGCGGTGCTGGATCAGGTGCGGGCGGACCTGGAAAGCGGTGGTCTTTCGTTGCGCGCCAACGGATCGACGCTGGCTTTTCCCGGTTTTCGCACCCTTTATATTGAAGGTACCGACGAGCCGGCCAAGCAGGACGGAGAGCGCTTGCTGCCACCACTGGCAGTCGGCGATCAGATTGAGGTCAAACAGGCGGATGCCAGACAGCACTTTACCGAGCCCAAGCCCCGTTTCTCCGAGGCTACGCTGGTAAAAGAGCTTGAGGCCGATGGCATCGGGCGCCCGTCCACCTATGCCAATATTCTTAATGTACTCAGAGAGCGAAAGTATGTTGAGATGGAGAAAAAGCGTTTTGTACCGACCGATGTCGGCGAATGGGTGAACAAGTTCCTTGTCGGCTCCTTCAGCGACATTGTTGCCCCCAAATTTACCGCAGAAGTGGAAGACCGGCTGGATGCGGTGGCGCGCGGTGAAGAGGGGTGGAAGCCTGTGCTGCGCGAGTTCTGGGCTCCGTTCAAGGAGGCCGTGGACAAGGCGCTTGGTGCCGAGCGCCCGGCAGAAGAGACCGATGAGACCTGTCCTGAGTGCGGTAAGCCGATGGCGATCAAGCTCGGCCGATATGGCAAGTTCCTCGCCTGCACCGGTTATCCGGCCTGCAAGCATGCCCGGCCGATGAATGGCAGCAGTGAGCCGGAAGAGCCCGAGCTTTCTGATAAGCTATGCGACAAGTGTCAGTCGCCGATGGTGATCAAGCACGGACGCTTCGGAAAGTTTCTCGGCTGTTCGGCCTATCCGAAATGTAAAAATATTCAGCCAATGGAAAAACCCGAGGATACCGGTGTGCGTTGCCCGGAGTGCGGAGAAGGTACCTTTCTGGTCAAGAAGTCGCGTCGGGGCAAGGTGTTCTACTCCTGTTCCGCCTATCCGAAATGCAAGAATGCCTTGTGGAACAAGCCGATTGCCCAGCCTTGCCCGGCCTGTGGTGCCTCGTTTGTGACCGAGAAAATATCCAAGCGGAATGGCACAGAGCACCTTTGTGCCAGCGAAGGCTGTGGCTGGAAAGAGCAGGTGGCCGAGGCTGAGTAACAGGCGATCTGCAGCGTGCGATGACGATGCCTTTGTGCTGCGCGCTGGTTCAGCCGGGGATCTGCAGGCCGTTTATGCGCTGAATCGCAGTTGTTTTGAGGAGTACTGGTCCGTCGGATCGCTTGTCTCGGCGCTGGAGAGCGGCTACGACCTGCTGATCTGCGAGCAGGATGGGGAGCTGGCCGGTTACCTGTTAACCCTGACCGTGGTGGATGAGATTCAGGTGATGCAGATTGCAGTGGCTCCCTCGTTCCGGCGCCGGGGAGTGGCGCGCCTGTTGAGTGAGGCTCTGGTCGCCGGGGCCGATGGCATTGCTACGGTGACACTGGAGGTGCGTCTTTCCAATATTCCGGCGCGCAGGCTGTACGCCGCTCTCGGATTTGCCGAAACAGGTTATCGCAAGCAATATTACGCCCCCAATGCTGCCGGAATTTGCGAGGATGCCGTATTGATGGACCTGCAGCTGCCATCCTGATGGCGGGCGCCCGTGCCGGAAAAAGGGGCTGGGCGGGTGTATGCACGATGCCGGGACCGGCTTCATGCCAGTGGTCGGAAGTGTGAGATTTCCTTATTTTACCTAGGTTTTTTCATGCAGTAATCTTGACCCGTCAGGGTTCCGCGGGCAGCCTCGTGCTATCTTTTTGAATGAGAGTATGGATACGACCATGAAAATGTCCGGCGCTGAAATTCTTGTCGAATGTCTGAAACGCGAAGGTGTGGATACCCTGTTCGGGTACCCTGGTGGCGCCGTGCTGCAGATTTACGATGCCATCTTCAAGCAGAGTGACTTCAAACATTACCTGGTCCGCCATGAGCAGGCTGCACTGCATGCCGCCAGCGGCTATGCCCGTGTTTCCGGCAAGTGTGGTGTGGCGCTGGTGACCTCGGGGCCGGGTGCAACCAATGCGGTGACCGGTCTGGCTGATGCATATGCCGATTCCACCCCGATGGTCTGCTTTTCCGGTCAGGTGCCATCGGCTCTGATTGGTAATGATGCCTTTCAGGAAGCGGATGTCGTGGGTATTACCCGCTCTGCAACCAAACATAATTTTCTGGTCAAGCGTGTTGAGGATCTGGCCCTGATTATCCGTCAGGCGTTCCATATCGCCACTACCGGTCGCCCGGGTCCTGTACTTGTTGATATCCCCAAGGATGTCAGTATCAACTGCTGCGAGTTTGTCTGGCCGGAAAGTGTCAGCCTGCGCTCCTATCAGCCGGTGACCCAGGGCCATCCGGGACAGATCAAAAAAGCCGTCAAGGCGATGCTGGCCGCACAACGTCCGGTGATCTATTCCGGTGGCGGTATCATGAATTCGGTGGGCAGTGCAGCCCTGCTCAGAGAGCTGTCGCACGCACTCAATGCGCCGGTCACCAATACCCTGATGGGGCTTGGTGGTATCCCGTATGATGATTCACATTATCTCGGCATGCTTGGCATGCATGGTACCTATGAAGCGAATATGGCGGTTTCCCATTGTGATCTGCTGGTGGCCGTCGGCTCCCGCTTTGATGATCGTGTGACCGGTAAACTCGATGCGTTTGCACCGGATGCAAAGATCATCCACATCGATATTGACCCATCTTCCATTTCAAAAAATATTGTGGCTCACTTGCCGATTGTGGGTGATGTCGGTGTCGTGCTCAAGCAGATTCTGGAAGATATTGCCCGCCGTAACGGCGAGCCTGACCATGCGGCGCTTTCCCTCTGGTGGGAGCAGATTGCCGAATGGCGGGCGGTGGACTCATTGCATTTCGAGCAGGCGCCGGACGGTCCGATCAAGCCGCAGCGCGTGATTCGTGCCGTGCATGAAATCACGCACGGCAATGCCGTGGTGGTGACGGATGTGGGGCAGCATCAGATGTGGGCTGCCCAGCACTATGGCTTCCGCAAGCCGCATCGCTGGGTGACATCCGGTGGCCTTGGCACGATGGGCTATGGTTTGCCGGCCGGTATGGGGGCGCAGATTGCCGCTCCCGATGACCGCGTGGTTGTGTTTACCGGTGATGCCTCGATCCAGATGTGTATCCAGGAACTGGCAACGATGTACCAGTATCGCCTGCCGATCGTGATCGTTATTTTGAATAATGCCTATATGGGCATGGTACGTCAGTGGCAGGAGATGTTTTATGAGTCCCGCTACTCGCACTCCTATTTTGATTCACTGCCTGACTTTGTCATGCTGGCTGAGGCCTATGGTGGAACCGGCCTGAAAGTGGATGCGATTGATCAGCTCGACAAGGTGCTGGAGCAGGCGTTTGCCATTGATGGCGGCCGTTTTGTGCTGGTGGATGTGGCTGTGTCCAAAGAAGAAAATGTATTCCCGATGGTGCCGGCGGGTGCGGCGCTGAATGAGATGGTTCTGTCATGAAGCATACAATCACAATTCTGGTTGAGAACGAGTTCGGTGTTCTGACACGTGTGGCAGGGCTTTTTTCCGCCCGCGGCTATAACATCGAGAGCCTGAATGTGGCACCGATCATGGATGCTACGGTCAGCCGTATGACACTGGTGACACGGGGCGATGAGCGGGCGCTGGAGCAGATCAAAAAGCAGCTGAACAAGCTGATTCCGGTCATCAAGGTGGATGATATCTCTCATGCCATCCATCTGGAGCGGGAGATGCTGCTGGCCAAGGTTGTCGTCTCGGCTGAAAGTTATGATGCCTTGATTGATCTGACCGATCAGGCGGGCGCAATCATTGTTGATGATCATATCGACAGCCATATGATTGTCGAAATGACCGGCCGGGCCGAGCAGCTGGATCTGTTCCTGCAGCAGCTGGAGCCATTCGGTGTGGTTGAGATGACGCGGACCGGCCCTGTCGGCATGCGCCGTGAGGCCAAGGGTTTCAGCGTCACCGACTAAAGGCTGACACGCGGCTTCATTGTGTTTTAATTTTATTGGGCGTACGGTTTCACCCATGTTGACCATCAGAAAAATCCGGCCTGCTCTCTATCGCCTGATGGCGATGCTGTTTGCCATGCAGATGGTGGTCACCGGTTTTTGCGTGCTGGCACCGCAGGCCCATGCCATGCCGATGGTGGCCCATGCCATGATGCAGGCCGATATGGCGGGGGCTTGTGCAGATGTGGCATCCATGCACTCACACCCTGTCAAGCATGGCCATGCCTGTGCCCACTGTGATCAGACCGATACGCTGACACCTGTTCAGCTCGATCAGGATCATACCACGCCGCTTCTGGCTATGGTGGTCGAATATGGCCGCCCGGCTCTTTTCTCTCTCTCCGGCGTCACGGGACTCTCCAGTCTGAGCCGGGGGCCGCCACGCAGCGCCTCCCTTCTTTTTACCACGACACAACGCATCCGTATTTGATTATTGCTTTCTGCTGATACCACGGCTCATCCGGGCTGTGGTGCATGTCTTTGTGGCATGCGCATTTCTGGCAGGAGGCTTTTATGCGTTCTTTCACGCGCCTTTATCTTTACCGATGTGCTGCTTGGCTGCTTCCGGTGCTGGCAGCAGCAATCCAGCCGGCAGTTGCCGCCGAGCCGCTGACGCTTGCTGCGGCCGAGCAGCTGGCCCGCGATCATAATCCTTCACTCGCCGGTGCCGGTGTCGGAGTCAAAGCCATGCAGGCCATTCCCGCCCAGGCCGGTGCACTGCCTGATCCGGTGTTGCGGCTCGGGGCAATGAATTTACCGCTGAACAGTCTCTCGCTGTCGCAGGAGGCGATGACCCAGATGCAGGTCGGCCTGTCCCAGAAAATTCCCTTTCCCGGCAAGCTGGATTTGCAGCAGTCGATGGCTGCATACCGGGCTGATGTGGCCGGTTTTGAGTATGTGGAGGCCGGGCTGAAGCTGGTCCGGGATGTCCGTATGACCTGGTGGAATCTTTGTTATCTGGATCGGGCGCTTGATATTGTCCGCCATAATCAGGTGCTGTTGCGCCAGTTTGTCCGTATTGCCGAGGCCAAATACAAAACCGGCGAAGGATTGCAGCAGGATGTGTTGCTGGCCCAGGTGGAGCTGTCCAAGCTTCTCGATGTTGAAATTACCCTGACCGGAAGCCGTAAAAGTCAGGCGGCCTGGCTTAATGCCCAGTTGGGGCGTCGTGCCGATCATGCGCTGATTTTACCGGCCACGGTGAATGAATCGCTTGCGAAGGCGCCCGATGAGGCATGGCTGCTGCAGAAGGCAAAAGCCGCCCGACCTGCCCTGACGGCGAAGGCACGCGAAGTTAGTGCAGCGGCCGATCAGGTGGCTCTGGCCGAAAAAGATTATTACCCCGACTTTACGCTGGCCGGCGATTATGGTTTTCGTCAGGGCCGTGACCCCAACGGCAGGGTGCGCCCGGATATGGCAAGTATCCAGCTCAGTTTCACCCTGCCTGTCTACAGCAGTCACAAGCAGGCAAAAGAGGTGGATCAGCGCCTGGCCGAGAAGGCGAGGGCCGCCTTTGCCCTGGAGGATGCGACGCGAAGTGTTGAGGCTGAAGCCTTGATGGCACTGGCTGACTATCAGCGCTCTTCAGCTCAGGCGAGTCTGTTTAAGACGGGCATCATTCCGCAGGCATCGCAGACCGTGGCTTCCATGTTGAGCGGCTTTCAGGTGGGCAAGGTCGATTTTTTGAATCTCGTCGGTTCCCAGATCACCCTCTACAACTATGAGACCCAGTACTGGAAGGTGTTGGCAGAAGCCAATCAGGCATATGCCCGGCTGATTGCAGCCGCCGGCGGGGAGTTGCATCATGAATAAGCCAACGGTTGTGATCATGGTTGTGGTGTTGTTATCGGGGCTTGCCGGTGGCTATGGCTTCTCCTCGCTGCAGCAGCGGCAAGAAGTGCAGGCGACGGTGGTTGCACCTGTGCAGAAGAAGCCTGCCTATTATCGGAACCCGATGAATCCTGCGATTACCAGTGCGGTCCCGGCCAAGGATGAGATGGGTATGGATTACATTCCTGTTTATGCCGACGGGGAGGGGGATCGCAGCCAGGTTGCCGGTACGGTCGCCATTGATCCGGTGACGGTACAGAACATCGGTGTGCGTACCGTCCGGGTCACCGAGCAGGTGCTGGCCAAAACACTGCGCACAGTCGGCCGGATCACCTATGATGAGGAGCGCGTGGCCCGGCTGCACCCCAAGGTCGAAGGCTGGGTGGAAAAGATGTTTGTCGATAAAACCGGCGAACATGTGAAGAGCGGCGACATGTTGCTGGCCGTCTATTCTCCGCAACTGGTATCGAGTGCCGAGGAGTATGTGCTGGCACTCAACAGCTACGATACGCTGAAGAACAACCCCTTTCCCGATATCCGGGAGGGGGCAAAGCGACTGATGCAGAGCGCCCGGCAACGGCTGGAGCTGCTGGATCTGCCGGTACATCAGCTGCGGGATATCGAGCGAACCCGCAAGGTGGCGCGGGCGCTGCATATCCATACGCCGGTGGATGGTACGATTATGAATATCGGGGTGCGTGAGGGCAGTCGCATTACGCCGGATACCGAGCTCTATATGGTCGCCGATCTTTCCCGGATCTGGGTGCTGGTGGATATCTACGAGGATGATATTCCATGGGTGCGGGTCGGCGATATGGCCGAGATGAATGTGGCGGCCGTTGCAGGCAGGAGCTATCGCGGCCGGGTGAATTATATCTACCCCTATCTTGATGCCAGAACCCGTACCCTGAAGGTCAGGCTGGAGTTTGATAATGCCGATCTTGCCCTGAAGCCCGATATGTTTGCCAATATCACGTTGTATGCCGATCACAAGGAGCATGCGGTGGTGGTGCCGGCCGAGGCCATTGTCCGTACCGGCACTGGCAGCCAGGTCTTTCTGGTGCGTGCACCGGGCAAGTTTGAGCCGCGTGAGGTGACCACCGGCATCGCCTCCGGTGGCATGGTGCAGATACTCTCGGGACTGGAGCCGGGTGATGAGGTGGTGGCCAGCAGCCAGTTCCTGATTGATTCCGAATCAAAGCTGAAAGAGGCAACGGCCAAGATGCTTGAGCCTGTCGCGCCGGCGCCGGATGCAGGAATGGATATGGGCGATGTACAGCTGGATGATCCGGGCCATAGCGGTATGTCGATGGAGATGCCCGCAGGGCAGGAGCAGGCGCCAGCCTTGAAGCAGCACTCGATGGATAGTGATATGAATATGGATGGCATGCAGATGGGAGGCGGGAAGTGATCCGCAACCTGATCGATAGCTGTATCCGCAACCGTCTGCTGGTATTGATGGCGGCGATCATGGTCACGGCAGCCGGTATTCAGGCCATGCGTGCCATGCCGCTGGATGCAATTCCGGACCTGTCGGATGTGCAGGTGATTATCTTCACCGATTTTGCCGGTCAGGCACCGCAGGTGGTGGAGGATCAGGTCACCTATCCGCTGACGACGGCCATGCTCGCCGTTCCGCAAACCAAGGTCGTGCGCGGCTACTCGATGTTCGGCTTTTCCATGGTCTATGTCATTTTCAAGGATGGTACCGACATTTACTGGGCCCGCAGCCGGGTGCTGGAATATCTCAACTATGCTGCTGATCGTCTGCCGCGCGGCGTGGTGCCGCGCCTGGGGCCGGATGCCACCGGTGTCGGCTGGGTGTATGAGTATGCGCTGATCGACAAGTCCGGCAAGCATGATCTGGCCCAGCTGCGTTCGTTGCAGGACTGGTACCTGCGTTATCCGCTGCAGACGGTGAACGGTGTGGCCGAGGTCGCCTCGATCGGTGGTTTTGTGAAGCAGTATCAGGTTGAGGTCGATCCGGATGCGCTGCTGGCCTATAACATCCCGCTATCGCGTGTGCAGGAGGCGATCCGGCGCAGCAACAACGATGTCGGAGGCAGACTGGTGGAGATGGGCGAGACCGAATATATGGTGCGCGGTCTGGGCTATATCAAAAATTTGCACGATCTGGAGATGGTGCCGATCGGTGTGGGGCCGAATGGTACGCCGATCTACCTCAAACAGGTGGCGGATATTCATCTCGGGCCGGAGTTGCGCCGCGGATTGGCGGAGCTTGATGGCGAAGGGGAAGTGGCCGGTGGTGTGGTGGTGATGCGCTACGGCGAAAATGCACTGACCACGATCAAGGGGGTGCGGGCCAAACTGGCCGAGTTGGCCAAAGGGCTGCCGGAGGGCGTGGAGATTGTGCCTGTATATGATCGCGGCGGCCTGATTGAACGGGCGGTGAGCAATCTGCAGGAAAAGCTGATTGAGGAATCGATCGTGGTATCGCTGATCTGCCTGCTGTTTCTGATGCATGCCCGAAGCGCTCTGGTCGCCGTGATCAGCCTGCCGATTGGTATTCTGATTGCCTTTCTGATTATGTCGCTGCAGGGCATCACGGCCAACATCATGAGTCTTGGCGGCATTGCTATTGCCATCGGTGCGATGGTGGACGGGGCGATTGTGATGATTGAAAACGCCCATAAACACCTTGAGCGCCATGGCGGGAATATGACCCTGCCAGAACGCTGGCAGGCCGTCGCCACCGCCTCCAGGGAGGTGGGGCCGGCCCTCTTTTTCAGCCTGCTGATCATTACCGTCTCTTTTTTGCCGGTGTTTACCCTGGAGGCACAGGAGGGGCGGCTGTTTTCGCCACTGGCATTCACCAAAACATGGGCCATGGCGGCTTCGGCTCTGCTGGCGGTGACGTTGATTCCGGTGCTGATGGGACTGTTTATTCGCGGCCGTATTCCGGCTGAGTCGCGTAACCCGCTCAATGCCTGGCTGAAAAAACTGCATGCCCCGCTGCTGGCAGCGGCCGGACGGCTGCCCCTGCTGACTGTCGCGGTCGCCCTGCTGCTACTGGCGGCAACCGCTTACCCGGTGATGAAACTGGGCTCGGAGTTTATGCCGCCACTGGATGAGGGGGATATTCTTTATATGCCGACCACCTATCCGGGCATCTCGATCACCAAGGCGAAGGAGCTGTTGCAGCAGACGGACCGGATACTGAAACAGTTCCCCGAGGTGAAAAGTGTCTTTGGCAAGGTGGGACGAGCCGAGACCGCCACCGATTCGGCCCCGCTCTCGATGCTTGAAACTACCATCCGCCTCAAGCCGAGGGCGGAGTGGCCGGATCCGGCCAAAACAACGCGTCAGCTGATGGATGCGATGAATGCCGCGATCCGTTTCCCCGGCGTCGCCAACGCCTGGACCTATCCGATCAAGACCCGCATCGACATGTTGTCCACCGGTATCAAAACGCCGGTTGGTATCAAGGTGTCGGGGCCCGATCTGAAGGTGCTCGAACAGGTCGCCGGTGATATCGGCAAGGTGCTGACAACCTTGCCGGATACCCTGTCGGCCTTTGCCGACAAGTCGGCTGGCGGTTACTACCTCGATTTTGATATCAGGCGCGAGGAGGCGGCCCGTTACGGGCTTACGGTCGGCGATGTACAGGATGTCATTGCCACCGCCATCGGCGGCACGAATGTCACCAGTACGATCGAGGGGCTGGAGCGTTATCCGGTGAATGTCCGCTATCCGCGTGCATTGCGTGACAATATGCAGGCCCTCAAACGGGTACTGATTCCGACGCCGACAGGGGCGCAGATTCCCCTTTCGCTGGTGGCTGATCTGCAGCTTCGGCGCGGGCCGCCGGAGATCAAAACGGAGGATGCACGTCCCAATGCATGGGTCTATGTCGATATCAGAAGCGGGGATATCGGTGGTTATGTCGACAAGGCGAAGGCCGCGATTGAGGCACAGGTCAAGGTGCCGGCCGGCTATACGCTGAGCTGGTCAGGGCAGTTTGAGTATATGCAGCGGGCAAAAGCCAGGCTGAAGCTTGTGGTGCCGGCGACGTTGCTGATCATTTTTCTACTGCTTTACCTCAATTTCCGCAACGTGATGACCCCGCTGGTGGTGATGCTCTCCATTCCGTTTGCCCTGATCGGAGGTGTCTGGCTGGTCTGGTGGCTGGGCTACAACCTGTCCGTGGCGGTCGCGGTCGGCTTCATCGCACTGGCCGGCGTGGCGGCTGAGATAGGGGTGCTGGTGCTTACCTTTATCGATCAGGCGGTTGCCGCTGCCCGCAGGGATGGCTGTCAGCGTCTTTCTGCGGCCGTGCTGTGCTCGGCGGTAGAGAGAGGGGTGGCACAACGTGTCCGGCCGATTGCGATGACGGCAACCGCTGTGATTGCAGGCCTGTTGCCGATTATGTGGGGGCACGGCACAGGCTCGGATGTCATGCAGCGAATCGCTGCCCCGATGATAGGCGGTATGGTCACGACGACCATGCTCAGCCTGATTGTTTTGCCGGTGATCTACAGCCTTTTGCTGAACTGGCAGGAGCGCAGAAACAAAGAGCATACTGAAGGAGAAACAGCATGAAAAAACACGGTTTAATGTTGCTGGCGGCGATGCTGGCAAGCGCCAGTGTCTGGGCCCATGAAGGGCATGAGCAGGCTGTCGGGGAAGGCAGTCAGGCGATGGCGATGCCGCAGACGATGCCTGGCGCATTTCTGCAGAAAAAGGAAATTGATGGATATGAGGTCAGCTTTCATGTCATGAAGGCAAAAGAGGGGCATGCCATGGGGGGAGCCTATGATCTTATGATCAAGGTTGAGAAAGATGGCAAGCCAGCCCCGGTTGCAGCGGCCAACTCAAAGGTGATTTCTCCCACTGGCAAGCCGGTATCGAAGATGATGATGCGCATGGGCGACTGGTTTATGGCCGGATATGATCTCGGGCAAAGCGGGCAATATCAGTTGATGGTGCTGTTTAAGAGTGAAGATGGCCAGAAGCACTTTGGTGGCGTCTATTACCCTGCGGCGGCCCCATCCGGCAGTGAGCATGGCTCACATCATTGAGCTGCCTCTTCGTGCGCTGAAGGCCGCTCTGCTGCTGTGTGCAACAGGCTGGTTCGGCTGGGGGATCACGGTGCTCATGTTTGATCCGGCCGCTGAGGTGCAGGCAGCAGAGCAGCAACAGCACGCATCCATGCAGCCGGAGAGGGGCGTGGACGGGCGATGGTATAGTCACGGTCAGGTTGCATTGGGCCATGCTGTGTTCGAGAGTCACTGCGCCCGCTGTCATGGTGAGCGGGCCCAGGGGCTGGTCGCGAACTGGAGGCAGCGGTTGCCCGATGGCTCCTATCCGCCGCCACCGCTTGATGGCAGTGCCCATGCATGGCATCACGCATTGCCAATGTTGTTGCAGATCGTGCAGCAGGGTGGTGCACGCTATGATGGTAAAATGCCGGGTTTTGGCGATCAATTGAGCAAAGAGGAGCAACTGGCAGCGATCGCATGGTTCCAGAGTTTGTGGCCGGATGAGACCTACCGTCAGTGGGCTTCTCCCGCCGCATCATCAGATATGCCGTTTGCCCCCCCTCCGCAGCGGGTGAAGTGATAGCAGAAGAGTTGCACAGAACGAATGAAAGGATGAAAGATGCATACGCACAACCTTGAAAACTGGCGACACGGCCATGAATTTTCCGGCTCCCATCCGGCAGCGGAAAAACGTACCCGACAGGTGCTGGCCCTGACTGCTGTGATGATGGTGATGGAGGTGGTCGGCGGTACGATGCTGGGCTCCATGGCGCTGCTGGCGGATGGCTGGCATATGGGGACGCATGTCGCGGCATTTATGATTGCCCTGTTCGCCTACCGCTATGCGCGCAGGCATGCCAATAGCAGTGTACTTACCTTCGGCGCCGGCAAGGTCAGTGTGCTGGGCGGTTTTGCCAGTGCGGTTGCGCTGGCTGTAGTGGCACTGCTGATGTGTGTGGAGTCCATACAGCGGATGTTTGAGCCGCAAATGATCCATTTTAATGAGGCGATTGCAGTGGCGGTGCTGGGCTTGCTGGTCAACCTGCTCAGCGCCGTGTTGCTGAGTGATGGCCATGACCACCATCACCATGGTCATACCGATGGCGGGCATGATAACCATCCCCATCATGGCCATGCACATGACAGCCATGAAGATCATGAGCATTCACATGATGAGCACCACCACCATCATCACCACCACGACCATAATCTCAGGGCTGCCTATATGCATGTGCTGGCCGATGCACTGACATCGGTACTGGCGATTATCGCGTTGCTGGCCGGTAAATATTTCGGCTGGTACTGGCTCGATCCTGTGATGGGCATCGTGGGGGCCGTCATTATTACGCGCTGGTCCATCGGTCTGCTGCGTGAAACCGGTCCGATCCTGCTTGATACGAGTATTGCCCCTGCATATGCCGATGCGATCAGGGAAGCCATTGAGCGTGATGGTGACAACAGGGTATCCGACTTGCATGTCTGGAAGGTGGGATCCGCTCATTATGCGGCGATTATCGCGGTTGTAACGCATACGCCGAAGCCGGTTGAGCACTATAAATCGCTGTTGCATGAGTTTCACCAGCTGGTGCATATCACCATTGAGGTGAATGGTTGCGATGGTGGCAGCTGCCGGCCGCAACGCCAGCCGGGGAACGATTAGACCGGTCTGTCGATCGGGCATACAATGCCAGCCAGATGCTTTTGCGCTGGATGTACAGAAAGGAGCGTGTCTCATGCAAAGAACAAACAGTAAGCTGATAACGGTCATGGCCGGTGTGTTGATATCGGCTGCGGCGATGTTGTCGCCACTGCAGGCGATGGCGACCGAGGTGGTGATGTATAAGTCTCCCAATTGCGGCTGTTGTACCGACTGGGCGGACAGCTTGCGCAAGGAGGGCTTCACGGTGGTGGAAAACCAGCGTGAAGATATGGACCGGATCAAGGCCAGTTACGGTGTGCCCGAAAAGCTCTCCTCCTGCCATACGGCGACGGTGAATGGTTATGTGATCGAAGGCCATGTCCCTGCTGCGGATGTGAAGCGTCTGCTGGATGAGAAACCGGCGATTGTCGGTCTGACCGCGCCGGGGATGCCGATGAAATCTCCGGGCATGCAGCCGGCCGGTCTGCCACCGAAAAACTATGATGTGCTGGCCTTTGATAAAGATGGCAAAGCGGTTGTATTCAGCCACTACTAGTCGCAGTGCGGGGGCTCCCCGTGGCTGAGCTGCAGACGCACCGGCTTGCGCTGGACGGGTTGCGCTGTGCCGGCTGTGTCAGCCGGGTTGAGGCGGCCCTGAGTGGTGTGGATGGGGTAACGCAGGCCACGGTCAATCTGGTGGATCGCACGGCTACGATTCAGGCGCCTGCATCCGTATCAGCCGGTAGTCTGATCGCGGCTGTTCAGGCGGCCGGTTATGACGCCAGCCCCGTTCAGGGGCTGGAAAATATTGCTGAACAGCAGGCGGGTGAAGAGCGCCATATGCGGACGCTGCTCCGCCGTTTTGTGGTGGCAGCCTGTGCCGGTATACCGCTGCTGCTCAATATGTTTTTTGATTTTCTGCCCGCAGCTCAGGAGCAGGCGGCCATATGGTTGTTGATCGGTCTGCTGACCCTGGCGACCATGCTCTATTCGGGTCGCCACTTTTATATCGGGGCATGGCGTGGACTGCGCCACCATTCGGCAACCATGGATACGCTGATTGCAACGGGAACGGGAGCCGCCTGGCTCTACTCCATGGTCATTCTGCTATGGCCGGCCATCATTCCGGCATCGCTTGCCGGGATGGCAGGCCATACCTGGTTTGATGCGGCACTGGTGATTATTGCCCTGATCAATCTCGGGCAGGCCCTTGAGGTGCGGGCGCGCGGTAAAACCAGTGAGTCGATCAGGCGCCTGATCGGTCTGCAGGCGAGTACGGCACGGGTGCTGCGCGATCAGCAGGAGGTTGATATCCCGATGGCCGAGGTGGTGGTCGGTGACGTGATCCGGGTGCGTCCCGGTGAAAAGGTGCCGGTGGACGGTGAGCTGCTTGAGGGGAGCTCCACGGTGGATGAATCGATGCTGACCGGTGAACCGATGCCGGTGCGCAAGCAGGTCGGTGACCGGGTGGTTGGCAGTACCATCAATATCGCTGGCAGTTTTCTCTATACCGCCCGCCATGTCGGTGCGGATACCGTGCTGGCCCACATTATCGAGATGGTGAAAAACGCCCAGGCCTCCAAGCCGCGGATCGGGCGGATGGTCGACAGGGTCGCCGGTGTGTTTGTGCCGACGGTGCTGATCATTGCGGTGCTGACGGCGCTGATATGGCTGAATTTCGGCCCTGAGCCGAGGATCAGTTTTGCACTGGTGGCGGCGATGAGTGTGCTGATGATTGCCTGCCCGTGTGCGCTGGGGCTGGCCACACCGATTTCACTGGTTGTGGCTGTGGGCAAGGCGGCGGAGTTCGGGATTCTGATCCGTAAGGGTGAGGCACTGGAGCGGGCCTCAAAACTGACTACGGTTGTGCTGGATAAAACCGGTACCATCACAACAGGTAAACCGGTGGTCACCGATATTCTGGCGGACGACCCGGATCAACTGCTGCGCATGGCGGCAGCACTCGAATCGGGCAGTGAGCATCCGCTGGCTGCTGCCATCCTGGCCAGAGCGGGGGATCCTGCCCCGCTTGCCTGTGAATCATTTCAGGCCATCGCCGGGCAGGGGATTGGCGGTATTGTGGCCGGGCAGTCGCTGCTGCTGGGCAATATGGCGCTGATGATGGCGCATGGCATTGGCATGGATGATGGCTGGCGTGATCGCATGCAGGCACTGGCGGCCGAGGCGAAGACACCGATGCTGCTGGCCTGCGATGGCCGGATCATGGGCATCATTGCTGTGGCCGATCCGATCCGCGAGGGGGCGCAAGAGGCGATTGCCGGTTTGCAGGCACAGGGGCTGAAGGTCGTGATGCTGACCGGCGATATGCGCAAAACGGCTGAGGCGGTTGCCGCCCGGGTCGGTATTCGGGAGCTGTTTGCCGAGGTGATGCCGGAAGATAAGGATGCAACCATCGCATCCCTGCAGGCTGCCGGTGAGGTCGTGGGCATGGTCGGTGACGGCATCAATGATGCCCCGGCCCTCTCAAGGGCCGATGTCGGCTTTGCCATGGGAGCCGGTACCGATGTGGCGATTGCCTCTGCCGATATCACCCTGATGCGCCCATCCCTTGATGGCATTGTGGTGGCCATTGCACTGTCCCGGGCCACGCTGCGCAATATCAAGCAGAACCTGTTCGGTGCATTTATCTATAACAGTCTCGGTATTCCGGTGGCAGCCGGGTTGTTGTACCCGATTGCCGGTGTGATGCTCAATCCGATGCTTGCCGGTGCGGCGATGGCAATGTCATCGGTGACGGTGGTCTCCAATGCCAATCGCCTGCGCCTGTTCAGGCCGGAGGGGTGAAATGTTAGTGGTAAACCTGATCGGTATCGGGCTGATTGCACTGATTATCTGGTGGTTCTGGCTCTATCGGCCGGGTAACGGTGTGGCGGCGGCTCCCGGTCAGGTTATTGAGGTTCGGGTGCGCGATGGCGTCTATGAGCCATCCCTGATCGATGCGATAGCCGGCAAAGGCATCTCACTGAAGTTTACCCGTGAAGATGAAACAGCCTGTGCCGGGCAGGTGATTTTTCCCGAGCTCGGTATTCAGAAGGAGCTGCCGATCGGCCGCCCGGTGGTGATCCGGCTGGTACCGCCAGAGCCGGGCGAGTATGCATTTCACTGCCAGATGGGCATGTATCGGGGCATTCTGCGCGCGCATTCGGGCTGAGGGAGAAGGGCTGTGCAGCTGATTGACAGCCATTGTCATCTGGATGATCCCCGTTTCGATGCCGACCGTGCGGCCGTCATGGCGCGTGCGGCAGCTGTCGGTGTATCGCATCTGGTTGTGCCCGCGGTGGCCTTTGACGGCTGGCAGAAACTTCGTGCATTGGCGGCAGCGGATGGCCGCATCTCTCCCGCTTACGGGCTGCATCCCTGGTTCTGTGCGCAGCATGATCAGGCACACCTGGATGCTCTCCCTGCATTTCTCGCCGAGGCTGTTGCGGTGGGTGAGTGCGGTCTCGATGGCGGACGGGACTTGCAGGCAGAACAGCTGTACTGGTTTGCAGCCCAGCTGGATGTGGCCGTGGCGATGGATTTGCCGGTGATTGTGCATGCGCACAAGGCGCTGGATGAGGTCTGTCGTGAGATACGCAGACGCCCGGCGTTGCGCGGCGTGATCCATGGCTTTGCCGGTAGCCGCCAGCAGGCCGATCATCTGTTGGCACAGGGCTTTTATCTTGGCATCGGCAGTGCCGTAACCCGTCCGCAAAACCGGTGTTTGCATCAGATTGTGGCGGCCATACCGGCTGAGCGGCTGCTCATTGAAACCGATGCACCGGATCAGCCGCCAGCCGCCCATCGGGGCGCGCGCAATGAACCGGCATTTCTGCTCGAAATAGTTGAACAGATAGCTACGCTTCGCGGCGTTGATACGGCCGTGTTTGCCGATCGCTGCAATCGCAATGCCAGGGAGTTATTCAAGCTGTGAGCCATGCCCAGGAACGGACCCGAATTCTTGCCGGAGATAACGGCCTAAAACATCTGGCCTCCCGCCATGTGCTGGTGGTGGGGCTTGGCGGTGTTGGCGGCGCAGCCGCCGAAGCGGTTGGGCGGGCCGGTATTGGCGAGATGACTATTGTCGATCACGACAAGGTCGGTATCTCGAATATCAACCGGCAGCTGGTCAGTACACATAGTGCTGTGGGGCGGGACAAGGCCACCGTGATGGGGGAGCGGTTGCTGGATATCAACCCTGAGCTGAAGCTGCATGCCCATGTCGGCTTTCTTGATCCTGCCAATATGGAAGCCTTTCTGCTGGCCGGCAAGTTCGATTACGTCATTGATTGCATCGATTCGGTGGCCTGCAAGGCAGTGCTGGTCGCCACCTGTCAGCGCCTTGCGATCCCTGTTGCCTCAAGCCTGGGGGCCGGTGGCCGCCTTGATGTCACCAAAGCCGAGATCACCACGCTGGATAAAACCTATAACTGCGGGCTGGCGGTGAATCTGCGCCGCAAGTTGCGCCGCGCCGGTGCATCGCTCGATTATCCGGTGGTCTTTTCCGGCGAGTTTCCGATCAAGCCGCTACCACAGGCGCCGGTCAGCGATAATCCCGATCATCTGCCTCGCGCCGTTAACGGGACCATTTCCTATATGCCGAACCTCTTCGGTTTTATGCTGGCGGGGTTTGTGATCAAACAACTGCTCGACGCAGTGATGGAGGTTCAATCATGAGTTTCTGGAAGCGGAAGCGGGCTACTGCCAGTGCCCGTCATATTCTGGTCGCCGATCTGGCGACATGTGAAGCATTAAAGGCCGATATTGAGGCCGGTGCCGATTTTGCCGAGCTGGCAAAAGCGCATTCAACCTGCCCGTCCGGTAAAAAAGGGGGCGATCTGGGCGTCTTCCGGGAACGCCAGATGGTCAAGGAGTTCAACGATGTGGTCTTTAGCGGTGAGCTGCACAAGGTGCACGGGCCGGTGAAAACCCAGTTCGGCTATCACCTGATCGAAATCACCGACAGAAGTACAGCAAAATGAGCCGGCCTTCATCGCCCATGGCACGGATGCAGCGATGGCGCTGATCTGGTGCACCCGGCGTGGTGTCGGGCGCGGCTTTTCTAACGAGCTGGCGGCCTGTGTCGCCTGTGAATGCCGCCGGCGCAAACAGTGTGCGCCCTATGCTGCCCTGACGCTGGATCAGATTGCCGCCGCCAATAGTGAGGCGAAATCCAATGGTCATGCGGTGTATGAATCGATGCCGCTGTTTGAAGCGGCCTTTACAAGGCTGCAAGTAGCGCAGAGAGATGAATCATTGCGCCATGGGCCGGATGGAGAATAGCTGACTGCAGCTGCTCCGGCATCGGTAACAGCCAGAAGCCTGCCGCGACAGCGGTATAAAGCAGCAGATATGAGCGCCAGGCTGCGGGTGAAAACAGCGTCAGTGCCGTGCCGAATGACTGTTTAAGTTCGCTGTTGGCAAGGTTGACGCTGAACAGCTCATCCAGCAACAGATGTAACAGGTAACCGCCACTGATAAAGCCGCCGGCCAGCCAGCAAAATGGCAGCGACCATGCCAGCAGCTTTTGCCCCAGCGCCACCGTGATCAGGCCGGTCAGCAAGACGGCAGGCAGTGAATGGAAGAGGCCCCGGTGGACGGTGATGCGGGTAAACAGCGTCAGCACGACATAGCGCATCAGCACGGCCGTAGCTGCAGCCCATGCCAGCAACGACCATAACGGCATCGTCCCCTGCAGTGTGATCACCACCATGAGTGTGGTGGCCAGGGTCAGCAGTCGAAACAGCCAGTGTGCTGCAACCGAGTGATCGGAATCGATATCGGGAAACATGCCGCCGATCATGCCCAGACTGCACAATATGACCGCCTCGGGCGTGGTGGCCATGCCCGCTGTTGTGGCTGCGTTGGCTGCCGCCAGTGAGGCGATGCCGGCAACACCGATGTGAGTTCTGAAGTTGGCCATTGTCCGCGCTCCTTTTTGTTGTATGGATGCACTGGATCACGATTGCTGGGTGTGATTCGGCGTGTTATTCCCCCGGTGGATTCCGGCAGGTCATTTCATCATTTTGACAGTCATATGATCGTACAGGCCATCGGTACGATGGCAGTTCATGGGCGGGTGATGGTTCGATGTGCGATTTGAGTGATGCGTTTGCCGGATGTATAGCCCGGGCGAGATTACGTTGCCGTGATACGCCTCACCTTAAACCTCAACCCCTTCATTTTCCGGTTTTTGCAGCAGCGGTTTAATCAGCTCTTTCAGCCACTGATCCAGTTTTTCGAGCCCCTGATGCAGATCATCGAAATCTTTTGCCGAGAGGACGCCATCATGATTACGGTCGAGTGCATCAAAGCTTTTTCTGATGCCGGGTTCGAGATGCTTCATCACCTCTTCAAAGCTGACTTCGCCATCACCGTTGCTGTCAAAAGCCTCCAGTCCGTCAGCCCGGGCAGGCGGGGTATGGCAGCACAGTGTCAGTGCGAGCAGCGGTGCGGCAAGATAGCGGAGAGGTGTTGTATGCATGGTGCTAAATTTTGCGCACAAGTGTTAATCCATCCGCCATGGGCAGCATGGCGATGTCGACACGAGGATCTTCGTGGAGCAGCTGATTCAGTGCTCTGATGGCGCAGGTGGAGGGCTCCTGATTAGCCGGGTCAATCACATCGCCTCCCCACAGCGTGTTATCGACCACAATCAGTCCACCGGCTTTTACCAGCTGCAGGCTGCGCTCATAGTAGGCCGTGTAATTGACCTTGTCGGCATCGATAAAAACGACATCGAACGATCCGGCGGCATCCTCGCCCAGCAATGCATCGAGTGTCGCCAGTGCAGGTGCAAGCTTAAGGTTAATGCGCTCACTGACGCCGGCCTTTTCCCAGAATTGCTGCGCCACATCGGTCCAGGTGGTCGATATATCACAGGTGGTGATCAGTCCGTCTTCCGGCAGCGCCTGTGCCATCCACAGGGTGGCATAGCCGGTGTAGGTGCCGATCTCGAGAATACGCCGGGCTCCGCTTAACCGGATCAGCAGCGCCATCAACTGCCCCTGTTCTGCGGTGGAGCGCATGACCGATAACTCCTGCTGCGCGGTGGCCTCACGCAGCTGTTGGAGAATCAATGGCTCTCTGACGCCCACCTGTTGCAGGTACTGGTTGAGCGGCTCATCCAGACCCAGTGAGTGATTAGCCAACACGCCCCTCCAGTTCATCCAGACGCTGTGCTGCTTCCTGCAGCTGATATTCACTGAAGACAGAAATGCCGTGGCGGGTGAGCAGGGCTGCGGTGATGCCCTGGCCGGCAATCTTGTTGCCGGTAAACATGCCGTCGTTGATGCAGGTGACACCGCATGAAGGGCTGCCCTCCTTGAGGACGGCAATCTTGATTCTGTGGCGCCAGCATTCACGCAGAGCGATTTCCGCGCCTTCGATAAAGGCGGCGGTGACATCCTCACCATCCTTGCGCCGTACGGCGGCCTTGCCCCGCATGGCTGCGGCTGTATCGCCACCTTCGATCTCGGCAGGCAGGCGCGGCGTCGGCAGACCGGCAATGGTTTCAGGGCAGAGCGGGACAATGCGTCCCTGTTTTTGCCACAGATCGAGCACGCCATGGCGCAGGCAGTCGCCACCATCGTAGCGCACCTTCTCTCCAACCAGACATGAACTTACCAGTACCTTTTGCATGCCCTAATGCTTCACCGCTATGGCGTTTCAGTAAAGACGCGAATTTTACGGGTTCCCGTCAGTTAAAGGTGCATGTCTGATGATCGGGAGAGGCATGTTTAATGCAGTATTTGAAACAGACTCATGGGATGAGTCCGTTGTTCTTTCTTTGTCTGGCCAAAGAAAAGCCACCGGATTATTTTGATTTGAATCCTATCGCGCGGCTAATGGCCGCTTTGCTCCCTGCGGGTACCCGTCATGACGCTCTGCGCATGGTCGCAACTCCGTTGCTCTTTGCCATGCGCATTCAGGTCATTCCGGCAGACCTGCAAGGGGGGGAAGCATCATTCAGCTACGTTGGGAGCAGAATGGAGGGTGTAAGAATTTTTGTGTAAACGGCGTTGGAGGTGTTTTTTTGTATGGTAATCATCATGGTTTTCTCCCCTCAATGGCGGGGAGGCGAGTATAGAGGAGGGGGGGCTTGTGCAGCAAATTGAGTGGGGATTTGGTGGCGGGTAAACAAAAAAGGGGGCTGCGTTTGATCGCAGCCCCCTTTTTCTAACAGGCGTAAGGCCGTTGGATTTTATGCGCCGGGTTTGATGCGGGCGATAATGTTATGGCCCATGCGCTGGTGGATAATGACAGCCAGGATATGAGCGCCGATCAGTGCTTCAAGGCCGCCGACAACCAGTTCGTGGGTTTCAGCGATGAACTCGATGAATTCGGTTTGCGGGGTGGTCTGGCTCCAGCCGAAAAACAGGATCGAGCCGGTGATGGCCATGGCAATGGATGCCAGCAGAATCAGACCATGAACCATGCGGGCAACGGTTTCACCCTCTTCAGGCGGAGCCAGCTTTGCCTGCTTCCAGCCGGCCATCTGTGCCTTGATCTCCTCGCCGAGCTTTTTGCGGCCATCGGCGAACAGCCATGGCAGCAGGTCGCGGAAACCTGCGCCGGGAACGGAGGTCAGCGCCAGAATGATGCGGGCCAGCAGCAGGCCGCCAATGAACAGGCCGAGGAACTCATGCACTTCAAAACCGAGTGTTTCAACGACCGGGCCGGCAGCCGCGGCATGGTGCTCACCCTCATGGGCAATAGCCGGCATGATCCAGTTCATGGCCGCCTCATGTTCATCTTCAACCTCGGGAACATCCATCAGCTCGCCGACAGCCAGCTGTGTCAGCATGCTCAGCGCCAGCAGTGAATGTAAAATACGGATCGGTGTACCATAGCCCATCAGTTATCTCCTCTTTTCCATCGTGTTTCCGGAATCACGCGCAAACTAGCGGAAAATATTGCCATTTAGCCAGTGACAGGAAAAAGGCCCCGGTGAAGGGGCCTTTGACATCAAATTAGCGGCCGGCCAGTGCAGCCATGCGCAGACGCAGTGCATTAAGCTTGATGAAGCCGCCTGCATCTTTCTGATCGTAGGCGCCCTTGTCATCTTCGAAGGTGCACAGGCGCTCATCAAACAGCGACTGCTCGGAGCGACGGCCGACAACCAGTACATTGCCCTTGAACAGCTTCAGGCGAACATCACCGTTGACGGTGGCCTGACTGTAATCGATGGCCTGCTGCAGCATCACACGCTCAGGTGCGAACCAGTAGCCGTTATAGATCAGCTTGGCATAACGTGGCATCAGCTCATCTTTCAGGTGGGCGGCTTCGCGATCGACGGTGATCGACTCAATCGCACGGTGTGCCTTCAGCATGATGGTGCCGCCGGGGGTTTCATAGCAGCCGCGTGACTTCATACCGACAAAACGGTTCTCAACAATGTCGATACGACCGATGCCGTGCTTGCCGCCGATGCGGTTGAGTTCGGCCAGTACCTGCGCCGGGGTCATGGCAACGCCGTTGATGGCGACGATATCGCCACCTTTATAGCTCAGCTCGATATATTCAGGTTCATCCGGTGCTTTTTCAGGGGAGACGGACCAGCGCCACATGGACTCGGATGGCTCGCACCATGGATCTTCCAGATCATAGCCTTCATAGGAGATATGCAGCATGTTGGCATCCATGGAGTAGGGCGACTTGGTGCCTTCGCGTTTGCGCTCGATGGCGATGCCATGTTTGGCTGCATAGTTGAGCATATCTTCACGGGAGACGAGGTCCCACTGGCGCCATGGCGCAATGACCTTCACATCCGGTTTCAGTGCATAAAAGCCGAGCTCAAAGCGTACCTGGTCGTTGCCCTTGCCGGTGGCACCATGTGATACCGCATCCGCGCCTTCCAGGTTGGCGATTTCGATCATGCGCTTGGCAATCAGCGGGCGCGCAATGGAGGTGCCCAGCAGGTATTCACCTTCGTAAATGGCATTGGCGCGGAACATCGGGAATACGTAGTCACGTACGAACTCTTCGCGCATGTCCTCGATATAGATCGATTTGACGCCGCCGGCTTTCGCCTTGGCGCGGGCATCCTCAACCTCGTCGCCCTGACCGAGATCAGCGGTAAAGGTGACCACCTCACAGCCATAGGTTTCCTGCAGCCAGCGCAGAATGATGGAGGTGTCCAGTCCGCCGGAATAGGCAAGGACCGCTTTTTTGATTTCAGGATGCGACATAAGTTGTGTTCCTCATGCAATGAATTGGGAGCCCGTAGCAGAGCGATGCGCAAGGCTACACATCAGCTCCCGGGGTTTCCATGCTCATCATGTGGCAATGTCACCGCCTGCCTCGTGCAGCGCCGGTGGCTGTTGTTATTCCGGTACCAGCCAGTTGAAAGTGGCAAGGCCGTTGCCGGCGATGAGGTTTTGGTGGAGCCAGTCGAGCGATCTCTTCATGCTCTGTTCGGCATGCCAGGGCGGATTCACAATCAGTAGCCCCGAGCCGTACATCTGCATCTCCGGGAAGCTCTCCTTGCCATCGAGCTCCACCCGCAGAATTTTACGAATGCCGGAGCGTTTCAGGGCATTGAACAGGTCAAGGTGGCGGCCTGCCGGTAGCAGCGGGTACCAGATCACATAGACGCCGGCGCGGAAGCGGGTGCAGGCATCGGAAATGGTGCGGGCAACCTTCTTGTACTCCTCCTTGTTTTCATAAGAGGGGTCGAGAAAGATCAGGCCTCGCTTTTCCACGGGCGGCAAAAGTGCCGGCACAGCCTCGAAGGCATCCCGTTTGTGCAGGGCAATCCTGCGACTGTTTTTGAATCCTTCGCGCAGGGCATCGAACTCCTGCGGATGCAGATCGCAGGCTGCCAGCCTGTCTGTATCGCGCAGCATGGCGGCCAGCAGGGCGGTGGAGCCGGGTAAGCGAGTGAAACTGCCATCGCTGTTTTCGCCTTCGATGATGTTGAACCAGCGGGAGACGCCTTCCGGCAGATGGCCATGGCGTAGCGGCCACAATTTTCCGATGCCGCTATCAAACTCCCTGTTTTTGAGCGCTTCGGCCGAATCGAGGTTGTAGATGCCCCGGCTGGCGAAGGCATCGAAGAGAAACAGTGGAGCCTCTTTCAGCATCATCGCGGCAACAAGGTCACCGAGAACGATATGCTTTAGTGCATCGGCATGGCAACCGGCATGGTAGGAGTGTTGATAGCTGAGCATGGAATGAATACTGAACCTACCCTGATCGGAATGAAATACTCGGTGGATGGACTATTTGTTGAGCTTACGGTCAATTGTGGCTAGAAAGCTATACAATTCTGACATAGGTTCCTACTTATGGGTTTTGACTTGTTTGCTGTTATGTAGGATTAGTGTGGTTCGATGTTAACTAGATCATTTAGGCATTTGGATGGTATCGGAGAAAAGAAAGAGCGCGAGCTCTGGAATGCGGGTGTTTATTCATGGGCTGAATTTTGTGAAGGCAACAGGCAACTGTCATTTTTTCCAGAAGATGATGGTAGGTCTAAGTTAATTGAAGCTTCCCAGCGAGCTTTTTTGGAAGGTGATGCGGACTATTTTGCTGAGCATTTACCAAGCAGTGAACATTATCGAATAGCTCTTACTTATCCTGAAAAAACAATGTTCCTGGATATTGAGACAACCGGTCTTAGCAAATATTATGATCAAATCACATTAATTGGCTGGAGCATGGGAAAAGATTTCCAAGTTTATGTTCAAGGTCAAGATATCGGAGTCTTTCAAAGGGCATTAAATGATGCCAAGGCGATAGTAACCTTTAATGGTGCAATTTTTGATATTCCGTTTATTAAAAGTGCTTTTCAAGATATTCACTTTCCTAAGGCCCACATCGATTTGCGATTCTTTGGTAAACAGTTTGGTTTATCCGGTGGTCAGAAAGAAATAGAGGTTGAGCTGGGGATTAAGCGTACGGCTGAATTAAAGGGCATCCAAGGTGAGGCGGCTCCTATTTTGTGGCACAAATATCGGAGAGGAGATCTGCATGCATTAAAGCTCTTAATTAAATATAACCAAGCTGATATCGAAGGCATGAAAACGATCTTCGATGTTGCGATAACACGGTTGATTGCAAAACGATCATTGCCAGTTGCTGTTTGTAAGCCTATTCATTTTGCACGGATGAAAAGTAAAGTTAGGTGGAAAGGGGATGCGAAAATTCAAGTATCTCTATATGATGGTGAAATCGGTCCGAAGATTCGTTACTCGGATCTTAATGTGCCATCGGGTTTTAAGGTTGCAGGAATAGATTTAACTGGTTCTGAAGATAAGGCCACAGGCTGGTGCCTGTTAGAAGGCAACCGTGCCACTACGAAACGTATTTTGACGGATGCTGAACTCGTTGCAGAAACAATTAAAGCTAATCCTGATGTTATTTCCATAGATTCACCGCTATCAATTCCGAAAGGGCGAATTCGGGTCACGGACGATGATCCGGGTCGAGACGAATTCGGCATTATGAGAGGGTGCGAGCGGACACTGAAAAAACGAGGGGTGAACGTATACCCCAGCCTTATTCCAAGTATGCAGCAATTGACCGCCAGAGGTATGAGGCTGGCCGACCGATTCAGGAAACTCGGATTTCCGGTGATCGAAAGTTATCCGGGCGCGGCTCAGGATATTATGGGTATCCCGAGAAAAGGGGCCGGCGTCGAGTTTTTGTTGGAAGGGTTGGTTGAGTTTGGGGTTGAAGGCGCATTCCAAACGGAACCAGTTAGTCATGACGAGTTGGATGCAATCACATCCTCGATTGTCGGCCTGTTTTTTTGGGTTGGGAAGTTCGAAGCACTTGGGAATGAAGATGAGGAATACCTCATTATTCCGGATCTGGATGTAGATACGGACTCATGGCTGAATCGAAGGGTGGTCGGTTTTAGTGGTCCGGTTGCAGCAGGGAAAACGACCGCTGCCAGATTTCTCGAAGAATTGGGATACTCGTACGCAAGATTCAGCAATGTTCTGGAAGCTCAGCTGGTGGCGAAAGGGGAGCCTGTTTCCCGCGAGCGTTTACAGGTCTACGGGCAAGAGGTGCATGAGGAATTTGGCCAGCGATGGCTGTGTGGCAAGCTGGTTCAGATGCTTCCCGATAATGGCAACTGCGTGATCGATGGCTTACGTTTTCCAGAGGACTACGCTTTTATGGTGGAATCATTCGGTCCTGCGTTCCGACACTATTATATCGAGGCATCGACGGATTTAAGGGCGCAGCGGTATGGGCAAAGAAATTCATCCAACGGATTCAGTACGGCTGATGCGCATGCAGTCGAGCAATCCATTGAACATCTGAAAGGTATGGCACTGGAAACGATTGAGAATCAGGCGGGGCTTGATGTGTTCGAGAGGATGATCAAACATTTGGCGCTGTAAAACGGGAGGGAGTTCATGCCGGTAACAGTTGTGATTGGCGGTCAGTTCGGGTCGGAAGGAAAAGGGAAGGTTTCGCACTTCTTTGCCCGTGAACAGAATGCCACCATTGCCATCCGTGTCGGTGGGACCAATTCCGGCCACACAGTAATCGATGAAAACGGGCGTCCGGTTATTCTGCGTCAGCTGCCTACAGCGTCGCTTCTTCCAGATGTTGTCGCTGTTCTTCCTGCCGGGGCATATATCGATCCGGTAATCCTGAAGGATGAGATGGAACTGCTGGGTATTTCCCCGGACAGGGTGGTTATCGATCCGAACGCGATGGTCATTTCTTCGGAAGATATCGACTCCGAAAAATGCGGTGATTTGAGATCGACAATCGGGTCAACTGCCAGTGGTACAGGTGCGGCTGTTCAGCGTCGGATATCCAGAAACAAAGATGTTATATTGGCCAAAGATCATCCTGAGTTGATGCAGCTCACTAAGCCAACCGTTCCACTTTTGCGCAGTGCATTGGATAAAGGCGAGCGCGTAATCATTGAAGGAACACAAGGTTATGGGCTATCCCTCATTCATTCACCGTTCTATCCGTTTGTGACTAGCCGGGATACTTCTGCGGCTGCGTTTATTGCCGAGGCGGGTATCAGTCCGTTCGATGTCGACGATGTTATTCTTGTTCTCCGTTCATTCCCTATTCGTGTAGCAGGGAATTCCGGGCCGTTGAATCGTGAGGTGGATTGGCAAGAGGTTTCCAGAAGCGCAGGAACAGATGTTCTTGAACTGAGTTCAGTGACTCGAATGAAAAGGCGTGTCGCTGAATTCGATTCTGAGATCGTGAAACAGGCAATTGCCGCCAATCGGCCGACCAAGATTGTGCTGAATCACATAGATTATATCGACAATGGAAAAGCCAGTCAGTTGGCCTTGGGTTTTGTTGAAGGCGTTGAGAAGGAAATCGGATGCCTCATTGATTTTCTGGGGTTTGGCCAAGATTCACTTATAAGTCATTCGGCTATTAGTAACGATTTTGTATCTGAACAGAGATGCTGCTGACATGAGTCTTGTTTATGCCAAGGACGACACGGAAGCCGAAAAAAGGTTTTCTCAGTATAAAGAGATTGATCCGTTTCCGAGTATCCCTCCTTCGTTATTGAATGGCGCCGATATTGCCGACTACGTGGCTGCGACGGGAATGGTTCACCCATTTTACCCGGAGAAACTGAAATCAGGGTCATACGAAGCCAGAATACATGGTACGTGTTATTGCTGGGATGAAGATGGAAAGCCGTATGAAGAACGTTTGGAAAAAGATTCTGATCGGTTTGAATTAAAACCGAACTCGTTGGTGTATGTGCAGGTTGAGCCCACATTTAGGCTTCCTGATTACATGGCACTTCGTTTTAACCTCAAGATTTCTCATGTTCACAGAGGTATTCTGTTAGGAACTGGGCCATTGATTGATCCGGGGTTTGAAGGGAAACTGTTAATCCCTCTTCATAACTTTTCGAACAACTCATATATGCTCAAGGGTTTGGAGGCCCTGATCTGGATAGAGTTTACAAAACTCAGTCCAATTGTTCGCTATGAAGGAGATGAAGTTGTTAGGGGGGCACCAACGAGCGATGCCCTACCCCGACGTGGGGAGTACAAACCTTTTCCTGACGATAAAAAAGGTCAGTTGCCAGACTATTACTTCGCTAAAGCAGCCGAGGATAGCTTGAAGGCGAAACCTGTATTTTTTAGCTCTGTTAGGGAGATATATCGAGATACAGCCAATAAGATCAAAGGATTTAACGAAACGATCTCTCGATATAAAAAAATCGGGTGGGGAGCCCTTGCTGCAATTTCAGTAACCATTGCGGCGGCACTTTATAGCATGCTTACTCCAACGTGGTCGCTTATCAATGATGTATATAACGCCCAGGATCAGAAATGGAATAAGCTCGTAGAAGAGACCAGGTTTCAAGAAGCGCAGTCAAATGCATTGAAGGCGCAATTAGAGCATCAGCAAGAAGAAATTAAGGCGTTGAAGGAAAAAATTGAGTTATTATCTGCTCAACAAAGCGTTCATCCCATCAAGAGCAATCAGTCAAAAACAAATGCACCTTCTCCTAAGCCCAAGCAAACCAAATAGTGTTTGGCGGTAAACGTATTGAGGTTTGTGGAGGCATAGCCTCAGGGAAAACAACCTTGGCTGGCTTGTTCTCCGACGATGTTTATCTGCCTGTATACGAGAACTTCCAAGCCAATCCATTCTGGCAGGCGTTTTACCAGAATCCGGACAAGTTCGCTTTCGAAACAGAGATCACTTTTCTTCTACAGCATTATCACCAGATCACTGCCGCTCAATCCGACAACAAAGTGATTGTGACCGATTATTCATTTGTGCTCGACAGGGCATATGTCGATGTGACTTTGAACGAGGGTGCCAAAGATGCTTTTCTCTCAGTGTATGGCGAGGTGATGAGACGCCTGGGGCCGCCTGCTTTGTTGGTCTATTTGAATTGTTCTCCGGAAATAGAGTTGGGAAGGGTTCGTGATCGTGGGCGTGGAGTTGAAAGCGGGATAACAGTTGAGTATCTCGTCGCCATGAATCGGGCCATTTCCGACCATATGGAAAGAGCTTCTTCCGAGGTTAGGGTTTTGATTATAGATAGTGAATACCGCGACTTTGCGCACGACAAATTAGTTCAGCAATCAGTATTAGCCGAAATCAATCAAGCTCTGCATGGCGCATAAATCAAAGCAGGCTGCGGAGCTCTACAGTTTAAATAGGTGTAATATGCAATAGTTGTATATTGCAACTTAAGTGATTACGATGTGCCGCACAGGAGAGAAGCATGAGTGAATTGCCAACGGACTTTCAGCTCGAGCAGGCCATCGGTATGCAGGTCAATCGTACGGCATTTCTGATGACCGAAGAGATTGCCCGTCGCTTTGCCGACTATGGCTACCCGTTGTCCGCTCAGGATTTCGGCATTCTGTTTCGCCTGTTAAAGAAAGGGGCGGTGACGCAGGTGGAGATTGCCGCCCTGATGATGCGGGATAAAACGACCATCACCCGCCGTATCGACGGGCTGGTGAAAAAAGGGTTGGTGGAGCGCAATCCCTGTCCGCAAGACCGGCGCTGCTTTCGCATCGGGCTGACGGAGGCGGGCCGGCAGGCGCTGTCGGTGATGATTCCGCTGGTACGGGATTTTCAGCAGGAGGTGCTCTGTGATGTTCCTGATGAAGAGAAGGCCGCGACGATGAAAACGCTGAAGCACATTGCAGAGAAGCTGCTCAGCAGCAGATAAGGAGATCATATGAAAACAACCACACCGCACTGGATTGCCATTGGCGTGCTGTCCGCGCTTTTGGTGGGAGGCGCACTGAAGGTCATTGTGCTGGGCAGCACTGAAAAGGTGGCGGATGAGCGTACCGTTGTGTTGCTGGAGCCGGCGGAGCGTCAGGCGGTACTCGGCGAGATGCGAGTGCTGCTGGAAACAACGCAGGTCATTGTCGAGGCGCTGGCCAGGGAAGATCTGGCTGCAGTCGAGGCTGCGGCCAGGCCGATCGGAAGCGCTGCAATTGCGACGGTGGATTTCAGGCTGCGTGCCAAACTGCCGCTGGAGTTCAAGCAGCTGGGGTTCGGCACCCATTACGCCTTTGACGATATTGCCAATATGGCCAAAGAGGGGGCACAGGCCAGGGAAATTCAGAAAAAACTGGCTGAAACGATGCAGAATTGCGTCGCCTGCCATGCCAGTTTCCAGCTGCCTGCCGTCACGGTACAATCACTTAAAACTACAGGAGAATAAAATATGACCACAGAACGCGTTATCAGAATCATTGCCGGATTTTTTATCATGCTCTCGGTTTTTCTGAGCTCGCTTTATAACGGAACCCAGCTGAATGAGCCGACATGGCTCTGGTTCACCCTTTTTGTCGGAGCGAATCTGTTCCAGTCCGGCTTTACCCGCTGGTGTCTGATGGAGAAGATTCTGATCAAACTGGGTGTGAAGCCAGGCGGGGCCTGCGGCACCTGTCACTGAAGCAGACTGAATTCAGTACGGAGCCTCCTGTTGATTCAGAGGCTCCGTCGTCTGACGGTAATGTTTACTGCTCTTCCATCCAGTTCTGCAGGCTTTCCACGATCAGTTTGGCCTGTTTGGTGTTGGTGATGTTGAACTTGGAGCGCTGGGCATATTCACCATTGCGCTTCTGATAGCGGCGGATGGTGAATTTGTCCTCACCATAGGACTGTTCTGCCTCATTCCACTCCTGATAGCGGAACATGATGGTGGTCCATGCACCCTTGCTCAGAATCACCTTGTCCAGCTGTTTGGTGGTCAGGATACCACCCTCTTCAAAGTCGATGGTCAGGTCGTCAGGGGTCATAGTTCTCTCTTTTAAGGATGATCTGAATCCCTACGTTGCTGTAGCGATTCAGCACGAAAGGAAAAAATACGACTTTCCTTTTCGGTGGGTGATCGGCGGGGAGCCTATCGCCTGGCGTCTGTTTTGCACGGCCTTCACGCGCAGTTGCAGCGCTTCCGCTGCTTTAGCCCCAGTAGTGACTCTCTTTTCGGAAGTCATCGATGATGATTTGTTGTTGATATTGTCCGATCGCTGTTTGCATCGGATTGCGTCCATATGAGGTGGCCGAAGTGACGGCGATGGGCTGGCCCGCCGGTTGTGCCTGTGAGGGGGGGATGTCCGCCATTTGCACCGGTACCACAGAGGGGGCAGCCGGGTGCTGATTGACGGCCTGGCTTGCCGATGGCGGATTTGCCGCCACGGCTGTCGGGGCAACTCTGGCTGTGGTCGGGCTGATGGTCGACTGCGCATATTCCATCATATGCTCGCCGATATCCTTGCCTGTGCCACTGGTGGAAAATGCATTGACCATGGCCGATGCCAGCCCTGAAACCCAGCTGCCCATCAGGCCGCCGAAGATGGCCCCGCCGATCATGCGCGGCGCGGCGCCGATCTCGTCACCGGTCAGTTTGCGGTAGATGGTGGATATGACTGGCAAGTGCTGCAGGGGATTGACCATGTCGATCACGTCGCCAAAGCTGAATGAGCCTGATTCCCATAGTCCGCCGGCTTTGCTGACCGTTTTGGGCGCCGAAAGCTGTTGCGTGGCCACGCTTGCCGGCGCTTTTGCAGGCGCCTTGACGGTCGTGACAGCAGTCGCCGACGGGAAGGTGATATTCGACACAACTTGCATATGCAAGCTATGGCAAGATAGATGCCAGATTCAATGTGCTTATATTTCATGTGGTTAGGGTGAATCTGCTGATTTGTGCCGGCAATAAATGCCGCTGTATCGGCAAGCTTTTCAGCGGATGTGCGTGATTGCGACGAAGGTTTTGCCTGGATTTGGCGGTGCGGGGTCGCATGAGCGCGCATGCGTGGCTAGATTCAACGCATTAAGCTCACTGAAGGGAGAGACGATGCTGCACCAGCGTATTGAGAGCATGTGGTGGAACCGCAGCAAAAAGCCGAATGTTCTGCTGTCAGCATTTTCCTGTGTGTATGCGTGGGTCTCAAGACTGGATCAGCAACAGCGCCTGAAGCAGGCGGTACAGCCGCCGGTGCCGATGATTTCTGTGGGTAATATTACGGTGGGCGGCAGCGGCAAAACGCCGTTTGTTGTATGGCTGGCTGCCCGGTTGCGGGATCGCGGCTTTAACCCTGTCCTGTTGTCGCGCGGCGATGGCGCCAACAACCAGACGCCGCATCTGGTGTCACAATATTCCCTGGCCCATGAGGTGGGCGATGAGGCGGCATTGCTTTTCCGTCTCAGTGGCTGTCCGGTGATTGCCGGCCGGGACCGGATTGCCGGTGCCAGGCTCGCTGCAGAGTGCGGCGATGTGATCATTCTCGATGATGGGTTTCAGTACCGTCAGCTTGGCCGGGTATGTGATGTTGTGCTGGTGCCGGCTGAAGGGGTGGGGAATGGCGGTCTGCTTCCGGCCGGTCCGTTGCGGGAGCCGGTATCGGCCCTGGCGCGAGCCGATGTGATTGTGCGCTCGGGGGGCGAGGAGGCTGAGCCGCTTACCTCCGGCAAAGAGTGGCGCTGGTCGGCCTCAGCCGCACTGGTTCGTGACTGGAACAGTCGCGATGGTGTGTTGCTGGCCCCCTCCCGACCGATTCATCTGGTGACAGGCATTGCCCGCCCGGGGCGGGTGCGCAACGACCTGAAGCGGCTCGGTTTTGAGATTGCCGGGCACAGCGCGTTTGCCGATCACCATGCCTACTCCAGGGAAGAGATTGAGGCGTTGCTGAATAGTGATGCGCCGGTTGTGACCACAGCCAAGGACGCGGTGAAGCTTGTGCGTTTCTGGCCCGGCTGCAGGCCCCTGTGGGTGCTGGAGCAGCAGTCTGAAGGAGAGGATGGGCTGGTGGATGCTGTCGTGGCGATGGTGCAGGCGCCTCGTCTGAGGCTTGTCTGACTTCTGAGGCGGTTACCAGCCCTCGTTGTAAAGTACAAAGGCGGACCGAGGGTCCGCCTTTGTATGTAAATCTCCGGAGTGATATTTGCCCGGATGGCAATCAATCAGTATCTCCCTGAACAGTCAGTTTTTTCTCAGCCGCACTTGGAGTCGCCGCACTCAAGGCAGCAGTTGCAGTTATCCAGTCTGACCACAGCCATGGCACCGCATTTGTCACACTGATTGCCTTTGGCAACCGCATCCTTGCCCAGTTTGACCTCGGCTTCATGGCGCTTGGCCTTCAGCTCGGCATTGTTGAGCTGTCCCTCCATCATGCCGATAGAGATCAGGTGCTGCTGGATAACATCGCCGATTTCAGCGACGATGGATGGCATATATTTTCCACCGCGTTTGTAGTAGCCGCCGCGCGGATCGAAGACGGCTTTCAGCTCCTCAACGAGGAAGGTGATATCTCCACCCTTGCGGAAGATGGCGGAGGTCACGCGGGTCAGGGCGACGATCCACATGAAGTGCTCCATATTCTTTGAGTTGATGAAGATCTCAAAGGGGCGGCGGTGCTCATCCGGTGTGCCTGGATTGACCACCACATCATTGATGGTGATGTACATGGCGTGGTCGGAGTTTGGTGTTTTGATCTTGTAGGTATTGCCTTCAAGAATGTCATCGCGCTCCAGTAGCGGTGCGATGGCGGTCACCTTGGCAGCCTCTTTGGCGGCATCTTCCGGTTTCTTTACTTCGTAACCGACAATCTTTTTCTCAATTTTGATGCTCATTCTTTGCCTCCATGCATGGCCAGTATGCTCTGCATCTGCTCATGCCCGAAATCGTGCAGTGTGTTTGCATGGCGGGGTGCCGTGCCCGGGCTCTGCTGCCGGCCGTTGCTGTGATATCCCTGTCGAACCGGAGCATGAGCCGCAACGGCCGCGATGCTCCACAGGTTAACGGGCGGAAACTGCATTTCCGCCCATTCGACGGGCTTCATTCTGCCCTGTTGCTCAGAACTTGCCGTAGTATCCCTCTTTGAGTGCATCAAACAGGTTGGCGGCACTGTGCATTTCGCCATCATATTCGATCATCTCGTTGCCCTTGGCCTCAATGACAGAGCCGTCATCCAGGGTAAACTTGTAGGTGGTGTTGGCCAGGTCCTGTTCCTTGACCAGTACGCCCTGGAATGCCTCCGGGTTGAAGCGGAAGGTGGTGCAGCCCTTGAGGCCCTGCTCGTAGGCGTAGAGGTAGATGTCCTTGAAGTCCTCGTAAGGGAAATCAGTCGGTACATTGGCGGTTTTGGAGATGCTTGAGTCGACCCAGCGCTGTGCTGCTGCCTGGATGTCCACATGCTGCTTCGGCGTTACCTCGTCGGCACTGATGAAGTAGTCCGGCAGCTTGTTTGCCTCGTCGTCGGAAAACGGCATGGCATCCGGATTGATATGGGTGCGGTAGGCCAGCAGTTCATAGGAGAATACATCCACCTTCTCCTTGGTTTTGCGACCCTCACGGATGATGTTGCGGGCATAATGGTGAGCAAAGCTTGGCTCGATACCGTTGGAGGCATTGTTGGCCAGCGACAGGGAAATGGTGCCGGTCGGTGCGATGGATGAGTGATGGGTAAAACGACAGCCCTGCTCAATCATCGCCTCGATCATGGCCTTGTCCTCGGCATTGCCGGTTTGCAGGAACTTCTGCATGTAGCGCGAATACTTCGCCCACAGCACGCGGCCGGGGATCTTGTCGCCAATGCTGATACCATCGTCGGCCATTTCAGGCCGCTTGGTCATCATTTCCGGAGTGACTTCATACTCATCGGCAAGTGCCGGTGCGATGCCTTTTTCAGCCGCCAGCTCCAGGCCGGTGCGGAAGCCGGTTTTCGCCATTTCATAGGCGATCTGTTCGGTGAACTCGAGTGATTCGGGGGAGCCGTAAGGGGTGCGCAGCATGGTCAGTGCCGAGCCGAGACCGAGGAAGCCCATGCCGTGCCGGCGTTTGCGCATGATTTCGGCGCGCTGCTGTGGCAGTGGCAGGCCGTTGATTTCAACGACGTTATCCAGCATGCGGGTGAAAACAGCCACCACCTCACGATAGGTATCCCAGTCAAAGCGGGCCTTGTCGGTAAACGGATCGCGTACAAAGCGGGTCAGGTTAATGCTGCCCAGCAGGCAGGCGCCATAAGGGGGCAGCGGCTGCTCGCCGCACGGATTGGTGGCGCGGACATCTTCGCAGAACCAGTTGTTGTTCATCTCGTTCACTTCATCGATCAGAATGAAGCCTGGCTCGGCATAGTCGTAGGTCGAGGCCATGATCACATCCCACAGGCGGCGGGCCTTCATGGTCTTGTAAACCTTGCAGGCAACATGGCCGCGATCATCCCTGACCGCACCCTTTGGCGGGTTGGCTACGGCCTTGAAGACAATGCGGGTGCTGGCATCGTCGATTTCGATCTGGCTGGCCGGGAACACCAGGTCCCAGTCGCTGTCCTGTTTGACCGCCTCCATGAAATCACGGGTGATCAGGCATGAGAGGTTGAACTGGCGCAGGCGCCCGTCCTCGCGCTTGGCGCGGATAAACTCGATAATATCGGGGTGCGAGATGTCAAACGTGCCCATCTGTGCGCCGCGACGGCCGCCGGCGGATGAGACGGTGAAGCACATTTTGTCATAGATATCCATGAATGACATCGGGCCGGATGTATAGGCGCCGGCGCCGGAGACATAGGCCCCTTTCGGACGCAGGGTGGAGAATTCGTAGCCGATGCCACAGCCGGCCTTCAGCGTCAGTCCCGCTTCATGGACCATGGAGAGAATGCCATCCATGGAGTCGGGGATGGTGCCGGAGACGGTGCAGTTGATGGTGCTGGTGGCCGGTTTGTGTGCTTCGGCACCGGCATTGGACATGATGCGTCCGGCCGGAATGGCACCGTTGGCGAGGGCCCATACAAAGCGATTGTGCCAGAAGGCGCGGGATGCCTCATCCTCTACGGCGGCAAGAGCGGTGGCAACGCGGTCATAGGTTGCCTGAATGTCGGCATCAACAGCCTGGCCGAGCTTGTCTTTCAGACGATATTTTTTATCCCAGATGTCCTCTGACGCCGGTTGGAAGCTGACGTCGGTGGTCGTGTCGTCCATATCCTTCTGGATCGATGCAATATTCAACGCGCTGGACTTAACCTTCATTAATAGTTCTCCCTGCCTGATTGGGCACCGGTGCCTGGATGCGGCTTGCACAGTGTCTTCCCGGAATTGTGAGGGGGAGAGTATCTACACTATATCTAGCGCGTCAATCGTTCTTTGAGCACTATGTGTAGTGTTTGCTGCTGCACAATTCACTCACCGTTTATCCACAGGATTTTCACATGTCGTGGTGGCGCAGATGGTGAATATTCCTTTAGTTTGGACAGTGGCGCATCGCCTGTTACGATACGCAACCCATGAATACAACAGACAATAACGATATCGATACATCTGCAGCAGCAGGCGCAAACAGTACCCATTTCGGTTACGAAACGGTCACTGGCAGCGAAAAGGTCAAGCGGGTGATGGGCGTGTTTTCATCCGTGGCCAGCCAGTACGATCTGATGAATGATCTGATGAGTGGTGGTATGCACCGGTTGTGGAAGCAGCGCATGTTTTCGGTTGCGGCGATCGGCGCCGGAAGCCGGGTGCTGGATGTGGCAGCCGGCTCGGGTGACGTGGCCATCGGGCTGGCTCGCAAAATGGGACCCTCCGGACGCGTGGTATTGACCGATCTTAATGGTCCGATGCTGGCCGAGGGGGCGCGCCGGGTGATTGATGCCGGTTTGTTGCCGGGGCGGGCGGATTGTATTCAGTCGGACGGGACGCGTCTGAGTTTTGCCGACAACAGTTTCGATTGCGTGACGATTGCGTTCGGTATTCGCAACTTTCTTGATGTCGATGCCGGCTTGCGCGAATTCTACCGGGTGCTGAAGCCGGGCGGGCAGTTCCTGTGTCTTGAGTTCTCAAGGCCTGTGTTGCCACTGCTTGATGTCATCTATGATGCCTATTCATTTAATATCATTCCGTTACTGGGGGAGAAGGTCACCGGCGATCGTGCCTCCTATCAGTATCTTGTCGAATCGATTCGCCGTTTCCCTGATCAGGGCCGCTTTGAAAAGATGATTCGCGGTGCCGGCTTTGATCTGGTCAAACATGAGAATATGACGGGTGGCGTGGTCGCATTGCACCGGGGTTACAAGATATGAGTGTGATGTTTTTACCGCTGCGACTGATTCCCGTTCCGGTTCAGTGTGTGGTCATGACGACCGTGCTCGACCTTGTTTTTGCCCGCAGTGAGGCGCTCAAGCCTTTGCTGGCTGATCTGGACGGGCGCACCTTCCGCATTCACGTCACCGATACCGGTGCGGTTATGTTTCTCGGCTTCCGGCGTCGGCAGGTCTGGGTGCACCCCTCGCATGATGGCGATGTGGATGTGCGGCTGGCTGCCAGTACGGCCGGTTTTGCCCGTATGTGTTTCGGACATGAAGATCCCGATGCACTGGTGTTTCAGCAGGTATTGAAGCTCTCCGGCGATTCCGACGCGATGCTGCGTTTCAAGCGTCTGTTTGCGGCAGCTGATCTTGACTGGGAGCGCGAGTTGCGGGCCAATTTCGGCGACTTCTTCGGCTCCCGTGTCGCACGGGCCGCGCATGGGCTGGTGGCGGCAGAAAAGAAACTGGGCGAGTTGTCGCGCGAGGCTGTCAGTGATCGCTTGCGTTCGATGGATCTGCCGAATGATGAGCGCCTGCAGCAATGGCAGGCTGATGTGGAGCATCTGTCGCATCAGGTGTCCCGCGTCAAAGGGCGCATCACCCGTCTGCAGCACAGGCTTGAGCACCACCTGAACGATCAGGGCGACTGACCCGGTGCGTTTGCCCGTCAGTTTTCGACGCAACCTGCGCCTGTTGCGCATTGCCCATATCCTGGCCACCCATGGTATGGCGGCACTTGCTGTACGCATGCGGCTGTTTTATCCCTATGTCTGGCTGTTGCAGCTGCTGCGCGGCGATGAGCTGCCCAAGGATCTCGGGGCCCAGATTCGTCTGGCGCTGGAGAAATTAGGGCCGACGTTTATCAAGTTCGGACAGATGTTATCGACCCGTGTTGACCTGTTGCCGATGGATGTGGCGCTTGAGCTTAAGAAGCTGCAGGACGATGTGCCGCCAGAGCCGTTTGTCCGGGTGCGCCGGGTCATTGAAGAGAGTTTTAAGCGCCCGCTCACCGGTGAAGACGGTTTGTTTGCGGCGTTTGAAGAGGTGCCGGTTGCTGCGGCGTCGATTGCCCAGGTTCACTTTGCCGAGTTGAAGGACGGGCGGCGCGTGGCGGTCAAGGTGCGCCGCGACCATATCAGCCGGACCATTGAATCGGATCTGGCAATTCTCGAGTTGCTGGCAGCTCTGTTTGACCGTTATTTTCCCGAGTATCGCCGTCTGAAGGCGCCGCAGGTGATCGAAGAGTTCTCGGTGACTATTCGTGGCGAGCTGAATCTGCGGGCGGAGGCGGCACACGCCAGTCGTTTTGCCGGTAATTTTGCCAGTGTTGAAGGGGTCAGGGTGCCCGAGGTGTTGTGGGACTATACCCACACCGAGGTGCTGACAACCGAGCGGATTTCCGGCATTCCCATTGATGAGAAGGCGAGGCTGGAAGCGGCCGGCCATGATTGCCTGAAGCTGTGTGAGCGGGCAGCCACGCTCTTCTTCCACATGGTTTTCATCGATGGCTATTTCCATGCCGACATGCATCCTGGCAATATTTTCGTTGATGAGGCCGGGGAGATTGTTCTGATCGACTTCGGCATTGTCGGTCGTCTGGATATGAAAACGCGCCGCTATCTGGCCGATATGCTGCTGGCGTTTCTGAAAGAGGATTACCATCGCTCGGCCGAGGTGCATCTGGAGGCCGGGTTTGTGCCGCCGGATACCGATATCTCCGCATTTGAGGATGCCTTGCGCGAGATTGCCGTGCCGATTTTTAATCGTTCGCTCGGCGATATTTCGATTGCTGAGCTGTTGCTCTCGATGTTCGCGGTGACTGAACGCTTTAAAATGGAGACCCAGCCGCAGCTGTTGCTGCTGCAGAAAACCATGGTGGTGATTGAGGGTGTGGCCCGTGAGCTGGCGGATCAGGCCAATATCTGGGTGCTGGCCCGTCCGCTGATCAGTGAATGGGTGACCCGTCATATGGGGCCGCTGGGCAAGACGGAGGCGCTGGCCTCGGAGTTGCGCAGTCAGCTGCTTGGCTGGATGCAGTTGCCGGCCAGGATTGATCGCACCATTGCCCGGCTTGAGGCGGAGGGTGGTCCGCTGGCGCCTGAGACCTCGCGTACAACACTGATAGCCGGCTTGTTGCTGATGAGTGGCGGCAGTGCCTGGCTGGCCTGGCTGGCTGCTGCCGGTACGGCTGGAGGCTTGATGCTGGTGGCTGGCATGGTGATGGCCGGCGGCTTTGCACTGGCGCTGGCGGGCGCCTGAGGTTGGTAGTTTGCGGCTTTTCAGCTAACATTCGGTTTTTTTAAGCCAGTATCACTGATGCGACACGATTCGCAGCAGCCTGATTATGAGGGAATTATGAGTCGAGATTTTGTATTTACATCCGAATCTGTTTCGGAAGGACATCCGGACAAGGTTGCCGATCGCATTTCAGACGGCGTGCTTGATGCCTTGCTTGCACAGGATAAATACTCACGTGTGGCGTGCGAAACGCTGGTGACAACCGGTATGGCACTGATCGCAGGTGAGATCACCACATCCGCTGTGGTGGATTACCAGGATATCGTGCGCAGTGCGATTCGCGAGATCGGCTATAACTCATCGGCGATGGGCTTTGACTGGGAATCATGCGCGGTGCTGGTCACCCTCGACAAGCAGTCTCCCGATATTGCCATGGGTGTGAACGAAGGTCAGGGCCTGGATCTGGATCAGGGTGCCGGCGACCAGGGTCTGATGTTCGGTTATGCCTCCAATGAAACCGAAGTGCTGATGCCGACCCCGATTTATCTGTCGCACCAGCTGGTTGAGAAACAGGCCGCTGTACGCAAGACCGGTGTGCTTGAGTTCCTGCGTCCGGATGCCAAGTCACAGGTCACCGTCCGTTATGAAAACAGCCGTCCGGTTGCTATTGATGCGGTCGTGCTTTCCACTCAGCACAATCCCGAAGTATCACACAAAGAGCTCAGCGATGCGGTGATGGATGAGATCATCCGCCCGATTCTCGAGCCGACCGGTCTGCTGCATGCCGGTACCGAATACCATATCAACCCGACCGGTCGTTTCGTGATCGGTGGCCCTGTGGGTGACTGTGGTGTGACCGGCCGCAAGATTATCGTTGATACCTACGGTGGTTTCGGTCATCACGGTGGCGGCGCCTTCTCCGGTAAGGATCCGACGAAGGTGGATCGTTCCGCCTGCTACATGATGCGTTATGTTGCCAAGAACATCGTTGCAGCCGGTCTTGCTGATCGCTGTGAGGTGCAGGTGGCTTATGCAATCGGCGTTGCGCGCCCGCTCTCTGTCATGGTTAACACCTTTGGCACCGGCAAGGTGAGCGAGTCAAAGCTTGCGGCGGCTGTTCGTGAAGTGTTCGATCTGCGTCCGAAGGGCATCGTGCAGCAGCTCGATCTTCTGCGTCCGATCTACTCAAAGACCTCAGCTTACGGCCACTTCGGTCGCGAGCTGCCTGAGTTTACCTGGGAGCGTACCGATCGGGTGGATGCACTGAAGGCGGCGGTCGGCGTTAACTGACCGGTATGAAGCAGATCAGCCTGTTGTTTCGGCAGGTTTGCTAAGGAGATGCTGATTGCTTGCCATCCTGGCATAACATCATCATCTCCCTAACAAGGCATGAAAGCCGGTCACTTGTGGCCGGCTTTCTCCTGACCGAGGAGCACTGCAGCAGGCTTGTACTGCCAGGCTCGGTCTAAAAAAAGCTCAACGGTGCTCATATTTTTATATGTATAGGAGTATGAGAGTGTCTGAATTTACTGATTACATTGTCGCCGATATGTCCGAAAAGACTGTGGCATGGGGCCGCAAGGAACTGACGATCGCGGAAACCGAAATGCCGGGCCTGATGGCGATCCGCAAAAAATATGCTGCCGAGCAGCCGCTCAAGGGCGCCCGTATTGCCGGCTCCCTGCATATGACCATCCAGACCGGTGTACTGATCGAAACCCTGACCTCACTGGGTGCTGAAGTTCGCTGGGCATCATGCAATATTTATTCTACCCAGGATCATGCAGCATCTGCCATTGCTGCTGCCGGTGTGCCTGTGTTTGCCTATAAGGGCGAGACCCTCGATGACTACTGGGATTACACCCATCGCATTATGGAATGGCATGATGGCGGTACGCCGAACATGATCCTCGATGATGGCGGCGATGCGACCCTGCTGGTCATTCTTGGTTCCAAGGCAGAAAAAGATATCTCTGTGCTGGATAAGCCGGGCAGTGAGGAAGAAGTTGCGCTGTTCAAGGCGATCAAGGCCAAGCTTGCGACCCATCCGACCTGGTACTCTGACCGCAAGGCTGCGATCAGGGGCGTGACCGAAGAGACCACCACCGGTGTTCATCGTCTTTACCAGATGCAGGAGCGCGGTGATCTGCCGTTCCCGGCCATCAACGTCAATGACTCGGTTACCAAGTCCAAATTCGATAACCTCTACGGCTGCCGTGAGTCGCTGATCGATGGTATCAAGCGTGCAACAGATGTGATGATTGCCGGCAAGATCGCTGTTGTGCTTGGCTATGGCGATGTGGGCAAGGGTTGCGCACAGGCATTCCGTGGTATGGGTGCAACCGTATGGGTCACCGAAATCGATCCGATCTGCGCACTGCAGGCTGCGATGGAAGGCTACCGTGTGGTTCGTATGGACGATGCATGCAGCCAGGGCGATATCTTCGTCACCACCACCGGCAACTACCATGTGATTACACATGACCATATGGCAGCGATGAAGGATCAGTCGATCGTCTGCAATATCGGCCACTTCGACAACGAGATCGATGTTGCTTCGCTGAAGAAGTATGAGTGGGACAACGTGAAGCCACAGGTTGATCAGGTGATCTTCCCAGATGGCAAGCGCATTACCCTGCTGGCTGAAGGACGCCTGGTGAACCTTGGTTGCGCAACCGGTCATCCAAGCTTTGTGATGTCTGCCTCCTTCTCCAACCAGACCATGGCGCAGATTGAGCTGTTCAACCAGACCGGACAGTATGAGAACAAGGTTTACACCCTGCCCAAGCAGCTGGACGAAGAGGTTGCCCGTTTGCACCTGGACAAGATCGGTTTGAAGCTGACCGCGCTTTCTCAGGAGCAGGCAAATTATATCGGCGTGCCGGTCGAAGGACCGTACAAGCCAAACCACTACCGCTACTAAGCAGGTGTGGATGACAGGCAGGAGGAGGTGGTGATGCGTTTGATTTTCGTGCTCACACTCCTCCTGCTTTCATTTTCAGCGCATGCAGCAGGTGGATTGTCTGTTGATGCATCTTTCGATTTGACCGGTGACGGCATTGTTGATGCTGCCGACTGGGCAAAGATGAGCGAGGATGCGCGCCGGCGCTATGCTGATCAGACGATCAGTGCGCTTGGAGAGGATCCGGATGCGATGCTGGATGATCATGTCACTCGTGGTCAGCGCTATCTGCAAGGCCTCAGGTCTGTCTACGAGTAAAAGTCTTGATAAATAATACTTGCTGAAGATAGTTGTTTTTTTTATGCTGGATCTTCAAAGCGGTTCGGGAGGGCATGTGTGATGTTGAAAACAGGAATTGCAGCTGCTGTTTTATTGCTGATCTCCGGCTGTACGACCCTGATGGGTCCTCCTGAAGCGCCACCGGCCCCATCCAATGCCGAGCTTGAGGAAAATGCCCGTCTGAAAGCGGAGGCTGATGCGCTCCGTCAGGCGCTGGATCAGAAAAAAGCAGAGCTGGAAACACTGAAGGCTGCAACACAGCAGTAACAGGAGTTACAGGATACGGCCATGAGGCAGTTGACAAAGGTATTGTTTCTCAGTCTGGTAATCATCTTACCGGGCTGTACTACTATTGACGCATTTTTGTTTAATGCCAATCCGGATGGTACTCCGATCGGAGCTCCTGCCGGTACGTCGGCACCGGTCACAGATCAGCCCCGGCTGGTGGCTGCGGATCTGCCTGCTCCTGGTCCTGCTGCCGAAGGCGCTGGTCCGGTGGCTCAGAGCAATGCCCGCTTACGATCTGAAATTGCAGCGATGGAAGGCGAGTTGAAGGCGGTCGAGGATGAAATTGCCCGCCTGCGTGCAACCGCACCGGCTGAAGCGGTGTTGCCTTCGCCGATTCCCGCCGCGGCGACGCCCAGTGTGGTGCTCTGGGTGCGACTGTTTTTCAAATCCGGCCAGACTGTGCTGGACAAGGATAGTCAGAAAGCGCTGACGGATATCTCCGGAAAATTTCTGGCCAATCCGGGCAAGCGCCATATCGAAGTGCGCGGTTATTGTGACGACACGCCTGTCGGTAGCGGCAAGAAAGAAAAGAAAACCAGGCATGGTCTGAGCTCTCTGGAAGCCGTATCGCAGGCTCGTGCCGATTCGGCTGCAGCGGTGATGATCAAGGCGGGAATCTCTGCCTCTCTCATTCAGGCAAGAGGTATGGGGGCGACAGGCTTTCTGGCCGATAATGATACCCCGGAAGGGCGTGATCAGAACCGCAGGGTGGACATTTATCTGATCGATGATGCCGAGCCGGAAGAGTAGTCCGCGTCCATAGGACGCGCTGATGTGTCGGCGCTTCCGGGCGAGCCATGGACGGATGCCACATTCGCAGGATAGCCGGATTGGACGGCTTTGCCGCCGCCAGGTGAGCGGCAGGATGCAGCGAATCAAATCAAACGCGTAAGTGTCTTGTTTGTAAGCAAAGACAAAATGACTGTGACTCATGTCCTCGCCCTGCGGGCGGCCATTGTCCGTCCAGTCGGCTTCCGGCCTCTTTGTCGCGCGTTTCTCTTTGCCGACTGATTTTTGCCAGGGTGGCAATAAATCAGCAGCGCCTCAGGTTTACTTCCCCGACTTTTCCATGCACTGCTGTAAATGCGTGATCCGGATCGGAGCCGGTGGATGCGAGTCATGCCAGGCCGAATAGAGCGGATCCGGTGTCAGGGTGCTTGCATTATCCTCATACATTTTTACCAGTGACGAGATCAGTGCCCGACCATTGCTGTTGGCGACGGCATAGGCATCAGCCTCAAATTCATTGCGTCTGGAGAAGAGGTTCATCACGGGTGTCAGCACAAAGGTAAATACCGGCATGATCAGCAGAAACAGCGTCAGGGCAGCATGGTTGGATGGCTCCGATATGCCGAGGCCGCTGTAGAACCAGGGTTGGGTGGCCAGCCACCCCAGCAGGGCAAAGCCTGCGAGTGAGAGCACCAGGGTGATCATGAGCTGCTTTTTTACATGGCCATGATGAAAGTGGCCGAGCTCGTGAGCCAGAACGGCTTCCGTTTCCTCGCCATCAAGTTGCTTGAGCAGTGTGTCGAAAAAGACAATCCGCTTGGCCTTGCCAAGGCCGGTAAAGTAGGCATTGCCGTGTCTTGAGCGGCGGGAGCCGTCCATCACGTACAGGCCATTGCTGTGAAAGCCGCAGCGGCGCAGCAATGCTTCAATACGGCTCTTCACCGGGCCCTCCTCGAGCGGTTCAAAGCGGTTAAAAAGTGGTGCGATAAAGGTCGGGTAGGCCCAGATCATCAGCAGCATAAATCCGCTCCAGAGCATCCAGCCATACAGCCACCACAGGGTGCCGGCACTTTGCATCAGGGCAAGCAGGGCCCACAACAGGGGGCTGGCAATCAGGGCCATCAGAAGCAGCTGTTTAACCATGTCGCCCAGATAGAGTTTGCCGGTCATCTGATTAAAGCCGAAGCGCGCCTCGATTGAAAAGGTGCGATAAACATCGACAGGCAGTTCGAGCAGGTGTGAGATCATGAAAAAAGCCAGCATGAACAGTACGCCGCCGGCCTGTCCCGGTAGTCCGGCCGACGAGGTGATGCCATCAAGCCATTGCAGGCCGCCACCCACGGTCCAGAGCAGCAACAGCGCCAGTCCCCAAAGTTGTGAGATATTATCAAGCTGCAGGCGACTGGCGGTATAATCAGCGGCCTTCTGATGGGCTGGCAGGTTGATGCTGTCGGCAAATGTGGTCGGGACCGCATTGCGGCGGGACAGTACGTGGCGCCGCTGCCGATATGAAAGATAGAGGTGGCTTGCTGTCGCTATCAGGGCAAACAGCAGGACGGTGGTAGTCCATGAGGTCATGCATCAATCCTTTGTCACAGTCTGGCGGGGGGCTTTAAGGCCCCCTTGTCCCGGGGATACTCTGAATAAGTCAGATTATCCCTGGTTTGTTGCGATGGCAGTCGCCTGACGAAAGGCAATGGCCGCTTTCAGAAGGGGGAGCAGCATGATTGCTGCATGCCCATGGTCGGCGCCGGTGCGCAGCTCCACCAGAGGCTCAAGTCCAAGTGATTCCAGCGCTTCACGGTGGCCTGCTTCATCCGACAGGTGGCTGGCCAGCATCCAGCCGGCAATGCGGACATCCCAGGCGATGGCTGCAAGCGCAGCTGCAGCGGAGGCGCGCCCGTCGAGTAGTACAGGAACTCCTTTGCTTGCCGCCGCACGGTAAAAGCCGGCCATGGCCGCAATCTCCAGTCCGCCGATTTCGCGTAGAAGATCATGTGATGGCGTACCCTGAGCGCGCGCTATCGCCTGTTCTACGGCGATCAGCTCTCTTGTGTAGGTTTCCGGGGCAGCGGTTGAATAAAGTGCCTCATCAGCACTCAGGCCGGTCAGCTCGGCAATAATGGCCGCAACTGCGACATGGTCACCGCATGCAATTGAGCCAGCAATCAGCAGGTTGGCGCCATTGGCGATGGCCCGGTTGGCCATCTCTTCGCCGATGCCAACGCACTCCCAGTAATCCATCTGATCCATGGCCGGGGCGCTGGTGATATCGGCACTGCCGTTTGAGCGGACCTTGGCATGGTCGATATCGGCATCGATCAGGTTGCCTGCTACACCGAGGTCGACCATGTGGAGCTGAGCATCTGCCAGCTGACAGAGCTGACGTATGGGGGAGTCCACCGCTGCATGCATTTGCAGCTGGTCGATCGTTTTTGCATTGCTATCCATGCTTTCGGCGACGCCATGATCGGCAGCAAACAGAACGACTTCCACTTTCAGCTGTTCGGGAACAGGACGATTCTGACGGGCGGAAAACCATGCCGCGATCTCATCCAGTCGCTCAATGCAGCGGCCGGATCTGAACAGAGGGTTATGGCGCCCCTGTTCGGGGTGAATGGAAGGGATATCCATTATGTCGCTCCTGTTGTCAGGGTGGAGATGGCCCCCTGAACGGGTTCATGTGCTGCGGCTGTTCTCATGTATGTACGGGCTCAGCTGGTCGCTGATATGACTGAATCAGCTGCTCAATGGCATCAGCCGGAATGTCATCGGCGATAAATGCATTGCCGATCTCATGCAGGAGAATATAGCGGATACGAGAGCCGATGTTTTTCTTGTCATGCCCCATGGCATCAAGCCACATCGCAGCATCGAATGCGGGTATCGCCAGCGGCAGGCCTGCCTGCCTGAAACAGTCGGTCACTGCCGTTTCAGTGCCTTGCGGTGCGAAGCCTGCCTGTTCAGACAGCCGGGCAGCCAGCAGGGTGCCCAGCGCAACAGCTTCCCCGTGCAGGTATTCGGTATAGTGGGTCATGGCCTCAATGGCATGGCCGAAGGTGTGGCCAAGATTGAGCAGGGCGCGCGCTCCCTGTTCTGTTTCATCGCCCATGACGACCTCGGCCTTGTGGCGGCAGCAGGTATGGATCATGGTCGAGATGACGGCCGGATCAAGGGCAAGCGCTGCCTGCATGTTCTCCTGCATCCAGGTGAAGAAGGCTGCATCGCGAATCAGGCCGTATTTGATCGCTTCGGCAATGCCGGCCCGTACCTCGCGGCAGTCCAGGGTACGCAGTACCTCAGGATCAATCCAGACCAGCTTGGGTTGATAAAAGGCGCCAATCATATTTTTGCCATGCGGATGGTTGATGGCCGTTTTGCCGCCGACACTGGAATCAACCTGTGCCAGTACGGTTGTCGGCACCTGAACAAACGGGATACCACGCCGGTAGCAGGATGCGGCAAAGCCGGTCATATCGCCGACGACACCACCGCCGAGTGCAATGACGGGCTCATTACGGGAGAGGCGGGCCTGCATCAGGGCGTCCATAATCTGTCCGAAGGAATCCAGATTTTTATAACGCTCACCGTCCGCAAGAATGCATTCGCTGACCTGCCAGCCAGCCTGCTCAAGTGAGCTGCGCACGGTCGCCATATACAGGGGGGCAACCGTGACATTACTGATGATCATACAGCGGGCAGGCTTGCCGAGCAGTTGATTCAGCGCCGGCCCGAGCCCTTTCAGGCAGCCGGGCTCAATGTGGATGTCATATGAGCGGTTTCCGAGGTCAACGCGGTAGATGTGTGAGGTTTTCAATGAATCAGCCATCAGCCAACTCTGACAGCTTCCGGCTTGTCAGAGCAAGTGAAAAGTGTTTTCAAATCAGTCATTTGTCCATTCCTGTCGACCGCCTCAGGCGGGTGTGTGCGGTATGAACTTCAGCGCGACACCGTTATTGCACCAGCGCTGTCCGGTCGGGGCCGGGCCATCATCAAATACATGGCCCTGGTGGCCGCCACAGCGGCTGCAGTGGTATTCGGTTCGCGGCAGGATCAGTTTGAAATCACGGCTGGTTTCAACATGCCCGCTGATCGGCATGGTGAAACTTGGCCAGCCGGTACCGCTGTCGAACTTGCTGGCCGAATCAAACAGCGGCAACTGGCAGCCGGCACAGACATAAATGCCCTTGCCATACTCCTTGTTCAGCGGGCTGCTGAATGCCCGTTCGGTTCCGGCCTCGCGTAATACCTGGAATTGTTGCGGAGAAAGGATGCGGCGCCACTCATCTTCACTTTTTCTGATCGGTGCAATCGTTGTCCCTTCTGCGGCTGCAAAAGGGGAGCGAGGCAGTGCCATCATGGCCAGTGCCGCCAGTGTGGTTCGGATAAACATTCTGCGATTCATGGCTGTTTCCCCCATAGTTGCTGCAGGCGCTGATCCCGGCCGCAGTTGTAGCGGTAAAATTTGTAGCGCAATGGATTTTTCAGGTAAAAATCCTGGTGATATGCCTCGGCCGGCCAGAATGGGCCTGCAGCGGTGATTTCGGTGACGATGGCGGCAGGGAATGGTTTATGCTGCTGCAGCTCCTGTTTCGATGCCTCGGCCAGCTTCCGTTGCTGTTCACCATGATAAAAAATGGCAGGTCTGTATTGTGTGCCGATATCACAGAATTGCCGGTTGGGCGTGGTTGGGTCGGAGTTGCGCCAGTAGACCTCCAGCAGTTTCTGGTAGCTGATGATGGCGGGATCAAACAGTACATCGACCGATTCGGCATGGCCGCTACCTCCGGCGGATACCTCTTCATATGTCGGGTGCTCGCTATGCCCGCCGATATACCCGGAGGTGGTGGAGATGACGCCGGGCAGCTCATCAAACGGGTGTTCCATACACCAGAAGCAGCCGGCGGCAAACGTGGCATGTTCGCGCTCTGCCGCCACGGCGCTGCCCGCTGCGGTCATCATGATGATGGTGCAACAAAGGGTGAGTATTTTCATATATGCCTCCTGATCATATCTGTCAGTCGGATGATTCGGCCGATTCTTACAACCGGTTTCTGAAGATCAGATGAATGAGCGCGACGGGCGGCCCTGCCTCAGGAGATGTACGGGCGGTGGATGGATGCAGGGCGATATGCACAATACGGCGATGCGTGAATATGATGTGATTGTGATTGGTGCCGGAGCAGCCGGGTTAATGTGTGCCGGTAGTGTGGCGCCCTATGGCAAGTCGGTGCTGGTGCTTGATCATGCCGAGAAGGCCGGTAAAAAGATTCTCATCTCAGGTGGGGGGCGTTGCAACTTCACCAACCGTTTTGCAGGCCCCGCTGACTTTGTTTCCGCCAACCCTCACTTTTGCAAGTCGGCACTGGCCCGGTTTTCTGCCGCCGATTGTATCGCCTGGGTGGAGCAACACGGCATTCGTTATCATGAGCGCGAACATGGCCAGCTCTTTTGTGATGACTCTGCCCGCCAGATTCTTGAGATGCTGCTTGCCCCCTGTCGTGATGGAGGGGTGGAGATCCGGCTGAATACTGCCGTGCATACGGTGGAGCGCAGCGATGATGGTTATCGCCTGACGACGGATAAGGGCGTTTACCATGCAGCTGCACTGGTGGTGGCGACCGGTGGCCTTTCCATTCCCAAAATGGGAGCGACGGCGCTGGGTTTGAAAATTGCCGAGTCCTTCGGTCTTCATGTGATTGCCCCGGTGCCGGGGCTGGTGCCATTTACCTTTACCGGCCGGGAGAAGGAGCGGCTGAATGCACTGGCAGGCATCTCGCTGCCGGTTCAGGTCAGTTGTCGTGGTCGCTCATTTCGTGAGGCGATGCTGTTTACACATCGTGGCCTTTCAGGTCCGGCCATGCTGCAGATCTCTTCATACTGGCAGCCGGGAGATGCCCTTGCTGTGGATCTGCTGCCGGATATGGATACAACCCGTTACCTTGATGGCAAGCGGGAGCAGCGGCCGCAGGCGCAGCTGGCAACGGTGCTGGCAGAGCTGTTGCCCCGGCGACTGGTGCAACTGCTGACGGAGGATGGTCTGGGCGAAATACGTCTGGTCCAGCTCAGCGACGGTCAGCGCCGGGAGGTGGAAGGGCGTTTACACAACTGGCTGCTCAAACCCAATGGCACCGAAGGTTATCGTACGGCCGAAGTGACGGTTGGCGGTGTCGATACCGATGAGCTCTCTTCCAAAACGATGGAGTGCAAGCGCATGCCTGGCCTCTACTTTATTGGTGAGGTGGTGGATGTAACCGGCCATCTGGGCGGTTTTAACTTCCAGTGGGCCTGGTCATCCGGTTATGCCGCAGCCATGGCGATCGTCAGCTCATAAAGACGGCCGCTTTCTGTTTTCTACAGATAGAAAAGCATGGTTTGGGCTGCAACCGGCTGCCCGAAACAGGTCGGGCTGGTGGCCGGTTACAAGCGGGGGCTATTTATCGGCAATGATTTTGTGGATCGTGGAGAGCCCCAGCAGCACATTATTCAGGTCGTGAATCACTTCATCACTCAGCTCATTGTGGTTGACAGTTTTTTCCAGCCGCTTGTTGGCGCAACGCAACAGTGTCAGCACCGTTTCGCGTTCATGGTCACTAAGCACGAGATGACCGGCTGTCTTTTGAGGCGTCTCTGTCTGTGACAGAGGTGCCAGCGTCTCCTGCTTGTTGATCAGCGGCTTGAGGAAATAATCCATGGCACCGGCTTCGAGGTATTTGGCGATCAGATCGGTATCGTTCATGCCCGTGACAATGATGACGGGAATATCGCGTAACCGCTTTTTCTCCTTGAAGTATTTCAGCAGCGCCAGCGAGTCGTCACCGGGCATGAATATATCCAGCAAAATGAGATTGGGGCGCACTTTTTTGAGTATTTTTTGTGCCTCTTTGGCGCTTTTGGCACAGACCGGCACACAGTTGCTTCTGCTGATGTAATCGCTGAGCGCGATATGAATCATTTTTTCATCATCAATGCAGAGGATGACCGGCTTCTCTTCTGTCGCAGGTGTCGTCACCAGCTCTTTTTTCAGTGAGTCATAGAAGGATCGGGCGATATCGGCAATGAGGTCGCCAAAGGCGCCGTGCATCTCGGCCTCGCCACTGTAAAGCGCATGGTCGGGAAGTTTCTCACCGACTGGCTCTGTATGGGGTAACTCACGCTTGCTCATGTTTTGTCCTGCAGCCTCATGCTGTGTAAAATGTTATTTGTCGAACCGGGAAAGGGATTATGATTGTGTGTGCGAAGTCTGGACGATAGCACGCTTGCAGGTGGCGATTAAATCCTCTGCAACGTAAGGTTTCTTGATGAAAGCGGCTTTGCCGGTCTCAATCAGGTCAGCACTCTTGCCGCCCTTGTTATAGCCCGAACAGAATACGACCGGTATATCCGGCCTGATTTCCCGGAGACGGGCAAAGCACGTATTGCCATCCATTTCAGGCATATTGACATCCAGCACGATCAGGACAATTTCATCCTGTTGTGCTGTGAAGAGATCGATGGCGGTCTGTCCGTGATCAACGGTGATAACAGTGAATCCACCGGCGCCCAGGATCATGCTGGCGGTGATGCGAATCATCTCATCATCGTCGACAACCAGCACTGTATTGGGGTAAGCGCTTCTCAATCGTATGGGCTCCTGAAGTGGTTGGTGATGTTCGCTTCTCCTCTTTTATTCCGTATAGATCTTTATAGAAATCAAATAGTTGTGGCGAAAACGCGGTGGACAGTGCATATCCGGTGGCGGGAAGTCAAATGACAATTGTGTGGCATAGGCAGGCATCCGGCCGGATGGCCGGATGCCGCAGCGGATTTGTGCCAGGGCCGCTCCGGGTCATGCCGATATGCCCTGATTCAGTACTCTCTCAGCGGAAATAGGCCGGGTCGATATTGTACTTTCGCAACAGCTTGCGCACGGTGTTGCGGTTCAGGCCGAGCATGTCTGACACCTTCAGCTGGTTGCCATGACACTGTTCCAGTGCCAGCACCAGCAGGGGCGGCTCGACCTGTTCGAGCATGTACTGATGCAGATTGGTGGCTCGGGCATAGCCCAGCTGATGCAGGTATTGCCGGGTGCAGCGGGTGACGGAGTCTCCGAGCGTCTCTTCCTCACCGGTGTGGTTGTTGGTGTTACCCAGGGCCAGTGCCACATCGGTCAGCGTGATGGTGGCGCCGGGGGTCAATACCGCCAGACGACGCATGACGTTTTTCAGTTCACGCACATTGCCGGGCCAGTCATGCCGGCTTAACAGATCCATGGCATCATCGAGCAGGATCGGTTTGTCCATGCCGAGCTCTTCCGTGGCCTGATCCAGCAGGAAGTTGGCCAGCTCAGGGATATCATCCCGACGCTCGCGTAACGGCGGAATCTGTACCGGAATGACGTTCAGACGGTAGTAGAGGTCTTCACGGAATTCACCCTTGGTGATTTTGCTGGTCAGGTTCTGGTGGGTGGCGGCGAGCAGGCGTACATTGACCACCCTGGATTCACTGCCGCCCACACGCTGGACCCGGCCCTCCTCCAGTACACGCAGCAACTTGGCCTGCAGCGCCAGCGGCATATCACCGATTTCATCCAGAAACAGGGTACCGCCATCGGCCTGCACGAAGCGGCCCTCGCGTGTTTTATCGGCGCCGGTGAATGAGCCCTTTTCATGGCCGAACAGCTCGGATTCAAGCAGATCGGCAGGAATGGCGGCGGTATTGATGGCGACAAAGGCTTTGCCTGCCCGCTGACTGCGTTCGTGCAGTGTCTTGGCGACCATCTCCTTGCCGGTACCCGACTCTCCGGTGATCAGGACAGTCAAATCGGAGGTGGCCACGCGTCCCAGGGTGCGGAACATCTGCTGCATGGCCGGGCTGCGGCCGATGATCAGATCTTCGTTCTTTTCACTGCGTACGTTACCACTGACTTTTTCTTTTTTTGCAGGGCGCACTCTTGCCAGCAGCTGCCTTACCTCGCCAAGGTCGAATGGCTTGGGCAGATACTCCATGGCCCCCATGCGGTATGCCTCAGCGGCATGACCGAAGGTGGTTTCCGCCGTCAGCATGACAACCGGCATCGGCAGGCCCGATGCAAGCAGATCCATGCCATTACCATCCGGCAGATAGACATCAAGAAATGCCAGTGCAAACGGGCCGGTGGTCAGGGCTGCGCGCGCTTCGGCAATCGAGCCTGCCGCCACCACATCAACGCCTTCTTCACGCAGCACCTTGTCCAGTACCCAGCGAATGCCCTCATCATCATCAACAATCAATACTCGCATCTATTTATCCTCATTGCTGTGGCGGACCGGCAGTTGCAGGGTCATGGTGGTGCGCCCGTTATCGCAGCGCATATTGATACGGCCGCCATGCTCGAGCATGACCCGTTGCACCAGTGCCAGCCCCAGGCCGCTACCGCGCTGCTTGCCTGTGACGTAGGGTTCAAACAGCCGCTCCCTCAGTTCCGGAGGTACGGTCTGTCCGTCGTTGGTGATGCGAACCTCGATCACCTGTCCATGATGGCCGGGCAGGTGAACGAGTGGTGCCATCCGTGTCTGCCACTCAATATAGCTGTCGGCGGCCTCAACGGCATTCTGCCACAGGTTTTCCAGCGCCTGTCTGAGTCGACCTGTATCGGCCTGCGTTTCCGGCAGGCTGGGATCGAATACCTGGCTGACCCGGATGCCTTCAACCGGGCGGGAGACATCCTGAATCAGTGTGTGAATGTTGATCGACTGCATGCGAATGGCGGCACGCGGGCCGACCTGCAGAAATGCATCGATGCGCCCGCGAATTCGGTCTACGTCATCGAGCATACGGGTGACAGCCTCCCGGGTTGAGGGGGTAAGCTCCTGCTCATTGAGCCACTGGCTGGCGCCCTTCAGTGATGCCAGCGGGTTTTTGACCTCATGCGCCATCTCCAGGGCAATGCGGGCTACGGCCTCTGCCATTTCATGGCGTCGGGCATGGCGCTCAACTTCGCTGCGGTGGGCTTCCGGGATAAAGACAGCGGTCATGCCGCCCTCATGCAGGCCCAGGTGCAGGGAGATCGGGGTGCCTGTGCTGCGCATGCAGAGATGGTGATTGGAGGCTCCGCCGCTATAGGGCGTCAGTAATGCCAGCACACGCTCAATCTCGACAGAGGGTGAAAAAATCGATGCGAGGCTGCGTCCTACCAGCTTGCGGTCCGATTGCCCCAGTGCCTCCTGTGCCAACAGATTGGTTTGCAGAATACGGGCTTCGCTGTCCAGCAGGATCAGCGGCAGCGGCAGGAATGAAAGAGGGATTTGCTCAAGCATGCAGCGGTCGCTCATGGTGAAGCTGCAATTCGGGTGAGAGAAAGTAATGGCGCGCCACATCGAGCATCTGTTGCCAGTCATTCAGCGTCTGGAATGACTGACGGAACTCGGCTGATCCGTGCAGCCCCTTGCTGTACCAGATGACATGTTTGCGGGCGAGTTTCGAGGCGGTGCGGATGCCATGATGGGCAGCCATCTGTTGCAGATGCTCGTCGACAATCGCCCAGCGTTCGGTTGCTGTAGGTGGTGGCGGGAGGGGCAGCCCCATGATGGCGGCGTGAACTTCGCCAAGCACCCAGGGGTTACCCTGAACGGCTCGACCCACCATGATACCATCACAGCCGGAGATGCGGATCATTTCACGTGCCGATGCCGCATCGATAATATCGCCATTGCCGATCACCGGAATCGATACGGCGGCTTTGGCCCGGCCGATATCTTCCCAGTTGGCATGGCCATGGAACATCTGGGCACGGGTGCGGCCGTGGACCGTCAGCAGCTGAATACCGCTCTCTTCGGCAATGCGGGCGATCTGTTCCACATTTTTGTTCTGTTCGTCCCAGCCGGTGCGAATTTTCAGCGTGACGGGCACATCGACAGCAGCCACTACAGCCTCAAGGACGCGCGCCACCAGTGGCGGATCCTTCAGCATGGCAGAGCCAGCGATCTGTTTGCATATTTTTTTGACCGGACAGCCCATATTGATGTCGACAAAGTCAGCGCCATGGCCAACAGCCCAGCGGGCAGCCTCGGTGACAAAAGCGGGATCGGAGCCGGCAATCTGGATGGAGACCGGGTGCTCGTCCGCTCCCAGCTCCGCCATGCGCTCGGTGCGTTCACGCCCCATATCCACGGCGCGCGATGCAATCATCTCGGTCACCATCAGGCCGACGCCAAAGCGTTTGCAGATGCGCCGGAACGGGAGGTCGGTAATGCCGGCCATCGGTGCCAGTACCAGCGGGTCATCAATGGTATATTTCCCCAGTCTGAAGCCGGGAAGCAATCTGTTGTTCATCGGTATAAGTGTCCTGTTGCCTAAAAAACGGGCAAGCATAGCTGCGACTTCAGCAGTGAGCCAGTTCAGCATGCGATACCAGTGGTATTGCATGAAAATTTCTACTGTTTGCGTGGCCGGGTGTGCGTCATTTTGCCGCAAAGAGCCGCTGTCGTGGTTGCTCGTTGCAGCAGGCCTGCAGGTTCAGCTTGCCCGGAAGATAGACAGTTGTCAGCCTCGCCGCATGAACGATACAACAGCGTCCCGCATTCACTGGCCTAATACGCACTTTCTGCAATCGGTCGCCAATGCGCGCGAGTTCCCGGATACGGGGTTGCCGCAGGTGGCTGTGGCCGGCCACTCCAATGTAGGCAAGTCCTCCCTGATGAATGCACTGTTCGGCCGTAACGGGCTGGTGAAGACATCGAAAAACCCTGGCTGTACGCGCCTGCTGAATCTGTTCGCCGTTGACGATCGTATGCTGGTGGTGGATTTGCCGGGTTACGGTTATGCGAGAGCCTCAAAAAGTGAGCAGAATCGCTGGATCAGCATGATTGATGGCTACCTCACCGGTGCTGATCTCAAACTGGTGCTGGTGCTGCTTGATATACGCCATGGGCCGAAGGACTCGGATATGCAGCTGATCGAGTGGCTGAATGAGGCCGGTATTCGCTGGGTGCCGGTGGCCACCAAGGCGGATAAACTCTCCGGTAACGGGCGTTCCAGGCGGTTGAAAGAGATGACCGATGCGATGGGGGGGCTGCTCAAGCCGCTACCCACCTCCAGCGCCAAAGGGCTGGGCATCGACAACCTGCGCGCTTTGCTGCAGCAGGAGCTGTTCGACGCATAAGCAAAGGCAAGGTGTTGCTTTGCCTTTGCATGCCGTCCATGGCTCGCTCGGAAGCGCCGAACTTAATCAGCGCTTCCTTAAGGAGATGCTGATTTATTGCCCTCCTGGCAAAAATCAGTTCGCAAGGACAAAAGCGTGGTTTTGTCTTTGCTTACAAATCAGGCACTTACGCGCCTGATTTGGCGAGCCGTCCATGGCTCGCTCGGAAGCGCCGAACTTAATCAGCGCTTCCTTAACGCTTTATCACTGGCTTAATTCGTAATCAACGACAGTGCGGGCCATGGTTGCCGCCCTGACCATGGGCACAACGGCCTGATGTTCAGGGTGGGCCTGATATGCGGCCAGAGCATCACGATCCGTATGCGTTGTGGTCAGTACCAGATCAGCCGACTGCTCTGACTGCAGAAAGTCGATGCCGACTTCAATAGCAAGCAGGCCGGGGATCTTTCCCGCCAGAGCCTCAAGTGCGGCTTTGAGAGCGGCAGCTCCGTTTTTATCCTTCAGCTTCCACATGACGATATGTTTGACCATGCATGATTCCCCTTGTTGGCACTTTAGCCGCACAGGCTACGTGGCACAGCCTGCGGGTAAAGTCACACCGTTATCCTTTGCCGGTGTCGTGCCGGTGCGAGTCATTCGGGCGCTTGTCTCACCGGTGTCATAATTATCTGCATAGTGCGCTGTTCCTGTTCTGTTGCACGTTCCGGGTGTGGCCAGCGCCGCTCAATAGCAAAGAGCGCAAGCGGAGTGGTCCGTCATTGATTGATGACATGCAAGGCCGTCTGTGCGGATACAGGAAATGACTGAATGACAATCGATGAACGAGAGGCTGAAATGAAACTACGTCTGTTAAAAACTTTGATCGCGCTGTGGGTGGCATCCATTATGATGCCTGTGATCAGTGCCGAGGCTGATGAGCTGGTAAGGCTGAATATCGCGGCTTTTGAGAAGCGAGATCCCAATTATGAATTTGATTCAATCATTACCGGTACCTATGCCCAGCTGTTTGAGCAGGTGCAGGGCAAGGCCGATGTGATCTTTCTTAACCGGACACCGGTACTGAAGAACGGTGACGTGGTGAATCTGCAGCTGGATGCGCTGCGCATGGCTCAGGGTAATCTTTCCAATGGTGGCTTGAACTGCCAGTTCGGTTTCACCAATGAGTCGGATGAAGATTCCCAGTTTTACTCGATTGCCGGTATGTGCAACATTATGTATGCCGAGGATGAAGGGACTCGCAAGGTGCGCCTGATTATCAAGCGCTCCATGCTTTCGGATGTGAACTACGGCATGAATGTGTGGATGAAGGTCTACGAAGACAAGACGGCCGGCGTTGTGATCTACGGTGACGTGGATCCGAAATAAAGTGATTCATATGGCCGGCCAGGCTCGATGCATGGCCGGCAGCTCCGTGTTTTGAACGTCTGCCTTATGGAGCTTTTTGCCTTGTGGTTGCCAGGGCGATATCGATTTACAGGTGTCCGTGCGGGCTGATGATGGCTCGCACGGAGGCAGTGAATAGGTCACGATTTCTCTGAATATCTTGCAGGGAGGCATGGTCCGGGCTGCTGCCGGATAATGCAAAACAGCTGTGTCGCGGTTATCCTCGCCACATGCGATTCGCCCCGTTTGCCCACCTGCATGTTCACTCCGACTTCTCCCTGCTGGGTGCCACCCTCTCTGTCAGCGAAATGCTTAACAGGGTGGCGGAGATGCATCAGCCTGCTGTAGCGCTGACCGATTATGGCAACCTGTTTGGTGCCATCGAGTTTTATACCAAAGCCATGCGTATGGGCATCAAGCCGATTATGGGCTGTGAAGTTTATATCTGCGAAGATCACAACCAGCGTATTTCAGAGGGGCCGCGCGGCCCCCGTTTTCCGCAGCTGGTGCTGCTGGCTCGCAATAATCGTGGCTGGAAAAATCTGCTGAAACTGGTTTCAGTCTCCTATCTTGAAGGTTTTTATTATAAGCCGCGTGTCGGCAAGCCATTTCTGCGCGAACATGCCGATGGCCTGATTGCGCTCTCATCCGGCTGGAACGGAGAGGTGGAGCAGCATCTGCAGCGGGGGGACCGGGAGGCGGCCCGTCAGGCGGCGATCGCCTACCGTGATATGTTTCATGAAAACTGCTTTTTTCTTGAGATTCAACGCCATAACGCCGCCGGCCAGGAGCGGGTTAATGATGCCCTGATCGAACTGGCGCATGAGCTGCATATTCCACTGGTGGCGAGTAACAATGCCCACTTCCTTGAGCGCGAGGATTTTCAGGCGTTCGAGGCGATGCTGGCGTTGCAACAGAACCGTACCATCCACGATGATGTGGCCGGCCACTTTACGCCTGAATATTATCTGAAGTCGTATGAGGAGATGCAGGCGCTGTTCGAGGATATTCCCGAGGCGCTGGAAAACAGCATCCATATTGCCAACCGCTGCAATGTGGATTTGCAGTTCGGCCACTATCAGCTGCCTGATTTTCAGCCGCCTGAGGATATGGAACTGTCGGCCTATATGCGCGAGCAATCGGCCGAGGGACTTCATGAGCGCTGGCCGGCGATTCTTGCCGGTGACCCTGAGGCAAAACGGGAAATATACGATGCCCGCCTGCAGTTCGAGCTCGATGTGATCGAAAAGATGGGCTTTCCCGGCTACTTCCTGATCGTATCGGACTTCATAACCTGGTCGAAGCATCAGGGGATTCCGGTCGGACCGGGCCGTGGTTCCGGTGCCGGCTCCCTGGTTGCCTATTGCCTGAAAATTACCGATCTGGATCCGATCAAGTATGGCCTGCTGTTCGAGCGATTCCTCAATCCCGAACGTGTCTCGATGCCCGACTTCGATATCGATTTCTGTATGAGCCGGCGTGAAGAGGCGATCCGTTATGTGACGGCAAAATATGGCGAGGACAAGGTGGCGCAGATCATCACCTTCGGTTCGATGAAGGCCAAGGCGGTGATCAGGGATGTCGGGCGCGTGCTTGGCATGGAGCTCGCCAAGGTCAACATGATCGCCAAACTGGTGCCGAATGATCTGAAAATGACGCTTGAAAAGGCGCTGGTGGATGAGCCCAAGCTGGCCAAACTGGTCAAGGAGGATGTGGAGGTCGAACGTTTGTTCGCGCTGGCCCGCAGGCTGGAGGGGCGTCACCGTAATGCCGGCAAGCATGCTGCCGGTGTGATTATCGGCCGGCGTGAGCTGGTCGATACAGCACCATTGTTCAAGGTGGCCGGCGAAGAGGGCAAGGTGGTCCAGTGGGACATGGCCAATGTGGAGAAGGTGGGGCTGATCAAGTTCGACTTTCTCGGCCTGAAAACACTGACGGTGATTGATATCGCGGTGAAGCTGGTGCGCCAGTATGAAAGCGGTGATGTTGCCCGCAACTTTGATATCACCAGAATCCCGATGGACGATCTGGCTACCTTCAAGCTGATGCAGCGAGGGCAGACCGGTGCGGTGTTCCAGGTGGAATCATCGGGCATGCGTGATCTTCTGACCCGTCTCAAGCCCGACTGTTTTGAGGACATTATTGCACTGGTGGCACTCTACCGCCCCGGCCCGCTGGAATCGGGCATGGTGGATACCTTTATCGAGTGTAAGCACGGGCGCCAGGAGATTGTTTATCTGTTTCCGCAGCTCAAGCCCATCCTGCAGGAAACCAACGGTGTGATTCTGTATCAGGAGCAGGTGATGCAGATCGCCCAGCTGCTGGCCGGCTATACGCTGGGGCAGGCGGATATGCTGCGGCGAGCCATGGGTAAGAAAAAGCCCGAAGAGATGGCCAAGCAGCGCCAGATTTTCATGGAGGGTGCGGAGAAGCAGAAGGTGAACCTTGAAAAGGCCGAACATATGTTCGACCTGATGGAGAAGTTCGCCGGCTACGGCTTTAACAAGTCGCACTCTGCCGCCTATGCACTGATCTCGTATCAGACCGCCTATCTGAAAGCGCACTATCCGCGCGCCTTTATGGCCGCCACGATGAGCTGCGATATGGGCAATACCGATAAACTGGCGATGCTGGTGAGTGATTGTCGCAATATGGGCATCGAGGTGACACCGCCGCATATCAATGAATCCGACTGGGAATTCAGGCCTGAAGGTGAGCATATCCGCTATGGTTTGGGGGCGATCAAGGGGGTGGGTGAAGCTGCGGTGCGTGCCGTGATCGAGGAGCGCAAGAAGCGTGGCCCGTTCTCCTCCTTCGAGGATATGATCATGCGGGCTCCGCCGCGTACGCTCAACAAGCGAATTCTTGAGGCGTTGATCAAGGCCGGGGCTCTCTCCGGTTTAATCCCGCATCAGCGGGCAGCCCTGGAGGGGATGGGGGAAGTGCTTGAAGCGCTGTCGCGCAAGCGCAAGGAGTTTGCCTCCAATCAGTCCTCGCTGTTTGGTGTCGCCGAGCCTGAAAGTGATAGCGGTGGTTTCCCTGCGGTCACGCCGTGGAATGCCGGTGAGTGTTTGCAGGCTGAACGTGAGGTGATCGGTTTTTATCTGACCGGCCACCCGCTGGAGTCATGGCTGAAGCGGGCCACAGGGTTGAGTGATTGTCATCTGGGCGAGCTGGCGACGCGCGAGGATGGCAGTGAGGTGGTGATTGCCGTTGGTGTTTCATCCATTCGCCAGTACCAGGGTGGACGCGGTACGATGGCATTCGTGCAGCTGGAAGATTTGCACGGGCAGGCGGAAATGGTCTGCTTCGCCGCGGTCTATGCCGAAGCTGCAGAATTGCTGCAGGCGGATATCCCGTTGTTGGTCGCGGTGCGTGTGGATCGCAGCAAGGATGAGCCGGTTCTGATTGCCGATGCGATTGCCTCGCTGGAAGAACTGATGCCGGATCTGGTCAGTGAAGTGCAGATTTCAACAGCCAGCCTGACCTGGGATCGGGAGACGGTGACCTGGTTAAAATCGCTGGCCACGGGAGGGCCTGCATGTCTGTCATTCCATGTCAGGCTGCCGGACGCTAGTCTTGCCCTTTTGCAGACCGGACCGTGTATTCGCTGGGATGAGCAGACCAAAGCACAACTGGATGCCCGTTTCGGCGTTGACGCCATTCATGTTCGTTGCCGGGCATGGAAGCCTGTACGCCCTCAGCAGGTGCGCAGGGGACAAGATCGGAACGACAAGAGAGGATAAAGTGGCCTTTAGTTATCTCGAATTTGAACGTCCAATTGCGGAGTTGACCTCCAAGATCGAGGAGTTGTCCAGTATGGGCAGCGGCTCGGGGGTGAACATTGCCGAAGAGGTGGAGCGGCTGAATATCAAGCGCGACAAGCTGGTCGAGCAGATCTACAGCAAAGCGACCCGCTCCCAGATTTGCCAGTTATCCAGACATCCCGACAGGCCGTATGTTCTTGATTATATTCCGCTTCTTTTTGATGATTTTCAGGAGCTGCATGGTGAGCGCACCTTTGCCGATGACGGTGCGATTGTCGGTGGCCTGGCCAGCTTCCGTGGCCGGAGTGTGATGGTCGTGGGACACCAGAAGGGGCGTGATACCAAGGAGAAGTTGCGGCGCAACTTCGGCATGCCGAGGCCTGAAGGCTATCGTAAGGCACTGCGCCTGTTCCGTTTGGCCGAGCGCTTCGATTTGCCTGTATTGACCTTTATCGATACCGCCGGTGCCTGGCCGGGTATCGATGCAGAAGAGCACGGCCAGAGTGAGGCGATTGCCCGTAACCTGCAGGAGCTGGCCGGGTTGAAGGTGCCGGTGATCTGCACCGTGATCGGCGAAGGTGGCTCCGGTGGCGCGCTGGCGATTGGTGTCGGTGATCGCATGTATATGCAGCAGTTTTCCACCTATTCGGTGATTTCACCGGAAGGGTGTGCGGCGATTCTCTGGCGTGACCGCGCGTTTGCCTCCGAAGCAGCAGAGGCATTGAAGCCGACGGCACAGGATCTGCAGGAGCTCGGACTGATTGATGGTATTATTGCCGAGCCGAAAGAGGGCGCCCATCGCAATGTGGCGGCGGCGGCAGAGCTGATCGGCAATGTGCTGGAAGGCACACTGAAAGAACTGCTCTCCATGTCGACTGACAAGCTGCTTGCAGGCCGCGCCGAGCGCCTGCGTCGTATTGGTGCGTTCAGCGAGTAACGACTGCCTTTGACAGGCTGGCGCGCCGCTCTATGCTGCGCCGCCTGTCATTGTTGGCATAAGTGCAGAAACGGTGCACATCATGCTGACAACATATGGAGAGGTACTCGAAGCGGTCACAACGGCACCGACTCGAAATCGGTTGGGGGCGAAAGTCCCACGCGGTTTCGACAAATGTGCAGGAGCAACATTTGAACGCCGGAAGTATGACGGCGGCCCCGTAAGGGGTGAGGGGCAGGAGCCCCGAATCATCCCGCCCGCAGGGCAACGGTTCAGGTTGGCATAAGTGCGGAAACGGTGCACATCATGCTGACAACATATGGAGAGGTACTCGAAGCGGTCACAACGGCACCGACTCGAAATCGGTTGGGGGCGAAAGTCCCACGCGGTTTCGACAAATGTGCAGGAGCAACATTTG
>NZ_VBRY01000008.1 GCF_005818865.1 Mariprofundus erugo
TCATGCCGGGCATGCCCCAGGTGGTGCTCCATCTCAGCTTCAAGGGCACGCTCAACCAATGCCTTCGTCAGTTGTTTGAGAAGTCCATTTTCGCCAATCAGGTCTTCCGGCTTTTTATAGTCGGATAACAGCTGATCCAGCAGTTCAGTGGATAATTTTGAAACGGTCATACTCGCTCCTTTGGGTGAGGCGGAAGACTCCGCCAGATTGACCGTTTACACAAAATTCAGGACACCCTCCCCCCAGCGCAGTTTCTTAACTATAAAGTAAAGAACTGGCCCCGCGCTTCCACCAATCCGGGATTGGAAATCAGCACTCAACCGTTTTAGCATTCAATTTGACGACAGGATGCCACGGCATTGAACCAAACTCCGTTTACACAAAAATTCTTACACCCTCACTATGAGTCAAGTCCGACAGACTGCTCGCCGATGACAAATGCGCAAAACAAGTCCTGACTCCCATTGCTCCGAATTCATGAGCCCCTCCTCCTTCGTGATCTATATACCCTTCAAATCAAGAAGGGTCATGACCAGTCTATCTATTTCTGTAAATGGATTCTTTCTACCATGCCTCTGCCGTTCATCACGTAGTCTCTGCGCATTTTCCAAGGCTGACGGAAGTCGTTCACAAGTGGCTGCGAAATACCCAACACCCCCTTTTCTGTAACCCTTGAGATGCTTATTCAACACCGCATACACTTGATTCCGATGTATTTCTTTAGTCGCACATTCGAAATGCAGCAACAACCACAGCTCAAAACAAGGTATTGAAGGAATCGGAATAAATCTTGCAAATTGCTTTATGTCATTACGAAAAGCTTTATCGAATGCTTCGCACATCCTGATCGCATCATCAAAGTATTCATGATCATCCCTATCAAAAACACAAAACACCTTTTCCCATTCTCGAGTTTCATGAAACTTATCCTTTGCAAACTCGACCACTTGTTTTGGATTAGTTCCATACGCACTGTTATAAATACCAACATGTGCTGAATGAATGCGATACTTGGATCGGATTTCATTAAAGTAATTCGGTTCTGTTTTCGCCCCCTCGCAAATGATGAGGATTCTATCATGCGTTGGGCGTGTCGGTTTTTTTCTTTCAAGCCTTTTGGCTTGACGAAACTTTGGATGGTTATCTCTTACCATGACAAGGTATCATCAAAAAATGGTAGCGCACCATAACGTCCTGACAAATAACCTTTCTCAAGAGCTTCCCCTTTCCTAGGGCTAAAGTCAGTAAGAGGAAAGAGCTCTGTTGCTTGATCTTTATCCTTTTCAACAAACCAAATTTGATCCCTTCGGAAGGTTTTTGAATTCAAAAGCGATGTGTCATGGGTAGAAAAAATCAACTGAGCATTGTGTGGGTTTGTGTCTTTGTTATGAAACACCTCAACCAAATGTTTTACGAGAAGCGGGTGCAAGCTATTGTGAAGCTCATCAACCACAAAAACACGCCCTTTTTCCAAGATATCAAGCAATGGTCCCGCTAACGAAAAAAGCTTCTGAGTACCAAAGGATTCATCTCCAAGTTCAAAAGTAGCAGTTCCTGAAGCTGTCTTATGCGTGAATTGAGGAAGCAACATCTCATGTTCAGCAGCACTTGAATCGACCTTACCATCACTATTTAAGTTGATGGTTTGACGAAACCCTTTTCTCTGGACTGTGGAGATATCTGAAATACTAATATCAGCAGAAACTAAAAAGTTCTGGATCGACTTCTTTTTGGATACATCATCCAACAGCGAAGTGGTAAAATCAAACGAAGTGAACCCACCAGATGAAGAAACGACCAAGTCATTCGCCAACCAGTTAAATATCGGAGTGAGCTGCTCGCTATTCAGTTGAGTAGCAATCGATAAAAACAACACATTTTCTCGAGTGGACTCAAGCCAAAGCTTCTTTTGACCAGTAAAATACGAACTGAATTCATAAACATACTCTTCAGTCTGCAAATCATATTTTCTATAAAACCACGTTTGAGGTTTTGGCGATGGGTAAGCCAACAACCACTCCTCAAGGATTCGATCAAGATTCATAGAAAACCCATATTGGTAACGCACATCGTTAACAATAAAACTTACTTCATAGCTTGTCGGAACTTCATGGGATGCGGAAGATTCATTGAGCAGAAATGGTTTCATATTGAACTTATGTCCGGGCTTAATAGATGCAGACTCAGCAACAACTGAGCGCATGTAATTCATTGCCAGAATCAGATTGGACTTTCCACTCGCATTTGCGCCATAGATCACCGCCGACTTAAGTACGCTTACAGCACCTCGAATTCCTGTATTTATGACATGGGTATCGAAATGTTCTTTATTCGTCGGAGCAGCAATCATACTTAGCGTTTGCTTTTCGCGAATTGATCTGAAATTTTCAACAGAGAATTCAAGCAGCATTTCCTTCACCGTCCATTAAATATAATGGATACTATTGCACTTATTGCGCAACATTCAAGTTTATTTTGTCAACACTCCCTGCCAACAGTGCAAAGCTACTACCAGGCCATAGGGGGGCAGGACTCGTTTCGCGCATTTTCATCGGCGGATTTAATTAACCGGGTCAGGCTTGACATCCGGGTATTTGAAAAGGTTGGCGTCAGCCGTGCAGGAAGTTGTTCCAGGCCAGGCATAGTCAAATCGCCCGAACAAAGATGGTACTGATTAGCTTTAAAACGCCTGATGTCAGTTATCGATATATCCAATGCGGACATTCAATATCGAGGCAGTAACCATGGGGCGGAAGCTATATTCCGCCTTCAGCCGATACCACGTGCATACAGTGCCGGCAGCACGAGCCATGCGACAGTGCGTAAGTCAGGTGGCGGTATTTTGTATATTGAGCCGGATCTGTGGGGAGCGGGGCAGGGAAAGAAAAAAGGCGGACCTTACGGCCCGCCTCTTCACGAAGATAAATCTTCTTACTTGTAGAAGCCGATCATGGATTCCAGTGATTTTGGTACGATCTTGTCGGCATGGCCGGCAGAACCGAAAGCAACGTAACGATCGATACAGATCTGCTTCATTGCATCCTTGGCAACCTTGTAGAACTTGCGTGGGTCGAAGTTCGATGGGTTCTGTGCCAGGTGACGGCGGATTGCACCGGTAGATGCCATACGCAGGTCGGTGTCGATGTTGACCTTACGCACGCCGTGCTTGATGCCTTCAACGATCTCTTCAACCGGTACGCCATAGGTTACGCCCATTTCGCCACCGAACTCGTTGATCACGGTCAGCCAGTCCTGCGGTACGGAAGAAGAACCGTGCATGACCAGGTGGGTGTTCGGAATACGAGCGTGAATCTTCTTCACGGTGTCGATGGAGAGGATGTCGCCCGTTGGCGGCTTGGTGAACTTGTAAGCGCCATGAGAGGTACCGATAGCGATTGCCAGTGCGTCCACGCCGGTCTTCTCAACGAAGTCAGCAGCTTCTTCAGGATCGGTCAGCAGGGAAGAGTGATCCAGAACGCCTTCTGCGCCGTGGCCGTCTTCTTCACCCATCATACCGGTTTCCAGTGAACCCAGGCAGCCGAGCTCGCCTTCAACAGACACGCCGCCGGCATGAGCCATATCAACCACGGTCCTGGTGACGTTGACGTTGTACTCATAAGAGGACGGGGTCTTGGCGTCAGCCATCAGGGAGCCGTCCATCATCACAGATGAAAAGCCGGACTGGATTGAGCGCAGGCAGACAGCCGGCTCGGAACCATGGTCCTGGTGCATACAGACAGGAATGTGCGGATACTGCTCGATTGCAGCAATGATCAGGTGGCGCAGGAATGGCTCACCGGCATAGTTACGTGCGCCGGCGGAACCCTGCATGATCACAGGGGAGTTGGTTTCATTGGCCGCTTCCATGATGGCCTGAACCTGCTCCAGATTGTTAACGTTGAATGCCGGCATGCCGTAGCCGTGTTCGGCTGCGTGATCCAGCAGTTGTCGCATTGAAATGAGTGCCATTTCCTTCCTCCTTAAGATTTACAAGGTTTATACCCTGTATGTTGTATCAAAACCTTTGTGACGAAAGCCCCGAATTATTCGAGGTTATCGCCAATACGAATAATCTTCATGGCATTGGTGCCACCGGAGTGACCCATCGGGGTACCGAATGTCATGACAATCAGATCATCTTTTTCTGCCAGCCCATCATCGAGCATACGGTTCTTCAGATCAACGGTGGCTTTTGGAGCCTCGGTCGGACCGTAATCAACATCCATGCACAGAGGGGTGACGTTGCGGAACAGCGTGACGCGTCCGAGCGTGGTAGCGCGCGGTGTCAGTGCATAGATCGGCACATCGCCCAGGTGACGGGACATATAGAGAACGGTATTGCCGGAGTCTGTGAATGCCGCAATGGCACGGATCGGCATGGAGTGCGCTGTCTCCATGGCCTGGCGTGCAATGCACTCATCGACAGAGTGAGGCGGATAACGAGGGTCCCGTGTGGATGAAGAGGGGAGCACACGCTGCTTCTCGGTCTCAACACAGGTTCTGTGCATGGCAGCAACCGCTTCAACAGGGTATTTACCTGCTGCAGACTCGCCAGACAACATGACAGCATCTGCACCGTCGAGGACGGCGTTAGCCACGTCATTCACTTCAGCACGGGTCGGGATCGGATGGTTGCACATCGACTCCATCATCTGGGTCGCAACAATCACCGGGCAGTTATACTTCGGAGCCATGCGAAGAATTTTCTTCTGCACAGGCGGAACGGCTGCATCACCGATTTCCACGCCGAGATCACCACGGGCAACCATGACGGCATCGGACGCTTCCATAATCGATTTCAGATTTTCATCTTCCACCGCTTCTGCACGCTCAACCTTGGCTACCAGACCGGCATGACCACCAGCTTCACGAACAAGCTTGCGGGCATATTCCATATCTGCACCGTGACGCGGGAAGGAGATGGCAATGTAGTCTGCACCGATGGCGCAGGCAGTCTTGATATCTTCCTTGTCTTTCTCGGTCAGGGCTTCAGCAGAGAGACCGCCACCGGCCTTGTTGATGCCCTTGTTGTTGGAAAGCTCGCCACCAAGTACAACCGTACAGTGGATTTCGCGACCGATAATGGCATCTGCATCCATCACAATCAGGCCGTCATTGAGCAGCAGACGATCACCAGGTTTTACATCGGTGATCAGCTCCTTGTAGGTGATACCTACACGCTCGTCATTACCTGCGTTCAGATCCAGATCTGCATCAATGATGTATTTCTGGCCGGGCTCGAGGTAAGTCTTGCCGTTAACATATTTACCGATACGGATCTTCGGTCCCTGCATGTCAGCGAGAATACCGACGACAACACCGTGTTTGCGTGCTGCCGCGCGGACATTCTCGGCTCTCTGCTGGTGCTCTTCCGGTGTGCCGTGCGAAAAGTTCAGACGTACGACGTTAACACCGGCGCCAACCAGCTTATCAAGTACGGCAGGGGATTCCGAAGCCGGACCGAGTGTTGCTACAATTTTGGTTCTGCGAATAATGGAAGACACTTAAGCTGCTCTCTCCTCAAGCATTGCAACAGCTGGAAGCTGCTTGCCCTCGAGGTATTCGAGGAATGCGCCACCGGCTGTTGAGATATAAGAAACCTTGTCGAAAATGTCATACTTCTGGATAGCTGCGATGGTGTCACCGCCGCCTGCCAGGGTGAATGCATTGGTGTTGGCAATCGCTTCAGCGATGGCTTTGGTGCCTTCGCCGAACTGATCGAACTCAAATACGCCGACCGGACCGTTCCAGACGACAGTACCTGCACTCATGATGATCTCTGCCAGCTCAGCTGCAGATTTAGGTCCGATATCGAAGATCATATCATCATCGGCCACATCGCCTGCATCTTTCAGGGTTGCCTCAGCATCCGGAGCAAACTTCTTGCCGCAAACAACGTCAACAGCAACCGGAATGGTTGCGCCACGAGCGGTCATGTCCTTCATCAGCTTCTGGGCAGTTGGTACGAGATCATCTTCACACAGTGACTTGCCGACGTTGTTACCGGCAGCCTTCAGGAAGGTGTTGGCGATGCCGCCACCAACCACGAGCTGGTCACATTTGCCTGCCAGTGCTTCAAGCACGGTCAGTTTGGTGGAAACCTTGGAACCGCCCACGATGGCAACCATCGGGCGGGCAGGGGCTGCGAGAGCCTTGCCGAGTGCATCCAGCTCTTCGCTCAGCAGCATACCGGCTGCAGCAACCGGTGCATGCATGCCAACACCGTAGGTAGAGGCTTCAGCGCGGTGAGCGGTGCCGAACGCGTCCATGACAAATACGTCGCACAGCGCTGCATAGGCTTTTGCAGTCGCATCGTCGTTCTTCTTCTCGCCCTTGTTGATACGGCAGTTTTCCAGCAGAACCACTTCACCTTCAGCCACATCGAAGCCGCCAGCGACCCAGTCTTTGACCAGGCGAACAGTGGTGCCGAGTTTTGCGCTCATGACATCTGCGACCGGCTGCAGAGAAACTTCTTCAGACCACTCGCCTTCGGTAGGACGGCCAAGGTGGGAGGTTACCATTACTTTTGCGCCGGCTTTGATGGCGAATTCAATGGTCGGCATGGATGCAGTGATACGTGCATCAGAGGTTACTTTGCCGTCTTTGACAGGCACATTGAGGTCTGCACGGATGAATACGCGCTTTCCCTTGAGATCGAGATCAGTCATTTTGATAAATGCCATGGACATGCTCCTTTTGGTGAGGCCGCAATGACGCCCGGGCTGGAAGCGGACTGCGGTCGCAGTGTTACAGCGGTTTTAGGACATAAAACGCTTGTCCTTGAGGGCTTGTTGCCAAACCGACACGGACAAACGTGGGAGCTTAAAGCTCCCACGTCCATTGTTTCTTAGTTGTTTGCTACATGACGGACAAAGCGCATCATGTTTGCGGTGTAGCCATACTCGTTGTCATACCAGGCAACCAGCTTGACGAAGGTTGAGTCGATCGCGATACCGGCTTCGGAGTCGAAGATCGATGAGAATCCGCAACCGCGGAAGTCGGTAGAAACGACCTTCTCATTGGTATAAGCGAGGGTCTCGCCGATGCCTGCGCTCTCGGATGCTTCCTTCACTGCTGCGCAGATGTCTGCATAAGAAGCTTCGGTGTTCAGCTCAACAGTCAGGTCAACCACGGAAACGTCAGAGGTTGGAACGCGGAAAGCCATACCGGTCAGCTTGCCCTTCAGCTCAGGAATAACAACGCCCACTGCCTTGGCAGCACCGGTGGAGGACGGAATGATGTTCTCCAGGATGCCACGGCCGCCGCGCCAATCCTTCATGGATGGGCCGTCAACGGTCTTCTGGGTAGCAGTTGCAGCATGAACGGTGGTCATCAGACCGCGCTTGATGCCGAACTTGTCGTTGATCACCTTGGCCAGCGGAGCCAGGCAGTTGGTGGTGCAGGAAGCAGCAGAAACGATGGCCTGACCAGCGTAGGTCTCATGGTTTACGCCGTATACGAACATCGGGGTTGCGTCCTTGGATGGAGCAGACTGTACAACCTTCTTGGCACCTGCATCGATGTGCTTCTGGCAGGTCTCTTCGGTCAGGAAGAAGCCGGTGCACTCGAGAACAACGTCAGCGCCCACTTCATCCCACTTCAGGTTTGCAGGGTCGCGCTCGGCAGTAATGCGGATGGTTTTGCCATCAACAACCAGGTTACCGTCAACAACACTTACATCACCATCGAAGCGGCCATGTACGGAGTCGTATTTCAGCATATAAGCGAGGTACTCAGGGTCCAGCAGATCGTTAATGCCAACGATTTCCATATCAGTGAAATCTTTTGCAACAGCGCGGAAAGCCATGCGGCCGATACGGCCAAATCCATTAATACCAACTTTAATTGTCATTATATTCTCCTCTCTCCTTTTAAATGATCAGGCAACTTCGTTCACGGCAGCAACAACAGCTTCTGTCGTAATACCGAACAGTTTGAACAGCTGATCTGCAGGTGCAGACTCGCCGAAGGTGTCAATGCCGATGACCTTGCCATTGAGGCCGACATACTTGGCCCAGAAACCGGTCACGCCTGCTTCTACTGCAACACGTGCAGTGACTGATGATGGCAGAACAGCCTCTTTGTATGCGGCATCCTGTGCATCGAAACGCTCGGTACAAGGCATGGAAACAACGCGTACATTCTTCTGGCCGGCCAGTGCTTTCTGTGCAGCCAGTGCCAGCTGAACTTCAGAACCGGTTGCGATGATGATGACATCAGGGGTGCCGGCACAGTCGCTCAGTACATAACCGCCGCGCTCGATGTCAGCGATCTGGCTGTCGGTATAGTCGTTGCAAGGCAGGCCCTGACGGGTGAAGATCAGGGTGGATGGTGAGTCACGGCGCTCAATGGCAACCTTCCACGCAACAGCAGACTCAACCGCGTCACACGGACGCCAGGTGTTCATGCGAGGGATCATGCGCAGGGTTGCGATCTGCTCAACAGGCTGATGGGTAGGGCCATCTTCGCCCAGGCCGATAGAGTCGTGGGTGTATACGAAAATGGTGCCGATCTTCATCAGAGCAGACATACGCAGTGCGTTACGTGCATACTCGGAGAACATCAGGAAGGTGCCGCCGAATGGAATCACGCCGCCATGCAGAACCATGCCGTTCATGGCGTGGGACATACCGAACTCACGTACACCGTAGTGCATGTAGTTGCCGGACGGGTTTTCCTTGGAGAAGGCAACAGCTTCAGGCCACTTGGTGTTGTTGGATGGTGCAAGGTCAGCAGAGCCGCCAACGAGTTCTGGCAGCAGGGCTGCGAATGCGCCGATGGTCTTGCCTGATGCTACACGGGTAGCCCAGCCCGGCTTGTCAGCACGCAGCTTGTCGATCCATGCCTTCGCACCTTCTGCCCAGTTGGCTGGCAGTTCAGCAGCCTGACGGCGCTCGAACTCTGCAGCGAGCTCAGGGTGCTCTGCACGATAGGCTTCAAAACGGGCATTCCAGTCGGACTCGGCAGCCGCGCCCTTGGCCTTGGCATCCCAGCCTGCATATACGTCTTCAGGAATGACGAAAGGCTCGTACTCCCAGCCGAGTTCCTTGCGGACGAGTGCGATTTCTTCGTGGCCCAGTGCTGCACCATGGCAGTCATGTGAACCGGCCATGTTCGGAGAGCCGAAGCCGATGATGGTCTTGCAGCAGATCATGGTTGGCTGATCGCTGTTGGCACGGGCGGTTTCGATGGCAGCCTTGATCTCATCTGCATCATGGCCGTTGACATTGCGGATGACCTGCCAGCCGTATGCTTCAAAACGGGCAGGGGTGTCATCGGTGAACCAGCCTTCAACATGGCCGTCGATGGAGATGCCGTTGTCGTCATAGAAAGCAATCAGCTTGCCGAGGCCGAGGGTGCCGGCCAGTGAGCATGCTTCGTGTGAAATGCCTTCCATCATGCAGCCGTCGCCGAGGAATACATAGGTGTTGTGGTCCACAATGGTGTGGCCCGGACGGTTGAACTGGCCAGCCAGCATCGCTTCAGCGATTGCCATGCCGACGCCGTTGGTGATGCCCTGACCGAGGGGGCCGGTCGTGGTTTCAACGCCAGGAGCATAACCGTATTCAGGGTGACCAGGGGTACGGGAGTGCAGCTGACGGAACTGCTTGATCTCATCCATAGGAAGATCGTAACCGGTCAGGTGAAGCAGGGAGTAGATCAGCATCGAGCCATGGCCATTCGACAGAATGAAACGGTCACGGTCAGCCCACTTGGTGTTGGCCGGATTGTGTTTCATGTAGTCGTTCCACAATACCTCGGCAATATCTGCCATGCCCATTGGTGCGCCCGGATGGCCGGAGTTGGCCTTCTGTACGGCATCCATGGACAGAGCACGAACTGCGTTGGCCAGATGTCTGCGATTGTTGCTCATATGCGTTTTCCCCTTTTCAGTGAGTGGTCCCGATGAACCCTACTTGTTGTATGTATAAAATCTAATCACGAGTGATTATAAAAGTTATCAGTTGCTCTTATGCGTCAGAGACGCAGAAGGTCAAACGTGAATGGTTGTCTGAACGTGACGGATGTTACCAATGCCGCCATCAAGTACGACGGTATCGGTGGTCATGAACTTGCCATAGGTGTCATGGCCGGTTTTGACGTGGCGAACATAGGCGCCGGAGGTCAGACCGGTAGCAATAAACAGGCAGTCATCAGAAGTGATCAGTTCATCGCGGGTGAGAATGCGAGTGGTATCGATGCCTTCTTTCTTGCACAGCTCGATCTCAAAGTCCTTCTGAGGAGCCATGCGGCCGAACATTTCAGCGCCCATGGCGCGTGCTGCACAGGCAGTCACGATACCCTCAGGGGTGCCGCCAATGCCGAAAAGTGCATCGGAACCCATGTTCAGCACGGCCTGAATTGCGCCGTTTACGTCGCCATCGGTGGCCAGACGGATCTTGGCACCGGCAGCATAAACCTCTTTCATCATGGCATGGTGACGTGGCTTGTCGAGGATGAAGATCTTCAGCTCGGCAACGTCCTTGCCCAGTGCTGCAGCAAGCTGTTTCAGACGGTCGGCAATCGGTGCCTCCGGATCAATCTTGCCACGGGCGGCCTTTGGATAAACCTGCTTGTCCATGTAGAAGCAGGAGCCAGGCTGGTACATGGAGCCTGCAGGAGCAGCTGCCAGTGTCACAATCGAGCCGGGCATATCTTTTGCAAACAGGTTGGTGCCTTCGATCGGATCAACAGCGATATCAACGCCGATACCCTCGCCGGTTCCAACCTTTTCACCATCATAAAGTGCAGGTGCTTCGTCCTTGGCGCCTTCACCAATGACGATGGTGCCATTCATTTTGACCTTATTGATGCGTGAACGCATGGCATCAACAGCCAGTCCATCGCCTTCATCTTTCTGACCTGAGCCGACAAATGGCGCACAAGCGCGTGCCGCAGCCTCACATACTTCAACCAGATCAATCTTAAGATTGCTAACGCTACCCATGCGCCTGATCCCCCCACTTGTTTAGTTAAAAAGACGGACAAAAAATGCCTGTATGAATCTTGTTGCTGCCGCACACTAGCGGTTTTGCGGGAAGAAATCGACCCTGAACATGAGGTTGAGAAAAATATCTTTATTTTTCAATGCTTGCTGTCTCAAGAAGGGTGCAAAGCTGACTATGAAGAGCCTTGCTTGCAGAGGCGAGTACCGAGGAAGAGAGGTGGCGGGCAGGAAATAGCGGTGCGCCGGTAAACGAGCCGACTGTGCATCCGGCTTCCGCTGCGATCAGGCTGCCAGCGGCAAAGTCCCAGATCTTTTCGCCGCCATGAATGATGAACTGGGCACGCCCGGCTGCAAGCCAGGCCCATTCCAGTGCACATGAGCCGATGTTGCGCTGGCTGCGGTATCGCTGTTTGCCGGCAAGGTCGGTGGCAATGGAGGGGGAGAGTCGTTTGTAATCGATGAAGCCGACGCTGTCGGCAAGCTGACACTGCCCAAAGGCCCGGATCGGATGATGGTTGAGGAAGGCTCCGTTACCGGCTTCGGCCGTAAACGTTTCACCGCTGACCGGGTCGTGAATACAGGCAAGCACTGGCATGCCATCCTCAATCAGTGCCAGTGAAATGGCGATGGCCGGCAGGTTGGTGGCAAAGTTGGTGGTGCCATCGAGCGGGTCCAGGCACCAGAGCTGTTTATTTTCCGATGTCAGCAGGGCCCGTTGCTCCTGCTCATCCATCTCCTCACCGAGCATGGCAATGGCGGGGTAGTGTTGTGATAATTTGCTTTCAATGAAGCGCTGGCAGGCAAGGTCGGTTTCGGTGACGATGGAGCCGTCATCCTTGCTGTGGCTGTGCACCGTACGGGAAAATGCCGGCATGATCACCTCACGGCCTGCCTCTTCCAGAATTGAGCTAACCACTTTTATATCGATCCCGGCCATATCTGCTCCTTTTACTGCGGCGGTGTTGCCATACTCTGCGCCAAATCATCTGAACATGTAACCACGCGGGTGGAAAGGGAACTCGATACTTTCAGGGGCAGGGACGGGTGCGATCTGTTGTCATGGATGTTTATATTGCGGGGATGGAGGCAGGCCGTTCTCTTCACGGGAAGAGTTCATTAATGCGAAGTTTTTACAGCTGATTTTGCCTCTGTTGCGGGGTGTTTCCACGCGCCCTGCGGTTTTGAAACTCGACTTTAAGGGTCTTATTTCGTAATCTGCGGGCCGCTAAAACAGAGAGGTGCGCGTGGCGATGGCAGAAGCGATATTGGCATTGGCTGATGGACGAATTTTCCGGGGGCATGCTTTTGGCGCCCTTGGACATACAGTAGGTGAAGTCTGTTTTAATACCTCCATGACGGGTTATCAGGAGATTCTGACCGATCCCTCCTATACCGATCAGATCATGACCTTTACCTATCCACACATTGGTAACGTCGGCATCAACGAGGATGATATGGAGTCAGCCGATGTGGCTGTTCGCGGCTGTATCGTCAGGGTGCCGGCACGCAAGACCTCTAACTACCGTGCCGAAGGTGATCTCGCAGCATGGTTGGAAAAGCAGGGCATCGTCGGCCTCTCCGGCATTGATACCCGTGCACTGGTGCGTCATCTGCGTGACCACGGCGCGCAGAATGGTGTGATTGCCTCCGATGGTATGAGTGATGCGGATGCTGTAGCGATGGCGCGTGGCTGGGAAGGTCTGGAAGGGCGCGATCTTGTCGGTCAGGTCAGTTGTAAAGAGATCTCCGAATGGTCGCAGGGTACCTATAATCTGGAGCAGCCCGGTTATCAGGCTCCGGCCATGGCATCTCATGTGGTCGCATTCGATTATGGCTGCAAACGCAATATCTTCCGTAAACTCTCTGATCGTGGCATGAAGGTGAGCATTGTGCCGGCAACGACCAGTGCTGCCGATGTGCTGGCTCTGCAGCCGGATGGCATTTTCCTGTCCAATGGCCCTGGCGATCCGGCAGCCGTTGGTTATGCAGTCAATACCATTCGCGAGTTGCTCGACAGCAATGTTCCGATCTTCGGTATCTGCATGGGGCACCAGCTGCTCAGCCAGGCCCTGGGCCTCTCAACCTTCAAGCTGAAGTTCGGCCATCGTGGCGGTAATCATCCGGTCAAGGATGAGACCACCGGCAAGATTGAAATCACCAGCCAGAACCATGGCTTTGCTGTGGCCGATGCCGAGATTCCTGAGAGTGTGGAAATTACCCATCGCTCCCTGTTTGACGGCACCGTTGAGGGGCTGCAGGTGAAAGGGAAACCAATTTTCTCCGTACAGTATCATCCGGAAGCAAGTCCGGGTCCGCATGATGCCGATTATCTGTTTGATCGTTTTGCCGGCCTGGTAAAAGCCTGATTATCTGATTGTAAGGCCGCCACAGTCTGCTCCTGATTCTCAACAGGGCAGGGCGTGGCGGTTTTTTTTATGTGCATCGCGCATGAGCGGGCAATATGGCTGAAGCAGTTTTTTATACCCTGTCAGCGATAAGATGCATTTAAAACTACGCGACTACTCTGCTAAAGCAGAGCATCCCCCTTTCTTTATCGGTAAAGAAAGGGGTGAAAGAAAGCCGCCCCCGATATTTTTGTCCTGCGGATTCCCTCATGCGAGCGATTCACTACAGCCGCTGCATCCGCAGCTTGTTTCTGTAGTGAATCACTCTGTTCGGCAAATCTATAAGGGGGAATCAAGCGGCATCCACCCATCGTTACCGGCACTGGTTTTCGGGCTTTCGCGATGAACCTTTTTTGGTTCATCGCGCATGAACAGGCAATATGGCTGAAGCAGGTTTTTATACCCTGTCAGCGATAAGATGCATTTAAAGCTAAGCGACTACTCTGCTAAAGCAGAGCATCCCCCTTTCTTTATCGGTAAAGAAAGGGGTGAAAGAAAGCCGCCCCCGATATATTTGTCCTGCGGATTCCCTCATACGATCGATTCACTACAGCCGCTGCATCCGCAGCTTGTTTCTGTAGTGAATCACTCTGTTCGGCAAATCTATAAGGGGGGAATCAAGCGGCATTCACCCATCGTTACCAGCACCGGTTTTCGGGCTTTCGCGATGAAGCTTTGTTTGTTCATCGCGCATGAGCGGGCAATATGGCTTAAGCAGGTTTTTAATATCCTGTCAGCGATAAGATGCATTTAAAACTACGCGACTACTCTGCTAAAGCAGAGCATCCCCCTTTCTTTATCGGTAAAGAAAGGGGTGAAAGAAAGCCGCCCCCGATATATTTGTCCTGCGGATTCCCTCATACGAGCGATTCACTACAGCCGCTGCATCCGCAGCTTGTTTCTGTAGTGAATCACTCTGTTCGGCAAATCTATAAGGGGGGAATCAAGTGGCATCCACTCCTCTTTACCGGCACTGGTTGCAGGGCTTTCGCGATGAACCTTTTTTGGGTCATCGCGCATGAGCGGGTAATATGGCTGAAGCAGGTTTTTATACCCTGTCAGCGATACGAAGCTTTTAAAGCGACACGGCTACTCTGCCAAAGCAGAGCAGCCCCTTTCTTTATCGGTAAAGAAAGGGGCGAAAGAAAGCCGCCCCCGATATTTTTGTCCTGCGGATTCCCTCATGCGAGCGATTCACTACAGCCGCTGCATCCGCAGCTTGCTTCTGTAGTGAATCACTCTGTTCGGCAAATCTATAAGGGGGGACTCAAGCGGCATCCACTCATCTTTACCGGCACCGGTTTTCGGGCTTTCGCGATGAAGCTTTGTTTGTTCATCGCGCATGAGCGGGTAAGATGGCTGAAGCAGGTTTTTATACCCTGTCAGCGATAAGATGCATTTAAAACGACACGACTCTACTCTGCTAAAGCAGAGCATCCCCCTTTCTTTATCGGTAAAGAAAGGGGTGAAAGAAAGCCGCCCCCGATATTTTTGTCCTGCGGATTCCCTCATGCGAGCGATTCACTACAGCCGCTGCATCCGCAGCTTGTTTCTGTAGAGAATCACTCTGTTCGGCAAATCTATAAGGGGGGAATCAAGCGGCATCCACTCCTCTTTACCAGTACCGGTTTTCGGGCTTTCGTACGTTAGAGGCGCACCTCTGTTTAACGTCATGACACTGCGCGCCTGGCGCTCCAATAGCTCTGATTTTTTCCCGGACTCCATGCTCGTCTCACCTGCAACAGTAATGCGCAAACCCGTATGGCTGTATGTACGCATCTGAAGTGATGCAGAGGGTGTGGTCCGCATTATTTCTGCTGGCGGTTGGCTGGCTGCAGGATCAGATGACGTGGCGTATGCCTTGCAAAATCATTTGTACGCCAATGGTGCCGGTCAGTAATGCACCGGCCCGGCCGGCAATGTCGATATAGCGCTCAAGCAGGCTGGCATTGCGTACCTTGATGATGTCGAAAGCATATTTCAGCATCATCAGCATGATGACGGTCAGGGTAAGGGCCAGTACAATATTACCGGCTGCGACAGGGTAACTCAGCGTGGAGCCCGCCATCACGCTGGCGCTGATCGTCCCCGGACCAATCATGAATGGCATGGCAATGGAGCCGGAAATATGTTCGGGATTACCTCCGCGCATGCGTTTGATGGCATCGCTGCCGATAAACAGCATCTGCATGGCGATCAGAAAAATCACCAGCCCGCCGAAAATCAGAAAAGAGGCGAACTCGACCTGCAGGATATCGGTGAAAATTGCTTCACCGCCCCAGGCGAACATAAGGAATACGAAGCCACTGATCATGCAGGCGCGCAGCAGTACGCGTAAAAACGTAGGCCGATCGAGCTCCTGAATCAGATCCTGCAAATAGATGCTCATCAGAAATGGATTGAACAGCACCAGAAAGAGTGCCAGTGACTTGATGAATGGATCCATAGCACGGTCACCCAACCATGTATTGCCCGGGAAAGCAATGAAAACAGGGGCTTATTCTCTATGGATATGCTGATTTATTGCCCTCCTGGCAAAAATCAGTTCGCAAAGACAAAAGCGTGACAGAGAGGCAGGAAGCCGATTGGACGGCCAACGGCCGCCCGCAGGGCGAGGGCATGATGTCCGAGTCATTTTGCCTTTACTTACCCATCAAACCCTTACGTGTCTGATCTGACTTGCAGCATCCTTCAGTGTGGCGCGATGAAGATTACGGAATTTCCAGCGTACATTTGTAGCGGGTGAGGTTGTCGCATCCGCCGTCGCGAACGACGACCAGATCTTCAAGCCGGACGCCGCCAACGCCCGGATAGTAGAGGCCCGGCTCAACCGTCACCGCCTGACCCGCCTGCAGGATATCGCTGCGAATGGAGATGCGCGGCGCCTCATGAATCTGCAGGCCGACGCCGTGGCCGGTGCCGTGGAAAAAGCCGGTCTGTTTGCCTTTGACAATGCCGGTGGTAAAGCCTGCAGCATGAAAGTGATCGGTGATGGCCTGATGAATGGCGGAACCATCTACGCCGGCCGCGACCATGGAGAGGCCGATGGCCTGACCTTCACGTACGGCCTGATACATTTTTTTCTGGGCCGTGCTTGCCTTGCCTTTGACATAGGTGCGGGTCATGTCGCCCCAGTAGCCGGTGGTCAGTACGCGCGGGAAAATATCGATAATAATCAGTTCACCGGCACGGATATAGCCACTGCCGGTATTGTGGGGGTCGGCTCCTTCGCGTCCGCAGGCAACGATGGTATGGGCAGGCATCGCCCCCTTGCCGATCAGGAAGGTTTCAATCACCCGTCGCACATCATCGGATTTTACTTTTTTGCCACTGTCCGGATCACGTAAAATACCATCATCGCCGATGCTGCAGCGGGCGAGATAATGCTCTCCCTGCTGCATCGACTGGCGGGTCAGCCGTTCCGCCTGAGCAAGGTGACCGATTTCCGTTTCCGATTTGATCGCCCTGTCGGGGAAAAATCCGTCTGGCGATGCCGAAACGGTAAAGCCCCAGCTGCGCAGCCGGTCGGCATGGAGCAGGGGAAATGAGGCGGGTACCCTGATTTCACGGGCTCCGCCGGCATCGAGAAACGCTGCTGCACAACCGGCAAGCCCCGACCAGCCTTTGTTTTCGGCGATTACGCGCCAGTCACTGTCCAGGTGAATGTGTGCAAAGCGGGAGGCTTTTCTGGCCCGATCCACCTCAAGCGGGGAGAACAGGCCATGCCATGCTCCATCCAGCTCAATGGCAATAAAGGGGTCAGGGACAAACATGCCGCTGGCATAAAGCATATCGGCATCATGTTCGGAATCGGCAATGATCAGGCGGGCATTTTTCATGGTCGTATGATGTCAGCCGGAGAAGCCGGCGTCTTCCTCTTCTTCAGTGCGTGCCAGCAACTGTTTGAGGCTGATTGGTGTAAGGATATCGGCATGCTCGCGCTGCATACGAAAATAGAGGCCGGCAAGCTGTCGTCCGAGGGTGGTATCTTTCCACTCTTCCGGTATCTGCATCGGGATATCATTCAGGTTTTGAAAGATGGTCATCAATTCAATGCGGTCGGAGTCGCGTGCCAGCACCCACGCCTGTTTGCCCTGGATGTCGGTGCGGCGCAGCAGTTCGAGCTCGGTTAGCCGGTCAAGCCACTCCTGCAGAATATTTTCCGGTACATCGGTCTCTGCCAGCAGTCTGTCCATCGACAGCGTTTGACCATGCTCCAGTGCCTGTGCTGCACGCAGCAGAATCAGGTGGGAATAAAACTGGCGCAGGCCGGGATGGATAAATCGATTACGGTGTCTGTTGGATTGTTCAGGATGCTGCAGGCAAAAGGTGATCTCGGAGCCGAGCAGGACCACCACCCAGGCGAGGTATAACCAGACCAGGAAGATCGGCAGGGTGGAGAGGGCCCCGTAGAGCTTTTCATAATTGGCGATCTCGGTGATGTAAAAAGCAAAACCGATCTTCGTCCATTCAAACAGGGCGCCGCCAGCCAGTCCGCCGACCAGTGCATAGCGGAAGGGGACGGTGGTATTAGGCAGGACCGTGTACAGGGTTGCCAGCGCCAGCGATGACATCAGCCAGGGGAGCAGAAATGGCAGCTGGCCAAGATAGCCTGCTCCTTCGGCCACATGTCGCAGCAGTGGCATGGCGGCAAAGTAGGAGGTGATGGTCAGCGAGGCACCGATCAGTATCGGAGCGAGTGTCAGGGTTGACCAGAACGTGATGAATTTTGACAGCCAGCCGCGCGCGCGGGTAATGCGCCAGATACTGTTGAAGGCCTCTTCGACGGTGTTGAGCAGCGCTGTGGCGGTAAATAGCAGGCCGATGACACCGAAGATCGAGATGGCGGCCGATTGATCGGTAATGGTGGAGAGGTAATCCTCAACGGCTTTTTGACTGGCGGGAATCAGGTACTCCAGCAGCAGATCGCGGACATGGCCGGAAACAGCGTCAAATGCCTGAAAACTGGTGAAAATTGAAAAGCCCAGTACGACCATCGGTACAATCGCCAGCAGCGAGGCATAAGCCAGGGCGGATGCACGCTGAATGCATTTGTCTGCGATAAAGCGCTCAATGACGCGGTAGGAAAAGCGCAACAGGTGCGTGGCATGGCGGTAGAGTGCCGGCAGGCTGGCAATATCGGCGACATCCATCTCCAGCAGGCGGGACAGCTCTTTTGCCCATGAGTTCCTCAGCTGTTTACTCAAGTATGGCTCCTTGACGATGGCGGACTGCTGCAATGATACTGTAGATGCAACGGGTGATTGTGGAAAGAGGGCTGTTGCAGCTCTCTTCTGCATGACGGGGCGGATGACGGGCAACAGTGAAAGGGGATCAATGATATGGAGCAGGATGGTTTGCAGTGCATGAATGCGCATGAGCGCCAGCGTATGGTTGCACGCCATCGTGACAGTGCACGTGTGCATGGCTACTCAACGGATGCACTGTTCTGGACATCCCGGGGGCTACAAAAGCAGTTGTTTACGGTGCTGGCGGAGGTGGGTGTTGCTGCCGGAGATTCGGTGCTGGATGTCGGCTGTGGTTTCGGTGATCTCTACAGCTGGTTGCGAGGCAGAAAATTGACGGTGGAGTATACCGGTATTGATATCTCTCCCGATATTCTGGAGATCGGCATGCGTATGAATCCGGGCTTGAATCTCCTGTGTGGTGAACTGTTCGATTTTGACTGGCCGCAGGCATCGTTCGACTGGTTGCTTCTCTCCGGTACCCTGAACTGGCAGCTACATGATGACGGGGCCTATATGCGCCGGTTGGTCAGTCGTATGTATGCATTATGCCGCCATGGTGTCGCCTTCAATATGCTCGATGCCAGAAAGATCGATGCAGAGCTGCTGGGTGAGATGAGGGCATATGAGCCGGATGATGTGCTCTCATTTTGTCGCCGCTTATCACCGGACTGTCACTGTCGCACCGACTATCTTCCCGATGATTTCACCATTTACATGCTGAAACGATAACGATGGTCTCGGCAGCGGGTGAGTCGATCACAGACGCACTGCTGCCGAAAGAGACGGGTTATGCCGGCTGAGGCATCCAGTGATAACGCAGTGGCAGCTCAGGTTCGGGGCGGATGCATTGCAGTGCAATGCGTTTTTCCATATTGATGGCAATCGGAGCCTTCAGGTTGGCGGTGACCCACTGGCTGTCGGCAAACGGGTTAAGGACGAGCATCCATGCCACATCGGTGGATGTGTCTGCATCAATGCATTGGCATTGCTCCTGATTAAGCCCCGGCCTTGGGCCCAGACGGCTCTCGTTCCACGGGGTTAGCAGAAATGCCGCTTCGGGCTGATCAATGGACTGAAGGCAGGCAATATCACCGACACCTTCATAGATCAGGCCGAAATCATGGGCATCACTGAAGCCGGCGATCCCTTGCGGAAAGTGGATCGCCCTGTCATCAGCCTGTGGCATGCTGTCATTCAGGCTCATGGTTTGTGCCATCTGCGCGCTGCTCATGAACAACTCCTTTGACGCCCTTCAGCCATATCAGCGCCCTGGCGCTGGCTGCGGCCTTGTTTTCCTGTTGAATCAGATTGTATATCTCCATGCGGTGCACCGGTATTTCAGGTGGTGCTTCGATACCGATACGGACAATATGCTCATTTTGTATGTCCTGAATCACAATGCGGATATTGTCGTTAATGCGGATGGATTGACCTATTTTTCTGCGTAATACCAGCATAATGCGTTACCTCAGAAAGTTGGTGAGGCTGAGAGATTTTAGCTGATTTACCAGGTTGTATGATGCCTGCAGGGCAAGGTTGGACTGCTGGATCTGGGCAATCACTGCCGGGATATCGGCTGCTTCGTGTGTCGTAATCTGTTGCTGAAGGTTGGCCTGCATGTCTGTAATCGCAGTTTTGTTCAACTGAACACCATTGAGGCGGGCGCCGACATCACTGGTCAGGTTAACAATAGCATCGCCTGCCGTGGTCAGTGTACCGATGGCATTCTGAATACCGGCGGTGTCATTATTCTGCAGGGCGGTACGCAGCCCCTCCAGTGCGGCGATGGAGCTGGCAAAGGCCGGATCGTCGCCTCGTACATTACTGACAATCTGTACGCCATTATTGGTGATTACGCTGCGGTCCTGGGCATTACCGTTGTATACGGTGTTACCCAGAGCATCGGTGACAAAGGCCTGTTTGTCGACGGCGGTACCGGCAAACAGTGATTGTCCCTGCCATTTCTGGTTGGCATCGCTGATCAGCTGATTGAGCAGCTGGGTGGCCTCCTGAGCCGCACTCAGGCGTTCTGTGGCGCCGGCACCGGTGGTGCCAAGCTGAACGGCAACCGTCTGTGCGCGCTTGAGTACATTACCCATATCATTGAGCATGGTCATACTGCTGTTTAGTCGAGATTCTGCAGTGGTGACGGCATTCAGATCACCCTGCAGGGTGACCTGGGTATGACGAAGATCCAGCGATATCTTGTAGTCCATACCTGATTGCGCAGGGGTCTGGAAGCGGGTGCCGGAGGAGACCTGGGCATTGCCCTGATTCTGCAGATCCTGCTGTCGTTTCACCCCGCTCAGCAGGGTGTTATACATCTGTGCGGTAGTTACTCTCATCGGATCAGCCCCATCAATGAATCGAGCATCGTGTTTGTGGTCGTGATGACCTTGGCCGATGCCTCATAGGCACGCTGGAACTGAATCATTGCCACAAGCTCTTCATCGGTATTGACACCGGAGATGGCCTGCTGCTGGGCGGTGAGAGAGTCAGACTCAGCAGTGCGGTACTGCAATTGCTGGAGTGATGTTGCCACATCGCTGCCATACTGGGTGGATACATTGGTGCTGCGGTCATTCAGGCTGGCGCTGGTGCTGCCATCGACCGAAATGGCCTGATTCTGTAGCTGCATGATGGCAATAGAGGCACTGTTATCGGCGGTGGAGAGGGCTGATGTCAGCGGATCGACCCGGCCGGTGGCAATGCTGGCCGGATTAGCCTTGATATCGGCCGCAACACCGATCGTTGCTGCTGTTGAACCGGTAAAAAAGGTATTGACCTCATAGGCGGCAAGTACGTTGCTGGTGTCGTTTGACATGGCAATCGTATTGCCGGCAGCGGCGGTAATATTCAGGTGGCCGGTTGCATCAATGCTGGCTGTTACACCGGCGACCGCATTCAGGCTGGTGACGATATCGTTCATGGTGGTCACACCGGCGGTGACAGGGATCGAGGTGCCGCCGGCAGGGGTGGCTGCACCCGTTGCATCATACACATGAATCTGGAAGCTGCCCGTCTGAATCTTGGCTGCAAATGGTGCGACTTGTCCCGGATCATTCAGGGGGAGTGTGGCATTGACCGTCTGACCTGCCGTCATGGCTGCTTTTGCCGTGCCTGAGGTCGCGCTGGCATGGATCTGGTTGACCGAGAAGGCGAGGTTGGCGGCAATGCTGTTGATCTGCTGGAGATATGAGCCAAGGTTGTTATCGCGCAGCTGGATCAGGCCGCCAATACTGCCACCGCCCTGACCGGGGTCTTTGATCGGCTGGCCGGTGTTGGCAATGACCAGTCCGCCAAAGCCATTGGCTGCAGCAGTGCCGCGGGCAATATGGTTGGCCACACCATCCTGGGCAAGCAGATCACCGCTGGCCGTCTGCAGTAAAAGGCCGCCATCCTGGGTGGCAATCTGTTTGACCGGGATCAGGGCCGAGAGGTTGCGGACCGTCTGATCGCGCTGATCGCGCAGGTCGTTGGCGGCACCGACCGCACCTTGCTGGCCGCTCTCAAGCTGGCTGATCTGGGTGGTTTGCAGGGCAATCGTATCGATATACAGGTTGGCCTGCTGAATCTGGGTGTCGATCTGGGTGTTGGCACTGGTCTGTGCTGTGGTCAGCTGGCTGTTCATGTTGATCAGATTGGTTGCCAGCGTATCACTTTTTGCCAGTACGTTAAATTTCTGGCCATTATCAAGCGGGTTGTTGGCCAGTTGCTGCCAGGAGAGGAAGAAGTCATTCAGCGAAGCAGCAAGGCCGGTATTTTGCAGGCTGCCAAAGACATTCTGTACAGCATTCAAACCGTTGTTCACGGTGGTCCAGTAACCTTTCTGGGCACCATTATCGAGCAGGGCATTATTGATCACCGGATCAACGATCCGGTTGACGCTGGCCACGTTGACGCCTCTGCCAAAGCTGAGGCCGGCGATGGTATCAGGCGTCATGGTGGCAAGCGTCGCTGTCTGCTTGGAGTAGCCAGGGGTGTTGGCGTTGGAAATATTATTCGACACCACATTCATGGCTTTTTGCTGCGCCTGCAGGCTGGACGCGGCGATCTTGAGGCTATCGAAGATCATCGGGACATGTTCCGGCCATAGGTCTGCTCTTTCTGAACAAGACCCAGGTGCTGAAGAATCGTGGTTGAAACATTATAGGCTGCGCGCAGGCGCAGGCTGTTTTCCTGACTCTGGCGGTCAATGCGAATCATGCGCTCATAGAGTTTCCGGCGCAGAGCCTGGAACTCGGCAGTTTTTTCCCCTGCGACCATATCAATCAGTACTTCAAGGGACATTTCTGCCGGTACACCGGCGCGGGCAAGCAATCCTTTTCCCTCCTGCTCGAGCCGGGCCATGCACTGATGAATGACAATACGCTGCTCTGTCAGGGCCAGAATCTGCTCACCATCCACCATGCGGATCGCTTCATACTCCTTACCGGCCACGATCTCCAGCTCACGCGCACAGGCATCCATTTTATTAAGGAAATCACGGATATCGGTCAGGGTTTTCGCAGGTAATTGGGTCAGGACCATGGGTGCTCCGCCAGCGCGTTGGCAACGATCTGTGTTGCCACCTTGCGGCTGTCTGTTTTAAACGTACCCTTTTCAAGCGCATCGCGGATCTCTTCAATACGCTCCATGCGTACGTCTGATATATCTGCCAGCATAATCTGTGCCTTTTCACGCAGACTGGCTGAATCGGCTACCTGAACCGAGTCGCGGCTTTTGCCGGCCGCCGGCTTTTTGCTGGCTGCCTTGCTGCCACTGCTCTTGTGGATGCCGGTTGCTCCGCCCGAGTTATTGATGCGCATTGCCGGTTACCTCCAGGGTCAAATCACTGCTCATTTTCAACTTATCGGCAGTTTGGCTAATAGCTTGAGCTTGAGGGTGGCTGGATGCCTCCAGCTGTCGATAGACGGCATTGGCGATACCGATGCTATTGTGTTTGGTCGCCGCCTGGGCAATGGCTTCATCCATCATCGAGGCATGCACATCTTCGGCAAAGCCATGTGGCATGAAGTCGGACTTGGTGACGGTGCTGCGCATCTCGCTCATCATCTGCTGCATAAAGATGGCTTCAAACTGGACACTGGCCTTCCACAGGGCGGGATCTTTGGGTTTACTGTCGGATACCGGTACCTGTGGTCCGATACTGTGCAGGGGGAGACGGGGCGCTGTAGGGCGGCTGCCTGCTGCCTGCTGGCTCTGCTGCATCCGCTCTTTTTGCATGATGCCGCTGATGACGGTTTCGACTACATCGCGCATTACATCGTCCTCAGTTCGGCATGCAGGGCACCGGCAGCCTTGATGGCCTGCAGAACGGCAATCAGGTCACTCGGTGTTGCACCGACGGCATTCAGTGCGGTGACCAGTTGAGAGAGAGAGACCTGTTTCGGCAGCACGACCAGTTTGGCCTCTGCTTCATCGACATTGACCTTGGTGCGATCGACGGTCGTGGTCTGGCCGCCACCGAAGGCATTGGGTTGTGATACCTGCGGGCTTTCGGTGATGCTGACGCTGATATTGCCGTGGGCAACCGCAACGGTGTCGATCCGCACTTCCTGACCCATGACGATGGTGCCGGTGCGTTCATCCACCATGACGATAGCCGGATGATCCAGGGAGATATCGATCTGCTCAAGTCTGGCAATCAGTTCGACGGCATTGCTGTCGGGATTCCAGACCTGTACGGTGCCTGAATCCACAGCCCGGGCCATGCCTTTGCCAAGGGCGGCATTGATCGCATCCTGCATATGTTTGGCGGTGGTGAAATCGGGGTTACGCAGGCTTAGGGTGACCTTTTCCTGATCAGCCGACAGGCCGTGCGGGGCTGCGCGTTCGACACGGGCACCGTTGGGAATACGGGCTGCGGTCGGGTGCCCCTTGGTGGTGCTGGCGCTCTTGCCGCTGACGCTGAAACCACCGGTGGAGAGACCGCCCTGGGCGACAGCATACGGACGGCCGTCACCGCCCAGCAGAGGGGTGACCAGCAGGGTGCCGCCACGCAGATCCTTGGCATCACCGATACTTGAAACGGTGACATCCAGCTGTGAACCGGGACGGGCAAACGGAGGCAGGTCTGCAGTCACCATCACGGCTGCGATATTTTTCGGCTTCATCTTGGTGATATCCGCCCGCACGTTGACGCCAAGCCGTTCCAGCAGGGCGGTAATGCTGTTGATGGTGAACGGAGAGGAGGTGCCGGAATCGCCGGTGCCGTTCAGGCCGACGACCAGGCCATAGCCGATCAGGGCATTGCCGCGCACGCCTTCAATATCGGCCAGATCCTTGATGCGCTCGGCCTGGGCGGCGAGCGGTGCCAGCAGCAGCCACAGGGTGGCCAGCAACAGGGTGGCAAAACGGGTGGGGGTTAGAATGGCCATATCACATCCAGTGTTTTGGACATCCACCCTTCGTGAGCCGTATTGGCCAGTGAACCTGTGCCACCATAGCTGATGTTGGCCTGGGCGACCTTGGAGGATGGAATGGTATTATCCGGGGCAATATCGACCGGGCGGATGATGCCCGCGAAGGTAATCTCCTGTGGCTCATGGTTGATAATGAGCTGACGCTTGCCAACGATGCGCATATTGCCGTTGGGATAGACTTCGGTAACCACCGAGGTGACGCTGGCGGTCAGGGTATCGGAGTTGTTGGTGGAGCCTGCACCATCAAAGCTCTTCGAGTTGGTCATGCCGACACTGCCGTTCGGATTTACATTGGCATTTTGCAGGGCGCCGCCGTAATTAATGGTGGCATTGAGGGCAGTGTCACGGGCGGATTTTTTACTCTGTTTGCTGCCGAGTGAGCGTGTGGCCTTGGCTGTTTCGGAGACCAGTACGGTAATCAGATCACCGACCCGCGAGGCCTTGGAGTCACTCAGCAGTCCGGCGCCACCACTGGCCCACAGGGAACCATTGTTTGCCGTGTCCGGGATCGGGGTGTTCAATGCCTGGTCAACCAGCTGTTTTTGCTGTGTCTCGGCCTCTTTGTCGACCCGTGGCATACAGCCGCCAAGTACGATGGAGGCGAGCGTAAGCAGCGAGAGCGCGGTTTTGATGTTCATCCCTGACCTCCATTCAATGATACGCGTACCAGTCCGGCTTTTTCAACAACGGCCTGAATGATCTCTTTGCTGCGCATGTTTCTGACCATGATGCGTTCACCGGCAATGGCCGAACGCAATGCAGTGCCTTCAGCGCGAATATGCAGGCCGCCAGCCTCCAGAATAATGGTGACGGTATCACCGCGTTTGACCAGCGGTGGCATGGTGACCTGATTGCTCTGAATAACGGCACCGGCAGCGAGCGGGCGGTTCAGGCGCATGCCGGCAAGCTCTCTGGCATCGCTCCACCAGTTTCCGCTATGGCCGGAAATATCGGTACGGCTTTTTGTCATCATATCCATTGTCAGCAAGGTTCGTGCCGGAATGTTTTTGCGGGTGACAATGGCCTCTGCCATCCAGCGCACACGTACCGATACATACCAGCGACGGGCTCCCTGCTCGGCAATCAGTGAAAAGCGTCCCGGATGGCCATGCAGCGACAGCGGCAGCGACCAGTGCATGCTTCCGCGGGCTTCCGGCCAGTGATCAACACCTGCCAGTTCTGCCGTTGCTCCCTGCACCACCACGCCGCGGTTAAAAAACGCAGACAGTGATTGTTGCATCGCTTTGTCCACCTCTGCTGCCTGTAGCTGTATGGTCAGCAGTGGCAGGCAGAGAGCGAGGAGCAGGGCGTTAATGGTCAGGCGGCGCATGGCTTACTTCTTGACGTTATTGGCGGTCTGCAGCATTTCGTCGGATGCCTGAATCGCTTTGGAGTTCATTTCATAAGCGCGCTGACCGGCAATCAGATTGACCATCTCTTCCACCATGCTGACATTGGACATCTCCAGTGCGCCCTGGCCGATTGAACCAAGTCCGTTGCTGGTCGGATTGCCGATGACAGGCTGTCCGGATGAGTTGCTTGGCTGGAACATATTGCCGCCAAGCTTGGTCAAACCTGCCGGGTTGAGAAAGTCGGCGATCTGGATCTGGCCGAGCACGGTCTGGGTGGCATTAGGCTGTACCACGGAGACAGTGCCATCTGCTGCTACATGAATCGACTGTGCATCGGCCGGGATGGTAATGCCTGGCTGCAGCAGGTCGCCGTTCTGGGTGACGATCTGGCCGGTGGCATCGAGACTGAAGGAGCCGGCACGGGTGTAGGCGGTTTCGCCGTTGGCCAGCTGAACCTGGAAAAAGCCACGTCCCTGAACGGCCATATCGAGCGGGTTGTTGGTTTGCTGGAAGCTGCCTTCGGAGAAGACGCTGTCGACACTTGCTGTGCGCACACCAAGACCGACCTGAATACCGTTCGGCAGCTGTGTGCCGGCAGAACTCGCTTCCGAGCCGGGTGACTTGATCTGTTGGTACATCAGATCCTGGAAGTTGGCACGGCCGCGTTTGAAGCCGTTGGTGTTGACGTTGGCAATATTGTTGGAGATCACGTCGACGTTGAGGTTCTGTGCTGCCATACCGGTGGCCGCTGTCCATAGTGCTCGCATCATAATAAAACTCCCTTTTCCTTTATCTCTGTTCTTTTGTTATTCAATTTAACCCTGCACCATGCCGACGCGGTCGCTCAGCTGGGAGGCAATCTGGTTGTACTGCTCAACGACCTTCATCATCGACTGGTAGCTGCGCATCGTGTCGACAATCTGGGTCATGGCGAGAACGGAATTGACATTGGCGTCCTCAAGGCTGCCCTGATGTACGCTGATCGTGTTATCGGCCGGCGTGGTGTTTGCCTGCGGGGTTTTGATCAGTACGCCGCCAATTTTTTCCATCTGTTTCGGATCGGTGATCATGGAGATGCCGAGGTCGGCAACCGGTTGCCCGTTGACGTAGATACTGCCATTTTCGGTGGTGCTGACTTTGCCGATTGGCAACTGAACGGGCGCGCCATTCTTGTCGAGGATTTTCAGTCCGCTCTGGGTCATCAGCGTGCCTTCACCATCTGTCTTGAAGTTACCGGCACGTGTCAGGGCTTCGCTGCCATCCTGCATCTGTACCCTGAAATATCCCTTGCCGTTGATGGCGAAATCGAGGTCGCCACCGGTCTGGCGGATATTGCCGGACTCGGTGCTGATATACTGGGTGTTGGTCGACAGGTAAGCTGCCGAGGTGGAATCCGGTGCACCGGTGCGGCCCATCTGGTTGGAGAACATCGATGAAAAGGCGGTGCGGTCCTGCATGTAGCCGACGGTGTTGACGTTGGCCAGGTTGTTGGCGATGCCATCCAGCTTATTCTGGGCCATCTGTCCTGCGACGCCTGAGATGTAGAAACCGAGATTCATATGCAACTCCTGCCATTGGATTCCTTACCCGCCCTGTCGCAAAAAAGCGGCCAACTTTTCACTTGGGTGAACTCCTTTGATTACAGCTAGTTACGGTTGCAGTTATTTTCCGGATGATGGCATGGGGCAATTTTTTCCCGTACTCACAGGGAGATTTTGCCATAAGACGCCTGTGGCAGTGTGTGCATTTTTCCATCTGTCAGGCTTGCCAAGTGTACGAACGACCACCATACTGTGGCCATGGTGAATAAGGATCATCTCTATCTCGGTCGCTTGCAGGACTATTATGCCCTTTACCGGCTGATTCCATCGTATGCCGATATTGCGGCTCTGATTGGTGTCAGCAAGCAGGGGGCGGTCAAATTTGTCGACCGGATGATTTTTGCCGGCTACCTGCAGAAGGCGCCGGGCGGGCGACTGAGTCCGGCCAATATGTTTTTTGCCCGTCCGCACGTGGGGCAGGCCCCGGCCGGGTTTGCCAGTCCGGCGACCGAGGTGCTGGGCGATGCGATCACCATTGATGACTATCTGGTTGAGCATCCGTCCAAAACAGTGCTGGTGGCGGTCAGTGGTCACTCCATGATTGATGCCGGTATTCATGATGGTGATTTTCTGATTGTCGAGCGCAATACCAATCCCTCGATCGGCCGGATTGTGGTGGCAATTGTCGATGGTGACTTTACCATCAAATATCTGCGTACAGGACCGCGAGGGATGTATCTGGAGCCGGCCAATGTTGATTACCCGTGCATCTATCCCGAACAGTCACTTGATATTTATGGCGAAGTGGTGGGGCAGTTTCGCAAGTTTTAAGGTGATGGCTGCCTTTTGAGCTGGCAGCAGAAAAGGTTGCGGTGATGAAAGATAGTGACTGGTCGAATGTGATTGCACATGTTGATTGCGATGCATTTTACGCCTCTTGTGAGTTGGTCCGTTATCCGCAACTGAAAGGGCGGCCCGTATGTGTGCTCTCCAGTCATCATGCTATTGTGGTGGCAAAAAGCTACGATGCCAGAGCGCTGGGCATCACCACCGGCATGCCTGTTTGGGAGGCTCGTAAAATTGCACCACAGGCAGCATTTCTGGCTGCCGATTTCCGCTATTATGGTCTGATGTCAGGCAAGGTGTTCTCTATTTTGCGGCGTTATAGTCCGGAGATTGAAATCTACTCGATTGATGAGGGGTTTCTGGATATGAACGGGGTCCGCTCGCTTTGGAGAAGGTCATTTTTGCAGCTGGCCGATGATATCCGTCTTGCTATCCGCAGTGAGACCGGTCTGACTGCGTCGGTGGGTATTGCGCCGACCCGTACACTGGCCAAGATGGCTTCGGAAGCGAATAAACCCGATGGCATCCTGGTGTTGCCGGCCAGTCATATCGACCGTTTTTTGTATCATCAGGCGGTTGCTGCGATTCCGGGGATGGGGCGTAACCGCACGGCATTGCTGCGCACGTTGCATATTCATACCGCCAGTCAGTTCGCCTGTATGGATGAGGCTCTGATACGGCAGCTGCTTGGCCGGCAGGGTGTAACCCTCAAATATGAGCTGAACGGCCATCCGGTGCTGCCACTGGAGACGATACCATCACTACCGCAAAGCATTGCCCGAACGGCCTCCATGGGCGAGGTCAGCGGTCAGCGCAGTCTGCTGGCTGCCCATCTGAGCTGGCATGCCACGCGGCTGGTGTCGGAGCTGGTTGCCAAAAGCCTGCTGGCGCAGCGTATCGATATTTTTCTTACCCTTGCCTCGGGCGAAACGAACAGGGTGGATATGGTACTTGAGGTACCGAGCAATAGCCTGAAACGGATCATGGGGGTGGTAAAAGAGGGGTTGATGCGGTTATTCCGGGCAGGGGAGCGTTATCGTGGTTGTGGCGTGGTTGCCACCCGTATCAGTCAGCAGCGATCTGCTACAGCGGACCTTTTCGGTCTGATGCAGGCCGACTGTCGCCAGACCACATTGATGCAGACGGTGAATCAGATCAACAGGAAATACGGCGACCGTACACTCTCACTGGCGCGTGTGCAGGGCATCCGGCCAAGGCAGGTGCTGCCCCGTTTCTGTTATCCGCTACTGATTGCCCGTTGAGTGTGATGAATCGGTCGGCTGTGTATGATGAATCATATCATGCAGCTGCCGGGAGAGGCTTGAAACCGAGAATGGCTTGTTGATCAGCACACAATCATCCCCGTCTGCGGATATGCCGGCTGCTTTGAGGCTGTCATAACCTGTGATCATCAGAAACGGCAGCCGGGGATTGCGCTGGCGCAGCAGACGGAACAGCTCCTTGCCCCCCATATGTGGCATGACGACATCCGAGATTACCGCTTTAATGTCCTGCTCATGCATGCTGAACTGATGCAGGGCATCCTTGCCATCACTGGCTGTCAGTACCCTGTAGCCGATGCCGCTGAGTACTTCGCTGATGGCATCGCGAACATCGTGCGCATCATCGACCAGCAGCACTGTTTCACCCATGCCCTGAACGATGACATCACTCTGTTCGTCGTTTGCAGAAATCACTGCGGCCTGTTCAATACGGGGCAGGTAAAGATGAAAGGTGGTTCCCTTGTGCCTGGTGCTTTCAACGGTGATCGCACCCTGAATGCGCTGGATGGCACCGAACACCATGGACAACCCCAGCCCTGTCCCTTCGCCCACGTCCTTGGTGGTGAAAAACGGTTCGAAGATTTTGTCCAGGTCCGATTTGGCAATGCCGCTGCCATTGTCGGCCACCGAAAGGTGGGCAACACGCGAAGATTTAAGTTCCGGGTGGGCCTGCATGAATGACGGTTCCATGTCATCTGCGCTCAGGCGGCAGGTGATATTCGGTTTGTCGGCCTGTTTGAGGGCATCACAGGCATTGGAGAGCAGGTTCATGATGATCTGTTGCAGCTGGGTGACATCGGCCTTGACGATGAGCTCTTCCTCACAAATATCATATATCAGGTCAATATTTTCCGGGACCACCGTTTCCGACAGTTTAAACGACTCTTTCAGCATCGAATTCAGCGACAGGCTGCTGAGCTTGACCCTGTCCTTGCGGGCAAAGCTGAGCAGTTGTTGCACCATCGTGCTTGCCCTGCTGGTGAGTGTTTCGATTTTACCAAGTTTTTCCCGTACGGTGGCAGGGTGATCCATGTTGATGTCGGCCAGATAGACGTTCCCCTGGATGGCTGCCAGCATATTATTGAAATCATGGGCAATGCCGCCAACGAGGGTGCCGACTGCCTCCATTTTTTGTGATTGCCTGAGCCTCTCCTCAATTACCTCCTGCTCGGAAAGGTCCTGGTGAATGGCGACAACATGAACCAGCTGACTGTTGCTATTGTGGATGGGGGCCATCGACAGGCGGGTGGGAATCAGTGTGCCATCCTGATGGCGACTCATCTGGCGGCCGGTCCATGATTCTCCGGCCACTACGGTTTGCCATATTTCGTCAAAGTTTTCGCTTCCCTGTTCAGACAGGCCAAGCATGATGGCATTTTGACCGACAATGTGCTCCGGCTGATAGCCCATGATTCGGGTAAATGCCGGATTGATATACTCGATGATACCGCTGGCATCCATCAGGGTGATGGCCTCACCGGCATATTCAACTGCAGATGAAAGTTTTTGCAGCTCTTTCGTCTTTTCATCCACCAGAGCCTGCACCTCTTCATTGCGCTGCAGCAGCAGGCGGGAGCGGGAATGGAAGGTGCGGGCAATGACGATCAGCAGGATGGTAATGGTGATCCCCATGCCTGATGAGAGCAGCAGCAGGGTCAGGTCAGCCTGGTGCCAGGAGACGGATTTATCACAATACAGCGAGAGCTGCATCCCCTCCTTGCCGATGGTGACCTGTTTGTCAAAGTGAACAAGTTCAGGCGCAGTCGATGTGGTGGCATTTTTATCCGTCAGTGGCTGGTTGCGATAGAGCAGGGTGACCGATAACTGCGGAATCCGGTCAACTTCCTGCAGCAGGATTTGAGGGTCTATATCCAGCGCCAGCATGCCATTCTTCATCGCCGGATAGATTGCGCGCTCCTGCAACGAAAGCCTGCCGGCATAAAGGGCCTTGAACAGGGTGATGCTCTGCTTGCTGGTAATATCGGATTTGGCCGAAGTAATGGCTGCGGTATCAACTGCACGGTTGACCGCATTGGTAAAGGAGGGGGTGAGCAGCAGGTCGTAGCCGAGTCTCAGGATATATAACGGAGAAAAAGGCTCGATATATTTGATCGGGAATGAGCCGGCGGTACTGTCGTCCGCTGCATGAATGGTAAAGCCGATAAAGCCAAGCTCATGCATGGCGTTTTCGACATCGCTGCGTTCCGAGTGCAAGACATAGGGTGCATAGTAAATGGTGCGGATAAATGGGTAACGTTCCACCTGCTCGCTGGCCAGGATATGAAACTCATCGATATCCACCGATTCCGATGCCTTGAACAGAGAGGATATGTTATCAAGTGCCTCTATTGCTTTTCTGCTCTGTATCGACAGATCTTCCCTGATATTCTGTACCTGATTGTCGAAGGTATGCCGCTCGTCATTGATCAGGCGGTTATAACTCAGTCCGCTCATCACCGCCGTGATCAGCAGGCCAAGTACGCCGGCAAGCAGGACCGGGCGGGGGGTGGAAAAAAACATTTACCGGCTTACCCTGATCGCCTTGAGCATGATTGTTTGCGGCAGTTTGATGCCGCTGGTTTCCAGCAGTTCCGGATTGACATAGATGTTCCAGTGGCGGTTGGCTACGACAGGGATCTTGCTGATGTCGGCGCCACCCAGTACCGCCAGTGCAACATCACCGGCCCATTCACCCTGCTCCTCAGCCAGCTTGGTGATCGATAGCAGCGCATACCAGCGCATCCAGTCATAGTTGGTCACCGTCAGTATCCGGGTTTCAGCCCGGCTGACAGCGGTTGCCTGCTCCTCACTCCAGTCGCTGATGCCGGCATTGTTGCCGATGACAAGAAAGTCGCCCTGAGACTGCAGGCGTTTGAACTGTTTACTCCACTCGGCCATGGTTTTGACAAAAACCGGGGCAAGCTCGATGCCGTGGCTGCTGTAGACCTCTTTGTTGAGATCGTACTCGCGGTGCTGGGTGGTTACATCAGCGGCCAGAAATGCCCCCCGTTTTACACTGCCGAGAATGGCTTTGATCTGTTTATAAAGCGGGCGAACGGGCGAGATTTCGATCATGCCGGTGGCATTGTCATACGGATAGCCATAGGGCGCGACCGAATAGTTGATGCCGCAAAAGACAACCGGTATCGAGCTGTTTTTATAAAAGGGCTGAATCAGGTAGCGGGAGGCATTGTCATCGGCAGCGATCAGAATATCCGGCGATAACTTTTCGATATAGGCCTTTGCCTGCAGTGCCATCATTTTGCTGTGGTCATCACTCTGATGGCGTTTGCTATCCATATAAAACTTCTCAAGCCGGCATTTTCCGGCAAGTGATTTTTCAAGGCCCTGCTCAATCCCATCGTTCCACTCATAGCCGCTGTGATAGGAGGAGATGTAGAGACATGTTGCGGCATGTGGGGCAGATAAAGGGATCAGCAGCGAAACCAGTGCGACAACAGAGGCGGCAAGCCGGCGAAACAGGGGACGTTGACGACCGTATGTGGTGACGATGTTTGCAGCATATCCGATCATCCCTGCTCCTTTGAAATGGCTATACTGACGAAGAGGGCGGCATGGTTCAATGGCTGTTGTGACGTGGAAATGTGCCTGCCGGCAGGCAGTTTTATCACAAACAGGCTGTATCCGGACAGGATGGGTGTGCTATAGTGAAGGCACCTGATTTCAGACTGAAAATTACAGCGAGGACAGGGGTCACTTCGGGAGGTTCTGTCATGACGATTGCAAATACACTCAGGCAATATCTTGATGATGCATGTATTGCTTATGAAACAGTGCCGCATCCTTTTGCCGGTAGCAGCCAGCAGGCGGCAGAGGTATCCCATGTGTCGGGGAGCAGGCTTGCCAAAGGGGTTTTGCTGGCCGATGGTATCGGTTATCTGCTGGCTGTGCTGCCTTCGCCGCTACATGTCGAACTGGATGCGTTGAACGAGCAGCTCGATCGCAACCTTGAGCTGGTGGATGAAGAGGAGATCGCCCGTCTTTTCCCGGACTGTGACAGGGGGGCGATTCCGCCCGTCGGGCGCGCCTACCAGATTGAGGTTGCACTTGATGCAACGTTATTTGATGAACCTGATATCTACTTTGAAGCGGGTGATCACGTTGATCTTGTTCGTGTTGGCGGCACCGACTTTCAGACCCTCTCAAGGGGTGCCAGGCGTCTCTGCTTTGCTTATTAACCGTTGTTTTTATCAGGTTGCTTGGCATGCTTGCGTCGCGCTGAGGGTGGCCTGATTCACTTCTGGCTTGCATGCGCGCCATGGACGGACGCCACAATCCGGCAGGATAGCCGGGTTGGACGGCTTTGCCGCCGCCCGGTGAGCGGCAGGATGCATCGCGGTCTGCCTTTGTTTGCTTGAGAACGATGATGGAGTTTGAAAGGGTGAAAATCAGCAATTGTATTTTTTCAGTAACCGTCAATGCGCAGCGATGATGATGTGGGGGTTTAGGGTATGACGGCACCTGTTCGTGTGCAGCTGGTTGATGATCATGATGTGGTGCGTATCGGGTTTCGCTATCTTCTGGAGGCAGCCGGAGATATGCAGGTCGTTGCTGAATCCGCCAGTGGTAAACAGGCGTGCAGGGACTATGAGCAACACAGGCCCGATATTGTCATTATGGATATTTCGATGCCCGATATCAGCGGGCTGGAAGTGATGCGTCGAATTCTCAGGGAGGATCCCGAGGCACGGATTCTTGTGCTCAGCATGCATGCCGGCATGATGGCAGATCATGCCATGCAGCTCGGGGCCCGTGGATTTATCTGCAAAAGCAGTGGTGTGGATATGTTGCTGCCGGCTGTTCGGGCCATTATGCAGGGCGGGCGCTACCTGGATAGTGAGGTTGAGGCGGAGTCTTCGAAGCGGCAGGTTGAATCGGTCGCCGGTGCGTCACCCTCTGCGCTGACAAGGCGCGAAGTCGAGCTGTGTATGTTGCTGACAGCCGGACGATCGGTTGCCGAAATTGCAGGTGCACTGCATTTGAGCGAGAAAACCGTCTATAGCCACAGGCGCAACATTATGGACAAGCTCGGGGTTTCGACGATTATTGAGTTGGCCCAGGTGGCTTCCCGCATGGGAATTACCTATAACGGCTGAAGCAGTGCTACCGTATTTACCGGCCCTGAGCGGGTCGATTCTTATGTCCGGAAGTCGGGGGTTCAGTGCTCCGCCTGTCGCAGGAGTAGTTACAGATGCATGATCTTTCCAATTTTATGATGGCTTCGAGCGTGGCAGTCGCGCTCGGCATCGCCCTGGGGGTGACAGGGCCTGCCATTGCCGCAGGCTGGATGATCAGCCGGGCGATGGATGCCGTGTCTCACAGGCCTGAGGCGGAGCCATCCATCATGCGCCTGTTGTTTATCGGGCTTGCGATTGTGGGTGTGCTGGCGCTGGCAGTGCTGGTGATTGTGCTTATTGTCCTGTTTAATAATCCGTTGCTTGAATATCTGCTGAGGTAATCGATCTGTCCGGCATGCGTATGCCGGGACAAATGCCTGCTGAATGGTGCGGCTGCGTAAAAGACTGAGGATACGCTGGCTGATTCAGCACCGCCCTAAATAGGAATTATTCGTATACCTTTTGTCATGGCTGCCGCCTATATTGAAGCGATGAGCGCAGTCTGAGCATTGACAGGTAGTTGCCGTGATTACCATTGAGGTGGCCTGTCGGTTATTTGTCTTCCGGCTGCTCCCCAGGATCAGGAGGCGCGCAATGGTGAGAATACAGCCGAGAAAATGTCTTGTGCTTGTCGATGATACGGCAAGTGGTGATCTTGTGACCTCTTTGCTGCATCGTTATGGCTGGCGCATGCAGCTTGTTTGCGAGGATCGCGAGGCCTATGAGCATATGCTCAGGCGCCAGTTTGATGTGGTGGTTGCAGACATCGATGCAATTGATCTCGGTGGTCTGGCGTTGTTGGCCTACTGCCATCAGAATGTACCTGAGATGACCACCTATGCGCTGGCGCAGGGCGATGATCCGGAGCGAAAAAGGCTGGCCAGGGAGCTGTGCGGGTGTCAGGGGTTTCTCTATTTTCAGCGGGATGAAATGACGGATGCTGCGAGCCGGATTGCTGCAGATGCCGAGTTTCATGCTTCAGCCGCCGGGCAGGATGGCACGCCGCAGTTGTTGGCCGAAGAGGTGGCGGCATGAGTGTTGCGATACATGAGCGTGCCGGTCGTGTGCTTGTCGCTGATGATGATCATGCAAGCCGAATGCTGCTGGGCCGGATTCTTGCGCCGATCGGATTCGATATCACCTATGCCGAGAACGGTCAAAAGGCGCTGGAACTGTTTGATCATGCCGGTGGTGCATTTGATATTGTGATTACCGATATCTGTATGCCGGAGATGAACGGCGATGATCTGATTCGTGCAATTCTTGGGCGCCGGCCTGGTATGCCGATTGTGGCAATCAGTGGTTATGCCGGGCCTGAGCTGGTCCACGCCCTTGCTGCCTGCGATGCAGTATTGTTTGAGAAACCCATCAATGTCCGGGCCATGCGGGCTCATGTCGAGGCACTGGCTGCTACCCGGCAATGTGGTGCCAGCTCCTCCGCCAGTATGTGTACGATCAGTTCGCACAAGGCATCGGTGGCAGACCGCTGATGGATTGCCTGCAGGCAATCATCCGCAGGGGGGGACGGGTTCGATGTAACTGATTGTATGCGTGCAACCGGGCTGAAGGTGGCAAAGCGGTCTGCGCTTGTGACCCTGCCGGATTGTGGCATCGGACCATGGTGCGCATGCATGTATTGAAACGGGCTGGTGATAAAAAAAGGTTCATCTCGAAAGCCTGAAAACCAGTGCCGGTAACGATGGGTGAATGCCGCCTCATTCCCCCTTATAGATTTGCCGAACAGAGTGATTCGCTACAGAAGCAAGCTGCGGATGCAGCGGCTGTAGTGAATCGCTCGCATGAGGGAATCCGCAGGACAAAAATATCGGGGGCGGCTTTCTTTTACCCCTTTCTTTACCGATAAAGAAAGGGGCTGCTCTGCTTTTGGGAGATGTTGATGTATTGCCTTCCTGGCAATGATCAGAAGGCAAAGGTTGGATATACGTACTTGCCTTTGCCTGCAAATCAAACGCCTGCGTGTCTGATTTGACTCACTGTATCCTGCAGCTCACCGGGCGGCGGCAAAACCGCTTGATTCCCCCCCTTATAGATTTGCCGAACAGAGTGATTCACTACAGAAACAAGCTGCGGATGCAGCGGCTGTAGTGAATCGCTCGCATGAGGGAATCCGCAGGACAAAGATATCGGGGGCGGCTTTCTTTCGCCCCTTTCTTTACCGATAAAGAAAGGGGCTGCTCTGCTTTTGGGATATGTTGATGTATTGCCTTCCTGGCAATGATTAGAAGGCAAAGGTTGGATGTGTGCGTATTTGCCTTTGCCTGCAAATCAAACGCCTGCGTGTCTGATTTGACTCACTGCATCCTGCAGCTCACCGGGCGGCGGCAAAACCGCTTCATTCCCCCTTATAGATTTGCCGAACAGAGTGATTCACTACAGAAACAAGCTGCGGATGCAGCGGCTGTAGTGAATCGCTCGCATGAGGGAATCCGCAGGACAAAGATATCGGGGGCGGCTTTCTTTCGCCCCTTTCTTTACCGATAAAGAAAGGGGGCTGCTCTGCTTTGGCAGAGTAGGGTCGTATCGCTTTAAAAGCATCGTATCGCTGACAGGGTATAAAAACCTGCTTCAGCCATATTGCCCGCTCATGCGCGATGCACCAAAAAAAAAGCCCTCTTCAGATGAAGAGGGCTTTTTAGTCAGTGAATGATCGCAGAGCCTCCGCGATCAGTTGATTTCGATCAGGCACTCATCCGGATTGACGTTATCACCGACAGCCACATGAATGGCGGTAATGGTGCCGGATACCGGTGCATGTACCTGATTTTCCATCTTCATGGCTTCAACGGTCAGTACGGTCTGACCCGCCTCGACAGCATCACCGACAGCGACATTCACTGCCACAATGCGCCCTGGCATCGGGGTGGTGACATCGTTATCGCGGGTGGCTTTCGGACGGCGTGAGCCCTTGGAAGCCTTGCGTACATCGATGCTGCCGTTATGGGTAGGAACAACCTCGGTCAGCGTTTCAACCGTCACTTCCTCAAGGATGTTATCCACCTTGACATAGAATGGACGGATATCTTCGCTCTTGTGGCCGGAACCCTCGATCTTGATGTGGTACTTCTCGCCATGAATGGTGATGTTGAACTCGGTCGGTGCGAGGGTCGGAGCGGCAATGACTTCCGGTGCAGTGCCTTCACTGGCCGGCGCATTCAGCGGTTCAGGCTTGAGCTCGCCGCTTGCCCGCTCATCGAAATATTCCATGGCGATGGTCGGGAAGAGGGCATAGGAGAGGACGTCCTCGACCGATTTGGCCTTGTCGCCGATTTCACGGGTGAGCGCATCCATTTCAGGCTTGAGCAGATCGGCAGGGCGGATACATACCGGCTCTTCATCACCAATCGCCAGTTTGCGTACATCCTCATTGATGGTGCCGAGTGCACGGCCATAAAGACCTTTCAGGTAGTCGCGTGTCTCGTTGGTGATCACCTTGTATTTCTTGCCGGAGATCACATTCAATACTGCCTGGGTGCCGACGATCTGGCTGGTCGGGGTGACCAGTGGAGGGAAGCCGAAGTCTTCGCGTACACGCGGAATTTCGTCCAGTACTTCATCCATCCGCTCAAGTGCACCCTGATCGCGCAGCTGGTTGGCAAGATTGGAGATCATGCCGCCCGGGATCTGGTTGACAAATACGCGGGTGTCGACGCCGGTGGCATCGGATTCAAAACGGGCATACTTCTTGCGCACTTCCTTGAAGTAGGCGGCAACCTCCTGCAGGGCAACGAGGTTAAGACCGGTGTCGTATTCGGTGCCGGCAAATGCCGCAACCATTGCTTCCGTTGGCGGGTGGCTGGTGCCGCCTGCAAGCGGGCTGATCGCCGTGTCGATAATATCACAGCCGGCCTTCACAGCTTCCCACTGAACGATTTCAGCGACACCTGCAGTTGCATGGGAGTGCAGATGCAGAGGGATGGAGACTGCCTGTTTAAGGGCGGTGATCAGTTCACGGGTCGCGCTCGGGGTAAGCAGGCCGGCCATATCCTTGATGGCCAGCGTATCACAGCCCATGTCCTCGAAGCCCTTGCCCAGGTCAACAAAGTACTCAAGCGTATGTACAGGGCTGGTGGTGTAGCAGATGGTACCTTCGGCATGCTTGTTATTGGCCTTCACCTGATTGACGGCGGTGCGCACGTTGCGCAGATCATTCATGGCATCGAATACGCGGAATACATCCACACCATTGGCTGCAGCCATATCGACAAACTTTTTCACGACGTCATCAGCATAGTGGCGATAGCCAAGCAGGTTCTGGCCACGCAGCAGCATCTGGATCGGTGTGTTCGGCAGTGCCTTGTTCAGCTCACGCAGACGTACCCATGGGCCCTCTTTCAGGTAACGAAGACAGGTATCAAATGTGGCGCCGCCCCATGCTTCAATGGACCAGTAGCCGATGGCATCCAGCTTTTCACAAATCGGCAGCATGTCATCCAGACGCATGCGGGTGGCCAGCAGCGACTGATGACCATCGCGCAGGGCCAGTTCGGTAATCGCCAGTTTTTTCTTTGCATTCATATTGTTATACCTTCCAGAAAACTCATTTTGGCATCAGGTGTGATTGGCGTGCTGTGAAGAGAGGGCATGGTTACAGGCCGGCATGTACCGCGATGGCCATGGCAACGGCTGCAGCGATATCCTCACGGCGTTCATATGCCTTGTAGTCAAGCAGTTCGGGGTGTTTGTCCATAAAGCCTGTATCAAACTCTCCCGTCATAAAGACCTCGGAAGAGGCAATCGTACGATAAAACGGCAGCGTCGTTTTCATGCCGCGAATATCGTACTCGCCGAGTGCACGCTGGGCACGCATCACGGTGGTTTTCCAGTCGAGGCCGGAAACCGTCAGTTTGGCGCACATTGAATCATAATAGGGCGGGATTTCGTAGCCGGCATAAACGCAGCCATCCACTCGTACGCCCATGCCGCCGGGTGAAATGTAGCGGGTAATGCGACCGGGGGTGGGCAGGAACTGGTTTTTCGGATCTTCTGCATTGATACGGAATTCAATGGCAAAACCACGGAAGCTCAGCTCTTCCTGGGTGAATGGCAGCGGTTCACCTGCGGCAATAGCGATCTGCTGGGAGACGATGTCCACACCGGTAATCGTTTCGGTGATGGTGTGCTCCACCTGCAGACGGGTATTCATCTCCATGAACCAGAAGTTGCGATCCTTGTCGACGAGGAACTCGACCGTGCCTGCATTGACATAGTTAACAGCGCGGGCGGCCTTGATGGCGACTTCGCCCATCTGCTGACGCAGTTCAGGGGTCAGGAAGTTGCTCGGAGCAATCTCGATCAGCTTCTGATTACGGCGCTGGATGGAGCAGTCACGTTCAAACAGATGCACGATATGGCCGTGACTGTCAGCCAGAATCTGGAACTCGATATGATGCGGTTCAATGATGCACTTTTCCATGAACAGTACATCCGAGCCGAAGGCCGCCATCGCTTCGCGCTGGGTGACAATATAGTACTCACGCAGCTGCTCATCATTATCACAGCGACGAATGCCGCGACCACCACCACCGGCTGCAGCCTTGAGCATCACCGGGTAGCCCATGCCATGAGCCAGCTCAAGTGCCTGCTCAATGCTCTGCAGCTCACCGTCGGAACCCGGGATGACCGGCACACCGGCAGCAATCATTGTTTCACGGGCTTTGGTTTTGCTGCCCATATCACGGATCGCATCGGGGGAAGGGCCGATATAGGTGATGCCTGCCTCGGTGACAGCGCGGGCAAAATCCTCGTTTTCAGACAGGAAACCGTATCCCGGGTGAACGGCGTCACAACCGGAATCCAGCGCCACATTGACGATTCGATGGATGTTCAGATAACTCTTGACCGGATCAGGGCCGATCATGACGGCACGGTCGGCCTTTTTTACATGCAGGGCATGCGCATCGGCTTCTGAATAGATGGCAACAGATTCGATACCCAGTTCGCGGCACGAACGGATGATTCGAATGGCACACTCACCACGATTGGCTACTAAAACGCGTTTGAACAAGGCAGAGCTCCTTCCTGTTTGGGGGCTGGATGATAGCGGCGGATGGCTGTTTGGGCAAACAGGCTGCCATTTTGGACGTCCCTGGCAGCGGCAGATGGTGGCGGGTGCAAGCTTGAGAAAGCGCTGATGAATTCATCGCTTCGATACAGGTCATGGACTAATGCCACAATCCGGCGGCATAGCCGGATTGGACGGCTATGCCGCCTCCCGGTGAGCCGTACGATGTCGCGAGTTAAATCGAGCACCTGAATGTTTCGATTTCGTGCTGGTCAGGCCGCGCATTTGCCTTTGCGTTCCCATCATATTGCGCTGCAGGTAGCGGTGTTTTGTGTGCACCTGCCCTGATCAGCCATCGCTCTTGCGATTCCTGCATTCGCTATGAATACTTGTTCCTTGTAACAGCACCGCATGAAATGCTGGCAGGGGATGTCTGGCTGTCCTGCTATCGGGCCGGATGGGCCGCAATAGCGGCTATGAAGGCGGTGGTGCCCATGCGGTTGACCGGAGGTGAAACCATGCCAACAGATCCTCTCCTGCATCGATTAAAGTGGCTGACGGGGTGCGTGATCCTGGTGCTGGTGGTCTGGCAGTTTCTGCCACTGCTTGAGAGCCGGGTTGCAGGTCTCGGAGCCGAGCCAAGAGCTGTGACGGCACGCGGGGCGCTGGCGCAGGATGAACAGGCGACCATCGAAATTTTTGAAAAGACCAGTCCGGCCGTTGTGTTTATCTCCACCAAAAAGCGCGTACGTGATTTCTGGAGTCGTAATATATTCACGGTGCCGAAAGGGAGTGGCTCCGGATTTGTCTGGGATGATCTTGGCCATATCGTCACCAACAACCATGTGATTGAGGGGGCTTCGGAGGCGATTGTCCGGCTCAACGACGGTCGCAGTTACCATGCCGTACTGGTCGGTGCCAGCCCTTCACAGGATTTGGCCGTACTGCGCATCAATGTGCCGTTTGATCGTCCGCCACCGGTGCCGATCGGTAGCAGCCATGACCTGAAGGTGGGGCAGAAGGTGTTTGCGATCGGTAACCCGTTTGGCCTTGATTATACGCTGACCGGCGGGCTGGTGTCGGCACTCGATCGATCGCTTTCCGAAGAGAACGGAGCCACCATCGAACACCTGATTCAGACGGATGCAGCGATCAATCCGGGCAACTCCGGCGGACCGTTGCTGGATAGTGCCGGCCGTCTGATCGGCATTAATACGGCGATTTACAGCCCCTCCGGTGCCTATGCCGGTATCGGATTTGCCGTGCCGGTCGATACGGTGAACCGGGTGGTGCCGGAGCTGATTGCCCATGGAAAATATGAGCCTCCGGGTCTGGGGATTATGATGGATCCCGGGATCAACCGGTTGGCTGCCCGTCAGCTGGGGGTAGAGGGTGTGGTGGTGTTGGGTATTGAGCCCGGCTCGGCGGCGGAAAAAGCCGGTTTGCGCGGCAGTGAACGGAATGATCGGGGTGAATTGATCCCCGGTGATATTCTGCTGTCGATCAATGGCAAGGCAGTGAAATCGGTGGCAGGACTACAGGCTGCGTTGAGCGATTATGAAAGAGGTGCACGCGTTCATTTGCAGATCTGGCGTCGTGGTAACATCACGGATGTGGATGCGGTACTGCAGTAAAGATGGTCTCGCAAAAAGTCCATCCTGGCCTTTTTTCTCCACGGAAAGCGAAAAGTGTGATTTTCACTTTCCTTGCAAATCAGATGCTTGCATCGCAAGTATCTGATTTGCGCGCCCGTCCATGGGCGCACTGATGACTTCTTGCGAAGTCATCAGTAAAGGATCATCTGAATCACGACCGGACGTAGTTACTTGCAGATGCTCCTGAACTCAGTGATCCCGGTTGGCGGGTGTAAAGCCATGACGGGTGGTGTTTTCACTGATATGACGGGCCTGTACATACTGCAGCAGATAATCAGGACCGCCAGCCTTGTAGCCGGTGCCGCTGAGTTTGAATCCCCCGAATGGCTGTCTGCCCACAAGCGCACCGGTAATGGTGCGATTGAGGTACAGGTTGCCCGCCGCAAACTCGCGTTCAGCCATGGCAAGGTGTTCGGGGTGGCGTGAATAGACACCACCGGTGAGAGCATAGCGGCTGTGATTGGCCAGCCGGATGGCTTCGGCGAATGTGGCGGCTGCTGTGATGGCCAGGACCGGACCGAAGATCTCCTCCTGCGCCAGCGGATCATCAGCCGGCACATCGGCAAAAATCGCGGGGCCGACAAAGCAGGGGCCAGGCGCGGGCTGCCTGATCACAACGGGGCGCAGGCGTGTGCGTGCGTCCTCAATCACGGCCCGGATGCGGTTGGCTGCGGTGATGGATATAACCGGTCCGAGCGATGTTTCCGGTTGTTCGGCCGCACCTGTGATCAGTGATCCGGTGGCCAGAGCCAGTCGTTCGATGACACGTTCATAGTGATGGCCGACGATGATTACGCGTGAGCAGGCTGAGCATTTCTGACCACTATAGCCGAAGGCGCTGGCCATAATGCCGGCGATGGCAGCATCGATGTCGGCGTCATCATCCACAATGATGGCGTTTTTACCGCCAAGCTCACAGATGATGCGCTTGATATGACCGCCGGTGGCCGCCTGTTCTGCTGCCACCTGGTTGATATGCAGGCCGACTTCAAGGGAGCCGGTGAAAGCGATCAGGTGAATGTCCGGGTGTTTGACCAGGTGTTCACCGACTTCGCTGCCATGGCCGGGCAGGTAGTGAAGGGCGCCACCCGGCACACCTGCCTGATGCAGTAGCTGAACCAGTTCACCTGCAAGCAGCGGGGTATCGCTGGCCGGCTTGAGCACAACGGTGTTGCCGGTCACCAGTGCTGCTGCAGTCATGCCGGTGGCAATCGCCAGCGGGAAGTTCCACGGGGGAATGATGGCGGCGACACCGCATGGTCGATATTGGTAGCGATTGCGCTCGCCGATGACATCGAAACAGTGACCGGCAGCCATGCTTTCGGCACAGTCGGCATAGTAGTGCAGAAAGTCGATGGCTTCACAGACATCGGCATCGGCCTCACGCCAGGTTTTGCCCGCTTCAAGTATCTCCAGTGCTGTCAGTTGCAGGCGTTGTGCGGCAAACAGGGTGGCAGCGCGGCGCAGTATGCCGGCTCGTACCTCAACACCTTCGGCCGACCAGCCCGGCAGGGCTGCAGTCGCAGCTTCCACGGCAAGATCTGCGTGCCGGAGAGTGGCGGCAGCAACCGTACCGATCATTTCATCCGGCGCGGACGGGTTGCGCGAAACGATCTGCCTGTCTGACTGCACTGCGCAGCCATCGATCAGCATCGGCCTGTGCCAGCCTGCATCTGCGTGCAGGTTGCGGATGGCCTCTCCGAGTCCGGTGCGCTCGCTTTCGCTGCAGAAGCGCCAGGGTGGCTGTCGTGCGAACAGACCTGTTTTCGGTGCAGCTGTATCTGTTTCTCTATGGGGGCTCTCTTCTGTCCGCAATATATCGCTTAGCAGCGATTCATTGGCACTGTTTTCAAGAATCCGGCGAACCAGATAGGCCATGCCCGGCACAATTTCGCCGACCGGCGTATAAATCGTCAGCGGTTGTTGCATGGCGACAAGTACGTGCTGAATCTGCTCCCCCATGCCATAGAGCATCTGAAACTCATAAGCATCGCGGGCAAGGTGGTGTGAGCGGATCAGCTCCAGCGCCAGTGCGATACTGGCGCGGTTGTGGGTGGCAATGGCCGGGTGCACCACCGGATGGCGGCTCATCAGCAGTTTCAGGCAGCGGGCAAAGCTGGCATCTGTCTGCGCCTTGTCCGGCCAGACGGGGATTGGCCAGCCGTTTTGTATGGCAACCGTGACCTCCCTGTCCCAGTAGGCACCGCGCACAAGGCGGATATGCAGGCGGTGATTGCCGGTTTCGGCCCAGTCAATCAGCCGGGTCAGCTCTTCTTCACAATCGATCAGGTAGGCTTGCATGGCAATACCAAGCCCGTGAAAGCCGGTGAACTGGGTCAGCAGGGTACGCAGCACCGACAGTGTGATTTCACGTGTTTCGTAGTGCTCCATGTCCAGGATGAGCACACCGCCATGGGCTCGCACGGCAGCGACAATCGGGGTGAGTCGGGTGACAATACGGGCCACACTTGCGCTGGCGGCTTCGGGACTCAGTTGAGAATCGAAAGATGATACTTTCAGCGACAGGTGCAGTGGTATACCAGAGCGCGTCAGTTCAGGGGCCAGTGTTTGAATCAGTGACAGATATTGTGCGGCATGCTGATCAGCCTCCTGCTCCGAGAGTACCTGCTCGCCCAAAAGGTCCAGTGAGCACTGGCGGCCGTTTTGGTGCAGGCGTGTGAGGGTGGCAAGAGCCTGTTGCGCATTGCTGCAGGCGATAAACCGTTGTCCGAGTTGGCTGGCCAGTGTACGTACGAGCGGAGCGGTCAGCAGGGGAAGCAGTCCATGATCGGCATGACGCAGTATCCGTTTGAGCAGGGGGGGCAGAGGGGTACTGATATGGGCGAAGTAGCGGCCCAGATGCTCCGCAATGGCCCTGTTACTCTCAAGGGCCGGCAACACATCGACAAAACGGAGTATGGCTGTCAGCAGCTCTCTGTTCTGGCAGGCGGCAGCTGCCAGTTGCAGCAGATGCTGTTCCACACGTGAGCCATGGGGTGGCTCAGTCTCAAGGCGGTGGAGGAACTCTCCGCCGGCAGAATGGTCCTGTTCGGGGCTCGGTAACATGTTGCCATTGTAGGTGGATTTTATACGGACCGGAATGGTCAGGCGCGGATGATGACCGCCTCCTTAAGTGCAACATGTTCAAACAGTTCGATGATATCGTCGTTGGCCATGCGGATGCAGCCGTGCGAGGCAGGGGTTCCCAGCCTCTCTTCATCATGGGTGCCGTGGATGTAGATATAGCGCGAGAAGGTATCAACGGCGCCACGCCGGTTGCGACCGGTTTCACAGCCTCCGAGCCGGATGATGCGCGACAATATCCAGTCGAGCTTCGGGTCATCGCGGCAAGGATCGAAAATACCACATGCTTTTCGTGCCCGGAAAGCGGTAAGGGGGGGCATACCAGCGCCGATTTTGGCCTCGATACGATGGCGGCCGAGCGGTGTTTGCAGGCTGTTTTTGCGGTTGCCGGTGCCATTGGCCGCGGTCGATACGGGGTAACTGTACCAGACCCCTGTGCGGCGACGGTGGTAAAGCATCTGTTCGGATACACAGATCTGGATCATGGCCGCAGTGTAGCTATCCCTCTCTCTGATGCCATCTGTTTGATGGTGTGGCCTTGAAAGCCGAAATGGCTGTCCCTATACAGGCTTTCGTTGCAGGTCTTATGTCGCCGGATTGCGATTGGGAGTGATGAAAAGGCTTGTCGGGTTATGAGTACATTTAGGAGGCAATGATCTTGAGCGAAGAGAATAAGGGCCGGCAGAGTGAGAGCGGCGAAGTGCCGGCAGATGTTGCTGAAGCAGCACAGGCGGCTGAATCCGTGAATGGTGCGGAGAGCGAAGTGGATGTGGTTGAGCAACTGGCCCTGGAAATTGCCGAACTGAAGGACAAGCTGTTGCGGACCCATGCCGAGATGGAAAACCTGCGCAAGCGGGGAGAACGGCAGGTCGAAGATGCACACAAGTTCGGTATTGAAAAATTTGCCACCGGTCTGCTTGATGTGGTGGATAATCTTGAGCGTGCCCTGGGTGTGGAAGAGGGGAACGAAGCAGGTATGCGTGAAGGGGTGCAACTGACCCTGAACAGCTGGCATGACATGATGCGCCGTTTTCATGTTGAGCGAATCGATGCAGTAGGTGAAAAGTTTGATCCGCACCGTCACGAGGCACTTTCACAGATGCCGAGTGAGGAGCCTGAGGGGACGGTGATTGCCCAGCATGTGCCCGGCTACAGTCTGCATGGTCGTCTGATCAGGCCGGCCCGTGTACTGGTGTCGAGCGGATCTGCCAAATAATCAGTTGATAGACCGGGGTTGAAGTCCTGACCGGCTGACCCCATAAACGATTTCACAGAAAATTTTTTTCAAAGTTCCCCAGTCGGGTATAGGAGAATAGAATACAATGGCTAAAGTGATCGGTATTGACCTTGGCACAACTAACTCATGTGTTTCGGTGATGGAGGGTGGCAAGGCGAAAGTCATCCCTAATAGTGAGGGTGATAACACGACTCCGTCCGTGGTGGCTTTTACCAAGGATGGCGAGCGTCTGGTCGGTGCACCGGCAAAGCGTCAGATGGTCACCAACCCTGACAAGACCTTTTATGCTGTGAAGCGCCTGATCGGTCGCAAATTCGACGCATCCGAGACCAAACATCATCGTGATCTTGTTTCCTATCCAATCGTCAAGGCAGACAACGGTGATGCATGGGTTGAGGTGGACGGCAAGAAGATGAGTCCGCAGGAGATCAGTGCGATCGTACTGCAGAAGATGAAGAAGACGGCTGAGGATTATCTCGGTGAGACCGTGCGCGATGCGGTGATTACCGTGCCGGCCTACTTTAACGATTCACAGCGTCAGGCAACCAAGGATGCCGGTGCGATTGCCGGTCTGAATGTATTGCGTATCGTCAATGAGCCGACCGCTTCCGCGCTGGCCTATGGTCTCGACAAAACAGAAGAGAATCACCTGATTGCCGTATACGATCTGGGTGGTGGTACATTCGATATCTCCGTACTGGAAATCGGTGACGGCGTATTCGAAGTGAAATCGACCAACGGTGATACCTTCCTCGGTGGTGAGGATTTCGATCAGGTACTGATCAAGTATCTGGCCGGTGAGTTCCAGAAGGAGCACGGTGTTGATCTGACTGCCGACAAGCTGGCGCTGCAGCGTCTGAAAGAGGCGGCTGAAAAGGCCAAGATCGAGCTCTCTTCCAGCCAGCAGACCGAAGTGAACCTGCCATTTATTACCGCCGACGCATCAGGTCCGAAGCATCTGTTGATCAAGGTCACCCGTGCCAAGTTTGAAAGTCTGGTCAGTGACCTGGTTGAGCGTTCGCTGGCTCCTTGCCGTCAGGCTCTGAAGGATGCCGGCGTCAAGGCCTCGGACATTCATGAGGTCGTACTGGTCGGTGGTCAGACCCGTATGCCGCTGGTGCAGGAGAAGGTTCAGGCTTTCTTCGGTCGCGAGCCGCACAAGGGTGTGAATCCGGATGAAGTGGTTGCGATCGGTGCTGCCATTCAGGGCGCTGTACTGACCGGTGAAGTGACCGACGTACTGCTGCTGGACGTAACCCCGCTCTCTCTCGGTATCGAGGTGGAAGGTGGTCTGTTCAACAAGATCATCGAAAAGAACACCACGATTCCAACCAAGAAGAGCCAGACCTATACCACTGCTGCCGACAATCAGACTGCAGTGACCATCAAGGTGGCACAGGGCGAGCGCGATATCTTCTCGGCCAACAAACAGCTGGGTCTGTTCAATCTGGAAGGTATTGCACCGGCACCACGTGGCATGCCGCAGATCGAGGTGACCTTCGATGTGGACTCCAACGGCATCATGCATGTGCATGCCAAGGATAAGGGTACCGGTAAGGAGACCTCGATTCGTATCGAATCCGGTTCCGGTCTGTCCAAGGAAGAGGTTGAGAAGATGCAGCGCGATGCCGAGGCTCATGCCGAGGAAGACAAGAAGAAGCGTGAGCAGATCGAGGCTAAAAACCGTGCAGATGCCCTTGTTTATTCAACCGAGCGCTCCCTTAAGGAGCATGGTGACAAGGTGGATGAGGCAACCCGCAAGCAGATCGAGGATGCACTGGGCGAGCTGAAGACGGCGATCGAAAGCGAAGATGCTGCTGCGATCGAGAAAGCCGAGCAGAATCTGGCCGAGAAGTCCCAGAAGCTGGGTGAGGCGATCTATCAGCATATGCAGCAGGATGAGGGCGGTGCCGCCGAGGCAGCAGCAGGTGCTGCTGACAGTGGTAATGCAGCGCGCGACGCCGATGTGGTCGATGCTGAAGTCGTGGACGACAAAGAGAGAAAGTAAGTTGTAAGGGTGTTATCAAGGGAGCGGCGGGTGTAAGCTCGCCGCTCTTTTTACTTTATGGCTGTTTGCAGAACATTTGAGCCGTAAAGGATGCGAAAGGAATGCAGGGGTTGATTACACCGGGCAGGATGAATGTTGATCTGCATGTGGATGGATGATCCGTTTGTTTTGCGTACCTTCGCGCCCTTTGCGGTGATGAGCAGACAAGATTTGAAAGCATGACTGGGAGCTAGAGTGTCGAAACGCGATTATTATGAGGTACTTGGTGTAGCCAAGGGCACCGATGAGAACACAATAAAGCGGGCATATCGCAAGCTGGCTATGAAGTATCACCCGGATCGTAATCCGGATGATGAGCAGGCAGCGGAGAAATTCCGTGAGCTGACCGAGGCCTATGAAGTGCTGTCCGATGCGACCAAACGGGCGCGCTACGATCAGTATGGCCATGCCGGTGTTGATGATCAGATGCATGACTTCTGGGGTCGTGGCGGCTTCCAGGATTCGCATGCCTTCCGTGATTTCGGTGACCTTTTCGGTGATGTGTTCGGTGATGTGTTTTCCGGTGGCGGGCAGCGTTCATCCCGTGGTGCCGATCTGCGCTACAACCTGAACCTGACCCTTGAAGAGGCAGCTTCTGGCAAAGAGGTTGAGCTTGATATTCCCAAGCATGCCACCTGCGACACCTGTCATGGCAGTGGTGCCCGTCCGGGTACCAACCCGGTACCGTGTTCGACCTGTGGTGGTCATGGCCAGGTGCAGATGCAGCAGGGCTTTTTTGCCGTTCGCCGTACCTGTCCGACCTGTCACGGCAGTGGCACCCGTATTGAATCACCCTGCATCAGTTGCGGTGGGGCCGGTCGCGTCAAGGTAAACAAAAAGCTCAAGGTCAAGATTCCGGCCGGCGTGTACGAAGGGGCTCAGGTTCGTGTGACCGGTGAGGGTGAGGTTGGCAAGCAGGGAATGCCGTCGGGCGATCTCTATATCGTCATCGCACTTAAGGCTCACTCGATCTTTGAGCGTGATGGTGCCGATCTCTATTGTACCATGCCGGTTACCTTCCCTCAGGCGACGCTCGGAGCCGAAGTGGATGCACCGACACTGGGCGGCCGTGTGAAGATCAGAATTCCTGCCGGCACCGAAGGCGGGCGTGTCTTCCGTCTGCGTGGCCACGGTGTGCCGGACATCCGGGCATCGGGTCAGAAGGGTGATCTCTATGTGCGGGTGAATATTGCCGTGCCGAAGAAACTCAGCGGACGTCAGGAGGAGCTGCTGCGCCAGTTTGCTTCCGAGGCGGGCGATGAGGTCTATCCGGATCGCTCTTCATTCCTTGGCAAGGTCAAGGAGTTCTGGGATGAACTCTCAGGCGAGAATAAAGCATGAGTGCGGTACGTATTGTCATTGTAGGTGCTTCCGGCCGTATGGGGCGGATGCTGGTCAGGGCGGTCAGCGAGGCCGCCGGGGCAGAGCTTGCCGGTGCCACCGAGCGTGCCGGTTCTCCTTTTATCGGGCGTGATGCGGGCGAGCTGGCCGGTATCGAAACGCTGGGGGTCAGGATTGTCGATGATATCGCTCTCTGTGCCGATGCCGATCTGCTGATCGATTTCACCGCACCGGCCGCAACACTTGCGTATGCTGCATTTGTGGCGGCCCGTGGTATGGGCATGGTCATCGGAACGACCGGTTTTGATGCAGCCCAGCTGCAGCAGCTGCATGAGACGCTTGCGGATTCACCGGTTGTCATGGCTGCGAACTACTCGGTTGGTGTCACGCTGGCGCTGAATCTGATCGAGAAGGCCGCAGCTGTTCTGGATGAATCCTATGATGCCGAGATATTCGAGGCGCATCATCGTCATAAGGTGGATGCACCGAGTGGAACGGCGCTGGCTATGGGCAAATCGCTTGCAGCCGGTCGCGGGGTGGCACTTGATGATGTGGCCGTACTTTCCCGGGAAGGCATTACCGGGGCTCGCAAAGCCGGCACGATCGGTTTTTCAGTCGCACGCGGTGGTTCGATCGTCGGTGAGCACAAGGCGATGTTTATTGCCGAGGAGGAGCGCATCGAGATCAATCATATTGCCTCCGACCGCATGGTGTTTGCCCGGGGTGCCGTACGTGCGGCGATCTGGTTGACGGCTCAGTCTGCCGGCATCTATGATATGAAGGACGTGCTGGGACTTAACGACTGAGTGTAACGATTCTGGCACTGGATTTGCTGAATATTGCCAGAGTTGCATTTAAGTAGTGTTGTGTGGGTACAGGCGGGTTGCGTACATACATTGGCTGATTGCTGCTGCACAGGATGACAGGCCCGGATACGGGGCATCATTGTCGGGAGTTTGCGCTGCATGAATCAATTATCGTCTGTAAATCAGTTAAAAAAATGTCCAACCGGTATTACCGGTTTTGACCGTATCGCCGACGGAGGCTTGCCTGCCGGGCGATCGACTCTGATCTGTGGCTCGGCCGGTTCGGGTAAATCACTGTTCGGTATCGAATTTCTTGCTCATGGTATTCAATTGTTTCATGAGCCAGGGGTGTTTGTCAGTTTCGAAGAACGCAGTGAAGATATTATCGGCAATGTTGCCTCGATCGGGCTTGCTCTGCAGCCGATGGTGGCAGCCGGTAAGCTGAAAATTCTGCCCATTGATATCGATGCTCACACCTTGCATGAAGCCGGCGAATATGACCTGGAGCCACTGTTTATTCGTATTGGCGCGGCCATTCAGGCGGTCGCGGCCAAACGCATTGTACTTGATGCAGTGGAGAATCTGTTTTCCGCTTTTCAGGACCAGTCGATTCTGAGAGCCGAATTCAAACGATTGCTATGCTGGCTTAAAGAACAGGGGATCACGGCTGTGATTACCACTGAAAAAGGTGAGCAGAGCCTGACCCGTCGGGGGATCGAGGAGTATCTGGCCGACTGTGTTGTGTTGCTGGACCTGCGTGTGACCGATCAGGTGGCAACCCGGATGCTGCGTATTACCAAATACAGAGGCTCGGGACATGGCGCTGATGAATATCCGTTTCTGATTGATGATACGGGGATTGTCTGCATGCCGATCAATCAGTACAGCCTGGACTATCCGGTCAGTAACAGAGTGTTTCCAAGCGGTATTACCAGGCTCGACCAGATGCTCGGAGGCGGTATCTATTATGGCTCTACCTTACTTGTATCCGGTGGCAGTGGTTCAGGCAAATCAACGATAGCCGGTCAGTTTGTCGACGCGGCCTGTGGCCGTGGCGAGAAAACCCTTTATCTTGCGCTGGAGGAATCACCGGCGCAAATCATGCGTAATCTTAAATCCCTGAACATCGATCTGCAGCAGTGGCTTGATCACGGTCTGCTGGCCTTTGTGGCCAATCGCCCCTCAGTCTACGGACTGGAGATGCAGATGGCGGTGCTAATGCGCCAGGTTCGCCTGTTTGAACCGGCACTGGTGGTAATCGATCCGATTACAGCCCTGCATATTGACTCTTCATCCCTGGCGGTGAAGCGGATGTTGCAGCGTACAATTGATCAGTTGAAAGCGCGCGGTGTCACCATGCTGTTTACCACGCTGACATGGGCCTCGGAAGAGGCGGGGGAAACGACATCCTCTTCAATATCGAGTCTGATGGATGCCTGGATCCAGCTGCGCAGTATGGAGTCGTCCGGTGAACGTTCCCGTGGGCTCTATGTCATCAAGTCACGCGGGGCGAGAAACTCCAACCAGATCAGGGAGTTTCTGATTACCCATGGTGGCGTCTCCCTGAAGGATGTGATGCTGAACGCTGCCGGAGAGGTAGTGACAGGCTCGGAGCGCTATCTGATGCAGGTCAGGCAGGCTCAGGCCGCAAAAGATCGCAAGACGACAGAGGAGCAGCAGCGACTGGAGCTCGAGAGTCGCTATAAAACCATGCAGGCACGTGTGTCGGCACTGATGGCGGAATTCGAGGCGGAGAAGCAGTCACTGGAGCGTAAATGGCAGCTGGAGGCGATCCAGTCCAGCGAAACAGAGATGTTAATTCATCAGGTCTCGGAGCGGCGTAGTGCAGGAGTCAGTGATGATGAGTGAATCTGAGGCTGATGTGCCCTGTCCGGTCTCAACCGCCGGCTGGAAGCTGCGTCTTTATGTGGTTGGCCAATCGCCACGCTCGGTGCTTGCGATCAGTAATCTCAGGGAGATATGCGAGTCACATCTTGCTCCATGTTATGAGCTGGAGGTGGTGGATCTTCTGGTCGATCCGCATCTGGCCGAAGGCGATGAAATCATCGCGGTGCCGACGCTCGTGCGCCGGTTGCCAACGCCGGTGCGCAAGGTGGTCGGTGATCTTTCCGATACCGGTAAGGTACTGGTCGGGTTGCAGCTGAAAGCCAGGGAGTAATTCGTGAAGAAAATCGAGGCTCTGGAGCGGGAGAATGCCGAACTCCGGCAATGGGTTGAGCAGGCAAAGAGTGCGCTGGATGCGTTAAAAAGCGGCGGTGTGGATGCAATTCTGAGTAATCATACCGTGATGGCCCTGCCGGGAGCGGAAGAGCCGTATATGACCTTTTTTGAGATGATGCATGGCGGTGGCCTGACCTGTGATAACGACGGTCGCATCATGCACAGTAATCCGTTTTTTTCGGAGCTTGTGGGTATCTCTGCCGATCAGTTGCGCGGACGCAATTTTATCTCACTGATCGGTGCGGATGAGCAGGCGAAAGCTGCGGCTGTTCTGAGCAGTGACGGGGTTGCTGAGACAGAACTGCATCTGGTCAGCACAGACGGTGACAGGGTGACCGTATTATTGTCGAAAGCGCCGGTTCATTATCAGCAGCAGAACTTTATGTTACTGCTGGTCACGGATCTGACACGTGTTCACCGTGCCGAGGAGAAGCTGCGGCTGTTTTCTGAAGCCATTGAACAGGCCGGTGAGTCGGTGATCATTACCGACCCTGATGGTACGATTGTCTATGTGAACAATGCCTTGCTCGATATTACAGGCTATAGCGAAGATGAGGTGGTGGGGCAGAATCCACGCATGTTCAAAAGCGGGGCGCAGGACCTCCGTTTCTATCGCAAAATGTGGCAAGCGATTACCGCCGGTGAAAACTGGCAGGGAAAGTTGATCAACAGAAAAAAGAGCGGCAAAACCTATCCTGTCATGCTGACTATTTCCCCGATCAGAAACAGGGATGGACATATCAGCCATTTTGTCGGTTTGCAGCAGAATCTGGAGGAGTTTGAGGGGCTGCAGAATCAACTTCGTCAGGCACAGAAAATGGAAGCGATTGGTACGCTGGTCGGTGGTATCGCCCATGATTTCAATAACTCACTTGCGGCCATGATTGGCAACCTTTATCTGGCAAGAAAAGAGGCAAGGATGATGCCCGGAGTCGTGGCCCGTCTTGAAAGTGTGGAAACACTTGCCTATGCCGCTTCAGCCACCATCAAGCAGTTACTTGCATTTTCACGTAAGGCGGTTGTTTCTATGGTGCCGTTCTCAGTGGTGCCCTTTTTGAAGGAGATCGTCAAACTTGTGCAGGTGTCACTGCCTGAAAATATTGATTTCAGTTTGCAACTCTGTGATGAGGAGATACAGGTTAAGGGTGATGTGAACCAGCTGCAGCAGGTATTGATGAACCTGGTCAATAATGCGATTGATGCTGTGCGGGCTGCTCCAAACCCTGCTGTTTCTGTTTCATTGCAGTGTATCGATGTCGATGCCGATTTCGTCGAAGGGCGGGAGGGGTGTCAGCCGGGGCGATATGCCTGTCTGGCCGTTGCGGATAACGGCACCGGTATCGCGGCGGAGCATGTCGAGCATCTGTTTGAACCGTTTTTTACGACCAAGGAGCAGGGAAAGGGAACCGGACTCGGGCTGGCGATGGTGTATGGTGCGGTTAAAACCCATGGCGGCTTTGTGGATGTGTTGACCTCGCAGGCGGCGCCATCCGGAACAACGATGCGTATTTTCCTGCCATTGTCGCAGATTCCGGTGAAGGCACCGGATAGCGTCGATACTTCTGTGTGCAAGGGAAATGGAGAGACCATTTTACTGGTGGATGATGATGAACGGGTGTTGACGGTCGCGTGTGAGTTGCTGGAAAGTTTGCGCTATCAGGTGGTTACGGCATCTGATGGTCTACAGGCGATTGAGCAGTTTCAGGCCCACAGGAGTGAGATTGTGCTGCTGATCAGCGATGTGGTGATGCCGAAACTGGGTGGCAGAGAGCTGGTGCGTGAATTGAGGCAGTTAAATCCGGATCTTAAGGTCATTCTTGTCACCGGTTACGATAAAAGCGCTGCCCTGGTGAATGGCTACTCCGGCAGTAGCGATATCATCATCAGCAAGCCCTATTCTGCCAGCAGGTTGAGTCAGGTGATCCGGGATGTGTTGGCCGGCTCATTGCCGTCTGTGTGATTTTTCCGGATGCCGGTCCATATTACAGGTGGCGGCATGATGCCATATGCGCCGGATGATGCACCGGGTGATGCACAGGATTATGGGCGCTTCACCTTTTTCGCCAGCCGCTGATCGGTCTGATAGAGGAAAGCCAGCAGCTCTGCGACCAGCTGGTAGGCCTCTTCGGGAATCTCTGTGCCGGCGGGAACCCGGGCCAGCAGCTGACTGAGGGTATCATCGCGGTGAACATGAATATGATGCTCACTGGCGATTTCCAGTATTTTTTCCGCCAGTACACCGTAACCGGAAGCCAGCACCTTCGGCGCCTGTCCGGAAAGGGGATCATAGCTGAGTGCGACAGCTGCCTTTCTGTCCGGTTGCGCTTTTTTCATATCAGGCCTGCCGGTTGGCGATGCGTGGCATCAGCAGGGGCTCATCGCCATGGGAGAGCTCACTGTTGAGCTGTTGGCGCAGGCCGTTCTGGTCAGCATGGATGGCTGTTTGCAGTGATGCGATCCATTCGGCAAATGGCAGGCGCAGCAGGTTGAAGCTGTCACTCCGGGTGGCGCGCAGTTTAAGTTGTGGCACGCCCCCCTGTTGCTGTTGCAACATGAAGTAGAGGGTTCCCAGCTGCTCAAGGTCGATACGGCCATGCAGCGCGAAGCCATGCTCGTCATTTTGACGCTCGATCATGCCACGCGGTTGATGGCTGTCACGTTCATCCAGCATCAGACGTTGTCCGTTATCAGACTCATAGCCATGCAGGGGGTGATGATCCTGCCATGCCCATGAGGATTGTGACTGATGTCTCTGCACGGGGGTGGCACTATCTGTTGAACGGCTTGAAGCCAGCTCAGCCAGTTTCTCGGCAATCTCCGACACCGCCTGCTGGCGGCTGAGAATACGGAAGCGTGCCGGTTCATCCCGGTTGAGCAGTTCAAGCCAGATCTGCCCTGCCGGCATATTGGCTGGCAGGGTTGACGGGAGCGTGGCCTGAAATCGCTGGGATGCAATGATCAGGGTGGCCATGCCGCCCTGGCCGGGTTCAAGGCGGCCGCTGAGGATGGTGCCATTGGCCCATGGCAGGGCGCCGGTTGGACCGGCAGGCCGGATGTTCTGGCTGACAGTCTGGGCGACGATCGCGGGGAGCTTCATCGAAAGCGGGTTATACGTCTGCTCGCTGGCCGGCTGTGGTCGATGCTGTATGTAACTTAAGCATCAGTCGCACCTGCGCCAGCGGCATATTCAGCCTTTCAGCAATGGTTTCTGCTGTCTCACCCTCACGGTGCATACGTAAAATCATGGTTGCCTGGGTGCTGTGCTGTGGTGGCGGGGCAAGTGGTGTTTCCCTGACCGGCGGCGGAGCCGGGCGCTCGCTGGCAGCCGGACTCCTTGCCGGTTCCCGTCCGTATGCGCGCGCTGCCTGACGGGGCGGTGGGGGTGTCATTTCTTGTTGCGCCGCCTTGAGCTGCTGCATGGTTTCTGTGGCTTCGGACAGATGGCGTGTGGCCTCCTCCAGTTGTGCTGCGGCGGAGCCGAGCATCTGCTCCAGCCGCTGTTGCCGTTTGCCATTGCGATACCAGGTCAGCCAAAGCAGCCCGATGGCGATGATCAGGGCCAGGTCGACGGCCAGCCCGATCAGATCGCTGGCTGATTGCGGCAGCCTTGATAGGAGTGCTTCCATCGCCTATTCCAGTCCCATCAGTCCGCGCAGGCGCAGGACCATTTGCGAGTGAACCTGCGATACACGCGATTCGGTCAGGCCGAGAATCAGCGCAACCTCTTTCATCGTCAGCTCCTCATAGTAGTAGAGGGTGATCAGAATATGTTCACGTGGTGGCAGTTTACTGATGGCATCGGCCAACTGCTCAACGAACTCAATGAGTGTGTTGCGTGCTTCGGGTGTTTCCGACGGATCTCCGGCCAGAGTTTCAAGAATACTGACTTCATCCTCATGGTCATTGTTCACCGGCAAATCATCGAAGTGAATAACCGACATGCTGCGCACATGGTTCAGACGCTCGCGATACTCGGCCAGTGAAATATTGAGATGCCTGGCAATCTCCTCTTCTTCTGCCGGACGTCCGTAGCGCTGCTCCAGCTCGTAGAAAGCCGTTTGCATCTCTTTGGCATGATCGCGCAGGCCGCGCGGCATCCAGTCGAACGCGCGCAGGTAATCAATCATGGCACCGCGTACCCGGTAGGATACAAAGGTCTTGAACTGGACATCGCGGCTGTGATCGAAGCGCTGGGCACCGTCGAGCAGGCCGAGCACACCGGCATTGATCAGGTCATCGAACTCGATGGAGTCGGGCGTGCGACGCATCAGCTGGTCGGCGTGATAGCGTACCAGCGGCATATATTCAGCCAGAAGCTCGTCAGGGGTCGGGCTTTTACTGTAATTGGGAAGGGCACTCATACACCGGAATCCTGATGTTCGGAATGGTCATCGCAGCGGGTAGGCAGCAACTGGTTCAGCCAGGCCAGCAGCATGCCCATCCATGCGCCGGCAAAGGTCAGAATCATGATACGATAAAGTGAATCAACGACTGGAATATTCTGGATCAGGCAGACGGCCAGCCCGAAGAGCAGGCCGGTCAGGCTGCCGGCGAGAGCAGCATGAGGCAGTTGCATCATACCACCCCGGCAGATTGACTGCCGGCCTCATGAGGAACGGGCTGGTCATCGTCATCCAGTGATGATGACAGGCTGTGCTCCCAGAAGAATTGCAAACCGGCAGAGCGGGAGTGATCGCGCGGACGGGCAAGCAAGCCGTCAAACAGTTTCTCGATATGACGGGATAAATCACTGCCGTCATGGGTCAGAGGGGTCTGGCGCTGAATGGATTTTCGTACCTCGGCCGATTGCGGCAGATAGCCGATATAGTCAAGGTAGACATCCAGATAGCGGTCGCTGACCGATAGCAGCCGTTTAAATGTGATCAGCGCATCGATTTCATCCGCCTGATTAACGATGACCATAAAGCGGCGCACATCACGCTGCTGTGACATCACCTTGATCAGGGCATAGGCATCGGTCAGCGAGGTTGGATCAGGGGTGAGTACAACCAGCGCCGTTTCAGAGGCAGATGAAAAGTAGAGCACATTATCGCCGATACCGGCTGCGGTATCGATCAGGATCAGGTCATAGTTCTGGCCGGCCTCACGCAGCGTATCGAGGATGATCTGCTGCTCGTTGACGTTGAGATTGGTCAGCTCATACAGACCGCTGCCACCGGGGAGGACATCAAAGCCCTGTTTGCAGGGGGTAATCAGGGAATCCAGGGTTTTATCACCACTGAGCAGGTCGAGAATGCTGCCCGATGTTTGCAGGCCGAGCATGACATCCACATTGGCGAGGCCCAGATCGGCATCGATCAGCAGTACCCTTTTTCCCTGGGCGGCGGCGTGAGCGGCCAGGTGAACAGAGATAAAGGTTTTACCGACGCCACCCTTGCCACTGCTGATGGAGAGTACACGCGGTGCTGTTTTAGGGGCGGGGGTGGCCTGCGCTTCGATGGGCAGTGCTGACTCAGCGGCGCTGTTCATACCGATGCATCCCGGCCGGTTTTACCCAGCAATGCGGTGAGAGCATGATCGGTCATCCAGCCCATCTGCTCGGGTACTTCAGGCCCGAAGCTGCAGTAGCCCAGTGGCAATCCGGCAGAAATGGCCCAGTTAACGATTTTACCCGGCTTTTGTGTTTCATCCAGCTTGGAAAACGCCAGATGTGTCATGGCCGATGCTGAATGGTGGCCCAGTAGCTGCATGCCATCCTCCTCATCCATATTGGCTGGTAGCACCAGGAAGCGTTGCGTACATTGCATTGCATCCCAGAGCGCGGTCTGTCGTTTTAACCCGAAATCCCGGCGTGGACTCCAGCCTTCACTGTCTATTAGCAGGAGTTGTGCCGATTGCGTCTGGCGCAGAATATCACCGGCATCCGCCGCTTTGCGCAGGGGGAAGAAAGGGATGCCGAGTGTGCTGGCATAAGCCTTCAGGCTGTCGAGCCCGCCCATACGTTCGGTATCGGTGGAGGCGAGCGCGACACGGATTCCTTTCATGCTGTAATGGGCGGCAAGCTTGGCAACCAGGGTACTTTTTCCACAGCCGGACGGGCCGGTGAAGAGGACGATATGGCGTTGCTCGCCGGGATTAATGCGTTTACCCCAGCGGATGGTTTTACTGCCTGTCGGATTTCTCCGGGCGAAGTCCGGAGCCATGTCAAATGCATGACTGGCTGAAACCCCCAGCTTGAGTAACAGGTCAAAGGCGCGCTGATCAGCGCCTTCAGTGAGTGCCTGGCGCAGGCTGGCACTTTCCCTGTTGCCGAGTCCTTCGATCATCCGTTCGAGGCGACGGATGGTGGCGTCTGCATGCAGTGGATGGGGCTGAGCGGGTTCAGCGACCGGTTGTGGTGCGGGTTTGACCGGCTTTGCCGGGGGCGGTGCCACCGCATCGAGGGCGGCATGCACATGCCACAGGCTGTTGCCACTGGCATCCTTGCTTTGCTGGCGGTCAAGAATCAGTGCTTCCGGCCCCATCTCCTTGCGTACCTTGGAGAGGGCCTCATGCAGATGGGGGGCTGAAAAGACTCTAATGCGCATCGTACAAGCTCACTTTGGCCAGCGCCTGAATGTTGGTTTGCGGTGGAATTTCGGCGATAGAAAGTACCGTAATACGGGTCATGACCTTGCGCAGGGCACGGGTCAGGTAACCACGCAACTGAGGCGTGGTCAGCAGGATCGGTGTATCCACATCAAACTGGGTTGCAACCTCGTTCAGACGGGAGATGAAGCGCTGCCATTCGGCCATATCCAGCGGCAGTGACCAGCCCGGTTGCTGCATGATCCGTTCACTCATCCGCTGCTCCAGCTCACCATCAAGCATAAACACCGTCAGTTCGCCATGCTGATTGAGGTAGCGCTGGGTAATGGTGCGGCCGAGACGCGCACGGACCCGCTCAACCAGATCATCAATGCCGAGATGTTCGCCGGAATGATCGGAGAGTGCTTCGAGAATCAGCATCAGATCACGGATAGGAACCCACTCCTGCAGCAGCCTTTGCAACACATTCTGCAACAGTCCGATTGAAACCTGCGCAGGTACGATCTCATCGACCACTTTCGGGTGGCGCTGGGCAAACTTGTCGAGCAGTTCATGTACCTGGGTGCGATCGAGCATCTCCGCCGCCTGTCCGCGCAGCAGCTCGGTCAGGTGGGTGATAATGACGGTTGTCGGTTCCACCACGGTGTAGCCGGAGAGCTCGGCCTGCTGGCGTTTATCTTCGGTAATCCATACAGCAGGCAGTCCGAAGGCCGGTTCCTGGGTCGGGATGCCCTCCACCGGCGGGCCACTGATCTGACTTTCAAGCGCCAGCAGGTTACGCGGGCGGATTTCGCCCTTGCCCACCACTGCACCGCGGATGAGAATCTGATAGTCGGAGACACCGAGCTGCAGATTATCCTTGATATGCACCGGTGGCAGGACAAAGCCGATCTCCTGCGTAATCTGGCGGCGTACCTTTTTCATGCGATCAAGCAGATTGCCTTCGCGCCCGCTCTCCACCATATCAATCAGGCCATAGCCGATCTCCAGCCGGATCGGATCCTCGACCAGCAGCTCATCGAGTCCGTCTTCAGGTGATGGCTCGATAGCAGGGGTGACATCCTCCGCCTCCGATTCAAGGTCGGTTTGTTGCTGCCCGAGATAGAGATAATAACCACTGGCTCCCAGTCCGAGGGCAAGAATGAGAAATGGAATGAATGGCAGGCCGGGTACCAGGCTCATCAGCATCAGTGCGCCGGCGGCAACCCAGTGAACCTTGGGGTGGGCGGTGAACTGGTCTTTCAGCTCAAGAGGAAGTGCCTTGTTGCTGCTGGCACGGGTAATAATGATGCCGGCGGCGGTCGAGATGATCAGTGCCGGAATTTGTGATACCAGTCCATCACCAACGGTCAGCAGACTGAATACCGCAATGGCATCACTGACCGACATACCATTCTGCATCACACCGATCACCAGACCACCAATCAGATTGATGGCGGTGATAATCAGGCCGGCTACGGCATCACCCCGGACGAATTTCGATGCACCGTCCATGGAGCCGTAAAACTCGGCTTCACGGGCAACGCTTTCACGACGGATGCGTGCCTCACGGTCATTGATCAGGCCGGCATTCATATCTGCATCGATGGCCATCTGTTTACCGGGCATGGCATCGAGGGTGAAGCGGGCGGCCACTTCGGCAATACGGGTGGAACCCTTGGTGATCACGATAAAGTTGATCAGTACCAGAATAATGAAAATGATCAGACCAACGACGGTATTGCCACCAACGACGAACTGACCGAAGCCCTCGATCACATGACCGGCGGCTGCCGGTCCTTCCTGACCATGCAGCAGGATCAGACGGGTGGTTGCCACGTTCAGGGCAAGGCGGAACAGGGTGGTCAGCAGCAGCAGGGACGGGAAGACCGAAAACTCCAGCGGTTTGAGCACATACAGCGAGGTCAGAAGAATCAGAATGCCGACGGTGATATTGGCTGCCAGCATCACATCCATCAGCCAGGTGGGCAGCGGTACCATCATCACCAGCAATACGGCGAGCACGGCAACAGCCAGAAGAATATCCGGTTGTCTGCCTATACGTTGCAATGTTAATGCGGCTGCCTGTTGCACTATGGGGCGCTCCTTGGTTCGTTACGCCTTATCGGCGTTGTTTGAGACGGAAAATCTCGGCCAGGATGATGGCGACCGCCTCGAACAGTTCTTCGGGGATTTCGTCACCAACCTTGACCTGCTTAAACAAGGATCTTGCCAAAGGTTTGTTTTCACGCATCGGGATATGATGTTCGCGTGCAATTTCACGAATTTTTGCTGCGATATGGCCTTTTCCCTTGGCCAGCACACGCGGAGCGCCGGTTCCCATCGGGTCATAAGCCATGGCAATGGAGATGTGGGTCGGGTTTGTGATAACCACATCCGCCTTGGGAACATCAGCCATCATGCGGTTTTGAGCCTGTTGCATCTGCATTTGGCGAATCTTGCCCTTGAGTTGCGGATCACCTTCACTCTCCTTGTATTCGTCACGCTGCTCCTTTTTCGACATACGCAGTGACTTGGCATGCTCCCAGCGCTGGTAAAGCACATCGGCCAGGGCAATGAGCACGAAGATGATTGCGGCAAGTGTTGCTATTTTGACGCTGCCATCCACGGCCAGTGAGGCAATCTCCTGTGGCGCGGTCAGGGCTGATTGCAGCAGTTGCGGCATCAGGCCGCTGACAACAATCGAGCAGGCGACGGAAATAAGGGTCAGCTTGAGTACGGATTTGATAAATTCAGCCAGTGCCTTGGTCGAGAAGAGGCGTTTGAAGCCTTTCATCGGGCTGATCTTTTCAAGCTTCGGCTTCATCGTTTCAAAGGTGAAGACCGGCCCTGTGACCATAAAGGTGACAAGCACCCCCAGCAGCATGATCGGGACGGCAAATGGCAGCAGTATTTTACCGATCTCCGCTGCAATCGTGATCAGCATCGCCTGGACACCTTCAGTGGTGGTGTCCAGCCGGATCTTTCCCGACAGATAGGCCTCCATCATCTCCTTCATGGTTTCGCCGAGCCAGCTGCCGAGGCCGGTGATCATCATCAGGCTCAGTACGGTAAAGGCGATGGCGGTCGATGGTTCCTTGCTGGTGGGCACCTGTCCCTTTTTTCGCGCATCTTCGATGCGCTTGGGGGAGGCGTCCTCTGTTTGTTGGCTTTTGTCCTGTTCGTCGGCCATGTCTGTTTAGCCTCCGCTCAGATGGCGCAGGAACAGCGGCACGTTGGCGGGCAGGGTTGAGAAGGCATCGCTGACCAGATAGACAAAGGAGGGCATGCCCATGGCAAAGACCAGCAGGCCGAGCCCGACCGTCAGCGGAAAGCTGACGAAAAACACCTGAATCTGCGGTACGGCACGGGAGAGCAGGCCGAGTGCAACATAGATCAGGGTGAGAAGAAGCATGATCGGGGCGGATATTTTAAGGGCCAGCACAAACATGGTGGCGGCAGCATCCGTCAGGGTCAGCAAGGCCGGAAAATGAAATGGCTGCTGGATCGGGAACAGTGTGAACGAGTCGATCAGGGTGACAATAAAGATATGGTGTGCTCCGGCCGAGATCCACAACAGCATGGCCAGGGTCACGGCCAGCTGTGATATGATCGATTGCTGGGAGCGGGTGACAGGATCGAACACATTGGCCACGGTCATACCCATCTGGAAGCTCATCAGCTGGCCGGCAAACTGGATGCCGGCGAAGATCAGCTGGGCAAACAGGGCGATGGCAGCTGCGACCAGAATTTCATGGGTGGCAACCAGTACAAAGGCCAGCGGTTTGAGCGGGATGACTGCCACCTTGTCGGCGACCAGCGGGAATATCACGATGGTGAGCAGCACAATCAGACCGATCTTCACCGATGAGGGGACCAGCTGGTGGCCCAGAACCGGCAGCATCATGACGGTTGCACTGACACGCAGCAGAATCAGCAGACCGATAATGATCTGATCGAGTTCCGGCCATGGTATATCCATTGCTGTTACCGGGTCAGCGTCGGAATCATTGCAAAGAGCTCACGGGTGAACGAGATCATCTGCTCGCTCATCCAGGGGGCGGCCAGGATCATGGCCACAAATACACAGACGATCTTGGGAACGAAGGTAAGGGTCATCTCCTGAATCTGGGTGACGGCCTGAAATAGCGAGATGGCGATGCCGACTACCAGGGCAACGCCGAGCATGGGCAGCGAGATCAACAGCACCAGTTTGAGGGCTTCACTGCCGATCTGTATGACGAAATCAGGACTCATGCCGTTGATCAGAGCAATCGACGTGCCAATGGCGGGACGTACTGTTTTCGGCCTGCTGTATCGCAGCAAGCCGGTAGATCAGCTGCTCAGGCTTTGGCGCATGGTCTGTTGCAGGCTTTCCGGGGTATAGGGTTTCTGGATAAAGGAGGCCAGCAAACCGCTGGGGAACTGATCATCTGTATCTTCACGCGTGTAACCGCTGGAGAGGATGACCCTGATATCCGGATTGATGCACAACAACTCGGCAAGACATGCCTTGCCATCCATTTTCGGCATCGTCATATCCAGCAGGACGGCAACAATCGCATGTTGTTGTGTGCGATAAATTTCAACGGCTTCCTCGCCGTTGTTGGCGGTGATGGTATCAAAGCCCATATCCTGCAGCATGATACTGGCCACATCGCGAATACTTTCCTCATCATCCACGACCAGAACGGTGCCATGAGCATGCCAGTGGTGATTGACTGTGCCGGCGGAGGGGAGGGCTTTTTTAGTGGTGGCGGGGATCAGAATCTTGAAGGTGGTACCGCGCCCCGGCTCACTGTAAACGCGGATGGTGCCATGATGGCCGCGCACAATACCCAGCATGGCACTCATGCCAAGCCCGCGGCCGGTAAACTTGGTGGTGAAGAATGGATCAAACATCTTTTCCATGGTGCTGCTGCTCATGCCGCAGCCGTTATCAGCGACCTCCATATAGACGTATTCGCCTTCACGCAGGGTTTCATGGGTCAGTGTGCGATCCAGGTAGGCCCGGTCCAGGTGCATGACACCGGTGGTGAAGCTGATCATGCCGTTTTTGCTGCCGATCGCCTCACTGGCGTTGGTGATCAGGTTCAGGATCACCTGCTGCATCTGGGCTGTGTCCGCCTCGATCAGGGGGATGGAATGGCTCAGGTCGTAGCGGAGGGTGACATTCTTATCGATCGACACCTCCATCAGGCGGGTCATTTCGGTGATCAGTTCACTCAGATTAATCGGTTTAACGATAAACTGTCCCTTGCCTGAATAGGCCAGCATCTGCCGGCACAGGTCAGCGGCCCGCTGGCTCGATTCCTCGATACGCAGGATAAACGGTTTGGCGGCGGATGCATCATCCAGGCTGCGTTCTGCCATGGCGGCATTGCCCATAATGGCAGTCAGCAGATTGTTGAAGTCGTGGGCGATGCCACCGGCAAGAATACCGAGACTCTCGAGCCGTTGCGTATGTTCAAGCTGCTGGCTGCGCCGGTGTTCGTCGGTGATATCCCGGTCAATACATACCTGATGGTGCAGGACTCCTGCCTCATCCATAACCGGCGAAACACGGCGTCCGATCAGACGGCCAGTATCCTTGAGCCGGATGTTGCCCTGCCAGTTGTTGCCATCACGGATGGTGGCAATGATATCACGGTAGGTCTCGTCTCCGACCTCGCCATTGCGTACACAGGCGGCAGGGGAGCCGAGCAGTTGCTCAAGCGGCAGCCGGTACATGCGAACGGCAGCCGGATTGGCAAACTCGATATGCCCTTCGGCATCCAGAATCATAATGCTCTCGTCACTGGCATGAATAGCCTGCTGCAGCAGCTGCAGCCGTGCCTCAGCCCGTTTGCGACGGGTAATATCACGGGCAACCCCCTGAACCGCCACCACGGTGCCATCGCGGGTGACCAGACTGGAGTTGACTTCGAGAACCCGTTTGTGTCCGTGCAGGTCGATCACGGTGAGCTCATAGACGGTGTTACCGCCCTGTTCACGTTTTTGCGTCATCATGCTGACTGCCTTTTCAGCATCCTCAGGTGCAATGATCTCGGAGATGTTTTTACCGATGATCCGGTCACCGAAATGACGCATACAGGCTGCATTGGCGGTGATGATCGTACCCTCAAGATCATGGGCGTAGACCATATCGGAGCTGTATTCGACAATGGCGGCAAGTTCAGCTTCATGATGCTGACTGCTCTCCAGCTGTTCTTTGCGCCGGTAATTTTCAATGGCGATGCTGGTCAGGCTGGCGACGCTTTCAATCAGTTCAATATCACCTGCTGCGGGTGAACAGGGGGTGTGATAATACATGGCAAAGGTGCCCAGCACACGGCCATCCGCACTGCGAATCGGTTCAGACCAGCAGGCTTTCAGATCAAATGCCAGTGCACCATCCCGATAGTTGCTCCAGAGCGGATCAGACGCGATATCCTCGACAATAACCCGCTCATTGCGAAAGGCCGCCGTGCCACACGAACCCACCTCCGGACCGATCATGACGCCGTCAATGGCCTTGTTCCATGCGTTGGGCAGGCTGGGGGCGGCACCGGCATGCAGGTGTTTACCCGTCTCATCCAGCAGCAATATGGAGGCGAGCATGCCTTCGCGCTGTGCCTCAACCAGGTGAATGATGGTAGTCAGCAGTGCGGGCAGGGGATCACGATGGCTGGCGATGGCATTAAGAATCGCTCGCTGAAACTCCAGGTGTTGCTGTTGTCTCACCCGTTCGCGGATCTCTGTTTGCAGCTGTTCATTGTGGGCGGCGGTGATCCGCAACAGGGCCGTGCTGCGACGGGCAAACAGTGATAGCGCCAGCATATAAAGCAGGCAGATGATACCGAGGGTGATGAAGGTGCGGTCGTCACGGCTTAACAGCCAGGCGGCCACAGGGGTCAGGGATGTCAGCATGAAGGCATAGAAAAGCGGCATGCGACCGGCATAGGCATTGCTGCTGGTTGCAACGATTCCCACCAGCACAAGCAACAACAGGGTCTGCTGATGGCTGTCTATCGATGGCAGAAACAGTGGGGCCGAGAGCCCCCAGCCAAGTCCGGCGAGTGCCGTGAGCAACCATTGCAGGCGCCAGCGGATGGGGGACTGCCGACGAGGATAGAGCAGAACAAGACGAATGACCGCGATGGACAGCATCGCTCCCAGCCAGTACGACAAAGCCTGCTCAATCGGCCCGGACCACAGCGACACGGAAATCAGCACGGCGATCACCATGGAGATGATGATAGAGATGGTCATCTGGCGATCGATATCGCGATGAATGCGATCTGTTTGCTTGTCCATGCTATGGCTGATCCTCTATTCCCCGAAACAGAACGCTGTCATCCGGCCGGTGAATGTAGCGGTTTTTTTTGCCCTCTTCCAGCCGCTCGAGCCGGTGGGCTTTATTGTTAAAGCTTGAAGCTTGCAAGCAGGTTAGCGGTAATCAGGTGCCAGCCATCCACAAGTACAAACAGAATGATTTTCAGCGGCAGCGAAATCATCACCGGGGGGAGCATCATCATACCCATACTCATCAGCACACTGGCGACGATCAGGTCCAGTACGATAAAAGGAATATAGATCAGAAAGCCGATTTCGAACGCGGTACGCAGTTCGGAGATGACAAAGGCAGGGATCAGCACGTGCATCGGCATGTCCTCCGCCTTGGCTGGTTTGTCGATTTTCGCAGCGCTGAGAAAGAGTACAAGATCATCCTCGCGTGTCTGCTTGAGCATGAAGTCGCGCAAGGGGGCAATGGCCTTGTCATAGGCGACTGACTGGTTGATCTCCTCATTGAGATAGGGGGTCAGCGCTTCAGTGTCAATTTTTTGCCATACGGGCATCATGACAAACATGGTCAGAAACAGGGAGAGACCGATCAGTATCTGGTTCGGAGGCGCCTGTTGGGTGCCCAGTGCCTGCCGAAGGAAGGCAAAGACGATCAGGATACGCGTGAAAGAGGTCATCATGACCAGAATGGAGGGGGCCAGCGTCAGAATCGTCAGCATGGCAAGAATCTTCAGGCCTGTGAACCATGTATCCGGGTCTTCCCCGTCCCCCAGATTCAGTGACAGGGTCGGGATCGTGGCTGCGTCTGCCAGTTGTGGCATGAGCAACAACATCAGTGCTGCAACCAGCAGGGTATGACCGGGCATCCACGCTTTCATTATTGCTCCGGAGGAGCCGCGTACGGCTCACTCTTGTGGTTTATGGTATGATCCGCCCGCAGCTGGGCCACCCCGCCGGGGGAGAGTGCAAGCAGGTACTGCTGCCCCTGATGGGTGATTTCGACAATGCTGTTACGTTGATCGATATGGATCTTTCTTACGACCCGGAAGTCGCTGTTGTTGCTGATGCCCTGGCGCTCCTGAAAGCGGCGCATGCCCCATACCAGCAGGGCAAACAGGCCGAGTACAAAGGCCAGCCCCAGCAGGGACTGCATCAGCATGGCCAGCATTCCGCTTTGCATCATCGTTCAGGAAAGGGTGGTGATGCGTGCGGCAGGCGGCACGATTTCTGTAATACGGACACCCAGTTTGTCACCGGTGGAGACGACTTCGCCTTTGGCGAAAATACTGCCGTTGGCGAGAATCTGTACCTCGGCATTGGCCTCCTTGTTCATCTCGATCACCATACCACGATTGAGTCTGGCAATGGTATGCAGCGGCAGCTTGACGCGACCGAGCTCCACACTGATTTCGAGAGGGACATGCATGATCGCTTCAAGATTTGCTTTTTGAGAGTGATCAGGTGCGCCTGTGTTGTTGCTCATAATTAGCCTCCGTGTTGAACGGGTTGAATGATTTCTGCTGCCAGTACGCCGTTTTTCTCGCCCGGTCTGGCCTCAAAAAGGGGAATATCCTCAATCCACAGCGAGCATGGATCGGTGGTGCGTGTACTCAGGGGCAAAAAATCACCCGGTTTCATGGCCAGAAAGGAGCCGATGTTGATCTGACAGCGGCCAAGCTCCAGTCGCAGCGATGCCTGCGTCAGTGACAGCCGGTCAAGCAGGTTACCGGTCCATTCATCGTCATTCTCCACGGTATCATCACTGACGGTGACCCGCAGAATATCCATCAGCGGCTCCAGAAACGGGCGGGGATAGTAAATGCCCATCTGGCCGGTGAGTTCATCGTTAAGTTTGATATCAAAGAAGGTGCTGAAACACTTTTCCATGGCACCGGTGACGGCCAGAAACTGGGGGTCGTAATCCAGACGTTCGAGGCTGAATTCAAGCGGATGAACCGGCCCCCACAGATCGGACAGTGTTTTGCTTATTTTGTCGCCGATACGGTTGGCCAGCTTCATCTCGACAGCCGAAAGCGTCTGCGGATTGCCGCTGGCTTCACCGTCGCCGCCGAGCATGGCGTCGACAAATGCAACGATCAGGGCTGTATCAAAACTGATCAGAATGCGTCCATAGCCCTCGGCTTCAAAGACAAAATAAACCTGCGGAGCATCGACGGAGATGATATCCCGGTAGAGCAGATTTTCCAGACTGCTGACCTGCACGCTGATGTCGCGCCGGAACAGCTCATCCCATTGCTCATCAAGCATTTCAACCAGACGCTCCTGCAGGTTAACGAACATCGGGTAGCGCTCGGGGCTTTCGTCATCGCGGCCATCAAACTGGAACGATTTGACATCGGCCGGCTGTATGATCGGCGGCAGCGTGGCAAAGATCGCCTCGGTCTGCTCACCGCTGTCAACCTCGGCCATCAGAGCGGCTATTTCTTCGGGGGCCAGGATCGGTTCACTCATGGATAGCTCCGGCTTTACTGGGAAACAAAGTCCGTAAAGTACAGGTTCTTGATCGGTTTGCCGCCGACAATGCGGTTAAGCCGATAAACCATGTCCTCTTTCAGCGCATATTTTCCCTGTGGTGTACGGATCTCTGCAAAGGTCTTGCTGGCCAGCATGGTGATGATCAGGTCATTGATTTTGACCATATTTTCGGTGACCTTGGTCTTGGCCTCCTCGCTGCGTACCTCAAGCTTGATCTTGGTGCGCAGAAAACGGCTTTCATCCGTATCAGCCAGGTTGACCGTGATGTTATCGATATCGATCATGATTGGTGGCCCGGCATTCTCTTCTTCGGCCTCGGGCAGAGCCGTCTCCTCGGTCTGGGTGACCGGTTTTTTATCGGCATCTGCAGCCGGCTGCTCCATGCTCATCAGCTTCCAGGCAATAAATCCGCCGACAGCCAGTACCAGAACCAGCAGAGCCAGATTGATGATCGGCAGCAGTCCGCCGGATGATTTACCTTTTTCTTCTTTTGCATCTTCAGCCATCAGATCATCTCCTTATCAGTCATATCGCTCTTGCGTGCAGGCCTGATTATTTTTGTATTACTCATACACCATGATCTCCACCCGTCTGTTTTTGCTGCGTCCGAACGGAGTAACTTCGGTTGAAATCGGTTGGGATGGACCATAGCCGGCCAGTGACAGGCGGGAAGGACTGACGCCTTCATCTTCGAGTACATGCAAGACTGATGCCGCTCTTGCCAGTGACAGCGTCCACGGGTCATCGAAAGGGCTGTTCTCAAGATCGATATCGTTGCTGGTATGACCAAGTACACGGATCTGGCCGGGTGACATGGCCAGCATTTGAGCCAGTTTCTTCAGTGTTTCAATATTGTCCTGCTTGAGTTGTGCACTGCCCGGGTCAAACAGAATGGAGTCGGGGATGCGCAGGTAGAGTCGGTCATTGATAATGACGCCATTCACCTTGTGCTCCAGGGCGCTGTTTTTCAAGATCGCCCGGCTGTTCTGCCGCATGGCCAGCATCAGCTCGCGCGGTGTGGCCAGTCGCTGCATCTCGAACGGGGGTACAATCTGTATTTCGGTCTTGTCGCCGGAGTTGAGCACCGAGACCGCTTTGCGGAAGGATGACTCGATATCGGAAAGGCCGGTTTTATCCATGGTCGACATCGAAATGATCAGGATGAAGAAGGTCAGCATCAGGCTGACCAGATCGGCAAATGTGGTCATCCATGCTTCGGTGTTCGGCAGGTATTCAACCGGCCATTTTTTCTTTTTGGCCATTACAGCTGCCTCGGTTGCGACACAGCCGAGCGGTGCAGCTTCTGGATTGGACCGCGTTGTTCACTGTCACTGGCCTTGTCGGTCACAGGGCGGAATTTCAGTGTAATATCAACCCGTCGGGAGAGTTCGGGGTGATCCTTGACCGGATGGCGGTCGCCCATGCCGGCAGCAATCATTCGCCCTTCCGGGACGCCGCGCTCGGCCAGCGCATGAAATACACTCATTGCCCGTGCTGCTGAAAGCTCCCAGTTTGATGCGTAGATACTGCCTTTGGTCGGTGATGCATCGGTATGTCCCTCTATCTGAATTTCGATAATTTCAGGTCGTTGAAAGCTGATCGCCAGCTTGTCGATAAACACCAGTGCTTTCGGCGAGAGGTCGACATGGCCACTGGCAAAGGCGATATGTTCAGGAAAGCGAATGCGTACAGTATCCTGATCAAGGGGGAGTACTTCGACCGCGTTGCCTTCACCAAGCTCTTTGGACATCTCTGTCAATTCCTTGGCGGTCCGCTTCGGGGCTGTTGAGCCATCGACAATGGAACGGGTCGGGAGTGCCGGGCCGTTGCCGTTGACGAGATTGGCACCGCGCGGAAGCGGGTTGAAGGTACCGGCGAGTGAGCCGATGGCGGCCAGACGTTTTTCTTCCACGATGACGGCATAAGAGGTCAGCAGAATGAAAAATGCCAGCATCTGCATCATCAGTTCGAGAAACAGCGCCGCTCCCGGATCATTCGGAAACGGGACAGGGGCCGGTTTCTTTTCGCGCTTGGCCATATCAACCGGTCCGTTTTACTCGAATGAGGACTTGCGCTCTTTCGGAGGCAGATAGCCGAGCAGCTTCTGTTCCATAATGCGCGGGTTTTCGCCGACAACCAGAGACTGAATGCCGACAAGAATAATCTCGTGGATCAGCAGCTCCTCCTTGCTGCGTGTTTTCAGCTTGCCTGCCATGGGAAGACAGAGAATGTTGGCAATCAGGGCACCATAAAAAGTGGTAAGCAGGGCGATCGACATCGATGGGCCGATCGAGGAGGGGTCGGACATATTCTGCAGCATCAGTACCAGACCGACCAGTGTACCGATCATGCCCATGGATGGCGCATAGGTGCCAAGTGAGGTGAACATGTCGGCACCACGTGAGTGACGCTCGGCAATTTTGTCCATTTCCATATAGAGAATCTCTTCAATGACATTCGGTTCCTGCCCGTCAATGGCCATCTGTAACCCTTTGGCCATGAAGGCATTGTCGATATTTTTTACCTCGCTCTCCAGGGCCAGGATGCCATCCTTGCGCACCGTTTGTGCCAGCTCCACCAGTTTGGCGATTACATCTGCACCGGTGTCCACCTTGTACATGAATGTCTTGAGTGCCACCCCGATCACGCCCAGCGCATTCTTCAGCGGGTAACCGACCAGCAATACACCGACCGTGCCGCCGACCACGATCATCAGTGACGGAGGATCGATAAAGCTTGATATGCCGCTGCCAATGGCAAATATCACCAGACCAAATGCAACGATAATGCCGAGCAGTGTTGCTATATCCACGGCTGCCTCCCGATGTGTTCCAAAAATAGCTGCCCGCGCCGGGCCCTTTAGGGACAGGGTAAGCAAGAAGTGTGCTAGCTACATGCCGGTCATTGCATGCCCTGTATTTGCCATACGATGCTCTTTTCGGTTATGGTTTTCAAATTGAAGGTCGTCAGGGAGGGGATAGATGCCATTTCGGCAGATGCATGCGCGTTTTTCTGACTATCTCGGCAATTTCGTTGTCCTCCTTTTCCTGTTGTTCGCACTCCTTGTTTCCTGGCTGAGTCTGAATCAGATCCGTAAATATGAAATGCAATCGGTTGTGGCATCACTGCATGCTGTCAATTTTTCGACGGCTGATCGTTTGCGTCAGCAGAGTGAGCGGATGGTGGCTGAAAGTGCCTCGCTGACAGACAATGAGCCGCTGCACGGGTTGATGCTGGCCTGTCTGCAGGCGGATGCGGATGAGATGACCCGTTTTGCACTGCGCCAGCAACTGGCCTCATGGCTTGTGGCCCATGGCTTCAGTGATTTTTATATCGTAAATCCTGACGGGCATATTGCAGCCGGAATGCGTCAGTCCGATCAGGGCAAGGTGGTATCGGCGGAATTGTCTCATAAGGTGACCGAGGTGTTGCATGGTGAAGCGCTGCTGACCCATCCGCTGCCTGAAGGCAGGGATGTGCGCATGTGGTTGCTGACGCCGCTGTACGATCAGGCAGGTAAGTCAGTCGGAGTATTTGCACTGGTACTTGGAGAGGAACGCCATTTTGCCCAGGTGGCTCGTCTTGGTCGTTATGGCAGTACGGTGGAGACCTATCTGGTAGACAGGCAGGGGTGGCTGCTGACTCCCAGCCGATTTGAGGATGAGCTGATTGCCGGCGGGCAGTTAAAGCCGGGCCACAGCAGTGTACTGGCCGTGCGGGCGATGCAGCCACACACAGATGAGCCGACGTTTGCTGTGGCACATATGCTGGATGCCCGGGAAGGGATGAATGCCGAAGGTTATATCGGTTATCGCGGCGGGCTGGTGGCCGGGGTGTGGCAGTGGGATCGGCTGCATGATGCGGCGATTATCACCGAGATTGATATGGGCGAAGCTCTGGGCAGTTATCAGCGTACGCGTAATCTGTTGCTGCTGTTGCTGGGCGGGTTGCTGGTGTCCGGCGGGCTGGTTGCCCGCAGCTATGCCGGCTACCGGCGCAGGCTGGAGCGGCAGGATAATGAGCTGCGTAATCTGTTGCTGGAATCAACGGCCGAAGCAATCTTCGGGCTTGATCTTGCCGGGCGCTGTACCTTTGCCAATCAATCCTGTCTGCGCATGCTCGGATATGAGAGTGCTGGTGAGTTGATGGGGCGCAACATGCATCTGTTGTTGCATCACTCCCATGCCGATGGCTCCCCCTATGATGAGCAGCTATGCAAAATCTCTCTCTCCTATCGCAACAAGACACGCATGCATTGCCGGGAAGAGGTCTTCTGGCGGCGTGATGGCAGCAGTTTCCCTGTCGAGTACTGGTCTCACCCCATGTTTGATGAGTCCGGGCATGTGGTGGGTTGTGTGGTCACCTTTCTTGATATCACCGAGTTGCGCAAGGCTGAAGAGCAGCGCAATCGCATAGAGAAGCAGATTCAACATACCCAGCGACTGGAGAGTATGGGTGTTCTGGCCGGTGGTATCGCTCATGATTTCAATAACATCCTTTCTGCCATTCTCGGCAATGCGGCACTGGCCAGTCGCAAGGTGATCAGTGACCCGCTGGATGCGCGCGAAAAGCTGGAGAAGGTGGTGCAAAGCTGTGACCGTGCCTCGGTGCTGTGTCGGCAGATGCTGGCCTACTCGGGTAAAGGGAAGTTTGTCGTGCGGCAGCTGAATCTCTCTGCCATGGTGGAAGAGGTGACCCATCTGCTTGAGGTGTCGCTCGACAAGGGGGTGGTGATTAAATATTCGCTCGCGGATCCGCTGCCCCTGATCGAGGCGGATGAAGCACAGATGCAGCAGGTGGTGATGAATCTGGTGACCAATGCCAATGAGGCGATCGCTGGCAGAAGTGGTGTGATTTCGATTACAACCGGAGTGATGCATGCCGACCTCCGCTATCTGATGGATTGCTATGGCGACAATCCGGTGGCCGGGCGCTTTGCCTATGTCGAGGTCAGTGATGCCGGCTGCGGTATGGATGCAGCGACGCAGCAGCGGATCTTTGATCCGTTTTTTACCACCAAATTTACAGGTCGCGGTCTGGGTATGAGTGCGGTGCTGGGCATTGTGCGGGGGCATCACGGGGCTTTGAAGCTCTACTCCGAGCCCGGTAAGGGGACCACTTTCAAGCTTCTGTTGCCGGTCTGTGAGCAGGCAGAGTCGAGTCAGGAGGCCGCGATCGAGCGGGTATCGCCCTGGCAGGGTTCGGGGCTGGTAATGGTGGTCGACGATGAGGAGACGGTGCGGGAAACAGCTGTGATGCTGCTTGAGGATATGGGGTTCACCACCCTTGCCGCCGCCGACGGGATGGAGGCTCTGGAGCTGTTCCGTGCCCGGGGACAGGAGATCAGGGCTGTACTGATGGATCTGACGATGCCGCGCATGGGGGGCGAGGAGTGTTTTCGCGAGTTGCGACGTATCAACCCGGATGTTCGGGTTGTGTTGACCAGTGGTTATAACGAGCAGGATGCGATTCAAACCTTTACCGGCAAGCGGCTGGCCGGTTTTATCCAGAAACCTGTGTCACCTGATCGCCTGCGCAAGGCGATGCATGAGGCGGTTGGAGGGTGAGATGCGCAGGTTGATGTTGTTCCTGCTGCTGGCTGGCTTTGTGGTGCCGGCTCAGGCGGAGATTGTCGAGGTGGCCGGCTCCACCACGGTCAGGGCAATGATGGAGCCGGCAGCCGATGCCTGGCATCAGCTGCACCCGGATGTGGTGGTTACCGTGCGTGGCGGTGGCTCAAGTGCCGGTTTTTCATCGGTGCTGGATGGGCGGGCGCAGATCGGCATGATGTCGCGCGAGCTGGAGCCGGAAGAGTTGTCCTTGCTGCAACAGGCAGGCATGGTGCAGGTGCGGATCGGTTTTGATGCGGTGGCTGTGGTTGTTTCCGAGCCGCTTTATCTTAGAGGTGGCATTGCCGCACTGAAGAAGGAGGAGATTGCTGCGATTTATCGCGGTGATATTCGCAACTGGCTGCAGCTTGACGGTCCGGACCGGCCGATTCTGGTGATTGATAAAGAGAAGGAACGAGGTACCCGCCAGGTATTTGCCGGTTATATCCTTGATAGTACCCATGGTGACAGTCTGCCTGAGGCGGTTGTGGTGGGTCCCAACCATGATATGAAAACGCTGCTGCAGGCCAGTGATCAGGCCATTGGCTTTCTGCCGTTCGGTGAGACAGGGGATCACCTGCATGCACTCAGGGTGATCGATGGCGGGCATCATTATGTTGCCGATACCGGCAGTGTCCGTGATGGCAGTTATCCGCTCAGTCGATCATTGTATGTGCTGCATAAAAAAGATGCGCCGGCCTATGTGCAGGAATTTGTCGAGTTTTTATGTTCACCGCACGGGCAGGCGATTCTGCGCAATAGCGGTTATGTGCCACTGCAGTGAGACGGCTTGAAAAGATGAGTGGGTGCCGCTTCATTCCCCCTTATAAGATTTGCCGAACAGAGTGATTCTCTACAGAAACAAGCTGCGGATGCAGCGACTGTAGTGAATCGCTCGTATGAGGGAATCCGCAGGACAAAAATATCGGGGGCGGCTTTCTTTCGCCCCTTTCTTTACCGATAAAGAAAGGGGCTACTCTGCTTTAGAGAGATGTTGATGTGTTGCCAGGCATCAGTCCGCAAAGGTTGGATGTGCGTTTTTTCCTTTGCCTGCAAATCAAACGCCTGCGTGTCTGATTTGACGCGCTGCATCCAGCACTCACCGGGCGGTGGCAAAACCGCTTCATTCCCCCTTATAGATTTGCCGAGCAGAGTGATTCACTACAGAAGCAAGCTGCGGATGCAGCGACTGTAGTGAATCACTCGTATGAGGGAATCCGCAGGACAAAAATATCGGGGGCGGCTTTCTTTCACCCCTTTCTTTACCGATAAAGAAAGGGGGCTGCTCTGCTTTGGCAGAGTAGTCGTATCGCTTTAAAAGCGATCTTGTCGCTGACAGGGCATTAAAAACCTGCTTCAGTCTATTACCCGCTCATGCGCGATGAAGCAAAAAAAAGGGGCGCGGATGCACCCCTTTTTTTTGTTTGTTGCCTGGTATCAGCCGAAGATCGGGAAGTGGGCGCTTGATGCCATGAAAAAGAGCATCGGGATCGACAGCATGGTGTTGATACGACTGGCGATCAGGGCACGTTTGCCGGCAGCGGCCTTGGCGGTTGCATCAGCAGCAACGATGCCGATCACTTTCTTCTGGTTAGGCCAGATGATGAGTGCGACATTGAGCCACATGATGATACCGAAGGTGGCGCCAATCATGATGTCGACGCCGATGGCGTGAGCGCCACCCTGCTTCCACAGGCCGAACAGCAGCAGCAGGCCGAACAGAACGGTGAACATGGCGGCAAAGCGGAACCAGAACAGGGCGCGACGGACGATGCTGCCCTCCTTGAACAGATCAGCCTTGGTTTCTGCTGATACGCCGGCCAGAGAGGGGACCTGTACGAGGTTGAAGTAATACAACAGGCCGATCCAGGTGATGCCTGACAGGAAGTGGCCCCAGCGTGATACCGCGCCCAGTGCCTGATCCGCGGTCAGGCCGCCGCCGCTTGCAAATGCGGCACCGATCAGAATAGCTGTCAGGGCAAAGCCTGCGGCAATGGTTAATTTATGGTCTTGTAAAATTTTCATGGATGCTCCTTGTCTATATCGCTATGCTGCGCTGCAGGGGATGGTATATCTCTATATACATACCCCGTACGGACGCACATGTTTTCAATGGGCGAATAATACCCTAATGAATTACTCAGGTAAGGGGTATGGAAAGTGTGGGTATAACGCATCGATCTCTGCAGATCGATTGGCGTGACTCGATCCTTTGTTGCTTTATGCATGTTTCTGCCTTATGGTTCGGAATGTTGAAAGTGAGCTGCGGCTCGCTTTTTTTGTTTTTGTCAGGCGGGTTAGTGTGTTGGAAGAGAAAATTGAAGCGTTGCTTAAACCCATTACCGATGAGCTTGGCGTAGATGTCATCAAGGTCAGTCTGGGTAGTGGCGGGCATAGCCAGCTGTTGCGTGTGACGGTTGATAAGGCCGGTGGTCTGGATTCGGATGTATTGACGAGCATCAGTCGTGCGCTGGCGTTGCAGCTGGATGCAGAAGATCCGATCAAGGGCGTTTATCGCCTTGAGGTGTCGACACCGGGTCTGGACTGGCCGCTGCAGACGAAGGCTGACTTTGATCGTCATGCGGATGAGTGGGTCAAGGTTGTGTTTCCTGATGGCAGTAGCCAGGAGGGACGTAATCTTGGTGCGGTCGACGACGGCAGTTTTACGCTGCTGGTGGATGGCGGTAAGCGGGTTGGTGAGCAGGAACGTGTGGTTGCACTTGCTGATGTCAGCAAGGTGATTCGGGCCATCAACTGGAAGGAAGTCTCCAGAGGAATGAAGTAGGGAATTGCGCCAGCGTGATTTCCATACAATCTAGAATGAATGTGGTGAGAAGGCAGTCATGAATGTAGAAATGTTGCAGGTTGCAGACGCGGTTGCGCGTGAAAAATCAGTGGATCGTGAGCTGGTTCTGGAGGCTATGGAGCAGGCGCTGAAAACAGCGGCGCGCAGAACCTATCCCGGGTTGAATGTGGAAGCTGAAATTGACCGTTTGACCGGTGCGCTCAGTCTGTTTCACGTTCGCATGGTGGTTGAAGAGGTTGAAGATCCTGATAATGAACTGACCGTCGCCCAGGGTTTGAAATTGAGTGATGATGCCCAGCCGGGTGTTGAGATTCGTACGGCATTGCCTCCGATTGAGCTGGGTCGTATTGCAGCACAGACAGCCAAGCAGGTGATCAACCAGAAGATTCGTGAAGCCGAGCGTGAGCGGGTGATTGCGGAGTATGCGCCGCGCGTGGGTGAGTTGATCACCGGTATCGTCAAGCGTGTCGAGCGTGGTAATGTGTATGTCGATCTCGGCCGTGGTGAGGCGGTGATGTACCGCGAGGATCTGCTGCCGCGTGAAACATTCCGTCAGGGCGATCGTGTACGTGCCTATCTGCGTGAGGTAAGGAATCAGCCGAAGGGACCACTGGTGTTTATCTCCCGCTCTGATGCAGGCATGGTGTTGCGCCTGTTTGAACAGGAAGTTCCAGAGGTTCAGGATGGTACAGTGGCGATTCAGGCGATTGCCCGTGATCCGGGTTCGCGCAGCAAGATTGCCGTGATTTCAACCGATCCGTCTGTCGATCCTGTGGGTGCCTGTGTGGGTATGCGCGGCTCCAGGGTTCAGGCTGTGGTCAATGAGCTGCATGGCGAGAAGATCGATATCATCGAGTGGACCGAAGATCCGGCTGCATTCGTGGTTAATGCACTTGCTCCGGCCGAGATTGAGCGTGTGCTGGTGGATGAAGCGACCAACACGATCGAGGTTGCGGTCAGTGAAGAGAATCTGGCCATTGCCATTGGTCGTCGCGGACAGAATGTGCGTCTGGCGTCCGATCTGTCAGGCTGGCAGATCGAGCTGATGAGCACCGGTGAAGAGAAAGAGCGTCGCAAGGAAGAGGTCGTCAAGGCGCGGGAAGCATTTACCGAAGGGCTTGATGTGGATGAAGAGTTTGCCACGGTGCTGGTGGATGAAGGTTTCTACGGTCTTGAGGATCTGGCCTATTGTGCGGTGGAAGATATTGCTGCCATTGAAGGGCTGGATGCCGAAGTGGCTCAGGAGCTGCAGAAGCGTGCCCGTAATGTGCTGCTGGACAAGGCACTGCAGCAGGGTGTTGAGGCGGGTGAGTCTTCCGTGTCACTGCTGGATCTGAAGGGTATGACCCGCGAGATCGCCGAGCAGCTGGCTGCACGCGAGATGACAACGGTTGAGGCACTGGCGGATGCTGCTGCTGATGAGATTGATGACATTGAAGGGCTTGGTCGTGAACAGGCTGAGGCTTTGATTATTGCGGCTCGCGAGGCGTCAGGCTGGTTTGACTGATCATCGTGATCCGATGAGGCGTTGCATCATCTGCAGGCAGTCGTTGCCTGCAGATGCTATGCTGCGTCTGATTGTGGATGAAGAAGGGCAGATTTGGCCCGATCTGTTGCGTCAGTTGCCGGGGCGGGGGGCTTATCACTGTATGGGTGATGGTTGTCTCTCCGCCTGCAGCGACAAGCGCCTGCAGGTGTTAAAGAAGGATTTTTCCGTTGTGTTTCCACAATGGGAGGCGCTGCGTTTGAGGATTGAGCATGTGCTGGATAAGCAACAGCAGCGCATGTTCAGTCGCCTTGGCCGCACTGCTGCAATCGGCAGGGATGCAGTGATGCACCGTTTGTGGAATAATGCGCCGGTTGTATTGCTGCTGGCAGAGGATGCCGGTGATGCACTGGTGCGGCAGATTCAGGATGCAGCGGATAAAAGAGGGCATGCCGGGGATGGCTGTGAGCTTGTGCGTGTAGCCGGACGTGACTGGCTTGGCCGGATGCTCGGGCGCGACCAGGTTGCTGTGGCGGCGCTTGACGCCTCGGCAATGGCAGGGAAATTAAAACAATACTGTGTCTGGTATGGGCGCATGAAGGTATCAGGGTAAATAAGGCAGATGGCGAAGCGTATTCTAGATTTGGCAAAAGAACTTGGAGTTGACGCTGCTGAAATTCAGCGCGTGGCCTTGCAGTGCAATGTTGTGGTGAGCGGCCCGACAAGCACCCTTGATGCCGATGACCAGCAAAAAATACGGGCCTCGATTCGGGGCGCTGCAGGCAAGTCTGCAGGCGGTGGTGCCGGTGGAAAGACCCTGACGCTGAATCGCCCGATGGTGGCAGGTCAGTCGCGCAGCGGTGGCCGTGTTGAAGGCCGCGGTCGCTCGGTGGAGGTCTCTGTGCGTCGCCGTCATACGCCGGCAGCCGTCGTGGATCGCACGACCGAGAGTCCGGTTGCGGCCCCGGTTGTTGAACAGCCGAAAGCAGCTGCAGCACCGGAAGTGAGTGCGAAGCCGCTGGCACCTGCCCAGAGAGCTGCTGCCGCACTGGAGCGAAAGAAACAGGCGGAAGCCGAGAGCCGGGCCGCTGCTGCCCGCCAGCAGGAGGCTGCTGCTGCGGCCGCTGCCAGTGCACCGGTGGTGGAAAAACCGGTTGTTACCGTGGCCCGCGTTGCGGCTGCCGAGCCGGTGGCTGTGCCTGAACCGGTCAAGGTTGAAGCACCGGTGGTGACCAAAGAGGCTGCGCCGGTTGCAGCTGCTCCTGCCCCATCGCGCCCTGTCGCTGCAAGACAGCCTGTGCGCAGTGCAGCCAGGCCTGCCACTGCACGCTCTGCCGCTGCAGATACACGCTCCCCATCCGATCAGGCCGGTGTTGTCAGAAAGCCTGCAGTCAACCCGGCTCAGGTCGCCCGTTCGAAGATTGCTGCAGCTACCGCTGCCCGTACCGCGGCTCAGGAAAAGGCGGCACAGGAACGTGCTGCACGGCCGCCAAGGCCGGCCAGACCGCAACAGACCGGCGCTGCCAATACGACTGCCGCTGCCGGTAATCGTACTGCGCCGCAGGGACGTCGTCCCGGTGGACCCGGTGCACAGAATGCGGCTCCGGGCGGACGTGATGGAGCGCAGGGGCAGGGTGCTCACAAGGGACCTCGCACGACCATTCGTCGTGGTCTGACACCGGCCCAGATTGCTGCCTCCAAGGCACCAAGCTCCTCGGTCAAACAGATTGAACAGAAGATTTCGGAAGAGCGCGCCAATCGTCGCAAGGCTGCACCTCGTCCTGCCAACCAGGGCGGTGCCGGCGGAGCTGGCAATCAGGGTGGCGCAGCTGCGACCGCCAAGCAGGCCATGGCTCGTCGTACGCCATCGGTTGCGGTTGCTCCACAGGTGGATGTATCCGCACCGGCAGCACCTGCTCAGCAGCGTCGTCGTGGCGCACCGGGTGCACCTGCACGCGGTCAGCGTCGTCAGACGCCGGCTGAAAAAGCAGCCCGTCGTGATTATGCCTCCAAGCGCAACCAGTTGCTGACCCCGCAGCAGGAAGAGCGTATGGCCAGGCTTGCCCGTGGCAGCAAGAAGCGTTTCCAGATTACCAAGGATGATGACGATTTCGTCGTGCGTACCGTTGAAGTGACCGATCCGATTCTGATCTCCGAGCTTGCCAACCGTATGGCAATCAAGAGCGCTGAAGTGGTCAAGAAGCTGTTCGAAATGGGTATGATGGTCACCCTGAATGAAGGCATCGATGGCGAAACCGCCGTGCTGATCGTTGAGGAGTTCGGCCACAAGGCGAAGATTATCAACGCAGCTGCCGTGGAAGATGTGCTGATTGAAGATATTTCCGATGATGATGAGGGCGATCTGCAGCCGCGTCCGCCGGTTGTGGTGGTCATGGGTCACGTGGATCATGGCAAGACCTCCATCCTTGATGCACTGCGCAAGGCGCATGTGGCAGCCGGTGAGGCGGGTGGTATCACCCAGCACATTGGTGCCTATATGGTGAAACTTGAAGGCGGCGAGCGCGTGGTCTTCATTGATACCCCGGGCCATGAGGCCTTCACCAGTCTGCGTGCCCGTGGTGCAAGCATGACCGACGTGGCGGTGCTGGTTGTAGCTGCCGACGACGGCGTGATGCCACAGACCATCGAAGCACTGAATCATGCACGTGCTGCCGGTGTGCCGATGATTGTCGCTGTGAACAAGATGGACAAGGTCGGTGCAGATCCTGAGAAGGTCATGCGTCAGCTCTCCGAGCACGGCGTGCTGGCAGAAGACTGGGGTGGAGATACCATCTTCGTACCGGTTTCCGCCCATACCGGTCAGGGTCTGGATGAGCTGCTTGAAATGCTGGCGCTGCAGACCGAAATTCTTGAGCTGAAGGCCAACCCGACCCGCCGCGGTAAGGGTATTGTGATTGAGTCCCGTCTTGATCGTGGTCGCGGTCCGGTGGCAACGGTGCTGGTTCAGAATGGTACCTTCAAGCAGGGCGATACCGTGGTTGTCGGTTCAGTCACCGGTCGCATTCGTGCGATTGTCGACGAAAATGCCAAACAGCACCGTACCGCTGGTCCATCCATTCCGTTTGAGCTGCTGGGTCTCGACTCTGTACCGGAGGCCGGTCAGGAGATCTTTACCGTCGAGAGCGAGAAGCAGGCCCGCGATATCGTCCGCTACCGTAAGGACAAGGAGCGTGAGCAGGGTTCCGAGGCGCAGAAGCGTGCAAGCCTTGATGAGCTGTTTGCCAACATGCAGAGCGGTATGAAGGAAGTGCCTGTACTGATCAAGGGTGACGTGACCGGCTCGGTTGAGGCCATGGCTGAATCGCTGGCCAAGGCCGGTACCGATGAGGTCAAGGTCAAGGTGGTGCATAAGGCGATCGGTGGTATTACCGAGTCCGACATCATGCTGGCATCGGCTGCCAATGCGATTGTCATCGGCTTTAACGTGCGTCCTGAAGCCAAGGCCAAGCGCCTGGCCGAGCAGGAAGGCATTGATGTCCGCTTCTACAAGGTGATTTACGACGCCATTGACGATGTTAAGGCGGCCATGGCCGGCGTGCTGGCTCCGGAAGAGGTGGAGAAGGTCACGGGTTCTGCCGAGGTGCGTGAGGTATTCCAGGCACCGAAGGTTGGCGCGATTGCCGGCTGCTACGTCACCGAGGGCCATGTACTGCGCGGTTCGCATGTACGTGTACTGCGTGAAGGTGTACTGGTATATGATGGTGTGCTGGCTTCACTGCGCCGCTTCCAGGATGATGTCAAAGAGGTCAGAACGGGTTACGAGTGCGGTATGAGTGTTGAAAAGTTCAACGATATCAAGGTGGGCGACAGCTTCGAGTTTTATGTAATCGAGGAAGTGGCTGCTACGCTGTAAGGATCCGGCCATGCGAGAGATTTCTGCCAGTCAGAGCCGTTTTCTGACCGATATACAGCGCCTTCTTTCCACGCTGATGCTACGTGATGTGGCTGACCCCCGTTTTTCGGGGGTCAGTATTACCCGCGTTGAGCCATCCGGCCGACAGGCCATCACGGTCTGGGTCTATCGTGTCGGTGAGTGTGATATCGAAGCATGTATGACTGCACTTGCACGCATGACGCCGCATTTTGAACATGAGCTGCGTCGTGCACTGCAAAAACGGCGTCTGCCATCCTTGCGCCTGCGCTGGGATGACAAGTTTGAAAAGAGCGGTGATGTATTGCAGATGCTCCGGGCGCTGGAGCGTCCTTGAAGCAGATCTTTCCGCGCCCTCTGTACGGTGATGTGGACTGGATGCCTGTGATTGATGCGATACGACAGGCTGAACGTATTGTTCTGATTACCCACTGTAACCCGGACGGGGATGGCATTGGCTCCCAAATGGCCCTGTATGATGCGCTGAGCAGTGATTCACTGCTTTGTCATGCCGGTGTTGCCATGCATAACCGCGATGCTGTACCGCGTATCTACTCGTTTCTGCGTCATGCCGACCAGGCCCGTATGGGCGTCTGGACAGAGGCGTGTGCCGCAGCGGATGTGATTATTGCCCTTGATTGCGGGGCGCGCAGTCGCCTTGGCATGCCCGACAGCTTTTTTGAGGGCGCCACACTGATCAATATCGATCACCATGCCAGCAATCGCCGCTTTGGTGATATCAATATTGTCGATGCCCGTTATTGCGCCACCGGTGCCATGATATTTGATCTGCTGATTGCCATGGGCTATGCCCTGAATGCCGATACCGCAAGTGCGATCTATGTGGCGGTGATGACCGATACCGCCAGCTTCCGGCTGGCAAGCTCTACGCCGGCTGTGTATCGCATGGCGGCGGATCTGGTAGAGGCAGGGGCGCAGCCGTGGCCGATTACGGTGAATGTTTACGAAAGCCGCTCTCTCTCCGGTCTGCATATGATGACAGCATGCCTTGATACGCTGGAGATTCATGACGGGGGGCTGTCGGCCTGGGTTTATGTCACCGATGAGATGTACCGTCAAACCGGTGCCGATGTCGAGGATACCGAAGGACTGATCGATTATGCCCGCAGTATTGAGGGTGTCGAAATCGCTGTATTTATCCGCAGTGATGAAAATGTTCCGGGACGCTGGAAGGTGAGTTTCCGTGGCAAAACATTCGCCAATGTCGGTATCCTGGCCGGTGCGCTCGGTGGCGGCGGCCATGCCTATGCGGCCGGATGTCAGTTAACCGGCAGCTTTGATGAGGTGCGCGGTCGTGTTCAGGCCGAGGTTTCCCGAACCCTTTCCGCTCACTGAGTTCTTGTTTTCATTGCGGAGGCCTCTTGCAGAGGTCTCCGCCTTTTTTTGTAACGCCCGGCCGTATGTTGCGGTGACGGTGTGATGGATGGAGTGGCATGCAGCAGCAGAATGTAAAGGCGGAGTCAGCCCCTGTTTGCGGGGTGGTGTTTCTCGATAAGCCGCATGGCTGGACCTCGCGACAGGCAGTCAATGCCATGGTTCGCCTGTTCAGTCAGCCGGGGGCAAAGCGTATCAAGGCCGGCCATGCCGGCACACTGGATCCTCTGGCTACCGGCATGTTGCCGATTTTGATCGGTGAGGCGACCCGTTTTGCCGAGCTGGGGCTTAATGCTGATAAATCCTATCAGGTGACGCTGGATCTCTCATATCAGACCGACACGCTCGATTGTGAGGGTGAGGTGACGGCTCGTTATGACGGCAGCGTGGATGAAGCCACTGTACGCACTGTACTGGCCTCATTGAGCGGTGATCAGTTGCAGGTGCCGCCTGCCTATTCCGCCATTCGCATCGATGGCCAGCGGGCCCATGCCATGGCGCGCAAGGGGGAAGCGGTGGAGATTCCCGCCCGGCCTGTCTGCGTGCACCGGATCGACCTGTTGTCATTTGAGTTTCCGCTGCTGACGCTTGAGGTCAGCTGCTCCAAGGGTACCTATATCCGCTCGCTTGCCCGTGATATCGGTACCGCACTGGCTATGGGCGGCTGCGTGACAGCCTTGCGCAGGCTTTCGACCGGTGGCTGGCCTGAGGCAATGATGGTGTCGCTTGAGCGACTGGATGAGGCGCCTGCGCAATATCTTTTGCCACTATCGATGTGGTTGCGGGCGATGCCGGCTGTCCGTCTCGATGCAGCCATGGGGCGACGTTTTTTGCAGGGGCAGCGCATTCAGTTGCCGGCGACAACGGCATGTCCGGATCCGGGTGACGGAGAGATATCGGTGATGCTGTTTGTCGGCGATGATCTGCTTGGAACCGGCGAGCTCAAATCTGGACATCACCGTGTGGTTCTGCATCCTTCGCGTATTCTACCATCGGCACAGCAGAGGTATGTATGACGGACGAGACAGAGAAGATCAGAAAGAAAAACGGTATCATTATCGTCATTTCACTGGCATTGATGGTGATCACCGGTCTGGTCAATTACGGTCAGACGACAACAACAGCAGGGGAAAATAACGTGGGTTTATTCAGCAAGGCGCCACAGGCAGGCGATAAGGACATTCCGGCAGGCAACCATATCCGTATCGAGACGAAAAACGGTTCGATTCTGATTGAGCTCTATCCGAATGAGGCACCGAACACCGTTGCCAACTTCAAGGCACTGGCCGGCAAGGGCTACTATGACGGACTGCTGTTTCATCGCGTGATCGCAGGTTTTATGGCGCAGGGCGGTGATCCGAAGGGCAATGGTACCGGCGGTCCCGGCTATAAGGTGAAGGCTGAATTCAACAGTCATCATCATGTGCGTGGTACGGTAGCGATGGCGCGCTCCTCCGATCCTGATTCAGCCGGCAGCCAGTTTTATATCTGCTTCGGCCCGCAGCCGCATCTGGATGGCCAGTATACCGTATTCGGCCAGGTCGTTGAGGGTATGGATGTGGTGGATCAGATCCGCCAGGGCGATGCGATGGTGAAGGTGACCGTCGAGCCCTGAAATCAACCGATTCACATCGGGGTCGTGCCTTCACCTGTCGGGAAACCACAGCGTGAAGCACGGCCCCTTTTTTTCTTGCCCCTCGCGCGATATTGATCTCTACGTCGAGTCTGAGCAGGCATGCGGCCGGACGGGAAATTAACATGATGAGAGCCATTCAATTGGCTATTGCTATGCGTAAGATAGATCTGATTGTGAATGGTCCGGGTGCAGTGGAAAACTATTGATGATACAGCAAGGGGCGGAGGAACGAAGCAATGACTGCTGAGACATGTCAGACGCTCTCTTTGCATTTTGACAGGGTAAGTCGGGCGCATGATCAGGTGATGATATGTTATGACGATCGGGATGTGGCTTCGCTGGATGAGTTTGAAAAAGTGACTGTAATCGACAGCTTTATCTTCAGGTTTATCAAGGTCCGGATCTTATGGGCAATAAGCTCTTTCGTGAGCTGCTGGACGGTATTGGTGAGTATGATCTCTCCATGATGAGTATGCTGAAAAAATATGAGGCCGTTTGGGCGCGTGCCTGGACTGTGCCTTGAGATCCGGGTGTAACCTGCCCACGACGCACGTATGCTCCTGGGGCAATGCCCACGCATAGAGCCATTTAGCGAAGAGAGACTGGCTCCCCTTAACTGTCAACTAAAGTATCTGACCCCATTTGCTACAAGTGACGTGGCGCATCCATTCGGTCATGTAAGATGCGAACGATGGTAATGCCGAAATCCGTGACACGAAAATAGATCATATGTCTCACAACACTAAGGCGGCGATAGCCATTACGGATGTGGTCACAGCCAGGCGCTGTTTTCGGTGTCTGCGCCAGTTCAGTGAATGTATTCGCCAACATTTCGATATAGAGATCAGCCTGCTCTATACTCCATTGCTGCCGGGTGTAGAGCCAGATATTCTCAAGGTCGCGTTCTGCGGTCGGGGTGAGTCGATATTCAGCCATATGTGGTATGCATGCGTTGCTTGAATGCCGCACTGTTAAACACCCTTGGCTCGCCGCTCTCTTCGCCCGCTACCAGAGCTGCGCGTATCGCCTCAATCTCGACGCTGCGTTCTTGTTCACGCCGGATGAGGTCGCGGATAAATTCGCTGTCGTTGGTGTAATGTCCTGCATCGATCTGCGCTTTGACCCAGGCGTCTTGCTGGTCGGTTAGCGTAATAGTCTTGCGAACGGTAGTCATATGTCACCTCGGAAGCGTACAATCGCGCAAATATTCATACTATCTACGCAATATAGCGCCAGGCAGTACGCCCGCCAATCCTTTTGTTTCAGTTAAGCTCTATCGTGCACCGGGAGCGCCGTTGCTTGCCCCCGCCGGGGGACATCTCACATCTTTCATCTCACCAGCCTCTCGCCCCTTGCTCATCTCGTCTTTTCGTCTGTAACTATCCGCGACCACGGCTCTGCAGTGGTTTTTCAGCTCATGGTGGGCTGAATGCGTGAAAGATCTTTGTTGAGCCGGGGAAGGGATTCAGTCACACACGGTAACTTTGATGATAGAGTGTCACGCCCGCTGAAATACGGCGTGAGGGTTTCCTTTGTCATTTCACATAGGCCTCTTTTGCGCAAAGAGAGAGCCGCCTGGACTGTTTTCACAGCAGCTGCCACGCACCTGCTGTGCGGTAGTGTGGGTGGAGGGGATCAGTAGGCAGTGGCCAGTCATCAGTCGGCAGAGAAAACAGAATTTGCTTCTAACCGTAAACTGTCATGCTGAAAGCTGGAAATAATCACGTCTGGTCTGATTGAAAATGTCACACTCAAGCCAGGAGCCGATACTTACTCCTTCTTTCCAGCCAGTTTCACGCCGTAGAGGCGGGATAGTTTTTTGTCAAAGGTCATGAGCGTACAGTTGGCGGCCTGGCTTTCCGCTGCAATCAGGCAATCAGAAAAACCACAGCTGTTTTTTTTGAATAGTTCGAGTGCTTCCATAAAGCGCTCTTCTGCTTGCAGGATAAAAGCGCTGTTATGCAGGAGGTGCTCCAGTAGCGGCACAATGATTGATTTGTCGAGTTTATATGCAGCCTGCAATACCCAAACCAGTTCAACAGCAACAATTTGGGGTACAAACATCTGCTTTGCATCGCTGGCAATTTTCCGGGCGATTGCCACTTGTTCCGATTGATTGGGGTCATCAACCAGAATGCGTACAAGGAGGTTGGTGTCTGCGGCAATCACAGTTTGCCGCCTCTGCTTTGAATCGCCTGCTCTATATCATCCAGGCTGGCACTTTGTGATGCAGAGACGAGTCCGAATGCCGCTTCGATATCCTTGATGACTGGCAGAATAATGACTTTGCCATTTTCATATACAAAACCGACCCGGTCACCCTGATGAATGCCAAGTTGATTTCTTACGCTGGCAGGAATGGTGACTTGCCCCTTTGTCGTGACCAGTGACGTTTTCATGGAATACCTCCGGAATGTTGAGTGTACAAAATAAAATAAGTATTACAATGCTCTATAGTGATGTTGTTGTTAATAAAGGTATGGCACTGCGACGGTCGGATGTTCCTGTTGAAACACGAGCGGGTAATGTAAACATCAGTCACCAGTCACAGCCCTGAACTAGCAACTAAAGAACTGACCCCATTTGCTCACCTTTGTTGCTTGCGGTTTTGGGATGATGGTCTATAAGTTATTCGCCGTTTCGCAATGGCTGCATGGCAGCGCTTGCATGACAGGGATGTCTGTTCAGAAATGGTGTACACCATCCCGTTGATCACAATCAAGGAATAGCCGGATTTATCTCCGGGCTGTCATATATCTGCCATCGTTGCAGGTTACTGTGATTGCGGCCCCCCCCCCCCGAATCCAGCTGCCGGCGCACCTGGATTGCGGTAGCGTGCTTGCCAGTCAGTTTGGATGAGTCGATTTCGAAGATTCATATTTGATCAAGCCGAATTGATCGAAAATGCATTCATCAGAGTTTTAACGGAGTATGAAGAATGAAGACGAAAACAGTTTCCGTAGTCGGACTTGGTTATGTTGGCTTGCCGTTGGCGCTGGCATTCGGTCGTGAGATTGCGACAGTTGGATTCGAAATATCTTCCACCAAGGTAAATGCTTACCGTGAGGGCTATGACCCGACAGGTGAGATGGCCGGTGAGCTGTTTGAGCGCGCTCAGTTGCTCAGCTACACGACCGACCCGAAAGATATTGCGGGCGCTGACTTTATTGTGGTTGCAGTGCCAACGCCGGTTGATAATGCACACATGCCTGATTTGACTCCGGTCATCAGGGCTTCCGAGACAGTGGGGCGCCATATGAAAAAAGGCGCGATTGTCATTTTTGAATCCACTGTCTATCCGGGCGTGACCGAGGATATCTGTGTGCCGATTCTCGAGCGGGAGTCGGGGATGGCGTGTGGTGATGACGGCTTCAAGGTGGGGTACTCTCCTGAGCGCGTCAATCCTGGCGATAAGGTCCATACGCTTGAGCGCATCGTAAAGGTGGTGTCCGGCCAGGATGCGGAGACCCTTGAGAAAGTGGCAACGTTGTATGAGATGATTATTGAGGCTGGTGTTCACCGTGCACCGACGATCAAGGTGGCAGAGTCCGCCAAAGTGATCGAAAATACACAACGTGATTTAAATATCGCGCTGATGAACGAGCTTGCCACGATTTTTGACAAGATGGATATCGACACGCTTGATGTGCTGGAAGCAGCGGGGACCAAGTGGAACTTCCTGCCCTTCAGGCCGGGACTTGTCGGCGGTCACTGTATCGGTGTTGATCCATATTATCTGACCTATAAAGCTGAAACACTTGGCTATCACCCGGATGTGATTCTGGCGGGCAGGCAGATTAATGACGGAATGGGTAAATTCGTTGCCGAGAAGACGGTCAAGCAGATGATTGCATCTGATCGCAAGATCAAGGGGGCACGGGTTGCTGTGCTTGGTCTGACCTTCAAGGAAAACTGTGAAGATTTGAGGAATTCGCGGGTGATTGATGTGATCCGGGAGCTTGAATCATACGGGGTTGAGGTGCTCGTACATGATCCTGTGGCAAATCAGCATGATGCCAAAGAGGAGTATGGTGTGTCGCTGGTCGAACAGGATGCGTTGTCGAATCTTGATGCAATTGTTGCTGCAGTGGCCCATGATCAACTGGTCTCCCTGGATGTGTCAGTTTTTGCGTCGATGGCGAATGGATCGATCCCTTTTATTGATATCAAGTCATCCTATGACAGGGCAACACTGGCTGCGGCCGGGTTTGCTGTCTGGCGATTGTAGTAGCAAACGGACTATTTGAAACATGTGTGGCATAGCCGGGATTTATTCTTATCACCCAAAGTCTGCTGAAATAAGCAGGGAAGAGCTCATCCTCATTCGTGACCATATGGTTGCTCGAGGCCCTGATGGAAAAGGTGAGTGGTTCTCGGCTGACAATCGAGTAGGTCTGGCCCATCGCAGGCTGTCGATCATCGATTTGTCTGAGCATGGTTCTCAACCTATGCAGAGCGGTGATGGAAGGTATGCCATCAGCTTCAATGGCGAGATATACAATTACCGTGAACTCCGTGCCGACCTGGAGAGGGCGGGCTCCGTATTCCATTCTGATTCTGATACTGAAGTGTTACTTCATCTTTATGCGAAAAAAGGTGTTGCCATGCTCAATGATCTGCGTGGCATGTTTGCCTTTTCTCTCTGGGATAACGAGCACTGTTGCATGGTAATTGCGCGAGATCCCTATGGTATCAAGCCGCTCTATTATTCAAATGACGGGCAGACAATTCGTATCGCTTCGCAGGTGAAGGCATTGATGGCAGGCGGCAAGGTGTCAAAATCTAAATCTCCTGCCGGCATGGCTGGTTTTTTTCTGTTTGGACACATGCCAGAGCCTTACACGCAGTACCAGGATGTATCTGCGCTGCCTGCAGGACATTACGCGGTCATAGATGAGTCTGGCATGCATGATCCTGTATGTTATTTTGATCTTCAACATGTCTTTGATTGCACCGTTGAATTATCCGAGAAAGAAGCTCAGGAAATGGTGTTTAATGCCATGACCGAGAGCATCAATTATCACTTGATATCCGATGTTCCGGTGGGGGTATTCCTATCTGCTGGGATTGATTCGGGGGCGATACTAAGTCTGGCCGGAGAGGGTGGGTGCCGGCATTTGCAGACGCTTACTCTGGCCTTTGAGGAGTTCGGAGGTTCTGCAAATGATGAGTCACCTTTAGCTGCACAGGTGGCAAAGCACTTCCAGGTAAAACATCATCATAAACGGATATTAGCAGGTGATGAGTTCTCGGCTGGTTTGGATGGCTTCTTTGAAGCAATGGACCAACCGACGACAGACGGATTGAATACATATTTTGTCAGTAAAGCTGTCTCTGAATTGGGCTGGAAAGTGGCGTTGTCCGGCGTCGGCGGAGATGAGATGTTTTGCGGCTATCCATCGTTTACAGATATCCCGAGTTGGGTTCGATTAATGGGGACCCCCTCTCGAATACCCGGTTTGGGAAATATATTCTCGCACCTTGCAACATATGCACGATTAAACCCAAAAGCCGCCGGACTTGTTAAATATGGTGGTACATACGAAGGAGCCTATCTGCTTAAACGCGGGATTTTTCTGCCTGAAGAGCTTCCGGAGCTTGTTGGAAAAGAGATGGCTGCAGAAGGGCTCAAACAGCTTTCAGTTGAGGAGCATATTTCCCGCCGAATTGGTGTTGGCAAAACGACAGAGAAGTCGATGGTCTCTTTGCTGGAAAGCTCTTTGTATATGCGAAACCAGTTACTTCGCGATTCAGATTGGGCTGGCATGGCACACTCGCTTGAAATACGGACTCCGTTTGTAGATGCGCATTTGATTCGAAAAATAGTTCCTGCATTGTCCTCAGTATGGAACAGTTCTGGTAAAGGGTTGTTTTATGGTTCTTTGAACAGGCCGCTACCTGAGTTTATTACTTCAAGGTCAAAAACTGGCTTTTATACCCCTGTATCGAAATGGCTTCAAAGCGATAATCGACTTGATGTATGGAAATCGATTCCCTCTTTGAGGAAAGGTTCTGCTCCATGGGCCCGAAGGTGGGCCTTTGTGGTTGCTGATAGAAGCGGCCTATTGGGTTGAATTGGAGTAGATAAGGTCCAAAAGTTTATGTTTTTAAATCCGACTTGAATATATGAAATGCAATTAGACTGCTCCTGAGTAGTGGTGATGAAAGGAAATCGGATAGAATGGATGATATATCAATAGATGAGTATCGGAACTTGTGTTCTAAAGAGTCGTCAATACCAATTTTCCTCAAAGATTGGTGGTTAGATGCGGTTTGCTCTGAAGGTCAGCAATGGGGGGTTGCCCTGTATAAGAGGGATGGGCGAATAATTGGGGCGCTTCCTTATGTATTCTGCAAGAAGTGGGGTGGAATGTATTTGGGTACAACTAAGTTAACCCCGTATCTGGGGCCTTGGCTTAAGCCACATAAGACAAAGTATGCAAATCAAATAGGGACAGAGAAAAAAGTCATGCAGGGCCTAATTGATGAGTTGCCAAGCTTTTCTTGCTATGAGCAAAGTTGGACCCCTCTCCTTACTAATTGGATGCCATTCTATTGGCGTGACTATAAACAAATGACCAAGTACACCTACACCCTTCCTGAGCTTAAGGATAAGGAAGCATTATGGGCTGGATTCCTTGAAAAAGTTAGGACTGATATTAGGAAAGCAGAGAAGGCAAAAATCGTTGTTAGAGATGATTTGTCGATTGAGGACTTCTTGGGGTTGGCAAATATGACAGCCCAAAGACAGGGGATGGATAACATATACCCTGACCAGTTGGCTAGGCGCATTGATCAGGTGTGCGAGGCAAATGATTGTCGGAAGATTTTTGTAGCTCAGGGGGAAGATGGAAGGCTTCATGCTGGGGTTTACATCGTATGGGATGATAATTGTGCCTATTATTTAATGGGGGGAGGAGATCCAAGTCTGAGAAACAGTGGCGCTACTAGCCTGTGTATGTGGCACGCCATTCAATATGCGGCAGTGGTAACCAATGAATTCAACTTTTTAGGTTCAATGATTGAACCGATAGAGCGCTTTTTTCGAGGCTTTGGAGCCAAGCAAGCTCCTTACTTTTGTGTCAGTAAAGTGAACTCATTTAAGTTTAAGGTGATAAGATCCATTATGAACAGGTATATGAAGTCTTAGTGCAAATAGTTTATATTAAACGAAAGATATATCACATTAATTGTGAATCCCACAGTTTCGTGAAGTCGCGGTAGCAGGGTAATTGGGTGACACGCTGGTACATGTATAGACAGCTACTTCAGTGTGATAAGGGCAACCTGCTTATTTTGTTTATCCATCGGCTCAACGATTGATTGCTAAATCGATTGAAGCTAGGTGCGTTGATTAGAAGAGAAGGAACTGGCCTTTCCGCTGTTGCTGTAGGAAGTAATTGTCAAGCATGAGGGTTTTCGTAAGTGAAGAATCATTTTTCTAAGAATGTTGTGATCTATTTTTTGGGTACGATGATTAATTCAAGCGTCCCATTTTTTCTATTACCTATCCTTACTAGAGTGTTGTCACCTGAAGATTACGGCATTATAACGATATTTACTATTGTTCTTAGTATTTCTGGGGTGTTCGCAGGCCTGAGTGTGCACGGAGCCGTAGCTTTACGTTACTATAAACATGGGCGCGAAGGTATTGCAGCATATGTAGGTTCATGTCTAGCAATTCTGATTGTGACTACAATAATTATGTCCCTTTTGATTGTCTTGCTCGGAGATTATTTGTCGCCGCTGATTGGATTGAAACGAGACTGGATTTTGCTGGCAGTAATATTATCTGGAGGTCAATTCTTGATACAAATACGCTTGACCCTTTGGCAAGTAGTTGGGAATGCGATTAATTATTCTGCTTTCCAAGTTTCTTCAGGTATTATGAATGCTGCTCTTTCCCTTTTGTTGATTTTAGTCTTAGGCATGATGTGGGAGGGGCGGTTGATTGCTCAATGCCTCACCATTGCGATTTTTTCAACGCTTGCCTTGTTCTGGATGTGGAGGGGGGGGCTTCTATCACTTCCGGGTACTGAACTTTTTCATCATGTAAAACATGCCTTGCGATACGGCGTGCCATTGGTTCCCCATGTGTTGGGAGGAATGATGATTGCGTTGGGGGATCGAATGATTATTGAGTCGAAGATGACTACTTCAGATGTCGGGATATATGCAGTAGGGGCACAGGCAGGATTGGCCTTGAACTTACTATATCAATCATTTTTCAAAGCATGGCATCCAAAAATAATGGAGCGTGCATTGGATGATAGCTACAGACGGCGCCTTTTGGTTTCAGGTTCATATAAGGTTATGGGCGGTTCTTTATTGTTGTATATTGTATTCTCATTGGTCGCTTGGTTTATGTACCCATACTTGGTTGGCGTTTCATTTATCGAAGGTCAATGGATTGTATTGTTGATTGCATTATCCTCATTCTTTGGGGCTTGTTATTTCTCAACTGCTATTTACATACAGGTGGCGAATAAGAATGAATATTTAGCAATTAGCACCATATTTAGTGGAGCAGTTGGACTAGCTGTTTCTTATGTTCTATGTGATCCGTTCGGAATGATAGGTGTTGCTCTAGGTGTGGTAGTAGGGCAACTTCTCTCCTTTTTGTTGTGTTGGTATGCTGCAAATTTGGTTTTCCCGATGCCATGGGTGATGAAAAATAGTTAGATATGTCGGTTGGCCTATTTCATGTTCGAGTAATGTTTTGAATGTGTAAAGTGAATTTTGGGAAGGAGAGCTACTGTTGATAATAGACTGTATAGATAAATACGAATTGTACCAAGGGCTGGGTGATGGGGTATCAAAGGCACTAGAGTTCCTCGTTAGTCATGATTTAGAGGCACTGAGCATTGGTAAACATGAGATTGATGGCCAGTGTGTATATGCACTGGTGAGCGAATATGAGACAAAGCCCGCTGATTCCTCTTTTTTTGAGCGCCACGAGCTTTATGTCGATGTACAATATGTCGTTAGAGGGGAGGAGTCGATTGGATATGCACCACTACAAGATCAAGTGGTAGTTAAACCATATCATGAAGAGCATGATTATGCTTTACATAGTGGGAATGCTTCATTTGTTAATCTCTGTGGGGGAATGTTTGCAATATTCTTTCCCGGAGATCTGCATATGCCAGGCATATCTGATGTGCCTGGTTCGGTTCGGAAAATCGTAGTTAAAGTGAAGGCGTGATGGGCTTATATATGGTGCCCGGTGGTCATTTGTGAAACGGATGCTAAATTTAATTGGTAGAAACGCCCCCCTTTTCGTGCAGGATATTTTTGAACGCAACGAAAAACTCGGTGAAATTATCAGTAGCTCTTCATTTATAGTTCTAGGTGGCGCAGGCTCAATTGGTCAGGCAGTGACTAAAGAAATTTTCAAGCGCAACCCGAAAAAACTGCATGTCGTTGATATCAGTGAAAACAACCTGGTTGAACTGGTGCGCGATATTCGCAGTTCATTTGGATACATCGACGGTGACTTCAAAACATTTGCGCTGGATATCGGAAGCGTGGAATACGATGCGTTTATTCGGTCGGATGGTGAATACGACTATATCCTGAATCTGTCGGCGTTGAAGCATGTCAGGAGCGAAAAGGATCCGTTTACGTTGATGCGGATGGTTGATGTAAACATTTTCAATACTGAAAAAACCATGCTTCAGGCTGTTCGTAACGGAGCTAAAAAATACTTTTGTGTTTCGACGGACAAGGCTGCTAATCCGGTGAACATGATGGGTGCCAGCAAACGAATTATGGAAATGTTTCTGATGCGTCGCTCCTCGGATATCAGTATTTCCACTGCCCGATTTGCCAATGTTGCATTTTCAGATGGTTCATTGCTGCACGGATTCAACCGGCGACTGGAAAAGCGCCAGCCGATCGTCGCTCCGAATGATATCAAACGCTATTTTGTAACTCCTCAGGAGAGCGGCGAGCTGTGTCTGATGAGCTGCATATTCGGTGAAAACAGGGATATCTTCTTTCCAAAGCTCAGTGAGCAATTGCATTTGATTACCTTTGCCGAAATTGCGGAGAATTACCTGCGACAGCGTGGTTTTGAGCCCTATCTCTGTGCCGATGAACAAGAAGCCCGGGCTCTGGTGCACACGATTCCTGAGAAGGGACAGTGGCCATGCCTGTTTACAGCCAGCGACACCACGGGTGAAAAAGATTTCGAAGAATTTTATACCGGTGATGAGATCCTCGATATGGAGAGATTCACAAACCTCGGCGTTATCAAGGCTGCAGCCGAATTTGATGATACATTGTTGAACCATTTTGCTGATTCGGTCAGTCAGATGAAGTTGGATGGCCTGTGGCATAAAGAGCAGCTGGTCGATCTTTTTCATACAATGCTGCCCGGTTTTGCGCATAAGGAAACCGGGAAATACCTTGACGGGAAAATGTGATGGTTGATGCCCTGATCCGGTTTGTCCGGGAGCAGTACCGTACTGAGGGGTTCATTCCCCTGCATGCCCCTGTGTTTTGTGGTCGAGAGCGAGAGTATGTTAACGATACGATCGATTCGACTTTTGTCTCCAGTGTTGGCGCCTATGTTGATCGTTTTGAGCGCGATATGGCGGCGTATACCGGTAGTCCCAGAGCCGTGGCAACGGTTAACGGCACAGCTGCACTGCATGCAGCGTTGTTGCTGGCGGGTGTCAAACAGGGTGAGCTGGTGATTACCCAACCACTGACTTTCGTGGCCACCTGTAATGCCATTGCCTATATCGGTGCACAGCCTCTGTTTATCGATGTCGATCGCAATACGCTCGGGTTGTCTGCAATCGCGATGCGCGAGTGGTTGTCGGAGCATGCCCAAATTTCGGATGACGGACTGTGCCGGACAAAGTCTGATGGCATCATCATCCGGGCATGTGTACCCATGCATACGTTTGGACACCCGGCCGATCTGGATGGGTTGGTTGCCGTTTGCTCAGAGTGGAACATCAGCATGGTTGAAGATGCTGCCGAATCGCTCGGCAGTTTTTATCATGGCCGCCACACAGGCACATTCGGTCTAATGGGCACGCTCAGTTTCAATGGTAACAAGGTTATGACTACCGGCGGCGGCGGTATGATCCTTGCAGATGAAAAGTTCGGGGCGCATGCCAAGCATCTGACTACGACTGCAAAAAAAACGCATCCCTATGAGTTTGTCCATGACGAACTGGGCTTTAATTACCGTATGCCGAATCTAAATGCAGCACTCGGTTGCGCACAATTGGAAAGCCTTGAGGAATTTATTAAGGCCAAACGAGTACTGGCTGACCGTTATGCTGAGTATTTGAAGGGAGGAGAATTACAGTTTGTTTCCGAACCTGATGGCTGTCGCTCCAACTATTGGCTGAATGCAGTGATTTGCGAAAATCAAAAGCAGCGCGATATACTTCTTTCGGCGACCAACGAACAGGGCGTTATGACACGTCCTATCTGGGCATTAATGACTCGCCTGCCAATGTACGCTGCTTGCCGGAAAGGGAATATCAGTAATTCCCAATGGCTGGAGGAACGAGTGGTGAATCTCCCTAGTAGTGTGTTGCCGGAGTTTCTCGAATGAAGAGGAAAATCTGTGTGGTGTCGAGTGGTCGTGCGGACTATGGGCTGCTGTACTGGCCTATGAGGGCAATACAGGAGTGCGATAGACTAGAGCTTCAAACGATTGTGACAGGCATGCACCTTTCCGATGCATACGGCATGACCGTTAACCGTTTTGAACTCGATGGATTTCCGGTTTCGGGGAGGGTAGAGATGTTGCTTTCATCTGATTCTCCGGTTGCTGTGACCAAGTCTCTCGGGTTAGGTGTTATTGGTTTTGCTGATGCGTTTGATCAACTCCGGCCTGATATGGTGATGCTGCTGGGTGACCGCTACGAGATTTTGGCTGCCGCGCAGGCTGCCCTTATTGCAAAAGTACCTGTCGCCCATTTGTTCGGGGGGGATACAACCGAAGGCGCTTTTGATGAATCGATTCGCCACAGCATTACCAAGATGTCTCATATTCACTTTGTCAGCAACGAAAGTTCGGCTGCACGGGTAGCCCGGATGGGAGAGAATCCGGAGCATGTGTATGTAGTAGGGTCAACGGGCCTTGATGCCATTGAAAAAGCCGAGTTAATGAGCAGAGATGATTTTTTTGATGCAATAGGGTTTGAACCAAATGCGAAAAACCTGCTGCTGACATTCCATCCCGTTACTCTTGGCCAATCCTCTTCTTGCGAGCAGTTTGGAGAGTTGCTGGCCGCTCTCGATGGGTTGGGCGAAGATACAGGATTAATATTTACCCGACCGAATGCGGATACTGAAGGGAGGGCGCTCAATGCAATGCTGGATCGTTTTGTAGCGTCTCATCCGCATGCGAAAGCGTACGATGTGCTCGGGTCAAATTATCTCTGTGCATTGAAACATGTTGACGCTGTTGTTGGCAACTCATCAAGCGGCTTGTATGAAGCACCGTCCTTTGGCATTGCATCAGTGAATATCGGTGACCGCCAGAAGGGGCGTCTTCAGGCAACTTCTGTTATTAATTGTGAGGCGGACCGTGATGCAATTAAAACAGCAATCACCCGAGCTTTGGACGAGGATTTCAGTTCAACAAGAAACCCGTTTGGCGACGGGCATGCGTCAGAAAGAATAGTCAAAGTACTGTGTGATGTTGCTGATCCGGCGGCACTGCTTCAAAAGCATTTTTTTATGGGGGAGCAGGAGTGACTGAAGGCAGGGTTTTTGTCATCGCCGAGGCGGGGGTAAATCATAATGGTTCGCTGGAGATGGCCAGGCAGTTGATTGATGCGGCTGTTGAAGCCGGGGCTGACGCTGTGAAATTTCAGACATTCAAGGCAGATAAGCTGGTGACCGGGTCTGCTGAAAAAGCCGCATATCAAATGAAAGCCACAGGTAAGGAAGAGTCACAGCATGCTATGCTCAAACGCCTTGAATTATCATGTGAGGTGCATCATGAGTTGCTCAGCCATTGCAACAAGATGGGGATCAGCTTTCTTTCAACAGCATTTGATGAAGAGAGTCTCAATTTTCTTGTTCGTGAAATCGGCTTGCGGACTTTGAAGGTTCCATCTGGAGAAATTACCAATGGGCCCCTCTTGCTCGCACATGCGCAAACAGGCTGTGATTTGATTGTCTCTACCGGCATGGCAACACTGGAGGAGATTGAAGCTGCACTTGGCGTGATCGCATTCGGATTGCTGGGAATTGAAGAACATCCGTCAATCAATGCGTTTCGGGCTGCCTATGAAAGCGAGCGTGGAAAGAGTCTGTTGAAGGAGAAAGTTACTCTGCTTCATTGTACCACTGAATACCCGGCGCCGCCGGCTGATATCAATTTGCGGGCAATGCAGACGATGCGCTCGGCATTCGGGTTGCGCGTTGGCTATTCCGATCATAGCGAGGGTATTGCCGTGTCCGTGGCTGCGGCTGCTTTGGGTGCCACGCTGATTGAGAAGCATTTTACTCTCGATAAGACCTTGGACGGACCGGACCATAAAGCATCTCTGGAGCCTGAAGAGCTTTCAAGCATGGTTGCGGCTATTCGAACAGTTGAACTGGCTCTTGGCACTGCTGAAAAGAAGCCTGCTGCCTCTGAATTGAAAAATCGGGCTGTTGCCAGAAAGAGTCTGGTCGCATCCGAACTGATTCGGGAAGGTGAGTTGTTCAGTATGGAGAATATGACAGTTAAACGACCGGGCAATGGCATGAGTCCGTTTAGGTATTGGCAGCTATTAGGAAAGCGGGCTTCACGAGATTATGCTTCAGATGAGATGATTGCCGAGTGAGCTTGGATGTTATCATCATTGGCGGCGGCGGGCATGCACGGGTTGTGCTGGATACTCTACGTTCCATGCAAGCTAATGTGATTGGCTATCTTGCGCCGACGAAGGCTTCTCGAATGCCTGTCGAGTATCTTGGTGATGATTCTTCCATCCGAAAATATTCCAGTACTGACGTGGAGCTGGCAAATGGCCTGGGTAGCGTTGGTTCACAAAACCTCAGGAGCATGGTTTACAACCGATTCAAGGAACGCGGCTATCGATTTACGACGCTCATTCATCCTGCTGCGATTGTTGCTGCAGACGCTGAGTTTGAAGAGGGATGTCAGGTTATGGCCGGATCGGTTGTGCAGACCGGGGTTTACTGCGGTGAAAATGTTCTCATTAACACGAGGGCTGGTGTTGACCACGATTGTACTATTGGTGCTAACACGCATGTTTCTGTCGGTGTTACATTGTCTGGAGATGTTTCGATTGGCAGCCATGTGCATCTTGGTGCGGGCAGTACGGTTATTCAGGGCATTTCGATTGGCGATTATAGTGTGGTAGGAGCTGGTGCAGTTGTTATTGCTGATGTCGGTAGTGATCAGACTGTAGTTGGTGTGCCCGCACGAAGGATAGTTAAATGAAAGACCTGAAAAATATTCTGGTGAGTCCTGACTTGCCAGTGCTGGAGGCGATCAGGGTTCTGGATCGCGAGGCATTGCAGATCTTGCTGGTGATCGATCAGCAGCAACGGCTGCTGGGAACGGTTACCGATGGTGATATCAGGCGAGGAATTCTTCGTGGGCTTGATCTTTCGGCACCAGTTTCTGTTTGCATGAATTGCAGTCCGCTTACCCTCAGCGAGAATGCCAGCAGGGATCAAGCACTGGTTTTGATGCGCGGTCGATCGATTCATGCAGTGCCGGTAATTAATAATGACGGATGTGTTTTAGGCCTTGAAACCGAGACAAGCCTTTTTCGTCAGGGGATCAATGATACGCTGGTTGTTCTGATGGCCGGAGGCTTGGGTATGCGGCTCAGGCCATTGACCGAGAGCATTCCCAAGCCGCTACTGGAAGTGAACGGCAAGCCGATGCTTCAGCACATAATTGAGCGTTTTGTCGAGCAGGGATTCAGACGATTTTCGCTGTCAGTGAATTACAAGGCCGAAATGATTGTCGAGCACTTCGGGAGTGGCGAACGCTTCGGTGTTGAAATATCCTATCTGGAAGAGGATAAACCACTGGGGACTGGCGGTGCATTGAGTTTGTTGCCGCAAGAAGGGCTGTCGGAACAAATTATTGTTATGAATGGTGATTTGCTGACTACCCTTAATTTCCGGCAACTGCTCGATTTTCATACAGCCAACGGTGGCGTGGCTACAATGGCTGTACGCGATTACAGCTTTAGAGTCCCCTACGGTGTTGTGAATATTGATGGTGAGAGCTTTATCGATGTGGTCGAAAAGCCGGCACACTCCTATTTTGTGAACGCCGGAATTTATGTATTTAATTCTGATCAAATACAGAATATTCCTGAAGATCAATTTTTTGATTTGCCGGATCTCTTCAGTTTATTGAAGGCACAGAAAAAGAAAGTGACAGTGTTTCCACTCCGGGAGGAGTGGCGCGATGTTGGTAGTCATGAAGACTATAAGCTTGCTAACCAAAATAAGGAGGCATCAGAATGATCAAGCTGATTGCTGAAACAGCTTGGCACCATGAAGGTAATTTTGAGTTCATGAAGGACTTGGTAAGCCGTATTTGTTCAGAGTCACGGTCAGATATTGTGAAAATGCATGTCACTCTCGACTTAGATGAATATATGAGTCGAGATCACGCCGCATATGATACTTTAAAAGCATGGATGCTATCCGTTTTACAGTGGGAAGAATTGATTAATATCGTCAAGTCGAGTGGCAAAGGGCTCATGCTGCTGCTAAACGACACAACTGCGATCAAATTTGCAGCGCAGTTCACTCCGGACTTGGTCGAATTGCACTCGGTTTGTTTAAATGTTCCGCGCTTGCAAAAAGCCGTTAATCAGTATCTCTCTCCTGACGTACCTGTAGTCATCGGAGTGGGAGGCAGCTCGATTCAGGAGATTGATGCTGCTGTTGAGGCTTTTTCCGACAGAAGAACAATCCTGATGTTTGGCTTTCAAAACTATCCGACCAAATATGAAGATGTGAATTTGGCAAAAATCAGGAAGCTTCAATCCCTCTATAGTCGCTTGGAATATGGATATGCTGATCACACTGCATGGAACCATGAGAACAATGAGCTGGTAACTCTATTGGTTGCAGCGAATGGTATGGGTTACGTGGAGAAACATGTGACGACTGTGTATGGCAAAGAGCGGTGTGACTACTCAGCCGCTATTTCTATAGAGATGCTCAATCAACTTTCTGAGAAGTTGAAGCTGCTGAATCAGCTTGCCGGTAATGGGTCTATTGGGTTGAACAAGGGTGAGCAAGACTATTCGGTGTATGGCCCTATGAAGATGGCTGCTGTGGCGACTAAAGATATCAAGCAGGGTACAGAATTAACGGTCGATTTGTTCGATTTTCGACGTACCAGCCAATCCGGCGGTTTGAGTCAATTGGATGCATTGTCTGCGGTTGGTAAAACCGTCGAAAAGGATATATCTGCTAGCAACGTGATCATGAGCGGGGATTTAGTATGAAGATTGGAATCTTGATCACGGCCAGGTTGAAGTCGACCCGTTTGAAGGAAAAGGTGTTGAAACCGATTCTTGGCCGCCCGATGCTTCATTACATGGTAGAGCGCCTTCGTTTGGCACAAAGACCAAGCGAAATAGTTATCTGCACCTCAACAATAGGACAGGATGATCGACTATGTGAGTTTGCACAGGCTGAGGGGATCCGCTGCTTTCGAGGTGACCCGGATGATGTCCTGTTTAGAATGCTGTCTGCTGCAGAAGCTTTCGATGTGGATACGATTGTAAGTTGCACGGCAGATAATCCATTTGTTGATCCTGTGTACATTGACAAGCTGGTTGATTTTCATTTGGCAGGAGACTTTGATTTCTCAAGGATAGAGGGGCTGCCGTTTGGTACTTTTTCTTATGCATTGAAACGAGATGCAATTAAGAAGGCGTGCGAGATCAAAGATGAGGTCGATACTGAGGTTTGGGGGGGGTATTTTACCCAAACAGGGCTGTTTAAGTGCGGGGTCTTAGAGGTTGTCGATAGTAATGTGAAGTGGCCTGAATTGAGGCTCACTGTAGATACTCAAGAAGATTTCGATATGATATCTGAGATATTTGCAAAGTTATATAATAGTAACAGTACATTTTCACTTGAGGAAATAGTCCAGCTCTGTCGAGATAATCCTGAATTGGTCGCATTGAACTCCAGTGTTAAACAGAAAGTTTCACTACCTATTAAATTAAAATAGTATATAGCAAACTGTGCATAAGATTGTTTTATTGGGTGATTCTCTTGGGATGCCACGCCCGAGTGAAAATGTTTTTTACGAGAATACATATCCGTATTTGCTTGCGAGAAAGGTTTCTGGATGTGATGTTATATCTAGATTTTCTAGAGCCAGAGATACAAGGCTGCAATCTTCTGAACAACAGATTTGTGATGATATATTATGGCTTCAGCCTGATATGCTTGTGATGCATTTAGGGATAGTTGACTGCGCACCTAGGCTATTTAAACCAATAGAGAGGCGCATCATTTCAATTGTACCGCCATTTATGAGAAATGGAGTGATCCATTTTTTTTCGAAGAATCGAAGTTTTTTTACAAAACATCGAAATATTGTATATGTGGAAAAAGATGAATTTGCCCGTAACGTTTGGAGAGTGTGTCGTGCTGCTCAACAAACGGGCTCAAAAGTGATCATTCTTGGGATCATTATGCCTCCGGTTTCAGTGCTTAATCGTTCTTATGGATTTGATGATAACGTCAATGAATATAATAAAATATTATTCAATGCATCAAAAGAATTTCAATTTGAGTTCGCGGACGTAAACAAGATCATTTCTAATGATTCAGATCTTTGCGATGATGGTATTCACTTGAATAAATATGGAAATGAATTGTTAGCAAGTTACCTGCTTGAGGTGATTCAAAATTGTTTTTGAAATATATTATTTTAAGAGCATTTGCGTAAAAATCTTTTGCGACTTTAGCATTTGGATCCGGCTTGTTTCTGTGTTCAATGGTTCAGAAAGGAAAGTATTTAATGGGATTTAATTGTATTTTTCATGAATTTAGGACTCTAGAGGACAATCTTGGGCTATTTAACCTGAAAATTAAAGGTGTGAATGTTTGGGATTTAGTTCGTTTCCAGGTATTTGAAAAAATAATTCGAGAGAAGGGGGTTTTTGAATCGCGACCAGTTAAAGTTGTTAAACACGAGCATGGCAAAAGCCCTAAAGAAAAAATAAGACCAATTGAATGGTTGTTAAAAAGCCCTATTTTTCAAGGGAGGAAAGATTTCTATTTCTTTAGTGCTGCATCTTCATTTAGAAGAAATGGAGGTGATAACAAAGCATGGGATATTTATTTTGATCATTTAATTGACTCAATAGGGCCTGAGTCATGCCTTCTTATCGAAAGCCTTGATACTGCCGATTCCAATCCACATACAAAGAATGTGATGTATACAAACTTACTGGATGGCGTGATTAGACGGTTTGGGTGCAGTCTGTTTAGGGTTAAGTTTTCAGATTTTGAAGTGGAGTTGCTGGATGGTATTGATGCAGAAATTCAAAAAATGTTTTGTGTTAGAGCGAACTTTCCATCAATGGTCTCATCCGCTATTTCATACCATTTGACGAATCTTTTTTTCTATAAAAAGTTGCTCTTAATTAAATCCCCAAAAGCTGTTTTTTTAATTTCCAGTTATGGACGAGAGTACTTAATTGATGCGTGTAGACAGTTATCTATCCCTGTAATTGAAATTCAGCATGGGGTGATTAGTCCTTTCCACTTGGGGTATAGCTATCCTGAAGGTGGAAAGAAAGTATTGTTTCCAGATTACTTTTTAACTATGGGAAAATACTGGGAAAAATCTATTAGATTTCCTATCGATGATGTGAATATCATCACTCTTGGAGCTCCGTATATTTCAAGTGAAATGCATGGGGTTAGAAAGGGTAAAAAAAATATACTGTTTGTTTCACAGTGGAGCGTTGGGACTAAGCTTTCGCTCTTTGCCATGGAGCTATCTTTAAGGCTTGGGAAGGAATACAATTTGTATTATAAACTTCACCCCTGTGAATATGATACTTGGCGAGATAGGTATCCATATCTTGAGCAGGCTAATATAAATGTAGTTCAAAATGATGATGTTTCACTAAGTGAATTGTTTTCAGAATGTGCTTTCCAGGTGGGTGTATATTCCACAGCAGTTTTTCAAGGTATCGCCATGGGGTGTAAGACTTACCTGGTTAATTTGCCCGGGGTAGAGCATATGAATGACCTAGTAAAAATTGGAATAGTTAAGCTTGTTGATCACCCGAGTCAGGTTGACTTTGATGCAGAGTTTAACAACGGAGTTGGTAGTGACTATTTCTTTGCTGAAAGTTGGGGTTTGAATATGGCGAATTTTATAAGGCGACTTGGCTTGAATAACTAAATTGATTTATTCTGTGCATTATGTGGTTATTGAACTTGGAAGAAAGATATGTTATCTATAAGAAGAGCATTTCCAAAATACCTGGATGAAAATATGCTTTCCTCTGTGGATGGCCGATCTTCTGCTGTATCCGGATATTATTTTAATAGAGGGGCTGCTGCGTTAAAATTTTTACTGAAGTTCTTATCAAGAGATAAAAGTAGGCCAACTGTTTGTATGCAATCGTTTAACTGTACATCAGTAATGGATGCAGCTCTTCAGGCTTGTTGCAAGGTTGTCTTGAGTGATGTTAAACTGACTGATTTTTCGATTTCGTTTGAGTGGATAGCCAACAATCATGAATCTTTTGATATACTACTGCTTACTCACTATCAGGGAATAGTAAATGTAGAGCGTTCAGAAATTATTGAATTTTGCAAATGTCATGGCGTGTTGGTGATCGAAGATTTGGCTCATTGCGCAAAGGGTATAGTAGATGTTCAAGGTGATTTTGGTATATATTCATATGCATTTGATAAGCCATATACATGTATGGATGGAGGAGAAGTAGTAATCCATTCGAGACATGGGAATTTAATAGAATCTTTTTTAGATGCATATTCTAATGTTCCATTAGAAGAGATGTGCGATAACAATCTCGACTTAAGGCTATTGAGGTTTCTATTTCAATTTTCTGACGAGAATAATTATCTGGCTTATTACAATAACTTTTCAATGATCCGTAATTGCCTTTCGCTACATGTCCCTAGTTTGTTGCTAAAATCCAAGTTTTTTTTATCTATGATGTCGACTTTTCACGGTAAATTTAGAAAGAATGTGTCGTCTGACATCAGTATTAGAAGAATCAGGGAAAATAAAATTACTCTTATAGGTCTTCAAGAAAAGAATTGTGTTGATAATTTGTCGAAAAATGTGGCAAATATGGATATGGTGTACGCTGGATTATGCAAAAAATTTGGAGTTTCGTTAAGTTTTAAAGGGGTGCTCTGGAATCGCTATGTTATGATTGATGCGAGTGGTGAAATAAAGGATAGTCTAAGATTAGAGGGGGTTGAGGTTGGAAACTATAACTGGCCAATTCCGCTGCACCGGAAGTTCAAGATAAATTCTGTCGTTTCTGAAGGAGATTATGTGAACACTGATTATCTTAGTTCCAACATAGTAAATATTCCTTCTTGGTCGGAATATTTATCAGTACACATTATTGACTCTAAATCTTCATGATTTAATTTTCGCCAAAGAAATAAGTTTCTCTGACGTATAGATATATGTCGATAAGATTTTGAGATGGATCGGATTAGCTTTTATTTACTAATGCCATCCGTTGAAAGCCGTTCAATATATTATTTGTTGTTCCAATGAGGGTACCAATGGTCTGGGGAGTAAATTGGAAACTGTTTCAGTAGTGATTCCAGCATATAAAGCAAGTGATTCTATAGAGAGAACGATATCTTCAGTGATCGGGCAACCATCAGTAAATACTGAAATCATAGTTGTCGAAGATGGTGTGTTTGATAATACACGAGAATTTCTTGAAAAATACGATTCAGTGAAGCTTATAACTAATGCTAGAAATATGGGGGCTCCATACTCAAGAAACGTTGGCTTGGAAAATGTGTCAAATCAATATGTAATGTTTTTGGATGCTGATGATACCATTGAAGGTCCGTTGCTGAGAGGGTTGTGTCAGGCACTAAATCATAGTAGTGATTCGATTGCATTTGGCCCATGGTGTATATGCGATGTGGATGGCGTTAAGGGGGGGGTGGTAGCGCCATCTAGACACCGTTCCTCTTTGCAATGGATGGATTCTTGGTTAAAGGGGCAATATGTCCCGACCTGTTCAGTGCTCTGGAGGACATCAGTAGTTAGGAGTATTGGTGGATGGAATGAACAAATGTCGCGGAATCAAGATGGTGAGATAATGCTGCGTGCACTCATGGCTGGTGAAACGGTTGCAGTTAGTGACGAAGGTTGCGGTGTTTATTGGCAGCATCCAATTAATACCTCGAGAGTTTCGCAAAGTTCGGATTCTAATGCTTCTCTCTCTCAGAGGTTTGTTGTCGAACAGGTTGTCGAATGGTGTCGGCGTGAAGGTCTAGCTACTGAAGATATTTTTCCCGCATTGGCAGAATTCTGTTACTTCAATGCTAAGTACTTTTACCGGAAAGGCATGTTGGATGAGGGAAAAGAATGGTTGAGTTCTGCTCGAAACTATGGGTTGAAGGGTCACCCTGGAACCATTGCCCATAGAGTGGTTGCCTCTCTTTTATCACTAGAGACAAAAGAGCGGTTTGCACGATATTGCAGAGGTATAATTGATACTCTTAGGTGAGTGTTGATTACGGAATAATGAAACTGCTTATTTGCATATATAAAGATGATGAGAGAGCCGGCGGTAGTGTTAGGGTTGCTGAGGTTTTGATCAGATCCATGCGTAAATCTGGTGTTGATGTACACTTGGCTGTTGCGTATGGCGGCGGTGGGCGGTTGCAAAGGCTCGTGGGAAATAATTGCCATTTTCTGCATGCATCAGGCCCTAGAGATATTCCTGCTTGGTTTGCATATAGAAGTTTGGTGAGAATAATAAATCCAGATATTATTCACTATATAGATGATGTCGCTTGGATGATTTTGGGGGGGATAGGAATTACCCGAAAAAGAATTATGCACCAACATTTTCGACCGAATATTGGTGTTGATGGAGATAAGCGACTTAAACGTATTCGACTTCTGTGTGGTACAGCCGACAAGGTTGTAGCAATTTCACATGGTGCCGCTAAGCAGTTGATTGAAAAGTGCCAAGTCCGACCAGATAAGGTGGAAGTGGTGCACAATGCAGTCAATTTCGATTATTTGTGCCTGCCTCCCCCAATGGCTTCAAGCGATAAATGTGTGTTGGGGATGGCTGTGAGAGTGGTTGAAGATAAAGGGGTCGAGGATGCGTTAAACCTTTTGGGGTTGCTTCCTCAAAGATATGAATTGGCGATTGCTGGAGATGGCCCGGCTCGAACAGCCTTGAGATTACGGGCTTTTGAATTGGGGGTTGGTGACAGGGTTCGGTGGCTAGGTTCTGTTGAAGATATTTCAGGATTTTATGCGAAAATTGATTTTTATTTGTTCATGTCTTGGTATGAGGGCTTTGGTCTGTCAGTTGCTGAGGCAATGGCTTGTGGAAAGCCAGTTGTCGGTTTGCTGGGGGATGGGGAGATATCTGAGGCAGAGTATCCCTTGGTAACAGTGGACAACTCGGTGCTTGTGGAAAGGTCTGAGCCAACAAGCTTTAGTCTTGAGCAAAGTTGGGAGGTTTTTGTGGCGCTTCGGGATGCAATTTTGCAGTTGGAGTCTGATGTAACTCAGCAAGAGAAGCAGGCAAAAGCTGCCTTTAACTGGGTTAATGAACGATTTTCTTCTGAGGTGTTTTCTCAAAAGATGTTAGAAGTGTATCGGCATGCCCTTTCCATTTAATATTTAATTGTAGCTGAGGTTGCTTTGAACACCTTTATATTACACCTGTACAACCTGATGTGTAACCTCTTGCCGGAAACACGTTGCTGGGGGCTGAAAAGAACGATGCTGAGATGTGCCGGTGCTAACATCGGTAACAATGTGCGGATTGTTTCAAGTGCTTCTTATTTCTTGAGTGGCCCGCTTGAGGTTGGCGATGATACGTGGATTGGCCATTACGTTTCTATTGTGGGGGGAGATGCATTAGTTCGAATTGGCCATAGCTGCGACATCGCGCCCAAGGTGATGCTGGTTACTGGGTCGCACGAAATCAATTATCAAGAATGCGGTCGAGTCGCGGGATATGGTTATTCTCTACCAATTATTATTGAAGATGAATCATGGGTTTGTGCAGGTTCTGTAATATTAGGTGGCACAACCATAGGTAGACATTCCATAGTTGCGGCTGGATCGGTAGTGAAAGGAGAGTTTCCAGAGCGTAGCTTGATTGGAGGAAACCCTGCAAAAGTATTGCGTCAAATTACTGCTCTAAATGTGAAGAAAGCTCCGGCCGATTGTGAAGATAAATAAAGATTCGATTACGTATGTTTTTCTGGCGGCCGTCATCGCGATGCGAATAGCATCTCCAGTGACTGCCGACATGAGCTATTTACTGCTCGCTGGATTTGCATTGTTCGGTCCTGCACAAGCAATTCAAGCTTTGGCGTTGACTTGGTTTTTTTCGGTGCTTAATCCTGGAATAGCACCAGACTCATCGTTTGGCGCAATCGGGCGACTTGCAGTATTAGCGAGTGCAGTGGTATCGGTGTTTATTAGAAGTAGAAGTATTAATTCGTTCTCTAAGACTACTCTGTTTCTAAGCGTTTTTTTTATTGCCCACTCGTTGATCATCAGTCTTATTCCAGATGTGTCTATCTTGAAGGTTGTGTCTTGGACTTTGTCCATTATGACATTGCTTACGGCGTGGTCTCTTCTCGATAATGATGAATGGGGTAAACTTTCACGTGAAATGTATAGGGGAATTCTTTCGTTGGTGTTGGCCAGTATTCCGCTGCTTGGGCATCCAATAGGTTATCTTAATAACGGAACTGGTTTTCAAGGTGTGCTTAATCAACCCCAAGCGTTTGGTATGACCGTGGCAATATTGGGAGCCCTATCTGGAGGGCAAATGTTTAGGCATTCACAACCTAGTTGGCTATCAATAGGATTGTTTATGACCTGCCTGATTTTGGTTGTATTGTCAGAGGCTAGAACTGCGGGATTATCTCTCTTTCTTGGACTGGGTCTTGCCGCTTTAACTATAACTTTTTTGACTAGATGCTCATGGAGGTCGGTGTTGCCAGGAGTATTAAGCAAACGGTTTGTATTTACAGTGTTATCGAGTTTAATTGTTTCATTATTTATGGGCTCAGCTTTGGTTGACAGGATTGATTCATATTTGGTTAAACATGCACAAACTTCTGGTATTCTTGATGCATATAATACTTCCAGGGGTATGTTGATAGATGCGATGTTGAGTAATATTGAAGAGAACCCCTTGGGAGGGATCGGATTTGGTATTGCATCGGAGCCATACTTTATGAGGGTCACAAGAGACCCCTTTTTTGACTTCCCCGTTAGTGCCCCAATTGAAAAAGGTGTTCTTCCTATTGCTGTTTTTGAAGAAGTGGGTTTGGTTGGATTCTTGTTTGTAACCGTGTGGATAATAGCTCTTGTTAGAGTTGTTGCATGGGGAGGTGTTGTTGCTCTTGCTGCGAGTTATACGGCGCTAATTATGAATATGGGAGAAGCGGTACTGTTTTCTGCAGGTGGAATGGGGATGTTGTTACTTATTGTGTTAAGTTGGGCTGTCTCCAGTCAGAAGCACCTTAAAGGGCTGCGGGTTTGAGAGAAATGTCCTTCTGGTTTTGGCAAACAGAAGTTAGCCCTCATATGGTGGGCTTGGCAGAGGCTTTAAGTACGCACAATGTTGAGGTCATATTTGTGGCGGAACAAATGACTTCTATTGAGCGGGAAAAGCTGGGGTGGGGCTCAATGCGTATGCGTGGAGCGAAGCTAAAATTTGTAGAAAATGAATTCGATGTTTGCGTGTTAGTGAAAAAAGCTTCTAACGATTCTATTCATTTTTGCCAAGGTCTTCGAGGCAATGGTTTAGTGTGCATCGCACAGAGAGAGCTTGCGAAACGCAAGTTGCGCCAGTGGGCGATGGTAGAAACGGTTAATGATTATGGCTGGAAAGGCATATTAAAAAGAATCGAGTATCGGCGTCTTTTTTTTCTTTGGCGCAATAGGTTAGAAGGGGTTCTCTCCATTGGATACTCAACTTCGGACTGGGTCATATCATGTGGCGTTTCAACAAAGAAGGTTTTTCCATTTACTTATTTTCTTCAGAACGAAAACTGTCTGATTGAAAAGAATGAGGAGTCGGATGTCACGTTTAGATTAATATTTGTAGGTCAGTTGATTGAACGTAAGGCACTTGAATTATTGATTTTGGCGCTAGAGCCACTGCACAGATTGAATCTGCAACTGCTTGTAATTGGAACTGGTCCGTTGGCTTCGGAGTTGAGGGCGACAGCAGATGCACTAATACCTGGATGCGTTAGATGGGCGGGAAAGTTACCAATGCTTGAAATTCCAGCGTATATGAAGCAATCAGATTGTTTAGTCCTCCCGAGCCGTCATGATGGATGGGGTGCTGTTGTTTCTGAAGCCCTTATGGTGGGCACTCCAGTGATAACAAGTGATCGCTGTGGAGCTGCAGGGGTAGTGGCCGAAAGCGGGGTCGGAGGCGTATTTAAATCAGGTGATGTAGAAGGGTTAACTGAATTGATCGCTAAAGCCATCGAAAGGGGACGAGTTTCTGATGCCGACCGGTTGAGGGTTGCAGGATGGGCCGACTGTCTAAGTGCTGATTTTGGCGCAAAATATTTGTTGTCGATTGTGAACTACATGGACGGTATAGAGGAGAGACCTTTACCGTACTGGTTGAAAGAGCGAACATAGGGTGCAGGACTGTATTCGGGTGCTGCACGTATCAGCATATTTTGCCCCAGCATATTGCTATGGCGGCCCTCCTAGAAGCATCCATGGGTTATGTCTTGCTCTAGCTAATAGTGGTATGATTGTTTGTGCATTGACTTCAGCTGCAAATGGCAACATTGAGCTTCCTGATCAAATAGTCGCTGCCAATGCCTTTAATGGAGTCAAGGTTATCTACTTACCTAGGGCTTATCCGAAGGGTTACTTCTATTGCCCTGATATGAAAGTTTATTTGGAATCAATCATTAATAATTTTGATTTGGTACATATCCATGGCTGCTGGAATTATATGAGCTGGATGGCAGGCCACATATGTCGGAAAAATAACGTGCCCTATATTGTATCGCCCAGAGGAATGCTGGAATCTGAGGCAATGAAAGTCAGCGCATTCAAGAAAAAGATAGCTTATGCCATTCTTGAAAAGCGGCAATTGAATGGCGCTGCCTGGATTCACGCAACCAGCTTAAAAGAGGAGTCCAGTGTCAAGGCCCTGAACATCACTCCGCCTGTGTCCGTGATTCCGAACGGTGTTGATTTGCCAAAAGGGGAGAGCGGTTGCGATAAACAACTTCGTGCTAGGTTCAATATTTCTGACCGGGGATTTGTACTCCTTTTTGTCGGCCGGCTTCATCCAATCAAGGGTCTTAACGTTTTGTGCGGTGGATTGCGGCTTGCAAAGAAAAGTATGTCTCATATTCGATTGGTTCTTGTTGGCGATGGTGATGAAGAGTATGTAAATCAATTGAAATCACAGTTCTCCGATCTTGTTTCAAGTGGACATCTTATTTTTGCAGGCCACCTAGACGGGGAAGAGAAGGCAGATGCATTTATGTCGGCGAATGCATTTTCATTGATGTCACAAAGCGAGAATTTTGGCTTGGCGATTGCAGAAGCGATGTCTTACGGACTTCCAGTCATTCTCAGCAAAGGCTGTCCCTGGCCGCAGGTTGAAGATTGGAATGCCGGTTACTGGATTGAGCCTGATGAAAGGGTGGTTGCCGAATCCATTTGCCGTTTAGGACAGGATATGGAACTGTCAAAAACAATGGGCCTCAATGCAAAAAATCATATCTCTGAATATTTGGACTGGGGTTCGGTCGCAAATGACGTGAAAGCGGTCTACAATAAGGTCCTGTCAAAATAATCTTAATAATAAATTGTAAGAGGTTACAGAATGATTGTTCTGGGAGTTAATGCCTATCATGGTGATTCATCAGCATGTCTGGTCGTTGATGGAGCTATGGTGGCCGCGATTGAAGAGGAGCGCTTTCGTCGCATCAAACACTGGGCCGGATTTCCTTCTGAGGCAATTCGTTACTGCCTGAAAGAGGCGGGTATTAAGTTGGCCGATGTTGACTACGTAGCAATTAACTCCGACCCAAAGGCCAATCTGATGAAGAAAATCGGCTATACGATGAAAAATCGACCGGAGCTGAGTTTGATTGTGGATAAACTCAAGGATCAAAATAAGCGCCGTACTGTCGATCAGGAGTTCGAGGCAGCGTTTCCGAACGATGGTTTTAAGGCTGAAGTCAGGCATGTCGAACATCACCTGGCGCATCTCTCTTCGGCATTTCATGTATCACCCTATGCGGATGCTGTGGTGGTCTCGGTGGATGGTTTCGGTGATTTTGCCAGTGCGGCCTGGGGATTCGGTCAGGGAAGTGAAATTTCAATCGATGATAAAGTTTATTTTCCGCACTCGCTTGGGGCCTTTTATCAGGCCCTGACCCAGTTTATCGGCTTTCCCCACTATGGCGATGAATACAAAGTAATGGGGCTTGCACCATATGGTAAGCCGTCATATCTGGAGCAGATGCGGCAGATTGTACTCCTGCAGGATGATGGATCGTTCCGTCTTAACCTGGACTATTTCAAACACCATGTTGAGAAAGTGAACTACGAGTGGGAAAGTGGTATTCCGACGGTTGGTCAGATCTATTCGGATCGACTGGCTGATTTGCTGGGGCCTGCACGAGAAAAGGGTGAGGAGTTGACTCAGCGCCACAAGGATATCGCACACTCAGTCCAGGCAATGTATGAGGAAGCGTTTTTTCACCTGCTGAATAAACTCCATGCCCGGCATGGCACAGATAACCTGTGTATTGCCGGCGGATGTGGTATGAACTCGGTGGCCAATGGCAAGGTGACACTACGGACGCCGTTCCGGAATGTGTACATTCAGTCCGCCGCTGGTGATGCCGGTGGTGCGATTGGAGCGGCATTTGTTGTTCACCACCAGGTGAGTCCTAAAGCGGGACGTCAATTTGTGATGGATCATGCTTATTGGGGCAGCCATTTCAGCAGTGAAGAAATCAGGACTAAGGTCGAAGGACTAAGGACTGAGTTGGAATCCGAAAGATGTGTCATAAAGCTGATAGACGACGAAACTGAACTGTGTCGAAAAACCGCGCAGGCGATTTCGGAAGGGAAGGTCGTCGGCTGGTTTCAGGGGCGTATGGAGTGGGGCCCAAGGGCATTGGGTAATCGCTCGATTGTTTGTGATCCGCGCCGTTCAGACATGAAAGATATTCTCAACCTGAAAATAAAACGCCGTGAATCTTTCAGGCCATTTGCTCCCTCCGTGCTCAGGGACTCCGTTGCTGAGTGGTTTGAGATTGACGCCGAAGTACCATTTATGATGAAGGTGTTTCAGATCAGGGGGGAAAAGCGCACTGAAATACCTGCAGTGACGCATGTCGATGGTTCAGGGCGTTTACAGACTGTATACTCTCATACCAACCCTCGTTATCACGGGCTGATCTCTGCTTTTAATGAGCTTACCGGGGTGCCAATGGTTCTTAATACCTCTTTTAATGAGAACGAACCGGTAGTCTGCAAGCCAGAAGAGGCACTGGCCTGCTTTTTGCGCACAAAGATGGATGTCTTAGTGCTGGGCGACTGGTTTATCGAGAGGCAGGGTTGATCACGGAATACACAGAATACAGAGAAAAAGAGAAGAATGAACGCGGTATGATGCCGTCAGGGCTCTACATTGAGGGGAGCAGAAGTATCCAAGGGTGTGGATAATCTCTTAGTTGGAGCTTCACTTCCGTGTGGTCCGTATATTCCGTGGTGAAAGGTTATTATGGATGTTGAAATACGAGGATGAGAGTTTTCAGATTCGTGGCGCGATTTTCGAAGTATACCGCGAGATGGGCTGCGGGTTTCTCGAAGCTGTTTATCAGGAATGCATGGAGAGGGAGCTGTATGCGCAAGGTATACCGTTTCACGCTCAGGCTGATTTGCATCTGAGCTATAAAGGGGAGCTGTTAAATCAGATTTACCGACCTGATTTTATTTGTTTCGGACAAATCATTATTGAAATCAAGGCTGTAAAAGAATTGTGTAATGAGCACCGAGCACAGGTTTATAACTACTTGAGAGCGACAGGGTTTGAACTTGGGATGTTGGCAAATTTTGGTCATCATCCTAAGGTGGAAATTGAACGGATCATTCTGTGATTTATTTACCACGGAATACACAGAATACACGGAAAAAGTTATAGGTGTGAGCAATGAATAATTATGCTTCGATGAGGGGCTGTGATCCACCCAGGGCAGTTGACAATCGCTCTGTTCGACTCATCTTCCGTGTGTTTCGTGCTTTCCGTGGTCTGTTCTTGAGGAATGCATGAAAATATCTGTTATTACGGCTGTTTATAATGCCGAAAAGACCATAGCCGATGCGATCGAGTCTACTTTGGCTCAGGATTACCCCAATGTTGAACTGGTGGTGGTTGACGGTGCCTCTACGGATGGCACGACAGCGTTGCTGGAAGCCTTCCGTGATCGGATTAATATCTTTATCAGTGAGCCGGATAAGGGAATCTACGATGCGCTGAACAAAGGGATCAGGCATGCAACGGGAGATGTGATTGGTTTCCTTCATGCAGATGATCTTTTCGCCAGCACTGATGTTTTGTCCAGGGTGGCAGAGGTGTTTGCCGATGATTCAGTGGAAGCAGTTTACGGAGATCTTGTTTATGTCAGCAAGGCTGAGCCGGACAGGGTGATTCGTTACTGGAAGTCAGGAGCGTATTCAGCTGCGAAGCTGAAACATGGCTGGATGCCTCCTCACCCGACGTTTTATATGCGTCGGCAGTTGTATGAAACACATGGGGCATTCGATACCTCGTTCCGGATTGCCGCCGATTATGATTGTATGCTGCGCATGTTGGGTGAGGTTGGCGTGCAGTGTGCCTATATTCCTCATGTGCTGGTGAAGATGCGCCTGGGGGGGGAGAGCAATCGCTCTTTAAACAATATTATCCGTAAGTCGAAAGAGGATTACCGGGCACTGAAAAAAAACGGTGTCGGTGGTGTTTTGGCCTTGTGCTGGAAGAATCTGAGCAAGTTGCCGCAGTTTATTATGAAATCGTGAAGTGATTTGTGAATGGTGACTAGTGATTGGCTACCAGCCCCCTCCTTCATGTTTATTTTTGTTTTAGGAGATAGATGTGAAAAAGGCATTGATTACCGGGGTGACCGGGCAGGATGGATCCTATCTGGCGGAGTTTTTGCTGGCCAAGGGGTATGAGGTGCATGGCATCAAACGTCGTGCCTCTTCATTTAATACCCAGAGGGTGGATCACATCTATCAGGATCCTCATGTAGAAAATAAAAACTTTGTCCTGCATTACGGTGATTTAAGCGATACATCGAATTTGACCCGTATCTTGCAGGAGGTGCAGCCGGATGAGGTGTATAATCTGGGGGCGCAATCGCATGTGGCCGTCTCATTTGAGGCACCGGAGTATACGGCCGATGTCGATGGTATTGGCACACTCAGGTTGCTTGAAGCGATCCGTCTGCTTGGTATGGAGAAGAAGGTCCGCTTTTATCAGGCATCCACTTCCGAGCTCTATGGTCTGGTGCAGGAGATTCCCCAGAAAGAGACCACGCCGTTTCACCCCCGTTCCCCCTATGGCGTTGCCAAGCTTTATGCCTACTGGATTGTGGTCAATTATCGTGAGGCCTACGGCATGTATGCCTGCAACGGCATTCTGTTCAATCACGAGTCGCCACGCCGTGGTGAAACCTTTGTAACCCGCAAGATCACCCGTGGTCTGGCCAACATCGCTCAGGGGCTGGAGGATTGCCTGTATATGGGTAATCTCGACTCTCTGCGTGACTGGGGCCATGCAAAGGATTATGTGCGCATGCAGTGGATGATGCTGCAGCAGGAGCAGGCCGAGGACTTTGTCATTGCGACCGGCGTTCAATATTCGGTGCGTCAGTTTATCGAGTGGTCCGCTGCAGAGCTGGGTATTACGCTGAGCTGGCAGGGTGAGGGCGCCGCAGAGGTCGGGACCATTGCCGCACTCGATGAGTCACGGGCAGCCAGTCACAAGTCACTTGCAGTGGGCGACACCATCGTTCGCATCGATCCGCGCTACTTCCGTCCTGCCGAGGTGGATACTCTGCTTGGTGATCCGACCAAGGCCAAACAGAAGCTCGGCTGGACCCCTCAGATTACCGCTCAACAGATGTGTGCCGAGATGATCGCCGAGGATTTGCATGTAGCCAAGCGCCACGCGCTGCTGAAGAAGCACGGCTATGGTATCCCTGTCGCGCATGAATAAGGGCGACTGTGTGAGATGTTAGACGTGAGATGTGAGACGAGGTTTGCAAGATGTGATGGGCCCTTTGCGGTTGAATTTTTCCACCGCAAAGTTTTCACCGTGGCGTTGGGGGCAAGTGAACTGGTGGAAAGTTTCCACAGGTTTAATGCTTTAGCTTTTACATCTTTCGTCTCGCATGCGACAGCTCACGCCAGCGTAGCAGGCAAATGAGACGCAAGCATCATGATCTGCAGGTGTGGCAGTTGGGGATGCGATTGGTGAAAGAAGTCTATTCGGTCACCAGAACCTTTCCCGAAAGTGAGCGTTTTGGGTTGTGCAGTCAGATGCAGCGTGCTTCGGTGAGCATCCCATCAAATATTGCTGAAGGTGCCGGCAGAAACGGTGAAAAGGAGTTTCTGCAATTTTTGTCGATTGCTCGTGGTTCGCTCTGCGAGTTAGAAACGCAATTGATGATTAGCCATGAACTGGGTTATGTGCGTGAAGAAAAAGAGGTGTTGGATTTGATCAATGAAACTTATGCAAAGCTGAATGCGTTGATGACTTCAATTCGCGCTAGAGGCGCTAAATGATGCATCTTTTCTATCTCACATCTTACATCTCACATCCAACGGTGACCCTATGACATCTCACATCTCACATCTCACATTAAGCAGCAAGATTTACGTAGCCGGACACAGAGGAATGGTGGGCTCCGCAATCGTGCGTAAGCTGCTTGCAGATGGTCATACTCCCGAGTCCTTATTCCTTCGCACTTCGAGCGAGCTCGATTTGCGAGACCAGTCCGCCGTCCGTGCCTTTATGCAGACAGAGAAACCGGACGTGGTGATCGTGGCAGCGGCGAAGGTGGGAGGCATTTATGCCAACAACACCTATCCGGCCGAGTTTATCTATGATAACCTGATGATCGAGTGTAACCTGATCCATGAGTCCTATGCGTGCGGAGTGCAAAAACTGCTGTTTCTTGGCTCCTCCTGTATCTATCCGCGCCTGGCTGCACAACCCATGCGCGAAGATGCACTGCTTACCGGGACACTGGAGCCGACCAACGAGCCCTATGCCGTGGCCAAGATTGCCGGCATCAAGCTATGCGAGAGCTATAACCGCCAGTATGGCGTCGATTACCGCTCCGTCATGCCGACCAACCTGTATGGACCGGGTGACAATTTCCATCCTGAAAACTCGCATGTGGTGCCGGCGCTGATTCGTCGCTTCCATCTGGCCAAGCTGGCCGAGCAGGGTGATCTCGCTGCACTTCACGCCATTGATCAACAAACTCCCATTCCCGATGGAGCGCTTCCAGACCTTGGTCTGGAAAGAGTGAATGGTGATTTGTCACTAGTTACTAGTCACCGACTCCCAGTCACCGTTAAGATCTGGGGCAGTGGCAACGCATATCGCGAATTTCTGCATGTCGATGATATGGCAGAGGCTTCACTGTTTGTGCTGAATGTGCCGGCGGATCAGTACAAGGCCAATACCGAGCCGATGATCTCCCATATCAATGTCGGTAGCAGTCAGGAGGTGAGCATCGCCGGGCTTGCCCGTTTAGTGGCTGAAGTCACTGGTTTTACCGGTCGTATCGTGTTTGATGCCGATAAACCCGATGGTGCGCCGCGCAAGCTGATGGACAGTTCCCGCCTTGCCGATATGGGCTGGCAAGCCTCGATCTCTCTTCGCGACGGCCTTGCACATGCCTATCAATGGTTCCTTAAGTCACAGGAGCGCGTAAGAACATGATTTTTTCCCGTCTGTCAGTTTGCCACTTTTCTCACCGGCTCTGCTGATAGCGGGATGTGCGACTGTCATTTTTTATGTCATTCTTTCGGTATTTCCGCTGATCACGAATCACCCGTCACTGCAATCTCTTTCCCGTTTACTTTGCATATTCGCGATTGTCGTCTAAAATCAGATTCACTTTGAAACGGGCAGGTTAACCACATCGTATGGAAACACTCTCTGCAGCCTGGATGGTTTTATCACTGGCGCTGGTATTTTCGATTCTGCTGACGCCGTTCTCCATGCATCTTGCCCGGCGTATCGGTGCGGTGGACGTGCCCTGCAGTCGTTCGGTCCATGTGGTGGCGGTCCCGCGCCTGGGTGGTGTAGGCATTTTTCTCAGTATGGCCTGTGCCGTCGCCTTCTATCTGAATGTTGATGCCTTCTCATTCGGTTTTCTGGCAGGGCTGCTGGTGATTGTGCTGACCGGCCTGCTTGACGATATCAGGCCGCTGTCCCACCGTTTTAAATTTGCCGGTGAGATTCTGGCCTCGGTGGCATTTATCGGTATCAGCGGCTCGGAACTCTCCGGTGTCGGTAACCTGTTCGGTTTCGGCGAGCTTGTTTTCGGGCCATTTGCGTTTGTGGCCACGGTGTTCTGTATGGTTGGACTGATCAATGCCATGAATCTGTCCGATGGTCTGGATGGGCTGGCCGGCGGACTGGCGATTATTGCCGCTCTGTTTTTTGCCTTTTTCGCCTATAAGGCGGGGCAGCCGAATGTGATGATGATTGCGCTGGCCCTGGCCGGAGCGCTGCTCGGTTTTTTACTGTATAACGGCTTTCCAGCCCGCCTGTTTATGGGCGATGTCGGTAGTCTGATGATCGGCTATACCTGTGCCGTGCTGGCCGTGCAGATGGTTAATGTATCGGTGGATCATTTTTCGGTGCAGCCGATCACCATTGCATTGATTCTTGCCGTCCCCTTACTCGATACCCTGGTTGTCATGGGGGCGAGAATAGTGAAGGGGATCAGTCCGTTTAAGCCGGATAAAACGCATCTGCATCATCGTCTGATGGCATTGGGGTTAAACCAGAATCAGGCCGTATCGATTATGTATGTGTTGATGTTTTTGTATGGGGCGCTGGCACTGCTGGCATTTCATGCGCCTGCCTACTGGCAGTTTTATACCGCCATTATTGTGACAGCACTGTTCTATAGTCTACTCGGCTGGCTGGGGCGTAAGCAGATGTCGCTGGCTGTCGGAGTGATTGCCCCCCTGGCTAAGGTCTTGCTGCGGATTGAATCAATGCTGCAGGTGTCGCTGTTTGATGTCAGCCAGCACTATAGTCGCTTCATTTCCCGCAGTTTGGCGTTGCTGGCGCTGTTGCCGCTGTTTTTTCTGGAATCGAAAGTGGACGGGCTTGTATTGGTGGCGATCATAGTGCTGACGCTGGTGCTGTTGGCGCGTCGTCATAACCCCCGTGTGCGGGCTGTTTGGCAGGGGGTACTGTATCTGCTGATTTTATTCCTGCTTTACGTCTGTCATACTGCACTGCAGCAGAGCTTCTGGGCGACCTACTGGTCGGTGTTGGTCTCTTTGTCGACGGGGTGGATTGTGCTGACCCTGCTGGTCAGCCATACCCGGCGCATGCTGGCCTTGCACTCCTTTGAGATTTTGCTGATTCTGATCTCATGGTTGTTCTTTTTTCTGATCATGCCAATGGTCAATTTTGCCCCGCTGTCAGGAGAAGATATTCGTGTTATTTGTGTATATGCGATACCATTGCTGCTTGTTGGCAAGTTGTGCCTTGGTGGTGCTCACGCGTCGGTGCATGGGGATGTTCGACGTGAGGCAATCACAGGGGTTTAACCCTGTATTGAGGATGGGTGTGAAAAGAAAAATGGATGTTGTTTTAAATGAAGCAGGGGGAATGATGAAAACTGGACCTATGACAAATAGAAATATCACTCAGAAAGCGACCGCGACACTCACGGTGTGCATGGGCATGCTGCTTGCCTCTTATAATGCCCAGGCTGCCGGTGAGGCGCGCAGCATTGATCTTGGCGGCGGATTGCAGCTGACTCCGACCCTCGGTGTCAGCTATAAACACAATGATAATATCTTTTCGTCCACGACGAATCGCAAGAGCAGTAATATCACCGTGTTTGATCCCTCACTGGCACTGCAGGCAGGGGATGATATCAATAATCTGGCGCTGTCGTACGATATCAGTCGGGGTATTTACCATAACAGTCGCCGTGATGATTATACCGATCATAATGTGAAGTTTGATGCCAACAAGGAGTTCACCCGGCGTTTGCAGGCGGGGCTGGCTGCCTACTATAAAAAGAGTCATGATGCGCGTGGTTCGACCTTTACCGGTCTGGCGATCACCAATCCGAATCCGGACCGCTACCATGAGACAGGTGTGTCGACGACCATCGGTTATGGTGTGAATGGTCGTATCACGCTGATCGGAGATTACAGCAACAAGCGTTATGAGAATAACCGGGTTACCACCATCACACGTGATCTGGATACGATGGGCGGCGATTTTACCTTTGCCTATCCGATTGCCCCTAAAACCGATGCCGTAATCGAGGCGCGTTACAAGCGCTTTGATTATAAATATCTGACGGCAACCACCAACCTGGACAGTAATGAGCAGACCTACTACGGTGGTCTGGACTGGCAGGCCACGGCCAAGACCAGCGGTAGTCTCCGTCTGGGATATATGAAAAAGCGCTTCAACAGTGCCAGGATGACCGGGGGTAATGGCTTCTCCTGGGAGCTGGGTATGGACTGGGCACCGAAAACCTACTCCACTGTTACGCTGCAGACGAAAGGCGGGTTCACTGAAACCGATGGTACCGGTTCATTCCTGAAAACGCAGGGTGGTTCGCTCAGCTGGCAGCATGAGTGGAGTGAGAAGTTCGGCCATCACGCCTCCGCCTCCTATACCGAGAATAAATATGTGGGAACGGCGCTCGGGCGTAAGGACAAATTGTCAACGGTCGGTTTCGGAGTGGATTATCAGATCGTGCGCTGGCTTGGTATCGATCTGGCTTATGATCACTCAACCCGCCGCTCCAATGCCGCCAACTCAAGTTATAACAGCAATATCTACTCGATTAATCTGACCGGAACATTGTAAGGTGAATCGGGGGGATTCGGGCAGAGCACCTGTCAATCGATCTGAATGATTGCGGGCGCGCCGGTCCGGCTACGGCAGTGGCGCAAAGCATTGTTGCTTTGCGCCACTCTTTTTTTCACGGCAAGATTGGCTCTGGAAGCTTGAACAAGCGTGGTTGGATCCGGATGGGTTGCGCTGCGCTCTAACATCAGCACATCGTGCTGATGGCGGCGTTTAGAAAATGATGATGTGGAGTGTTATGAGCGTTCGATGGTTGGCTATATGGTCCTTGTTGCTGCTGATGGCAGGTGCCAATAGTGCCTGGAGTGGCACCGATTACCGCCTTGATGCAGGAGATAAAATATCGATTCAGGTGTATGGTGAAGAGAGTATGGATGTCTCCGCCACACTCGGGGCATCGGGTGTGATTCGTTATCCGTTTCTGGGTAATATTACCGCCAGGGGAAAAACGACCGGGGAGCTTGAGTCACTGATCGAGGCCGGCCTGCGCGATGGTTATCTGGTCAATCCGCAGGTAAGGGTACGCATCGATGAGTTCCGCCCCTTTTTCGTCAATGGCGAGGTGAGAAATCCGGGCGGATTTCCTTACTCGCAGGGATTGACACTGCGCAAGGCTTTGTCACTGGCCGGTGGCTTGAATGAGAGTGCTGACCCCGGCAAGGTGTTTGTCGTGCGTGAGCAGGACAAAACCCAGAAAAAGCAGCGTATCGATATGGATGCACCGGTTTATCCGGGCGATATTGTCAGTGTTGAGAAGAGTTATTTTTATATCTACGGCGAAGTGAAATCACCGGGTAAATATCCTCTGACCGGTGGCCTGACGTTCAGGATGGCGATTTCGCTTGCGGGTGGTTTTACCGAACGTGCCTCAACCGATACGGTGCAGGTGCGCCATGAAGGCGATAAAAACGGTTCCAGGAAAGAGTCGGAGCTGGATGGCAGTGTCGAGTCCGGCGATATCGTGACAGTCAAGCAGAGTTTCTTTTAAACGCACGATGACGGAGGTAAGGTGTAATATGGTGGGCGTAAAGGGCGAGATGTCAGGCATCATGTGCAAACGAACCACTTTTTTATCTTATTCACTTATCACTTGCTATTCGCGTGCCTTTCACATCTTGCATCTAACATCTCATGAGGTTCAACGTGGAGCATAACAATCGTTTCGGCGTAAACGCTGACACCATGCAGGAAATGGATATCAGCCACTACCTGAAAATTATCAATCGCTACAAGTGGAGTATTCTGGCCCTGGCGCTGCTGATGACGGTGCTGGTCGGCGTGATCGTTTACTCGATGACGCCGATGTACAAGGCCACGACCAAGCTGTTGATTGAGTCGCAGATGCCGAAGATATCCAGTATTGAGGATCTTTACGGTGTGGATGGGCAGAATCAGCAGTATCAGCAGACCCAGCTGGAGATTATCCAGTCCCGTCACCTGGCTTCAATGGTGGTGCATAAACTCTATCCGGAACTTGCAGTGGCAACCCCGGTAGCAGCCGGCTCCGGTGCGGGCCAGACTGAGCAGCAGGGCTGGTTGTCGCAGTTGCGTACCGAGCTGGGCATGGAGGAGCAGTCACTCAAGCCGGTGGATCCGCTTGATGAGCGCATTCAGCAGCTGTTGTCCAGCGTGACGGTGCAGCCGGTGATGCGTACGCAGATTGTCGATATCTCCTATGTTTCCTCAAGTCCTGAAATGGCAGCCAAAGCGGCTAATGCCTTTGCACAGGCCTATATCGAGGATCAGCTGGAGTCGCGTATCGAGATGACCCAGCAGGGAACCAGCTGGCTGTTTGATCGTCTGAATGTGTTGAAGGAGAGCCTGCAAAAGTCGGAGCAGGCCCTGCAACAGTATATGGACAGTCAGAGCCTGGTCGACGTCAAGGGGGTTGCAACCCTGGCCGGTGAGGGGCTTAAAAGCGCTTCAGAGAGGGTGACGGCTGCTCAGGCGGCATTTGCCCAGATTCAGAAGCAGTATGGTCCGAAGCATCCGAAGTATATTCAGGCCCGCTCAGAGCTGACTGCGGCGGAGAATGCCCTGAGCAGTGGCAGAAGCGAGGTGCGCACGATCGGCCGTAAAGAGGTGCGGTTGCGCGAGCTGCAGCGTCAGGTAGACAGTGACCGGCAGCTGTATGATCTTTTTCTCAAGCGCATGAAGGAGTCCAGTCAGGCGGTGGACTACAAGCAGGCCAATGCCCGTATTCTTGATACGGCGCTGGTGCCGGCGACACCCTTTAAGCCGAACAAGAAGCGCTTTATTCTGCTTGCCTTTATCGGCGGTCTGTTTCTGGGGGTACTGCTGGCATTCCTGAACGAGTCGCTCGATCGTACGATCAAAACCAGTGATGACGTCGAGCAAAAGCTGGGGCAGGCAAATCTTGGTCTGCTGCCGAAGATGAAGCAGGCAAAAGGGGCCGGGCGCCCTGTCTTTCCGATTCTGGACCCTCAATTTACCGGCTTTGCCGAATCGATCAGAACCATCCGTACGGGTCTGGTGTTATCCGGCCTGGATAATCCGCACAAGATTATTCTGGTGACCTCATCGGTTCCCGGGGAAGGAAAAACAACCGTATCGAGTAATCTGGCCGTTGCCATGGCTCAGGTTGAAAAAACCCTGCTGGTGGGGGCGGATATGCGCAGGCCGTCACTGGCCAGAGCCTGTGGCCTGTCACCCGATCTGCCCGGCTTGTCCGAGGTGGTGGCGGGCGAGGTGAATTTTAAGGATATTATTCAGGTGGATGAAGCGACCGGGTTGCATATTCTCCCCGGTGGCATGATTCCACCGAACCCGTTGGAGCTGCTCTCATCCGACCGCTTTGCCAAGGCGATCGGCGTATTCGAAAAGTTTTATGACCGTATCGTGATCGATTCGCCACCGGTACAGGCAGTCAGCGATGCACTGGTACTATCGAAATATGCCAAGGCTGTGGTCTATGTGATTGAGGCGGATAAAACGCATGAGCAGATCGTCAGGAATGGTCTGAAGCGCCTGATGCAGCACGATGCACCGATTGCCGGTATTGTCCTGAACAAGGTTGATATTGCCAGGGCTGAAAAATATGGCTACGAGTATGGTGGTTATTACGATCATTATGGCTATAGCACCAGTGAGAAGTGAGGAAAAAGCTGTGACTCGTGATTTGTTATTAGTAATGAGTGACTGGTATGAATAAGGCAGTGGGCGGTGACCAGGGCGTAGTCGTGAGCTATTTGCATTCAAAAGTAGGAACTGGTCTCAAGTCACCCGTCACTAATCACCGACTCTCTGATGATTGATATCCATTGTCACCTGTTGCCCGGCATCGATGATGGAGCGGGTGATATGGATCAGGCGCTGGCACTGGCTCGTCTGGCTGTGGCTGATGGTATTACCCATATGGTTCTTACTCCCCATATTCAACCGGGCACCTACAACAATAACCGTCACTCCATTGAACAGGTGTTTGAAGCATTTAAGGCGGCCGTAGCAGAGCAGGGTATTCCACTGCAGTTGGCGATGGCTGCCGAGGTGCGCATCTGTCCTGAAATTCTGCCGATGATTGCCGATGGCAGTATCCCGTTTTTTACCGCTCCTGATGGCAAGAAGACGCTGCTGCTGGAGTTTCCGCACAGTCATATACCACCGGGTAGCGACAAGATGATCTACTGGTTGAGAGGGAAGGGGGTTCGTTGCCTGATTGCTCATCCTGAGCGCAATAAAGAGCTGATGCGCAATATTGATAAGTTGCAGCCGTTTCTCAATATGGGCTGTAAACTGCAGGTGACGGCCGCTTCTGTAGCCGGTCGCTTTGGCGAGCCGCCAAGGGTCGCTGCCATGAAGCTGCTGGAGCGAGGCTGGGTCGATCTGTTAGCGACAGATGCTCATAATGCCAGCCACAGGCCTCCGCAACTAAAGGCAGGGAGTCTGGCAGCAGCCGCAGAGATCGGAGAAGACGCGGCCAGGGCGATGGTGACGACGGGGCCATGGGCGATTGTTGGCGGTATGTTTGAGGTGCCTTCGCAGTCATGAAGACTGCTGTCTGAGTCTGTGATGATAAAGCGTGCAGCAGTTTATCTGTTTGCGGTGGTGGCAACGTTGCTGTTGGGCTGGCAGATCAGCCTTTCCCTCGATTCGGCTAAAGCCTTTTCTTATGAGCACCGTGTTTATATGAGTTTTCAATCCTGGTATGCAAGCCATCAGATGCCCGGTGAGGAGGAGTGGCAGGCTCAGGAAGCCCTGATCCTCCGGGCTATCGCGCTTCAGGGGCGCAATGCATCGATTAAAAATACGGCCGGCCGGTTGTATGAGTATCGGGCTTATCAGTTTTCGCCGCAGTCCACTGCATTGCGTATGCAGTATGCCGAAAAAGCAGCGGCAATGTACAGGCTGGCCACTCATGACAGCCCCATGCTGGTGTATCCCTGGATGAATCTTGCCCTGATCAAAATGAAGCTCGGGCAGTGGGATCAGGAGTTTTTTCAGGCATACCGGAAGGCGGTGATGCTGGGGCCATGGGAACTGGCCGCGATGCCTGTGCTGGTCGAGATCGGGTTGCTGGTCTATCCGAACATGGATGGCGTGAGCCGGCAGTTTATCTCGGCATATATAGACCGGGTTGCCGATGGTGCTGGTCCGATGGTTGGCGGGCAGTTGCATAACAAGCCTGCCATGTGCTGGCGTTTGCAGCAGATGGGGCATCCAAAGGCTTACGAACGCATTTGCGGCACATAATCCGGTCTTCCCAAGCGGGCCACCACCGTGATCTGTTGGATCAGTTTAAATGTGCTGTTTTTCACGTGTCCCGGCCGTGCGCCTCTGAGTGGAGTCTTGCGCATATAAATGGTATTGCGACCAGTACGGTGAACAGGGCGGCATTGGATGGAACCTGTAAATTAAAATCTACGGTTGAGTGGATGAGGATCGAGATGATGCCCATCAGGCTGGCAAAGCTCATGCCCAGTATCAGTCCTGATCGTCGCTGTTTGAGGGTGATCAGGGTGCGAATCAGGGCATAGATGAGCAGCAGTGCAAGTGGTGTAAAACCAGCAAGCCCAAGTTCAAGCAACAGTTCAAGATAGTCATTGTGTACATGGTCGATGTAATAGGTCGGCCCATCCTGTTTATAGCCCGGAAAGGCGCTGAAAAAATTACCGGCACCGATGCCACTCAGGCGGAAGTCGGATGTCATCGCCAGTGTATCGGCGTAGACATCGCCCCGTTGTGCTTCACTGGTGGTGGTAGTCTGCTCGATACGATCGACCACCTTCTGCAAACCCACCCATGAACCGATAATCACGATATCCAGTACGATCAGACTGACGATAAAGATGGATACGGCCCTGGATGCATGTCTGGAGAGGAGCAGGAACAGAACGCCGCTGATCATCAGGCTGATAAAGAATGCCGAATTGCCCATGCGCGAGTGGGTCATGACGAGGGCAATGCACAGGATCATCAGAATGATGCGCAGGCGTGCCTTGGGCCCGAGAATGGTTTGACTGATATGGCGGATGCGCTGTCGCCAGCCGGAAAATTGATGGCTGTGCAGCATGGAGATCAGCAGGCCTATACCAATGGCGAGAGAGATCTCCAGCATGCCGGCAAGATGGTCGGGATTGGAGTGAAAGCCCTTGGCGCGCCCTGTTGGTATGACCGGTTTGTCGAGATCGGAATAGCCGTAGAGATGAACGGTGTACTGAATGCCGGATAGTTCGAGAACAATCGCAAACAGTGCATGCAAAAAGGCAGAAGCGGTGATGATATAGGCAAGCCATTTCAGTCGTTCGCGTGTATGCACGAGTAGCAGTGTTAATGCGAATAACAGCACAAGTGCCAGTGATTTCTGAAGCTGTAATACGGTGATATTTGGATCCAGCGCAATGGTGTCTTGACCCGGAATGGAGGCCGCCACCGGGGAGAGCAGCGACAGCAGCGATGATGGTAAGGGTACAATCTGAATAAGAATCCAAAGTGTTGTGCTGCTGATCAGGATGAGTGCGGTGTGGTTATGAGAGAAGGTGGCTGGCATGGCCATGCGCCGGGTCGCTATCATCCAGATTGTGGCTATGGTTAGCAGGAATATCCAGATCTCCATGGCGGATGTCGCCCATGGAAATTTTCCACCCAGGGGAATCGGCAGCCAGAAAAACAGGCTGCCATAAAGTATGAATATGGCTGACTCAATGCGCTGGTTCAGCATCAATCAATGGCTCCATGAGTTGATATGACTTAACGGCGAATAAAAAAAAGCCCCGGACGACCGGGGCTTTTTTTTATTCGTTCGCATCTGTTCAGCTAACCGCGTTGCCGCCGCCGCCGCCGGAGGTTGCAGCTGCGGTGGTGGTTGCAGCTTTTGCTGCAGTGACGGCGTTACCTACAGCTGTACCGGCTGCAGTCGCAGCCTGGGCTGCGGTTGGGTCAGCAGCTGTATTTGCAGCAGCTGTGATGGCTGCAGCCTGGGTCGGGGCAGCCGTAGTGGCTGCAGCAGTAATCGCAGCCGCCTGGGTTGGAGCCGCAGTGACCGCTGCAGCAGTAATGGTGGCAGCCTGTGTCGGTGCAGCTGTCACTGCAGCTGTAGTGATTGCTGCGGCCTGTGTCGGTGCACTGCTGACGGCTGCGGCGGTAATAGTGACTGCTTGCGCCGGTGCAGCTTCTACTGCTGCTTTGGTGATATCCGCAGCTGCTGCAGGTGCAGATTTAACCGCAGCGGCGGTGACTGCAGCAACGGCAGTTGCATCATTGCCTGCTGCTTTAACAGCAGCGGCTGTGATCGAGGCTGCCTTGTCAGGGCTGGCTGCTACCATGGCGGCGACAGCTTCAGCTGCGCTTTTTCCTTCACCAGTCAGGGCGGCCATCACCTGCTCAATGGTCTGGCCTTCTGCCAGGGCCTGGTTGATATCAACTTCGGCATTGGCAACGCCTGCGCCCAGGAAAAGGGCGACGAGCAAGATTGATATTTTTTTCATGATTTCAGTTCCTCATAAGGAAAGCATCCTGCTTTCAGGATTTAATTGAACCCGATTATAGCAGCTATCGATGAACCTGCAAGCTCGATCCATTCTTTCATGTGCCCCCTCCGGGGTCAGGTCTCGATTTGCTATTTTTTGTCATGACATCCATGCATTCTGACTCTGTCCGGCCTCGTTTTCTCATATGGCGAAAGTTTTTCGCTGTAGTAATCTGCCGGTCGTGAGTGCATCCTCAAACATCGGTGGTCATCGTGGCAGGCGTGGTCCGGGCCTGTTGCTGCGTGGTATAAATCGTGCCTTCTGTCGCGGCTGGCATCGCCTCTCCAGTGTCGGGCAGCGTTTGCCCGATGGTCCGGTCATTCTTGTAGGCAACCACTTGTGCGGCCTTGATCCTCTACTGATTCAGGCCTCGGTCAATCGTCCACTCAGCTTTTTGATGGCGCGGGATTACTATCGTAAAATGTGGTATCTGCGCTGGGGATTTGATCTGGTGGGGGCCATTCCGGTTAGTCCTGGGGGGGCGAACCGCCATGCAGTGCGTGAGGCAATCGATGTGGTCAGGGCAGGGCATGCACTTTGCCTGTTTCCGGAAGGGGCGGCCAATCCGCCGATTCCGTTGCATCGTATTCTTCCCGGTGCTGCTCTGATTGCGCGACAGAGCGGGGCGCCACTGGTTCCATTCAGGGTATCGGGTGTATTGCCATTCGATCATGTCCACCTGTGGAAGCCATTTTATCGGCGTTCACATGCACGGATTGTGATCGGAGAGCCGGTTTGCTTGCCGCCTGCCGCAGATGACGGTGATGCACGCGAAGCCATTCGTCAGGATACCCGCCTGATTCGCCATGCTATTCATGCGTTGGCCCGTTTTGATATAGCGGATTAGCCGCCCCGCCCAATCGGGCATCATATGAATGTTTGAAACATGGTAAGCCGGCTGAATATTTATTCTGCTGATCTGCAGCGCAGGCCGGTTAAGGAATCGCTGATTAATCCAGCGATTCCGTGCGGGCCATGGACGGCTCGCCAAACCAGACACATAAGTGCTTGATTTGTAAGTAAAGGTAAAATGACTCGGGCATCATGCCCTCGCCCTGCGGGCGGCCGTTGGCCGTCCAATCGGCTTCCTGCCTCTTTGTCACGCTTTTGCCTTTACGGACTGATTTTTGCCAGGAGGGCAATAAATCAGCATCTCCTTAATCAGCAGTCGTTATGATTTTCCGAAATACATGGCAAAATCTTCGCGGTGAACCGTATGCGGCAGTGCATGCTCATAGCTGACCTGCTCCTCCTCAACCAGTCGGCGCAGGTGCTGATCAAAGCTTTGCGACCCGTAAAGGTGATGGCCCTCTTCCATGGCTCGCTCGATATCGTTCCAGTGATCCGGATCAAGAATGAAGTGGCGAATCACCGAGTTGGCAATCATAATCTCCTGGGCGACGATGCGCCCCTTGCCGGCTTTCATCGGCAGTAACTTTTGTACAATAATTGCGCGCAGGTTTTCTGATAGTCGTTGACGGATGCCTGCCTGCTCCTCTTGCGGAAATGAGGTGATGATCCGTTGCATGGTGCCAATGGCTGTGGTGGCGTGTACCGTGGCCATCACCAGGTGACCGGTCTCTGCCGCCTGCAGGGCCAGCTGTATCTCTTCGCGGCCGCGCACTTCGCCTGCGACAATGACATCCGGAGTTTCGCGCAGTGCATCGGTGAGTCCCTGGCGATAACTTGCAACATCTGTACCGATTTCACGCTGGCTGACAGTGCCCCGGAGGTTGTTGTCATAGCGAAATTCGACCGGATCCTCGAGTGTGACGACATGAATCGGGCGGTGGCGAATCATGTGATTGAGAATCGATGCCATGGAGGTCGATTTGCCGGAGCCTGCAGCTCCTGCCATCAGAATCAGCCCGTTGCGATATTGGGCAATATCTTCAAAGACGGCTGGTAACCTGAGAGTCTGGAAATCAGGAATCTGTTGCGGGATGAGACGAGCCACAATGCCGAAGTTGTTGTGGGTGCGCAGTACGTGGATGCGGAAGTGGGCAATGCCGGCCAGCGTATAATGAAAATCAAGGTTTTGAGCCGCTTCGATGTCCGGCTGTGCGGGCAGGCTGCGTGCCAGATGGCGAATCATGTCGATGGTGATGCCACGGTCAGGTTCAGCGACCCGTTCCGGTGGAACCGTGACAATGCTTCCCTGAATGCGCATACGTATCCGGTCTCCGGTGCGAACAATCAGATCGGAGGCGCTATTTTTGTGCGCAATCATTAACAGTTCATCGATCAGATGGCTATGCGAAGACATCAGGGCTGCTCCTGCTCACTGCTTTGGTATCAGATGCGCAGCTGAATGCCGCTACCGCTGCCGGAAAGCTTGTCCAGATCATCGCCATTGCCGCCGGCATCCTTGAGATCGACCATTTTGATTTGCAGACGGAGATTGTTGACCGAATCGGCGTGGCGCAGTGCTTCATCCTCACTGATATAGCCATCCATCCACAGCTGCAGCAGTGCCTGATCGAATGTTTGCATGCCGTAATTTTTTCCGGCCGCCATGGCGGCCTTGATTTCGTTGATATCCCATTTACCGATCAGGTCGGCAATGCGCGGCGTATTAATCAGAATCTCAACGGCCGGCATGCGCGTCTCTTCCGGTGTTTTCACCAGTCGCTGTGACAGAATCGCTTTCATATTCATGGCAAGGTTGAGGCATACCTGTGTATGCATCTCTTCAGGAAAAAAGTTGATCACGCGCTCAAGTGCCTGGTTGGCATTGTTGGCATGCAACGTTGCCATGCACAGATGGCCGGTTTCAGCGAATTCCAGCGCATGTTCCATGGTTTCACGATCACGTATTTCACCAATCAGGATGACATCCGGTGCCTGGCGGAGCGTATTCTTCAGGGCAGCCTTGAACTCATGGGTGTCCGTGCCGACCTCTCTCTGGGTGATGACCGAACGTTTGTGCTCATGCACAAACTCGATCGGATCTTCAATGGAGATAATGTGGCCTGCTGATTGGGAGTTACGCCAGTCAATCATGGCGGCAAGTGAAGTGGATTTGCCTGAACTGGTTGCACCGACCATCAATACCAGTCCGCGCGGTGCCATGACAATGTCCTTGAAGATTTGTGGTAACCCCATTTCATCAATGGTGGGGACCTTTGTTTTAACCCGGCGTATGACCATGCCAACCTGTCCGCGCTGGCGGAAGATGTTGACGCGGTAGCGGCCGATATCGGGAAAAGAGAGGGCCAGATTCATCTCATATTCGGCCGAAAAGGCTGCTTTCTGGCGTTCGGTCATGGCGCTGTTGGCCAGCTTTTCGCATTCGGTTGCCGTTAACGGTGGTTGCTTCAGGGGCAGGATGGAGCCATTGACGCGGTAGGAGGGGGCCATACCGGCTGTAATATATAGGTCGGATGCCTCGTGCTTATCCATCAGGGCAAGCAGTTGTTTGATCGATGGCTGTTTTGGTTCACTGCCGGTCATGGTGCGGTCTCTCCTGTGAGTGTAAACGGAACATAGGCGCTGCGGGGCGTATGTGTGGTCTGTCCCGCAGCGCTTTGGATCGGTTGTGCCGTATTATGGCGCTCCGAACAGCTTCTTGTTGTTGGCCTTTTCCATGGCGGCCTGCATGGTGATCTTGTGTGATTTGACCAGCAGTTGCAGGTGGGAATCGAGCGTCTGCATGCCTTCGCGCATGCCTGTCTGCATCACAGAAACCATCTGGGCAACCTTGTTTTCACGGATCAGGTTACGGATGGCCGGTGTACCCAGCATGATCTCAAAAGCAGCGACACGTCCGCTGTCATCGGCCGTTTTGATCAGTGACTGGGATATCACTGCACGCAAGGATTCTGAAAGCATGGCACGCACCATCTCTTTTTCGGCGGCCGGGAATACGTCAATAATACGGTCGATGGTTTTCGGTGCTGACGACGTATGCAGTGTGCCGAAGACCATATGGCCGGTTTCTGCTGCTGTCAGGGCGAGGCGGATGGTTTCAAGGTCACGTAACTCACCGACCAGGATCACATCGGGATCCTCACGCAGTGCACTGCGCAGTGCATTGGCAAAAGAGTGGGTGTGCGGGCCGAGCTCACGTTGCGAAATCAGTGAGTTTTTCGAGTGGTGAACGAACTCGATCGGATCCTCAATGGTCAGAATATGACCGCGTTCCTGCTCATTGCGGTGGTTGATCATGGCAGCCAGCGTCGTTGATTTACCGGAACCGGTGGGGCCGGTCACCAGGCAGATGCCGCGCGGGGTCATGGCGATTTCGCGAAAAATCTGAGGGCTGTTCAGCTGGTCCAGTGTCAGTACTTCAGTTGGGATCACACGAAATACGGCAGCCATACCACGCTGCTGTTCAAATGCATTGACACGGAAGCGGGCAATGTCACCGAGTGAGAAGGAGAAGTCGATCTCCATATGCTCTTCAAAATGTTTGCGCTGACCGTCATTCATGATGTCATAGACCATCGCCTGAATCTCGCGACGATCAATCGGTGGCATTTTGATACGGGTCATATCGCCGTTGATTCGAATCATGGCCGGCTCACCGGCCGACAGATGCAGATCGGATGCTTTGTTTTTTACTGTAAAGGCAAGTAGTTCGGATACTTCCATGAGAGCTCCCCGTTTTGAATTCAATGCAGAGGATAGAAGGGGGCGGTCATCTCGGCAAGTTACAGCGCAGGCTGGTCGATCGTGGATACGATGCCGATACGGTGACGATCTGATATGTGGAAATGCATGCAAAAGCACTCAATCACCGATTGAAAGGTTTGCCCATAAACAAAAAAAGGAGCGATACAAATATCACTCCTTTTATATTGACTGGTACCGGAGGCCGGACTCGAACCGGCACGCCCTCGCGGGCAATGGATTTTGAGTCCATCACGTCTACCAATTCCATCACTCCGGCATGAGCAGCAGATGATCTGAAGACGGCGCGAAGCATTGTCATCCGCGCATGGCCTGTCAAGCGGATGTATTTGTCATAAGATGCAGGCTAGCGTGCGGCTATGAGTGATGAGATAGCGAATCTGGCGAAACATATTGTCGACGGATTACAGCCGTTGAAAGGTGTGCGCGTTATTGCCGCAATGAGTGGTGGTGTGGATTCATCTGTGATGGCCGCCCTGCTTAAAGAGGCGGGCTGTGATGTGGTCGGCGTCTTCCTCAATGTCTGGGACTATTCTCGTGATGAGGTCGCAGGTCATGGCTCATGCTGCTCGCTCGATGACTCCTATGATGCACGCCGTGTGGCTGATCATATCGGAATACCTTTTTATGCCATGGATATGCGCGAAGAGTTTCGTCGCAGTGTCATTGATCCGTTTATTGCTGATTATGAAACAGGACGTACGCCCAACCCGTGTGAGCGCTGCAATCGCTTTGTGAAATTCGGGGCATTGCTTGATGCTGCCGATCGGCTGCAGGCGGACTATGTCGCAACCGGACACTATGTCCGGCGCGCAGATGATGAGCAGGGCTTGCATCTGTTTAAGGGAAGTGATGCACGCAAGGATCAGAGTTATTTTCTGGCAACGACCAGCAGGGCGCAGGCCGGGCGCATTCTGTTTCCGGTTGGTGGTCTGGAGAAAGACGATACGCGCAGACTGGCTCGCTACTATCATATTCCGACCGCAGAGAAGCACGAGAGTCAGGATATATGTTTTATTCCGGCAGGTGACCGGATTGCATTTCTCAAGCGGGAAGGGGCATCGGCCGGTTTCCGTCCCGGCGATATTGTCGATGGTGAAGGGCGTATGCTCGGACGCCACCAGGGCATTGCCCACTATACACTGGGGCAGCGTAAGGGGCTCGGGTTGCCTGATGGGCCATGGCATGTGGTGGGGCTCGATGGTACCACCGCTCGTGTGGTGGTGGCTCATCCTGAAGATGCGATGATTCGAGCCGTTGAGGTGACAGATTTTACCTGGCTGCGGCTGCCTGAAGAGGGTGAGGTGTTGACTGCCAAGGTGCGTTATCAAATGCAGCCGGCTATTTGCCAGCTTGAGCAGGCAGAAGGTGGTCTGCGATTGACGTTCGAGCAGCCACAGAAACCGAGTGCACCGGGACAGGTGGCTGCACTCTACGCCGGTGATGAGTTGCTGGGCGGCGGGATTGTCAGCCGTGTGATTTGAGTTCGGAGTCCGTTGAATCCGGTGCTCCGATCATCGCCATGTGAATGCTGGCAGCGCGAGGCGTTGGTCTTGGCCTGATGATGTTTCTATTGTGCTGATAAATCAGGACTTATCAGTGTTAACCCTGCAGAAGAGAGGGATCTTCTGCAGGGTTGTTTCTGTCGCTATGCGAGCAGGTCTATCTTGGTTGTTTCAGGTTGCCGTGTGACCGGATTGCTGGGTCTTGCCTGTTCGGCCGCTTCATTATCTGCGACCTTTTCTGCAGCCTCATTATCTGCTGCCTGATGTGGTGCGACCTGTTCAGTGTTGGCAGCCGGTTTGTTGTGCAATTCGGCGCTGGCCAGTTGGCGAGCCTGTGCCGACAGTTGTACCGTATCGGTAGCTTTCCGCGATTGTTCGGACTGATTGATATGTTGTTGTTGTGTTTGATTGAGGTTGCTGAAGTCGGCAACGGCAACCGGGGTAATGGTAGGTGAAATGACCACAGTTTTCTCCTTTCCAGTCCTGTTCTGACATCATGCCATAGGGACTGTATATTAATACGGAGGAGTCCATGTACCGCCGATTCTGGTTGTCTGTGTGAATATATCGCGGCAGCTAAGCTCAACTTTAAATAAATGTGTGCATTGCCCGGGCATCGGATAGCAAGGCAACAGAACGGGCGTTGGTTGTGCACGATCTGGCCATGCGGGGTGATTGGCGGAGACCTCTGATCCAGGCCATTCCTTTTGATAGATCCCGATTCATTATATAGATATATAAGGCATTCTGGAAAAAAGTGTGATGTCGTATTAAAGAGTGTGATCGGGATGGCGATAAAAATAAGGGTGTCAGGCAGAAGGTGAAACGGGTTTGAAAAAAAGTTGCAAGTTTTTCTAAAGTCCGGTTTCAACTCTCCGATACTCTTAAACACAGGGGCTGAGGAACAGTACTCTGGGGGATGATCCCCACCGTGACAGGGCAGGAAGTCGTTCACGTTAACACAAACTAAGGAGAGATTAAAATGCTAACAGTCCAAACAAATAACGCGGCAGTAACCGCTCTGAAGAACCTTAATACCAACAGTCTGGCTCAGGATCAATCGCTGAACCGTCTGTCATCCGGCTTCCGTATTAACAATGCGGCGGATGATGCATCAGGCTTTGCTGTCGCATCCAAGCTGGATGCCCAGGCGGGCCGTCTGAAGGCTGCAAGTCAAAACGCTATCCAGGCTACTGCGATGGTAAAAATGGCTGACGCCGGTGTGAACGAAATTCAGAACATGTTCAATCGTATTCAAACCCTGGCTACCCAGGCAGCCTCCGGTAACAATGCGGGCGAACTGCAGAAGCTGGACGCAGAAAGAATCAAGCTTGAAACCCAGATCGACAATATTGCCAATGGTACCAACTATAACGGTGTTTCGTTGTTGAATGGTACAGCTGGTGCAACTGCCGCTCTTGGTGCAGCTGTGGCCGGTGTGTCTGCTTCAGCTACTGTAACAGGTGCAGCAGCAGGTGCGGTAACCATCAGTACCCTGACCAACGCAGGCGGTGGTATTGATATCACCCTGACCAACGCAGCCGGTACTGCCCAGACACTCAACACTGCAGTTCCAGCCGCTGGTACAACCGCATCTCTCTCATTCAACGATATCGGTCTGTCAATCACGGTTGATAACAACCTGGTCACAGGTGGTTCCGGTACCTTCACAGTGACTGCCGGTGCTGCTGCCAGCTTCCAGGTAGGTGCTGATAATGCTGCTACCAACCGCGTTGCGATTAACCTGAATAACAGCTACACCACCGCTGCTCTTTATACCGGTGCTCCTGCAGCAGCAGATCTTACAACTGCTTCAAATGCTCAGGCTTACATGGATAAGGCCAGCTTCGCTCTGAATACCCTGATTACTCAGCGTGCAGATCTCGGTGCTACCCAGAACCAGTTGGGCTTTGTACAGGCTAACCTGGCAACCAGTATCGAGCAGACCAGTGCTTCAGTATCTTCCATTCGCGATGCAGATATGGCTATGGAAATGGCTAACTTCACCAAGAACAAGATTCTGACTCAGGCCGGTACCTCCATGCTGGCTCAGGCTAACCAGGCTGCACAAAACGTATTGACCCTGTTCAGGTAAGAGACAGGCTGAACCCTCTCCCGGTAACGGGGGAGGGTTAAGTCCCAATAAAGGCAAAGGAGGTTAAACATCATGGCTGTCATTGATGCAATGCAATCCAGCCCTGTGCTTTCTTCGCCGAATATGGGGGCAGCTGTAGTCAGGTCGGGGAATCAGCAACAGGCAACACCCCCCGTCTCGGCTGAACAGTCAGTACAGCGTAATCCCGAGCGCAATATATCGGAGCAGGATGTACAACGGGCCGTTCAACAGGCCAATAGTGCGCTTCCCGGTTCCAATGAGTCGATTGCGTTCGGATATGAAGAGAAGCTCGGTCAGTTGTTTGTTCAGGTTACCGACAAGAATAGTGGCGAAGTCATTCGCGAAATTCCCTCCAAGGAATTCCTTCAGCATCGCGTGTTTATGCGCGAGATGATCGGTCTTCTGTTGGATAAGCAGGCTTGAATCATGGCAACTGGCGCAATCACAACTCCGGCAACACCGACCACGACAACCAGTCCGATTTCGACGCTGGTGTCAGGTCAGGTTGCCGGTTTTGACGTCCAGGGAGCTGTTGACGGGCTACTGAGTGTCCGGAAGTTTGAAATCAGCCAGCTGCAGGCAAAACAGGCAGCGGTGACAGCCAGGCAGGATGCGTTGGTGCAGGTTAATACTGCAGTGAGCAGTCTGCGTACAACGGCGCTTAATATGGCCGATAGTGCTGCATTCTTCGGGTACACAGCCAGCCTTGCCAGCAGCTCCTCAACGGTGAACGCTTCGACGCTGCTGGATGTGAACGGAACATCCGGCGTGACTGCCGGCCAACATAGTATTGTCGTTTCAAAAATAGCACAGGCAGAACGCCTCTCTTCCTCTTCAGCGGTTCTCGATGGCACAGGTGCGGCTGTGAGCAGTGCGACCGCGGCCCTGAATATCAGTGGCAGCTTTCAGATTGCAGGTATGACCGTATCGGTTTCCACATCCGATTCCCTTAACAGTATTGCCGCCAGTATCAACCAGCTTAACACCGGTGCTTCGGCTACAGGTGTAAGTGCCTCGGTGATGAAGGTGGGTACGAATGACTTTCGTCTGGTGCTGGCGGCCGATCAGACGGGAGCAACTGGTTTCACATTGAGCGGCGCAGCCCTCGATGCCGCCGGCTCCCTTGCCTCGTTACAGCTGGGTGCAACCGGTCAGGCAAATGCATTTCAGTCACTTCAGACGGCTCAGGATGCACAGATATCGATCGATGGCCTGAGCATGACACGCAGCACCAACACCATTACCGATGCATTGTCCGGGGTGACGCTGAGTTTGAAGCAGGCCGATCCCGCCGTGACGGTGAATATGACCATTGGTGTCGATCAGCAGGCATTGCGCGCCAATGTACAGAGTTTTGTGGATGCCTATAACAGCGTCCAGACGATGATCAATGATCAGTTTAAATTTGATGCTAAAACGGGAACCGGCGGTGTACTGGCCGGCGAGCCTTTGCTGACCACCATTCAGAGCAGTATGTCCAGTAGTCTGCTTAAAACCGTGCCGGGTCTTGCAGCAGACCGTAACAGTCTTGTGCTGATTGGCGTGGAGCCGGATGCAAAGGGGCAGCTAACCATCAATGAAAATCTCTTTGGCAATTTTCTGGCCAATGATCCGACGGCGATCCGGGATGTGTTTGTGGCTCAGGGCAGCAGTGCCAATAACAGTTTACAGTTTCTGACCAATGGTCTCGGCACCCCGTCGGGCACCTATAGTGTCAATCTTACCCAGGCTGCCAGCAAGGCGACGGTGACCGGTACCACGGATCTTTCAACCGGACTGGCCGCCAACGAGACGGTGACGATCACCGATAGTGCCAGTGCTCGCCAGGCGGTGGTGAACCTTACCGCCGGTCAGTCGCAGAGTGCTATGATTACGGCACTGAACAATGAGTTGTCAGCAAGTTATACCGAGCAGCATCAGCTTTCCACGGCACTGACTGCAGGTGGATCTCCCGCCACAGGCTCAACCACGCTTTCGGCTCTCGGGCTTGGTATTGCTGTGGGCGATACGGTCTCTATTTCGGGTACATTGCGCTCCGGTCTTTCGGTTGCCGGTACCTATTCGGTACTTAATCCGGGATCGGATACGATCTCCGGACTCCTTTCCGCCATTCAGTCCACCTTCAATCAGGAGGTGTCAGCGAGCATTGATGCAAACGGAAAAATTACGGTCACAGATACCAAAACCGGCGACAGCCAGCTGACAGTCAATCTGACTGCCAACAATCAGGGTGGTGGTACACTCGCCTTTGGTAGCGATACCATTGTCACCGAGGGGCGTTTTGCCTTGCCGGTTCAGGCTGTGATGTCAGGAAACGGCATCGCCATCGAATCAAACTCTTATGGTGCCAACAACGGTTTTACGATTGCCCAGAGTGCCGATGGACTTGGTATTGCCAATCAAACGCTTACGGGTACGGATGTGGCCGGTACGATCAATGGACTTTCGGCCACTGGCACAGGTCAGATGCTGATCGGTTCATCCGGCAATGTGGATGGCCTGGCTATGCTCTATTCAGGCACGGCGACCGGTGCAGTCGGTGATATGACTGTGGGTATCGGTATTGCGGCAGCCTTTGATGGTTTGCTGAATCTGTATGCAAATCCGATGACCGGCCTGATTCAGGGCAGTATCGCGTCCGAACAGACCACCTATGATAGTATGACGACCAAAATTGACAGCCTGAATGTATTAATGGAGCAGCAGCGGACTTCGCTGATCAAGCAGTTCACCAGTATGCAACAGGCCATGGCGACGATTCAGCACTCCAGCAGCTTTATCAGTCAGGCGGATGGCCTGGCCAGCGCCCGTACCGCCTGATCACAGGTATGGCCGTTGAGCTGACGGCTTGTTTTTTCAGGGCTTTTTTTTGATTATTGAGATGCTGATTCATTGCCCTCCTGGCAAAAATCAGGCTGCAACCGGAGTTTACCGGCTGTAAGTGACGATTGAAGCAAGGTTTTCAACGCGGGTACAGTCAAAGAGGCGCACGCTACAGAGGTCCTGATAAACAGAAGCGTGTATTTGCTTGCACTCATGCTTCTGATGATTTGAATGAGTGCGAACAGGATAAATTGAGTTCAATTTTTCTTTAAGTTCGCCGATTCTCAACCGATAGAATATATTAACACCACAGGGCGATGATCGCTCAATAATCACACTGCACGGAGGCAGCCATGACTAGATATCAGGCTTATCAGGGAAATCAGGTAGACGGGGCAGGACCACTGGGTCTTGTGTTATTGACATATGAAGCGCTCTTTAAGGCGCTGGGACGATCGCGCCTGGCGATACAGGCCGGTGATATGTCAGCTGAAGCAACGCACACGTGTCGGGCGATGGAAGCTTTGATTGAGCTTAACAGCAGTTTGAATATGCAGGCTGGTGGTGATATTGCCCAGAGCCTTGCCAGTTTGTATATGTATATGATGAATCGTATTTCTGAAGGGCTTTGCTCAGGTTCCACCGAGCATGTGGATGAGGTGATGCGCCTGGTTCAGGAGCTGCGCGAGGGATGGATGCAGTTATCCGTCCAGCAGCAAAAAAGGCCCGAGCAGCAGGTAAGCCGCCTGCGCTATGCGATGGCATGATGGAATCAATGGGGCGGCATGCAGAATCAAACGCAGTGGATGCAGTTGCTGCATGCCGCGCCCGTCTGAGCGATTTCAGTAAGGCGATTCAGCGGGGGCAGTGGCAAAAAATCTCCGGTATTGCCACGGAATACTCGGCACTGTTTGCAACACTTGCAGCCAGTGAAGAAGCCCCGCTGATTCGTGATGAACTCGCTCAGCTGGATATTCTTCGTCGTCGTTGCATGCGGCAGCTTGCTCGACATATGAAGGCGGTCAGCGAAGATATTGCCAGTCTTGAGGCGGGGCAGAAAACATTGAAGCGTAGCCGGGAGCTGGCCGATTCAATATTTAACCGACAGTTACCGCCTGGCTGAGCAGCCACCCCTCGATTTCGCCCCGGATCTGTTGCAACAGCATTTCATTGCTGGCCTCAAATCGCATGACGATGGCCGGTTGGGTGTTGGAGGCGCGTAATAATCCCCAGCCATAGCCCTCCGGACCATTCCTGAACTGAATGCGCAGGCCATCTACCGTATTGATATCATAACCATATTGCTCAAAGTGAAGTTGGGCCGCTTCAATCAGGCCGAACTTTGTCTCATCAGGATATTCGATTCTGATCTCGGGAGTCACCACCGATGGCGGCAACTCCGCCACCAGCTCCGATAGCGGGCAGTTGTTTTCGGCAATCATCTGCATGATGCGCGCGCCGGCATACACGGCATCGTCAAAACCGTAAAAACGATCGGCAAAGAAAAGATGACCGTTCATCTCGCCGGCCAGCAGTGCACCGGTTTCTTTCATTTTTGCCTTGATCAGAGAGTGGCCTGTACGCCACATAATGGCTTTGCCACCTGCGGTAGCAATACTGTCATACAGGTGCTGAGATGATTTAACCTCAGAGATAATGGTTGCACCGGGGTGCTGAATGAGCAGGCGTCTGGCCAGCAACAGCAGCAGCATATCGCCTGCAACCATCGTGCCCCGCTCATCGACCAGGCCGATCCGGTCCCCGTCGCCATCGAAGCCGATGCCAAGATCGGCCTTGTGTGCGCGTACAGCGGCAGAGAGATCGCGCATGTTTTCCTCGATGGTGGGGTCGGGATGATGGTTGGGGAAATGACCATCAGGTTCACAGTAGAGCTCAATGACCTCGCATCCCAGGCTGCGGTAGATAGGAGCGGCAATGATACCTGCCGGTCCGTTGCCGGCATCAATGACGACCTTTAACGGGCGGTCAATCGGGCAGTCGGCTACGACAAAGCGCTGATATATATCGCGTACCGATGCATGTTTGAGGTGACCACTGGGCCATGCCGATGAAAGTGGCTGCAACATCGTGTTCTTCAGCGTCTGGATCTCATGACCATGCAGACTGCTTCTGCCGCACATCATCTTGAAACCGTTGTAACCGGCCGGATTATGGCTGGCCGTCACATGGATGCAGCCGGAAGCGTTGTAGTGATAGACCGCATAATATGCCAGCGGGGTTGGCGCCATATCCAGATCAAGCACATCGATACCGGCATCATTCAGTCCTTCCATGACGGCCTGCTGTAAAGCCGGGCCACTTAAGCGGACATCGCGTCCGACAACAACCGGACGCTGTTCATTTTCGGGCAGAATGGCGGCAGCAAAGGCCATGCCCAGGCGGTAGGCGAATTCAGGGGTGATTTCGCTGTCTGCGATACCACGGATGTCATATTCGCGAAATACATGATGTGGGAACTGCTTCAAAAGCTACCCCTTATATAATCTTTTACCGCACAGCGATGCTGAGCAGGTCGGCAACGGCTCAAAGAAAAGAGTGATCAGCCCTTTTCTGTGCCATAAACATATCCGCTGAGCCTGTTGGGTGGTTTAATGTTTGCCGGGTTATTGCTCGTTTGCCTTGCGGTAAAGTGCTTTTGACTGTGGGCGAGTATAAACACGCTGCTTGCGATACGAAAGGCGGGACTTAGCTTGCCACGCTATGGCAAACTCGACGACATCCGGATTGAACGATGCACAATATCAGGCGGTATTCCACCGCAAGGGACCATTGCTGGTGCTGGCAGGTGCAGGCTCCGGCAAAACCCGGGTCATTACCGAACGTATTGCTGCTTTGGTGGAACGTGATGTGCCTGAGCATGCGATTACAGCGGTGACCTTTACCAACAAGGCTGCCAAGGAGATGCGTGAGCGTCTGCATCAGCGTTTGGGGGATCGGGCCAAAGGGCTTCGTATCTGTACCTTTCATGCGCTTGGACTGGCCATGGTACGTGAGCATGCCGAGCTGGTCGGGCGCAAGGCCAACGTGTCCGTGTTTGCCGGCTCCGAGCAGAAGACAGTGATGCGTTCGGTGTTGACGGAGCTGAAGCTTGCTGCCGACACTGATCAGGTTGACCGGATGGTGGCGCGTATATCCGCGTTAAAGAGCGGCCTGGTTGAGGTGCATGAAAACAAGCTGGCCATGATTCGTGACAGTTACGATGCCTTGCTTGAGAAAATGAATGCGGTGGATTTTGATGACCTGCTGGTCTTACCGGTGCGGTTGTTGAGTGATCATGCCGAGGTGCGCGCCATTTGGCGTGAGCGCGCGCGCCATTTTCTGGTCGATGAGTATCAGGACTCCAGTCGCCTGCAGTATCAGCTTGTGCGTCTGCTGGTGGCTGAAAACGGTAACCTGACGGTGGTGGGTGATGATGATCAGTCCATCTACGGCTGGCGTGGTGCCGAGGTGAAAAACCTGTTTCAGCTGGAGCGGGACTATACCGACCTGACAGTGATCCGGCTGGAGGAGAACTATCGCTCGACCGGTTCGATTCTCAAGGCATCCAACACTCTGATCGCCAGGAATGCCGAACGACTGGGCAAAACGCTGCGCTCCAGTCTGGGGCCGGGCAAGCCGGTTCGTGTCTGGGAAAATGCCGATTCCGATGAGGAGGCTCGGCGCGTTGCCGGCGATATCCGCTCCCATCATGCCTCATCCAACAGTCAGTGGGATGGCTATTGCGTACTATATCGTGCCTCATTTCAGGCGCGTTCGGTTGAGCTTGCCATGCGCGAGGCCGGTATTCCCTATCATGTCAGCGGGGGGCTCTCGTTTTTTGACCGGGCTGAAATTCAGGACACGCTCGCTTACCTGCGTTTGATCTCCAACTTTAATGATGATCTGGCATTTATGCGCGCCGTTGCCCGTCCGCGACGGGGAATCGGCAGCAAGGCGCTTGGTGATCTCGGCTTTTTTGCCATGGCAGAGGGGTGCTCATTGCTCGAGGCCTGCCTGCATGAAGGGCTGGACCACAAGCGTGGCGAAGCCTTGCGCGAGTTCGGTGATATGATCGTGGGGCTGGAGCATCAGTTTAAACATGGTGAACCGGATGAGGCTTTTGATGCGGTGCTCGATATCACCCGTCTTGAGGCTGCGATCCGGGCTGAAGCGGATGATGCCGAGATTGCCGAAAGACGGATGGGCAACGTGCTGGAGTTGCGGCGCTGGTGGATGATTCACTCCGAGCGGGGCGGTAACCTGGATGAGTTTTTGCAGCATATCTTCCTGCTGGCTGAAAAGCAGGATGATGATCCATCCGGTCAGGTGCGTCTGATGACGGTGCATGCCGCTAAAGGACTCGAATTCGACAATGTGTATGTGATCGGGATGGAAGAGGGTATTTTTCCACATCGAAACGCACTCGATGAAAACAGAATGGAAGAGGAGCGTCGCCTGATGTATGTGGCGATGACCCGGGCCCGTTTCCGTTTGACGCTAAGTTATGCGCGCTCCCGCAAGCGTTTTGGTACGACGGAAAAGAGTTCCCCCTCACCATTTTTAAAAGAGCCGGACCAATCGGTGTTGCGCTGGGTCGATAAAGAGGTCGACAGCGAGGAAGCCAAGGAGGAAGCGGCAGATCACATGGCTGCCATGCGCAAAATTCTCGGACTGGGCTGAGATACGTCCGCTGCGTTGCCGGATGCTGGTGTCCGTTCATGGCTCGCCAGATCAGGCGCGTAAGTGCTTGATTTATAAGTAAGGATAAAATGACTCGGGCATCATGCCCCTGCGGGCGGCCGTTGGCCGTCCAGCCGGCTTCCTGCCTCTTTGTCGTGCTTTTGCCTTTGCGAACTGATTTTTGCCAGGAGGGCAATAAATCAGCATCTCCCTAAGGAAGTGCTGATGTGTCAGTGCTTCCGTGCGGGCCATGGACGGGCCGCCAAATCAAACGCGTAAGTGTTTGATTTGTAAGCAAAGGAAAAACCGCGCTTTTGCCTTTGCGAACTGATTTTTGCCAGGAGGGCAATAAATCAGCATCTACCTAAATGAGAGTCAGCATCGCACCTCCTGCCATAAGCAGGAAAAAAAGGGTTGCGGCAAACCACAATGGTTGTGTCCCCAGGCTTTTCAATTGCCCGATGTCGGTGCCGAGCCCCAGTGCAGCCATGCCGGCGGCAAGCATTTGCGAGCCAGTCATCGACAGATTCCGGTGTAGTGTCTCTGGCATGGTCCATATTGAGTTGATGATCACAACTGCAATAAATCCGACCGCAAAGAGGGGGATGGGCGAGGGTGATGCGTTGTTTTTATCCGCATGACCGTTTCTGTGCCACCATATGCTGATCAACAGCAATGCAGGCGCCAGCAGCATGACCCGAATCATTTTCACAATGACCGCTGTTTGCGCTGCGTTATCATCAACGCCATGACCAATGGCAATGACCTGGGCGACCTCATGTACCGTTGAGCCGGTATAAATGGCGAAGGATTCCGGGGTTGCACCCGTCAGGTGGTAAAGTAACGGGTAGATCAGCATGGCCAGGCTTCCGAAGATGACGACACTGGCTACAGCCATGCTTGTATGGGCACTCTCTCCGCGCACGACAGGTTCGGTTGCAATCACTGCCGCGGCACCACAGATAGCACTACCGGAAGCAATCATCACCGCCAGATCCCGTTTGAGTCCGAATACGCTGATTCCAAGCCAGGTGCCCCCAATCAGCAGGGTTGCCATGACGATCAGGTCGATGGCAACAGCCTCGGCTCCAACGTGCAGCAGTTGCTGTATGCTGATATGAAGGCCGAACAGTATCACACCGCCACGTAACAGCTTTTGTTGTGAAAAATGGATGGCGGGTTGGATGCTGCCCGGTAGCGAACAGATGTTGGAGAGTGTGATGCCGAGAAGCAGGGAGAGGGAGAGTGTGCTGATGCCATATTGATCCAGCGAGAATATCCGGCAGCTATAAGTGGCGGTCATGACGATGGCGGCGATGAGCCCGGTACCATGGAGCATTGCTGTACATGTATGGTTTGGCACGGTGGTCTCCTGTTGGCAAAAGAAGAACGCACCTTAGGATGCTCAAATGCATCATGGAAATTCATATAATACATTTTATATATTGATAAAATTGATATGGGTGTGAACGTTACATTGAAGCAGCTGCGAATTTTTGTGGCTGTTGCGCGCAGAGAGCACGTCTCACACGCTGCTGCGGAGATGTCACTGAGTCAGTCGGCAGTCAGTATGGCTCTTGCCGCACTTGAGGAGCAGCTGGGAGCCACCCTGTTTGACAGGGTTGGCAAGCGGATGGTCATGAACCAGCAGGGAAACTGGCTGTTGCCAAGAGCACAGTATGTGCTTGCTCAGGTTGAGGCGATTGCCGGTGAGTTTGGCAGCAGTGGTCGTAAAATGTGTGCCATAGGTGCCAGTACCACGATTGCAGATGCCCTGTTCCCGTCGATGTCCATGCATTTGTACAGTGTGTGTCCGGATCTTGAACTCTATCTGGAGACAGGTAACAGCAGTGTGATTATTGACCATTTGCTGGCTCGCAGGATCGAGATAGGGCTGGTTGAAGGTGTCTGTCAGCACCCTCGTATTCTTGCAAGGCCATGGTTTACCGACCAGCTGCTCATTGTTGCACATCCGGCTCATCCGCTGGTGCTGCAATCACAGGAGACGCCATTGTCGGTGCAGCAGCTGTCCCATAGCCGTTGGGTGATGCGGGAAGAGGGTTCCGGTACACGGGCCATTTTTGAGCATGTGTTCCGCACTGTGCTGGCGTCCTTTCATATTGTGGCCACCTTGAAACATGTGCCGTCGATCAAGCAGCTGGTCGCCAGTGGTGATATGCTTGCCTGCTTGTCTGCACTCACCGTTGCCGGCGAAATTGCCAGAGGCGAACTGAAGGTAGTCCATATGCGCGACGTACAGCTTGAGCGTCAGTTTTTCCTGCTACAGCACAGGCAGGCATTCTATAGCGAGATTCATACAGAACTGCTGCAGTGGATTGTACAGCAGCGGATGTGAGTCGCGGCGGAGGTCGCTTACATGCGTTGCTGATTTCTTGCCACAGGAGCGCTGCAGCGGAGTGATTTCTGCCAGGGTGACAATAAATCAGGGGCTTCTTAACGGTGCAATGAGGTGAAGATTTTTTCCGCCAGGGTGGCCGAGATGCCGGGAATTTGCTCCAGCTGTTGCCGACTTGCTTTTTTGACCCCTTCAATGCCACCGAAGTGGGTGAGCAGGGCCATGCGTTTGGCCGGCCCGATGCCATCGATGCTGTCCAGCGCCGACTGGAACATGCTCTGTTTTTTGCGTTTGCGCATATAGGAGCCGGCAAAACGGTGCGCCTCATCGCGGACGCGGGCAATCAGCAGCAGCGCTGCCGAGTGACGCCCCGGCTTGAGCGGCTGGCCGATACCGGCACCGCCATGTTCAAGCCAGCCCGGCCATAGCGTCTCTTCGCCAATTCTGCGCCCATCTCCTTTGGCAACGCCCAACAGTTTCAGCTCATGCAATCCGGCATCATCCGCGCACTGCAGGGCGATGGTCAGCTGGCCGCGTCCGCCATCGATCAGCATGAGGTCAGGGCAGGGGATACTGTTTTCCCGAATGGCCCGGAAAAAGCGATCCAGTACCGCCCGCATGGCTGCATAATCATCACCCTCGGTGATATTGCTGCCGATACCATCGAGTTTATAGCGGCGGTAATAATCTTTTTCAGCGCCCTGCCAGCCGGCGTAGGTAATGGCTGCCACCATTTGTTTGCCGCCCAGGTGAGCATTATCAACAGCAGCAATTCTCTCAGGCGTATCGGGCAGTGAAAGCAGCTCCGCCAGTGCCTCATAGGCCGGCTGTTGATTGTCATGTTTGCGGCTGGCAATCATCTGTTCACCCGAATGGGCAATTTGCTGCAGCCATTGCAGTTTCGGGCCCCGTTTAGGTGCATGTATGATTGTTTTACTATCCGGCGCAATGATGCGGATCAGCCGGTTGAGCTCTTCGATATTTTCAGCTGATGTCGACAGGCTGATCTCTGCCGGTGGTTGCTCATTGCTGTAACGCTCGGTTAGCAGGGATTGCAGAATCTCAAGATCATCGGCATCAATCGCCTGCTCAATGCGGATATTGTGGGTGCCGAGATTGCGCCCGCTTCGGCGGACGCCGATGCATGCCATCACAGCAGTGGTATGGCGGAGCAGGACAATGCCATCGGCATGATCGGGAAGTTCACTGTTTTCAGAGCCGGCAAGTACGGTGCGCAAGGCACGAATACGATCACGCAACATGGCAGCCTGTTCGAAACGCATCGCATCCGATGCCTGTTGCATCTGTTGTTGCCACTCTTTCAGCAGTTCGTCGTCCCGCCCCTTTAAAAAGCTGCGCACCTCTTCAACCTGCTGATTGTACTCCTGCTGTGACACCACGTGACAGCAGGGGGCGGAGCAGCGTCCGATCTGATACTGCATACATGGCCGTGAGCGATTGTTGAACACGGCATTTTCACAGTCGCGCAGGCGGAATGCCGACTGCATCACATGCAATGTGGCATGGACTGCACCGGCATTGGGGAAGGGACCGAAATATTCGCCCGGCAGATGACGTTTACCCCGGTACATATGCAGGCGTGGCCACGTTTCCATGGTCAGCAGAATGTAGGGATAGGTTTTGGAGTCCTTCATCAGCACGTTGTAGCGAGGCTTGAGTTGCTTGATCAGGTTATGTTCCAGTACCAGTGCCTCAGCTTCGGATGCCGTGATACTGAAGGCAATATCCCTGATCTGCTGAACCATGGCGATAGTGCGCGAGGATTCGGGGCGTCGCTGGAAGTAGCTTGATACCCGTTTGCGCAGGTTACGTGCCTTGCCGACATAGAGCACCTTGCGGTTGCCGTCGAGCATCCGGTATACCCCCGGTTCACGGGGCAGGGTAGTCAGATCAAGCGGCGCTTCTATCCACATGGTGACGGGGCGGGGGCCTTATTCACAACAGCTGCAGGGCAAGCCTCCTGCAGTGGGCAGGCCAGACAATCCGGTTTTGTTCGGCAGTGGTGTTTGGCGTGGAAGACGATCAGGGCATGATATTCATTGAACAGAGCCGGATCGTGTTCAAGTTGTGTATGAAACAGGGATTGCAGCCGGGCGTAGCTGATGGCATCTGAAACCAGACCCAGCCGTGAAAAAATCCGCCGGGTATAGGCATCCACAACAAAGATTGCCCGTCCGAATGCGTATAACATGATCGAATCAGCCGTCTCCGGCCCCACTCCTTTCTCTGCCAGCAGCAGGGCTCGCAAGGCGTCATCCGGCCGCTTCTGCAGTGCATCGATGCCGCCATGGCAAAGGTAGAAATGGCAGAAACTTTGCAGTCGCAGTGCTTTCTGGCGAAAAAAACCGGTGCTTCGAATCATCATTTCCAGCTGATCCGTCGGGCAGGCGAGCATCGCTTTTGCATCCAGCAGGTCAGCCCTCTTCAGTTGCGTGATCGCCGCTTCAACCTGAGTCCAGCTGGTATTCTGGGTCAGGATAGCTCCGACCATCATCTCAAACGGGGTGTCTGCCGGCCACCAGTGCTGAGGGCCATAGGCCCTCAGCAGCTGTTGGTAAATTTCAATCGGGCTGATTCGTTGCCTCCGGATCCTGAACCCGGTCACGAAGTTTGCGGATCTCGCCCCGGTTAAGTTTCCGGTAGCTTCCCTTTGGCATCTCCTCATCCAGCTTCATCGGACCAAATCGGGTGCGCATCAGTCGCCGTACAGGATGGCCGCATTTCTCAAGCGTACGGCGAACCTCGCGCCAGCGGCCGCGCAGAATCACGATCGTCAGCCAGGTATGGCCGGCACTTTCGGAATCAACCGAAACCTCCCATGCATCGCTAAGGTCTCCCCGCCCGATATCCATGCCGCCACGACGCAGCTTCTCCAGCGTTTCCAGAGCAACCTGTCCGGCTACCCGGGCCCGGTATTCGCGTGGCACCTTGGCTGCCGGATGGGTCAGGGCGCGAGTCAGCGCACCATCGTCGGTCAGCAGCAATAATCCCTCGGTATCCATGTCCAGACGGCCGATTGAGTGCACATTTGCCGCGACATCGATAAAGTCATAAATAAGCGGTCGTCCCCGCTTGTCACTGCGTGAGCACAGCTGTCCTTTTGGCTTGTTATAGAGGATGTAGGTGTGTCCTTCCTGCGCCTCGGCGAGTTTTCCGTCAACCTTCACCGTGTCGCCGGGGCTTACGGGGACACCCGGTGTTTCAATCAGTTTACCATTGATGGTGACCCGGCCGGCATGGATCCAGCGGTCGGCCTCGCGCCGTGAGCAGAGTCCGCAGCGCGCCAGATAGCGATTGATACGCTCCGAGCTGCCCGGCTCGGCCGGAGTGGCCTCCGGCTTTGCCTTTTTGACCGGTTTCCCTTTTAGCGGCGGCTTTTTTGCAGCCCTTTTCTGCTGAGGTTTCTTCTTCTGTTCCTGCTTCATGCTTCATTCCTGTCAGGCTGGGTATGCCGGAATGTGACCGGCATCCGGAGTGCCTTGTTAGGGAGATGCTGATTTATTGCCATCCTGGCAGAAATCAGTTCGCAAAGACAAAAGCGTGGTTTTGTCTTTGCTTACAAATCAGGCATTTACGCGTCTGATTTGACTCGCTGCATCCTGCAGCTTACCTGGCGGCGGCAAAGCCGTCCAATCCGGCTATCCTGCCGGATTGTGGCGCCCGTCCATGGCTCGCTCGGAAGCGCCGAATGAATCAGCGCTTCCTTGGCGGGTGATACGGTTGAGATCTGTTGCCGGCCCGTAGTTTTAGACGCGATAGCCCATTTTCAGGGTTTTACGTACCTTCTCCATGGTCCGGGATGCTTCATGGCGTGCCCGCTCATTACCCTGTCTGACGATATCACGCAGATCATCCGGCCGGGAAGCGATTTCCATACGGCGCTGGCGAATCGGTTGCAACTCCTCCTCAAGATGCTTGAGCATGCACAGTTTGCATTCGATACAACCGATGGAGGCAGTCGTGCAGCCTTCACGTACCCAGTTGCGCTCTTCTTCTGTCGAATAGACCTTGTGGAAGTCCCATACCGGACAGTTTTCCGGTGTACCCGGATCCGTGCGGCGTACGCGAGCAGGATCGGTTGGCATCTGACGCACTTTTTTGTCCGTTGTTTTCCACTCCTCACCCAGTTCGATGGTGTTGCCGTAGGATTTGCTCATTTTGCGGCCATCAAGCCCGGGCAGTTTTGAAGCCGGCATCAACATCGACTCAGGTTCCGGAAACAGTGGCGGGATCCCCTGGCGATAGAGGTGATTAAAGCGGCGGGCAACTTCGCGGGTCAGTTCGACATGCGGGACCTGATCCTCACCAACCGGTACGCCATCGGCCCGGTAAATCAGGATATCGGCCGACTGCAGGAGCGGGTAACCGAGAAAACCGTAGGTGCCGAGATCTTTTTCACGCAGTTGTTCAATCTGATCTTTATAGGTGGGCACACGCTCGAGCCAGGAGAGCGGTGTCATGAATGAAAACAGCAGATGCAGCTCGGCATGTTCGGGCACTTCCGACTGGATAAAAACGACAGCCTTTTCCGGGTCGATACCGACGGCCAGCCAGTCGATGAGCATGTCCCAGATGGTATCCTGCACAATAGACGGGTTGGCATAATCGGTGGTCAGTGCGTGCCAGTCAGCGGCAAAAAAATAGCACTGATGCTCCTGCTGCAGCTTCAGCCAGTTTTCAAGCACACCCTTGTAATGTCCCAGATGCAGTTTGCCGGTTGGCCGCATGCCGGAAAGAATACGCTTGGCTTTACCCTGTGAATGATCTGTCGTACTCACTCGAACCCCTTGTTGAAACGATGAAGGCAGCACTGATGTATTCAGTGCTCGCTGGTTTATTGCTATACTGGCAATCAACTGAGCCCCGTCCGGAGAGCAGCTGAAATCGCCAGGCCGATCAGTATCTTTTCTGATCAGCGAACCATAACAAAGGCTGATGCGGAATGCGATTCGCTGTTGCTGACAGTGCCCATGACGGGGCACGGGAGTTGCTTGAGGAATCGTGAATCAGCAGCGGCGGTGGTTTGTATCGCCACCATGATTTTGGGCATAAGGGGCAGGGGATGGAGCCTGACAGACACAGGGTTGAAGATGCATTTGCCGGCTATGCTTTTCGCAGCCGGTTGCAGCAGCAATTAAACAGAATGCTGTTTGATATTGCTGATCCGCTTGGCAGACGCACCAATCTGACGATCACAGCAATGATCATTATCAGTGTGCTGATATCGATGGCTGGCACATTAAAAGGACTGGATGAGCTGTGGGTCAGGCGTATCTCGACGCTGGAGATGTGGGTGACCATCCTGTTTACCATTGAGCTGATAGGTCGCTGTTATGCTGCCCGCAGCATGCGTGCATATCTGTTCAGCTTTTATGGCATGGTCGATCTGCTGGCGGTTGTGCCGATGTTGCTGGTCGGTGACCCGAACCTGGCGATCCGGCTGCTCAGGATTGTGCGTTTGCTGAAGCTGGTTCGTTACCTGAGGGCCATGCGGCTGTTTATCGCCTCGATGAGGGATACCCTGGAGATTCTGGTGATGGTGATTGGCAGTATCGCGCTGGGAGCGATTCTGGCCGGTAATGTCATCTATTCGCTTGAGCCTGAAACCTTTACCAGTGCTTATGACGGTGCATGGTGGGGAATTGTGACGATGACGACAGTTGGTTACGGCGACATGGTCCCTCATACCCTTGCCGGTCGGGCGATTGCGATTTGTCTGATGGTGGTGGGCATCTGTATGTTTGCGGCCGTGACGGGAGTGGTGTCGGTCAAGGTGGCCCGTGCCATTCACCATGGTGTGAAGTGCCATGAGTGCGGCAGAGCCATTGCTCCGGAGTTTCCCTATTGCCCTTATTGCCGTGCTGATCAGGCGGAAGCGGATCGCTCTTCTCAGGAGTGGTTATAAAGGCAGCGGCTCGATCCGTTTACTTTCTGTCTGGTCGCTTCCGTTTTTCTTTGCTCGACCGGTGGCGGGCAATCGCCGGTTTCTGATGGGGAGTACTGCCGCCACGGGCAGCCGGTACGAGGCATTCGGGCGTGTTGCCGATCAGATCATTTCTGCCCATCTGTTTCAGTGCATCGCGCAACACCGGCCAGTTGGCCGGATCGTGATAGCGTAAAAAAGCCTTATGCAGTTCGCGCTGTTTCTTCCTTAGCGGAGTAAACACGGTTTCACTTTTGCGGCTGATTTTTTTCAGGGGGTTTTTACCCGAATAGTACATCGCCGAGGCTGTAGCCATTGGTGATGGCAGGAATGCCTGCACCTGATCGGGCTTGAAGCTGTTGGCTTTCAGCCACAGGGCCAGCTGCAGCATATCCTCATCGGTTGTGCCCGGGTGGGCAGCGATAAAGTAGGGGATCAGGTACTGTTTCTTGCCCGCTTTTTTCGACGCTGCATCAAACATCTTCCGGAAACGGTCGAAGCTGCCGATTCCCGGTTTCATCATTTTATTGAGCGGGCCGGTTTCCGTATGTTCAGGGGCAATTTTCAGGTAGCCGCCGACATGGTAGGTGGCCAGCTCCTCAATATATTCCGGTGATGTGACAGCCAGGTCATAGCGCAGTCCCGATGCGATAAAAATGCGTTTGATGCCGCGCAGGGCCCTGGCTCTGCGGTAGAGCCGGATCAGCGGGGTGTGGTCGGTGTTCAGGTTTTTGCATATATCGGGAAATACGCAGGATGGTTTGCGGCAGGCCGCTTCAATGGCTGCTGATTTGCAGGACAACCGATACATGTTGGCAGTCGGGCCGCCAAGGTCCGAGATGATGCCGGCAAAGCCGGGGGTTTTGTCACGGATCTGTTCGATTTCATGAATAATCGAGTTTTCTGAACGGCTTTGAATGATGCGCCCTTCATGCTCGGTGATTGAGCAGAAGGTGCAGCCGCCAAAACAGCCCCGCATGATGTTCACCGAATGTTTGATCATGTCGTAGGCGGGGATGCGGCGGCTACCGTAGCTGCGGTGCGGAATCCGCGAGTAGGGAAGTCCGAATACCGCATCCATTTCGGCCATGGTCAGTGGTTGTGCCGGCGGATTAAGCCACACCTCCCGGTTACCATGGCGCTGCACCAGAGCGCGTGCATTGCCGGGATTGGTTTCCAGATGCAGCAGGCGGGAGGCATGGGCGTAGAGCACCGGGTCATCCTTGACTGCTTCAAATGAGGGCAGGCGAATCACCGTACGGGATGCATTCAGACTGCGCGACATCAGGCGCACCGGTTGTGGCTGATCCGGAGCTGGGTTTTGACTGCTGCTTTCGCATGACTCGGCAAGTTTTGTTTTGATGGCGTATGGATCAGGGTGTTCGATCAGCTGGCCGGGTGTATCCAGCTCGGTGGAATCAATTTCATGCCAGCCATCCGGTATATCGTTACGCATGATGGCCGTACCGCGAATATCGGTCATGTTTTTGATGGGCTCGCCGGCTGCCAGGCGGTGGGCAATATCAATGATCTGCCGTTCACCATTGCCAAAAACCAGAATGTCAGCCTTTGAGTCGGGCAGAACCGAGCGGCGTACGGTGTCCGACCAGTAGTCGTACTGGGCGATGCGACGCAGCGATGCCTCAATACTGCCGATGACAACAGCAACACCCTTGAATGCTTCCCGGCAGCGCTGGGCATAGACGGTGACGGCACGATCCGGGCGTTTGCCGGCAACACCATCCGGTGTATAGGCATCGTCAGAGCGGATTCTGCGCTCGGAGGTGTAGTGATTCACCATCGAATCCATATTCCCGGCTGTCACGCCGAAAAAGAGATTCGGTTTGCCAAGTGTGCGGAACGCATCTGCCGATCGCCAGTCCGGCTGTGCGATAATCCCCACCCGGAATCCCTGTGCTTCCAGAACCCTGCCGATTACGGCCATACCGAAGCTCGGGTGGTCTACATAGGCATCACCGGTGACGATAATGATATCGCAGCTATCCCAGCCGAGCGCGTCCATTTCTGCCCGGCTCATCGGCAGTTGTTCTGCTGCCGTAAGGTCAGGTCGAAAGCGTGGCTTTGCTGTGATCAGCATGGCCGGATCAATGCCGGAGGTGGAGGAGGTGCGGCTCATCGGCCAACTCTATCCTTAATTATCAGGGAAGGCTGCAGCAATCGCTTTGTGGATATCGTGCCGGGGAGAATGATTTTCTGCGACTTGTTCAATGCTGTCGGCTGAATTTCACAAAGCCTGTGGATAACCCGGTGGATAAACCTGTGAGAAGGTAATGTTTTATTGGTCTGTTGAGCCGAAAGTGTATTTTGCCTTAATTTTAGCCATATTATTTTATCGATATAAATCATTATGTTATACCATATGGTTAATGTTGATTGTTGCCGTGGCTGCCAGAGTGCTGATGTCACGCCATTATGGGGGTGGCGGTGGATTGTTTGTCGGCAGAGGGCATCGGATTGCTTGATACAAGCGTCGGGATGTTGTATGCAAATGGTCAAATGGAGTCTGTCGTCGATGAGTAATCAATGATTTTACTGCGCTTTTAATAAGGGAAGCGCTGATGTGTCGGTGCTTCCGGGCGAGCCATGGACGGCCGCCACAATCCTGCAGCATGAAGCGGGTGCCGAACAGTGAGACTGAGCAAGTGACAAAGCCGGACGGAGGTGTGTCAGCGAGGCATGGAACATGCTCTCCGGTTTCTATGCCGCTGAACCGGTTGATGATATCGGCCCGGATGGTCTGCGCTGACAGGCGCAAGCCATCAAGAGGGGATGTATCAGCGGCTCGGCAGTGTCAGTATTTCATAACCGGTTTCGGTGACAGCCAGGGTATGCTCGAACTGGGCCGAGAGGGATTTATCCCGGGTAACGACAGTCCAGCGATCAGATAACAGTTTTACTGCGGCTTTACCTAAATTCACCATCGGTTCAATGGTAAAGACCATGCCTGGCTTGAGCACCAGTCCTGTGCCGGGTTTGCCATAGTGCAGGACCTGCGGGTCTTCATGGAATACACGGCCAATGCCATGGCCGCAGTATTCACGAACAACAGAACATTTTTCACTCTCGACATAGCTTTGAATGGCATAGCCAATGTCGCCGAGAGTGGCACCGGGACGGACGGCCTGAATGCCGATTTCCAGTGCCTGTCTGGCAACCTCGGTGACCTTTCTGGCCTGAATCCTGGGAGTGCCAACATAAAATGTTTTACTGGTATCGCCATGCCAGCCGTTCATGATGCTGGTGACATCAACGTTGATGATATCCCCGTCCTGAATCTTTTTGTCGCAGGGGATGCCATGGCAGACCACATGGTTCACCGATGTGCAGACCGATTTCGGGAATCCGTGATAATTCAGAGGTGCAGGTGTGGCACCGGCCTTGATGGTAAAATCATGGACAAGGTCATTGATCTCATCCGTGGTGATGCCCGGACGAATATAGGGTTCAATCATGACCAGCGTATCAGCTGCATGTCTGCATGCAGGTTTCATTGCCTCGATATCCGCAGCTGATTTGATCTGGACCATATGAACTCCTGCATCCGGCGTAGTGTGGCCGCCATACTGGCGCAATAACCCGGCAAGGTCATTATTGATGATGCGATTAGGAAAAACTCTGTGTGCAAACGTTGAGGGTGGTTTGTTCCGGTAGAGGCACAGGACAGCTGGAGCTTCGATTATGATGTCTTGGGTAAGCAGATTCTGCCGCGCGCTGGTGAATGCAGCCCGCAACCATGGGGTATGACTCTTCCCTGCGGGAAAGAGGTGGCCGGGCAAAGAGCGGCATTGCGCGTTTTTATGATTACGATACTCTTTGGTTATAAAGCAGGTATCTAAAAAATGGATAGCAGTAACGGTATCTAATCGGGTGTGTATTTTGACGATGATATATTGCCATAAAATGCAGCTTGTCCGTTTATTATCGCGGATGCTGGCTCCGCCAGTTCGACCCTTTGCCCAAAATTGAGTATACCTTTCTTCCGGAGGGGGGCACTTTGGTCATACTTCTGAGTAAGCGATGGCCTGGGGGTTTTTGCCTGCCTCCTCAATAAGCTAAAACATATGACAAAATATTCAAAAAACAGACAGCATTTACTTTCATTCGCTCTGATAATGCTTCCCGCAACGTTTCCAATCAAAGGTGAATGGATAGATGCCTTGTTGGCACTCACTTTATTATCAGCTTGTTTGTATTTCTGGGACTTTCAAGTGCAGAAAAGAAAAACAAGAGAGTGGTATGTTTGGGCTGTATATTCGTATGTGGCTTTCGGATTTTTATTAGGGATTCTGTTGCAGCTTTATCCAGATTCATGGGGGGTGATTACCTGGTTGTGGGTATTCGCCTTCATTATCGTTTGTACTACGGATTATTATGTGGGACAGATTTAGATCAAGTCCCAAACCGAGGGTGTCCTGAATTTTGTGTAAACGGTCAAACCGGCGGAGTCTTCCGCCCTACTCAAAGGAGAGAGTATGACCGTTTCAAAATTACCCACCGAACTGTTGGATGAGCTGCTATCCGACTATAAAAAGCCGGAAGACCTGATTGGCGAAAATGGACTTCTCAAACAACTGACGAAGGCATTGGTTGAGCGTGCCCTTGAAGCTGAGATGGAGCACCACCTGGGGCATGCCCGGCATGA
>NZ_VBRY01000009.1 GCF_005818865.1 Mariprofundus erugo
ATTGTCAGCAAACGAAGTGGCGGAGAGAGAGGGATTATGTCGGGCTCCTGCCCTCCACCCCTGCGGGGCCATCACATCCGTGATGTTCACCATTGCTCCTGCAATGGTGCCGAACCCGAGTCGAGGATTCTCACCCTCTCTCTTTCCAGATTATTAAATAGGCAGATGATTTAAACCGATTGTCAGCAAACGAAGTGGCGGAGAGAGAGGGATTCGAACCCTCGATAGGTTTTAAGCCTATACACCCTTAGCAGGGGCGCGCTTTCGGCCACTCAGCCATCTCTCCAGTTTCGCTATCGCTATTTAAAAATGGCGGAAGGGGTGGGATTTGAACCCACGGATGGAATTACCCATCGCCGGTTTTCAAGACCGGTGCATTCAACCGCTCTGCCACCCTTCCGTACTACTTTAACCCGCCGCCCCTGAGCAAGGGCCCGTCTCGGGTGGCGTAAGATAAACATGCAAAAGCCAGATGGCAATGGCAATTTCGAACAAATAAAAAGCGGCCCTTTCGGACCGCTTTCCACTAACCGCAAAAACTTGCGAAAATTAAAGCTTATCGGCCTCTTCAGCCAGGTAGGAAGCCACACCTTCAGCACTTGGAACCATGCCCTTGTCACCCTTGTTCCAGCCGGCAGGACATACTTCACCATGCTCTTCAGCAAACTGCAGCGCATCGATGGTACGCAGCATCTCATCAATATTGCGTCCCAAAGGCAGGTTGTTTACCACCTGATGCTGAACCACACCCTCCTTGTCGATCAGGAAGGAACCGCGCAGTGCCACAGTACCGCCCAACAGGTGGTATTCATCACCATCTTCATCCTCAATCGTTGCGTTGTTAATCAGCACGTCATAATCAGCTGCAATCGTCTTGGAAAGGTCGGCAACCAGCGGATAGGCAACAGCACCAATACCACCTGCATTCACAGGCGTATTGCGCCATGCAACGTGACTGAACTGTGAGTCTACAGAGCATCCGATCACCTGCACGCCACGGGCTTCGAATTCCTTGATACGATGGTCAAAAGCAATCAGCTCGGACGGGCATACAAAGGTAAAATCCAGCGGATAGAAAAACAGCACAACATACTTGCCTTCATAATCAGACAGCGAAAATGATTCATTGATAGAACCATCCGCCATTACGGCTGCTGCTGTAAAATCAGGGGCCTGCTTACCAACCAGTACACTCATGTAACTCTCCTTTGAATTTATAAATTGGAAATGCAAGCTTAGAAGAAAGCGCCGGCAAGTGCTACCCTAAGCTTTGTCCGGTTTATCCTGCGGCGTGGCAAATTCGATAAAAATATGTCTGGCTTCGGGAGCCGCCCGGCTCACCTCATCCTCAAGCGAACGACGGATCACACCAAGCTTATGCATAAAGCGTATGGCCTGTGCCACTTCAGCATCGCTCATATCAGCAAAAATCGCCTCCTCCCTTAATTCCACTTCCGCCATCAGCAACGTATCATCCGGTGAAAGCACAATACTGTTGATACGCTGCACCTCCTGAACCCGGCTATCCCTGCCCCATGCATCCAGAGCGATGGCATTCACCTCATCGTCTGATCGATTAAGCAGGTACTTCCGGTTCATCGATGCCAGAAATACCGCAAGCCCCCCCATCAACAAACCGATACAGATGGCCGCAATACCGTCAAACAGAGCCGAACCCGTCCATGCCGACAACCCCATACCGATCAATGCCACAAACAGACCCAGCACAGCCACCGAATCCTCAATCAATACAGCCAGTGTCGTCGGATCACGTGTTTCAGTAAAATAGGTACGCAATGATTTTTCCGCCTCGGCTGCCTGCAAGCGGAACTCACTCATAGCCACCTGAAACGAGTAGCCCTCGGCAAGAAAAGCCACTCCGATAATCATGAACGGAATCCATGATAACTCGGGCTGACTGTCCATACTCATCTCATGAACAGCGTGCATCACGGTATATACACAGCCGAGAAAAAATATGGTGACTGCTGAAACAAGATTCCAGAAATAACGCTCCTGCCCGTAGCCAAAATGATGTTCCTCATCCGCTTTACGCACAGAACGGCGCAATCCCAGATATAGCAACCCCTGATTTGCAGTATCCGCCAGCGAATGAACCGCCTCAGCCAGCAACGCGCTCGAGCCAGAAACAAAAAATCCGAAAAATTTGGCTGCTGTCACCAGGACATTCCCGCCCAGTGCCGTTAATACAGCCTTTGTTGAACCATGAGACATACACCCCTCCAAAGCAAAGCATCAGCCACAGCATTGCAGCATGATCAAGCGCAACCTTCCAGCAGCCGGAAATCAGCTACTCATGATGAGATACTCATCAATTCAGCCCTCCTGCGGGCCATGGAGACCCCGTCAAGCAGAGCACCCGGCGCTCTGCCTGCAAGCAAGAGCCAAACCACACTCCTTTGCATTTACGAACTGATTTTTGCCAGCATGACAATAAATCAGCATCTCCCTAAACTACCCACATGTTCTCATACAGTCACAGTAATTTCATCGTCCACCAGTTGCCTGCCCTGAAAGACAACTACATCTACCTGGTTGAAGCAAAATCGTCCGACCTTCTCATTGCGATTGACCCTGCCGATGCAAGCTGCGTCAAACAGGCCTGCAATCACCTCGGCAAGCCGCTCACCCACATTTTCAACACCCACCACCACTGGGATCATACCGACGGGAACCATGCACTGAAGCAGCATTTCGGCTGCGTAATTATCGGGGCAAGCCATGATGCAGCACGCATCCCTGACATTGACATTCTGACCGGCGAGCATGAACCGCCACAACTGCCCGGATTAATTGCCCGCGTTATGGATGTACGCGGTCACACCCGAGGGCATATCGCTCTTCTGCTTGATGATGCACTCTTTTGTGGCGATACACTTTTCGGTGCCGGTTGCGGGCGCCTGTTCGAGGGCACACCTGCAGAGATGTGGCATAGCCTGAACAAAATCGCAATGCTGGATGATCGCACACGAATCTATTGTGCCCATGAATACACACTGGCCAATCTGGAATTTGCGCTTGCGGTTGATCCGGACAATCCGGCCCTGCGGCGACGCAAAGAGCAGGATCAAATCAAACGGACCCACTCACAACCGACGATTCCGTCAATGCTCGCAGAAGAGAAGGCGACCAACCCTTTCCTGCGACCACTTGATGAACAGTTTACAGCCAGCTACGCCGCTGCGAGGAACATTGCAGCTGAGGCCATGACCGTTTTCGCAGACCTTCGCCTGCACAAGGACCACTGGTAAGCCCCACCTGGCAAAAATCAGTTCACAATGGCAATAGCGCAGCTCTTCATTTACTTACAAAGCAAACACTTACGCGCCTGATTTGATTCGCTGCATCCTGCAGCTCACCTGGCGGCGGCAAAACAGTCCAATCCGGCTATCCTGCCGGATTGTGGCGTCCGTCCATGGCTCGCCCGCGGAAGCGCCGAATGAATCAGCGCTTCCTCAGCTTTAACCGGGCAAAAAAAAACGGGAGGCCGAAGCCTCCCGTCCAAGCAGTCATACAGTAATTACTGATGACTTGGAGTACGTGGGTTACCTGGTGAGTTTGGCTTGGCCAGAGTCAGGAAGGCAGCCACATTGGCAATATCTTCATCACTCATGTTCTTGGCAACATTGCGCATCTGAGCCATGTAGTCATTTACGCGAGCGTTGTCTTCACGGTTACCTGCAGCGATATCAGCCTCAGAGGTGTTGGCGCCGTTGCGGAATGCCTCAAGCTGGCTCTTCAGGTATACATAGTTCTGACCACCGATCGCCGGATACATACGACCGGCTGAACGGCCATGGTAGCCATGGCAGCTCTTGCACGCAGGGATACCATGATCAGGAGCACCATACTCGGCAATCATCTTGCCATCATGCGGATTACCAACGGTTGCACCATCACGACGCAGCTGGTCGAGATTTGAACCGATATATGGAGACTTAAGTGTGTGAACATAGGCAGCCACATCCTTACGCTCCTGCTCGGTCAGAGCCTTGGCGATATCATTCATCTGATACATGGTGAAGTCGGTGCGCTTGCCTTCCGAGAAGTCGGTCAGCTGCTTGAGGATATAGGTATCAACCTGGTAGGAAAGACGCGGTGAACCTACCTCATCGTTACCGTTACCATCGATACCATGGCAACCCTGGCATGCAGGGACATTGTCGCCTTTACCATTCTGGAAAATCAGGCGTCCGTTATCCACATTGCCGATTGTCTCTTCTGCAGAGGCCGCGGTTGGTGCCGCGAACCACGCCAGCAGGGCAAACGCGCCCATGGTGCTTATCATACGTTTCATGCAAATCCCTCCTGTGTGATGACTTTTATTTGTCTTCGTATTTATTGCAATCGGAAATATAGGTAACCAGACAAAGTGCAGCCAGCGAAACGAATATGATGCCATACATCATATAAACATCACTATTCTGGAAATTTACCGACGCTTCAATAAAGTGTGCGAGCATTCTCAGACCTCCCTAAGATTCAATAAAAATGGCATCCTGCATGCCGAAAAAAAAAAGGCAAGCATCAAAGTTAAACTTTTTTAACACGGCGTTTAATCAGGCGCTATCAACAGCGCTCCGGTCATAAAAACAAACAGGCGCACAATGACGATTCCACGACTCTGAACCGCATGACCGGGGCGGGCCTCCGAGTCACCAGCCAGCAACTGACGGCCGGCCTGCATCTGCAATACATACAGTGCATACAGCGTCAGCACCAGAAACAGATGCGCCCAGATTAGAAATGAGAGTAACTCACCATGATCAATCAGTCGCTTAATCCAGTCATGGGTAAGGTATAACCAGATGGGAAACAGCAGATCAAATATCATCACTGATCCCATCAATGGAATATGCAATGATCTGTTTCTGCGCAAAACAAGGGCCGTAGCCATGACTGCAAAGCTGATGAGTACAAGTAATACGGACATTGTCATGGCAACAGACTATGAGCTAACAGATCGAAGGGAAAGCACTACCACCGGCAAATGACAACTTCCCTGCTCCCGAAGATCTCCTGCTGCCTTCTTGCAACCCAACCATGCGCCGCTAGTCTCCGCTTCCATGTCAAATTCAACTGCTAATGAACACCTTTATCTCGTTAAATTCCTGATCATGTCCGTGGTATCCTTCTTCATCGGTACGGTACACGGCCTGCTTCAGGTGATCCCTTCCGTACGCGCATGGCTGGATTCTATCGGCAGCCCGTATGGCGGACCGGGCCATATGATCGACCCGCTGGCCCACGCCCATATCAACCTTGTCGGCGGCGTCACCATTCTCGGCATGGCAGTAACATATTATATGTTGCCTAAAATCACCGGCAAACCGATTCATTCACACAAGCTTGCCGAGCACTCTTTCTGGTGGACCAGCATCGGAGTCAGCTCCTTTTATATCTCTCTGCTGATCTTCGGCTTTATTGAGGGCAACCTCTGGCTCACTGACCCGGCACAGGTACCTGCCGTGCACCGTTTCTATGGTCCGGTCATCTCCATTGCAGCCTCTGTACTGGCTGTCGGTTTCTGGGTTTATCTGGCCAATGTCATGATGACCCTGAAAGACATTTATAAAAAGAGCTGATCAGAGGCTTACGATTATGCGCCTCGAATGCGGTTGCCCGTCGGAATTTCCCAAGTGGAATAATCAGGACATCGATCTTGGTGCCACACTTGTACATGAACAGTCAGCCCCGATGTTCTTCCATATGCCGATCGGTTTTGAAGCCTGTCTCGACCGGCAGCACCACGATATCGAGAAACTTGAACTGAATGAACAGTGGCCGGGCTTTGTACTCACCCAATCCGCCATGTTTAAAGGCAGGATTCTCGCACTGTTAAGCGAAGACAACTCGCCTGCCCGAAAAACCTACCGCCTGAAAAATCCGTTTATGGTACGCACCCGTCTGTTCAAGGGAAACATCAGCGAAATAAAAACCGCCATCCGTGAAATGCAGTCAGCACTATTTGATGAAGGGAAAATGCCCAAAGACCTTTTCTTAAGCTACCTGACCTGCCCTCGCTGTCAGGAACATCGCGGAGGCACCCAGATCATGCTGCTCAGACACTGGGTCAACAGCCCGAAACTGGCACAGCGACTGGCAAAACAGAGGAAAGACTGAGCCGAATCACACTGCGGTCGCAAACCCGCAACTACTTATCCACCACCCCTTTAACAGGCCCGACAGCGTCCGTCTGCGACTTGAAGTAAGCAATAATATCTGCACGGTCACGGTCCGCAATTGGCGGCAGCGCCATGCGGGTATTGGGCTTCACCGAACGGGGACTGGCGATCCAGGCATCCAGGGCCGCCGCATCCCAGACATCAAAGGGCACACCGCTAATCGAGGGGGCCCGGCCATACACCCCCAACAAACCGGGGCCGATACTGCGGGATAATGTATCGATATGATGACAGGGAAGGCAGCGCACAGAAGCCACCACCTTGCCACGCGCCGCATCGCCGGCAAATGCCATCGATGGCAACAGCAATAACACAAGCAGCAGTGCGCGAAACATTATTGACCGGAAACTGATAACGGGAACGTCATTTCCCCATGCCGTCCATCACGTGTCAGCCGCACAAAGAGCTGATCGTGCTGCAAATCTGCGACGGGGAGCGCACGACGAAAGACACCAAGGGCGCCATCAGGCATGGCTTGCTTCCAATCCGATTCTGTAGTGCGAACCTCGACCAGCAAATTATTAATAAATCCCCTCTGCTGATGATTGGCAATCAACAAAAATTCATTCATACCCAGGCGTGGCTGAACAGGACGCGTCTCCACCCGGATGGTGAGATCCTCCCAGGGCTGTGGCTGCGGAGACCAGGCTGTTTCATCTGCAGAGCAGGAAACCAGCAACAGCACCAATCCTGCCAGAAGAGCACGATACACCTTAATTACCCGGCTTGGCAGCATGCTGCATCAGATAGTCACGTACCGCGATCATCTCCGGCGCGGCCATAGGCAGCATCCGATTTTCAATCCGGTGCTCCTGCATACGGGCAATCACACTCGGCCACTCCGATGCCTTATGTGCGGTAGGACGAGGCGGTGCATGACAGGCAGAGCACTGGGCATAATAATTTTTAAAACGGGCTGATCCCATTTCCGGATAGTTAATCAGCTGGGACGGCACATCACAGGCAGAGAGAAGCACCGCTGCAGAAAACAGCGTCAACAGGAATAGCTTCACTTCTCTCCTCCACCATGACCTGGCATATCGATATCATCATGTTCAGGGTCGGAATCCAGGCGCCCTCCCCGGTCCGAACCATACAGGTTGACCATAAAAAAGATAAATGCAAAGGCGACGATAAAGTATAACACCGCATACAGATGTCCGATGGTAAACCAGGGGCGGGCATGATCCGGGCGATCACCCCAGAATGGCAGCGACAAGCCGAATGCAACCATCAGCACGCCGGCAATCACGGCATAGAACCATTTCGGGACCCGTCGCTGGGACTCGGGAATATGCTCCACCATCTCCCAGTCATCCATCCCCCGCTTGTTCAGGCGCTCCTCATCGGAAGCGTAACCGTAATGATCAGCAGGTGTCTCCCCCCACTCAACTTTAGTCTCTTCCATTGGTGACTGTTCATCGATTATCTTCGTCATCTCAAGCCCCCGGTGCAAAATGCGTCACATCAAATACGGCTGACCAGCCATGATCCCCGCTGGCATACACACGGAAACGATAAAGCCCTTTTGGCAGCGCCTCATCAATATGGAGCTCAACATCCTTGCGGCCGGCAGTATCAAAATGAATGGTCGAAGCCTGCAACTGATAATGGGCGGGTTCAAGACCTTCTATACGCAAGGTGATATCTGTCGGATGGTACAGCTTGTGCGCAATATTGATACGATAATCGAGCACTTTCGCTCCCTGCCAGGCCTCGCTGCGATATACAGAGAACTCATCGCTCTGATAACCGACAATGCCGATGACAAAGAACACGGCTCCGGCAACTGTCGCCAGGGAAGAGACACGGGCACGGGCAAAAAATGAGGCAACAGAGCCCATCTTCCCCGAGCTGCGTCCTTTCACTTTATCCCGTTCACCAATCGCAAAACTCAACAAACCGGGACCGGCCAGTTTCTTGCTCTTTGCATGCAGCTCATCACAGGCGGTCACACACTCACCACAATTCACGCAGGAGTCGAACACCTCGGTCTGCCGCGGATCAATCTCCAGAAAACATGAGTCGACACAGTAATGACAGGTGGCGCAATGATCACTGCGCGTTTCATCATACTTGATATGCAGTGTTTCTTTGGTTTTAAATGAGTGTTGCCACACTCGATAAATGCACATGTACTTGCACATCAGGTGACGAATCACCGCAATATCGAGCATGAACACAGCGACACAGACAAAGTAAATCCAGTGCAGCGAGCCGGCCAGCCGCTCATCTTCCGAAAAGGTAATCAACGACCAGATTGCCGATGGCTCATAGAAATAGAGCAACGGGATCAGGGCAAAGAACATGGCCGGAATCAACAGCCCGATTGCCAGCACCACATAATTCCACCAGGACTTTTTCCGACTGGCCACCTGCATGCGCTTGCCGCTCAGATCCATCATCTGGGCACGACGACCGAGCAATTTCTCCGTCAGCATATTGGCATACTCGGATACGGTATTCTGCGGACACATCCAGCCACAAAATACCGAGCCGACCAGCGAGTACATCATGATCAGCAGGCTGGCAACAAAGACCCAGAAGCCCATGATAATAAAAATATCGGAAAACCAGACCTGGCGGTCCAGCAGAATCACACCACCGGCCTGAGGATCAATCCGGAACAGACCGCTCAGCGGAATCGCCACCAGTATCAACAGCGTCAGGTACTGAACCGCCCTTCTCGCCGGGTGCAGAACCGTTGCGCCCGGCACATGCTCCTGTCGGACAGGTATTTTTTTCAGAGCATCATTTGCAGACATCGGCCAATATTATCGTTTACTGATATATTTAGCCAGCGGACTTATCGCCTGCAAGCGACGATGCCACACCTCTGCGGCAACCGCATCACCCTGCTGCTCATCAAGCAGCATCATGGCACGCATGGCCTGTTCATGATCAGGGCGCATGGCAAGTATGCGTTCAAGTGCCTGGCGCCGACTCATGCCTGAAGAGGTCGCCCGCTCCAGACTGTCATACATGCGATCAGCCAGTGCAAAGGCTGGCCAGCGATCATCCGCATTCGCCCGATGGGCAAGCCGGGCCATTTCAACCACCCGTCGCTCATCCCCCTCAAGCTCGGCCATCCACAAGCGGACATCAAGTGCGGTTGCGACACGCGCCCGCTTCAGCAGCTCACCCTCTGCAGCCGGCACGCCAAGGCGATCAAATGCCTGACGATCTTCGGCCCGCCACGACAACAGCCAGCGCCACATGGCCACCATATCGATACCCTGACCGTAACGAACCTTTGGCAAACTGAACTCGATGACCGGCACCCATTCATCCTGCACCCGGCCTGAAATCGAGGGAATCTCACCCCAATAACGACCAAGCCAGCTCCACAACCCCTCATGCCCTGTCTGCTCAGACTGTTGTGCAACATCCAGTTGCTGATATCGAGCCAGCAATGCAGGGACGGCCGGGAATGGACCGTTAAAGCCAACCAGCGCAATACGATAACCATCGACAAACAGTGAGGCATGCTCAAACACCGCTGCAAATGTATGCATCACCACCTTGAGTGAATCGATATCGAATTGATTGAGTGCCAGCCACTGAACAAACACCCCGCCATCATTCAGCCGCTGCCTCGCCCGCTGAAACTCCTGTATCGAAAGCAGGTTGGCACGCCCGACCATATCCGGATGAAACAGATCACCGACAATCACATCATACTGATGATTATCGGTACGTAAAAATCGACGGGCATCATCATGAACGATCCGCATTTCAGTGGCGACCCCGCCATTCACAGGCTCAAACCAGTGATCTGCGGCCAAAATCGCGCCGGCAGAAAGCTCGACGGCCGTACGCTGCAATCCGGCAAAGGGAAGAGATCCGGACGCCGTCACCCCTGTACCCAAACCGAGAAACAGCACTGAGCGCGGATCAGGATGCAGCAGCAGCGGCAGTCGGGCCTGATTTTTCTGCACCGTCACAGCTGTCGGGTCGCTGGAGGCATCCATACGCTGCAGATCTGATAACAGCACCCGTTGCCCGTTTGCCTGCTCAACCACATGGGTCAGAGATACAGCGTCCTCATAAACAGAGAGATCAGTCGAGCCGGACAATGCCGGCAGCAAGGCCGCGACTGCCGGCAACTGACGCACAGGCCAGCAGAGCACAAGCAGCAGTGGCAGCGCCAGCCAGATGCGGCGACCTGACGCCCAGCGCATACCACAAAGCATCAGCAACAGCGCGGCAGCACAGATGGACATCGCTGTACCAAGCCACGGCAACAGCACAAAACCGGCCAGCAGTGCTCCTGCTGCCGCCCCCACGCTGTTGGCACCATACCACCAGCCGCCGGCATTCATCTGCCGGTCTGCGAAATGACTGGCCAACAGAGGCAGCCATGCCCCGAGCATCAGGGTGACCGGCAGGGTGAGCAGCGCGACCACCCCGCCCTGGGCAACCATTGCCCCTGCCAATGAACCAAATGCATGGTCGGCCGCCCACTGACTCACGTGTGGCAGTGCATATTGCGCCACCACTGCAGCTGCAGCCGCAGCCACGGGCATGACATTAAGCCAACGCCGGACATCCGCCCTGCGAGCCAATAAACTCCCGATACCAATTCCGGCAAGATAAACCAGTAGCAACACAGCCAGAATATATTCCGTACGCAACAGCACCATGCCATATTCACGGGTCCAGAGCACCTCGAGCATCAGTGCTGCGGCCCCGATACCCGCATAGGCCAGCAGATCAACCCATGCAGGGCGAGTCACCGACGACTCCGCGACCACATCCGGCTCGGCCCGATTGATAAGTCTGCGGGAGAGTAGCCAGCCACCAGCGGCAACAGCCACACCGATCGATGCAACGACCCACAGGGATATCTGCCAGCCAAAAACAGGCAACAGCGCAAGCGGTAAGATGGCGCCGATAGCCCCACCCAGGGCGTTCACACCATACATGGAGGCAAGCGAGATATTCAGAGCCGATGCCGCCCTCAGGGCGAGAGGAAATGCCAGCCCCATGGCAATGGCAGGCGGAAACAGCAGCAGCATCACCCCGCCCCCCTGCAGTCCCTGCCAGCCCGAGAGCGCCAGTCCATGGCCAAGCTGCAGCAGCCCGGCATCCACCGCTGGCATCACCCACGGCAACAGCAAGGCATAAATCGCAACCGCCCCCTCAAGCATGGCCAGAAAAACCAGCGCACGAGCCGGTTGCAAGCGGAGTGTGTGTGCAGTAAGAAGAAAGCTGCCTATGCCGAGTCCGGCCATAAATGCCGCCACGGTAAAGACGACACCGAAAATACTGATGCCGAACATCAGCGACAGCATGCGGGTCCACAACACTTCATAAGCAAGTGCTGTGATACCTGTTGCACCGTAAAGCATCAGCAACAACAGGGCAGGGACACGCATGTTCATGGCCGCAACAGGTCTACGCGATTAACAAACGGAGTGCTGTCGCGAGTGAGGTCAGTATGGCCAGAACCAGGCGATGGATGTAGCCGCATGCGCGGCTGCAAGCGTCAGACTGAGTCCGGCAAAAATCATATGGGCGAGAAAGACATCCTTGTCAAAAAACACCATTGAAATACCGAGAATACCAGTGGTCAGCAACAGCACCAGCAAGGCAATACCCATCATAAAGAGAATCTGATGCTTGCGCTGTGTATCAATTTTCCGCTGCGGGCTGACTTCATCATCGTCATTAAACTGCTGCATCACGGCTTCAGCCGTGGTTTCAGTCTGCGCCTGAGTACCTGCAGTGGCTGCGCATGACACCGACGGCAGCAGCATCATGGCAAAACATACAAACAGCGCCTGCATCAGTTTAGACATGGTCCTTGCCCTCTTCATCTTTCTCATCACCGCGCAATGCCTGACGCCAGTGCAAAATGGCAGACAGGATCATCGGGGCAAAAACCAGAAAGAAAAGAAATATAAAAATGAACCATGGCGTATCAATCGTGACATGCAGGAATCGATAACTGTCCACAGCCCATGCACTGGCCGGCGCAAAGACCGCCACAATAGCCAGCATACTACGCCAAATCAGATACATGTTTATTTCTCCTTAGCCGGTTCAACATCCATTGCGCACCGGAAACCGAAAAAGTCCGATGCATAGTTGGGAAGTGCATAGTTTCTGTGGTAACTGGTTGTAGAGATCGGGTCGCTCTTCCATGAACCACCGCGCATCACGCGATAAATAAGCTCTTCCTGCTCATCACTGCCGCGCTGATAGTTCGGATCGAGCGCCTTCGGCTCAAACACTTCCTGCCTGGCTCCGGTACCCGGATACGGGGCAAACTGATCGGCCACCCACTGCTGCACATTGCCGGCCATATCCATTACACCATATACACTGGCACCCTGAGGATACTGGTTAACCGGCGTGGTATGGCGCACCTTGTAATAGGTATTGAGATTATCAGGATTCATCTCATTGCCCCATGGCCAGCGACGCCCGTCAGTGCCACGGGCGGCCTTTTCCCATTCAGCCTCGGTCGGCAACCGCTTTCCTACCCAGGCGCAATAGTCACGGGCGTTATACCATGAAATCATGGTCACTGGATGCATCGCCATGCCGGCGGCAATATGGCCGTCAGTCCATTCCAGTGGCGGACGATATTTCTTGGCCGCAACAAATCGGGCGTACTCAGCCTGTGTCACCAGATACTTGTCGATCTTGTAGGCCGGCATGCGCACCTGATGTGCAGGCCTGTTCTCATCGTTCGTACGCGGATCATCACTACCCATGGTAAATACACCGGCAGGAACCGTGATCATCCAGGCAAGATCACGCCATTGCTCATCGGACAACAGTGCCTGTGCTTCCTCGACCGAGTAACCGGAGGTATTACCGCCTCTCTTCTCGTGTGAATCCTGACGATGCAACTCCTCACCGGCAGCTCTGATGTGCTGCTGCATGTCGGCGGCATCATAACTGGCCTTGGCCTGCATCTCGTTCAGACGCATGGAGCCAAGCTCCATCACATGCAGCGAACCTCCGATCATGGCTGCAGCAATGCAGGTGATCAGGGTCGCCATCAGCATGCTCTTACGTCGGCGACGCTGAGCCGGAGTAATGGGCGAGCGTTTCATACACTGGTTCGATCAGAAGCGGCAGCACTTTGCTGCGAATCAGCCTGATCATCAGGCAACGGTACGGCATCCGGCGCAGGCCCGTATCGATGAAACCAGCCGGTCCTTCTGCGCACGAAAATTTCACCCAGAAATCCGCCCACAGCACAAAACTCCATCTGCAAGATGATAAAGACCACCCACAAGCCGATTGGAAGCAAGTGAGTACCTTCAGGCAACTGTGTGTGAAGACTCTGGTAATAACTGATCAACAGCACAGCGGCCGGCGGGAAATGGGCAAGATATTTACCGCCATAACCATACACCATACCGATCACAATCCCTGTTGTGACAGGAAGCAGGGTCATCGCCAGAATCCAGCTGGCATTAAAGGTGGCAATACCCGAAAACCAGTCCAGATGGACATCGAGCAGATCAAGACCGGTCTGCATCATCGCACCACCGATGGCGAAGCCTGTGACCCCTCTCAACAGAGGGGAGCCCCACTGCGGGCGCATCACGTCCATCGCTGCTTCCGGATTGTTTACATCTACCTTCTCATCTGGCTGCTTCATCAGTTACCCATCAGTTTTTTCTGCTCAGCCTCACGCGTCTGATCAAGATACCAGCCACGGACTTTCAGGCTGGCGAAGTAGGCCGCCAGCAAGCGGCGATCATCCTCTGACAGTTTTGCGTAGGATGGCATGCGGTACTTCTCTTTAAGTCGACTTGGCAAAATCGACTGGGGATTTTCACTGGAGAAATAGTTGTAGAGCCACTCTTCGGTGCGCAGTGAACCAATGCCATCAAGACTGGGAGCAGGCACTGTGTCATACATATTTTTCACAGCCCATATCTTGTGACAGCTTCTGCACTGCAACTGCTTGTATAGCTCCGTACCGGAACGGACGAGTGCGGCATCAGCCGTGGTATAATACGGCAGCCCTTTCTCGCTCTCATCCGGTTTACCCGGATGAATCATGGACTGCACCACTGCAACGATAAATACACCGGCAAGTAACAGAATGGCCGTATTGACTACAGCCATCCACGGAATTTTTTTCAACATTAGAAGTTCTGATCCCTGGCTGCAGCCTCACGTGCATCCTGAAGCTCTTTACGACGGGCTTCCTGCCTGGTGTTTACATCCTGATATTTGGCGAACTCTTCCGCACTCATTTTATCTTTATCATTCTCATCAAATACGAGGTATTTGATATCTTCATCAAACTGTTCGTTATTAGCTGCCCAGCGAATACCGAAAACAACACCCACCAGAATGGCAGCGCCACTGATCAGCCAGATATAGATGGTCCAGCCATCCTGTAGTTCAATTCCAAACATTTAATACCTCCAGATGGATAGCGGATTGTTCATTCAGAACAAAAATCCGTCAAGCAATTGCAATGCTGCAAAGGCGATCGCAGCAATCACCCCAAGCACAATCATGCCCAGCAGCACCTTTTCTCCGGTTTTGAGACCCGCCCCTTTGGTTGTACGGGCATAGGCAACGATAATGCCAAGAAAAACAGCAATCGCGACCATCATGAAGATAAAGATACCGACACTGTACCCCTGACTACGCATGCTTTCGATACCAAGATCAAAAGATTGCCCTGTTCCATCTTCAGCAAACACTGGTGATGACAACAGCAGGGTATATGCAAGCAGAAATGTCCGGGCCATTTTTTGCATAGTTACTCCATCAATAAGCTTGGCGCATGTTACAGCATACGCACAACAACACCACACTTTGCCAAAAAGAAAAACGCCGCCCTTGCGGACGGCGTTTCTTTACTGCAATTGAACCACTCAGAACGTGTTCTTACGTGGATCAGGTGTACCCTTCTTATGCTTATCAACAAACAGACCGTAAATCACCGGCACCAGCAATGCAATCGCAATAACAAGTGCACCTGCGAACTGCGGATTATCCATATTAATCATACTCTAATCTCCTTAATGCGCGATGGTGTGGTCTGGGCGCCATGAGAAGTGCGGCAGACGTTTAACAGTGATGATTACAGCGATACAGAAGATGATGAACCACCAAACTGCAATGGTGTAACCCTTGTCCCACCAAGGCTGCTTCGCAACGATCGTGCCATCTGGCTGAATGTTGAAGAAGTTAGCCTTGACCACTTCAGCACCAATCACGGTGTACTCTTCCAGATCGACGCCTGCATGCTGCAGTTCAACAATCTGTGGAGCGACTACGCGCAGCTGATCGAGATCGATCGGGTGCTGTGCACGCTGGAAGGTGTATGGAGAATCAAAGTGAGCAAGAGAATCTTCGATCATGGCCATTGCACGATGATTTGCTTCATCGTGGGTAATGGACTTGTCGTTCATCACTTCCTGCACCATGGTGGAGTTCATCAGTGCAACATAGTCCGCATAAATCGCAGCGCTTGGACGCTGACCATACAGCGGGAAGGTAATTGCCATCGCAGTGAAGTAGGTCAGCAGCAGAAGACCGATTACCGGGCGCGGCAGCGGATTGTTGTTCTCCGCGATACCACCGAGGCTCTCGTGCTCCCATACGTGCTGAGCATCCTTGTTCTGATCAGCTGTTGATAGCGAATGCAGCGGGCGTGAAAATGTCCATGCCATATTAATTATCCTCCCTTATTTCAGATTCAGCACGAAGTCGATAAGCATGCGTGCTTCACTGTCGGATGCAGGTGTAGGAACCTCTGGTGGATAAACCTCGGAACCATCTGCATATGCCATGTACTCTTTATCCCATGCAGCGAGGTCAATGTTGTTGCCCTCTGCATCCTTGCTGCCCCACAGGTAGTCATAACGAGGCATAATGGAGTGCGGCTGTACAAGACGCGGGTTGAAGAAGTGCATCGTCATCCACTCGCGTGAAGAGTTACGTGCGCCAACATGCAGCAGATCCGGAGCCTTACGGTCAGAACCGAAAGTCGTTGGGGATTCACCATTGAAGTCACCAACCAGCGGCGGACGGCCGAAGGTCTGCCAATCCTGGGTCTCCTCAGGCAGCAGGGTGTGGCACCACCAGCATCCCTCACGTACGAACATGGTCTTGCCGGAGCCAGCCAGGAACTGCTCATCAGCAGCCTTCAGCACAGCATCAGCAGTCCAGCCACGTGTTGCAGTTGCGAACTCGATGTATGGAGTGTCGTCTGCATCAACGCGAACCAGGAACACACCACCAGCTTCCTCAGTCGCTTCACCGATACGACCCTTGCTGCTGGAAACTGCCTGAACCTTCTCACCCAGGATATTGTCGTGGGTCAGACCGTCAGGAAAGTGGGTACCTGCAGGGAACACATATGCATCAGTCTTGTCGATTGCTGCACCTGTTCTTGGGTCCTTGCTCAGCACAACCTTGATCGGCTTGTCCTTACCCTGCAGAAACGGGTCATAGTAGTTGAACCCGGTCTCCCAGCCGTAGGTCAGCTGCTTCTCAAGCGCCAGCTTGGTTGATGACATGCCAGAGATGTCGAGACCTGGCAAAAATATGGTTACAAACATCGAGAAGCTCAATGCAAAACCAAACATAAAGCAGCCGATTTTATATTCTCTAAAAGCCACGGATATTCCTCCCTTTTTTTTGTTCAAAATGTATCAGGGCCGGCCGGAACCGGCCCTGAATATTTTTTTAGCGAGTGTAAGCCACTTCAACCGGCTGACGACCTGCAGGAATTGCAACACCTGCACGTGCAGTCATTACCATGTTGTACAGCCAGATGATGTTACCGAAGAACACCATCGTACCGCCGAGCCAACGAACGATCATGTATGGATGCTCAGCGATGACCACGTCAACGTATGGTACTTCGTAGATCTTGGCAGCGCCCTGGATCAGACCGGAGATGGTCATAGAGGTCCAGTAGAGGGAGAAGCCGATCAGCAGCATCCAGAAGTGGAAGTTCGCCAGTGAGGCAGAGTAGAGCTTACGACGCAGCAGAACCTGCATGCCGTAGTACACGGAAGCAGCCTCAGCGAAGGTCGAGAAGCCAAGCAGTGCCAGATGAGCATGCGCCACGATCCAGCCGGTACCATGAATATACCAGTTGATCGCACGGGTCTGCTGGAAGCCGCCCTGCATGTTCAGCGGAATTGCAAGCAATACGCCGGTGATGGTGAACTTGATCTCGATGTTGGAAACAAACAGGGACCACTTGCCCTGCATGGTCAGCAGAATGTTACATACGTAAGCAACTGCAGGAACCAGAATCAACACGCCTTCCACGGATGCGAATGACTTCAGCCACTCTGGCAGCGGAGAGCTCATCAGGTGATGGGCAGCAGGGGTTGAGTAGAACACTACGATGGACCAGAAGTGCAGGTGACCCACGCGGTGAGAATAGAGCGGGTTACCGGTAATCTTCGGAACGATGTAGTAGGTAATTGCAGCAGCAACCGGAGTAATCAGCAGACCCAGGATGTTATGCGCGAACCACCAGGTCATGTATGCTTCATTCAGACCGGTCAGGTGGAACCACTCAGGCAGGTTACCAACCAGGAACACGATGATGGTCATGAACATGCAGCCGGCGAAGAACCAGTTGGTGGTGTAGATACCCTGGGTACGACGGTTGATGATGGTCATCCAGACGTTCAGAGACCAAGGCACAACCATGACGAATGCGATGTACAGGTCGATTGGCCAGATGTGGTCAGAATACTCACGACCGGAGGTAACGCCGGACCACAGCAGAGCCAGAGCCAGGCAGAGGCCTACGTTATAAAGCATGCAGTTCCAGACGCCGAGCTTCTCACTCCACAGCTTGGTGTTACCGAGCGCAGGGGTGATATACATCATGGAGGCAGCGAACGCCATACCAATCCAACCGAAAATCACTGCATGAACGTGCACCTGACGCATGTGACCGAACTGAAGTGCATACAAACCATGGTACCAATCAGGAAACGCCAGCTTGGCCGCGTTAAACGAACCAATACCAGTGCCGATGATGAACCAGGCAATGGATGATATACCGAAGAACAGCGCAGCTGTTCCCTGGGGTATATCATTTTCTTTTGCAAACAAATACTTAAGCATCTTTTACAGACCCCCTATTATTATGTACAGAATTAATCGTGTGCATCTTCATCATGCTGACCCGGCATCAGCAGATACCAGGCAAACCACATACTTGAAAACGCGAGTGCAACACCAAGAATTGAAGCAATCGTACTCATCCTTACTCCTCCTGTAACCCTTCGATAATTGCATGCTGCTTCAGGGCATAACCCAGAATCAACACGAAGGCAATTCCAAAGATAAACATAATCCAGTCTGCAGTCCCCTGATAGGTACGCGGATCATATGGATCCATAAACCACAAGCCCGCTTCACCAAACGGACCACGGCCCACGGCAAGCAGAAATGCGGCGGTAAACACCGAGCCATTACCCATGCCTGTGGTAAAGCCGGCTACGATAGTCAACCAGATACTTTTCATTCAGCCCTCCTCTCTTTATGAATTCAACATGAATTCCCTTTAATCAAAGGCAACCTATCTGCACTTGTACCCATGTCAAGAATATTCATTCCCGATGAATAAAAATACAGCAGACAGCCCGACCACCAGCCTTTAACGACAAGGGCCGCATGTATCATTCAAGCTACATGCGACCCCGGACTGACAGTATTGATCGCGCTGTTTATTTAAAATTCACACCGCGAATCAACTCTTTCTCGCAGCAGAGTGTTCGAATATGCCCGACCATCTCCTGCAACTCCTCCTCGGTAAATGTATCCCCCCAGGCAGGCATCTTGACCGATTTATTCACCGCCGGACCACCGAACTTGATTGCCTTGTATATATCCGTATTGGTCCTTGTCATCATGTATTTATTATCACTGTGATCACGCGGCTGCACATTCATTGCCGGCACATTCACACCATCACCCTTTCCATGCATGCCATGGCACTGCATGCAGTAGCTTTTGTAGTTGAGATACGCCTCTTCCGCCTGCACAGCAGGCACTGACGCCATCGCCAGCAACGCTGACGCCAAAATTAATTTACCTGGCTTCATCGAAGTTCTCCTTTGACAGCAGAATCAGGTAGTTCACAATCTTCTGCAGATCTTCCGGTTTTACATTGCCATTAGGCATCCAGATTTTCGGATCCCAGTTCTTGGGACGCTTGATATAAGAGAGCATGAACTCCGGCTGCAGCCTGCGCCCGGCCGTATAAAGCTCCGGACCGGTATAACCACCATAGCCGGGTTCAATCTGATGACATGACTGACAACCATACACCTTATCAATCAACACCTCACCCTGATCCAGCGTCACCGTTTTTGACTTATCCACCATCATACCGGACACCAGCTCATCACCGGCGCGCAGCTTCATCAGGCTATCCGCAACCAGCTCAGCTTCTGGCGCAGTCAGAGTCTCGTGAACAAGCGGCTTAAGCACCGCACCCCAGAGCACATCATACTTCTTGCCATCCTTGCCTTCCTGGTGCGGCGTGGAATTAATAGTACGCAGATAGTTCACACCGGCAGGGCGGATACGCACCGGCTTCTGCAGCCAGCTTACCAGCCATTCACGACGGAACTTGTTGCCGGCATAGAACAGGTCCGGCGCATCACGCTTCCACAGATCATGAATCGTCTGTGGCGCAGGCCCTTTTAGATTATGACAGTAGGCACAACGCGTATCGAGGATGGTCGGCCCATCCTCACCTGCACTCGCAAGCACAGGTGAGATAACAACTGCAGCCACCATTGACAGGAGAAATCGCTTCATCTCTCCACTCCCTAGTTGTGACGATGGCCGCGCGACTGCGCCTCGACCTTCACACCACGGAGCTTCGGCTGCTCAAACAACCCATAACCCTTCTTCATTGATTCAGTGAAAAAGAAGTCCGGATCATAATCCTTGTCTTTCCAGACATACCAGTCATCCATCGGTGTACCGGCATATTCCTGTACGGTAATCGGCCCACCCGGGAACTTGCCACGTGCAGTCACATGCTTGTCCACATGATCATGGAAAATAAAACGACCTTCCTTATGATCAGCCGTATAGATGGCATCATAACGCTCACCCGGGCCAAACAGAATGGTCTCTGATTTATATGGCGCAGCCAGCGGCAGACCGTCTTTATGCGTGACAGTCCAGTCATGACCATGGATATGCATGGAGTGAATGGCACCACCGGCACCATAGAAACGCACACGCACAACATCACCGGTCTTCAGACGAATGGGCTGGGTATATGGAAACGAGCGACCATTGACGGAGAAGTAGTCCTCTACGTCATAGGGAGTGGAACCGGTACCATATTTATCTGCATTGGCAGATTCCCATGTCGACATCATCATCAACACTTCTTTGGTCACCGTCTTTTCAAGTGGCGTCGGATTGGCCGGGTCAATAATCATAGGGCCCCACATACCGCGTACGCCCACATGCTCATTCACATTGACATGACAGTGATACCAGAGCGAGCCGGGACGATCCGCCTTCATCTTGTAGGTAAATGTTTCACCGGGTTTAATCGGCTCCTGGGTAATACCAGGCACACCATCCATACGCCACGAATTGGTCTGATGAGCGCCATGCCAGTGAATCGTATGTGCAAGCGAGGTGTTATTGGTCACATGAATCACAAGATCATCACCCTCTTTAGCATGAATCAGCGGCCCCGGCACCTGTCCATTAAAGGCAAACACCTTGTAATTGAGATCCGGCGCGACTGCCAGTGACACCTCATCAATCGTCATATTCATCTCACGCACCTCAGCGTGAGCCACCGCCGCCGTCACCAACCAGCCAACCGCCAGCATTGACAACGATATCAGCCTGGAACACCTGTTTATCATATCACAGCACCTCCGTTTAATTCCCCAACATATTAGGGAATATTAATTTAATTGCAAATCATAATTAATGTTTCAAAAGATGTAAAGAAAATATACGATTGAATCTATCGTGTAGTGACACTTTGCCATACTTGCCATCAATCACCCCGCTCTCCATCATGCGCACATGAAGGAACTTCTTGTCTATGGCATCAGCGGCGCAGCCTCACTGTTTATATTCGGCTACTGCGTACACATATTTGTCGGTGGCATGGTAAGTGAAGAGACCGAGACCATGCTGATCGCCGCCGTCGTCATCATCAGCGCCATCACCATGGGTTATTTTATATGGGATGCCATACGCCGCAGTCGTTAAAGGCAGACTGCGACAATCTGCCGCACCTACACAACTTATATCACAAGAGCATCACCGACAGAGCGGCAATATTGAAATACTTTGTCGCAGTCACCCGCAGGCAATACCGCACATCCAAAACTGATATTCAAACAGAAAAACGGGCAAAAGAACTTCGCCCAAAAAAATCCCCCCGTTACCGGAGGGAAATCAGTGACTATTTATAACGCTCCAGCGCCTTCTCGATCGCCTTATAGTCATCGTCATTAAACTGCTGGCGATGAAATACATACTGGCACTTTGCACCCTTGTTATCCATGCCGGTCAGCCCGAATGATTTGCCTGCATGATCGGTGAAAAAACGGATATCCTTGACCAGCGCCATGGCGTCACCATTTTTCATCACCAAACGAATGCGCTCGCGATCAATATCCATGGAAACAGGAGCCTTCGGGTGCAACAGCAGGCGACGCAACACACGGCCGCCACCCACCATCAGAAAGAAGAACCCCAGAAACATCAGGCCATAGCCCATCCACGCATCATCACCGCCGCCGTACCAGAACTTCAGCCCCCACAACAACAGAAAACCTACTGTCGGCACATACAGCAACAGATCCCACCACACTCCGGCACGGTCCGGATGCAAATCGCACTGCACTTCATCCCAGCGTCGGGCCATCTTACTTCGCTCCTCCGGTTAAATCAGCCAGTACAGGGTCAATCTCCTGGTACAACATGCGCCCGGGATAAACCACTTTCACCCGACCCTCCGCATCAATCACAAAGGTCCACGGCTCGCCACGAACCTGGAACGCATCATAGGCTTCCGGGTTGTAATACTGATCCATATGCAGAAAAAGAACCTGATGCTCATATTTGTTCATCATCTCTTTCATCAGCTGCAACTGCTTGTCACACTGGGTGCAGTGACCCGGCGTAGCAAACTCCATCACAATCGGCTTATGCTCCTTGAGCGCATCATCAAAAGAGATTTGATACATACGCGGATCGGGATAACGGTAACTGGTGATTTTGGACATATCGCCACCGACATCGGCCAGCGTCTTTGTCTTTACAGCAGGAGCCATCTTGCCCTCAAGAAACGCGCCACCACCGCCAACATCCAGGTCACAGGATTGCAAACCCGCAGCCAGCAGCAAAAGAAGCAGAAAGCGCTTCACCAGTTCTTTCTCCAGCCGGCACAGGTCTTAAAGATGTTATATGCCCAGATACAGTTCGCCAACAGAACGATCGAACCGAAAATCCCCATCACTGCAAGCCATGGCCGCACCAGAATCTCGACATCTGCCGGCGTCATGGTCTGACTTGCAATACCACCAATCACACCAGCGGTACTGAAGAACACCACCATGCCAAGCAGACCAAAGTTATGCGTCCAGAAATGAACCTTGACCAGCTTCAGACTGTAGATAGGACGTTTGACGAGACGGGGAACAACGTAATAAACAGCCGCAAAAATCGCCATCTCCACCCAGCCAAGCAGGTTAATATGGGTATGCGCACGCACAATGAGCTTGCCGAACATGCGGTGATCGACAAAGTGGCGGAAATCATGAATACCGCCCATCAGTGCGCCCCACGAAAATCCGATGATACTGTAAATCACACAGGCAAATATGAACCAGAGCGTATATTTAATATACTCTTCTTCTTCCCATGGCTGTCTCATTGCGCCTTGTCTCCTTCACCCTGTGGTTTGTTACCTGCATCGCGCACATCAGGATATTTCTCTTTCCAGCTCTGTGGAGCCCATGTCTTCACCATACTGTCGATAAACGGAGAGTCACCCTTTGGTGGCACAGGAGCGGAAGCTGAACCCTGATCAGATTTCAGCTCGGAAAGGAATACGGCGATGGCATGCAACTCTTCTTTCGGCATCAACGCCACATAGGCGGCCGAACGCTGACCGGCACGATGATCCATCGTTTCACTGCCATAATTCTTTTCCGGCTCGGTCAGGAATGCGTACATCCACTCGGCTGTGCGACGGGAACCGATACCGTCCAGATCAGCGGTCTGCCCCATATTGGTACCGTTGCGCAGTGCTCGATGGCAGGTCGTACAGCCCTTGACCCGGAACAGCTCCGAACCCTTCTGCCCTTCGGCAGTGAGGTCCGCATGCGTTCTTGTTTCGAAAAGAGGCTTGTCGGACTTGGCGATCATGAACTGCATAATGATGAATGCGATGACCGCAAACACGACAAATGCGCCTGCGACTGTAAACAGAATCTTTTCGCCTGGTTTGAGTGGTTGTGAGTTTTGTGACATGGAGCGGCATTATTCCCCATGCTACTGACATTGCAAGCGGTACAGCCCTGCTTGCCAAGCCGGCTCACACTCCTAGCATCGGCTTTTTACGCATAACCACTCCATTCTCACCGCCACGGAGGCCTGATGAAACGATTACTGACCCTGCTATTTGCCTGCCTGCTCCCCTTTCTCTCCGGCTGCCTCACGCAAGCCGACCAGGGCGCTGAAGCCAATACACTGGTGACGGCTGTGCATCAGAGTTTTCAGGATGGCGACTGGGATCGACTGACACCACTGTATGACGAACAGTTTACCAACACCCACCCGACAGAGAAATGGCAACAACAGTTGATATCGCTGACAAAGCCGATGGGAAAGCTCGTCAATGTCAAACCGACATTCGAGCAGCATGACCCCCGGTTCGGCGGCGATTTTTACCTCTACGGTTTTATCCTGCAGTTTGAGAAGGGAAGTATTTCCGAGACCATCACCATCTATAAAGCGGTTAATGCAGAAAAGATGACCATCTCGGGCCATGAGCTGCGCGTAAAGAGGCAGGCATCGTGATCCGGGCCATGACCTCCTTCAAACGACTGTGCGTGGTCGCCGCACTGACCTTTTCCCTTACTGCCTGCATGGGCGCAGACAACCCTGTACCACTGGACACCATCTCACAGCTCGAGGGAGCATGGCAGCAGAATAACGGCACAGCGCGGGTTCAATTTTATGCCGACGAAACGGTAAAACTGAATATGCCGGATGAGCAACCGCCCGTCCGCCTGCTTTCAGTGCTTGAAACCATCAAGGATGACAAAATCGGATTTGGCGTGAATGATCGCTGGCACGGCCCCATTCATGTGGTGCTGGCCAGGGATGGCCAGTCTCTGCAACTGATCATCCCGGGCGAGCCTGATCGCACACTCGATTTTCATAAAGAGCCCCGGTAACAGATCCGGAGATAAGCACCCGCCAGCTGTCACTGCCGCTGGCGGGTGCTCAAGCTTCAACCATTATGACTCACAGTTAAAGGCAAGGTGCCCGTCGACCTCATTCACCCGCACCACAGAGCCCGGATGAGCCTCACCAGCGATCAGCAGTCGTGCCAGCGGTGTCTCCACCTGCTGCTGAATAAATCGCTTCAGCGGACGGGCACCAAACACCGGGTCATAGCCCTCGCGGGCAAGCCAGCGGGCAGCCTCATCACTGAGCTCAAGCGTGACCTGCTGACTGGCCAGTCGTTTTTTCAGGGCGACAAGAAACAGTGAAGAGATCTCCACCACATCCTGCTCGCTCAGCGGCTTGAAGAGCACCGTATCATCAAGCCGGTTGAGAAATTCCGGCCGGAAGTGCGCATGCAGTGCAGTCCGCACCTGATTGCGGGCATACTCCGATATGTTGCCATGCGCATCGATTCCCGAGAGCAGATAATCACTACCGATATTACTGGTCATGATCACAATCGTATTCAGAAAACTCACCGTCCGTCCGTGACTGTCGGTAATTCGACCGTCATCCAGCACCTGTAACAGCACATTAAACACATCCGCATGGGCCTTCTCTATCTCATCAAACAGCAGCACACAGTAGGGTTTGCGACGCACCGCCTCGGTCAGCTGCCCGCCCTCTTCAAAGCCCACATACCCGGGAGGCGCTCCCAGCAAACGGGAGACAGCATGCTTCTCCATATACTCGGACATATCGATGCGCACCATGTTCTCTTCGCTGTCAAACAGTGTCCTTGCCAGCGTGCGGGCCAGCTCTGTTTTACCAACGCCGGTAGGCCCCATAAACAGAAATGATCCAATCGGGCGTTTCGGATCCTGAATACCTGCACGGGCGCGCAGCACAGCATCTGCCACTACCTGCACAGCCTCATCCTGCCCGACCACCCGCTCATGCAGTACGGTATCAAGACGCAACAACTTCTCCCGCTCCCCCTCCATCAGACGGGTGACAGGAATACCGGTCCAGCGGGCGACCACACCGGCAATCTCTTCATCACCTACCTCCTCACGCAACAGCACCTTTTCTGCCGCATGGGCCTCGCTTTCAGCCAGTTTCTTTTCAAGCTCAGGCAAGCGTCCGTAGCGCAGCTCAGCCACCTTTTCCAGCTGATAGTTACGCTCAGCCTGTTCTATTGCGAGCCGCACCTTCTCAATCTGCTCGCGCACGGACTGGACCTCACCCAGTGCCCCCTTCTCCTTATCCCACTGGGCACGCATGGCATCCCGCCGCTCTTTCTGATCGGCGAGTTCACGCCGCAAGCCCTTCAAACGCTCGAGACTGGCCGCATCTTTCTCTTTCTTCAGCGCCGTCTCCTCAATCTCCAGCCGCATCACCTTGCGTGTCGATTCATCAAGCTCTGCCGGCATCGAATCCATTTCGGTTCGAATCGAGGCACAGGCCTCATCGACCAGATCAATCGCCTTATCCGGAAGGAAACGATCAGAGATATATCGATCCGACAGGGTCGCTGCAGCCACCAGCGCCGCATCGGCAATTCTTACGCCGTGATGAAGCTCGAAGCGCTCACGCAAGCCTCTAAGAATGGAAATCGTATCCTCAACATCCGGTGCATCAACGGTCACCGGCTGAAAGCGGCGCTCAAGTGCTGCATCCTTTTCGATATAGCGGCGATACTCATCCAGCGTCGTCGCACCGATACAGTGCAGTTCACCTCGCGCCAGCATCGGCTTGAGCATATTACCGGCATCGGCCGAGCCTTCGGTTTTTCCGGCTCCGACAATGGTGTGCAGCTCATCAATAAAGAGAATGATCTTCCCTTCAGCCTCCTTGATCTCCTTGAGCACAGCCTTCAGCCGCTCCTCAAATTCACCGCGATATTTGGCACCGGCCATCAGAGCCATCATATCCAGGGCAAATACGGTTCGATTTTTCAAACCTTCCGGCACATCACCGGAGACAATGCGCTGCGCCAACCCCTCGGCAATCGCTGTTTTACCCACACCCGGCTCACCGATCAGCACCGGGTTATTTTTTGTTTTACGCGAAAGAATGCGGATCACCGAGCGGATCTCGCTGTCACGACCGATCACCGGATCCAGCTTGCCCAGGCGCGCCATCTCAACCAGATCGCTGCCATATTTTTTCAGGGCATCATATTGACCTTCAGGGTTATCGCTGGTGACCCGCTGATGGCCGCGCACCGCATCGAGAGCCTTAAGAAAACGCTCACGCGTAACCCCCTGCTCCCGGCAAATTCGCCCGGCATCGGTCGTCGTCCCCTCTTCAATAAACGCCAGCAGCAGATGCTCCACCGAAATATATTCATCTTTCAGGCGGCTGGCCTCATCACCGGCCTTCACCAGCAGCTGCTGCAGGCGCTGGGTAATATAAACTTTATCCTGCTCAATACCGCCACTGCTGCGGACACGCGGACGCTTTGCCAATGCCTGCTGCAGTTGCGCCTGCAATACCGCCAGGGATGCACCACTCTGCTCAATCAGGCGGGGAGCCAGGCCATCCTGCTGAGCCAGAAGCTCAACCAGCAGATGTTCGCCATCCACTTCCTGATGTGACAAACGAACAGCAAGCGACTGACTGGCCATCAGCGCCTCATTTGCCTTTTGCGTCAAGCGATTCATATCCATTGCTGCACCCCTGAATGAAAAAAGTCCTTCACGGCCATTGCCGTCCGGATACGCATCGAAGATAAACCCTCGCGCATCCTGTGACTGTGTGGGGATCAACGTTGTCAATTCCAAGGGGTCTGCAATGGTCGCGGTCAGAGCGACCAGGGCCGTATATTCAGCCTGTTTTCAAACCCGTAGCAACAACCGCCAGCAAATCGCTGGCACCATAAGGTTTTTGCGCGAAAAGCGCCCCCTGTTGGCGCAATTGCATAATCTCATCAATTTCACCATAACCACTGCTGACCACAACCGGCAGCGCCGGATAATCTCGCCGGATCAAACGAAATACCTGATAACCGTTCATGCCCGGCATGGAAAAATCGAGCAATACCAGCGAAATCCTCTGCTCCTGTTGCGCCAGCATCTGCAGCGCCTGCTGACCATCCACCGCCTCCAGCACAGAAAGCCCGGCCCTCTCAAGCATTCGCCTGGCAACCTGGCGCACCACAGGCTCATCATCGACAAGCAGAATGAGCCCCCGCATGGAACCGGTGTCGCCCCCGCCAATGCCTGTTTCAATCCGGGTAGCCTGCATCAGGGCAGGAAAATAGAGTCGAAAACAGGTCCCTTCACCCTGCTGGCTGATCACCTCCACAGCTCCGCCGGCGGTACGCATCACACCGGCAACCGCCGCCAACCCCAATCCGGAGCCATGCTCCTTGGAACTGAAAAACGGTTCGAATATCCTGTTCATCAGCCCGTCCGGAATACCCGTACCGTTATCCCGCACCTCAACCACGACAAAATGCCCGCCTGCCTCGATATGCTGAATCGGGAAATGCGCAAAAAATGACCATGGGTAGTCAGCATGCGATGTTTGCACCTCAATCCTGCCACTGCGCCCGGAGGGGATGGCATCGGCACCATTGACCAGCAGGTTGATCACCACCTGCTGCAACTGGGTCGGATCCACTTCAACAGCCGGCAGCCCGGCTGCCAGAGTGAATTTAACATCTGCACGACGGCAGACAGAAGCTCCAACCAGACTCCTGACCTCCCCGATCAGCCCGTTAAGATCGACCTGCTGCTTGCGCCAGCCCCCCTGCCCGGAAAAAGCCAGCAGCTGCCGCACAAGCTCAGCCCCGCGCCTGGAGGAAAGGAGAATATCCTCAAGAAACGGGGCGACAGGCTTGTGCTCGGCATCATCCAGCAGGGCGAGCTCGGCATTTCCCATCACCCCGACAAGCAGGTTGTTAAAATCATGCGCGACGCCCGCCGCCAGCACGCCGGAAATCTCAAGCCGCTGCATCTCCGCCATGCGTGCATGCACAGCCTGTCGCGCCTCGAAGTCCTGCAGCATGCGCCTCTCATAGGTCTCCATCATGTATTGAAATGCCGCTGCAACCATCGACAAAAACAGATAGATGATCACGGCCACAATCAACATCCCGCTATAGGGTGACGGCTCACCGTGCAGCTGTATCCACACGCATTCACCGACAACCAGCGCCAGAAAGGCAATCGCCCAGATCATGCCTTCACGAAAACCGAAAAAATAGAATGACAACAGTGAAACAACCGGCATCCAGATCAAAAACACCGGCATTTCCATAAACTCCTGAGGAATCGACGGAATAAACGACAGGCAAAGAAAAAGCATACTGATGCGTGCCGGCATCAGTGAGTAAGGCGTCCGCCAGGCCCAGACAAACAGTGGCACAAGGACAATACCGAGAAGAATATCCTGGGGCAGCGAAGCAATCAGGCCATTGCGCCAGTCAAGCCATGCACAAATCAATGCAATCAGGGAACCGGCGGCGGAGCCGGTCAGAAACAGGCGATGACGAAGACTTGTACGGGCAACCCGATACTCTGCCTGCAGACCGCTGCTCCCATGCGACCAGCCTTTTATCGCGGCAGCTCCACTACAATCACAGCAACCTGAGCGGCCGATACGGGGTTGGAGTTGGCAATTTCAACGATCAGATCATCCGTACCATCAAGGTTATCAAAACGGGCATGAAAGTCGTGATTACCCACCTTGTAACTGCGCGCCTGAGCCAGAGTGGTCTCTTTTTCATCCTGCACACGGGCAATCCGGAAGGTCAGTGGCCCGACACTTTCCGATACCAGCGTCACCTCATAAATACCGGCTCTGTTCGGCATATCAAAAAACTCGCGTGACTTCTGAAACTGCGGCACATTGGCATCCCGATAATAGAGATAGTTTTTATCAGCTGCCTGCAGCTGCAGGGGCATCGCGAGCAGCGCCACCAGTAACGGAACAAGGAGCTTTCTCACGGGTTATCCATCAGATCAATGCCATATTTATCGCAGAGATAGCGCATCTTGTCCTTGGCCCTGTCGCCAAAGCCAAGCCAGCGGCCGGCACGCGCCTTGATATGTTGATTGCGCTCCAGAGCCTCCTCCACCAACTGTCGCTCAAACTCGGCAATCGCCTTCTCGGCACGAATACCGGTATCAGGCAGCCGTTGAAACCAGAGCTTCAAAGGATCGACATCGCCGCTGACCGGCAAGGGGCCGGACAACGACGGGATAGATTCCACTTCACTGCCGGTCGCCAACACCACCGAACGCTCAATGACGTTTTCAAGCTCCCGCACATTTCCCGGCCAGCTATAGCGCGCCAGCTGCTCCAGCACCTCCTCCGAAAGCGGGCGCATGCGCTTGCCGCACATCGCTGCCTTGCGCAGCAGAATCGCATCCGCCAGCTCGGGCAGATCCTCGATATGATCGCGCAAGGCAGGGATATCCATCACCACCACATGAATACGATAGTAAAGATCATCCCGGAAGGTGCCGGCAGCCACACGGCTCTCAAGATCTTCATGGGTGGAACACACCAGCCTGACATCCGAGCGAAGAATCGCCTCGCCACCCAGTCGGGAAAACTCGCCATATTCGAGTACCCTGAGCAACTTGGCCTGCACCGTCAGCGGCAAGCCGGCCACCTCATCAAGAAACAGCGTGCCACCGGCTGCGCGCTCAAACCAGCCAAGCTTGCGCCGGCTGCTACCGCTACCGCCAAATGCTCCCTTCTCATACCCGAACAGCTCGGACTCCAGCAGCTGCTCACTCATCGCCGCACAGTTAATGGCAATAAACGGGCGTCCTGCCCGCGGACTGACTTCATGCAACTTGCGCGCCACCAGCTCCTTCCCTGCCCCCGTCTCACCGCGAACCAGAACGGTAGAAGGGGTCGCGGCAACCTGCTCAATCAAGGCTCTCAGCGCCCGCATGGAGTCGGAACCACCGAGGATTTCGCTATTCACCTGGGTGGCCAGCGCGCGCTGCATCTCCTGCTCGCGCACGGCCTGGAAATGGGCCTCCAGACTACGGTCAATGGTACTTTTGACCTCATCGGGATCAAACGGCTTGCCGAAAAAGTCCTGCGCCCCCAGCTCCTGGGCCCGGATCGCATATGATCGCTCATCATGGCCGGTAATCACCACCACAGGTGTATCCGGACTCTCGCTGCGCAGACGCTGCAAATAGCCCATCCCGATTTCGGGATTATCCGGCTCCGGCGGCAGGGCCAGGTCCAGCACTACCAGATCCACTCGATTGGCAGATAGCGCCTCATCAGCGGCCTCAAGATCACCGGCCTCCAGCACCCGATAGTTGTCCTTAAGCAATAGCCTGAGATTCAGGCGATTAATATCATTATCATCGACAACCAGTATGGTGTGTTTCATAGCGCCTCCTCCTGTGCGGAGCGATCTTGCCATAATGGCAAACAGACACTGAAGGTGGAACCTTTCCCCTCCCCCTCACTGCTTGCCGCAATGGTTCCACCATGCGCCCGCACAATTCTGCGACTTAAATAAAGACCAATCCCCAACCCGTTACTTTTGCTGGTTGCAAAAAGATGAAAGAGCTTGTGGCGAATGAAAGCATCCGTCATTCCACTCCCCTGATCCGTCACTTCGACCTGCACCATCGGCGTCCCTTGTGGATCACGCACCGGCAATACCCGCACCGTGATATCACCCTGCCCCTGCATCGACTGCACCGCATTATCGTAAAGATTTTCAAATACGCCCTGCAACAGGTCGGCATCGCCGGCGACAGCAGGCACTACCTCGAAGCACTGGTGCACATGAATCGACTCCGGCCACAGGCGGTCACGGATGGTGGACTTAAGCAGGCTGACGATATCCAGTGGAATAATGGTCGGATTCACAGGCGCATTGGGGTCAGCCATACGCTGCATCAACATCTGCATGCGTCCGGTCACCTTGCGAATCGCCACCAGCATGCGCTGTATATCTTCTTCCTCAAGCTTGCCCGAGCCCAGGTGGTGGGCCAGAAATGAAAGGTCATGCAAGCGGTTCTTTAAATCATGCGAGTGGAGCTGGCGAGTCACCCTGGAGAAGGAGTCGAGACGGGCGGCTTCCGCCTGTTGATGGGTCAGACGCGCATGCTCCAGACTCATCGCGGAAAATCGGGCCAGCGACTCCAGACTTTCACGCTCTTCATGATCCATCAGCGAGCCATCGAGCCTGGGCCCGAGCCAAAGCCATGCAGTCCCCGAAGCGGCTGGAATCTTCAGGCATAACTCATAGGCAGCATCATGGCCTTTAAGCGCGGCATCGCGGGCGGCTGTCGGTGCATTGGCAGGAAAGGAGAACCAGCCCCCATCCGGCACGCCCCGTTCATCCAGTGCCGCATAGTGACGATAACTGACCCTGCAGATGCGCTCCAGCAGTGCCCGCTCCACATCCTGCTCCGGCAACTGGGCCAGATCACCCGCTCCCAGCTGCCGGATTGCAGCGAGCATATCCAGCTGATGGCGGAAAAACATCTGATCGAGTACGCGCTGCATGCCCTGAACCAGAGGCGCATAACCGAATGCGGCAGCAATCGCGGCAATCGCCATCGACCAGGCTGAAACAGGCTCACCGGTGAGCATATAGACCAGCGATTCGGCCAGCATCAGCACCAGAATAAAGACGGCGATAGCGACAAGCGTCGCGGCTAAATAGGCAAACGAGTGAACCCAGCGTCTGAAGCTGAACATCAGACGCAGGGAGGAGAGCAGCTTATCAGCTATCAAGTGGCTCCAGCTTCTCTGCACCTCTGAAGCCAGCCATCACATCGCGCAGCAGCTGCAATGGCGCTCCGTGCAGCGGCATCAGTGGCAAACGCATCTCACCTTTCATCCAGCCCAGCAGACAGCATGCAGCCTTGACCGGAATCGGGTTGGACTGCATGAACATCACCTCATTCAGCTCACGCATGCAGAACTGTGCATCTCTCGCCTCATGCAGGTGACCGGCACGCATTGCATCGGTCAACACCTTCATGGTTTTCGGAGCAATATTCGAGACCACTGAAATCACGCCATGGCCACCCAGGGCCATAAATGGCAGCACAGTCGCATCATCACCGGAATAGAATTCAATACGGCCATCGCAGGCAGCCATGGTATGAGCCAGCTGCTCCATATCGGCTGTGGCATCCTTGATACCGACAATATTGGCCACATGTGAAAGGCGCCCGACCGTTTCCGGCAACAGGTTCGAGTTGGTCCGACCCGGCACATTATAAATCAGCTGCGGCAAATGCACCGCGTCAGCAACGGCCTTGTAGTGGTAATAAATCCCGTCCTGCGTTGGCTTGTTATAATATGGCGAGATCAGCAGAGCGGCATCGGCGCCGAGCTCCTTGGCAGCCCGGGTCAGCTCGATCGATTCGGCTGTGTTGTTGCTGCCTGTTCCTGCAATCACCGGCACGCGCCCGGCGACCTGATCCACAGCAATCGCGATCGCCTGCTTGTGCTCATCAAATGATAAGGTTGCCGCTTCACCCGTCGTACCGGCAGGGACTACACCATCAACCCCGGCCTCAATCTGCCGTTCGAGATGGGCACGAAACGCTTCCTCATCTATTTTGCCGTTGGAAAATGGTGTGACCAGAGCGGTCATCGTGCCGTGAAACATGCAAGCCTCCGTAATCGTGCGCGGCAGAACTATAGCCGCTGAAAGAGATCGAGAAAGAGGCGATGTGCCGCATCCGGTCGCCCCCCTTCTGTTTCAGCCATGCAGAAGAGAAAAAATGATGGCCATCTCAGGCAGGACGAGCACCGGAAGCGGGTTACTCGCGCTCTTTCAGCAGCGCTGCCAGACCGGCAAACGGATGACTGGTGGCCAGCACATGCTCGTCCCGCGACACATCCTGCCGGGCATCCGCCTCCAGATAGCGCTGATGCTCATTGTCATGGCAGTACACACATAACAGTTCCCAGTTGCTGCCATCCGCCGGATTATGATCATGATTATGATCCTTATGATGTACCGTCAACATACGCAGCTGCTTGCCTGAAAACTCGCGCGCGCAGCGTGCACAAACCCACGGAAACATTTTAAGTGCCTGCTCCCGATAGTTCACATCCTTAGCTGCCATCTCCGGTCCCCCTCCTGCCAGTCAATCTGTATCACTGTGACACCATCGGCCACAAACATCACTACTGCACCACACGCATACGAATCGGCTCAATGACTCCAACGGTGCGCGAGAAACTGATCAGGCGTTCAAGAATCGGCTTGGTCACTTCCTGCCCGACAGCCATCAACAACAGCCCCGATCGTGTCCTCACCTCTTCATCCGACACCATAGAGATACGGACATCCGAAACGCCAAGCGACTGAATCACCATCCGCCGTTCAAGGTGCTCAATTTTCGACATCGCATCCAGCACCGCAGGATGATAGGCCTGCCCCTTTTCCCGCATCAACCGGATAGAGGTACCAATCGGGTGAGACTGGCTCATCAGATCAAAGTCCAGCGCCACATGTAACATCTGCGCTCCCAGCACAGCGATATCCTCCGGCAATGCCCTTGAGGCACTGTCCCAATCCTCATTCTGCCCTGCAATCATCCGGGCGATCGCCTGCAAGCGAGGAATATTCATAATCAAATCAGAGCCTACAGCAGGGTGCTTGAAAAAAACCTCCTGTTCAACCGCCCCTAACTGCTGACCGGCCACCACCTTGGCCAGCGTTTCCTGCGGAATCGTGACACAGCCAAGCTGACACAACATGGCAGCCAGCTCAAAGCGCCAGTGCCCCTCAAGGCCGAGTTCAACCGCCAGGTGTTTCATATAAAACTTCAGCCGGGAGGTACTGCTGAATGCTGCCGGATTGACCAGACTCAGGATCTGGCTCATGACACGGATACTGCCGAACAGGGTCTGCTCCAGCAGCTCCTTTTCTGCCATCACCAGCCGGTAGTGCTCCAGTGCATCATCCAGGGTTCTGGACAGACTTTCGGTAGAGCACGGTTTGGTCAGAAAACGAAAAATGCTCCCTTCGTTAATCGCCGCAATCGCATTTTCCATATTCGCATAACCGGTGAGCATAATGCGTACGGTTGCAGGTGATATCTGCTTGATCCTTCTGAGCACCTCAACCCCGTTCATCACAGGCATTGCATAATCAGATACCACAGCAGCGAACGGACCATGCTCCTGAACAGCCTTCAGTCCCTCTTCCGGCCCGACAGCCAGATGAAGATCATAACCTTTACGGAGTGTCCGCTTATACCCCTGCAGAATATTTTCATCATCATCAATACAGAGCACCCTGTTTTTCACCTGCATAACCGTTCCTCATTCGCTGAGATAATCTTCTGGTGCAACTGCTGCCACGAGGCCAGTGACGTCAGCAGCCCGTTTTGTTCCAGATACTCAAAATCAAACTCATTATTAATGACCGCCCCGTTGATACCCGGCTCCTTTTCAATCGCATTGGCGACATGTACAGCCGTCAGGGCAAATGGCTTCTCGACATACGGACACTGGGAGGGGTGAATATGATAAGCCACTGCGGCAACAACCGGCATCGACAAGCCCCACAAACTGATCAGATAGCCGCCGATCTCGGCATGGTTGCCGCCAAGTATCTCGCGCTCCAGCTCCCAAACCGGCCGCCCCTGCTGCTCTGCCCGGGCGACAATCTCCAGATAGGTGTCTGGGAATGAGCTCAGGAGGACAAGGCTGCCTATATTCTGCAACATACCGGCAAGAAAAGCCTCCGAGCAGACGCTTTTAGGCTGCCCCTGCTCTGCTGCAATCTCGCGCGCCAGACGGGCAACGATCAAACTATGAGCAAAGATGCGCTGCAAGGAGATCCCCTCGGGCACAGGCATCGCAGAACAGGCCTGGATATACAGGGTCAATGCCTTGATCACATCAGCGCCAAGCATGACTACCGCCTGTTCAGGATTGTCAATCCAGCGCCGGCAACCGAAGATAGGAGAGTTGGCCATCTGCAACACCTTCGCCGTAATACCCACATCGCGGGAAATAATCTCGCCGACCCGCTGCATGGAGGCATGCTCGCGATTCAGCTCCTGCTCAATGTCAAAATAGATACCGGGAAGACTCGGCAATCGTTCGGCACCGGCAATCAGCCCCTTGAGCTGCTGATTATCAAGCAGGCTTCTCATCACCAGCACCTGATTGATCGCCCCCTTGAGCGTATCGGCATCACATGGCTTGGCCAGAAACCTGTGCGCAGGCCAGCCGGAGCGAATAAAATCATCCGTGTCGTATTGACCGGAAAGCACGATACGAACCATCTCAGGCTGCAACGACAGTGCACTTCTGAGCACCTCCAGCCCTCCCACGCCCGGCATGCGCATATCCGTCACCAGCACATCAAACCGGTCCGCCTGCATCATACTGATCGCCTGCTCTCCGCCATTGGCAAATGAAGGTTCCCACTGCCCACGCATACTCCGACACATGCGCTTCAGACCATTGAGAACCTCCGGGTGGTCATCAACAAAAAGAATATGTATTTTACCCAATCGGCATCTCCTCATTAATCGGCAGAGAGACAATAAATGTCGTGCCTCTGCCCTCAACACTCGTCAGATCCACCGCCCCTTTATGCTTGTCCACGACGATATTATGTACAATCGCCAACCCCTGTCCGGTTCCCTTGCCTACCTCCTTGGTGGTAAAAAACGGCTCGAATATTTTGTGTTTCAAATGTTCGGGCACGCCTGTACCTGTATCTGAAATCTCAATACGTACCACCCGCTCATCACAGGATGTTCTGACCGTAATATCCCCTTTCTCAGCGTGCTGAGGTCCGATTTTTGCCGCAATCGCATGGGCGGCATTAACAATCAGGTTAAGAAACACCTGATTCAATTCGGGCAAACACATCAGCAGGGGAAGATTTTCGTCGAAATCCGTATGGACCTCTGCCACATACTTCCACTCGTTTCTGGCCACGGTCAGCGTGTTTTCAAGCATGCGGTTAATATCGGACAATGCCGTATCCTTCTGCCCCGGATGCGAAAACTCCTTCATTGCCCGGACAATATTGGCAGCCTTTTCAATCCCATCGAGACTTTGATCCAGAGCAGCGGGAATTTCGTCCATAAGGAATGTGATGTCGGCTTCCTCTTCACACTGCTCAAGCGCAGCTATCACCTCCTGAGCACACCCCTGCAGCGCACACTCATGCTTTAATTGTCCATACTGTTTACATACACCCACCATGTCGGCAAATGAGTCCCTGAGAAAACGGACATTATCGCCTACATACTGCAGAGGGGTATTAATCTCATGGGCGATGCCGGCTGCCAGCTCACCGATGGCTTCCATTTTTTGCGACAGCTGCAGGCGATTCTGCAGCATGATACGGTCGGTGATATCCGAGCCCAACAACATGTATCCGCTAATATGGCCGTTTTCGATGATGGGACTGAAGCTCAACCCCAGAAAACCCTCACTGCCATCCATGCGGCTGAATTTGAAATTATCCAGGCGGGCATTGCCTTTTTTCCGACAGCGGGCCACCGCTTTTGCAATCGCCCTCCAGTCGCATTTCACGCCGCATGCCATCACATGCCGGCCAATCGCATGTTCTGCCGGAATAGCAAACACGCTTTCGGCGGCCTGATTCCACAAGGTCACACGACGCTCTGCATCTGTACTGATCAGAATCGACGGAATCGTTTTCACCAGTCGCTGACTGAAACGATACTCCTTATCCAGGGCGTCTTTCGCCGCCTTCTCACTGGAGATATCCCTGAATGTAATCACCGCACCGACAACCTGCCCGTCCTTATACATCGGCGTCCCTGAGTATTGCACCGGGAAACAGCTGCCATCCTTGCGCCATAACACTTCATCGCGCACATGGTGCGTGCGGCCATCAGTGATCAGTGTATACATCGGGCATGCCTGCCACTGGTAGGCGCTCCCGTCTGCATAGCTGTGGTGAACCATTTCATGCATGGAGAGACCAATCAGTTCAGCCGGTTCATAGCCAAGCATTCTTGCTGCAGCAGAGTTCACAAATGTCGTCCGCCCATCGCAATCAAGCCCATAGATGCCTTCAACCACCGACTCCAGCAGCAACCGCGAATGGGCTTCGGCATCCACCAGCGCCTGCTTGGACTGTTTAAGAACGGTAATATCACGGATAATGCCGATATAACGACGACTCTGACCGACCCGCACCTCCCGGACATTCAGCTCGACAGGAAAAATATCACCGTTCTTGCGCATGGCAGACATTTCCCGGCTATGGCCCAGCAGGCGGCTCACTCCCCTCTCCATATAATGGCGCATATAGCCGTCGTGATCCGCCGCAACCGCAGGTGGCATCAGCATATTGATTCTCTGACCGACAACATCAGCAGAGCGATAACCGAACATCGCCTCACCGGACTGATTAAATGACTCGATGACCCCGTGCTCATTGACCGTGACGATGCAATCAGCCGCAGCATCCATCAGCGCCTCGTTCCAGGTCAGGGTTTCCTGCATTCTTTTCTGACCAAGCTCAAGATCCATCGTTCGCTCGAGTACTTTTTCCTCAAGCTTTAAATTGGCTTGTTGCAAAGCTTCAGAGAGCTCGCGATAGCTTGTTTTGCTCTCGATCAGCTTACGCACCAGAGGAAAACCGACGTAATAAAACAGCCATGCTCCCAGAATAATAAAGACAAAGGCAACGATGACAGATTCGCCAATCGACTCAAAAAACGGCTGCTGAATCTCACTCAAATCAATTTTGGCAACAATTCCCAGCTGCAAGGCCGGCACATATTCATAGGCTGCCAGCACCCTTCTACCCTGATAATCGAGCCCGATCAGTGAGCCAGAACCACCGGCCAGCGCCCGCTGCATGGCCTCGGCAAACCGCGATGCGACCGGAATCGTAAAATCCGGCATCAATCCACGGGAGGTACGGGTTGCCAGAAAGGTGATTTTATCGCCATCTTTGCGAGCCAGCACAAGCTCAAATGTTTTGCTGATTCTGGGCAGATGTTGAAATGCCGCCAGAATCTGTCCAAGTGTTGCCTCTCTCGGACCGCCCGGCTGATAGTTACTGTTATACTGCAAATCAAAACGGGCAATGGACTGCATCAGCTCCGACTGGCTTTTTACCGTTTCAACCAAACGCAGCCGCTGCTGCTCGACTGCGGTCACAAACAGCTGCCGCATCGAAATGCCGAGCACAATGGCCACAATGGCAGCCATGATCAGCATCAACAATATAATTCTGTGACCCGTCAGTTTTTCCATTCAACGCCATCTCTTGGATTTCATCTATGCAGCGCGCCTGGCTACTGCATGAGGAGCTGACAAGCAAAACAGATACCAGCTACACCATATCAACGAAACAGCGTTTTTATTGAGAATAGAGCGATGATGTTTTCAGTCTGCAGTCATCGCAGGAAAGCCCGGCCATCACAGCGTATGCCCATCGACGGGCTGACCATTGGCCTATAGCAAGTCCGCTCCGCAAAAAAAGAATCAGGAGAGTTTTTCCAGCCCCTGATACTCCTCAACCTCGACATATACACACGATGGATAGACAGGACCGACATCCACCATCACCCACGTATCGCCTCTGAGTCCAAGCTCCAGATCAAAGACATCACCCACTTCGATCATACTCAATATAGGTGCGGGCAGTGATACAGGACCGATCACCTCGCCCTGATTATGAAAGCTGAAATATAATCCAGACTCGGTAATTTCGGATGCTTGGGCATGCCCTTCAACAAAACGGGAGAAACGGTGTCCGCGCAAACGCGGCGGCACGCCACCACCGGATCGGACAAGATGAAACAGAACTCTTGATAGCCTGGACACACGTATGGATGCAGGAATCACCTGATCGAGTGCACTGACAAAAGCAGGATATTCTCCATCCGGCCAGCCCCCGTGCCGGTGCACAAATTCGACCCAGCCATGCAAAACAGCGGCATAGCTCTGCAAAAGCTCCTCATCGTTTGTTTCGCGCAATACGAACCAGCCAAGAAAATCACGGATATGTTCGGGATCAAGCTCCTCCAGAAGCAGGTTGCCAAGGTCCCCCACCGGTTCCAGATCTCCCTCCAGAAGCGCGCTCATATGCTCGTCCAGCCCCTCCTCCCAATCGGGGTAGTCGCCAACATCCTCATCACCATCGGCATCATTAAACAGATCGGAATAATGAATCAGATACTGGCTCAGCATTTCAAAACACTGCTCGACCGGCATACCATGACCTTCCATATCGGTGTGGCGGATATATGCATCCATCGCTGACTGCACGGTTGTAGTCGACATCATCGCAGAAATTGAAGCTGGCACATGAACCTCCAGAGTTGCCCGGAAAAATACTGGCGCACTGCTTTACTGCCAGCACATCAGGTCGAAAAGAAAAACGCATGATTTTCCCTTCCTTATGGAATCGCTGATGCATTCAGCGATTCCGGGCGGGCCATGGACGGCTCGCCAAATCAGACGCGTAAGTGCCTGATTTGTAAGCAAAGGCGAAACCACGCTTTTGCCTTTGCGGACTGATTTTTGCCAGGAGGGCAAGAAATCAGCATCTCCATATAATTAGAATCGCTGATGCATTCAGCGATTCCGGGCGGGCCATGGATGGCACGCCAAATCAGACGCGTAAGTGCCTGATTTGTAAGCAAAGGCGAAACCACGCTTTTGCCTTTGCGGACTGATTTTTGCCAGGAGGGCAAGAAATCAGCATCTCCATATAATTAGAATCGCTGATGCATTCAGCGATTCCGGGCGAGCCATGGACGGCTCGCCAAATCAGACGCGTAAGTGCCTGATTTGTAAGCAGAGACAACATGACTCAGGCATCATGCCCTCGCCCTGCGGGCGGCCTTTGGCCGTCCAATCGGCTTCCTGCCTCTTTGTCACGCTTTTGCCTTTGCGGGCTGATCATTGGCAGAACACCGATGAGTCAGTATTTCCTCATGTAAAACGACAGCTTGCGCCATCGCATCCGGCAGTGCATGCAGAAGCCGGCAGGGGAAGTGCCGAATATCACAACCCTTCCGTCACAAGGAGGGCGATTCTTGCCCGATTTGGATCAAATAGCTATGTTCCGCAGTTACTCTCAATTTTGCAAGCGAGGCTTATCATGCAAATCAACGTCACCGCCATCCGCGCCGGTAATATTCTTGAGGTTGACGGCGCCCTCTGGCGCGTCATGAAAATTCAGCATGTCACCCCGGGCAAGGGCGTGGCCTGTATGCAGGTTGAAATGCGCAACATTGAAACAGGCAACAAAACCAACAAGCGTTTTAATTCATCCGAGCGTACCGAGCGCGTCACCCTCAGCCAGCGCGAAATGCAGTATCTCTATGCCGATGGCGACAACTACCACTTCATGGATCTGAACACCTACGACCAGATCACCCTGAGCAGCGATATGCTGGAGAATGTGCTTCCATATCTGCTGCCGGAAATGCAGGTATTTGTCGAATCCCATAATGAGCGCCCGCTCAATGTCAGACTGCCACAGACAGTGGTCCTTGAGGTTGTTGAATGCGCTGCGGCGATGAAGGGGCAAACCGCCACAGGCTCATACAAGCCGGGCACACTGGAAACCGGAGCCTCCATCATGGTGCCGCCATACCTTGAGTCAGGTACAAAAATCAGGGTCAATACTGAAACCGGCGAGTTCATGGAACGCGCCTGATTCGACGAACAACACACCCGAGTGCATGCACTCGGGATAGATGCAAGCAAGCGGCCCGATCACCGGGCCGCTTTTTTTTGGTTCAGCGCGCATGAGCTGGAAACATGGCTGAAGAAAGTTTTTGATTCCCTGTCAGCGATACAATGCTTTCAAAGCCACACGACTACTCTGCTAAAGCAGAGCATTCCCCTTTCTTTATCGGTAAAGAAAGCCGGCCCCGATACCTTTGTCCTGCGGATTCCCGCATACGAGCGATTCACTACAGCCGCTGCATCCGCAGCTCGTTTCTGTAGTGAGTCACTCTATTCGGCAAATCGTTATAAGGGGGGAGAATCAACCGGCATCAGCTGATCCTTCCCAGCACTGGTTCCCGGACTTCCGCGAAGAACCTTTTTTATTTTCACCCGCCATCACTGACTTTTAATTTTCCGGCCATTAGTCTGCCTGCCATACCAACCACAAGGGGAGTATCATGACGCGGCTGCTACGCCTCATTGCATGGATTTCACTGGCGCTGCCGGCAACGACTGCATGTGCAAACACCATCTCGCTGGATGACGTAATCACCGCTGTGATTCAACATGATCCGGGACTCGCCATCAACAGACTGGATCGTGCGATTGCGGCAGCGGATCGGCAGCGTATTGAAGGCCTTCTTGATCCGGTTGTAACCGCCAGTATGACTGCCAGTCAGGAACAGACCCCTGTCGCCAGTGATTTTCAGCCGATCGAAACCCGTACCGCCGTTCTTGCCGGTTCTGTCGCCAAACCACTGGCCAGCGGCGATACAGTCTCTGCCAATATCAATTTCAACCGTTCCAGCCAGGATTTTATATCCCCGCTGGCCGCACAGCTGGCCAAGTTCAAACCGGCCTATCGCAACCAGATCAATATCAGCCTGCGCCATCCACTCTGGCGCGGAGCCGACAATCCGGCCTACCTGCAGGGTATCACCGTCAGCGACGCCAGCAGTGAGGCCACCCGCATACAGCAGCAAACAGCCGAGCATGCGCTGGCACTGCAGGCAATCAACGCCTCCTACAAACTGGCCTCTGATGATATCGACATTCACATCGCGGCCCAGGCGGTTGAACGCGCACGCCGGCTGCTCGGCTATCAGCGCTCACGGGAGCAGTTCGGCCTGATCGAACAGGCCGACCGGCTGCAGGCTGAAGCGCTGCTGGCAGCACGGCAGACCGATCTGCAACAGGCCAAAGCAAGACGGGCATCCGATCTCGGACTGCTTAACCGGATGATGCACAGACCGGATGACTCCCCGCTGACTGTTGAGCTACCGGCCTCTGCACTGTCTCCCCCTGATGGCATGGAATCGATGCTGGAATCAGCGAAAAAGAAGCGGCCTGAACTGAAGGCGCTGCAGGCCCAGCTCAAGGCGGCCGATGCACAACTGCTCATCGCCAGTGATGGCGATCAGGCCCAGCTTGATCTCATCGCACAACTGGGTACCCGATCGCTCGCCGGCACACCGGTGACAGCAGCTGCCCGCGGTCTTTCCATCCATGACCATTTTGCCTCGATTTCGGTTGAGTACAGTGACACCCCCGGCCGCAACAGTGTTCGCGCCGCCCTGTTAAAGGCGGAGCTGGCAAGAGAACGCATTGTCGCCCAGCAAACGCAAACCATCGAACTGATCAGCGATCAGCTGGCTGCCGCCGCAACCACACTGGTCAACGGCACACCGGCACTGCATATGGCACAGCGGCAGGCCGAGGCCGAAGCCCGAAAATTTAATGCTGAAATGAAGCGTTATCGTGAGGGGCGCTCCGACACCTCAACCCTGGTTCAGTTTGAGGGGGACCTGAGCACAGCGGAGTTGCGCGCACAACTGCAGCAGCTGACCCTGCAACTGGCGGCCATGCAGCTGGCATGGGCCAGAGGCGATTTCCCTAAACAGTCCACCACAGCCACCCCGGAGTAGCAGCATGGAAAAAATCATCGCTTTTTTCGTCCGCCGTGGCGTACTGGTTAATCTTGTCTCCCTGATGCTGCTCGGCGGCGGCATCTATGCCGGCCTCCATATTCAGAGGGAAGCCTTCCCCAGCGTCAATTTTGATGTCATTGCTGTTGCTGCAGGCTATCCGGGAGCAGCCCCGCGTGAGGTTGAAAAACTGCTGGTCACTCCGATCGAGCGGGAGCTCAAGGGAATCGACGGCATCAATGTCATCCGCTCCACCGCCTATGCCGGCAGCATGCAACTGACTATTGAGGTGGATCCCAACTTCAGTGATCGCTCCCGCCTGGTTTCCGATATCCAGCAGGCGATCAACCGCGCCGATTTGCCCGCAGACCTGCCTGCCGATCCGATCATCACCGAAGTCAAATCCGAACAGGCTCCGATTCTGACCTTCTCCATTTTCGGCGATTTCAGCCCGCTTGAGCTCAAACACCTGAGTGATGCCATTGAGGATGATGTGCGCGGCATCAAGGGTGTGGCCAATGTGCTGGTACAGGGGGATCGTAAAGAGGAGATACGCATCGTCCCCGATCCGGTGAAGATGCAACGCCACCGTGTATCGATCAACGATATTATCAAGCTGGTACGCGGCTGGAATATCAATGCGCCCGGCGGGCGCCTGAAGTCGGCCGATGGACAGAGTATTATCCGCATCACCGGTGAGTTCACCTCAGCCGAGGATGCAGGTAATCTGGTGCTCCGCTCCAATGAGCAGGGGCAGGCCCTTTTTCTCAAGGATGTCGCAGACATCAGCGAAACACTCGAACGCCCGACCCGCTATGTCGGTGCCCAGGGCGATCCGGCCATTAACATGATCATCCTTAAAAAGGGGGATGCCGATATCATCACCCTCGTCGACCGGGTTCGCGCGTATCTGGCCACGGTCCCGGCCACCTACGGGGAAAAGGTCAACGTTCGTGTCTATAATGACTTCTCGACCATCACACGCCTGCGCCTGGGCGTACTGACCAGCAACGGTGCCATCGGCCTGGCCCTGGTGCTGTTGACCCTGCTGCTGTTTCTTCGCCCCGCAGTCGCCTTCACCACCGCCTGGGGACTCCCCATTATCTTCTTTTCAGGGCTGCTGCTGCTTTATCTTGCCGGCGTCACCCTCAACCTGCTGGCCATGTTCGGCTTCATTATGGTGCTGGGACTGATGGTCGATGATGCCATCATTATCGGTGAAAATGCCACCTATTACATGGAACAGGGCATGAACCCGGAAGAGGCCGCCATCAAGGGAACAACCGAGTTGCTCGGCCCCGTCACGGCCACCGTACTGACGACAGTGATCGCCTTCCTGCCGTTAATGAATATGGATGGCATTATCGGAAAATTTGTTTTCTCCATTCCTGTTGTGGTGGTCACATTGCTGATGTTCTCATGGTTTGAGGCCATCTTTGTACTGCCCAATCACATCCGCGATGTGGCCCGTGCCGGCAAGGCTCCCAAAGAGCGGCGCCTGTTCATCTGGCTGACCAATATCTACGGCTGGACGCTGGAGAAGGCCGTCAAACTACGTTACCTGACCGTACTGCTGACGCTTGCCGGGCTACTGGGCAGCTTTGTCCTTGCCTCACATATGAAGTTCCAGCTGTTTCCACCCGGTGCAGAAGCCACATTTTATCTGCGTGTCACCATGCCGACCGGCACCACGCTGGAGCAGACCCAGGCGCAGTTGAAGGCACTGGATCGGGAAGTCCGCAAACGTATTGACCCGGCCATCCTTGAAACGACTACCATGGTGGCCGGCGAGAACAGTGCCGACCAGCGTGAATCGCTCAAACAGATGGGAGACCGTTTTGGCTTCGTGCGCGTCATTCTGGTTCCGTTTACCGAACGCGATGTATCGGCATTTACCGTCATGGATCAGATAGAAAAGGCCATTCCGCCGCTGTTCCCCGACCTCAACATCAGTTTTGCCATGGAAAAGGGCGGTCCGCCGGTCGGACGTGCCCTGCAGGTGGAGCTGACCGGAACGGATGAGGCCGCCATTACCCGTATTGCCGGACGATTGACGCATATGCTGACCACCGTCAAAGGAGCCTATGCCATTGAGAGCGACCTTGAACCGGGTGACCCCGAGATGCATATCGTACTTGACCGCAAACTGGCGGCTTATGCCGGTGTGGACCTGGCGACAGCAGCAACCCATATCCGGGCAGCATTTGACGGGCTGCGCATCTCTACCCTCAAGCGGGGTAAGGAGGAGGTGGATGTCACCATCCGCTATCCGGAAAAAGCACAGCGTGATGAAGAGACGCTGATGCACCTGGAAATACCCAACCTGCGCGGCGGACTGATTCCCCTTTATCGCATTGCCCATATCGAGCGCAGCCCGGGAACAACCAGCATTCGCCACAAGGATGGCAACCGTGTCGTCAATGTCTCGGCCGAGGTCGATCACAAACTGCTGACATCAAAAGAGCTTAATGCACTTGTCACCGCAAGACAGGCCGAGTGGCTCGGCGAAGACAAGGATCGGGTCCATGTCCACCTTGGCGGTGAAGAGGAGCGCAGTCAGGAGTCGGTACGCGGACTGATCTTCAGCTTCGGCTTTGCCCTGCTGGGCATCTTTGTCATTCTCGCCATCCAGTTTAACCGCATCGGCTATCCGATTCTGGTGATGCTGGCGATTCCGTTCGGGGTGATTGGTATCGTTGCCGGCTTCTATCTGCACGGTGCCCCGCTCTCATTTATGGCCATGATGGGCTTTGTCGCGCTGACCGGTGTGGTTGTGAATGCATCGCTGGTGATGGCCGTCTTTATCCAGCGTTTAATTGCCGATGGCGTAGCATGGCGGCAGGCAATCCTTGAAAGTGGCAAACGCCGTCTTCGCGCCGTACTTTTGACAGCCATCACCACCGTAGTCGGTTTGTTACCGACAGCCTACGGCTGGGGCGGACACGACCCGTTTGTGGCCCCGATGGCACTGGCACTGTCATGGGGTTTAATGTTTTCCACCGTGATCACACTTTACTCTGTGCCTGCGGCACTCGGCGTGGCAATGGACTGTAAATATACCGTATTACGGCTGATGAAACGATAATCCGCGCGGTACGGGATCCTGAATTTTTTTTCATGTGCCGTTCATAAGCTCATCACTGAATCAGCCTAACGTTGCGCCTGTCTGGTGCCCCTCCTTCTCCTCCCTCCCTCCTCCCCAATGGGCATCGGGCAGTCTTCCTGACAAAGGCCTCGCAATGCGAGGCCTTTGTTTTTTCTGCGGAACCATTTTCTGCCGCACACCGCCCTTTCACTACCCGGATGCCACCGCTCTTGTGATCAGGCGCACTGTTTCATCACACCGGCTCCACCAGCATCACGACTTACAGTACAGCAATTGAAAATTCAATTGCCCGCGATAAACAGCGATAGATGGCATATAAGTTGCTGTTATTTTTTATACAGCATGTACTGCAAGGAGGATGACATGGCCGCATATCTGAAACTGGAAGAATCCATGGGCACTGATGACATCCCTTTATTGCAGGATCTGATGGGCGTCTCACTGCTGGCACTGCTGCTCAGCCCATGGGCCGCGATCGGACTGTTGCTGACAGCCCTGGAATCACCGGTGATGACCCCGGGACTTTCGATTGCCTCTTCACTGCTGCTGTTGATTGCTCTGCCGAAAGCCGTGCAACTGGTCGCCCCTGCACAGGCAGAGACCCGCCTCACCCGCCCTGCGGAATAATACCCCCTCTATCCGGTCACATCTCCCCCCCTCCCTGATGTACCGGATAAGCAAAAGGCCCTGCAATGCAGGGCCTTTTCAGTTTCAGCAGCGGGCGAAAGCTGGCGCCCACCGGATCAGTGATGTGCCCCCTCCTCAGCCACCTCGCGTGCAAAGGACTCTTTGTTGACCGCAATCAGCACCAGAAGAATGCCGGAGTAGATAAATGTGGAAAGCATAATGACTCCGACAACCACCGCCTTAAACATCTCCAGATGTTCAAAGCTGGCCGGGATCATCATCAGCATGACGACAGACAGGCCGCCCTTGATACCGGCAAAGGTGAGCACGCCCCACCAGCGGAAGTTTACATTGGTCATATGTGTGGTTTGATTGGTGATAATAGCGAACTTGGCCATCATCAGGGCACGGATAATCGTCGTCGCCACAAACATGGCAATAATCTCCGTCTTGTATTGCCAGAGCATTGAAAGATTGATGATTTCTGCCATAGCCACAAACAGTATCGTATTGGCGACCAGGGCCAGCAGCTTCACATCCTCTTTGGTGCGCAGGTGACGATCACGCTCCTCCATGGAGATGCGAATACGACCAAGCGCATACGCAATCACATTACGGGAGCTATCGACGCTTTGTGCCTCCTGCTGAATACGCTCCTGATTGCGATCAAGACGCGCCTCATCCGCCTCAATGCTGCGCGTCATCAGATGATGAATCGTAATCGTTGCAAAAATACAGCTGAGAATTCCCGACAGGTGCATATGGCTGTGAGCTCCGAACAGGTTCAGCAAGGTATAAAAATGTTCGGACAACTCGAATGCACCATAGCCGGTGGTAATCAACAACATCATTTCAGCAATACGGTTTTCCGTTGTTTTCAGTGCAGCCAGACCGATCAGACCGATCACAAAACCGAACAGAGCCGAACCGAACACCACCATCAGGCTTGTTTCAGTCACATAGGTAGCCGTAATGTCACCACCATCCAGGGCATAAAGGCCGACAAAGACAAAGACAATCAACGCCGTAGCGTCATTAAACAGACTCTCACCCTCGGCCAGTATCTTGAGTTTGTGAGGCAGATCGAATTTCGCAAAGATACTGACAACCGAGACCGGATCGGTTGCCAATACCATGGCAAACAACACAATAATTGCTGCGACCGAAAGGTGGTACTGGCCGAAAAACCAGTCGGCAGTAAAAATGGCCAGAACCACTGACAGAGCCACAGCCACCACAGCCAGATAAAACAGACTCAGGGCATGCTCTTTCAGATCCGCCAGCTTCAGTTCAAGCGAATCAGCAATCAGCAGCACCGGCAGCAGAAATACGACAAGCTCGGCAAAATGCTCCATATCCCCGGTCAATAACGGGGTCTGCTGAAACAGATAGTGCGTCAGAAATGACAATCCGATCAGACCCAGCGGGGAGGGGATACTTAACTTATCCTCCAGCTGCAGGGCCACATAAAGTATGATGGATATAACCAGTAATGTCGTAATCATCAAATAACTCCCCCCGGGTAACGGCAGCATCGTGCGGCATACCGAAACCGACAGATTGCTGCCGGCCACTTCTTCAAGCAAATGTTACGCCAACCACCCGCGTAAACCACCGCGACAGATAAAAAAAAGAGCCCCCGTACGGTACTGATAGCAGCACCGTACGGAGACTCATTATCTCTCCTCAACACAGGCCGTCAGCCCATGCGGATGTTACTTATGGCTACCCGACATAAAGGACATCATCTTGACCTGATCCGCCTTGAGCTTGCGAATCATACTGGACTCATACAGCAGCATATAGGTAAAGAGTGCAAACACCAGCTCATGGCTTGTCTGCATCAGGCGGGCAAAGCCATCGCGATTCATCATGTAAACCACACTGTCTTTGGATGCCACCACCGTAGCCGTAGCCAGCTCACCGGACAAAAAGGTGACCTCTCCGATCATCGCGCCCTCGCCGAGGCCGGTCAGCAACTGCTCCTGCCCGTCAATCTGCTGAAAAATATCAACAGCACCGGAACGCACGAGATAAAGGACCCCGCCTTTCTCTCCTTCCCTGACAATGGTTTCACCCTTGGCTACAGCGGCCACAGTGACCACGCCCTGCAGTTGCGAGCGCTGCTCTTCGGTCAATGCTGTTTTAATAACATTCTGTTCGATCCATGCGACTTCTATATCCACATGCCCTCCGATCATATACACGATGATTGCATGGCAATGACTTCCATGCGATTTAAATTTATTGAGCTTGCAGCCTATCGGCAGAATTCGCACAAGTCCACGCGTGCATTCTTCATCTATTTACATACAAACGCACAACAGCAGACTGGTATAACCCCTCTGTTCCTGCTGCAATACGGCGATGCAGGCAGATTCCCCGTTCATGACAGGCAGCAGTGACAAGTGGCGACAACATCTGACCCTGATGCTGCCAGCAGCCAGCCCCGGATGTATATGGGTGCATGCCTGCTCGGTCGGTGAGGTCGGCTCAGTTGCACCGCTGATCAGATCACTGCTTGATCAGGGCCATACGATTCACCTGAGCGTGGTCACCGCGACCGGCTTCGCTCATGCCCGGCGCCTGCTTGGAGAACGCATCTCCCTCTCCTTTCTGCCCTGGGACCTGCCGGGAACGATGCGACGTTTTGTCGATGCCCTGCAGCCCTCCCTGCTCCTGCTGGCTGAGACCGAGTTCTGGCCGGGCATGCTTGCCGCCTGCCGGCGGAACAGCATCGCGGTGATCGGCATCAACACCCGCATCTCCGACCGCTCCTTTCCCCGTTACAGGGCATCACGCCGCCTGTGGGCGCGCTGGCTTGCCCCCGTATCACTGTTTCTGGCCCAAAGCACAGTGGATGCAGAGAGACTGGCGGCCATGGGTGTTCCGGCATCACGCATCAAGGCCTGTGGTAATCTGAAATATGCCATTACGGCCCCTGATATCGACAGTGCCGCCCTGCGCAACAGGCTCGACAGCACCGGCAAACGTCCCATTCTGCTGATTGCCAGCACCCATCAGGGTGAGGACCGGCGCATGCTCGATATGTGGCCGCAATGGCATGCCAGCTGCCCTGAACTGCTGACCCTGATTGTCCCCCGCCACCCGGAACGCTTTGATGATGTTGCAGAACTGATCCGCTCACGCGGACTGACCCTCTCGCGCTGGTCGGAAGGAGAAGCCAAACCGGGCAGCCACATCATCCTGATCGATGCCATGGGGATCCTTGGTGGTCTCTACACCATCGCTGATATCGTCTTCATTGCCGGAAGCATCGAACCCGTTGGCGGCCATAATCCGCTTGAAGCGGCCATCTGCGGTCGCGGGGTGGTGACAGGCCCCTATATCCAGAATTTCCGGGCGATTATGGATGAGATGCAGCAGGCCAACGGAGCCATTGTCTGCAGCAATGACCATGAGGTGGAGCAGGCCATTACACAGTTGCTCAATCACCCCGATGAGCTGCGCCGGCTTCATGGCCATGCCACCGTATTCATGCAGGAAAAAGGCCACCCTCTTGAACAGATGCTAAGTGAAATAGCGCCTTATCTGCCCTCCCCCAAACGCTGACAGATCATACCCACAGCACAGCCATCACCGGCATCCGCCAGGCACATGCAGGAAATAAAAAAACCGCCATGACGGCGGTTTTTTTATCGGTCGCGGAGGCACTCTCCTACTTGAAGCGATCAAGCTCCTGCGCATTCACATGAATTTCGTAGTGATCCCGTACGGATGCCAGCCAGCGGGCAAAACGGGCAGAACCCTTGCTCTTGGCCACTTCATCGCGAATACGTAAAGCCTGTTTGTTATATTCGTCTTCGGAAGCAGGAATCACCTGCTGAACATGCACAGCGGCAAAGCCCTGAGGAATGCGGACCGCTTTCTCTACCCACGCATCCGCCCCTACGGCAAAAGAGGCCTGCAACAGTGACTGGGTCAGCCATGAGGCACTATCGCCCTGCCCGCTGCTGCGCAGAGGCTTGGAAATATACTTCGCCTGCCCATAGGCCTGAGCCAGCTCATCCAGTGACTTGCCACTGCTCTTGCGAATTTCATCGGCAATGTCACGCGCCCGGTTGGCAGCGGCATCCAGACGTGCATCGGTCATCACACGACGAGCCACACTCTCATATGGCAACACATCAGGCTCTGTCCGCTCAACCACATCAAGGGCGACATAACGGCCGTCACGTGTTTCGATAATTTCCACCGCCTGCCCTGGCAGGGTGGAAAATGCCTTGGCTGCAATCTCGGGATCCGCCAGCAACGGATCATCCTGCGCCTCTTCCTGACTGACTGACTTGGAGGTGACCAGCTTCATGTTCAGGCTGTTGGCAGCAGACTTGAGCGAACCCTCCATACCAATCGCCTCATCCAGATCCTGAGACAGCTTGTACGCCTCCTCATTGGAGCGGGACTTGAGCAGCTCAAGCCTGAGAGAGTCCTTCACCTCATCAAATACAGCCTCATGCGCAGGGCGAATATCATCCAGACGAATCAGGTGGTAGCCGAATGGTGTTTCAACCACATCGCTGACCGTACCTTTATCCATGCTGAATACCGCATCGTTGAAGGCGGCCACCATCGCCCCTTCCTTGAACCAGCCAAGATCACCACCTTCAGAGGCGGAACTGTCCTCGGATACCGCTTTGGCAACGGCTGAAAAATCCTCACCCGCCTTGATTCTGGCCTGAGCAGCTTCAATTTTCTTGCGTGCAGCCGCACGCTGGACATCGGTCGCATCGCTGGCGACCTTGATCAGGATATGACGCGCCTTGCGCTCTTCCGGCTGGGCCAGATCCGCCTTGCGCTCCTCAAATGCCTTTTGCAAATCGGCATCGTCCACCTTGATATCTTCGGCCAGACGGCGCGGATCAATCACCACAGCTTCCGCCTTGATACGCAGCGGTGAGCGATAATCCTGCTTGTGCGCCTCATACCAGCTCTTCGCCTGCGCTTCATCGACACTGACCTTGTCCAGCTGCGTGGCCGGATCGACCACAATGGCTGCCAGAACACGCTGCTCATAAGCCTGATTAAAGCGCTCACGGATCTCTGCCTCACTGACCGGGACAGAGTCGACAATCGCCCGCTGCAACGCATCGACCATAATATTCAGACGCAGGTCATTTTCATAATCCTGAGCCGAGCTGAATCCCATATTGCGGGTCAGAATATGATAGCGCTGCACATCAAAACCGCTGGCTGACTGAAAATTCGGATCACTGTGTACGGTCGCCAGTACAACCGCCTCGGGCGCAGCCAGCCCAAGCTTGTGAGCCTGATCAAGCATAATACGACGATTGATCAGTGTCTGCAGGGTTGAGCTCTTCACCCCGATAGAGGCCATCAGCTCACTGGAGTACTGCTTGCCAAGCATCGCCCGGTAGGCATTCAGCTGACGCTCATAGGCCTGACTGAATTCAGCAGCGCTGACCGGCTTGCCATCGACAGTTGCAATCGGCTCAATTTTACCACCAAGGAAATAATCACCAACGCCCCACAGCACAAACGACAGTGCAATACCGCCGAGTATGAGTTTAGCCATCCATGATTGTGCGTGGTTACGCATCGATTCGAGCATGATTGCCCCCGGGAATTAAGCGAGGAGTGCCGGTTAAGCCTTGCAAAACCTCTGATTTTCGGAATCCGGCACGCTACCCAAGCAAGCCAGTCAGAGCAACGGGGGCGACCTGATTGCAGCCACCTCCCCCCATTCGGCCAGCACAATCATGACCGATGTCACAGACATGCAATAAGCGGCACCTATGATTTCCTCCAATGCAGGACGGAGGACTCACACTTATGACAAACCCGGATATAAAATTGCTATACAACAGTCAAAAAAATCTCGATATATTCATGAACGAATTTATGGCTATCGAAAAAAAGCGCCTCGCCTGTGATCGGGACACCGCCCTCCCGCTTCGCCTGTCAGGCTTTTTTGACAGACTGCTGACAAGGGTTGAAAGCTACCATCAACATGCGGGAAAACCGCTGCATGGCAGCCATGCCTTTGCCTGGACGCATATTCTTGATCATGCAGCCGATATTCCCCCTGTTGCATATCACTGATTCATCCACTTTATAATCACTGCAGCTCTCTCCCGAGCCACTCATCGCCACGCAACTAAACGGGGCACCAGCCCCCCCGGACACCATCCAAAGAGCCATACTCCGTCACATTCCTTCAAACAAACCAGCGTAAAGATCAGATCTGAAACACCCTTTTCAACGCAGATACAATCAAAGACACACGCGACCAAGCCCTGCAGCCCGTCACCGTAGTGTGATCCCCCAAACCGATCGCTCCCCCGCCAATCCCGGCATCATGACTGCATTTTCCCTGCCTCCCCTTATTGCATACATCCATCAGCCGCATAAAAAAGGGCGGCCCTTGCGGACCGCCCTTTTGCGAACACCAGTATACATGCAACTGATGTAAATCTGCCCGGGCAGATTACATCATACCGCCCAAATTATATGTATATAAATAATTTATATGAACAAAATAACACCACATATAAATAAGAACCATTTATTATACCATCACTATTCGGATAAGCAGGCAGAATTATGCGCCTCCACCTTCTTTGTTATTCTGCAGCATCTCTTCATGCTTGCGCCTCTCAATCAACGTGTCGAAACGCTTTTCAAAAATGACTTGAGCACGATCTACTGTCAGAACCTTTCGCTTCACTAGTTCGCAGAGTCCTATCCGAAGTGAAAACAACTCTGTCACCACATCATCATTGGAATTCTTAGCGAGCATTCCGGCCCACGTAGCGTTTGTTTCAGGATCTAGACAGTAGTTGGTTTCCTCTCCCCCATAGATCATTGCAGGGATAGCGCAAAGTGTCAGAGCCAACACATAAGCCTTTTTAGCCATCATCAGGCCAAACTTAGGGATAACACTGGTGATGATGTGCTGATCGTAGTGCTCATCCATCAGCTGTGAGATAGCCCTTTCCAACATCTCGCAATCGATGCCCTTGGCTGCATAGATATTTGCAGCCAAGCCATCTGACTTCTCAGAACCAATGTGTTCGGCCTTGATCTCTGTTCAAGCTGGCCAACCTGATTACGGATCGTCATCACCAAACTATCGACAGTTGATCTATTTATTAGCGGATATGGCTCGGCGGCATCGATTTCGGCCACATCACCGGGGATCTTTCCTCTTTCCACAGCAACGGCACACTCTGCCTCTTCACGTGGAATGCCAGAATGCAGCATCAAATCAGAAACACGTTTGTAATCATCCGGCAGTGCCATGGATATCCCCCCACCAACAACATCTGGAGCTTATTCTGCAATCACGATCATTACAGAGTCTTTTACCTCGTCAGCAATATCTGCCAATGATGCAGATTCCTTTGTGGAAACAGTCGAACTACTTATTCCTGTCGGCACAGATGACAGCAGTGCCGACAGGTAATGTGACTTTACCGCATAATTCACATTTTCAGTGAGGTCGCCGGTGGCCGTATACATCTTCCCCGCACTTAACTTTGCAGTAACAATACCAACCACTTCCCCATTCATGTTAATTAGCGGGCCTCCACTATTACCAGCTTGAAGAGGAACACTGATTTGATAAACCCGAGGATCATCCTTCAAACCGCTTAACGCACTAATCGTTCCATCAGTTAACTTTGGTTTTGCCCCCATAGTAGTTGGATGGGGATAGCCTATGGTAAATACCCTTTCTCCAATACGGGCCGGCAAATGCGCCAGAGAAAGTGCCAGGTGCATTTTGGAATTATCAGACACCTTCAAGATAGCCAAATCATTGACTCCATCCTTGATGGCAACAACTGCAGGCACCTCAGTTCCATCGCTCATAATCAAAGTTATTTTGCTATGGCCATCTATCACATGATTATTCGTGACTACGTAAGACCCGCTGACATGCCAGCCAGTTCCAAAGGAAACTGAGTTCGCTATCTTTTCCCGTTCAGCAGATGCAACACTAGAACTGCACGTTTTTTCAATAAGCCGTGAAAAGCCCGAATCAGGCTTAGGTGTTTCGAAATTGATTTTATCAATCTCTACCGAGCTTGCACCATCTTCTGAATATGTACTGCCAGACAGAATTGCAAAGGAGAACTCATCGCACCTTACAAGCGCTGTCATTACATATTTTTGTTTAAGGTTAATTCGTTCCTGAACTGTAATCCAAGCCAACACACCTCGTGATGTATTCTTTACCTTGGTTGAGTCGAAATAGCTAAAGTTTTCTTTAGACGAGTGTATTATATATTTTTCTGGGTGATCAATATTCCAATCACTTATATCTTCAGGTGCAAGTGTCGCAATGAATAAAAGAGGTTCTTCGGCTTTTTCGTAACCCGCCTTCAATGCCATTGTCAGCCATTTCCTAGCCTCAATAAAATTGAACTGCATTTCAGGTTGCAAATACACTCTTCCAAGAGTGTATTGAGCCTCAACATGATTGTTTTCAGCAGCTTTCTGAAGCCATATCACAGCTTGGGCATAGTCCTTGGTAACGCCCTCGCCCTTTAGGTACATCACCCCAAGCTTAAATTGTGCATCAGAATCATTCTGCTCAGCAGCCTTCCGATACCATTTAGTTGCTTCGAAATAGTCTTGCTTGACCCCATTTCCCTTTGCATAGCCCTCAGCCAAATTATATTGGGCTGGGGCCAAACCTTGTTCAGCAGCCATTCTAGCCCATTTGATAGCTTCTTTTGAATTTTTGTACTGCCATTTTTCTATAGAGTAAATACCTGATAGGTTCAATTGCGCCCACGCATTTCCTTGAAGAGCCGACTTGCGATACCACGAGAGTGCTTCAGAGTAGTTTGTCTCCACGCCTTGCCCAAAATTGTACATTACGCCAAGTATAAGTTGGGAGTCCGCATCGCCTGAGTCAGCCAATGCCCTACAGATAACATGAGCTTCTTGGTATTTTTTTTCAGCAAATAACTTCTGGCATTCTGTCACATCATTGGTTCTGTCCGAGGAGCTCTTTTCAAAAGCTAGAACGTCGAACAAGGGGCAGAGAAACGCGACTAACATCACCAGTCCACAACACCATAGTTTCATCCCACCCTCCTTTGGATTTTGATGGCTGAATCACAAGAACCGCCACACAAACTCAATCGTCGTAGAGTCAGCCTCCTGTTTTTAAGGCTCATCAAAGTATAGCAGACAACATTTAAATGATCAGAATTTCTATCTAGTGCCCTTGGCACCTAACTCCCCCACAGTGGATTAGTTGAGCGTCAGGCCCCCATTGTATAGCCCGGCGCTCGGCTGTGATTATAGCAGAAATCTGAAGGGTTGCTTGAGACCGCGGCCACAACCGGACACTCATATGTGTCTAAGAAGCCGGTAGGCATTCACTTTGGCCCAATTGCTGCTCTTGGAAAAACAAGACACTGAAATTTGTCTATAATGGTGGTAAAATCTGGAGGAACCTACAGTTCAACATGAGTATTATTTTGAAAATCCCTGATATGGATGACAATAAATTATTGGTTCTATTTCACAATGCTTTGCGCAAAAAGGAACAGGGTGACTCCAGAGCTGAAAGTGTTCTTGATGCAGTTCAGTCTGAATGGAAATTAAGATTAGAGCAGGCAAAGCTTGGGAAATATAAAGCCACAATGCCCGAAGAAGGAATGCTTAAAACATTCGGCTATTGTGTAGGTAGCAGTGGCGTCGTCGATTCAGCCGTAAGGCAAAAGTTGCTAGTCGTAATTTTTAAGTCTGATCTGCCTGTGGTTGGATCACCAGCATACACTCTTGAATGGGGCGAAAAGTTATCAAAAGAAAGAATGAACAAGATGCGTAAAACACTAATAGGGTTTATTGCCAACAATCGGTATCCGACTCAGGCACTTGCACGTGAACATTGGAAAGAAGACCTCGAGTTTATTGAAAAAGCGCTCCCTCCATTACTACAGTGATGCAAATATAACTTGTGAATCACCACCGACCTTCTTCTATGTCTTGTTTTGGCTGTATTAATCCGGCCGCCAGGGACAGGAAACGGCCAAAAACGGTCATTCGCTTGAGTTCTGCGTAGGGCACAAATTACGCAAGTTTTCTCTTCGTTGGTTCAAGTGCAATTCTCAATTCCTACTCTATAATCATTCACTCAGGGAGTAGCAGGGCTTATATTCATAGGCCCATGTTACAGGAGCGAGGAATGAATAAATGGAAAGTATTGATCCGGTTCTTTTCAAGCAGTTCGAAAGGGAAAGAGCATCTCTACCAGAAGATTCATTGTTTCTAGGTGAGTCCATTAATATCACTGATGTGCTGAAAGCGTACTATCTTATAGTTGATTACTTTTTGGCCACTGGTGAGGGAGAAGCTGTGCTTGCTGGTTTGAAAGATGGAGGGCTTTTATGTTCCGCCCTTGGACGGCAAAACGTATCTTTTGGAGGCAAGAAAAAATGGAAGGACTCATTAGATATTGGAGCATCCCTATTCTATGGCATGGTGAAAAACCATGCATTTCATGATGGAAACAAGCGAGTTTCACTACTAATACTGCTTTACCATTTATGGAAAGCTGGTCGAATACCAACCTGCAAGAAAAAAGAGCTTGAGCAATTAACAGTTAGGGTGGCAGCTAATGAACTGGCCAGTTATGGAAGGCAATATTTAGTTTTTTCTCGCACAGAAGACCCTGAAGTAAAGTTTATTTCTGACTTTGTTAAACGAAATACTCGGAGAATTGATAAAAATTACTACCCCCTGACCTACAGAGAATTTAATGCCAGGTTGTCCACTTATGACTGTAAGCTAGATGACCCTTCTGGCGGGTTCATTTCGGTTTACAAACAAGTAGTTAAAACACGGTTCCTGAGACCGTCGATTACTGAATGGAAGAAGGTGTATCACATCGGGTTTTCCGGATGGACAAAGCAAATTAGACTTAAAGCAGTAAAGGAAACTCTTAAGAGCCTTGAGCTTACCGCAGACAAAGGAATTGATAGCACTGTTTTTTTCAAAGGCGGAGAGCCATTGTCATACTTGATTGAGGAGTTTGAACAGCCCCTAATGCGATTGAAAGACAAGTAGAGCTAAGCATTGAAGATTGAATGGCCGTTGTTGGCCGACTGCTGCCGATCACGACAGGAGACTCACGGCCAGAAGTGGACGCTCAGAGGTATCTAGGAATATGCTGGCGATTCATTATAGATAACCTTAGGGAGGTGATTGTGAGCGTAGATTCGGGCAAAGTGGCAAAAGACAAAGATGAGTTGCTTCAGGTGCCTTCTAAACTTATTTCGCTCATGCGGGAATCCTTCCTGAAGATTAGCAAGGAAATGGAGACACTATCTCGATGGGCTTTGGTTGGGTCTGCTGCTTCTATTGGGCTTGTAATCTCGAATAGCCATTCAATTGGCCAAAATTTTGGGGGCAATCCATCTACGCTGCTTACATTCTTGTTGCTTTCTTCAGTTGCTGGAATTGTCTCAATTGGACACGCTAAGTTGAATAACCTTCGTATTGAGATGCACAGCCATATCGATTTGGTTGCTAATCAGCTACATGAAGAACACCAGTTGGAGTTTGAAACAAAACATGATGAAGTAATGAATGAGCTGAATGCGCGGATGGATAAAATTATTCCTAAACGAACTCGACAGCTTTTGGAATGGCCAGAGTTATCTGAGGATGAAAAGAGCGATGGCGAAACCCAAAGCGTATTAATGCGGATAGGCTACCAAGCATTGGCTTTAGTTGTTCAAATTATGCTATTAATGATATTAACTGTGGTCGTGATTTTTAGTTAGCTAAACGCCTCCATTTCCGTGTAATTTACTTTACATTTCTTTCGCAGGTGGACTACCCCTGAACTGATAGGCACAAATAAGTTCTAATTATGTATGTCCTATTTTGGCCGTTATTGCTCCCTGGCGATTGGAAGGAGTCGGCCAAAAAGCGATACTCAAAATCCCCAATGAGGGTGTGAGTTCTGTTTCCTTTCATACACTTTCTTAACGTTAAATAACCAGAGATTGTATTGGGCAAAATAGGGCTGTTCTATATTTGGGGAAATATTAAATTCGGCCACATCGTATCCAGAAGTGCTTTTCATTTTCTCAAACGATTGCCATTCAGTGTTCGAGCCATCGGTAATAATTATTCCTCCATGTTTGGGGAACCTACTTAGCACATCTAGTAGCTTTCGATTTGGATCAAGTAAGCCTGTTCCACTTCCACCTTCACCTTCACCATCTCTTCGATAAAAGAACACATCGATTCTAGAAATTTTCTCTAGCGCTATTGTAACATCTTCAATAACCAATTCAGCTTGTGAGAGCATCTCTGGGTTATGCCTACAAGCTTTGCGCCACTCAGCTTCAAGCCAATTCAAGCCGCAAAAATCGGCGCTGTCACAAAAGGTGATGTGGTCAGCGATCTCTTTTAGCAATTGATATGGCTCTGAGAAATCATTCGCACAACAGGGGTAAAACGCTGACTTATGCTGCATTATCGAGATCCGAAAATGTCATAGATGGTATTTCAATGACTGAAATAAACTCTATCCAGTATCTTAGAAACTTAACAAAATCGCTCACGGAAACGACGACCAACTGATAATCGGCATCATCTGCGTCGTGTTCTTTACTATAAAATACAATCTGATCAATCGGGTCACCCAGGACGGATATGTTTCCGTGCGCAAGAGCATTTCTTAGTACCCTCAACACACAAGAGGAGGTTTTTGCTTTCGTCATAGATGCAGCACTTAAGGCCCATCCATCTACGTCAGAATCCTTTTTTAATCCCTTCCTAAACTTCCAAGACCCTGTTGCTTGCTCAGGCCATACTTCACTTCCAATAAAGCAGGAACCCTTCAGTCTTTCGAGTTTGCAAACAGATTCACTGAACTGAACTGAGTCGCCTGATCTATGCCGCTTCTGAAGTCGCTCCCATGGAACCACTATGCCAGTCGATGCTAACGACAATATGTAGGTTACGTTGTGCTTCCTGATATTGGCCAGCCCCTTGGGAAGTTGCACTCTTTGACTTTCAATCGCATCTAGAGCATCTAGCAATGCCAAACAACGTGTTGGATAATCTCGAATATAATCTTTATATGCAGACATAAGCGTTCCCCTTTGCCGGATTATAGCATGGTAAATTATAAAGATTGTCCTTGAATGGTCGCACTTTGCCGCTTTCTTCCGGTCGCATAGTTATCCTGACCACCGGCTGTTTTAGATCCATGATGGGTGACCTGCTTACGTCATTTCCGTAGCTGGTTTGCATAATGCGCGGCATACGCAGAATGCTCCAGGTTAACCTTTTTGGATACTTGGAGGTTGTATCAAGTCGACACCGGCACTTTTGGCTTTCCTGAAATACTCCTGAGTGAACCTATCACCTTTGAACCAGCCCCCATCATACAACTGGTGGTCGAAGAAATGATCGAACCGAGTGACCCACATCCGAGTAAACTCAAACGGAAACCAGCTATCAATCAATGTTTCTATCCGAAAAGATTCTTCATCGTGTTTATTGTGAACAACATCGTGTCGTTTTTTATTAAGTTGCAGAATTGCATCCCAACTCGATCCAGGATTGAAGTTTGACTCAGGATTAAAATCGAAATCTATCTCAAAACTGGGGAGATGAATGCCTAGCACCCTTGTGAAAGCTTTCTTTACATCGTCTAAGCTTCTAAAGCGGCACACTTGCTTAGTGCTTTCATCAACTACTGACTGCGGAAGCCCTTTCAAATGATAACGATAATATTCCTCAAACTTGGATTGCAGATAATGCTCTAGAGCCGAATGGGTTGAAATAACTATCTGCTCACCAACTTCTTTGAAATAGTCATTTCGCTTTATCTCACTCAGTTCGACATCAGTAAGGCTTGCATTAGAGATGTTCAATCCACAGATCTTTCTCATCGACATAATCGCTTCGACAGTATCTCTTGGAACCTCTTGCCCCCTGATTTGGGCAATCAGGTGAACAGCATACAGATCAAGCGCCCGAACAATATTCAGAATACCTTTCTCGCTTTCAACAAAAGCATCAAAAGCTTCAGATCGACTACTCATACAAATGCTGCTGGAAGCCGAGGAACACATCTCTTGCGCTCTCGATGCCACCTAAAGCATCCAGCCCATCATCAAGTGACTGATACTTCAGGTTGATCAGCTCAGGAAGTCTCGTCTGATCGAGTTCAAAGACACCAGAATCGATGTACTTGAACAGTACGAACTCGATGAACACGCGCTGTTCCAGAGTCAGTGGTTCAAGGATCTTGTGGCTCGAATGAGACACTCGTGTCTCACGGGTGATTGGACTGACGTTGTAAGCAATGTATTCAAGCACATCGAACAGATCGCTGCTCTCGGCATCAATGACTTTCTGAAGCTCTCGCAGCTCAGTCTCTCCATATCCGGCTTCAGACAGCTTATCGAGCAAGCCGCGACGAGTGATCGGGTTCGCCCAGATTGCACGCAGCTCGTCTTCACTATTAAAGTATGATGGCAGTGCGCCATAAAGCTCGTTGATAAACTCTTCTACAGAGATCGGCTTGCCATCTGCGCCCCAGAAAGAAGTCGAAACCATGTGCTGAATCGTGCGTTCTTTGCCGTCACGCAGTTTGATCTTCACCTTACGCTGCTTCTGGCATTTGCATGGCACTTCACCGCAGACAGGACATGGCTCTTTTTCGCAGACACAGCGATACTCACCGCACGCCTCACACACAGACAACTCGCAAACGCATGGGCGCTGCCCACACTTCTCGCAAGCTGGCTTTGCTTCACATGTGCATGGGTTGTTGCCGCATGTTGCGCATACTTCCGGCTCACCATCCCACTCAGGGTCTGCGAAGTGATGATAGGCATCTACGAAGTCGTAGATCGTGAAGTAGTCCTTGCCGTCATAGAGGCGAGTACCGCGTCCGACGATCTGCTTGAACTCAATCATCGAGTTCACCGGGCGCATCAGAATGATGTTGCGAACGTTCCGCGCATCGACGCCCGTAGAAAGCTTCTGTGAGGTCGTCAGAATCGTAGGGATCGTCTTCTCGTTATCCTGGAAGTCGCGCAGATACTGCTCGCCAATTTCGCCATCGTTCGCAGTCACACGCACGCAATAGAAGGGGTCGCTGCTCTGGCAGTGCTGATTGATCAGCTCACGAACAGCAGCGGCATGTTCCTGATTAGCGCAGAAGACAATCGTCTTTTCCTTCTGATTGATCATGCTGAGGAATGTTCTCACGCGATATGCTTCACGCTCTTTGATGACGATGATGCGGTTGAAGTCCGGCTCTTCGTAGACTTTGCCTTCTTCGACTTCGCCTTCAATGATCATGTCATCCGATGTGTAGATGTAGTCATCGAGCGTGGTCTGAATTCGCTTCACCTTGAACGGAGTCAGATAGCCATCGTTGATGCCCTCTTTGAGCGAATAGACATAGACAGGCTCACCGAAGTACTTGTATGTATCGACGTTATCCCTGCGCTTCGGTGTCGCCGTCAGACCAAGCTGAACTGCTGGCGAGAAGTATTCGAGAATGCCGCGCCAGTTACCTTCGTCGTTGGCACCGCCGCGATGACACTCATCAATGATGATCAGGTCGAAATAGTCAGCAGGGTATTCGCCGAAGTAAGGCGTATTGTCTTTGCCGGACATGAACGTCTGAAAGATCGTGAAGAAGATGCTGCCGTTCGTCGGCACTTTGCCACTCTTCGAGATTGCTTTCGGGCTGATACGCACCAGCGCATCTTCAGGAAATGCATTGAACGCATTGAATGCCTGGTTGGCGAGAATGTTTCTGTCTGCGAGGAACAGAATCCTGGGGCGACGAGCGCCGTCACGCTTCAGGTTCCACCGTGTCTGAAAGAGCTTCCACGCGATCTGGAATGATATGAACGTTTTGCCTGTGCCAGTAGCGAGTGTCAGCAGGATGCGCTGCTTGTTCTCTGCAATGGAATCGAGTGCTTTGGCGACTGCGATCTCCTGATAGTAACGAGCGCCTTTCGTGCCGCCGACTGTCTCGAAAGGCACATCATCGAACTTGTCTTTCCAATCATTCTGCTTGCTGAATGTTTTATGCCACAGCTCATCAGGAGTCGGAAACGAAGCGACTTCGCCCTCTTTGCCTGACTCCATCGAGATTTCATAAATCTCTTTGCCGTTAGTGGCGTAGGTGAAGTCGATGCGAAGCTTCTCTGCATACTCTTTTGCCTGCCCGACACCTTCACCGACTTCTTTCTCTGCACTCTTCGCTTCAATGACACCGATCTTACGATTGCGATAGACGAGGATGTAGTCAGCGATCATCGGCTTCGCACGACGAGAGCCTGACTGAATCTTGCCTGCTGTGATGTGGTATTCACGAAGCACACGCGAGCCTTCGACGACACCCCAGCCAGCAGCAGTCAGCTTGGGATCAATGAGTTCTGCTCGGGTTTCGGCTTCGTTCATATCGATCTCAGTTTAATTCGCCGATTAAGGCTTTGTTGAGAATGGATTTCTTTAGTTCATCGAGGGCAGCGAGCTTTTGCTCGTATACGTCTGAAATCTTCTGACTCTCTTCTATCAAAGCATCTAGTTCTGAAACGATTCTTTTCTGATCTGAGAGTGGCGGAAATGGAAACCTTTGTTTCTCAAAAGTGCCTAGATTTATGTTGTCTTGGGCACTGCCTTTGCCTTGCGCTTGGAGTTCAGCTTTGAAAAAAGTCAGCAAATACTGAACATAGTGAACGTCAGCCTTTGTGTGATCTGGAACAAATCCAATGACGCTATCTGGGAAACATGCATCAAAGCCTAAAATGGCTGTCTCAGCTATATTCGCAGCAATCGTGATACACAGCGTTCCTTCAAGCCATAGCTTACTCTGAGAAAGCCCCACTTCATTGTATGTTTGAGTAAACTCGGTAATTAGATGCGTTGCATTTCTAATGTCACCTGTTTGAATGAAGGGGTATTCACCTCCATAGAGTTTTGGGTCATTTCTTGGGCGGTGTTTGGATTTCCCTCTACCAAAATCTACAGCAACATCTTTTAATGTGTGATAAGGATAGTGGGTAGTTTTCTTGAAAATCGAATTCAAATAGCTCTCAAACACCTCGCGAGCATTCGCAAGATTCTTCTCGGCATTCGCAGTCGCGGTCGCAATCCCTTCAAACGCTTCATCGAGAATCGCCACGATGCGGCGCTGTTCTTCGAGGGGAGGGTATGAAAAGTCAATGTCTAGAATGTCTTTTGTTGATACGTTTTGTTGCGCAGCACCATGCCCTCTTGCCGTCAAATCATCACGAAACTTAGCTGAAAGAAGGAACATCAATAGAAACTGCTGCGTTACATTCTTCTCAGAAGCTAAGCGAATCCTTGCCACTCGTTGATTAAGAGCTGCTGGAAGGTGATCGTTTTGTACAACACCAATTCGCCCAACATTCCCAGTCAATGATACTAAAATATCATTTTCATGTAGCTCAAACCTTTTAAGGGAGCCGTCTTCAGGTAACTGGATAAATTTGGGGTCGCTCTTTGAGATATAACCGTCTTGGACATTTCCAATGCGCATCACGAAATGACCTGTCGTTGAATAGTCCTTACTCTTGAACGCAAAACCATTCTGAACTTCGATAATATCGGCAAGTTTTTGTGTCTGCCACCCAGCCTTCATAGCAGCGCCCGAATCCTTGCCAACACTTGTGCACTCTCTGCATCCAGTTCAGCAATCTCATCCAGAATCTCTGCTGGCTCACGATGCTCGATCACTTCGTTGCGATTCGGGTTCTTCACAGAGAGATCGAACGTGGTCGTATCCACATCAGCAATATCGACAGACCATGAGTTATCGGAGTCCGCTTTCGTTTTCTGTAGCGCAACGAACTCAGCCAGATCATTCTCATTCAACGGGTTCGTTTTGCCGAGATTTCGATCCAGATTGAGCTGATAGTACCAGACCTTCTTCGTCGAAGTTCCCTTGTCGAAGAACAGTACGACAGTCTTCACGCCTGCACCTGTGAACGTGCCACCGGGCATGTCGAGAATCGTGTGCAGATTGCAGCTCTCAAGCAGATGCTTGCGCAAGCTCACCGAGGCATTGTCCGAGTTCGACAGGAAGGTGTTCTTGATGACGATGCCTGCCTTGCCGCCAGCCTTTAGAATCTTGATGAAATGCTGCAAGAAGAGAAACGCAGTTTCGCCCGATTTGATCGGGAAGTTTTGCTGAACCTCGGCGCGCTCTTTGCCGCCGAATGGTGGATTCGCAAGCACTACGTCATAGCGATCCTTTTCCTGAATGTCGGCGATGTTCTCAGCAAGCGTATTCGTATGAATGATGTTCGGCGCTTCAATGCCATGAAGAATCATGTTCATGATGCCGATGATGTAGGCGAGCCCCTTCTTCTCTTTGCCATAGAAGGTTCTCTTCTGAAGCGCCTCGACATCCTGAACGGATAGCTCACGACTGTTACGCATGTAGTCGAATGCTTCGACCAGGAAGCCTGCTGAACCTGCTGCACCATCATAGACACGCTGCCCGATCTCAGGCTGTAGAACTTTGACGATTGTGCGAATCAACGGGCGCGGCGTGTAGTATTCACCGCCATTGCGTCCGGCATTGCCCATATTCTTGATCTTGTCTTCGTAGAGATGCGACATCTCGTGCTTCTCTTTCTTCGTGCGGAAGCGAAGCCCATCGATGATGTTCAGCACTTCGCGCAGATTGTAGCCACTCTGCACCTTGTTCTTCAGCTCACTGAAGATTTCACCGATCTTGTATTCAATCGTGTCAGGGCTAGCCGCTTCAATCTTGAATCGCTTCAGATATGGGAACAGTTCGTTATCGACAAACTCTTTCAGATCATCGCCTGTCATTGCTGTGTGATGATCGATTTTGCCGTCAGCACTCTTCGGCACTGCCCAGACATGCCACTTGTACTGCTCTTCGATGATCGGTGTATATGTTTGCCCTGAGAGTAGAGCTGCGTTCTGCCTGTCACGCTCAAAGTCTTCGAGATATTTCAGGAACAGAATCCACGATGTCTGCTCGACATAATCAAGCTCACTGCCGCAGCCCGCGTCCTTATGAAGTATGTCATCTACGTTCTTGAAGGCTTGAATAAACACTGGATTCCCTTTCCCTCGAATTATCCACTAAGTATGGCACAACTCTGACATCATGCCAGAATGAGCCTCGACCTCCTTGCTCTTAGTCGCCCATGAAGATCATTTCAGCATAGCGTTCAACTCTTTCACCTCCTTGATAAGCTGGCGCGCTTCCTCGCGTATTTCCTTAGCTTCTTTCGTCCATAACCAGCTTGTTACAGGTCGGCCCGTTGATTTACCTCCATGTAGACGACATCGCCCATTTGCCATTGCCGGCTGCCGGCATGGTTTGCCGGTAGTTCTGGCATGCGCTCCACATGGCTTTAGTCCATTCATTCCACCAACATGGGGTTTACTCGTTTTCTTCATTTGCCCTACCCCTATGGTGAACATCTCCGACGATCGCCTGGCCTCCGTTTTCAACCTGGATATGCTGATGTTCAACCGTGATCTTCTGCTTACCTTTGCTTCTATGCTTATCAAGGGTAGCCACGGCATTTGCGTACGCGTTCATCAAACGCGTGGCATGCCTCATATTCATATCGCGCCCTTCGAATGTTTGCTCTGAATGCATGACTCGACATGCACATTCCATTGCCATGTTGTGCAGAGCAATCATCTGCGAAAACAGCATCCCTTCCACCTGATCATTCGGGGCAAGTTGCATTAATGTACGCTGAGCTATCTCTGTCCGATCATGATCTTGTCCATTTACAGCGAACTGAGCTGATGCCTTTGCCACTTGAACAATCATCACCTCTGAGACAACCCTGAAGGGTGATCCAGTCATTTTTTCATATCCTTCGTGCATTGCATCATCGCTCTGCTTACAAACTGCATTTTCAGCGGATGATCTTACTGTGAGCCCCTCTGCTTTCTTTGAACGTATATCATTTCTCTTTGCCATGAATACTCCGCCTCCTTATTTCATTTAAGAGCTCCAGTGATCTGAACCTGTTGAGGAAATCTTTACTAGATGGGTTCCGGGGGCCGAAGCCCCCGGCCTTGCGTATCTGCAAGGGTAATGAGAGCCGAATTTTCCGGCTCATATTGCGCGACTTTTTTGCCACGCAAACTCCGCAAGCCCTTTTGCCACAAGGGCTGCACTGATGGGGCACTTGGTGGTGGTGCTGGTAAAGGTAGTAGTATTGGTTATCGGTAATAGGTATAGAGATAAGGTTTGCTTGAATTTGATTCATATCAGGCCACCCGCTCCAGTAGTCTGTCCACAACTGAGTAATGAAGTATACCTGTCCGCTCTTCTCCTTTTTCATTCGCTGACACAGTCCGAACCAGCACTTTGAAGATCGCTCCTCTGAATACTTTTGTAGATAGCCGATCTTTCCTCGCCGGTCGCTGATTCCAGTTGGCAATCAGCCAACATTCGAAGAATTTAGATCGAATGCCTGGCTTCGAGGGGAGACTGCAAGCCATGTATAGCTCGACTCCACAAGAGGTAGAAGGCGGCACAATAACGCCATGAAAATAAGCCTTTCGCACATTCATGAATTTGCTGTTTACCTCTACCTTGGTGACTTGCCACATATAGTTCCCCGGCTCGATGAGATCTGGCACTCCGTGGCCGACAATGAAGTCCCTAGGCTGCTGCTTCCGGCTCATTGCCCCACCTCTCTTGCATAGTGCATCGCTTTGTCTTTCGTCAGGAAGCTGGCGATCAACTGGCCATCTGCGATAACCAGCCAGCCGCCAAAGCGGTTTGGCAATATCTGTAGGCCGATCATTGGAGAAGCTCCCGCGCCAATTCGCGCTGGTCCGCTTCGAGCCAATATCTCCGACATCGAGTCGGTGCCCCCTGATAACCGGGCACAGTCTCCCACTTGCGTTGAACAACAATTCCATAATCCGTTTGGATTTCGCTTACTGTCGAATGTAGTGATCTGTCATGATGTCGTTGCTGAGCTTCAATGAAGTTCATTGATTCGCCAACCGACAACGCCAAAAGTATTCTGTGCAATTTGCACATTGGCCTGCCAGTATTGGTAATGAGTTTACGCTGACGTGTGGATTCATGAGTGTCGGTTCCCGCCGGCACTTGTCTTTTCTTCTGACTGGCCATGATCATGCCACCTTGCGACGCTCAAGCAGCCAGGCGATCACATCGGCTTCGATCCAGCCTTTTGAGTTCTTGCCCAGTGGGATGCTCTTGGGGAATTCACCTTCTTTTTCGAGCCTCCATATCTGGGTTCGGCTCAGACCAATACGACGGTGAAGCTCCGGGAATCGGATAATGCGCATGGAGTCGTGCGCTGTTTCGGACTGCTGCATAGTTGCCCCTTAGCACATGGTTTCGGCGTGTTTCGGCCTTGTGCTGGGGCGAATTATTGGGCTAGTGGAAAGTTAGAACGAACACCAATTCAGTTACTTTTCGTCTGATTTGTGCCGACGAACCTTGATTCCGGACCAATATGGATAGGACATTTTGCGTACGCACCCTCGAACGGTAACCTCATCAAGGTCTTTATCGTTTAGGACTGCTGTTGCCAATCCACACACTATTGCATGATGCGGTTGATCAAAATAAACCATCATCGCTGAATGCAATTCTCGGATTACTGTTGTGCGAACCTCATCTTCATGTCGATATGTACGTTTTTTCCTTTCTGAATACGACTCCAGACCTTCTGCATGCCTAATCATTAATTCGGAGAGAGTGACATTAGCTGGTAATAAGTTCTGGCAATAATCCGGAATATCCAATTCACATGGCATAGGACGTGAAAAAGCCTGCTTCTTTTTCCACTCAGTGAAGGCATGATCCTTGTTTAACACCTCTAAGTCCTCATCAGTTGGAAAGCCTTCAAAGTTCCAATTCATGCCGCTTAGAAAAGCATAGCCTTCAGCATCTTTTCGGTTAGAAAGAACATCCATTTTTTCTGTTTCTGTCAGGAGATGTATCATATTCGCATCAGCCGATTTATCCGAAAGCTTTCCAGATATTAAACGCAGGCTTTTTGCCAACTGTAGAGCCTCTTTCTTCGATAATGAATCAGAGAAATCGGCCGGGTTTAATTCGACCCAAACTGAGGCACAGCAATAACAATGATATGCCACCTCTTCGTATAGCTCATCACTGCAAATTTCTGCAAGCCTTCGCCATGCATCCTTTGCCTCTTCCCTCTGAACGAGAGCAGAAAGAACCTTGTCAGAAGGTGACTCTTTATAGTCATCAAGCAACGATTTCGGAGGAATGCTCTTCAACACACGCCTCCAGTGCGATTGATCGGTATCACATCCGCCCCATCTTTCAGAGCATCAAGGTAATCGGCCCACGCCTGCATCATCTTCTTGCGGTCAGGCAGGTGTTTTGCGCGGTTGTATGATCTGGAGGTGGTGGTTCCAACCAGATGCGCCAGCTGACTTTCAACCACATCGTGCGCCCAGCCCTGTTCATGCAGCAGGGTTGAAGCAGAAGTTCTGAACCCATGAGAGTCCATCACGCCGCTGGAATAGCCCAACGCTCTCAGGCGATTGGTCAGCACGTTCTTGCTCATCGGTTTAAACCCGTTTCTCTCATTGGGGAACACATAGGGTGAATATACTGTGACTGACTGGATCTCACGCAGCAGGCCAACCACCTGATCAGACATAGGTACTAGGTGATCTCTGTTGCGCTTCATATCCTCGGCAGGAATACGGATCAGAGCATCATCAAAATCGATATATTCCCATTTCAGGGTGCGCACCTCGATAGGACGCAGAAACACCCTTGGAATGAGTTTCAGAGCCTGTGCGCTGCAATATGAGCCGCCGTCGTTGTTGTCGATAGCCCGTATGAGCTCGCCAAGTTGTTTCGGGTTGGTAATGGCTGCTCGGTGTTGAACTGGCGGCAACGGAGATAGCACATCAGACAAAGGGAACCCAGCTGCCGGGTTTGTTCGCGTCAGACGCTTGGCAAGCGCTCTGCCATAGATCCGGTTGATAACTGAGAGGATCGGCGCACATGACTTTGCTTTGCCCTGCTTCTCAATACCAATCATTAGGTCGGTGATATGCCCGGCATCAATAGCATCGATCTGCAGCCCATGGAGTGGCTTCATGAACACATCGATCCAGCGCTTCACCTTCTTGGAGTTGTCATCTGTCCACCCAGGTTTCTGAGTTTCATACCATTCGAGAGCGATGGTGATGAAGGTGCGTTGTTCATCAGAAGCTGACTCCTGCCTGTTGAGCTTCCGTTGTTCTGAAGGATTGATCCCCTCAAGCAGCATTTCACGAAATTTCCTGGCCTTGTCTCTTGCATCAGTAATCGACACATCAGGATATAATCCAAAAGAAAGCTCCTGCTGACGACCATCATAGCGATAGCGGAAGCGCCATAGCTTCGAACCACCACTTTTGATGGTAAGATATAAGTTGTTACCATCACTTAGCCGGATCTGCTTTTTATCAGCAGGGCAAACGGTTTTCCGGGCTTTGAGTTCAGTAATCGCCATGCGTACCACCACCACTTTGATGGTACGCAATAAGGAAATAGGCCAAATCCAAACACGTACCATCCGCAAGATACCATCATCTTACCATCAGCAGCATACAATACGGTGCCGACTCACGCAACACCATGAAACAAAAAACCCCGAAAACACAAGGCTTCCGGGGTCTCTTGCAACCTAATGAAAAAGGTTATGGACGATTACATCATACCGCCCATACCGCCCATGCCACCCATATCAGGTGCGCCAGCTGGCTCAGCCTTAGGGATATCAGCAATCATGGCTTCGGTGGTGATCAGCAGACCGGCAATGGATGCTGCGTGCTGCAGAGCAAAACGGGTTACCTTGGTTGGGTCAATCACGCCCATCTTGACCATATCGCCATACTCTTCGGTACGAGCGTTATAGCCATAATGGCCGCTGTGGTTGGTGACTTCATTGACCACAACAGAGGCTTCACCGCCACCGTTGGAGACGATCTGACGCAGCGGCTCTTCGAGCGCACGGCGAATGATCTTCACACCGGTATCTTCGTCGTGATTCACACCGGATACGTTGTCCAGCGACTTGCGAGCACGAATCAGTGCAACGCCACCGCCAGCCACGATACCTTCTTCAACCGCAGCACGGGTTGCATGCAGGGCATCGTCAACGCGATCTTTCTTCTCTTTCATCGCTACTTCAGTGGCAGCACCGACCTTGATCACTGCAACACCGCCAGCCAGCTTGGCCAGACGCTCCTGCATCTTCTCCTTGTCGTAATCAGAGGTGGAGTCCTCGATCTGCTTGCGGATCAGGGCAACACGCGCCTCGATCGCTGCACTGTCACCAGCGCCATCGATGATGGTGGTGGTGTCCTTGCTGATCTTCACAGCAACAGCAGTTCCCAGGTCATCCAGGGTGACGTTCTCAAGCTTCAGACCCAGCTCTTCGGAGATCACATTGGCACCGGTCAGTACTGCCATATCCTCGAGCATCGCCTTACGACGATCACCGAAGCCAGGAGCCTTGACTGCAGCCACATTAACCACACCGCGAACCTTGTTCACAACGAGAGTCGCCAGCGCTTCGCCTTCGATATCTTCAGCAATGATCAGCAGCGGCTTGCCGGAACGGGCAACCTGCTCAAGCACAGGCAGCAGCTCACGCATGTTACCGATCTTCTTCTCGAACAGCAGAATGTAAGGGTGATCCAGAGATGCTTCCATACGCTCGGTATCGGTCACAAAGTAAGGAGAGAGGTAACCACGGTCGAACTGCATGCCCTCAACCACGTCCAGCTCTGTCTCCAGACCCTTCGCTTCCTCAACGGTAATCACGCCCTCTTTGCCAACCTTGGCCATCGCATCAGCAATGATCTGGCCGATTTCAGCATCGCCATTTGCAGAGATGGTGCCAACCTGGGCAATCTCTTCCTGGTTCTGCACTTCGTTGGACATGTTAGCCAGCTCGGCAACAACCACAGCCACAGCCTTGTCGATACCGCGCTTGAGATCCATCGGGTTCATGCCGGCAGCAACTGCCTTCACGCCCTCTTTGGCAATGCACTGAGCCAGAACGGTTGCAGTGGTCGTACCATCACCGGCGATATCAGCGGTCTTGGAAGCAACTTCCTTTACCATCTGTGCGCCCATGTTCTCGAACTTGTCTGCCAGCTCGATTTCCTTGGCAACAGACACGCCATCCTTGGTGATGGATGGAGCGCCCCATGATTTTTCAATAACAACGTTACGGCCTTTCGGGCCCAGGGTTACTTTTACTGCGTCGGCAAGCTTGTTCACACCGGCCATCATCTTGGCACGAGCGTCTTCACCGAACTGAATGTCTTTAGCCATTCTATCTATTCTCCTGTTTACACTATTTGTTACTTCTTTGATTGCTGGTCTGCCAGGCCTGCAGCCGACGGACCATGTTAAGCTTCAGCAAGCCGCGCTGATGCGGCTTCCTCGCAGAGGCACATCACCTCCGCCATCGATGATCAGGACTCGATCACACCCAGGATGTCGTCTTCACGCATCATCAGGAACGCTTCGCCGTCAAGTTTGATCTCGGTACCTGCGTACTTCGAGAAGATCACCTTGTCACCAGCGGTCACATCCAGCGGACGAACTTCGCCGTTCTCCAGAATTTTGCCTTTACCAGCGGAAATCACTACGCCTTCAAGCGGCTTTTCCTTGGCAGAATCCGGGATAATGATACCGCCCGCGGACTTCTCTTCCTCGTCCAAACGGCGGACAATAACTCGGTCATGCAAAGGACGGACTGTAGTTGCCATCGATGTTTCTCCTTATTTGTTGTTCATAAACTGTGAGCTTGGAAACGGTTCAAACCGATTCCAGCCCCTTGTGGGGACAATGAAAAAACGTTTCAACCCCCCTGATGCAGATTTTTTTCACATCTGCGACAAACAGACACAGCCGCTGCCATGCCCATCAGCCCGGTTACCCGCTGATCAGCCGGGCACGGCAGGTTCTCCCTTTCAGTTTGCCGCCATCCAGTTTGGCAAGCGCCGCCGCTACAACCGCCCTGGCCACAGCCACATAGGCCCGGTTATCGTGCATATAAATCTTGCCCACCTGTACACCGCTAATACCACCGTCACCGGTGAGCGCCCCCAGAATATCTCCCGGTCGAATTTTCTGTTTTTTTCCGGCACCGATTTGCAAGGTTGCCATTTTCGGCTGCATCACCGGCCGTTGCAGTACAGACCGTGGCGGCAATGCCTCATCGACAATCGTTCGCGCCAGACAATCCTCCAGCTGTACAATGCGCAAACCATCACGTTCACTATAGAGCGTGCAGGCAAAACCCTGACTGCCCGCCCGTCCGCTGCGTCCGATCCTGTGTACATGCAGCTCACTGTCCTGGGCAAGGTGATAATTTATCACCGCATCGAGCGCATCGATATCCAGACCACGGGCTGCCACATCGGTCGCCACGAGAATAGAGACACTCTTATTGGCAAAGCGAACCAACGTCTGATCGCGATCCCGTTGCTCCAGCTCCCCCGTCAGGACCAGGGCACTAAAACCGTGGCGAACCAGCTCATCCGTCACCTCACCAACCTCACGTCTGGTATTGCAAAAAACCACCGTCGATTCAGGCCTGTGCTCCAACAGCAGCAGACGCAGGGCAAGCATGCGCTCCGTTTCATCAGCCACCTTGTAAAAATGCTGGCGAATACTGCTGTGATCATGAGTGGACTCGACCCGGACCTGCACAGGGTCGCGCATAATCCGCCCGGCAATCGATTGAATCTGCGCGGGAAAGGTGGCACTGAACAGCAGTGTCTGCCGCGCACGCGGTGTCTGCGCAATAATGACATCCAGCGCTGACTGAAATCCCATCTCCAGCATGCGATCCGCCTCATCCAGCACCAGCACTGACAAACGATCAAGCTTCAGTGTGCCGCGACCAAGGTGATCCTCAATACGGCCGGGCGTACCGACAATGATATGCGCCCCATGCTCCAGCGAAGCGATCTGTGCCCGGAGCGGCATGCCGCCACACAGTGTCAGCACCTTGATATTGGCCAGCCTGCGAGCAAGTTTGCGCAGCTCATTGGCCACCTGATCGGCCAGCTCGCGGGTCGGACAGAGAACCAGGGCCTGCACTTGCGAACGCCCTGCATCAAGTCTGCTTAACAGACCAAGACCGAAGGCTGCGGTTTTTCCCGAGCCAGTCTTCCCCTGCGCAATAAGGTCCTTGCCGGCAAGCATATGCGGCAGGCTTTCCGCCTGTATCGGCGTCATGCTTTCATAACCGATCGAAACAAGATTATGCAGCAGATCAGGGTGCAGAGGGAGAGTAGAAAATGGCAATTGATTCAATGAATGATCCTGTACGAATGTCACATGGGCCCGAGGCCTGTGCAGAGCCCGAACGGTGCGTCAACGCGTGAGCGGCCGGACTTTACTGCCATCGGCATACAATAGATATGCAGCGCCGCAACAGCCTTGCCCTACGAGCGCGCCTCAGGCATCAGCTTGTCCCATGCCGAGCCGCCGGCTTCAGCCGTGGAGGCACGATACTTCATCTGCATGCCCGTGAGCAAATTGCGCAGCACCTGATCCTTGCACTCACGATAATGCCTGTGGTCAGGCCGGCGGAAAAATGCACTGAGCTCATGCCGACCCAGCCGCATCCCGGCCAGCGCCAGCAATGCCAGCATATCTTCCTCTTTCAGATCGAGTGCGATCTTCAGCTTCCGGATAATGATGTTGTTGTTCAATTGCTGTTCAGGCACGGCCTGCGCCCCCTCTTTCTTACCGCGCCGGTCATGGATCAAACCATTGAGAAAGATGGCCAGCTCACAGTCGCTGAGTGACTGAAAGGCCGGATCCTCGTCCTTTTTCAACCAGTCGCTGATCCGGGCGCGCGTTACGGCCTGATCAGCCAGGGCGAACAGGGCCATCATTTTTTCATCATCAAAATCAAAGGCAAAGCGGATGCGACGGAATATATCGTTATTGGTCATTGCCAACTGTAACACGGCTTTTCACCATAGCCCATCAGCACTGTTTATGTCACGATGCGAACCATCACAAACCAATGGAGATACAGATGCAGCTGGCACTGAGCACATGGCAGGAAGTCGAGACTTATCTCGGCCACTCAACCGGGATTGTGATTCCGATCGGCTCCACCGAGCAACACGGACCGAACGGACTGATCGGCACCGATGCCATCTGCCCGTCACGCATTGCCAGCGGCATGGCCGAAAAACAGCCGCTGTTGATTGCCCCGACCATCAGTTACGGCATGTCACAACATCATATGGCCTTTGCCGGCACCATCACCCTGCGCCCTTCGACACTGATCCGGGTCGTGATCGACATTGTAACCTCGCTGCACCGCCATGGTTTCACCCATTTTTACTTCATCAATGGCCATGGCGGCAATATTGCGCCGGTGACGACCGCCTTCTCGGAGATTTATGCAGCCATTGAGGGGCATCCGTCGCACCCGCTCTGCTGCCGACTGGCCAACTGGTGGCGCAATGACGCCATCACCACACTGGCCCGTGAGCTTTATGGTGATGCCGAAGGCTATCACGCCACGGTCAGCGAGGTGGCCCTGAGTTATTTTGCCCATCCGGAAGCTGTGAAACAGGTATCCATGCAGCCGGAGGTGGCACCTGTCGGCGAGATTTATCATGCCGCTGATTTCCGTGAAAAGTTCCCCGATGGCCGCATCGGCTCCAACCCCGCCCTTGCCACCGTCGAAGATGGTGAGCGTTTTTACCAGCTGGCCGTCGATGCACTCGCTGAGGATTACCGGCACTTTATCAGCCATGGCGCGCAATGAAGTGGCTGGATGAACTTCCCTATCCGGCCCTGATCGCGATGGCGATCCTGATGGCACTGCTGCCATTCGAGCCGGAACCGCACCTGAGCGAAAAACTGCGCATGCTGGCAACGGGAGTATTGAGCCGTCCAATCGATATTTTTGACCTGCTCTGGCACCTGCTGCCAACCATACTGATCGGAGTGAAGTTATTTCGCGCCCGCCGCAGCAAACGTGTATGAGCGGCTGGGGCTGCCCGCATGAACAGGAGGGAGCATGTCAGCGTGTCCCCGGCAAGGCCTGTGACCCAGGCATGAAAGGGTGCACACTATTCGGGCGCTTCACCTTCAGCTCGGCCGATAAAAATATCTCACGCCGCCTTCAGAAAAATGAGACTGCCGCTGAAAAAGAGTCAAAGGACTAACTCTCAAGCTGCGCCCTGCCCCGCAATTTATACCAGAGGCCTTTCATTCCGGCCTTGAAAGCCAGGTAAAAGGGGCGCCCAAGCAACAGCAGACTGACGTAAAAACAGAGCTCGGAAACGACCAGCACAGCGGTCGTCCATGCCGCAATCGTGGCGCCATCCGCATCCGCTATAAACGGCAGCAACGGAATCACTCCCCAGAGCATCCACGAGAAACAGAACAGCCCCAGTCCGGCCAGTCGTTTAAAGCGTTGCAACAGTGCTCCGGTTATCCGGCCTGATCGATCTCACGACCGGAATCAAAGCGTACAATACGGGTCTCATAGTCGAGCCCCTCAACCGGCAGCATCGACTCATACTCAGCCACACGATCGCGTTTGCCATTCGTTTCCGGATGCTTGGCAATCAGGAAAGAGCAGATATCGCAATAATCCTCAATCGATATTTCATAGGTGCCGATGCGGCGGGCAAGGGCAATAATCTCCTCCTTGTCCATACCGATCAGTGGCGGCAGCAGCGGCAGGTCGGAGGCATCATAAATGGCATTGATATTGGCCAGCGTCTGACTGGCAACCTGACCCAGTGAATCACCGGTCACCAGCGCCTGAGCCCGCTGCGTATGGGCAATTTTGGCCGCCGAGCGAATCATCTGACGTTTATAGATAATCATGCGATATTCGGCCGGAACAAGGGCAATTGCATGACGCTGGAACTCTTCAAGGTCGATCAGATAAAGGGTTGTAGCGCCCTGATAGAGAGATAGCTGGCGCGCCAGATCCCTGATCTTGGCAAAGTCACGATTGATGGTGCTGTTATAAAGGTGCACAAGCACCACTTCCATACCGCGCTTCATCATGGTGTAGGCGGCCACAGGTGAATCAATACCGCCGGAAAAAAGGACAACACCACGTCCGGATGAACCGACCGGCAGGCCACCGATACCAACCCGTTTACGGGTATAGATATAGGCCGCCTTTGCCCCCACCTCGACACGCACATCTATTTCAGCCTCATGCAGACTGACACGGAGGTTCAGGTGGTGTTTCAGGTAACCGCCAATCTCGTAATTCAATTCCGGCGATGTCATCGGATAGGCTTTATTGCCGCGCCGGCAGCTGACACGGAATGGCCGGCCGGCAACATCCTTGCCATACGCAGCTTCCACCGCCTCCACCGCCGCCTGCTGCATCGCCTCAAGCTCCAGCGGGCTCTCATGCACCAGCGAAAAATTGCGAATACCGGGGGTCAGGGCCACCAGATCAAGCAGCGCATCGGAAACCTCGTGCACATCCGCCAGCATGCGCCCGTGTTCACGATGGAGACCATTGCGTTTGAGCTGGTCACCGAGAACACGCCTGATATTGCGCGCCATGCGATTTTCAAAACTGCTGCGATTCTTGCCCTTGAGAGACATCTCGCCAAAATGAAAAAGTATCTTAGCCATAGCCGGGAATCCTAGGGGGATGCCGGACTTATGCAATTCGCGATGATACAGATCGAAAAATGTATTTTTCCGCCAGCTACTGCCCCGCACAGCCGGGATCAGCCCGCTTTCACTGCCCGCCTGCGCCACAGCCCTGCATGCCGGACCAGCCAGCAACGACCGGGCCAAAAAACATGCACGACCCGCATAAAAAAACACCGCCGGCACAATGGCCGGCGGTGGAAACAGCTCACCTGAACAGGCAAGCGTATGCTGACAGTGAACTCAGGCGCGACGGCGATATTCACCGGTGCGGGTATCGATTTCGATCTTGTCACCGATATTGCAGAAATCAGCCACTGAAATTTCCATACCGGAAGCAAGCCGGGCCATCTTCATCACCTTACCGGTGGTATCACCACGCGCGGAAGGTTCGGTATACACAATTTCACGCACAACAACATGCGGCATATTCACAGCAATCGCACGGTCGTTGTAGAAAACGACTTCGCACTCCATCTCGTCCTCGAGATAGTTGAGCGCATCACCCATGCTCTCCTTCTCGATTTCATACTGGTTATACTCACCGTCCATAAAGACATACATCGGATCGGCATAGTAGGAATAAGTGACTGCCTTGTTTTCCAGCAGCACCACTTCGAACTTGTCATCAGCCCTGTAAACCGCTTCGCTTGGCGCCTCGGTCAGCAGATTTTTCATCTTCATTTTTACAACAGATGCATTACGACCGGATTTGTTGAACTCCGCCTTCAATACAACCATCGGGTCACTACCGACCATAATCACGTTGCCTGCGCGAACTTCCTGTGCAGTTTTCATTTCTTAACCACCTCTCAAGTTAGGTGCCGCACTGTCCATGATCTGTCGGGAAAAATCCACCAGATTCGCGGCCAGGCTGCCGCCACCATCCTCACAGAGATGGCTGCACCACTGCCCCGCATGGGCATGCAGACGAGGCCATGCACCCATATACTGCTGCCATAGCGGGCCCGCCCCGCAACCACGATTCCAGGCTTCCATCAAATGCCGCACCAACATGGCATCGTCATGCGATAACAACGCACAATAACGGTCGATAAACGCCTCCAGCTTGGGCCAGTGAGCCATGTCCTGCTGCGGATAAATATGCCAGAGCATCGGTTTCGCCGCCCACTGGGCCCGCACCATCGAATCCTCACCACGCACAAAGTTAAGATCGCATAGCCACAACAGCTGGTCATATTGCTGCTGGGAAACAAATGGAAGCACCTGCACCTCCAGCATTCCGCGCACATAGCGTGAACCGGCTGCAGCTGCAGCGTCACCAAACCATGCTGCCACCTGCGGCAACACCCGTCCCTCCGGCACCAGACAGAGCATGCGTTGAGTGCCACCGGCCCACACCTCGAAAAGCTCGGGAACATTGCCATTTTCATAGCAGAACAGTGACACGATCATGGTATCGGGATCAGGAGCAAGCATGCCCAGAGAGTGCCAGAAGCGGCTCTTCGCCCCGACATCCGGGCAAAAGGCATCGCGGCGAGCCAGCAAACCGGACTCCAGCAACAGACCGCCCGTAGCCGGCACAAAGCCGGGAAAGTAAAAGTATCGGATCATCGCACGCACCGGCGACGGCAAACCGTGGCACCCTTCCACCCAGGATTCGGCACTGAGATATTCAAGATTGATCCAGACAGGAGGTGATGTTTCCATCGCCTGCAGATAGCTGGCGGGAAGCTGACAACCGAACCCCTCGATCACCACCGTCGCGGGTTGCACCCCGGCAAACGACTGCGACCAGTGACACACCTGCACCCCGCAGCACCACTGCAGCGCTGCCTGTGCATCTGCCGATGGATGCAGGCGGACAAAACTGGCCAGGTCATCCACCCACAGACGAACGGAGAGGCCGTATTCACCCGCCAGCTGACGGGCCAGACGCCAGCAAACACCGATATCGCCATAGTTGTCGATCACGTTACAAAAGATATCCCAGCTTGGGGGGGAGGTGATGATGATGGCCGGTTGTGATGACATCGATATACACTCGCACGAGATAGCGGAAGCGCCCGTTCCCAGTCTGCATTCAAGCCTGTCGCGGACAATAAAAAAGCCGGCAAACCCAGGGTTTGCCGGCTTTTTTTCAAGATGGCTCCCCGGGCCGGATTCGAACCAGCGACAGGGTGATTAACAGTCACCTGCTCTACCTGCTGAGCTACCGGGGAACAACGTGGCGCGAACCGTAAGGATGAGTTCATACGCTGTCAACACCCTTTTGCAGAATCATTTCTGCATCAACTGTTCAGGACGGTACACCACCTGCATTTCTGTTGCGCTAAGGCGGTAACATCGCCAATATACATGGTTGTATATCTTATACAGGGCCTGCCCGGTCAGCCACTGATTCGCCGGAATGAGCCCTGTCCCGCAACCGGAAGCTTCCACCCGATTGAAGACCCCGTCAGGTAAAGCTGGCACAGGGCTTGCGAGCCTGGTGCAGGGTATACGGCAATCCGGCGTGTCATCATATGCAGGGAGGGAGGAGAATAGCTTTGACAGCTGGCGCGTTCTGGAAAACAGACTGGTTTCTCGGCATTATGATAACCCTGCTTTTGCTGGGCGCCCACAGCAGTGGTCTGCAACCACTGCAGGAACTCGACAACCACTTCTACGATCTGAATCTCAGAGCCCATCTTGCCGCTGTCGATGAGGATATCATCATTGTCGATGTCGACAAGGCCTCACTGGCGCAGATGGGCAATCACCCGCAAAGCACGATTGCCGAAACGATCAGCAAACTTTCGGCTGCAGGCGCAGCAGTGATTGCCCTCGATCTGTTTTACGGCCAGCCGGACAGCGACCCTGCCCATGGCAGCGGCATACTGCCGGCTACGCTCGCGCAAGCAGGCAATATCCTGCTGCCCATCTACTTTCTGACCGGAGAGAGCGGCAACCGCTTAAACCCGGACCTCCCCGACTACCTCAACCATGCCACGATCAGCCACATCGTCGACACGGAAGGCAACCAGGCAATCAACGGTGGTTATCTTCGCAGCCCCTATCCCGAACTTGCCGGCGCTGCAGCCGGTCTTGGCCACCTGAATATCTTCCCTGATGCCGATGGCGCCGTTCGTTCGGAGCCGCTGGCAGTGATCTATAACGGCAAGTATTTCCCATCCATGTCACTCAATCTTGCCGCCCGCGCCCTGCACGTACCGCTGAGCGATATCCGCATCAATATCGGCCATACGATTGAACTGGGCCCCATCACCATTCCGGTCAATGAGCGGATACAGATGCGGCCGGCCTTTCACAGCCCGGCCTATCCGGTCTACTCGCTGGCCTCAGTCTGGTCGGGCGAGACCCCTGCCGATCTGTTTAATGGAAAAATCGTACTGATCGGCAAGGCCGGCCATGTTAGCGGCAACACCTTTGCAACCCCTCTCACCCCTCAGATGAGCAGTGTCGAATTCAATGCCCATGTGCTGCAGAGCATCCTCAAAGAGGAGTTCATCAGCCGCCCTGCCTGGGCAGGCATGGTTGAAACGGGCCTGATGATTCTGATCGGCCTGTATCTGATCCTTCTGCTGCCACGCATGCCGGCCATGATCGCGGCCGTAGCCTCGGCGCTGCTATTGCTGCTGATCATCGGCAGCAGTGCCTTTGTGCTCAATAGCCATGCGCTCTGGCTGCAATGCATGAGTGCTGCCCTGCTGCTGCTGACCGGTCACCTTGCCCTGACACTGAAGCTGTATGGCTCAACCTACCTGCGCAGCGTCAGCCATCAAAATCACAACATGGCTGACACCAATAAAATGCTGGCGATCACCTTCCAGAATCAGGGCATGCTGGAACAGGCATACGAAAAATTCATGGCCTGCAATTTGAATGATGAAATTGCCTCGATGATGTATGAACTTGCACTGTCATTTGAACGCAAGCGACAGTTCACGCGGGCGATCGACATTTATAAACATCTGAGCGAACACTATCAGCCCGGATACCGGGATATTCAGAACCGTCTCATTGCTGCCAACAGCAGCAGGGAGGCGGTTTCCGATGGCGATGCCAATGCAGGTCTCTCCTCCCTGCTTGGCAGTGGTGATGAAAAGCCGACCCTCGGGCGCTACGAAATCCTCAGCGAGCTGGGCAAAGGTGCAATGGGCACCGTATATCTCGGCCAGGATCCGAAAATTAATCGTAAGGTCGCCATCAAGACCATGGCGCTGTCGCAGGAATTCGAGCCGGGGGAACTTGAAGAGGTCAAAAAACGCTTTTTCCATGAGGCGGAAATCGCCGGCATGCTCAACCACCCCAACATCGTCACCATTTTCGATGCCGGTGATGAGCATGACCTGGCCTATATCGCCATGGAATACCTTGATGGTGTGGACCTGGCTCCGTATACCAAAAAAGGAAAACTGCTGCCGCTGCAGACCACGCTGAAAATCATTGCCAGGGTTGCCGAGGCACTGCAATACGCCCATAACCACGGTGTCATTCATCGCGACATCAAGCCGGCCAATATCATGATACTGAAAAACAAGACGGTAAAGGTGACCGACTTCGGCATCGCCCATATTACCGAATCGAGCAAAACACGCGATGGTGTGGTGCTCGGCACCCCCTCATACATGTCGCCGGAACAACTTTCCGGCAAACAGCTCGATGGACGCTCCGACCTGTTCTCGCTGGGTGTGATGCTCTATGAACTGACCACCGGTGTCCGCCCGTTCCGGGCCGAATCCATTGCCAAGTTGATGTTAAAAATTGCCAAAGAGCCTCACGTCGATCCGCGTCAGCATAATCCGGAGATTCCTGTCTGCGTTGTCACTCTTATCGACAGGCTGCTGGCAAAAAAGGCACCACAAAGGGTTGCCTCGGCCAGCGAGGCGCTTGAAGAAATCAGTCACTGCCTGCGTTTGCTAAACAGTTCGGGAGGTCAATCATGACATCACTGGAGATGTATGCCGCTACCGATGTCGGTATGCGCCGGAACCACAATGAGGACTGCGTGAAAATTACTCCCTCGCATGGTATTGCGGTTCTGGCCGATGGCATGGGCGGCTATAATGCCGGCGAAGTGGCCAGTGCCATGGCTGTCGACCTGATCAGTGAACAGGTCAGGGAAAAAGTGCTGTCCATCCCGAAAGCGGCCATTGATCGTGCGACCGGATTTACCGGCGAATCCATTCTGCTGCGCCAGGCCATTATCGATGCCAACGATGCCATCTATCAAAAAGCGCAAAGTGACCGGCAATGTGCCGGCATGGGCACAACAGTGCTGGCAGCCCTTTTCTATGCCGACCGCATTACGGCAGCCCATGTCGGCGACTCGCGCATGTACCGGCTGCGCGGTGGCATTTTAAGCCATGTGACCGAAGATCACTCGCTGATCCATGAGCAGGTGCGCAGAGGACTGGTCACAGCCGCCGATGCACGCAATTCGATGATCAAAAATCTCGTCACCCGCGCCCTTGGCATCGAGGCTGGTGTCGAACCTGATATCGTGGAGGATATGGTACAGCCGGGCGACATCTATCTGATGTGCTCGGATGGCGTCACCGATGTCGTTGCCGATGAGCTGATTCAGCAAACCATGAGTCGCTACAGCAAACAACTGGCGGAAGGAGCCGGCAAACTGATCCAGCTGGCCAATGATGCCGGTGGCCCGGATAATATATCGGTCATTCTGATCCGGGCCGATGCCGAACAGAAGCGGGGGCTGTTCTCGCGTCTGCTCGGAAAATAAAGAGATTCTCCTGCGGAAAAGATCATCCGCCGGAAAAGGCTGAAGAGTCACATCTATCAGGGATGGGGAGATAACTGATGTACATCGCTTCCATACAGCAGCTGCCACAGGCCATTCAACAGGCTGCAACCTCATATGAGCAGCCCATTGCAGTCATCATGCTGGCAGAAAGCCATGCCGGGCAGATCAACCGCATCATCGACGAGCTGGTCGAATCCGCCATCCCTTTTATCGGGGCCATATTCCCGGCCCTGATTCACGGCGACCGTACCTTCACCGAGGGGGCCATCGTCAATGTATTTCCCGCCATAGCTGCCCCCATACTGATCACCGGTCTGAATCGGGACGATTATCATATTCCCGAACTGCTGCCAGCCGGCGCAGCCGGTACCGGCTCGCCGACCGGCATCATTCTGCTAGATGCCATGACCACCCACACCGATACGCTGCTTGCCGGCATCTTTAACCAGGTCGGCAACCGCATCCACTTTTTCGGAGGCTGTTCCGGCTTCAGTGACCTTGTGCATCGCCCCTGTATCTTTACCACCGATGGCATCATCCGAGATGCCGCGGTCATTGCCCTGACATCGCTCAACAGCAGCCTGTCGGCCCGCCATGGCTGGCAGCGCCTCAACCATGAGCCGATCATCGCTACGCGCACCTGCAAAAATGTGGTGCATGAGATGAACTGGGAACCGGCCTATGATTTTTATCATACCTCTGTAAAAACACATGGCGAATCGGATGTGACTGCCGATGCCTTCTACAACAAGGCCAGCTACTTCCCGCTCGGGCTGTATCGTGAACACCAGGAGGATGTTGTACGCGACCCGTTACTGGCCAACACATCCGATCAAAGTATTCAGTTTGCTTCCAGTGTACCGGAAAACTCGGTCATGTATCTGCTGCATGGCAACACCGGCTCACTGATCGAGGCTGCCATTACGGCTGTGGATGACTGCTGCACAGCCGCTATACAGGCTGATCACTGTCTGATCATGGACTGTTTCTCCCGCACTCTGGTCCTCGGTGATGCCTTCGGCCGGGAACTTGCAGCAGCAGGCCGGCAGCTACAGATCCATGGCCAGCATGCGATCCCTGAAGGCGCAGTGACGCTGGGGGAGATCTCCTCCTACGGTGAGGACTATCTGGAGCTGTTCAACAAAACGATTGTGGTCGGCCTGCTATATGCCTGAGTCTTCTGCACAGAGCGCCATCATCAATGATGTACTGCTGCTGTACGAGCTCTCACTCGCTATCGGCAGTTCGCTGGACGCGAGAAAAAACTGCGAAGGATTTCTCAATATCCTGCAGGCGCGAAAAAACATCACCCAGGTTGCGGTATGGATTTTAACCGATGCAGACCACGCAGATGGCTCCCCGCAACTCTCTCTCCTTTATGCCAATCCGAGGCGCAGCACGCCTGTGGCCGGCAGGGAGCGCACGCCCCCCCTGCTCCGCACCATGCATGAACGCAGACCCGTGACCATCAGCAGCCCGGAGATGGATGACGAGCGACTGGCCGGCGACGGACTGTTTGTACTTTTTCCACTGGCTGAATTCGGCGTACTCGAGCTCTACTTTCCTTCCCGTCATGCCACCATCCCCCCCCGCACGGTGAATCAGCTGAAAAATGTGATCGACAAATTCGCCGCCTCACTGGCCGGTTCACTGGCGCATGAACGCCTGCAGCACACCGAGGCACTGTTGCGCCAGAGTGAAAACAGATATCGCATGCTGATTGAAAATCTTCCACAACGCTTTTTCATCAAGGATACCAGCTCGAACTTTGTCGCCATCAGTCACAACCTTGCCAGCGACCTTGGCATTCAACCGGATGAAGTGAGTGGTAAAAATGATTTCGACTTCTTCCCGGCCGAGCTGGCGAAAAAGTTTCAGATGGATGACCAGCGCGTAATGCAACAGGGAAAGCCGGAAGAGATCGAAGAGCGGGTAATTGTCCGGGGCGAGGAGCGTATCATCCAGACCATCAAGGCACCGGCGCTGGACCGGGATGGCAACATTGCCGGCGTACTCGGCATGTTCTGGGATATCAGCGAGCAGAAAAAGGACCGTGAACAGATTGCCCGCCTGGTCGCCTCGGTCGAGCATGCCCAGGACGCCATCATCATCTCGGATCAGGAGGCCCGCATACAGTATGTGAACCCGGCCTTTGAGCAGATGACCGGCTATGCCGCCAGTGATGCGGTCGGACAATTCACCCGCATTCTGCGCAGCAATAAACATCCGGAAGCCTTTTATAAGCATATGCTGGATACGGTTCAGCAGGGTAATATCTGGCGAGGCGAAATGATTATCCAGTGCCGGGATGGCTCGCTGCGCCACGTTGAGCGCAATATCGCCCCGGTGTTTGATGATGCCGGAGAGGTCATCTGTCATGTCACCATCCAGCGCGATATTACCGAACACAAACAGATGGAGGAAAAATTTCTGCATGCGCAGAAAATGGAATCCCTCGGTATTCTGGTCGGCGGCGTTGCCCATGAGTTCAACAATGCCCTGGCCGGCATCACCGGCCGCCTTTACCTGCTCAAACGAAAACTCACAGCATCCGCCACGGCACTGAATGATGTCGAGATTGCCGAAGAGCTCTGCTTCCGCTCGGCCGACATGGTCAAAAAGATGCTCGCATTTGCCCGCAAAAGTCCGTTGCAGATGCACGATTTCGATCTTGGCTCTTTTATCAGGGAGACATTCCGGCTGCACCGGCTCTCCATTCCTGAAAGCATCACGGTCCATACCATGTTCGAAGCAGATACCATGGTGATTCATGGTGACACAAGCCAGGTTCAGCAGATTATTATCAACCTGTTGAATAATGCCCGCGATGCAGTGGAGGGCGTGGACAATCCGGAGATCACCCTGTCACTGGCGCACTTTGTACCCGATGCCACCTTTATACAGGCACATCCGGACACCGCTGACAGGCACTTCGCCCGGATCAGTGTTGATGACAACGGCCACGGCATTCATCCATCCGACCTCCCCCATATCTTTGACCCGTTTTACACCACCAAAGAGGTGGGCAAAGGAACCGGACTCGGACTTGCCATGGTCTATGGCGCCTGTGGCATGCATGAGGGCTATGTTGATGTAACATCACAACCCGGGAAAGGCACCCGCATGGAGATCTGTCTTCCGCTGATCGACACGCCGGATCATACGCTTGAATCCGCCCCCTTACCGGCAACAGCCCGCGGTCATGGCGAGCTGATCCTCCTCGTCGATGATGAAGAGATGCTCAGGGAGACCCTGAAAGAGGTACTGCTATCGCTTGGTTACCGGGTGCTGGAGGCATCGGATGGAGAGCAGGCCATGCAGCTGTTTAGCAGCCACCATCATGAACTCGCCCTGGTACTGATGGATGTGGTAATGCCCCGGATGGGCGGTGTCGAAGCGGGACGTTTGATGCAGGCCATGCAACCGGATGTGCCGGTGATTTTCTGTACCGGCTATGACAAACACGATGTGATGGCTGACGAAAATATTGCCGATGACATGACGGTGAGCAAACCCTACAACATCGAGCTGATCAGCCAGCAGATTGCCCGTCATATCCGAAAGCCTTTTACTTCCGGATAAGTACGCCCGCCCCTCCTTCGATCATGGCACACGACTTGCGTTATACGGGCAGAGACAGAGCCACATGCCAGCAGAAGATATCACCACAGTCATGAGCCGCGACATCACCACGGCAACGGCAGACATCAGCGCTGCTGAAGCCGCTGTATTGATCAGCAAAAGCCGGCAGAAGTGCATCATTATTACGGCCGGGGGCTTCCCCGCAGGTCTGCTCACTGCGGCCGATATCTGTGCTGTGGTCGCACAGGGGCATCATCCGCTGACCACGACCATTGCCGATATCCCCCTGTCACCTGTCACCACACTCCCGGCTGATACCCCCTGCCATCAAATCGCTGACCTGCCCGGGCAAGACAGTCAATATATCGTGGTGGATCAGCAGAACATGGCCATCGGCCTGATCGATCAGGCCACACTCTGTCAGCTGCGCAAGGCCAACACAGAAGCTCGCCTGGCCGAACAACAGCAGGAGCTGAGACAGCTGACCTCATACATGCAGAAAAAAGATCAGCTTGATCATATCATCAGCCATATTCCGGTTGTCCATTACGCCTGCCGTTATCAGTCGGGCAGTTTCATCCCCTACTATGTTTCGGCCAACATTGAGACCCTGTTCGGCTACACGGCCACTGATTACATGGAAAACGGGACATGGTGGCAATCCATCCTGCATCCTGATGATGTCGAGCATGTGCTTAAACGGTTCGGGGAGGCCATGCTCGCCGGTCAGCACGAATTCAGTCATGAGTATCGCATCCGGAAGAAGGGGGGATCGCTGGTCTGGATCCGGGATGATGTAAACCTCGTTCATAATCAGGCCGGAGCACTGACTGAAATCATCGGTTCATGGCTGGATATCAGTGAGCAAAAGCTGCGTCAGTATGAGTTCGAGTCGGTTGTTGAAGCAAGCTTTGACGCCCTGATTGTTCATCGTCACGGTATCATCCTGTTTGCCAACAAGGCCGCCCTTCACCTTATCGGCGCCCGTAGCACTGCAGAAATCATCGGCACACCGATTCAGCGCTACCTGCACCCGGATGACTATACCCGGGCCATCGAGCGGTTGCAGAGCCTGACACCCGGAGGCGCCCCGCTGCCTCCGACGGTAGAGCGCTATCTCCGTCTGGATGGCGACACCATTGAAGTCGAGGTCTCCACCGCACTGTTTCAATACAACGGAGAAGCAGCATTCCTCTCCGCCGGACGGGATATCAGCGAACGTAAACAGGCCGAGCTGCTGCTGAAAAGAAGTGAAGAGAAGTTCCGCACCATTATCGATGCATCTCCGGTTGCACTGGCAGTGAGCGACTGTCATCAGCACATCACCCTGCTGAATCGCGCCTTTGTCGATCTCTTCGGCTATACGCAGGATGATATACCATCGCTGCAGCACTGGTGGCCTCTGGCCTATCCCGACCCGGCCTATCGCCGGCAGGTCGAGCAGTCGTGGCAGGCCGCCATTGCCAGTATCCATCAGCGAACTGCCGGGCATACGCCGATGGAATTCCGGGTGACCTGCAAGGATGGCACCATCAGGGATATCCAGTTCATCGTCACGGCTATGGGGGAGAGCTGCCTGACCATCATGAATGATCTGACCGCCCGCAAACAGGCTGAAAACCTGGCCCGCAAAATGTTGCAGGCCATCGAGCAGGCGGGTGAATCCATTCTTATGACCGACGCTGCCGGCATCATCGAGTATGTGAACCCGGCCTTTTCCGAACTGACCGGCTACAGCTGCCATGAAGCCGTCGGTCAAACGCTGGCCATGCTGCAGCTCCATGATCAAAACAGCCCCCTGTTCGAGCAGATGTGGAACACCATCTCGCATGGGGAGACATGGAGTGACAAGGCCATCGAATACGCCCGCGACGGCCACCCGATACCGGTGATGCTGACCATCTCTCCCGTGCGCAATGAATCGGGCATCATTACCAGCTATGTCGGCATTCAGCAGGATTTAAGTGCCTACGAAAGCCTTGAGCAGCAATTTCATCAGGCACAGAAGATGGAAGCCATCGGTACACTGGTGGGCGGCATCGCCCATGATTTCAACAATATGCTGGCCGGCATCACCGGCAACCTGTTTCTGGTCCGGCACCGGCTGGAGAATCACCCTCAGGCGCTTGAAAAACTGGCCAATGTAGAGGAGCTGACCTTTCGGGCCTCGGATATGATCCGCCAACTGCTGACCTATGCCCGCAGGGACAAGGTCAGCATGAGGGCGTTGCCACTGGCACCGTTTATCAAGGAAACCCTGAAATTCCTGCGCACTGTGATACCCGAAAATATCGAGCTGCATCAGTACATCAGCCTTGAGCATATCATGATTCATGGCGATGGCACCCAGCTGCACCAGGTACTGATGAACCTGATAAATAATGCCCGTGACGCCCTGGAAGAGATTGAGAACCCGATCATCTCGGTGAGACTGGAGCTGTTTCAGCCTGACCACAGCTTTATCAAGAAGCACCGCTATTTCAGGGAGGGATCATATGCCCGCCTGATCATTGCCGATAACGGTGCGGGCATTGCCGCCGAACATCTCCCGCATATTTTTGAACCGTTCTTCACAACAAAAGAGCTCGGCAAGGGAACCGGCCTGGGACTGGCCATGGTATATGGCGCGATCAAAACCCACCGTGGCTTTATTGAGGTGACGAGCAACAGCGAATCAGGCACCCATTTTGATATCTATCTGCCAGCGCTGACGCCGGAAACAGGCACAACAGGCCTGCCAACAGCCGATAAGATGATCTGCGGTCATGGCGAAACCATTCTTCTGGCCGATGATGAGGCCCAGATTCTACAGACAGGAAAAGCGGTGCTGAAATCTCTGGGCTATCAGGTCCTCACCGCCGGCAATGGCAAGGAGGCTGTCGAACTTTTCTGTCTGCATGCAGACACGATTGCACTATGTATGCTTGATATTGTCATGCCGGTTATGGGGGGTGATGCCGCAGCTGAAAAGATTCGCGCCATCCGCCCCGACATGCCGGTCATTTTTGTATCCGGCTACGACAAACTCAACCATACCGATACGAGCAGTGAGACCATACTGACTAAACCCTGCCCGGTTACACTGATGAGCAGGGAAATCCATCAGGCCCTGCATCCGCAGCAGGACGAGCCGCAAGCGTAATCTACTCTCTCTTTTCCCAGCTCTTGCCACGCGCCTCAGCCAGCAAACGCACCCCTTTCTCACGCTGGCTGTGCACAATTTTAAGTTCCTGCTCAAGCAGGCGACGTTCCCCCTCATCCATTTCGCCTGCAATCTCTTCCTGAAGCTTCAGCTCTTTCTTTTTCAGCTTCTTCAGTACCCTGGAAAGTCCTTCATCACGATCGTGGCGCTTGTACTCTTCCTCATAAAGGTAGTCGTTCAGTTTTTTAAGCAACTTTCTGAGCTTCATCTCTTTTGCCCCTCATCCCGAGCCCTGATCATTTGCTTCCACCATCCAGCAGAGAACTGATCTCTTCATCCTCCAGCGCAATCAGATGCTCCGCCTCGGTTTCAGATGTTGCCCCTGCATGGAACAGATTACTGCTGATCGCAATCAGATTGCGGATAATGTCATACGAGTAGGTACTGTCATTGATCAGTGAGATACCCATATCCGCCGTGATATGATGAGCACGAATCAACCGTTCAATGCGCTCATTCAGAATGGCCGCGTTTTCTTCAAGCGTCAGTTTCAGCGCATCCAGTGACAAGACGGTGACAGCCGGATCATTGCCGGTTCGAATTTTCTCCAGCCGGCGCATCACCCGGATAATACGGGAGCGGATACGGTTGTACTCATCGCGAATATAGGCGTTATCGGCACTGATATATTCGTTCATATTTTTCTGCAAATGCTTGATGCCCTTGAGAACCATGATGATATTCTGGTTGGCATTGCGAATGCGGGAGAATTCCTGGGCCGACTGCGACTCAACCGGCACCTTGCCACAAAAGGTGATAATCGCACCGTAAAGGCTCTTGATATCCCGCTCGTAGGCGGCATCAATATCATACTCGACCGGCTCGCTGTAGCGCCTGATCACATCATCGATCGGCAGATCGGAAAACATCTCCTCCCGCCCCAGACTCAGGCCGCTGGCGACAATTTCGTGGGCATTGTCATAGACCCGCAACGTTTCATTCCGCAGTGCCTCGATAGAGGTATCGTAGAACTCCAGTGCGGCCGCATTCAGATACTGCGGTACCGCAAAACGGGATACAGGAGCCGGAATCAACCGCTCCAGCCATTGCACCATATAACCGATCAATGGCACCATCAGAACGATACCGGTCAGGTTAAACAGGGTGTGAAACACCGCCAGTTTCAGCGTGTAGTCATCCTCGGCAATACCGATAGCAGCACTGATATAGTCGACACTGCTGATAAACTGATGAATCAGGGCAATGGCCACTACCCCGGTCACCATATTGAAAATCAGATGACCACCGGCCAGCTGACGCCCCTTTTCGTTCGAGCTGAGGGAACCAAGAATGGCGGTAATGGTCGTACCGACATTGGCACCGATGGCCAGGGCCAGGGCATTTTCATAGGTAATCTGCTGTGCCGCCAGGGCGGTAATAATAATCACCAGGGTAGCGTGGCTGGACTGCATAATGACCGTTGCCGCCACACCAATCAGCGCAAACAGGAAAAGCCCCGGATAACCGGCAACCGCATAGTCGGAGAGACGAATCGTCTCGCGAAACGCTTCAAACCCCTCTTTCATATAGTGGATACCAAGAAACAGGAAGCCGAGACCGGCCAGAATATAACCGAAGCCCTTGAGCTTTTTGGAAGATTGAAAGATCAGGATGATGCCAAATACCAGCATCGGCATGGCATAGGCGGCGATGTTCACCTTCAAACCGAAACCGGCCACCAGCCAGGCACCGGTCGTCGTGCCCAGGTTAGCGCCGAAGATTATCCCCAGTCCTTCGGTCAGCCCGATCAGGCCGGCACTGAGAAAGGAGATGGTAATGACACTGACCAGTGAGCTGGACTGCATGATGGTTGTGGTCACCACACCGAAACTCAGGCTCTTCCACAGCGTATCGGTCGTCCGCCTGAGCGTTTTCTCCAGCGCGCCACCGGTAAAGGCCCGAAAGCCCTCTTCAAGCGAAAGCATGCCAAAAAGAAAAATCGCCACACCGGCAGAGATCGCCTTGAAATCAGGACTGACCCAGAAACCGTAAGCCAGCACCAGGCAGATCGCCGGCAACAGGATTTTACCTGCCATACTTCTCAGCAATCCAGACCTCCTGATATCACTCCCGCTCGATCATTCATACCGGCTCCGCTTTCTTTTTCCCCTTGCCCTTGCGCAAGCGGGCGTTCTGCATCAATTCAATCTCGCGCGCACCGGATAGAACCACCGCATCATCAGGCACATAATCGATCTGCTGATTGAGCTGCTCATAATCCACCGCATTGAGAATCACCCGAATGGCATTCAGACGCGCCAGGTGTTTATCCGCTGAACGGATCACCGTCCAGGGGGCGGCAGCGGTATGCGTATTTCTCAGCATCTCGAATTTGACCCGATCAAAATCCTCCCAGCGCTCCTGCGCCTGCACATCCACTTCCGAAAGCTTCCATTGGCGCAGGGGATCATGCTCCCGCCGGTCGAAGCGCTTCTTCTGAATTTCCCGGGTCACACTAAAATAGATCTTGACCAGAATCGTTCCCTGCCGGACCAGATCCTTCTCGAAGCCAACCACGCCTTTCATGAAGTCGTTATACTCTTTTTCGGTGCAAAAGCCGAACACCGGCTCAACCATGGCACGGTTATACCAGCTGCGATCAAACATCACGATCTGGCCACCACTGGGAAACTGGGAAACATATTTCTGGAAAAACCACTGGCTGCGCTGCTCTTCTGTGGGCTTACCCATGGCAATCACGCGATAGTGCTTTTCATTCATATAGCGTGTCACGCTGCGAATGGTACCACCCTTGCCGGCCGCATCGCGCCCCTCAAAGAGGATAATCATGCGCTTGTTGGTCTGCTCAAGATGCTGTTGCAGCTGAATCAGCTCTGCCTGATACGGCTTAAGCTCCTGCTCCTGCAGGTATCGGGTCAGCACCGAGCGGATTTTCTCATCACTGAGACCATGTTGACGGGCCAGCTCATCAAAGCAGCGCATACCCGGCTGCTGATCATCCGGGACCGGATCCGATGCTTCCGTCACATGTTCCATGATTCACTCCTCGTATCACTTAAACCGCCCTGCGGCGTAAGATCATACACAAGAAGATAAAAACAGGAAAGTGCGGTCGTTATCTGTTCACAGCGGCCACGCACTCACAGTCGCTATAGTACCACAGCACTCCGCATCATGGCCTGAGCCTGCATGGCGGCAGCATGAGGATCTTCCGCCTGAATAATCGGCCGACCGACCACCAGATAATCGGAACCGGCACGAATGGCCCCGGCGGGATCCGCCACCCGCTTCTGGTCCTGCTGATCCTGCCCGCCCCAGCGAATGCCGGGCGTGACCGTGATAAAATCGGCACCACAGGCGTGCTTGATCGCCTCGACCTCATGTACGCTGCAAACCACACCGTCAAGACCGGCATCCCTGGCCATTTTCGCCCGTTCCAGAGCCACAACGGCAGCCTCGGCAGCCGGCATCGGATCACTGGTCAGCACCGTCACGGCAATCAGCTTCATGCCGGGAAAGCGGGCGCCCGACTGTGCCGCAGCGGTCAGCATTTCCATACCGCCACCGGCATGCACATTCACCATCTCCACACCAAGACGACCGGCACTCTCCACTGCCTGGGCAACGGTATTGGGAATATCATGGAATTTGAGATCAAGAAATACCTTGTGGGTTTTTCTTACCGCAGCGACCAGTTGCGGTCCCTCGGCCACAAACAGACGCAGACCGATCTTGAGCCAGCCAACCGAATCGCCCATCTGATCGCGCAATGCAAGTGCTGCATCCGCATCCGCTACGTCCAAAGCCACCATCAACCGGTCATGCATCAGATTCTCTCCTCATGTTTCGGGTGCAATGTACCCCAACTGTGACATTGCGGGCATTGCCAGCGTACATCCACCACCTCAATACCGCATGTCTCGCAAACATAGTTTTTTGCCCGCTTGCGCCACTGTCTGGCAAAACGGGCATGGGCATCATGCTCATTGCCAAGCACAGCCTGCAGTCGCAGGGACTCCCGCAATGTGGCCGGCGTAAAAGCCAGCTCGGCATAGAGTGATTCAGCCTGCGCCACCCCGCGCTTACCGGCCAGCGCTTCCAGCCAGCTCAATGCCAGCTCGGCATCGGGCTTCCGGCGCCACATATCCATCAGCAGCGCATGCCCCTGCCGATCGTAAAACTCAGGGTAGGCCAACAACCCAGGAATAATCAGTGCAAAATGCTCGGATGAAAGCTGACGAAGCGACTGCACCTCTTCGATAGCCAGATCGGTGTTGCCCGCCTCCAGCGCCAGCTTGATCGCCACCATACGGGCAGGAGCGCAACTCTTGTCGAGCTCGATGGCCCTGGCCGCATAGGTTGCAGCCTCTTCCACCTGCCCCTGAGCCAGACAGAGCGTTGCCAGCTCGGAAAAGAGATAGGCCCGGCGAGAGCCATAGGATGCTCCCCGCACCTGCTCCAGCCGTGACAACAGCTCTTCAGCCAGTAACCACTCGGAGCTCTGTTCGCGAATGCGCAGACTCGCCTCCAGCGCATCGGCATGATCCGACTGCAATGTCAGCGCTTTATCATATTGCAACAGGGCCCGATCAAGCAGGCCACCGGTCTGAAAATCCTTTGCCAATGCCATATGCGCCTGCAAGTGCAGCGATTTGGGCAGATCCGGACGAGCCAGAAGATTCTGATGAATACGAACAGCACGACCGATTTCACCGCGCGAGCGGAACATCTCACCAAGCGCCATATAAACATCGGCAGCCTCTGAACGCAGACGGGCCACCTGAACCATCTCCTGCAGCGCCAGATCCGGCTCATCCGACAGCAGATAGTTGATACCGCGCAACAGTGGCGAAATGCGCTCATCCTCTTCCTGACGAGGTTCGACCTCTTCCTGCAGGGGGCGCAGCACCAGTGCCAGCAACACGACCAGTACGACGGCGGTAATCGCCAGCAGAATGGTATTCATACGTCATCCTGAAGCGGGATATTGCGCAGGTTATCCACTTCCCGCTGCAGCCGCTCATGCTCCTGACGCAGCCAGGCAATCTCCAGCTTATGCTTGCGCCTGGAGAATGTCAGCGCCAGCACGCCGCCTGAGAAACCCAGTATAAATGCAATAAATACAGGAATATAAACCGGAATCGCCGCACTGCTGACGCCTAGAAAGTGCAGCTGTACAGGGGTCAGATTGGCCAGCGCAAACATCGTTGCAAATGATGTCAGAACAAACACCACCAGCACGTTGATCCAGTTTACCGACTGCAACCCCGGCAAATGAAGTGCGTATCTGGGCATTGCTGATTCAGCCTGCCTGATCAACCCGCTCGCGCAACTCTTTACCAGGCTTGAAGTGCGGAACGGCCTTGGCCGGCACCTCTACCGCTTCACCTGTTTTCGGGTTTCTGCCAGTCCGGGCCTGACGCGCCTTGGTGGTAAAGCTGCCGAATCCACGCAGCTCAACATGGTCACCGGCCGCCAGTGCGTCGCCGATCACCGAAAAAATAGTATTCACAACAACTTCGGCCTCACGCCTTGTGATGCCCTGCTGCTGTTCTGCAATCATCTCAACCAATTCTGATTTTGTCATCCACGCCTCCGCTTATCGCCGCAAACATCATCAGCCACGGCACACCAACATACGAAGCCCGATTACAGCCGCCGACCCTGCAGACGACTGTAACCGGGCACACGATTTCGCGTTATACCTTACCCAACAGCTTGCGCTGCAGTTCAAGGGCCAGTGCCGATGGTGTTGCATCGCCGGCACTCTGACGTGAATAGTTACGAACAGCCTCACGCTCCTCTTCAATCAGGTGCTGACGAATCGACAGGCTGACCTGACGGCGCTTGCTGTTGACCTCGACAATCTTGGCCTCCACCTCGGCGCCAACCTTAAGCTCGGCGTGATCACGCGGCACTTCGCGCATGGCAAGGAATGCCTGCACACCATCGGCGAGCTCAACCACTGCACCGGATGGCTTCACCTCGACAACCGTACCATTGACGCTGCTGCCACGCTTCACGCCTGACAGGAAGAGCTCGAACGGATCAGCAGAGAGCTGCTTGATACCGAGTGAAATACGCTGCTGATCAGCATCCACACCAAGTACCACGCACTCAACCTCCATACCCTTCTGGTATGCGGCCAGTGCCTCGGACGCAGACTGATCCCAGGAGAGATTCTCCATATGAACCAGACCATCCATACCGTCAGCGACATGCACGAAGAAACCGAAATCGGTGATATTCTTGATCTTGCCGGAGATATGAGAACCGACCGGGTGATCAGCCATCCACACCTGCCACGGATTCTCGGTCACAGCCTTCAGGCTCAAACGGATACGACGCGCGGATGCATCAAGATCGAGCACCGCCACATCCACCACATCGCCCTCGGCCAGCACTGCCGCCGGATTGACATCACGGTTGGTCCAGCTCAGCTCGGAGCGGTGAATCATACCCTCAACACCCGGCTCCAGCTCTACCACAGCGCCGAAATCGAGCAGACGGCGTACGGTACCGGTCAGCCCCATACCCGGCTCATAGGTCGCCTCAACATTATCCCACGGATCGGACTGCAGTGCCTTCATCGATACGGAGACCTTGCCGGTTTCCGCATTCAGCTTGACGATCTCCACGGTCACACTCTGACCGACACTGAGCATTTCTGACGGATGCTTGATCCGGCGCCATGAAACATCGGAGACATGCAGCAATGCATCCACACCGCCAAGATCCACAAACGCACCGAAATCAGCCAGACGCTTGATCTCACCGGTCACCTTGTCGCCAACGGCATGCTGCTCGAAAAATGCAGTGCGCTTGCCTTCCTGCTTCGCCATCAGCGGACGACGACGGGATACAACAATATTTTCAGGTTTACGGCGGGCTTCAAGCACCGTCACCATGCACGGACGACCAATCAGTGCAGCAGCCTGCACATGGATATCGGTATCGGCTTCCGAGCGCGGCATGAATGCATTCAGACCATTCAGGTTAACCCGGAATCCACCCTTGGTTTCAGCGGTGACGACACCCTCAACCGTCGTTTCATTGGCCTGAGCCGCCTCAAGCACGCTCCATGCTTCGCGCTGTCTGGCTGCAAGCACGGAAAGGCGAACGCCGGCAGAGCCTCCGACCGACTGCACCAGTGCCTCGATCTCATCGCCCACCGACGGTACAGGCAAACCGGCCTGCTCAAACTCGCTCAGCGGAACAGCGCCCTCTGCCTTGGTGCCCACATCAAGCACCACCACATCAGCATTCACACCCACAACCACGGCCTTGAACATCTCGCCACGGCGAATCTCGGACTGCTCCTTCAATGAGGCTTCGAAAAGCTGCTGGAATGACTCCTCTTCCACAGCTGGAGCTGCAACAGCGCTCTCTGCAACGGCCGTATCGACGGCTTCAGCCACCCCGGTCCCGGCAGAACCCTCATTGGCAGCGACGATTTCGGTTGCCGCCGCAGCGGCCTCCAGATCCTTATTCAGCTTCTCGGCTTCACTCATGTGTTCCATCCTAATGACTCAATTCATTGACGAATTGTTATTCAGTATTGTGATCAGTTGTCGTGACGGATCAGTCGTCGATCGCTTCGATCAACCCTCTCCGTTCCAGTATACCCAGCATACGATCCACGACCTCATCCACCCGCAATGTGGTGGAATCAATCGCAATGGCATCAACTGCCTGGGCAAGGGGTGCATGCTGACGCTCTCTATCGCGTTGGTCACGCTTTTTCAGATCAAGCAGCACCTCGTCGAAATCGCATCTGCGCCCCATCTGTTTGAGCTGGGACCAGCGTCTGCGCGCACGTTCCCGCACAGAAGCGGTAAGGAAAAATTTTGCCGGTGCATCCGGCAATACAACGGTGCCGATATCACGCCCATCCATAATACAGCCACTGCCGGCCAGCTGCTGTTGCAGGGTTAACAGGCGGGCGCGAACCTCCGGCATGGCCGCCACCATGGAAGCGGCAGCGCCGACCTCCTCGCCGCGCAGGCGATCGGTCCACTTCTCACCATGAAACTCAATCCCGCTACTGCTCCAGATCAGGCCATCAAGCATCTCGACAGTCACCTGTACCATCGCCGCTTCATCGGCCAGGTCCGCCCCTCGCTGCAGTGCCACAGCACCGGTCAAACGATATAGCAGCCCCGTATCCAGCACAGGCAGACCAACCTCCTCCGCCAGCAGCTTCGCCACCGTCCCCTTACCGCTGCCGGAAGGGCCATCCACCGCGATTTTCAGGCCAGCGACCGGCTTCCACATCGCCATTAAAGTCCGTCCTCATCGGCCCAGCGCACATTCATGCCAACCGACTGTGCCAGCGCCACAAAGTTGGGAAAACTGGTCGCAATCGCTGCCGCATTATGGATACGAACCTCACCATCCGCCCGCTGGGCAGCGACAGCCATCGCCATCGCGATACGGTGATCACCATGTGCATCCACATCGACGTTGCCGCGCAGCATCGACTGTCCGCGAATGACGGCGCCATCAGGCTTCTCCTCGACATCCGCTCCGGCCGAACGCAGGGCTGCCGCCATCGCCGCAATACGATCAGACTCTTTCACGCGCAGCTCTTCGGCATCGGTCAGTACAAATTCGCCATCGGCAAGACTGGCTGCGGCAAACAGCACAGGAAACTCATCAATCGCATCCGGCACATCATCCGGATTCACCTGTGCACCATGCAATCCGCCGGCGCGGATGCGTACATCGGCCACCGGCTCCTCGCCCACACTGCCCTCACCCACCAGCGTTACATCAGAGCCCATCGCCAGCAGAATCCGTCGCCAGCCATCACGGCGCGGATTAATGCCGATCCCCTCAATGCTGATATCCGAACCGGGTACCAGCGCCGCAGCTACAGCAAAAAAACATGCCGATGAAGGATCCGCTGGAATATCCACCACACTCGACGGAGCCGTCAGAGCACCGGTCGGGCGCAGGGAGATCGTTCCGTCCTCAGCCACATCAACCGGCTGCCCGAACAGCGGCAGCATACGTTCGGTATGATCACGTGTCGGTTTCGGCTCTTTCACCGTGGTGACACCATCGGCATAGAGACCGGCCAGCAACACACATGATTTGATCTGCGCACTGGCCACCGCCGACACATGATCAATGGCCTGCAGCTGACCACCGGTGATCGTCAGCGGCAGAAGATTGCCGCCTTCGCGCCCGTCGACGGTAGCTCCCATACGACGCACCGGATCAGCCACACGCTGCATCGGCCGCTTGCTCAGGCTGGCATCGCCACCCACCGTCGTCGAAAAACTCTGGCCGGCCAGCACGCCGGTCATCAGTCGAACACAGGTACCGGAGTTGCCTGCATCCAGCATATTCTCAGGCGCCTGCAAACCATGCAGCCCCACCCCGTGCACACGCAATGCGGTCTTCTCATCATTCAGCCATTCGATCTGCACACCCATATCGATAAACATCTGTGCTGTCGCGATATTATCTTCGCCGGGAAGAAAGCCGCGGATTTCCGTAACGCCATCAGCCAGTGAAGCAAGCATCACACCTCTGTGCGACATCGACTTGTCTCCGGGCACATGGATGCGTCCATGCAACGGCCCGGCTGCAGGGCCGGCAATCAGGGTTCCACCAATATTCACAATTCATCTCCATTTTTCCGCAACCATGCGTCACGGGCTGCCTTGGCAGCAGCAAATTCAGCCAGCAGATGGGCGCCATCCGCCGCCGTCACGGCCTCGCGCAATTCACCCAGCTCGGCGATCAGCGCGTCCAGCTTATGCACAAGCGCCTCCCTGTTACACAGGGCAATATCCCGCCACATCTGCGGGGATGAGGAGGCAATACGGGTAAAGTCACGAAACCCGCCGGCCGCAAACCGGAACGGATCATCACCCCCGCTTTTCCGCACCGCATTGACCAGTGCAAATGCCGCCAGATGCGGCAGGTGACTCACCGCGGCCAGGTGCTCATCATGTTCACTCGCATCCATCTCGATCAGCTGACTACCGGTTGCGGCCCACAACGAACGCACCATCTCCAGCGCCGCCGGGTCGGTTGTCGCATCCGGCGTCAAAATACACCAGCGATCCTGAAACAGGGTTGCGAAGGCGGCCCCCGCGCCCGACTGCTCGGTACCGGCGATCGGATGCGCCGGTACAAACCGGCTCATATCCGGCAGATGAGCACGGGCATCAGCGATCACCGACTGCTTGCTGCTGCCGGCATCTGTCACCACCGCATGGGCAGGCAAGGACTTCGCCATGGCGGCAAACACTTCACCACAGGAGGCAACCGGCACACTGACCAGCACCACATCGGCATCGATGACTGCCTCGGCCACATCATGGCAGAAGTCATTAATCACGCCGAGCTCAACCGCCAGCTGCAGATTTTCACGGCTGCGCCCGACACCGGTAATGCGTCCGGCAAAGCCGGCCCGGCGCAGCGCCAGCGCAAATGAACCGCCAATCAGGCCGGTTCCAACTACCACCAGATGGGTATGGACCATCAAGACCGGGACTCCATCGCCGCCAGGATATCCTGCATGGCGGCAATAAATGCATCGTTTTCAGCCGCAGTGCCCACCGAAATACGCAGGTAGTCCGCCATCCCGTAACCCGCCAGCGGGCGCGGGATAATGCCGCGATCCTCAAGTGAAGCGGCAATCTGACGACTGCCGGCATGGCGCAGCAGAACAAAGTTACCATGACTGTGGCCGCCATAGACCTGCAACTGCTGCAGGACCGCTTCCATGCGGTCACGCTCAACCAGTGTATCCGCCACCCTCGCCCGAACCCACTCGCCATCTGCAAGTGCCGCAATGGCAGCCGCCTGTGCCGGCAGGCTGACATTGAACGGTTCACGGAAGCGATTGATCAGCGCTGCAATCGCCGCATCGGCAACCGCATAACCGATACGGCATCCGGCCAGCCCGTAAGCTTTGGAAAAGGTACGGCTGACCACAAGCCCCGGATGCGTCAGCGTCGTCAGCGAGTCACCAAGCTCATCGGCCACGAACTCGTAGTAGGCCTCATCAAGAATCACCACAACATCACGGGGCAGCAGATCAAGAAAGCCCTGCAGGGAGGTCAGATCCAGCAGCGTCCCGGTCGGGTTATTCGGATTGGCGATACACACCACTTTGGTCTTTTCATTCACCGCCTGTGCCATCGCCTGCAGATCATGCGTCAGGCCGTCAGCCTCAGGCACGGCAACACCGGTGGCACCGGCAGCCTGAGCCGCCAGCGCATAGACAATAAAACCGCGCCAGCTGTACACCACCTCATCACCGGGGCCGGCGAAGGTACGAATGATCAGCTCCAGCACCTCGTTGGAGCCGTTACCGACAATGATCCGGTCTGCCGGCAACTGATGAAAAGCAGCAATCGCCGCCTTCAGGGCACCGGCATCACCATCCGGATAACGATGCACTTCGCCGGCTGCCTTCCGGATTGCCTCCACAGCTTTCGGAGAAGGGCCATACGGGTTCTCATTCGATGCCAGCTTCACCGCATGGCTGAGCCCCTTTTCACGCAACAGCACCTCTATCGGCTTCCCCGGCACATACGGATACAATGCCGACGCCTGTGGCACGGCTCTGGCCAACCAATCAATACGCATACTCACTCACCTACAATGGTTTAGATACCGGATACGAACCAAGCACCTTGATAAAGCCGCCGGGACGGCTGCTGATTTCGGCTATCGCTTCAGCGACGGCCGCATCATCACGATGCCCCTGGATATCGGCAAAAAAGACATATTCCCAGAGCTTTTTCTTGGATGGCCGCGACTCGATCCGGGTTAAGCCGATATGACGATCGGCAAAGGATGAAATCAGGCTGTGCAGTGCCCCCGGCTCATCCCGAATGGACATGACCAGCGACGTTTTATCCTCTCCCGACGGCGGCGAATCATGTTGTCCGATCACAAAAAAGCGGGTGGTATTATCGTGAAAGTCTTCAATATTGCGCTGCATCAGCGGCAATCCCGAGCGATCGACAATCGAATACGGACCAATCACGGCACAGCGCTGCCAGTCGAGCGTCGGCGAGGCAGCGGCTTTGGCTTCATCGACAATCTGGGCGGCACGAATCGTCGAGGAGGCCTCCAGCATTTGCGCATTGGGCAGATGCTCTGCCAGCCAGCCGCGACACTGTCCCAGCGGCTGCGGATGCGACATCACCACATCGATATCGGCAAGGGATTCGGCATAGGTAAAGAGGTGGTGATGGATGGAGAGCTGCACCTCGGCACAGATGAAAATATCGCGCTCCATATCAGCGAACTGATCAAGCGTCGGCGTGACGGCACCTTCAAATGCATTCTCCACCGGCACAACACCATAGGTGGCACGGCCGGCCTCGACTTCATCAAATACCTGAGCCAGCGAACTGCAGGGAAGATATTTGGCCGTCGAACCGAACTGGCGACTTGCCGCACTGTGGCTGAAGGTACCCTCCGGCCCCAGATAGGCGATCGTCATCGGGTGCTCAAGCGCCAGACAGGCACCGATGATTTCACGGTATATGCCATGAATCGCTTCATCGGGAATCTTGCTCTCATGCGCACTGGTCGCTGCCGTCGCATTACGTGCCAGCAAACGCCGTATAATCGATGCCTCACGACTCGGCACATAAAAGGGGGCATCCACAGAACCCTGCTTCGCCTCACCCACCTGGCCGGCAAGCCGGGCCCGCTTGCGGATCAGCTCCAGCAGTTCGTCATCCACTGCATCAATTGCCTGACGCAGAATTGCTAGTTTCTTCTCAAGTTCAGCCATGCCAGCAAGCTAGCAGCAGGAGCAAGCTCATGGAAACCATAACAATGATCGCGCCGGTCAAGCCGTCTGCATCACGCACAGCGAGCCCGTAAAACAGTGCCGCCGGACAGGAAAACATCATCGTTTACACAGCCGCAACAGCCGCTGAAACAACGATGGGAGTTGCCGAAAATTTACTCTGCCTGCTTCTGCCGCAACTCTTCAGGCAAACTGAATGTCACATGTTCCTCGCGCACCAGCAACGTCCGCACCTCGCCAAATCCCTGCGTGGCCAGCCACTTCACCACCTCTGCAACCAGCACCTCCGGAGCCGAAGCGCCGGCCGTAATACCGATACGCGCATCGCCGGCAAACCAGCTTGCATCAATATCTTCCGCCCCGTCGATCAGATAGGCCGCACAACCGGCCCGTTCGGCCACCTCGCGCAAACGATTCGAGTTGGACGAGTTTTTCGAGCCGATCACCAGCACCACATCACTCTCTTCAGCCAGTGCCTTGGTCGCCTCCTGGCGATTACTGGTGGCATAACAGATATCCTCACGCTTGGGTCCCTGCAATTTCGGAAAACGGGCGCGCAAGGCCGCGATCACATCCGCCGTATCATCCACACTCAGGGTCGTTTGGGTGACATAGGCCAGCTTGTCAGGATCGCGAACCTCAAGCGCCGCCACATCATCCACGGTTGCCACCAGCAACACCGCCCCGGCAGGAGCCTGCCCCATCGTCCCTTCAACCTCGGGATGGCCGGCGTGACCGATCAGAATCACCTGATCACCCCGCTGATAATGCCGCAGCAACTCCAGATGCACCTTGGTCACCAGCGGACAGGTTGCATCGATAACACGCAGGCCGCGCTGAGCCGCTCGCTGGCGCACCTGCTGGCTGACACCATGGGCAGAAAAAATCAGCAGCGCCCCATCCGGGGCGTCATCCACTTCATCGATAAAAATGGCCCCCTTCTGCTTCAGGTCCGAAACCACATAGCGGTTGTGTACAATTTCATGCCGGACATAAACCGGCGCCCCGTAAACAGCCAGCGCCCGCTCAACAATTTCGATTGCACGATCAACGCCTGCACAAAAACCTCGCGGCTGCGCCAGCAACACGGCTGAGGGATGAAATGTGACGGCGACAGACTCTTGCTGCATTGAAAAACTCCTTGCGTTACGATCCGCTGCAAGGCTAGCAAAAATGCGACGACAATCACCCATCAGGGAATCAGGGGTGGATGCGCCCAATTCAGGAAGGGTTCCTCATCCACTGACCTTTGCCTGCTGCGGTGATAGCCTGCGCTGATTATCCATTGGAGGTCACATGGCAGATTATACCATTCACCCGGGCGATGCCGCCCCGGCAGATATCGAACTCGACACCTGGCCTGAAGGCCGCCTGAAGCTGGCCGATCTCGCCGGCCAGTGGATCATCCTCTATTTTTACCCGAAAGACAGCACCTCGGGCTGCACCACAGAGTCCTGCGAATTCCGCGATGCCCGACCGGACTTCAGCGGTGCAGGCGCCACGATTGTCGGCGTCTCCCGCGACTCGATTGCATCCCATGCCCGCTTCGGTGAAAACCAGTCGCTCAACTTCACCCTTATCTCCGATCCGGACGAACAGTTGTGCCGGGCGTTTGATGTCATGCAAATGAAAATGAATTACGGCAAGGAGTATCTCGGCGTAGAGCGCTCCACCTTCATTATCAATCCCGAAGGCGATATTGCCGCAGCATGGCGCAAGGTTCAGGTCAAAGGTCACGTCGAAACAGTACTCAACACGCTCAAAGAGCTGCAGTCCTGAGGCGACACCATGGCCACACCGATTCCGCTGATGCTCTGCAATAAGCGCATTCTGCTCGGCATTGGCGGCGGTATTGCCGTCTATCGGGTGGCCGAGCTCGCCCGCCTGCTGGTCAAACAGGGGGCAGAGGTCCGCTGTGTCATGACCCGTTCGGCCTGCGAGTTTGTCACCCCGCTGACCTTTGAAGCCCTGACAGGCAACAGCGTGCATACCCGCCTGTTCGACCTGGTCGGCGATAACGCCTCGATGGGACATATCGAGCTTGCACGCTGGGCTGATGCCATCATCATCGCTCCTGCAACCGCAGGAGTACTGGCCAGAATAGCGCACGGCATCGCCGATGATCTGCTAAGCACCATCATGCTGGTCAGTGAGGCCCCGGTACTGCTTGCACCGGCCATGAATCATTCGATGTGGAGCAACGCTGCCACCCGCCACAACACCGCCCTGCTCAGGGAGCGGGGAATGCATATCACAGGCCCGGCGGCCGGCATCCTGGCCTGCGGTGAGGAGGGGGCAGGCCGCCTGAGCGAACCGGAAGATATACTCGCCGCCCTGCTACCGCTGCTGACTCCGCCGGCACTTGCCGGGCAACGCTGGGTCATCAATGCCGGCCCAACCGCTGAAGCGTGGGATGGTGTACGTATTCTGACCAACCGGGCCAGTGGTACCCTTGGCGCGCTGCTGGCCAGCCAGGCCGCCATCATGGGAGCACGCGTAACCCTGATAGCCGGACCCGGGACACCTGCCACCATCACAGACGTAGAGCGAATTCCTGTCGAGTCGGCCGATGCCATGCTTGCCGCCTGTCTGCAGGCGGCTGCAGGTGCAACGGTATTTGTCGGCACCGCCGCCGTAAGCGATTTCCGTTTCACCCGGCCAGTGAGCGGAAAAATCAAACGTGGCAGCACCGGGCAGATGGTCGTGGAGCTCACTGCCAACCCCGATATCATTGCCACCGTCGCCCATATGCATGATCGCCCCTGCAGGGTGATCGCCTTCGCTGCAGAAGCGGAAAAGCACATTGAACATGGCCGCAAAAAGCTTGCTGCCAAGGGGGTGGATGCCATTGTTGCCAATGACATCAGCAATATGGGCAGTCATGCAGGAGGGGGCTGGTGGCTCACTCCGGACCATGAGGCCGAACTGCACAGCAGTAACAAGCAGGCCTTTGCCGACGCCATTATTCATCAGATCATGAAGCTTGAGGAATAAAACGATGGAACAACCTGAGGTTAAAATCATGCGCCTTGCGCATGGCGAAGGCATTGAGCTGCCTTTCTACGCCAGCAACCATGCAGCAGGCGCCGATCTTCGCGCCGCCATTGATGAAGAGATCGTGATCGCGCCGGGGCAATACCGGCTGATCAGGACCGGCTTTGCCATGGCTTTGCCGGAAAATTATGAAGCACAGATTCGCCCCCGATCAGGACTGGCGCTGAAATACGGCATCACCGTTCTTAACAGCCCCGGCACCATCGATGCTGACTACCGGGGTGAAGTTGGCGTCATACTGATCAATCACGGCACAGCGGCCTTTACCGTCTGCCGGGGAGATCGCATTGCCCAGATGGTCATTGCCCCCTTTTCCCGCGCCGCATTTCAGACCGTCAGCGCCCTCTCCGATACCAACCGGGGCAGCGGCGGCTTCGGTTCTTCCGGCATACAGTAGGCCTGTGGCCTGTAAATTGCTTTGCATTTCATGGCCACTCTGCTGTAGTTTGCTGGTGCGTGGCTTGCCCATTGGCGTCGGGAGGTACGATGAAACGACTGGCTGGATTGATTCTCTGCATGGTACTTACACCATCGTCCAGTGTCTTTGCTGCCGAACCGGACACCTCCCTGCCTGATGCCATGCAGCATATGGTCACTGCACCCGATATTGATTTCCTGGCACTGCGCGACCCCTTTGCCTCCTACCTGCCAACCGTGGTCAGCAGTGGCCGCAGTGTTGTCGCAGAAAATCAGCTCCGCCTCTCCAATCATGAGCGCGAGGAGCTTGAAAATTTCGACCTTGAAAGCCTCAGGCTGGTTGCCATTTTCAGCATGGGTGGCGAGCGGGTTGCCATGATCGAGGACAGCACCAGCAAGGGCTATACCCTGCACAGGGGTAATTACCTCGGTAAACATAATGGCCGAATCGAGAAAATTACCGATGACACGGTTTTTCTCGTCGAGCAGGTACTCAACCCTGCCGGTGACATTATCGACCGGCAGGTCACCCTGACCCTGAACGAAGTCAATCAGTAACTCCCCCATGAAGCGCATGACCGGCGCCGAAATCCGCCGTTTTTTTGAACAACTGCAAGCCGCCGATCCCGAACCGGTAACCGAGCTGCACTACAGTAACGACTTTGAATTGCTGGCAGCCGTCATGCTCTCGGCCCAGTCCACGGACGTCGGCGTCAACAAAGCCACAGCCAGACTCTATCCGGTTGCCAACACGCCACAGGCCATTCTTGAGCTTGGAGAGGAGCGATTAAAGTCCTATATCGCAACCCTCGGCCTCTACAACAGCAAGGCCCGCCACCTGATCAGCGCATGCCGGATGCTGGTCGAAAAACATGATGGCATGGTTCCCCGCACCCGCAAGGAGCTGGAGGCCCTGCCAGGCGTAGGCAGAAAAACAGCGAATGTCGTACTTAATGTACTCTTTGGCGAACCGACCATGGCGGTCGACACCCATATTTTCCGCGTCGGCAATCGCACCGGGCTGGCTCCCGGCAAAACACCGCTCGAGGTCGAGCTGGGACTGCTCAAACGCATTCCGTCCGAGTTCATGCAGCATGCCCATCACTGGCTGATTCTGCACGGCCGTTACACCTGTACCGCTCGCAAACCCAAATGCCATCAGTGCCCTGTGGCCGACGAGTGCCACTGGCCGGAAAAGCCACTCCCCTGACCCCTGTTCCGCCAGACTGTTTTTCTGTGTGCGTCACTGTTTCATAAGCAGTAGCCTGTGCCGATGCGCATTATTCATTCATGGGAAGAAGCCCTCGATTTCGCCGACCTGCAGGGCGGAGCCGTCACGGTAGGTAATTTTGATGGCGTCCACATGGGCCATGAACAGGTCCTGGCCGAAACACGAGGCCATGCACTGGCTGTGGGCGGACCGACGATTGTCGTCACGTTTGAACCGCACCCGCGCGCGGTCCTGTTTCCCGATGAGGCCCCCCGCCGCCTCTGTCATGTCCATGAACGGCTGCAATATCTGGAGCAGGCAGGCGCAGATGCCGTTTTACTGCTGGCATTTGATCGTGAAATGGCGGCATGGACGGCGGACAAGTTCTCACGCCGGCTGTTCGAAACATTCCGGTTTCGCCATATCCATGTCGGCTATGACTTTGCTTTCGGTCATGATCGTCAGGGCCATGTCGATGATCTGCGCAAACTCGGCGATGAACTCGCTTTCACCGTATCTGAAGCAGCTGCGTTCGAAATGCTTGGCGCCGTCGTCTCATCATCACGCATTCGCTCAGCCGTGGAAGCCGCTGACTTTGCCCTGGCCAGACAACTGCTCGGACGCGATTACGCCATTGCCGGCGAGGTCCTGCACGGAGACAAACGCGGGCGACAGATGAATTTTCCGACCGCCAATATCGATGTGGCCGACCTGGCACACCCGGCAGTCGGCATCTATGCCGTACGTGCCAGCAATGGTGAAAGAAACTGGCTTGGCGCCGCCTATCTGGGCTATCGCCCGACCTTCAATGGCCGCACCCTGCTGCTGGAGACCCATCTGCTCGATGATGCTCCGGATCTGTACGGACAGTGGCTGAATATCTCCTTTGTCCGCCGTATCCGCGAAGACCGGCGATTCACCGGCCATGCCGATCTGGCCCAGCAAATTGCCAAAGACTGTGCCGCCGCCAGAGAGATTCTTTCAACTGAACAGGCACAATAAACAGGTTCATCGTGAAAGTGCGGGAATCAGTGCCGGTAAAGATTTGCAGATGCCGCCTGACTCCCCTTATAGACTTACCGGGAATCAAAAACTTTCTTCGGCCATATTGCCCGCGAATGCGCGATGAACCATAAATAAGGGCGCCTGCAACAGGCGCCCTTAACTTTATCACAGCGGTGAAATGCCCGGCTAGCGGGTCATATAAGCCTCACCAACCTCACTGACCACACCATTCACAGCGCTACTGATCATATACAGCGCCTTGGTGCCGCCAATCGGCCAGGTAATATCAATATAGCCACCACCGGTCAGTGCACCGGACATATGATACACACCCGGCGCACCGGCTGCCGGCACATCGACGGTAAGTGTTGAGGTAGCAACTGCTCCCCCAGCCGGCGTAGCCACAAGGGTAGCCGTACCGGCAGCCCCTGCCGGTGCGGTGATTGTCAGCGTTCCGGTGGTATAGGCGGTTGCAAAGCTGGCATAGTTGCTTGCATAGACCGTTCTTGCCAGGAAGTTCAGCGTCCCTGAAAAACTCGGTGTGACGGCACTGGCCTGATCATGAACAAAACCGACAAAGGTGGACGGGAAATCCCTGAGCGTCACCGGTCCGGGTATCGTACCACCCTGAATTTCCTCACCCTGCATGGCACCGGACTCAAAAAACTCAACCAGACGCAAGTGATCATCGACCGCACCCGTAAGAGAGTTTTCAGCGAAGTTGTTATTGGCATCCATCTTCATGGCCAGCATGCTACCCTGAAACACCATCAGCTCTGTCGGAGCATTCAGATAACCGTTACCCATCGTGCCGCCGGTAAGAGCCCCCGGCAACGTCATCGGTCCGGCAACCTGCGGCGTCAATCCCTGAGTCAATGCAGCTGCCCGTGTCGCTCCCGGCATACCGGCGTGAATGCTGCCAACCGTGATATCAGCCGTAATGCCAAGAGCAAATGGATTCGGCGCCACACTGTTCTGCTTCGACATATAGGACTCGCCGATGGCCTGAATCGTGCCAGGCACGGTCGGCACAACAAAGTAGATGCCACGCCGCAAGCCGACCGAGGTTGCGATATACAGCTTGGCACCGGCAATCGTATATTCAAAGACAAGAAGGTTGGTCGGAACTGCTCCGGAGAATACATAGGTACCCGCAGCAAAGGTAAAGGCATTGACGCCACCTGCGACACTACCTGCATCCTGCCTCATCGTCATATTGCTCATGGTGACCGTACCAGCCCCCACGTTCACTGCCGTCACATCCGCCTGTCCCCAGTTCACACGCGGAATAGCGGCACCGGAAAAAATATCACGGGCAACAATATTCATCGTTCCCGTACCCACACCGGGGGTATAAAAGTTGGATACAAATGTAGCCAGTCCTGCCGCATTAATACCTGCTGCAGGAATCAGAGACCCCACAAACAATCCCTTCTTCATCACCGGTGCACCCGGCAGACCTGTCAGATCGGAGAAGTTACCGGACATACTTCCATTCAAACCCAGGTTGCCAACCACCCGGGTCAGAGTGGTCGGTGCCCCCACATTATCCACGATATTGAGAACGACACTGGAGCCTGCCACTTTACCCGTAATAAAGTTTGCACCGGCTGTGCCTGTGATATCTCCGTTCGCCGCAACAACAATATTGCCACTGACAAAGTTGGCACCGCCGGTAAGCGCTGCAGTATTGGCAATGGCGGTCACACCGATATCAGACTCGGATGCGATAATGGCAAACATCTTGTAGGTACCGGCGGCAACCGTCCCGCCCACTGTACCGGCCGTCAGTTTCTTGAATACGGCAGCCGGCAATCCCGCATTTCCGGCCAGTGAAGGATCTTCATACAGCCCATTTGCGCCCGTATTGGCCGCCAGACCGAAAGCAGCCTGTGCATTGGTCTGAGCCGTCGTCAGCGCAGAACCATTGGCTACTCGCGTAAACACATCATTGGTCAAAGGGGTGATGTTAAATGTAGCAAGAGCATTCGCTCCGGTCGTATTACCGACGAACAGCATGGTCGGAGCCGGCATACCGGTATCAATATCCGTTCCACCCACAGCCTTGATATAAACCGGATCCGGAGCTGTTGCGACCGTCAGCGTAATATTGAATGCACCCGCCGCATCGGTTGTACCGCTGCCTACCTGCACCGTCATGGCCTGATCGCTGTACAGGGTCAGGGTTGCACCACTTACACGGCCATCCACCACCGCACCGGCTATCGCCGCATTGGGCGCAGGTGCACTGGCACTGCCCCCACAGGATGACAATCCACTGATTGCAACCATCGCGACGCCCAGAAGCGCCAGTTTAGGCCAAAGCCTTTGCCGAATATTCATCTCGAACCTCCTCCTGATTTCCCCCAAGTTTTCTTTTTATAGAGGAGAGGAGCACATTCGTCAATAATAAAAGGATATTTTCAGCATACCTTTTCATCATTGCGACAGTAAAAAAAAGATGCCCCGATTTGACCCGGAGCATCTCCTTTTCCATGCGGATGATCATCTGACAACGACTTACATCGTCAGATGATCATGCCCGCACCCACGGTATTATTGGTAAACGTATCGATCAGAATGAAGCTGCCGGTCACCCGGTTGTCGGCATAGGCATCACAATGCAGCGGCTTCTGCAGCTTGAATGTCACCTGACCAATCTCATTCATCGCCAGCTCATCCGCAGCATCCTTGTCGAGCGTATGGATATCGCGGCGGAAGTCGATGCTGTTGACCACTGCCTTGACGCTATTGGTTGTATGCTTGATCAGGTATTTCTTGCGCTCACTCAGTGGCTCACTGCCGATCCAGCAGACATTGGCCGTAATTTCCTTTGCATCGCGGGCTTTCTGTTCGACATGTGTGATCATGTCACCACGCGAAATATCGATCTCGTCATTCAGTGTCAGCGTAATACTCTGGGGGGCAAACGCCTCCTCCAGATTGCCATCAAAAGTAACAATCTCTTTCACCGTTGAAGTGTTGCCACTCGGTACGGCCACGATCCTGTCGCCGACCCGCACTGTTCCGGAGGCAATCGTGCCCATAAAGCCACGATAGTCAGGCAGATCAGCCGTCTGTGGACGATTCACCAGCTGTACAGGCAAACGGAAGGGCAGTGCATCGATTCCACCCAGCGTTGACAGTGTCTCCAGTGTCTCCAGCAGGGTTTTGCCCTCATACCAGCCCAGATGGTCGCCACGAACGGCGACCATATCGCCATCGAGCGCCGACATCGGGATACAGATCAGATCCTTCACCCCCTGCTTCTCGCAGTAAGCCTGCATATCCTGACGAATCTTTTCGAACACAGCCTGGTCAAAACCGACCAGGTCCATCTTGTTCACAGCGACAATCAGGTGCGGAATACCGAGCAGACCAAGAATATGCGTATGACGTTTGGTCTGTGGCATCACACCGTTACGGGCATCAATCAGAATAATCGCCGCACTGGCGGTCGATGCACCGGTGACCATATTACGGGTGTACTGCTCATGCCCCGGACAGTCGGCCATAATAAACTTGCGCTTCGGCGTGGCAAAATAGCGGTAAGCCACATCGATGGTAATGCCCTGCTCCCGCTCGGCCGACAATCCGTCGGTCAGCATGGCGAGATCGATTTCAGCCGCCGAGGCAACCTGTCCTTCCTGCCCCTTCTGCTTGCGCACAGCCAGCAGCTGGTCTTCAAAAGCGCCCTTGGTATCCACCAGCAGACGACCAATCAGGGTCGACTTGCCATCATCCACACTGCCGACCGTTACCAGACGCAGCAGCTCGACTTCTTCAGCCAGTTTGAAATTCACTTCAGTCATCAGAAATAACCCTCTTTCTTCTTGTCTTCCATACTGTTGGAACCGTGATCGATAATGCGGGTTTCACGTTCAGAGCGACGTGCGGCAGCAGCCTCTATCACAATCTCATCCATATTCGTGGCTTCCGAACGCACGGCACCGGTGCAGGGGCTACAGCCAAGCGTACGGAAACGACTCATCACCGGCACGGGCACCTCCCCTTCCAGCAGCTGATCCTTCATCTCTTCATAATAAGGAATCAGCAGCTCCTTGCGCTCCACCATCATACGTTCCCTGGCGAAATAGAGCGGTACAATCGGAATATTCTCTTCACGGATATAGAGCCAGACATCCATCTCGGTCCAGTTGGAGATCGGGAACACACGCACACTTTCACCATCATGAATCCGGCCATTATAGAGACTCCACAACTCCGGCCGCTGATTCTTCGGATCCCACTGACCGAACTCATCACGCATTGAAAAGACACGCTCCTTGGCACGCGAACGCTCCTCATCACGGCGTGCGCCACCAAAAGCTGCATCGTAGCCACCCTCTTCCAGGGCATCGAGCAACCCCTGGGTTTTCAATGCACCACAGCAGCGGGCAACACCAAACGCCTTCGGGTTCATCCCTTTGGCAATCGCCTCCTCATTGCGGCGAACAATCAGACGTGCGCCCACCTCTTTGGCATACCAGTCGCGGAACTCATACATCTCCTTGAATTTAAAGCCGGTATCCACGTGCAGAAGCGGAAATGGCAGCGGTGCCGGATAAAATGCCTTGCGTGCCAGGTGCAACAACACACTTGAGTCCTTGCCCACGGAATAAAGCATCACCGGATTACGGAACTCGGCCACCACTTCGCGGATAATATGAATTGATTCCGCCTCCAGTGCCTTCAGCTGTGTCAGTCTGTGTTTAGACATGGTTATGTCTCCAATATCAATCGCTTTTCTTGATCTGTCTTGATCGTTATTCAACTTGTTATACTCCCCGTCCGATGAGAGGCCACCAGAAACCCAGCCCCAGAACAAACAGGGTAAGCGCCGTCAAAGCCAGCATACTGCCCAGCCGGATCATTCTCAACAGGTCAACATACCCTGTTGCAAAGGCCATCGCATTCGCCGGTGTCCCCATCGGCAGCATAAAGGCAAAGCCGGACATAATCCCCACCGTCAGGGCAACCGTTGTCGGATCCATACCGGACATGACGCCCAGCGGCAGAGAAATCGGCAACATGATCGCCACGGCTGCCGAATTACTGATTGCCTCGGTTAACAGCATGGTAAACAGGCCCACCAGTGCCAGCATGGCGATACCGGTCAGGCCGTCAGGCCAGAATGCCGTGGCCACCCACTCTGCGGCACCGGTTTTCTCCAGTGACTTGGCAATCGCAATCGCACCGCCGTACATCAGCACAATACCCCAGTCGATATGGGACTGAATCTCCTTCCAGCCAACGATACGCAGTGCAAACATGGCCACCACCGAGATCAGGGCAATGGTGGCAAGCCCCACCCCCTCCGACATAAAGATCCAGCCACCGACTGTCGCCAGCATCAGGGCCGCCATCGCCTTCGCCTGCATATCCATGCGACCAAGCTGGAGCTGCCGCTCCTCGATTCTCAGCAGGGCCCCCTGCAAATCCACCTCATGATGGGGGGCAAAGCGCAGCAACAACATGGCTGCGGCAAGCAATACACCGATCACAATCGGAGCTGCAGCAACCGTCCAGTCCGTAAACGAAAATCCACGCCCCGTCATCTCTTCCACAATGGCCATCGCCAACGGGCCGCGCGCACCACCCAGCAGCGTCATGACGCCACCAATCACAGCTCCCCATGCCATGGCAAGAAAGATGGCCATGGCATAGCGGTTGCCGGGCTTAAGCCCCAGCCCGTGAACAATACTCCAGACAATCGGTAACAGCACCGCAGCCACGGCATGCTCGGGCATAAAGCAGGACATCAGCGCAGGCAACAGCAACATGCTTAACAGCAGCTTTCGCGGGCTTTGCCCACAACGCTCAAACACCGCCAGGGCAAGATGTTCGGAGAGCCCCGACTTCATAATCCCTGCTGCCAGGATGAAGGCACCGAGAATAAAAAATACCGCCTTATTGCCGAACAGCGCATACACATCCGCCGATGGCAGTGCCCCGACCAGAGGCAACAATGCCATACCCAGCAACGAGGTCACCGAAAGCGGTAACAGCTGACTGACCCACAGCACAAGACATAACATGAATACGACCAGTGCATGCCAGCCAGCCTCGGAAAGCGCGGCCGGAGGCGACCATTGCAACAGGCTGTATGCCCCTGCCCCAATCACAGCAAGCAGCAGAAACGGAACGGTCTGGCGAAACAGCAATGCAGAGGCAGGCAGGGGTCTCTCTTTGCGTCCGGCCTCTGCCTGCATTTTACTGTTATGCAATACATGGCGGCGCAGGCTGTCAAACCAGCCTTCCAGCTTTCTTCCCGCCATCGAGATCACAAATCGTTGCTGCAGCGACGGCTCGACACCATCCAGTACACGACTCTCCATCGGCGTCAGTACCCGTCCCATATCCCGCAAGCGGTGGGTAGGCAAAGAGGAGGAGATCACCAGATCCGATTGAATCAACAGCGCCTGTTCGACATCATCAAGCGTGGGCAATGGCTGATCACCAAGCGGCGTACCTGGCAGCGGACGAAATGGAACCAGCAAGGGTACCACCCCGGCCTCGATCAACTGTTTCATCCCGGCCCGGGTCGACTCCAGCGACTCAAGACCGACGATCAGATGGCTCACGACGGCACCTGCACGAAACACCGAGCGGGCATAGTGCAGCGCCTCCCAGATACGTGCCTGCCCGCCATGCGTATGTTTGCCGGCACAGACCTCGGCAAATCGCATCTCATCAGCGACCTCGAGGTTGCAGACAAAAATATCGAGGCCCGCATCATAGAGCTCATCGATCACGCTTAAATCCTGAGGCGCCACCGTCTCCAGAGCGATCTGCTGATAGGGTAGGTGCCTGCGTAACAGAGCCACCACAGGTAACAGCCGGGACAAACCGGCATCCGCTCCCGGTGAATAGCCGTTATACAGGTAAACCGTATCAATCTCACGCTCGGCAAGCGCGGCACGGACCACCTCCACCAGCTCAAGCGGGTCACGCATCGGCGGCTCACTCTCATTAAGCATGGAGTCATACTGGCAGTACTGACATGCCGCTCCGGGAATGGCAAAAAAGCCGCATCCCATGGTCGGGTACAACATCAGCAGGCGATCGTGCAACGATGAAATATTGCCCATACGGGCACCATTGCGGGTCTTTTTACGGTAAAACGCGGGGGTCTCTACAAGCCTGACCCGCTCGACTTCACCGGCACATTCAAGATAAAAACCGTCATCATCGGAGAGCAGCTTATAGGTACTGCGCTCGGTATAGGGCTGGCCAACCGGCACCGTACAGAGATGCCCCGATGGCAAACGGATATCGACCACAGACTCTGTGGCATTGGCCGGCGCAATCCAGCGCGATGCCTCAGGCAGACCTTCCGGTAGTGCCAGTCCCCGGCTGACCAGCGAAAGCTTGGTCCGGCCGGGGTTGGCAAAGGGATGAAGATCTGTTGAGTGCATCAGATCTTGGAAGATTTCTCAACAACAATCCGCCACTGTCCGCCTGCCATGCGCTCCTTGACGAGTACAGACTGGCCCTGCTCCTGCAACGACAGCGGCACATTTTCAATCGGTGCACCATCATCCAGAATCACCTCCAGCTGCGCACCAATCGGCATACCGGAGAGTTTGATCTTGGTCTTCACAAAGTTCATCGGGCAGGCAACGCCGGAAAGATCGAGCTGAACGATGGCCTCATCACTCTGCTGCGGCTCGGCAGCAGGCTGCACCGCGGCAGTTTCGGCAACGGCTTCATCAGCAGCAGGTACCGCTGCGAAACGGCGCTCGGCCAGTGCCAGCCAGTCGGACTGTACGCCCTTAAGTGCTGTGACACCCGGCCCCGGATCGCCCAGATCAATATTCATCAGTGCCGACTGCACTGCATTAAAACCTGCAATGACCTCGGCATCACCGATGGCATGACCCATGAGCAAACCGAATACCTGTCCATCCTCTTCCGGCGCTTCACCATAAGCCACCAGGAAGGCGCGTGCTGTCGAGATCGAAGAGCGACGCAATGCTGTAGCCGCCTCGCCCCAGAACATGGCATCCAGATGGGCACGGGCGATCATCAGCTCATACTCGGCCTCGGAGATCAGTGCATCCGACATCGACAATACAGCACCGGCACACTCACCTTTCTTGTTGCCCTTGGTGTTGAACGCCTCATTTTCGCTCCAGTCGTAGATGAGCCCTTCAATCTCCCCTGCATCGGCGGCAAACGGCGCCAGAATCGCTGAAATACCGGCCTGACCGATACGGGAAGCCCAGTCATGTACAGACTCTTCTGCCTGACGCCCTTCCTTATAGGCATTCAGCACGGCAATACCGGCTTCGGGTGCATGGCGAGCAGGTACCGGATCGGTGGCAAACGCAAGTGGCGAACCGGCAACACCGGAGCCCCCCACATGCAGCTGGTAGTGCGGCACGGCCTGACCGGCCACTTTTTTGGCCATACCGTGGAAGCCCAGGTCGGCGATGTGGTGGCGACCGCATGAATGCTGGCAGCCGGATGCCTTGACGGTAATACCTGCCAGCGTGCTGTCCTTTTTCAGATCGGCCATCAGTGGCTGCAAGGCAGCAGCAAGTCCGCGACTGGAGGTAATGCCAAGTCGGCAGGTTTCGGTTCCCGGGCATGCCACAACGTCGGCAATACCACGCGCATATGCACTGGTGAGTCCCGCCGCCGCCAGAATCGCCTGTGCTGCCTCCACCTTGTCGGCATCCACATCGGCAATCACCACACCCTGTTCCGTCGTAACCTTCAACTCATCGGTGCCCGCCGCCCGGGCGGCATCAGCCACCGCATGGCACTGTGCCGGTGTCAGATCACCGCGAAACAGGTTCAACAGAATGGCCGACTTGCCATTGTGCTGGGCCACAACACCGGATGCATCAAACGGCATGGCGGCTGTCGGGGTACGCCAGCCAGCATCGGCATAGCCGGCATCCGAGGCATGTGTTTTTTCAATCACTGCCCGCTGCTTTTTATACTCTTCAACAAAACCTTCAGCGCCGAGTTTCTGGGCCACATACTTCATACGGGCACGGGCACGACGTTTGCGATCGGAGAATTTAAAGTGAATGCGCATCAGCGCCTCACCCACCACCAGCATTTCGGATTCCTCAATGAACTCTTCCAGCAGCAGTGCACCCATTGGCTGTGAGGAGAGACCACCTGCAGCCCAAACCTGGAAACCGGGGCGTCCATCCTGATGCGTTGCGATAAAACCGATATCATGCATGCCCGAAAGGCCGCAATCGGTTGCACAACCGGAGAAGGTGACCTTGAATTTGCGCGGAAACTGCTGAGCAAGCGGATGACGCAGAAAGTACTCGGCAAAACGGCGTGCATGCACGGTCACATCAGCATGCTCGGAGGGGCAGCGACCGGCAAGGAAACAGGTGGTCACATTGCGCACCGTGTTGCCGCAAGCCTCCCGTGTCGTTAATCCGGCAGCATCCAGCCGGCGCAAAAATGCAGGCACATCATCCAGTGAAACAAAGTTGGCCTGAATATCCTGACGGGTGGTGACATGTGCGAACTTTTCAGGTGCCTCGCTGAGCGTACCATCGGTCGGCAAGCGGCCGGCATAATCAGCCACGCAATCACCGATCACATCCAGCTGAGCCGGTGTCAGGTTGCCGCCAGGCAGCTTGACACGAACCATCTGCACACCCTCCTGGCGCTGGCCGTACACGCCCATTTGCAGGCGGAAGGGGGTAAAACGCTCTTCGGACATACGTCCTTCGCGAAACGCCTTGTATCCGGCATCAAACTCATCGACATCGGATGTATGTGCAAAATCAAATTCTGTCATTCTGTCATCTCCACTCACCACAGAGGATTAAAAGGGGGCAGGCAATGGCCTGATTACTTACCACCCAAGTGCACCATCATTCAAATAACGGCATCATACACATTGTCCCGGCCAGGCTGCCTGAGCTGAAACGGCACTCGCCCCTTTGCAGGCATGGACAACATACTCATTCAAAAGGCCAAACCGGTGACCTGACCGGTTCGGCCCCGTGATTACTCGCCGAACTTCAGCTGGCAAGCCTGCTCGTAGGTCACAAGATCCGTAATCGTCGGATTCTCGCCACACAGCGGGCATGCAGGATCCTTGTGCAGCTTGAGCTTCTTCCACTCCATCCGCAATGCATCAAACACCATCAGACGGCCGGCCAGAGAAGTGCCGATACCAAGCAGCTCTTTCACCGCTTCAACGGCCTGAATCGTGCCGACGGCACCGGCCAGCGCACCGAGAATACCTGCCTCGGAACAGGAGGGGACCAGCCCTGCCGGTGGCGGTTCCGGATAGAGACAGCGATAGCATGGCGCGCCCTTCTCCTGATGTGGCTTGAACGTGGCAACCTGTCCCTCAAAGCGGAACATGGCACCGGAGATCAGTGGCTTTTTCTCAAAGTAGCAGGCGTCGTTGACCAGAAAACGGGTCGGGAAATTGTCACATCCATCGATGATCAGATCGTACTCGCGAATAATTTCACGCACGTTCTCTTCAGTGATGAAGTAGTTATAGGTTTTGACATTCACATCAGGATTCAGTGCCTGCATCGTCTCACGGGCACTCTCCACCTTCGGCATACCGACACGATCCTGATTATGGATAATCTGGCGCTGCAGGTTGGACATATCCACCACATCGGCATCGGCAATACCGATCGTACCGACTCCGGCCGCGGCCAGATAGTAGGCGACAGGCGAGCCCAGGCCACCGGCACCGATCATGAACACCTTTGATTCCAGCAACTTCGACTGCCCTTCGGCACCGACTTCCGGCAAAATAATATGGCGCGAATAGCGCTCGATCTGTTCTTCCGTAAAATCAATCATAAGACCTGTTTCCTCTGCATTCCCTGTGGTTACAGAAAGCACGGATGTGACCGGTGCTTCCATAGACTCTGTGGCAACGGCAAAACCACGCTTCTGCCGTTGCTTGCTGATGATGGCAGGTGCCAGTCAATCAGCCTCTTGTTCTCGTTATACCAGCGTTAAATTTCGATACCCTTAAACAAATCAGTCGACATATAGCGTTCCGCCATGGAAGGCAGAATCACCACAATGCGTTTACCCTTCATCTCGGGACGGGCAGCCACCTTCAGCGCGGCTGTCACAGCTGCGCCGGAAGAGATACCGCCCGGGATACCCTCTTCACTGGAAAGGCGGCGGGCCATCTCAATCGCTTCCTCATTGGTGACCTGCTCAACACCATCGAGAATGGCAACATTCAGATTCTTCGGAATAAAACCGGCACCGATCCCCTGAATCTTGTGCGGACCGGGAGCACCACCTGAAATCACCGGTGATGCAGCCGGCTCCACCGCAAACGCCTTAAGATCCGGATTCCGCTCTTTCAGCACTTCGGCCGTACCGCTGATGGTGCCGCCGGTACCCACGCCGGCGACGATGGCATCCACACGGCCATCGGTATCACGCCAGATCTCTTCTGCTGTGGTTTTGCGATGAATCGCCGGATTGGCAGGGTTCTCAAACTGCTGCGGCATAAACGCCCCCTCGGTAGAGGCGGCAATCTCGCCGGCTTTGGCAATAGCGCCCTTCATACCCAGTTCGGCAGGTGTCAGCACAAGCTCGGCTCCAAGCAGCTTCAACAGCTTGCGGCGCTCAAGACTCATCGACTCGGGCATGGTCAGGATACAGCGATAGCCCTTGGCACGGGCCACAAATGCCAGCGCAATACCGGTATTGCCCGAGGTAGGCTCAACAATAACGCCACCCTCTTGCAGGCGACCATCCGCCTCGGCGGCCTCAATCATGGCCCGGCCGATACGATCCTTTACAGAGTTAAGCGGGTTGTAAAACTCGCACTTTACAACAATCTCCGCCCCAAGCTCAGCCCCGATCCGGTTGAGTCTGATCAGCGGGGTATCACCAATGGTTTCCGCCGCATTATTGTATATTGCCATATCGCACTCCTTTATGGGATCGCTGATTTTTGCCAGGAGGGCAATAAATCAGCAACGCCTTACCTGCCACGGGACACATATCGATACCGCACCATGATTGTGCGGCGCATACCATTACCCTTCGATGACGTTCTGCTCGATCGGTTCAACATGGACACCCTGCTCACCCAGCCACTGCACAGCAGCCTCGATATCCTCGCTCTTACCCTCAAGTTCGAGGCCAACCAGCCCCATGTTCTCACGCACCTCGGCCGTACGGATATTGGTGATCACATCAAATGCACGACCCAGCTTCCAGATCACAGGTTCTGTCACATTCTGCTGATTAAACGTCAGATATACGCGTAACTTCATCTTCACACCTCACTCATTTGATTCAGCAGCCCCGGCTGGCGACAACCGGGGCCGACTGGAACATGGCTGTCAGCAGCCACCGGCAATGGCAGGAACGATAGAAACCTCGTCACCACTTTTCAGCGCGGTTGCACGTCCCTGAAGAAAACGGACATCTTCATCATTGACGTAAACATTGACAAAGCGACGGATCTCGCCGGCATCATCACAAAGACGTGCCTTCAGGCCAGGGTGAGCTGCTTCAATGTTTTCAATCAGTTCACCAATATTTGTCGCCTCAACCGCAACCTCATCCGCACCAGCGGTCAGCTTGCGCAACGGGGTAGGAATACGAACAGTTACACTCATTTATCACTCCTGTGTTTATCAGTTAAATTTCAATCCATACAGCCGTCCGGGGACAGCCGTTACTTCACACCATCCGCCTCGGCCAGGATATCGAACTCTTTCAGGCTTGCGGAGATAATACGTGGCTTGTCGATGGCATCCACCACCGCCTCCTGCGTCTTCAGGCCGTTACCGGTAATGCAGAGCACAATAGACTCATCGCGCGGCAGCTTGCCGGATTCAATCATCTTCCTGGCACAACCCAGCGTCACACCACCGGCTGTTTCAGCGAAGATACCTTCGGTTTCAGCCAGCAGACGCATCGCTGCCACGACCTCTTCATCCGACACATCCTCAGCCCAGCCGCCGGTCTCACGAATCACGCGATTGGCATAATAGCCATCGGCGGGATTACCAATCGCCAGTGACTTGGCAATGGTCTTCGCACGCACAGGGTGAATCAGATCCGAGCCCTCTTTCACCGATTTTGCAATCGGTGAGCAACCGGTGGCCTGCGCGCCATAAATTGCCGTGCCGTTATCCTCGACCAGACCAAGCTTGATAAATTCATTGATCGATTTGGCCACCTTGGTGCACAGAGAACCGGATGCCATCGGCACCACCACATGCTTCGGCGCTTTCCAGCCCAGCTGCTCCATCATTTCATAACCGAGAGACTTGGAGCCTTCCGCGTAAAATGGACGCACATTGACGTTGACAAATGCCCAGCCGTATTTTCCGGCCACTTCCGAGCACAGACGGTTCACATCATCATACTCACCGGTAATGCCGATAATTTTGGTACCGAAAATGCCTGCACCCAATACCTTGCCCTGTTCCAGGTCATGCGGAATAAACACATAGGACTCAAGCCCTGCTGCCGCTGCATTGGCTGCAACAGAACCGGCCAGATTACCGGTCGAGGCACAGGCCACCGTTTTGAAACCGAACTCGACAGCCTTGGAGAGGGCAACAGAAACCACACGATCCTTGAATGAAAGGGTTGGGTAGCAGACAGAGTCATTCTTGATGTAAAGCTCGGAAACACCCAGCGCTTTCTCAAGATTTTTCGCCCGCACCAGTGGCGTAAAACCATTCTGGACACCCACAGTCGGCTCACCGTTGATCGGCAACAGCTCTTTATAGCGCCACATCGTCTGCGGACGTGACTCGATCAACTCACGGGTAAAGAAGCCTTCCAGCTTTTCATAGTCATAGACCACTTCCAGAGGACCAAAACAGAACTCACAGACATGGGTGGGCTGAATCTCGTATTCCTGGCCACACTCACGGCACTTCAGGGCGCGAACAATGTTCATCTATTTATCTCCATGGGCGGCTTCCACAGCAGGAAATAAAAAAGCCTCCGCGATATAAGCGAAGGCTGGTCAGAGCAATGCACACAAAGGCATCAAACGAACAACCCGCTTTTATCGCTCCCTCAAGGTTTCCCTCTCAGGCAGGCATTGGCACCATATTCCAGAAACGAGGTCTCTGGCCGGTTGCCGCGGTTTCACAGGGCCTGCACCCTCCACCGCTCTTGATAAAGCCGGATTAAAATTTGTGGCGCCATTATGTGCCTCTCTTCACAAAACGCAAGCACTGCAAATTCATGATCACTGCCCGCCCCTGTCTCAACGGCGTATCACCGGCCGGGAAAAGCGGCGCAAGGCAAGCTTCTCCAGCTCCACCAGCACAAACACCGATGAGGCCACCACCAGCACCCGCAACCAGGCCGATGCATCCATCGCGGCAGTATCGAACAGCGCCTGCATCGGCGGCAAATAGGTAAAGGCAAACTGGAACAGCAGCAGGATGGCAACAGCATAAAGCGCATAGCGATTGCCGGTTATACCCTCCCGGGTCAGTGACGAAGCCAGCAGATAACGGGCACTGAACAGATAAAAAATCTCAAACATCACCAGGGTATTCACCGCCACCGTTCGCGCCAGCTCGATCGGGGCACCATGCCCCCGCTCCCAGACAAACAGACCGAAGGTACCGGCCACCAGAATCAGTGAAACAAACAGAATGCGCCAGACCAGAAATCCGGACAACAGTGGCTCAAGCGGATCGCGCGGCGGACGCTGCATAACACCGCGCTCAGCCGGTTCAAAGGCCAGTGCCAGTGCCAGCGTCACAGCTGTAATCATATTCACCCAGAGAATCTGCACCGGCGTGATCGGCAACATGCGCCCCATCACGATGGCCGCAATAAGGGTCAGCGCCTCCCCGCCGTTGGTCGGCAGGATAAACAGAATCGACTTTTTCAGATTATCATAAACCGTCCGCCCCTCCTCAACCGCATGCGCAATCGAGGCGAAGTTATCATCGGCCAGCACCATTTCGGCCGATTCCCTGGCCACCTCGGTCCCCTTCAGCCCCATGGCCACCCCGACATCAGCCCGCTTCAGTGCCGGCGCATCATTGACGCCGTCACCGGTCATACAGACAACGGCCCCCGTCGCCTGCAAGGCACTGACCAGTTGCAACTTCTGCTCCGGCGATACCCTGGCAAACACATCCGATCGCAATACCGCATCGCGCAACTGCTCCGCATCCATGTCGTCCAGGGCGGAGCCGGTGATCGCGGTCATACCATCACCAATGCCCATGCGCGCACCGATCGCACAAGCCGTGACCGCATGGTCGCCGGTAATCATTTTCACCCGGATCCCCGCCTGCTGACAGCTCCGCACCGCCCGAATCGCCTCATCGCGTGGCGGATCAATCATCCCCGCCACACCCAACAGTGTCAGGCCGCATTCAACATCGCGAAACGTCAGACTTACCTGATCGGGCCGGACCTGCACAAACGCCATGGCAAGCAGGCGCTGGCCATCGCGCGCCATGGTGGCCAGGGATGCATCCCAGAAGTCCCTGTCAAGCAGCTGATCCTCCCCTCCCACACGCTGCAGGGCACACATATCCAGCACCCGCTCGGGTGCCCCTTTCAGATAAACAAAGCGATGGCCGGCATGATCATGATGCAATGTGGCCATAAACCGGTGCTGTGATTCAAATGGAATGACATCAATACGTGGAAACTGGGCTGCTGTATAATCATGCTCAAGCCCGGCCTTGCGCGCCATGGTCACCAGGGCGGCTTCCGTCGGATCGCCCTGAATGCACCACTCGCCATTCACCTCATCCAGTACGGCATCATTACACAGCAGTGCCGCCTGAGCCAATTCGCGTAACAGCGGCAAGCTTTCAACCGTCACCTCCTCACCCTTAAGCATAAACGAGCCATGCGGCGCATAACCGCTGCCACTGACATCGCAAATACCGGCCGCCGTGGCAATCGACTGCACCGTCATTTCATTGCGGGTCAGGGTGCCGGTTTTATCCGAACAGATCACGGAAACCGAGCCGAGCGTCTCCACCGCCGGCAGCCTGCGTATAATCGCATGTTTGGCGGCCATACACTGCACACCGATCGCCAGCGTAATGGTCATGATCGCCGGTAGCCCTTCCGGAATACCGGCCACGGCCAGACCGACACCGGCAAGAAACATGTCACTGGCCGCATAGCCGTGGAATCCGATCCCATAGGCAAAGGTCGCCACGGCAATCGCCGTAATCGCCAGCGTCAGGCGAGCGGCAAAAAGATCCATCTGTCTGAGCAGCGGCGTAGCCAGTTGCTCCACCTCGCCCAGCATGCCGCTGATACAGCCGATCTCGGTGCGATCACCGGTAGCGACCACCACCCCCATCCCCTGACCACAGCTGACCAGTGTCCCCGAATAGGCCATACAGCTGCGATCGCCGATCACAGCATGTTCAGCCACCGCAGCGACCGTTTTTTCCACCGGCACCGACTCACCGGTCAACATCGCCTCATCGATGTGCAGCTCCCGCACCCGGAACATCCGCATATCAGCCGGCACCTTGTCGCCGGATTGCAGTTGCACCACATCACCTGGAACCAGTTGCCCGGCCGGCACACTGATCAACCGGCCATTGCGCCTGACCATCGCCTGCCCGGAGAGCAGCTGCCGGATCGCATCCAGCGCCTTCTCCGCCTTGCCCTCCTGAATAAAACCGATCCATGCATTGATCAACACCACACCCGCGATGACGCTGCAATCCAGCCAGTGCCCTAAAAAAGCCGTCACCAGAGCCGCTACCAGCAGAACATGGATAAGTACATTGTGAAACTGGGCGAGCAGACGGACCACGGCACTGCGCCGCTTTGCAGGCTTCAGATGATTGGCTCCATAGTGCTGCAGTCGCTGTTGTGCTGCCTGCTCCGACAAGCCGTCAGCCGATGCATCCAGCAGCGTAAATACTGCCTCCACATCCTGTCCGTGCCATAAAACGGCAGCGACGCTGCGCTCACCTGTCATGTGTCTCTCCCGTCAGGAGGAAACATCCACCCGGGTGGATGGATCATAGCACAGCGGATAGCGGGATGGCGCTGTATTTATTCAGCGCGTGCGCAGCAACCGGGAGAGCAGTCCATCGCCCTAAAACAGATCGACATCACTGTTGACCGCCTGTTTTGTCAGAATTCCGTCAGCGATTAACTGTGCATAGTTGCAGGTACGATTGCGCCCCGATTCCTTGGCATAATAGAGCGCCTGATCGGCCGACTCGAGTACGGCCTCGGGAAAGTCCCTGAGTGATATTTTTTCATAGCCGATACTGACCGTAATATGCCCCAGCTGGGGAAATTCAAAGGCCGCAACCGTATTACGAAACCGTTCCAGCACCAGCCAGGCGAACTCGGCGGCAATAGGCTCCAGTACAACCACAAACTCCTCGCCACCGAAGCGGAACAACAGATCCGTGGCCCGGAAGCTTTTGCGCATCAACTGCGACAATCGCAGCAACACCTCATCCCCGAACAGGTGGCCAAAGTTATCGTTGATCCGTTTAAAGTGGTCGATATCGATCATCGCCAGCCAGGCAGTGCTATCAGCACCGCCATGCCGGCGCTCATCGCCCCGCTCCCCTGATTCGTACATCCCCTGATGATTTGTCTGCGATCGCAGCAGGCGCTCAAGCTTCTTTTCAAAGGTACGGCGGTTCAGCAGGCCGGTCAGTTTGTCCCGCTCACTTTCATTGAGAATGGCCAGATAATTCTCATAAATCCGGATCAACCCCTCTATCGACGACTGATGCGCATCGAGCCGTCTGGCACTGTCAATCCGGATCACTCCCAACAGGTGGCGATCATTATGAATCGGAATCAGCAAACGATAACAGGCATCACTCACCTGATAGGAAACAGGGCGGGCATGCTCCATACACTCGGCCACATGACGCTCAACCACGAGGCAATTTGACAGCATATCCCATACGAAGTGTCGGTTTCCCTCCGCATCCTCGTTGATCACCAGACTGACCATCTCTTCAAAACCGTCTTTGGCATGTTCCTGTAGCAATTTGAAAATCGAAACCGCAGAAGCAGAAAGGAGTTCGGCAATGGTCGCAACCAGACTACACTCAAGCGAGTCCATATCCCGGTTACGGGTGATTTCGGCGGCTGATCGTAAAATATCCCTATCCATAGGCCTGCCATCTCCTTCTGTCAAAGCAGCTTTGCCGCAACAGCACAGAGAAGTGATACAAGATACATGCCACTTTTATCATTCACCGGCCGGTCAGGCCATCGCCGCCCGCTCATTTTGCAGCATGAACTCAACCGCCTCGATTGAAAAACGGCTGTTCAGGCACACCTTGTGATCCCTGCCAAACAGCAGAATACTGTCTCCCGCCGCCAGCTGCGTGGTCAGCTCGGGCATCAGCACCACCTCATCCGTACCATGTCGCTGCAGGGCAAGCGGTACCGCCGGGCGCGTCACCACACAGCTCCACGGATCCATGATCAAATGGCGGATCATCATCGTCTGCCCATTTGCAATAGCCCGGCAAATAGCCGGTGCATCATCCACCGTAAGATTCAACTGCCACAGGTCACCTGCCGCTTCGCCCATGACATTATTCAGACGCGTGTTGATCCCGGCGACATAAGGCTCGGGACGTGCCTGTACCTGCGCCATAAACAGATGAAAGAGCGGTGTCGCAATAAACGAGGTGGCATGATTGGCGACAATCCGGTTGATCTGCATACGCATATGAATCGCCGCCGCATCGAAAAGCGCATCGTTGGCCCGCACATTCTGGCGGCCAACCAGATAGAGGCGCGGGTGCAGCTCCCTGGCCGTCATAATGATGGAAAGGTTATCGGCATCATCATCGGTCGCTGCGACAATACCGGCTGCATGCAGAATATCCGCCTCCATCAGCGTAACCGCCTCTGTCCCCCGCCCGATCACATGCGCTTCGGGCAAGCTCTCCACCGGCCGGTTGGCCTCAATGACCACTGTCGGAAGACCATGACTGGCCAGACGCTGGTATACGGCCTGCCCCAGTCGCCCGAAGCCGCAGATAATCCAGTGTCCCTGCGCCACCTGCTGGGGCAGTTTGGGGTTGGTATAGCAGTCGAACAAACGCTTGCGCAGACGGAATTTCTCGGCTGAAAAAAGAAACACCTCCAGTGTATCGGCAAAGGAGTTAAACGGATTGATAATCCGGTCGGTACCGAAGGAGGCCATATTATCCTCAATCCCTTTGGATTCAGCACGACAGATCACCTGCACCTTCGGGTTGAGCAGCTTGCTGCTGATGGCAATCTTGAGATTGGCACGATCATCATCGGTAATCGCCACAACCGTATGGCAGTACGGATGGGTAATGCCCGCCTTGATCAGATGTGCCGACTTCGCCGCATCGGCGCTGAGCCCCGGTACAAACAGCTTGAGCTCCTCAATACGCAGCTCGTCAATCGCCCCCTGATCGATATCAATCACCACCATCTGCTGATTTTCCTGCGACAGGGTGCGCACAAGAATCTGGCCGGTATCACCATAACCACAGACCAGATGAAACGGTGTTTTAATGCGCCGGACATGACGACTGTAGGCGCTCTCCAGCAGGGCATGGCGGAAGACCGGATCCTGTATCAGACTGAGAATGGCACCGAAGGCATACAGCCAGGCAATCACCGTCGGATAGATCATAAAGGTGACCCAGAGCCGCTGGGCGGCATTAAACGGATAGGGTAACTCGCCAAAACCGATCGTTGTCGCCGTATAGCTGACAAAATAGAAGGCTTCAAAAAAGCTCATATGCCAGGGGGTACCATCAGGCTCCTGCCCCGGAATCAGCACCAGCCCCAGCAGCGAGACGGAAAGCACCACAATGAGGGTAATCAGCGGCGCCCGCATACGCCGCATGACATACACAATCACCGCATCTGTGGAGCGATCGCCATTGCCGCCAGTTACAGGTTTGCTGCGCATGGATCAGCGTCTGAACGTGGCCGTTTCCACCATCAGCAAAATCACGGAAACGATATTGGCGATAAATGCACCGGCTGCCAGTGATACGATGCTGGCCATGGCCCCCGGGGTTACACCATCAGCGGAGATATGCGCCACCCAGCCCCAGATACAGGCGGACACCAGCAGCTGCAAGTCCGCCACCAGACTGGAGGCCAGCAGTACATTGCCAATATGGGAGCGCTCACCGAACTTCATCACCGTAGCGATCAGATTCACCACAATCGCGGCAAAAAGTTCATAGATATTATGATGATCGGGAGCATCAATGGCGCCCAGCACAAAGCCGAAGTTCAATGTCAACGCCAGCAGGATAAAAAACGCGAACACTACCTTCTGAAAATTCATATCACCCCCCCCCACTGTGGATATGCGGCTGCCCATACGGCCCGGCCGAACATTCGGGCAGCAGGATTCATGCCAACAGATCAGGTGAAGCGGGGCCTACTCTGATTGCACTGCAGTTAAACTTGACAGTTTTACTAGGGATTATAACGATACTGCCTCTCGCATGGAGGTAGATATGGCGACTGAAGCGGAAGTACTGACTGCATTATCACAGATCATCGATCCGGATTTCGGCAAGGATATTGTCACGCTCGGATTCGTAAAGGAGCTGCGCATTGATGGCAGCCATGCTGCATTCACCATCGAACTGACCACACCTGCCTGCCCGGTCAAGGAGGAGTTCCGCCGCCAGGCGGAAGAGGTTGTCGGCCGCCTTCCCGGTATTACCCGCGTCAGCGTCAACATGACCGCCAGAGTTGCCGCCGGTGCCAGCGCACGCCAGGCCATTCCCGGCATTGCCAATATTATCGCTGTCGCATCCGGCAAGGGGGGCGTGGGCAAATCAACCACCGCCGTCAACCTTGCTGTCGCCATGGCCCAGACCGGTGCCCGTGTCGGCCTGCTGGATGCCGATATCTACGGCCCGTCTGTGCCGCGCATGATGGGCTTAAGCCGCTTCCGTCCCGAAATTGATGTCGATGGAAAAATCATCTACCCGCTGGAGAACTTCGGCGTCAAAACCATGTCGATCGGCTACCTCGTGGAGGAGAACAAGGCGATGATCTGGCGCGGCCCGATGGTCGCCGGTGCCTTGGGGCAGCTGCTGGGTGATGTCGCCTGGGGCGAGCTCGACTACCTCTTTGTGGATATGCCACCGGGCACAGGTGATGCCCAGCTGACGCTGACCCAGAAGGTCCCTGTCACCGGCGCGATCATGGTCACCACGCCGCAGGACATTGCCCTGATTGATTGCCGCAAGGGGATGGAAATGTTCCGTCAGGTGCATGTGCCGACACTGGGTATGGTCGAAAACATGAGCCAGTTCATCTGTCCGCACTGTGGAGAGGCCAGCCATATCTTCTCTGAAGGCGGTGCGGCCCGGCTGGGCGAAGAGTACCAGACCTCTGTGCTGGCCCAGATCCCGCTCGATATCCGCATCCGCGAACTCTCCGACGCAGGCACCCCTATCGTGGCAGCCCACCCCGACTCCGCGCAGGCCGCTGCCTATTGCCAGCTGGCCGGTGAAGTGGCCAGAAAAATCAGCATACTCAATAACCGGCGCATCGACATTCCGGTGGTCATGCAGTCATAGCATTCTGTGATCGGCGACAGGAGCTCACCTGTTGCCATCACATCATCCATTTGCCCTTTGATATAAAAATGACCAGCTTTCGCATCACCGTCACGGAGGTATCGCCATGAATCTGCCCGCCAACAAGAAGAAGATTTCCATCGTCTGTTTTTCAGGTGACTTCGATAAAATGGTCGCGGCCTTCACCATCGCTTCAGGAGCTGCGGCTACCAACCGCGAGGTGACGCTGTTTTTCACCTTCTGGGGCCTGAATGCGCTGAAGAAAAACAAGGGGCGGGCTGCTACCGGCAACAGCTTTATGGCAAAGGCATTCAACTTTCTGATGGGTGGGTTGAATAACCTCCCGCTCTCACGCCTCAACTTTTTCGGTGCCAGCCCGAAACTGATGACCATGATGATGAAAAAGCACAATGTCGCCACCTTGCCCGAGCTGGTTGAGGCGGCCCATGCGCTCGGCGTCCGTATCGTTGCATGCGAAATGGCCATGCGCATTCTCGAGGTCGAGCAGAGCGACATGATCGAAGAGGTTGAGGATGTGGTGGGTGTCGCCACCTTCCTGAACGACTCCGAAGACGCTCACATCATCTTCATCTGACCCGACTAAAAAACTTTTTTATCTGAAAGGATCGCAGAGTAAAGACGGAAAATAAATGTGAAGCGCAAGGGGTGAGGTGCCGGATCACATTGACCTCCGTCGTTGCAGGAATCCATATGCACAGGCTTCTTTTACTCTGCGATAAACTTTTTTAACCATACACTACGGCACCTATAGGCCCGAAAAGGATACAATATTATGAAACACTTCCTTGATATTACCCGCGAAACCTGTCCGATGACCTTTGTAAAGGTGAAGCTGAAGCTTGCCCGCATGGAGAAGGGTGAACACCTGGAGGTCCTGCTTAATCCGGGCGAGCCACTGGAGAATGTTCCGCGCTCATGCGAGGAGCAGGGATTCAAGGTGCTCTCCAACGAGCCGACCGACGATAACAAACACCTGTTGCTGATCGAAAAGTAACTGTCGGCATAAGGGGACTGCCAGACCCGCATCAGCCCCCTCTCTATCCCGGACTCCTTCGGGACCTGTTCAGCGGCGCGCGGCGCTGTCACCCAGCCGGAAACGAACCGGTATATGGCACCAGCAATCCACGGCCATGCCGGCCCGGGAGGCCGGCCTGAAGTGCCACTGTTTCACGGCATTGAGCGCCGCCTTGTCGAGCACCTCGTGACCGCTGCTGTTTTCAATGGCAATACGCCCGCAACGCCCCGAAGCCAGCACCTCGACATTGAGCAGCACCCGCCCCTCCAGCCCCCTGCGCCTGGCGATCCGGGGATATACCGGAGGCGGATTATCAAGATCATCGGCCGCAAACACCGGCTCGCTGTCGCCCGTCGCCGGCACCTCTGCAACCCCGGCTCGGGCAGCATCTGCCGTCAGCGCTTCCGGCAGCGGCGGCAGCGAATGCTCCATCGCAACCGGATGGCTGACAGGAGCCGGCTCCGGCCTGCTGGCATGTTCGGGTTTGACCAGCTCCTGTACCGACTGCCTGACTGGCAGCGGCTCCTGCCTGGGCCGGGGCTCCGCCTTCTGCTCCGGTTCGGGGAGAGTCCCGGAAATCGGTTCAACCCGCCTCACTTGCTCCGGCATTGACGGTTTCGGAGCCGGTGGTGACACACGGGTCAGCGAGACCTCCATAACCCGCGTGGCAATGGCCAGCGTCGGCTGCCGGCAGAGCTCAGGCAACAACCATAGCAGTGCCGCGTGCAGCAGCAGCGCCAGAAGCAGCGGCAGCGACCATTCGCGCCAGCCGGCGTAAGTGGCTCCCCCCGGCGGCACAGCCATGGCAATCAAGCGCTAAAACAGGCGTATGCGCCCGCCATATCGGCGGACGCATACAATCGCTGCACGGGAGCTGCCGGCCCGCTGCGCCACTAGTAGGTCAGATTGGCGCTCAGCCACAAACTCCGCCCCATTTCATTGACGCGCGTGGTCGAAACATAACCGGCAACCGTGCTGCCCGCCCGACTGATATGCTCGGCATAGACTTTATCAAACAGGTTATCGATACCGGCCGTAATCTGCAGATTCCTGACCGGCTTCCAGCCGGCATGCAGGGATGTCACCGCGAAGCCCCCTGTCCGCCCGATATCCTGGCCAACGATATTGCCCTGATTGGCCGCAAAACGCCCCTGTGTCGCGACCATGCGTAGCAGTGCACCGGCAGAATAGGTACTGTCATCATAATCGAGCCCCAGATGTCCCTCCAGCGGTGGCATCTGCCCAAGCGCCACACCATCGCTGTCGTTCTTGCCGTAGACATATGAAATCGCACCATTGACCTTCCAGTGGCGGACAGGACGATAAGCCATGCTTGCCTCCCCGCCCATGGTCGTGGCATTGATATTGCGATTCACCGCCATCCCCATCACCAGCCGGCTTGCATCAATCAAATTGAAGTCATTGATCCTGTTGTAAAATCCCGACAGCGACAGCTGCACATCATCGCCGTTGACGGTCAGACCGGCATCGACCTGCGTCGTTTTTTCGGCTCGCGTATTAAAGGCACTGACAGATGCTGTGCCCGCCTTGGAAATCAACTCCCAATAGTCGGGGAATCGCTTGTTATGGCCGATACCGATATAGAGTGTCGCCGGCATACCTTCCAGATCGTGCTCGTAACGACCGAAGCCGCTGCTCAGGAGCTCATTGCGCCGCTGGTTGTAGGTGGGATTCATCACCGACCCCATCATGCTCATCACCATGCGCCGACGGTCTTCGGCATGCCATTGGTCGATGCGCATACCGGTCAGCAAACGATCGTTCGCGGTCAGCTCATGCGTCACATCGGCAAATACACCGTAGTTGCTAAAACGGGCATCCTCGCTGCGAGCCATGGCCTCATACGGCCTCGTCAACTCGTTGGCAGTCATTCGATTGCGATGGGTATTTTGCTGCATATCGATGCCAATACGGGCATCGGTAGCATCACCAGCCGCCAGACCGGCCATCAGTTTGCCGCCCACTGTTTTGCGATCCGGGTTACTGGCGGCAGGGTTCGGCATACTCATCGGCACCGGCGTAAACGGACGCAAGCTGTAGTTATCCATCACATGATCGATATAGTTGTAGTAAGCCTGTGCCTCAATATTCATCAGAACCGGGGAGATATGGTTCTGCCTGAATTTCATTCCGATATTGTCGCGGGTAAACCTGGCGCCATCCATCAGACGGTCAGCATAGGCCGCCTTGCCATCACTTTTGGCAGCGGAAAGCTCCAGCAGGGTATCATCCCCCGGAGTCCAGCCAATCGCCACATTCGAGCTCCAGCGGGTATATTTGGAGTGCACACGATTGCCGTTACCATCCCGGTAATCATTGCTATGAGAACGGGTGCCATTCATCTGAATGTAGCCAACGCCCAGACCTGCGCGCACATCTGCCATTTCATCATTACGGCCGAAGCTGCCAACGGTCAGTGTACTGTTCACTTTCATGCCGGCCTCTTCAAATCGAGCCGGCTTGCGCTCGAACAGCACCACACCGGCAGAGTTCCCCGGACCATAGGCAACCGTTTGAGGCCCCTTCAATACTGTCAGCTCATCGTATGCGCCGGGGTAGATATAAGCAGTCGGCGGATCCATACGCTGTGGACAGCCTCCCAGAATCGTCTCACCGTCGAGCAGAATATTCAGGCGGGAGCCGGCCATGCCGCGGAATACCGGGTCTCCATCGGCACCGCCCTTGCGGATCACCGAGAAGCCGGGAATGCTCTTGAGATAATCGGCGCCATCATGGGCCGGCATCGGCTGGCGTGGTTGTTTCGGATCGCTTCTGACCGTTAGCGGCTCTGCTTCACGGGGGGCGGTCACCACCACCTCATCCGTCAAATGACCGCCTGCATCCACTTTCTCCATAGCTGCCGTGGCACTTTCCTGACCGGCCGTATAGCCGGGCTGCGTACCGGCTGCCATCATCAAACCGAGAGCCAGAAGGCCGGAAATATTCTTGCCATTTTTTTGCATATCACCCTCTTCACGTATGTCTTGAGGGGGTGAACTGTTATAAGCAGCCATCATGGCGTAAATGTGACACATTGCCGCGCGACAGATTGTCGCAGCCAGGGAGATGCTGAAAAATCAGCTATTTTCTCACGATCTGGGCGGCTTTTTGCCCAGTTTTCTCTGCAGCGTTCGCCTGTGCATGCCAAGCTCACGTGCTGCGGCGGAAATATTACCATCGCACTCCACCAGCACCTTCTGGATATGCTCCCACTCGAGCCGGCGGGGAGACATACGCTGCTCCCCCACATCGGTGGTCATATCACCGGCCTGCCGTCCAAGGGCTGCGACAATTTCATCTGCATCGGCCGGCTTGGCCAGGTAATGGGTTGCTCCCAGTTTGATCGCCTCAACAGCAGTTGCGATGCTGGCATAACCGGTGAGCACCACGATGCGGATATAATCGTCCAGCTGATTGAGTTGATCGACCAGTACCAGACCGGAATCACCCGGCATATTCAGATCAATCACGGCATATTCCGGCGGTGCATCGGCGACCAGTTCAAGCGCCATTTTGACATTGTGGGCCACCAGCAGGTTAAACCCTCTTTTACGCAGAGCCGAGGACAACACCTGACAGTAAACCTCATCGTCATCTACCAGCAGCAATGTGGGAGAGTGTACCATCATCCTTTACCCTACCTTCAGTTCATGTAATGGCAGCAGCACGGTGATACAGGCGCCACCTTCGGGGTGATTCATCAACTCCACCGCCCCTCCAAACCGTGACACGACCGCCTGAGCCAGATAAAAGCCCAGACCATGGCCATTCTGTTTGGTGGTGAAGAATGGTGTCCCCATCCCTTTCATGACATCGTCACTGAAGCCGGCACCGAAGTCGCGAATGACAAGCCTGAGCTCCGCCTCCGTCCAGCTGGCAGTGACTGCGATAGCGGACGGAGATGCCTCTGCTGCGTTGTTCAAGAGATTCATGATCGCCTGCTTCAGCGTCTCATCGACAACGATCATCGGACTCGATCCGGTATCACTCATCTCCACGGCAACAGGTGTAAGCGGATGGACCTCCTGCCATAGCGAAAAGAGATTTCTCAAATAGGGCGCGACCGACTCACCGCGCCCGCTCTCAGCCCGCAGCTGTCCGGCGCTGGCACTCAACTGCCCCAGAGCCAGCTTGCAGCGGGAAACCTGCGACCTCAGAATTTCAATCTGGCTGAGCAGCTCCGGCTGACCGGCATACTCACTGACCATCTCTTTCGTCAGCACTGCCATCGTCCCCAGCGGGGTTCCCAGCTCGTGCGCCGCACCGGCCGCCATCGTACCCAGCGCAATGACATGCTCATCCCGCAGATACTTTTCGCGGGCCTCGGCAAGTTTTCTGTCCCGCTGCCGCAACGCTTCAGCCATCGTAGCTACAAAAAACAGAATCACACTGACACCAAACAGAAAACTGAACCACATGCCCAGCACATGCAGGCCGAAGCCGGAAGTGGCCGGCACCACATGGATATGCGACATATTGGCCCCGCCATGCAGTGGTATATAAAGCACCATCAACAGTGTGTAACAGCCGAGCACAATCAGGCTCATCGCCCATACATACGGCTTGGGCAAGATCGTTGCGACAATCACCAGGGGCAGCAAAAACAGTGATACAAACGGGTTGCTGGAGCCACCTGAAAAATAGAAGAGCACTGCCAGCATCAACACATCGACACTCAGGTGGATAAAAAACTGACGCTCGCTCGACAGTTTCCCCTGCCTCAGGCAATGCCAGGCATAGAGGTTAAAAGCCACATAGAGACCGATCATCACCAGCACATCCAGCACCGGCAGCTGTACGTTCAGCATATAGATGGCCAGCACAAGCACCATCAGCTCCACGCCGATCACCAGGCTCCTGAACAGGATCAATCGTCGAAAATGGTATGTCCCGATCACACGCGTTTCTCCATTGTTTATGACAACCGCACCCGCCCGCAGCAGATGCGCCCTGTCACACCATTACGGCCTGCCTGACTGCCGGCGCAGGCGAAACTTACAGCAATGCCATTCTCGTGCAGGTGTGACATTTTGTCGCGCCCCAATCACCACCGGGCGGCATCCATTCACTGACCGTACCTGCGACAATTTGTCACAGCGAGGAGCTCCGCCTGCACCTGTAGGGTAGCGCCGACAAATCACCGGGGCCTTAAGCCCTGATCGCCAAGGAGAGTACTGTGCCCTATTCCGGATCAGCCTTAAAGAAACATCGACTGCTGCTGGCTATCGCCATGCTGGGGCTGGCCGGTCCGGCCGAGGCCAGCGAGTGCGGCCTCTCCTGCTGCATAGCTGCCGGCGTTGAAGGGGTGGGCAGTGCCACCGGCCTGACCGTCACCACCCAGTTTGACCTGATGAATATGAAAACCATCCGTCAGGGGACCGGCAAAATCAGCCCGACCCAGGCCATCAACAACAACCTGGCCACCCGTCCTGCCATGTCCTCCTACAGTGTCCCGACAAAAATGGTGATGCAGAAATTCGGCGTCAGTGTTGCCTACCGTATGGATGAAAATAACGCATTTGTACTCACCGTCCCTTATGTCATCAATGATATGGAGATGATGATGGGCATGAAAACGATGGCCGGCATGACCTACCGACCGATGACCATGGCAACGATCCAGGGACTCGGAGATATGTCGCTCGTTTACATGCGCGATGTCTATAAGGATGCAGATATCCGCACCCGCCAGCGTTTCAGCCTGGGCATCGGCGTCAAGGCACCGACCGGCAAGCACACCTTTCGCAACAGCAGCGGAGACCTCGTGCATATGATGATGCAGGCGGGAACCGGCAGCTGGGATGGCCTGCTGATTGCCAACGGCACACTCGGCTTCGGCGATCATGCCGATGGCGGAGCCCAATGGCTGCTATCCCCCTCGCTGACCTATCAGACCAATACCCGCAACAATCTGGGCTACAAGGTGGGCGACCGTCTGAACTATGATCTTTCCGCCCGCTACCGCATCACCTCCGCCTTCAACGTCAAGGTGGATATGAATGGTGTATGGGCTGCCAAGGACAGCAGCGACGGCACCATTGATGGCGCCTCCCCGACCCGTAAGGTCGCCTATCAGAGTCCGACATCATCGATGATCGATAATGTGGCCAATACCGGCATCAACTCACTGTTCATCTCGCCCGGCTTCCAGTGGGTGCTGACACCTGAAATCATCATCAGCGGCGAATACCGCCAGCCGGTCTACCAGAAAACCGGTGGCATCCAGCAGGTCACCGACAACTGGTACTTCATGCGCGCCTCATTCCGTTTTTAGGACGTTCCCGCACGCCTGAAAAATGGGCCGGCCGGAAGCGCCCTGCTGCTTCCGGCCATGCCTGTCTCAAACAGTTCCGTGGGGTGGGATCCGGCGTAACCCTTCGAGTCCGGCAACTTTTGCAACCACGGCCTCTTTTTCGGCCTCTGTATAGGGAATCGCCGGCACTTTTCCCCACACCGGAGCAGGCCACGCCGGATCGGTTTGATAGCGCACGATGTGATGGATATGCAGCTGTGGCACCATATTGCCAAGGGCTGCAATATTGATTTTATCGGCGTGAAACGCCTGCTCGATCCAGCTTGCCAGCAGCGATGACTCGCGCATCAGCTGCTGCTGATCCGCTTCAGACAACTGATGAATCTCGCGAATCCCCTCCCGCTGCGGCACCAGAATAAACCATGGATAATTGCGATCATTGATCAGCAGCAGTGCCGATAATGGCAACTGTCCAAGCACAAAACAGTCTTTCTCCAGTTGCGGATGCAGAATCATAACGTCCCCTTCAGATGCCGGGTTAAAAACCGGTCCAGTTGATTGGAAAACTGCTGGCGATCGGCCTGACTCAGTGCCGTCGGCCCGCCGGTGATCACACCGCTGCCACGCAGATCATCCATAAAATTGCGCATACTCAATACCCTGCGCACATTATCCTGTGTGTAGAGCTCGCCTCTCGGATTCAGCGCATAACCACCTTTTTCGATCATCCCCGCCGCCAGCGGAATATCCGCGGTAATGGCCAGATCACCGGCCTCGGCATGTTCGATAATCCAGGCATCGGCCACATCCGCACCGGCCGCCACCTGCACCGCATCGATATATGCTGAAGCAGGGTGCTGCAACTTCATATTGGCGACCAGCGTCAGCGGAATTTTCACCCGCACCGCAGCACGGTAGAGAATCTCCTTGATCACCTTCGGACAGGCATCGGCATCCACCCAGATCCGCATCGTTAACGTCCCTGGTGGCGGCTGGCCCGCAGCAGATCGCGCGGGCGACCGATATCAAACCACTCACCGTGATGGAGCTTGCCGCTGCAGTCACCTGCCGCAATTAACCTGCGCATCGGCACGGTCAGGGAGAATGCATCGCCTGCGCCATACGCTTCGAATACACCGGCATCCCAGACAGAGACACCGGCAAAGGTGTAGCGTGGTGATCCGTCGGCCACCACGCGCCCGTGCTCGAGTCCGAAATCGCCATGTGGATGGTGGTCGGGATTGGCAACCAGTGCAATCATCGCCCCCTGCTGCGACCACGCCCCGGCCAGCGCCTGCACATCAATATCACTAAGCACATCGGCATTCCATACCGCCACCGGCCCGTCTCCCGGCAACAGTGCCAGCGCCTGTTTTACACCGCCACCGGAATCAAGCAGTGACGGCTCATGGCTGATGACCACATGACAGCCGAATGCTGAACCGTCGCCCAGATAGCGCTGCAACTGTTCGGCATGATGATGGGCATTGACGGCAATCTCGCGCACCCCCTGTGCGACCAGCCGGCGTATCACATGCGCAATGACCGGCTCGCCATGCACGCGCATCAGCGCCTTGGGGCGCTCTGTGGTCAGCCACTTCAGCCGTGTGCCCAGTCCCGCTGCCAGTACCACAGCCCGTTCAATCCGCTTCACATCCACTCCCGCCCTGACCGGGGTCAGGTCTTGATTTGCTATTTTCCATCGCCTGTTTGATGCACTTGCTGACGGTTGAATGGTGCACGCCGGCGAACAGTGCGATTTGCTGCATGGTATAACCATGCTCTGTATATGCTTCATGCATCCATAGCGAACGCGGCTTCTCCGCAGAGATCTCCGCCAGCGACAGGTGGCGCAGCATACGCTTGCTCCTCGCGATACCACCAGCCACATCGTGAAGACCGGCCTGCACACGGGCGCGAAAGTCATCATCGCCAAGAATATCCGGGCCATTGAGATCATCCCACGGTGAAGGCGTTTTTCCGTCACAGACATAGTCGATATAGGCCGCCTCGGCCTCAGTCGTGGAAGTACCAAAACAGGAGAGTAACCATTGCCGTGACAACGGCGGCTGCAGCGGCGCAAGCCCTGCTGTTGCACGAAAACTGCTCCACGGCCATGCCTCAACACTGGCAGCAAGGCCGGCCGCCACCGGGTTGCGAACCACATAGCGACTCAAAGCCAGCAGGTAACTCTCACGATCAACCAGGATAGAGCTGAACCGCCCCTGATACACATGCCCTGTCCGCTTGTGCCTGCGATTAAACTGCTGGGTATAAACCCCGTTCAGTTGCCGCATCCCCCTGCTCAAATTCGCTTGCGGCGTTTCAATCATCAGATGATAATGGTTCCCCATCAGGCACCAGGCATGGCAAATCCAGCGAAAACGCTCCACCACATGTACAAGGACATCCATGAACATGGTCCGGTCGGCGTCATCCTCAAAGATTGCCGCTCCGGCATTGCCGCGTGATGTGACGTGAAATACGCCGCCCTCAAGCTCGATACGCAGTGGTCTGGCCATATTTGCAGCATAGTTAAAGTAAATTAGCAAATCAAGACCTGACCCCGGCAGGGACCATAAAATCAACACATGTCGAGACAGGCAAAGCGGGCTAGAGTCGTGCCATGAAGTTGCTCCTGCGTGCCCTCCTCCTGCTGGTCATCGCCATCGCCGGCACCGTGATCTCGATGCTGAGCGTTGAAGATGATTACATCTTCTTTCCCGAACAGGAGATGAGCCACTCACCGGCCGATGCCGGCCTCTCATTCCGCGACCTCTATTTCACCAGCGCCGATGGCGTCAGGCTGCATGGCTGGTATATGCCGCACCCCCATGCCCGCTTCACCCTGCTGCACCTGCACGGCAACGCCGGCAATATCAGTCACCGGGTCGCTCAATACCGTCGCTGGCACGAGATGGGGCTGGCGGTGTTCGCCTTTGACTATCGCGGTTTTGGCCTCAGTGAAGGGGAACCATCGGAGGATGGCCTCTATGATGATGCCATGGCGGCCTGGTCGCTGCTGCAGGAGAAGCCGGAAATGGCCGGCAACGGCATCATCATTGCCGGACGCAGCCTCGGCTGTGCCGTAGCCGCGCATCTGGCCAGTGAGGTCAAGCCGGCCGGACTGGCGCTTGAAACACCGTTTACCAGCCTGCCGGACATGAGTGCCGCCGCCTATCCGTGGCTGCCGTTGCGCTGGTTTGTGCGCAATCAGTTTGACACCCTGAGCGCGGTTGCATCCCTGCAGGCACCGCTGCTGCTGATCAGTGCCGAGAGTGACGAGATTATCCCTGCCGATATGCCGGATCGTGTCTTTGCCGCCGCCCGTCCGCCGAAATTGCGCGGCAGCTTTCCGGGCAAGCATAATGATTTTGATTATGTCTCGGCCCGTCCCTACACCCGGCTGTGGCTGCAATGGCTGCATGTGCTGGCCAGCAAACGGCAACCGGCCATGCAGTGGGTGATGCTGGAGCAGCCATGAAACGGCTGCAGCTTAAAATACCGCCACCGCTGGTCGCCCTGCTGTTCGGCGGCATCATCTGGCAACTGCAGCTGCTGCTGCCCGTCTATGCGGATGCCGTCCTGCTCCGCCACAGCGCTGCCATGGTGCTGCTGGTACTGGCGCTTATCATTGATCTGATGGCCATCATCAGCTTCAGGCGGGCAGGCACCACCATTGACCCGCGTTACCCGCATAAAAGCGCCACCGTCGTCACCGGCGGTATCTACGCCTGTAGCCGGAACCCGATGTATACCAGCCTGGTCCTGCTGCTGTTATCGCTGACACTCTGGCTCGGTACCCCTTTCGGGCTGATCGCCATCGCCGCCTTTATCCTCTATATGTATCACTTCCAGATCACCGCCGAGGAGGAGATGCTCACCTCCCGCTTCGGCAACGACTACCTGGCCTACAAAGCCCGCGTACGACGCTGGCTCTAGGAGTCTGCGCGGCAGAAGCTAGTGCTGATCGTATGATTCATGTTTAGGATGAAGCATGAGTACGAGTTATCGCCCCTACCACCCTGATCAGTCGCTGTTGTTGCCGCCATCGTTATCGGATTG